>NZ_LNQC01000053.1 GCF_001651855.1 Sinorhizobium americanum | reverse complement strand
ACGGCATCAGGGTCACGGATTGGAGAATGGTTCAGAACCGAAGGGCAGAAACAACCTGTCCAACGGAAGGGAAGAGACTTAACCGATCGGCGGCCAATGCCGCTCAAAAAGCAACCGGACCCGAGGAAAAGCCGCCGAATAACGGTGTTTTCCCCTTGAGTTCTTTCATTGGAGGAGATCATGACCTTGCAGCAACCGGCGCTGACCACAACGGCAGCCCCGGCGCGCCCTGCCCGACGCAAAGCCAAGGGCCGCAGGGATCGGGGCCGCCTGTTCCAGGAGATCGGCATGCTGGCGCCGGCGGTGGTGCTGTTGACGATCTTCCTGATCGTGCCGTTCCTCCTGTCGTTCTGGACGGCCATGACCAATCAACCGCTGGTGCCGCGTCCGACGCCGGTGCGCTTCATCGGTCTCACCAACTTCCTGAGAATCTTGAAAGACGACCTGTTCTGGACTTCGCTCTGGAACGTCTCGCGCTTCACCTTCTGGATCCTGCCGGTGCAATGCGGGCTCGCCTTCGCGACCGCCTTGCTGCTGCATCAGAAGCTGCCGTTGCGCAATTTCTTCCGCGGGCTGTTCTTCCTGCCCGCCATCACCTCGATGGTCGTTGTCTGCGTCATCTGGGGAACACTGTTCCAATACCCAACCGGGCCGCTCAACCAGGTGATTGGGCTCCTCTCCGGCGGGCACATCCAGCCGATCGACTGGCTCGGCGATCCCAACTGGGCGATGTTCTCGATCGTGTTGCTCTCGGCCTGGCAGGCCTACGGCTTCCAGATGATCGTCTATCTGGCCGGCCTGCAGGGTATTCCCGACGAGCTCTACGATGCCGCCCGCATCGACGGCGCCAATGCCTTCCAGCGCTTCTGGCATGTGACCATGCCGGGTCTGAGACCGACGCATGTCTTCGTGCTGGTCATTACCACCATCCAGGCCTTCAAGCTCTATACCCAGGTCGCAGTCCTGACCCAGGGCGGGCCGAAAAGCAGCACCGAAACCGTGGTGCACTACATGGTGCGAACCGGCTTCGAAGAGCAGAAGCTGGGGCTTGCCTCGGCCGTGTCGGTCATTCTGTTCCTCATCGTTCTCGTCATTGCGCTGCTGCAGCGCCAGCTTCTGAGGCGTTTCGATGTCTGATGTCGCCCTTTCCGCAACACAAATGGAGGTGAAGCGCGAGCGCTCCGCGATCGGTTCGCTGCGTCTCATGCAGACCGCCTGCATCCTCGTCATCGCCCTCGTCATCGTCTCGCCGCTGTTCATGCTGCTGGTGGCGAGCCTCAAGGACGATCGCTTTCAGATCCTCGCCGATATGGGCAGTTTCCGCGCCTTCTGGGTGTCCAATCCGACGCTGTCGAACTTCGCGGAGGTCGGCAACCTCTCGGGCGAGCTCGCCTACGGCCGCTACCTCCTGAATTCGCTGTTCATTCTCGCATGCACGGTGGGCGCCGGGCTGATCGTCAATTCCATGGCCGGCTTCGTGCTCGCCTGGGGCTCGCTGCGCGGCCGGGCCTTGATCCTGTCGCTGGTCATCGCCCTCTATGTCATCCCGCAGGAAAGCATCATCATGCCGCTCGTCATCATGGTGTCGCGTGCCGGCCTCACGGACACCTTCACGGTGCAGATCGTGCCCTGGGTCGCCAGCCCGCTTTACATCTTCCTGTTTTACCAGTTCTTCGCACAGCTTCCGAAGGAGCTCTTCGAAGCGGCCGAGGTGGACGGCGCCTCGGTGTTCCGCATCTACCGCTCGATTTTCCTGCCCTTGAGCCTGCCGGCACTCGCCACCGTCTCGATCCTCATGGGGATCGAGGCCTGGAACCAGTATCTCTGGCCGATCCTGGTGACGCAGACCGACTACGCTCGGCCGATCGCCGTCGCCATCGCCACCTTCTTCGGCCAGGACAGCATCTACTGGGATCGCGCCATGGCCGCCTCCGTCCTGATGATGCTCCCGATCCTCGCCCTCTATCTCGCCTTCCAGCGCTGGTTCGTAAGTTCCTTCGTTGGCTCCGCCGTGAAAGGTTGATCAATGACAAGCCATGCAAATCCCTCCTCGGTTCTCGACGGCAGCCTCAAGACGCTGAGTGCCGCCCTTCCCGCCGGCACGACAATCCATGCCTGGCTGAAGGCGGTCTACCCGGGAACGCCGGCTGAGCTTAGAGCCGATCAGGAAGGACGCGACGCCGGTCGACTGACGGCTCGCAACAGCGAGGAATTCGAGTTCCAATCGCTGGTAATCGAGAGCGGCGGCGAAACGACATTGACCTATGACGCGACAACCACCGCCCTCTCCATCGTCTACGCCTTTTCGGAAAAGGAGGTGCTCGAAACCGGCATCCGCATCCTCTTCACCGGCGAGGCCAATGCGGCACCCGCCGTTCCCGGCAGCTACCATTTCCGCCCGCCCTTCGGCTGGATGAACGACCCGAACGGCTTCGGCCGCTTTGGCGACAAGGTCCATCTCTTCTACCAGCATTATCCGCACAGCCTGCGCTGGAACACCATGCACTGGGGCCATGCCGTCTCCGACGACTATCTCCGCTGGAAGCATCTACCGGTCTTTCTCTTCCCGTCGGCCAAGCTTTCGGCCCGCGCCGACGGCCGCGGCGGCGCTTTTTCCGGTTCGGCAATCCCGCTTGCCGGAGAGGAACCCGGCATCCGTGTCTTATTCACCGAGCAGGTCAAGGACCGCGACCCGGAAGAGCAGATCCAGTTGACAGCTGTCACCCGCGACCAGATTGCCGCCGGCCCGGCCGAGGTCATTCTTCCCGAGCGCCCGGCGGACCTCGACCTGACACTCGATTTCCGCGATCCCTATGTGATCAAGGGTCCGGATGGCCGCTGGAAGATGCTTCTCGGCAGCCGCGACCACGCCGGTGGCGTCATTCTGCTCTACGAGACAGAGGACCCGGATGCGGCACATGGCTGGACCTTCGTCGGTATCCTGCACCGCGAGGATCGTTTCGGAATGACGGCGGCCGAATGCCCGTGCATCGTGCCGCTCGACGGCCCGGCCCATGACCCGCAAACCCGCTGGGCACTGATCTTCGGCCTCCTGACCAGTCGCGACCCGGCGACCGGCCGCCGCAACATCACCATCGCGACCGTCGGCCGCTTCGACGGTGGGAGTTTCGTCAAGGAATTCGAGCAGGAACTCGATTTCGGCACCGACGCCTATGCTTTCCAGGCATTTGTCGATCAGTCCGGTCCCGTCGGCATCGCCTGGCTGGCGAATTGGACGGAGATCTCGAAGAAGGCCGATTTCCCGACCGCCATGACGCTGCCACGACGCGTCCTGCTCAACGACGGCGCTCTGCTGACGTCGCCGGTCGACGCAGTCGACAGCCTGCGCCAACACCTAATCGACGAGACCCGCTTGCCGTCCGGCGAAACGGTCGAGCTTGGCAACGGCGCCGTCGAGATCGTCATCGACCTTGCGGCCGCAGGCGCGGCCTTCGACCTCGAATTCGATCATCCCGACGTCGAGCTCGGCCTTAGGCTCGACCAGGAGGGCCTGAGCATCCTCTACGACGTTCCCGACGGCAAATGGCTGCCCCGCTACATCGCGGCAGGCGCGCGCCCCTCGACGCTTCGCCTCTTCCTCGACAAGGGATCGATCGAGGTCTTTGCCGACAACGGCCGCTGGACCGGGTCAAAGCGCCTGCCCGGTTTCGAGGGCGTTCGTTCGGCGCGCCTTGCCGCCCCGAAAGGGACTATCTCCGCCGCACGCATCTGGCAGCTTAAGCTCTGAAGGACAGGAAGGGAGGAACGAGATGGCATCCGTCACGATCGAACAGGTTCGCAAGCAATACGGCGCCGTGCCGGTAATCCACGGCGTCTCCATGGACATCGAGGATGGCGAGTTCGTCACCCTCGTCGGTCCGTCCGGCTGCGGCAAGTCGACCCTCCTGCGCATGCTTGCCGGGCTCGAGGACATCACCGACGGCGAAATCCGCATCGGCGGTCGCCTCGTCAATGACGTCGCTCCGAAAGAGCGTGACATTGCCATGGTGTTCCAGAGCTACGCGCTCTATCCGCACATGACCGTCGCGGAAAACATGGGCTTCGCGCTGAAGCTCAAGGGTGAAGGCAAGGCGGCGATCGAAAAGCGCGTGCGCGAAGCGGCCGACATCCTGGCGCTCGGGCCGTTGCTCGACCGTCTGCCGAAACAGCTTTCCGGCGGTCAGCGCCAGCGCGTCGCCATGGGGCGGGCGATCGTGCGCCATCCGCAGGTCTTCCTGTTCGACGAACCGCTGTCGAACCTCGACGCAAAGCTGCGCGTCACGATGCGCGCCGAGATCAAGGACCTGCACCAGCGGCTGAAGACGACGACCGTCTACGTTACCCACGATCAGATCGAAGCGATGACCATGGCGGACCGGATCGTCGTCATGCGCGGCGGCAATGTCGAGCAGATCGGCAAGCCGCTCGAGCTTTACGACCGTCCGGCCAACACCTTCGTCGCGACCTTCATCGGCTCGCCGGCAATGAACCTCTTTGAAGGCTCGGTCGTGAATGGAGAGTTCGCCACGCGCAACGGCGCCTCGCTGCCCATGCCGACTCGCTATCAAGGCGCAGCGGCGGCCGTCTACGGCATCCGGCCGGAACATCTCGCCCTCGCAGACAACGGTGTGCCGGCGACGGTGGTCGTCGTGGAGCCGACCGGCTCCGAAACCCACGTGCGCGTCAAGCTCGGCTCGGCGGAAGCCAACCTTGTCCTCAGGGATCGGATCGATCTTAAGCCCGGCCAACAAGTGCATGTCGCCCCGGACCTCGCCAAGCTGCATCTGTTTTGCGCGCAGGGAACGCGCGTCAACTGAGGTCTCCGCCTCGACCTCCATGTGTCGCGCCGCGTCGGCGCGACCGCTCCGCTCAACGGAGGGGAATGGAATCGTCGACAATGATCACGGGCCGGCCGTGCGAACAGGATTCGACCCGGGCTTCGACTCGGTAGACCGATTTCAGCATCTCGGCGGTGATCACCTGGTGCGTCGGCCCGCTCGCGGCCACCGAGCCGCCACTGATCACGATCGTGTCGTCGCAGTAGCGAAGCGCGTGGTTCAGGTCATGCAGCGCAATCAGCACCGCCATGCCCGACTGCTCGGCGAGCCGCTTCATGAAGCCGAGCACTTCGATCTGGCGGAAGAGGTCGAGCGCCGAAGTCGGCTCGTCCATGAGCAGAACTTCCGGCTTGCGTACCAGCGCCTGGGCAATCGAGACGAGCTGCCGCTGGCCACCGGAGAGTTCGCCGAGGCCGCGAAACGCCAGGTCGTCGATCCTGAGTGCCGCCAGCACCCGGTCGATTTCGGCGAGTTCGCCGTTCTTCACCTTCCAGCCGGAACCCTGCTTGGCCGAAAGCAGGACGGATTCGTAGACCGTCAGCACCGCATTGGCGCCGGTGTCCTGCGGCATGTAACAGATCGTCTCCGGCCCTTTTTCCGTGTCGGTGAGGTGGACAAGACCGGGACCGGCGGCGAGCCCTGCAATGCGCTTGAAGAGCGTCGATTTGCCGGCGGCGTTCGGGCCGATGACCGCAGTCAGGCCCCCGCCTCTGAGCGTGCCGGTGTCGATGCCGGACAGCACGGTGCGCCGACCATAGGTGGCGCCGACCGCGTCTAACCTCAGGGCTACCATGCGCGCCTCCTGTTGGTGAAAATCAGCACGAAGAAGAACGGCACGCCGACCAGCGCCGTGATGATGCCGATCGGCAGCACCGCGCCCGGAATGATCATCTTGCTAACGACGGACGTGACGGACAGCAGGAGCGCGCCACAGAGCACCGAGGCTGGCAGGAAGAAGCGCTGGTCCTCGCCGACCAGCATGCGGGCGATGTGCGGGCCGACGAGGCCGACGAAGCCGATCGTGCCTACGAAGGAGACGGGGATCGCTGCAAGCAGGCTGACGATCAGCATCGTCTCGAGCCTGAGGCGACGGACATTGATACCGAAGCTCGCTGCCTTGTCGTCGCCGAGCCGGAGCGCCGTCAGCGCCCAGGCATGCCGGGCAAAGAGCGGCACGGCAACGATGAGCACGGCCGCGGTGATCCAGACCTTCGGCCAGGTCGCCTTGGTCAGGCTCCCCATCGTCCAGAAGACGACGGCGGCGAGCGCCTGTTCGGAAGCGAGATATTCGAGCAGCGACAGCGCCGCGTTGAAGGTGAAGACGAGCGCGATGCCGAGGAGCACGATCGTTTCGACGGTGACCCCATGCATGGTCGAGGCGAAATGGATGAACAGCGCCGCCAGCATCGCCATCAGAAAGGCGTTGAGCGGCACCATGTACTGGACCGCGACGGGAAACACCGCGACGCCGGCAACGAGCCCGAGGGCGGCGCCGAAGCCGGCCGCCGCCGAAATGCCGAGCGTGAAGGGGCTTGCCAGCGGATTGGCGAGGATCGTCTGCATCTGGGCGCCGGCGACCGACAGCGAAGCGCCGACGGTCACCGCCATCAGCGCGATCGGCATGCGGATGTCCCAGATTACGACGCGCAGCTGGTCGGTTACCGTGTCGGAGCTGAACAGCGCCGTCAGCACGTCCGCAAGCGGATAGTTCGCCGGTCCGAGCGCCATGTCGACCGCGACCGAAAGGAACAAGGCGGCGATCAGCCCGGAGAGTATCAGGATCCGGCGCGCCACAAGGGCGCGGTAGCGACCGCGCCCTTCGAGGCCGGAGATTTCGTCGGCGATCGCGACCATCATTCACCCCCGTCCGAAAGCGAGACGAAATAGCCGGCCCGGTAGGCGATCGGCAGGAACTTCTCATGAAATTCGCGGAAGGTCCGGTCCGGATCGATATCGGCGAAAAGTTCGGGATGAAACCATTTGGCGAATTGCAAGATCGGCACGAACTCATAGGGCGCGCCGTAGAACTGATGCCAGACGGCATGCACCGTGCCCGCCTTCACGGCCTTGAGCGTGGCAAAGGCCGGCCGTTCCATCAGCCCCTTCAGCCGCTTTTGCGCGGCTTGCAGATCGGCGCCGCGGCCGACGCTGACGAACTGGTTGACGTCGGACTCGGCCGACCAGTTGCTGCCGGTGACGATCACATGGTCCGGATTGGCAACGACGAGTTGCTCGGGATTGAGGTCGCCGAAGGTCGCCGCGATTACGTCGGAGCCGATATTGTGGCCGCCGGCCTTTTCCACCATCTCGCCGAAATTCGCCGGTCCAAAGGTGCGGCAGCAGGCCGTGTCGCCGGTGATCCCGGGCGAACGTTCGATGAAGACCTTCGGGCGCGCAATCGCACCGGCCTCGGCGAGGCGGTCGGTGACGACGGCAATCTGGGCGCGTCGATAGTCGATGAACTCCTTTGCCCGCGCCTCGGCGCCGAAAATCTGGCCGAGGATTTCGATCGACTTCTCGCTGTTCTTCGCCGGATCGACGCGGAAATCGAGATAGACGACGGCGATGCCGGCAGCGGCAGCCTTATCGATGAAGCCCGACTCCTCGACTGCCTCCTGCGCTTCGAGGTTCAATGTCAACACGTCCGGCTTCAGCGCGATTGCCGCCTCCAGGCTGAAGTCCCCGCTCGGGATATAACCGAAGCGCGGCAGCTTCTCGATGGCCGGAAAGCGCTCGCGGTAGCCCTCATAGGAATCCGGATCCTTCATGATCAGATCGTCGCGCCAGCCGACGATCGTGTCGAAGACATGCTCGCCCCTGAGCACCGCCGCGATGTGGATCTGCCGCGCCTCCCCGAGCAGGATCCGTTTGGCCGGCAGCTCGATCTCGACCTTCCGGCCGGTGACATCGGTTACTTCCGCCGCAACGGCCGGCGCCGCGGCAAAAACCGCGGCGACAAGTGCCAGGACGACTTTCTTCAGGTTCCGCATTTCAAAACCTCGCAAAAGCGATCGGAGGGCTTGTGCCCTCCGATCCAGATTTACTGGCCGACATTCAGCGACACGAAGTATCCGCTCTTGTAGGGAAGCGGCAGGAAGCGCTCATGCAGTTCCTTGAACGTCGCGTCCGGGTCGAGGTCCTTGAAGAGGTCCGGATGCAGCCACTTGGCGATCTGCTGGATGGCGACGAACTGGTACGGGTTGTTGTAGAACTGGTGCCAGATGGCGTGGACATTGCCTTCCTTCACCGCTTTGACGCCGGTGAAGGCCGGGCGCTTCGTCAGGTTTTCGAGCTTGCGGAAGGCTTCCTTCTCATCCGCGCCATAGCCGACGCCGACCCAGTTGCCGCCCGGAACGTAACCTTCCCAGTTGCCGCCGGTGATGATGATCTGATCGGGGTTCGAAGCGATGATCTGCTCCGGATTGACCGTCCCGAACGTCCCCGGAATGATCTCCTTCGCCATGTTGATGCCGCCGGCGAACTCGACCATCTTGCCGAAATTCTCGTCGCCGAAGGACATGCAGCAGTCGTCGGAATAGCCGCCGGCGCGCTCCATGAAGACGAGCGGCTTCTTCGGATTGGCCTTGGCCAGCACGTCCGTCACCTTGGCGATGCTGTCGGCGCGGAACTTGATGAATTCCTCGGCCTTTTCTTCCTTGCCGAACAGCTTGCCGATCAGGCGCATGCTCGGTTCGGTGTTTTCCATCGGCTTCTCGCGGAAGTCGACATAGACGAGCGGAATGCCGACCTTTTCGAGCTTCTCGATATAGCCCGCCTCTTCCGTCGCCGTCTTGGCGTCGATATTCATCAGCATGACGTCGGGCTTCAGCGCCACCGCCTGCTCGATGTCGAAGGTGCCGTCCTTCATGCCGCCGAAGGCCGGCAGCTTGGCGATGTCAGGATACTTGGCGAGATAGGCGGCATAGGTTTCCGGATCAGCCTTCGTCAGGTCGTCGCGCCAGCCGACAACCCGCTTGAAGGGCTCGTCCTTGTCCAGGGCGCCGACGAAATAGATCTGCCGACCTTCACCGAGGATCACGTGCTGGACTGGCACATTGACCTCGACCTCGCGGCCCGTGATGTCCTTCACCTTGACCGTGTCGGCGAGTGCGGCGCTCGAAAAAAGCACGCAAAGGCCCGCGGCGGCGGAAGCCACCCTGTTGAAAACCTTCATTGATCCCTGCTCCTTTGGAAAACGCTGCCTTCTAATGTTTCATGACTTTACCAGTCAACATTTATCTTTTAGAACGCTTCCAAACAGGAGAGGCGGACTGGTAATGAGCGACGTGGCGGCGGGCCGGAACTACGATCTTCGCGACGAAATAAAGACCTATTGGTCGGAACGTGCCGCCACTTTCGATCTTTCTCCGGGACACGAGATTTTTTCCGAGGAAGAGCGCGCCGCCTGGCACCGGCTTTTCCTGCGCCATCTCGGGCAAGGCGACGGGCGCGCCGCACTCGACATTGCGAGCGGCACCGGCGTCATTTCGCACCTGCTCGACGATCTCGACTTCAAGGTCACCGGTCTCGACTGGGCCGAGCCCATGCTCGAGCGGGCACGGCAGAAGGCAAGAAGCCGCAAACGTGCCATTTCCTTCCGCATGGGCGACGCGGAAAGCACGATGGAGCCGGACGACCACTACGACGTCATCGTCAACCGGCATCTGGTCTGGACGCTCGTCGATCCGGCTGCGGCCTTTGCCGAATGGCTGCGCGTGCTGAAGCCCGGCGGCACGCTTCTGATCGTCGACGGCGATTTCGTCAATACGGGTGCGCTGGAGCGGCTGTTCTCCAGATTGAGCGCCTGGGGACAGCGCGCCGGCGTTTTCAAGCCGGACGCACCCATGCACTCGCGCGAGATGATGGAGACCCACCGGAGCATCCTCTCCCGTGTCCATTTCGCCAACGGCGCGCGCGCCGAGGCCGTTGTCGAACTCCTTAAGGCCACCGGCTTTACGGACATCGTCGTCGATACCGATCTCGGCGAAATCCACCGGACGCAGGCGAAGAACTGGAACTTCTTCAAGGGGCTGGCGAGACGCAGCCAGCACCGTTATGCGATCCGCGCAAGCAAGCGCGCCGCCTGAGGCGAACGGTACCTGACTGCCACCGCTGGCTGTACTCACTTTCTCGCTCAAGAGAAGCGCGGGGTCACAAAGCTGCCGCGCAATGGTCAGCAAATTGCCCCGACATCGCCCAACCGAGCACTTTTGAGGGCTACATGGTCTAGCGCCGCTGCGTCGCACACGACACGGAGCGGTTGAGCAAGGCGGTATTACGTCATGCACGTCCAAGAGGGCACGTCAAAGAGGAATGAATATGATCACTCGTTACACCCGCGTTGCATCGCTGACCGCTGCAGTCTTCGGCCTGATGGTTGTGAGCCCGGCCTCCGCGCTGGAACTTGCCCAGGCCCAGGAAACACAGCCGGCGCAACAGACGGCCCCGGCGCAGCCAAGCGCCAAGGGCGCCCCGATCAGCGAACAGAAGATCGAGGCCTTCGCGGTCGCCTACCTTCAGGTCGACAAGGTCCGGCAGGAATACTCCGCCAAGATCGGAGCGACGCAGGACACAGCAGCAAAGGAGAAGCTGCAAAGCGAAGCCAGCCAGCAGATGGTCAAGGCCGTCGAGGCTTCGCCGAACATCTCGGTCGAGGAATATACGACCATTCTGACGGCCGCGCAGAACGATCCGGCGCTTGCCAAGAAGGTCCAGGAAAAGCTTCAGAGCACCGCGCCTGCCGAGCAGGCTCCAGCGCAGCAGTAATCCACGGTTCCGACTGCAGACGCTTTCGGCGTTCCGACATCTCGTTCGGGACGCCGAAACGTTTCTGGCCTCTACTTTCCGGTTGCGCTTAACGGCGCAGCGACTGGCTTCGACTCCGGCGATCCGCGGAAACGCAAGAAAATGGAGAGCAGAACCAGCAGCAGTGTGGACAGGAACTCCGATTGCCAGTTCTGAAAACACTCGAACCAGAACTCGGCATCGGCCAGTCGCGTCCAGAGGCCAACAGGCGGCTCGCCATGACGCATCGCCTCGATGTTCGCCGCCGCTGCGCTGGCGCGCAGATGGAAAACAAAGCTCAGGACGAACAGTCCGGCAAGCACGATGCCCAGCGAATAGGAATAGAGTGTCCTGATCAACGGCCCTTGCCGAACGGGCCAGGGTGCCTTCGGATCATCCTTCTTCTTGAAAGCATCTTCATCCACTTCGTCCTGAAGGGCGTCCGGGTCCTTGGATTCGGCCGAGCCGCGCTGGTAGAGGAACGCCGTAAGGCACACATAGGCCGCCATCTGCAGAAATTCGCTCTCCCAGTTTTCGAATAGAGCGGACAGGAAGTGGCCAGTGAAGAGATAATCGGCGACCGTCACGGTGGCTTCGCCGTGCATGATCGCCTCTTGATTGAAGGCATGAGCGCCGGCGAATATCATGCCCGCGATGGTTGCGGCGGTGAGGATGGTCAGTGTAATGCTCAGTCCGTGGTCACGCAGAAACGACATTCACTTTCTCCGCCATTGCGGTTCTACGCTAGATCCCCCGTGCATCAAGTGACGAGCCAGAAGAAGGTCCCCGCCACGAGAATGAAAAGGCCGATCGCCGCAAGCAGGCGAAGCATCCCGGCATTGGTCGTATTGCCAAGGATCCTGTTCCAGGCTTCGCCGCCCGTTCCTTCGTCACTGCTTTCCTGATGCTCCTGAGTTGCGGTTTCCTGTACCGTTCGGCCTTGGTCGTGTTTCGGCCTGGTCGGTTGAGCGCCGCCGCTGAAATCGCGCGGCGAAGGTTGTGGCGGGTCGACCGACATTCCGGCGCGTAGGTCCTGGGCGCCGCCGCCGACGTCCGAGGCGTCCGCTATGTGGTCTTCGCCGGAAGCATTCTCCGGCTGCAGCGATTGCAGATCTGCCGTCCTTTGCGGCTGCGGGCCCAGGCGACGAGCCGGCCACGATACATCCGGCGACTGGGATGTGCGGCGCGGGCGCCGCTCTGTGGGACCACCCTTCCCGAGCTCTCCGTTATCCTGTTTTTGCGGCATGCTGCCTCCATGGCTTGGCGCCCTTCACGGCGCCAATTCAATTTTCAGGGGAGCGCGTCAGTGCCGCCCGGCCTGATTGTGCTCGCCGCCAGGCATGGTCACGCCCTTCAGGCCCGTCCCCGCCACGGCGGGCTGCTCCCGCGCGGCGTCCGCCAAGGACACGATGCCGACGAGGCGCTTGTCGCGACTGACGACGGGTAGGCGCCGCACCTGGATGTCACCCATGTTCCGCGCCACGTCGTCGACCTCTTCGTCCTCGAAGCAATATTTGACGTCGGTCGTCATCACATCCCGCACTTTCGCCTGCGGATCGAGCCCGTCCGCCACGCCGCGCACGACGATGTCGCGGTCCGTCACCATGCCGACGAGGCGGTCATGGTCCTCGACCGGCATGAAGCCAATGTCGTTGTCCGCCATCTGCCGCGCCACATCTCTGATCGTGTCGTTGGGGGTCGCGAGATGAACGTCCCTGCTCATGATCTCCGATACATGCATTGTCCTGCTCCTTTTCTCGGAAGGTGCTGTCTGATCCAGCCAGGCCGTCCGGGGCCACGCCGAATCAGACAGCTGGGAAGCGGCATTTCAGTGCGCTCGCGCTCCGTTCCTGGCATTTTTTGTGCGGGGCGTGGGCGGCTTCGGGGTCGACACGGCATTCGTCGTTCCCTCGGTCTCGAGGCTGTCGCCTCCATTGGGGCTGGGCGTGCCTTGCCCTTCCATTTCCCGCGCTGCCTGCTCCCAATGGCGCTGGTGTTCGCCGTCGGGACGGCCCTCCTGCTCCCAGATCGCGTAAGCCCTGCGCTTGATGAGCTCTTCCCTGTCGTGTTCCATGTCCCTTACCTCGCTGATGAAAGCCGTGTCGGCAAAATGCAAACGGGACGACCGCCCATTTGTTCCATGGCTCAAACCCTATTCCAGCATCGATCGCCGGAGCCGCCGCCATAGCGAGGCGGCTCCGGATTCTCGTCGGGATTCGGTAGCGGCGCCTCGTCCGGAAGGCGATCGGGTTCAGGTTCGCCGATAGGCGGTTCCGGATCCCTCGGCGGCGGTGGCGGAGTCTGACCCGGCTGACGCGGATTTTGCACTGCTGCCTCCTTTCTACGCGCCCGCAAGCGCAGTTGGTGGCGCCTCCTACTCGCCAGAGTCTTGTGGAACGAAAGCGGCGACGCTCTGCGCACGGATTGTTTCCCGCTCCTTGGCAACGGTCTCGGCAAAGGCGTCGTCTTCGGCCGTATTCAGCGCCCACCGCCAGCCTTGCGCCCCGTGCGCGGGCGGAAGCGCGACGTCGCAGTCGCCGCCGGCGTTAAAGACAAGAAAGATCTCCCCCGCCGGCGCCTCGGCGGGTGAGAGCTGGCAGAGATAGACGCCGAGGATGCGCAATTCGCCGTCGCCCCATGCCGGCTCGTCCATCCGGTTGCCGTCGGGCTTGTACCAGGCGATCTCGATGCGTCCGTGCTCGTCGGTGGCTCCTTCCAGGAAATTCTCCTGGCGCAGCACCGGGTTCTCCCGGCGGAAGGCCGTCATCTTGCGGCAGAAGGTAAGAAAGGCCTCGTCAGAGCCGTTCCAGTCGATCCAGCCGATCTCGTTGTCCTGGCAATAGGCGTTGTTGTTGCCGCGCTGGCTGTTGCCGAGTTCGTCGCCGCCGAGGATCATCGGAACGCCCTGGCTCATCATCAGGGTGGCGACCATGGCACGGCGGCGTCGCCGGCGCGCCTCGTCGATCCCGGGATCATCGGTCGGCCCCTCGGCGCCCATATTGTCCGAATGATTGTCCGAGTGGCCGTCGCGATTGTCTTCGCCATTTGCCTCGTTGTGCTTCTCCGCATAGGAGACGGTGTCCATCAGCGTGAAGCCGTCATGGGCGCTCAAGAGATTGACGGAGGTGGTCGCGGCCCGGCCGGAATGATTGAACTGGACCGGCGAGCCGGTGAGCCGCTCGGCGAGCACCGGGGCGACGCCGCCGTCACCCTTCCAGAAGCGGCGGACATCGTCGCGGAAGCGATCGTTCCACTCGCGGAAGGGCGGCGGGAAACCGCCGAGCTGATAGCCGCCATCGCCGATATCCCACGGCTCGGCGATGAGCTTGACGCCCGCCAGGATCGGGTCTTGCCTGATCGCGTCGAAGAAACCGCCCTCGCGGTCGAATTCCATGTCTTCGCGCCCGAGGGCGCTCGCCAGATCGAAACGGAAGCCGTCGATGTGCATGACGCCCACCCAGTAGCGGAGGCTGTCAAGCACCATGCGCAACACCATCGGATGCGCGACGTTCAGCGTGTTGCCGGTGCCGGTCATGTCATAGGTGTGCCTAGGCTGCTCCGGCGACTGGCGGTAATAGCTGAGATTATCGAGACCTCGGAAGCTGAGCGTCGGCCCCTGTTCCGAACCCTCGGCCGTATGGTTGTAGACGACGTCCATCAGAACCTCGATGCCGGCGGCGTGGAAACGCTTCACCATCGTCTTGAACTCGGTGATCCTGGTGCCCTTCATGTAGCGCGCATGCGGCGCGAAATAGCCGAGCGGCTGGTAACCCCAGTAATTCCTGAGGCTTCGCTCGGTGAGATAGCGGTCGTCGAGGAAATACTGCACCGGCAGAAGCTCCACCGCGGAGACGCCGAGCTTGATCAGATGATCGATGATCGGATCGCTTGCCATGCCGAGAAAGGTGCCGCGCAATTCCTCCGGCACGCCCGGATGCGTCATGGTCATGCCGCGCAGGTGAGTCTCGTAGATGATCGTTTCTGTCCAGGGCCGGCGTATCGCCTCCTCGCCGTCCCAGTCGAAGTTCGGATCCTGGACGACGCTCTTGACCGTAAATGGAGCGCTGTCGCGCTCGTCGAAGGAAAGATCGCCCTGCGGGCTGCCGATCGTGTAGCCGAACAGCGCGTCGTCCCAGACGAACTCGCCCGCCACGTGCTTGGCATAGGGATCGAGAAGCAGCTTGTTCGGATTGAAGCGATGTCCGTTGTGCGGGTCGTAGGGACCATAAGCGCGGTAGCCGTAAAGCGTGCCCGGGCCCAGCCCCTCGATATATCCCGACCAGATGTCGCCCTCCCGCTTCGGCAGCGGCAGGCGGGCCGTTTCCTTGCTGCCATCCTCGGAAAAGAGACACAGCTCGATTTTTTCGGCATGTGCGGAAAACACCGCAAAATGGGTGCCCTGGCCGGTGTATTCGGCGCCGAGCTCCGGCTTCAGAAAATCGAGTTCGGAGAAAGCCACATTCATTCGTGTTGTCGCGCCCCCTGCAGCGTCGTGGAAGTGAGGGGGCAACGCCGATGACGGCAACTTTGTTCCTGCCGCCCCTCGGAGACGAGCGGTCGCCGCGGAACCTTCGACCCGTCCACGCAGTTCTCGTTTCTTGCCGATCTCGCTAGCAGCAAGGAAGACGAATGCCCGATCTTGTCCGGAAGACCTGGGGCGCCGAGCTCACCTCGGACGACGTCGCACATTTTCGCCTGTGGGCGCCCGACGAGCAGGCGGTCCGCCTCGTTCTTGCCGATGTATCGCACTCGATGCGCGCGCTCGACAGCGGCTGGTTCGAAGTCTCTGCCCGGGCCCGGGTAGGCGACCGCTACTGGTTCGAACTTTCCGACGGGACCCGCGTCGCCGATCCTGCCTCTCGCGCCCAGCCGGAGGGAGTTTCCGGCCCGTCGATGCTCGTCGATCGGTCGGCCTACCAGTGGAAGGCTTCCTCCTGGCGCGGGCGGCCATGGGAAGAGGCAATCATCTCCGAGCTGCATGTCGGCTGTTTTACGCCGGAGGGCACCTTTAGAGCGGCGGCCGAGCGGTTACCGCATCTAGCCGAAGCCGGGATTACCGCCATCGAGATCATGCCGGTCGCGGAGTTTCAAGGCGAGCGCGGCTGGGGCTACGACGGCGTTCTGCCCTATGCGCCGCACCATGCCTATGGCACCCCCGACGATCTGAAGGCGCTGGTCGATGCGGCGCACGGGCTCGGCATGATGGTCCTGCTCGACGTCGTCTACAATCACTTCGGACCGGAGGGCAACAGCCTCCCCCGTTACGCCAGCCGCTTCTTCAACGGCGATCGGCCGACCCCATGGGGTGCGTCGATCGCCTTCGAGGAACCCGCCGTGCGCCGCTTCTTCATCGACAACGCGCTCTATTGGCTCGGTGACTTCCGCTTCGACGGGCTGCGCCTCGATGCGACGGACCAGATAAGGGACACGAGCGAGCCGCATTTTCTTGCCGCCTTGGCGCGCGAGGTGCAGGAGACTTTTGCCGACCGCAACGTCCATCTGGTCGTCGAGGATGCTGACCGCCGGCGCAATCTGGTGCGGCGCAACGGCGACGGGACTATCGCTCTCTTCACTGCCGGGTGGAACGACGATTTTCACCACGGCCTCCATGTCATCGCAACGGGCGAAGACAGGGGCTTCTATCGGCCCTTTGCAGCGCGCCGCTGGCAGGCGACGCGCGAGGCCATGACCGACGGCTTCGCCTCGACCGAAACGATCGAGTCCCTCTCTGAGGGCGAAGTGCCGCCGCAGGCGCGCGTGAGCTTCCTGCAGAACCACGACCAGATCGGCAACCGCGCCTTCGGCGAGCGCCTCGTCTCGCTCGCCAGGATTGACCAGCTGAACGTGATGACAGCGATGCTGATGCTTTCGCCGCAGATTCCGCTGCTCTTCATGGGCGAGGAATACGGGGAAAGCCAGCCGTTCCTGTTTTTCGCCGACTATGCGGGCGAACTCGGCGCGGCCGTTCGGGGCGGGCGGCAAGAGGAAGCCGAGAAATTCGGCGGCATGCCGCCTGGCAAGACGGCAGAAGATCTTCCCGATCCGATTGATCCCGAGACCTTTGCCGCTTCGAAGCTTTGCTGGGAACGCGCCGAGAGCGCGGCCGGCAGGACTCACCTCGCTTTCATGCGCGACCTCGCCGATATCCGGCAGCGGCACATCGCGCCGCTGATGAGACAATGCAACTTTCCGAGTTTCGAGGTCCATTCCGCTCGCGACGGCATTGTCGCCGTCGACTGGTCGTTCGGCGGCACGGTGCTCGAGTTGCGCGCCAATCTCTCCGCGGGCAAAGCCGCCGTTCCGCCGATCCGCGGCGAGCCGATATTCGGCGCACATAATTTGGACGGACGTGAGTTGCCGGGCCCAAGCATCGTTGCTGCCGTCCGGTCCAATTGACATAGCGAACGGAACATGGTCCGAGCCCGTCGGTTTAGCCGGTTGCACGATTGAAATGGACCGAGGCTCGTGTCTTGAAAGCCATGCCGACTGAACCAGTAAAAATGGGTCCGTCCCTCTCCGGCGAGCATGCTGATGCGCCCTCCATTGCAGCGTTGCGCGAGCAGGCCGAGGGCTGCGAGCGTTGCGACCTCTATAAGCATGCGACGCAGCTCGTGTTTGGCGAGGGACCGGGCAAGGCCCGCGTCGTCCTTGTCGGCGAACAGCCCGGCGATCGCGAGGATCTGGCGGGACGGCCCTTCGTCGGCCCGGCGGGACGTATCCTCGACGAGTGCCTGCATGAGGCAGGCATCGATCGCTCGAGCTGCTATCTCACCAATGCCGTCAAGCATTTCAAGTTCGAGCAACGCGGCAAGCGCCGCCTGCATTCGCGACCCAACGCGGGCGAGATCCAGCGCTGCTCCTGGTGGCTCGGCGCGGAGCTTGAGAAGCTGCACCCCGAGGTCGTCGTCGCGCTGGGTGCAACGGCGCTTTCGGCGCTGCTCGGACGCCGCGCCGGCGTGATGAAAAACCGCGGCGACCTGATCGCTACGCCCACCGGATACCAGGTGCTCGTCACGATCCACCCCTCTTATCTTCTGAGGATCCAGAACAGAGACGACGCCGCGGCAGAACGCGCGCGTTTCGTCAAAGACCTCGCCCAAATCGCCGGCCGCGTCGACTAGCAGCTCAGGACGGTCGGTCGAGTTCGGGATAGCGGCGGAAAATACAGGACTCGTTGAAGGGCAAGCGCCTGTCGGAAGCCAGATAGCTCATGATCCGCGGTCGCGCCGCGACCGCATCATGCAGCGCAATCAGCGTCGGCAGATGCTCCTCATTGGCACGCACCGCGTTCGGAAACGCATAGCGGAGCCCCTCGACCAGGTGGAACAGTGAAAGATCGACATAGCTCAGTCGCCCGCCGACGCTATGCTGCGGGCCTTCGGGGTTTTGCATGAGGACGTGTTCGAAATAGCCCAGATATTTCGGCAGCCGCTCGGACAGGAAGTTCTCCGCGCGCCTCGACGCTTCCGGCTTCTGCTCCTCGTAATAGAGCGACACGCCGATCGGATGGTGCGTGTCGTGGATTTCCGCAACGAGATCCGTCACCGTCAGTTGCAGACCGTTGGCAACATGGCGCAGGCCCTCATCCTCGGGCACCAGCCCCAGCCTTGGGCCGAGATAGAACAGAATATTGGCGACATGGGCGATGAGCAATTCGCCATCGACGAGAAAGGGCGGCGCGAAAGGGGTGGCGGCACCGCCGGCATCCTTCATCAACTTCAGCATGGCAGCAGTGCCGCCAGGCTGGCGCGCCGCATCGACATAATCGGCGCCTGCCTCCTCCAATGCGAGACGCACAAATTCGCCGCGGCCGGGAATTCCGTCCCAGTAATAGAGCGTGAGTGCCATGAAATCCCTCGTCTCCCGGTTCAGCCTGGGGGCTCCCGCCCGAAATCCGTCCTGAGTTCGTCCTTCGCGTTTTCGAGGACGCGCCGCTGTTCGTCGGCCAATCCAGAACCTGCCCTGTTGATATAGAAGCTGAGCATGGACATCGCGGATCGGAAAGCGCTCGATTTACGGCGGTCGCTCGCTTCAGCCGAGCGTTTCAGGGAACGTGCAATCTTCCGCGGATCATCCGAGGCAAAAATACCGGGCTCGATGTCCAGCGCGTTGCTATGCGCCGTCACCTCTTGCGACCATTTCGCCGTCTTTTTACTGCCCTTGCCCATCGGGCTCTATCAGCGGCTCAGCGCAGCCACACGGGCAACTCGGAAGCCTGCCGAAATTCGCGCGCTCGGTCCTTCCAACCGAGCTTTTCCCAGGCGAATTGCTGGGCAGCGATCCTTGCCGTTTCTTTCGTGGGATAGAAATCAGGCAAGACATAATCCTTGTCGCCACAGCAGAGCAGCGCTCTACCGCTCATCAGATCGAAATGAAGCTCCAGGCACTCCTGTGCATGCATCGAATCCCTCCCGGACATGATTCATAAAAACGGACCTTGCGAGAGGAAGTTCCAAACGACGTGAAAAGAAGCGCCGAAATCCGCATCAGCCCACCGGAACAACGGAGGCTGCGCGGAGTTTAGAGCGCTTATGGGAGACCAGCCATGACCAAGCACGGAGAAGCGCGATCCTCGACCGTGGCACGCCCTCTCGACCCGCCTGGTATCGACGAACCGATCGATGCATCGGAACGTCATGCGGGAGAGACCGGAGGTACGGTCCGGCAACAGATCAGCGACATGCAAGAGCGCATCGCCGAGCTCGAGGCGCAGATCGATGCGATTGCGACCGAGGCGCATACCGCCATCGGCACCGTCCCCGGCGCCGACCGGATCGAGACGGCAAAGGATGTGGTCGCGGAAAAGCGGGAGGAAATTCAGACGCTGAGGGCGCGCCTGGAGGAGATCGAAAGGCTTGTTGCGACCCGGTAACAGCGCTTCTGCGCGCCGATCGGCTTGATCCGGCAGTTTCGCCGACGCTGGGACACGCGTGGGCACGGCTGGCGGGCCAAGGACGGGTAGCTTGCAAGCATCCGCGCTCAGTCGCGGTCGATGAACTTGAAGAAGCGGCTGACTTTCCCCTCCGCGGTCCGGTCCTGGAAGAGGAAGGCCAGCTTGTTCTCGTCGAATATCCTGAAGAAATCCTCCCAGGAGATTTCCTCCAGCCTCTCTTCGGGCTTGCCGAAGTCGATGCGCAGCAGACCGCCGTTGGATGCCCCCTTGACGCGTGCCGGGTGGCCGTCGCGGCTCTCTGCCCATTTGCGGATCGTGTCGTGATCGGTCGTGGTCTTCGAAGCGCTCACGGGAACCTCCTTCGGGTTGGGCTGTCTCGCAACACTCACCCACCTAATCGACCGGTCCGGTGATTGTTCCCGCGAGTTCAGTCGCGGGTGCGGCGCTTGATGGCGGCATCCTGCCTTTGGTTTTCCTCGACCTCCCGCTCCCAGCCGAACACGCTCCGACCGCCAAGGCGGGCAGAATTTCTGAACTCGCCGGCAACAATCTCCTTGAGGTCCGGACCGGTGACGTAGCGCTCCATCCGGCGCGACTGCTCGTCGAGACGTCTCAAGGCGGCGAGTTCCTCCTCTCGCCCAAGCCGTCCCTTCTGCACTGCCGATTTCATCACCTTGATCGTCTCGTCATAGACCTTGAGGGGCACCGGGAAGGGGTGACGGTCCTTGCCGCCATGGGCAAGCGAAAATCGCGCCGGGTCGGAAAAGCGGCACGGCGTGCCGTGCACCACCTCGGCGACCATGGCGAGCGCCTTGACGGTTCGCGCGCCGACACCCGGCACGAGCAGCAGTTCCTCGAAATCCTTCGGCCCGCGATCGGCGGCGGCGGCGAAATTGCCGTGCAGGCGCCGCATGTTCACGTCGCTTTCGCGCACATCGTGATGGGCCGGCATGAAGAGGTGCGGCAGCAGCGGCTGGGCCGGCGCCGCAAGTCCCGCTCCGCGGGCCTCGATTGTCGCCAGCTCGCGCACGAGCCCATCGGGTCCGAGCGCGCCCAGGAGATCGAGCTGGCTTGCCCGCGAGGCGCCGGCGCGCCGGTCCGCAAGGTTGATGATCTTGCCCTGCTCCCGCCCCTCGATCGCCGCATGTGGAGAGTCGACGAAGCTCTCCAGGCCTTCGGAATGCCAGTGATAACGCCTCGCCTGCCGCCGGTCGCCGTTCATGCCCTGCTGGACGACGACCCATTTCGCGTCGTCCGTGACGATGAAGCCGTGAAGGTAGAGATCGAAGCCGTCCTGAACGGCGGCACTGTCGACCTTGGCGACGAGGCGGCTTGTCTCGGCAAGCCTCGCACCGTCGAAGCCGATTCGGTCGCCGATGATGACAAGTTCGCCGGGGGTCTTTCGTGAATGCTGGCCACGGCCGCCGCAGACGTGAATGCCGAGTTCGCCTGAAAGCGGAGTCAGGCCGCGCTTCAGAGCGCCGATCACGCTGGTGGTGATCCCCGACGAATGCCAGTCCATGCCCATCACCGCGCCGAAGGACTGGAACCAGAACGGGTGGGCAAGCCGCCTCAGGAATTCATCCCGTCCATAATGATGAACGATCGCTTCCGTGATCAGCCTGCCGAGCCGTGTCATCCGGTCGCCGAGCCACTTCGGGACCCGGCCGCCATGCAGCGGCAGATCCGCATTGCCCGCGCGTTGCGCCATATGTCTCGGCTCCTTTTTATGGTCTCGAGTCAACCCTACATGCTTTGGATGTTCGCGGAAAGTTCTCTGTGGCTGCGCAAGATTCCGGGGCGCAACGTTGGCGAGCCTGAAATATGAGGCTACATAACACCGGCCTGGATCGGGGAGCCTATCGATTGCAGTGGGACGACAGCTTCTTTGCCCGTGACGCCATCACGGTCGCCGCCGATCTGATTGGCGCCGAATTCACCGTTTCCGGCATCGGCGGCATCATCGTTGAGACGGAGGCCTATCTTCCCGACGATGCCGCCTCCCACAGTTTCGCCGGTGCCACGAACCGCAACCGCTCAATGTTCGGCGCACCGGCGCATGCCTATGTCTATCTCTCCTACGGTCTTCATTGGTGCCTGAATTTCGTCTGCCTGCCCGGCAGCGCCGTACTCATCCGCGCCATCGAGCCGAGATGGGGGCTGGAAACAATGCGGGAGCGGCGCGGTGTTGCGCAAGACAGGTTGCTCTGTTCCGGCCCCGGACGGGTCGGCCAGGCGCTCGCGATCGGCAAGGAACAGGACGGCTTGCCGCTCGACGGAAAGCCCTTCCAACTGAGCCCGCCAACGAAGCGGCCGCCCGTCTCAACCGGCCTTCGCGTCGGAATCTCCAAAGCCGTCGAGCACCCGTGGCGCTTCGGGCTGGAGAACTCGCGCTTCCTCAGCCGCAAGTTCTAATGCATGTCGCCCAAAAGTGTGCAGCGGTTTTGGGATGACGACATGCACAAAACAAAGGCCAAAGCGCGCCGCGTGAATACATTTTCACGCGGCGCGCTTTGGCCTGTCAGCGCGGCTCGATCTGCTCATAGGTGCATTGGCGCGGGTCCTTGTCGGGACGCCAGCGCATCAGCTTCGTGCCATGGCGGAAGCGGCGGCTGCTGACGTGATCGAAGCGTACCTCGACCACGAGCTCCGGACGGACCGGTTCCCATTCGCCGCTGCGCTCGGTGCTCCAGCGGCTCGGGCCGCCGGGTGCCTTGCCGGTAAAGCCGGGCGGCTCCCGCAGAGCCTGGAGCCGACATGTCAATGCAGGGCGCTCCTTGTCCGAAATCGTTGCGGTAAAACCGACATGGTCCAGCGTTCCGTCGCTGTCGTAAAGCCCAAGCAGGAGGGAGCCGACCTCGTTGCTGTCGCTCTCGTAGCGAAAGCCGCCGACGACGCAATCGGCGGTCTTCAGGCGTTTGACCTTCACCATCGCGCGCTCGCCGCATTCGTAAGGCCCGTTGCGCCGCTTGGCGACGACCCCGTCGGTAGCGCCCGCCTCCCACGAGGTAAGCCACCGCTCGGCCTCCTGCCGGTCCAGCGTGAAGGGTGAAAGCTCGAGCTTGTCCGGGACGGCGTTCTTGGCCGCGAAGGCCTCGAGTGCCGCTCTCCGGGCGGGAAGAGGCTTATCGGTCAGAACTGCCCCCGTCGCATCCACCAGCATGTCGAACAGGATGAGGCGGGCCGGCGTTTGTTGCGAGAGCTTCGCGACGCGGCTTGCCGCCGGATGCAGGCGCATCTGCAGGGCGTCGAAGGAAAGACGCCCGTCGACTTCGATCACGAGTTCACCGTCGAGGACGAATTGCGGAGCGTCCAGCCGGCGCAAGAGGGCGGTAACCTCCGGGAAAAACCGCCCGAGCGGCTTGCCCGATTTGGCCCGGAGATCAACCTCTTCGCCGGATTTGAAGGCAAGGCAGCGGAAACCGTCCCATTTGGGCTCATACTGCCATGCCCCGCCGCTCGGAAGCTCGGTCGCCGAGCGGGCCTCCATTGGCGCGGTGCTGACCGGCAGCGCGAAGGCGCCGGCGGATGCAGCGTCCGTGGCCGCCCTTGCGTTTCTCCCAGGGCGCGGCCGCCCGGCCGCCTTGGTCGGTTTTCCATGCGCTGGTGACGGCATCGTCCACTCCCTTGCCGACCTACTTCAGCTTCACGGCCGGTTCCCTGGCCCAGACGCGCAGCTTGCCGAGTTCCTTGAAGAAGGGGGCGATGCTGCCCGCATCGGTGAGCTCGATCGTTCCCTCGTCGAGGGTGTCTGCAATGCCGGCCCTCTCTAGGAGGGGACGTGCCGCACCCACAAAGCCGATATACTTGCAGTGGGCGAAGGCATCGGCCACGAAATCGCGAGCAGTAGAGACATCAATCAGATCGGCGACTGCCTCTGCCGAAGGGAGAAGCACCACCGCATCGTAGAGCACGGATGGGCCGCCATCGAGCATCTGGTGAGCTGCGACCCACTTTCCGTCCGAGGCGGTGAAGCCGCCGACCTTCGGGGCGATCAGCTCGAAGGCCGCCTTTTGCTCCGTGACCTCAGCGATCAGGGCGTCGAGCAGCGCCGCATCCGCACCGTCCGTCGCCAGAATTCCGAGCTTGCGGCCCTCAAAGCGCTTCGGACCACGCTCAATGATGCTGAGCGCCGGCGACGGATCGAGATCCTGCCGGGTGGCGACGGCGGCTTCGGCCGGCTTCGGCATCGTCTTGAGGCCGAGCGCATGGCCGACTTTCTTGCCGAGCGTCTCGTCGATGTTGAGGAGATGGGCGACCATTCGCTCGCGTATGACACGCGTCTCCACCTTGCTCAATTCGAAGGTCAGCGCATCGGCGATATGGCGCTGCTCGGGCGGCGTCTGGCTGATGAAGAACTGGCGGGCCTGGCTATAGTGGTCCGCGAAGCTCTCGGCCCGGATGCGCAGCTTCGGTCCCTGCTCCTCTGATGCGAAATGGCGGAAACCCTTCATCGGCGACTCGCGCGGCCCCTCGCCCCAGGAATTCGGCTGGTAGTTCACCCGCCCGACCGGATTGCGCATCGCCATGTGGCCGTCCTGCTGGAAGTGCTGGAAGGGACATTTGGGCGCATTGATCGGCAGATGCGTGAAATTCGGACTGCCGAGTCGCTTCAGCTGCGTGTCGAGATAGGAGAAGTTGCGCCCCTGCAGCAGCGGGTCGTCGCTGAAGTCGATGCCCGGCGGCACGTTCTGGGTCATGAAGGCGACCTGCTCGGTCTCGGCGAAGAAATTCTCCGGCATGCGATCGAGCACCAGCCGCCCGACCGGCTTCGTCGGCAGGACCTCCTCTGGGATGATCTTGGTCGGATCAAGAATGTCGAAGTCGAACTTGTCAGCAAAGGCCTGATCGAAGAGCTGCACATGCAGCTCCCACTCCGGGAAGTTGCCGGACTGGATCGCCTGCCACAGGTCGCGGCGGTGGAAGTCCGGATCCGCGCCGTTGATCTTCACCGCCTCGTTCCAGGCGACCGACTGCAGTCCGAGCTTCGGCTTCCAGTGGAACTTGACAAAGGTCGACTCGTCCTTGGCATTGACGAAGCGGAAGGTGTGAACGCCGAATCCTTCCATGAAGCGGAAGGACCGCGGGATGGCCCGGTCTGACATGACCCACATGATCATGTGCATGCTCTCCGGGGTCAGGCTGATGAAGTCCCAGAAATTGTCATGCGCCGACTGCGCCTGCGGGAACTCCCGGTCCGGCTCCGGCTTCACCGAGTGAATGACGTCCGGAAACTTGATCGCGTCCTGGATGAAGAAGACCGGGATGTTGTTGCCGACGAGGTCCCAGTTGCCCTCCTTGGTGTAGATCTTGACGGCAAAGCCGCGCACGTCGCGCGCCAGATCGAAGGAGCCCTTGCTGCCGGCCACCGTCGAGAAGCGCACGAAGGCCGGTGTCTTCTCTCCGGCCCGCTGAAACAGATCCGCCCGAGTATAGGCGGCAAGCGATTCATACGTCTCGAAGAAGCCATGGGCGCCGTAGCCGCGGGCGTGCACGACGCGCTCCGGGATACGCTCGTGGTCGAAGTGAAAGATCTTCTCGCGGAAATGAAAATCCTCGATCAATGTCGGGCCACGCTCGCCGGCGCGCAGGCTGTTCTGATCGTCGGCCACCGGTCCCCCTTGCGCGGTGGTCAAGACGGGAGTGGCGCCTTGGGCAACCTGGTGCAGCTCGCCCCCGTTGCCGCGGGTCGCTTTCTGGTCATGAATGGTGGCCTGCTTCGAATCGTTCGGCGCAGAGGGTTTCTTGGCCATCGCAACACTCCTTGATCGCGGACGGAATGGGCACGAAACCGCGACCGCCGAGGTTGGTTCCCGGCGAGCCTAATTTTCGAAGGCTGAGGTGGTCGACGCTAGCGCCCGAGCGTCAACCCTGAAAGGTGCCGATCAAAACCGCCTCAGCGATCCGGTGTTTTCGAGCCCCGGCCCAGGCCTGCACCGCCCCGACATCGTCCGAGATCGACATGTTGCGGGTATCCAGCGCGGCGAGCTTGAAGTGATAGTGATGCAGGCCCGTCCCCGCCGGCGGCTGCGGCCCATCATAGCGCGCGTTGCCGAAGTCGTTCCGGATGAACTTGATGGCATGTTCCGGGCCGGTATCGACAGCCTGCGACAGCTCGGTCCAGTTGCCGGGAATGTTGATGATGGCGCAATGCCGGAACACTCCCCTGACGGCGTCCGGATCCTCGACGATCAACGCGAAGCTCTGCGTTCCCTCGGGCGTACCCGTCCATTTCAACGGCGGAAAGATGTTCTCGCCGAAACGCGTGTGTTTTTTCGGGATCGGCTGGCCTTCCGCGAAGGCGGGGCTCATCAAGCTGAAAGTCATCACCTGTCTCCTTCATGTTGGGCACATGGAACGAGCGCGCGACCGCCGAAGTGTACTCCCAAAGCAGGTCGGTGTTGAGGTCGCTCACGGCAAATCCGCAGGCGAATGACCCGGTCGCCGCTCCCCGCAGCCGCTCCTCCAAAAATTTCGATTTCGCGGCGGAACTTTGCCCACGGGCTTCGTGTTGAAGGAAGTGCAAAGTGGGGCGGCGATTGGCCGGCATAGGCCAACACAATTTTCCGGAAATAAGATCCATGAACCTTCTCTCCGTGACGGCTGAGATTTTCCCGTTGGTGAAGACCGGCGGGCTGGCCGATGTTGCCGGTTCACTCCCGAAGGTGTTGAAATCGCACGGGATTCGTACACGCACGCTGATCCCGGGCTACGCCTCCGTCATCGAGGCTCTGGAGGCCGCGACACCGGTTGCCCGCTACGATTATCTTTTCGGAGAAGAGGCGACGCTGCTTGCCGGACGCGCCGCGGGGTTGGAGCTCTTCGTGCTCGATGCGCCGGGGTTCTTCTACAGATCGGGCGGTCCCTATACGGATGAGCACGGGGTGGACTATCCGGACAATTGGAAGCGTTTCGCCGCCTTCTCCCTGGTCGCATCGCAGATCGCGGGCGGACTCGTGCAGCACTGGCGGCCGGACATCATTCACGCGCACGACTGGCACGCCGCCTTGAGCCTGGTCTACGCCAAATACGCAGAGGACGTGCCGATCCCGCGCGTCCTGACCGTCCATAACATCGCCTTCCAGGGGCAGTTTCCCGCCCATCTCTTCTCCGAACTCGGCCTGCCGGACGAGGCTTATTCCATCGATGGCGTCGAATATTATGGCGATCTCGGATATTTGAAGGGCGGCCTGCAGGCCGCGGACGCCATCACCGTGGTCAGCCCCACCTATGCGCGCGAGATCATGACCCCGACCTTCGGGATGGGACTCGAAGGGGTGGTGAATGCGCGCCATCAAGACGTCGTCGGCATCGTTAACGGGATCGACGTCGACGTATGGGATCCCTCCATAGACCCCTATATCGAGTATTCCTATTCGGCGAGAACGCCACTCCGGCGGCTGCCGAACCGCGAGGCGCTGCTCGAGCTCTTCGGACTGCCGCATACGCGCGGTCCGGTCTTCGCCAGCATCAACAGGCTGACTTGGCAGAAGGGCATGGATCTTCTCGCAGCCGTCGTCGACGAAATCGTCGCGATGGACGGCCGGCTGATCGTGCATGGCAACGGCGACGCGGACATCGAATACGCCTTTCTCGACGCCGCCCGGCGGTTCCCGCACCACGTCGCCATGAGGCTCGGCTATGAGGAGCAGATCGCCCACAAGATCCATGCCGGCGCCGACGCCATGCTCGTTCCCTCGCGCTTCGAACCCTGCGGGCTGACGCAGCTCTATGCGCTTCGATACGGCTGCGTCCCGATCGTGGCACGAACCGGGGGCCTGTCGGAAACGATCATCGACGCCAATGTCGCCGCGCTCCAGGCGCAGGCCGCCACCGGAGTACAGTTCTCCCCGGTCGATACGGAGGGATTGCGGCACGCGCTGCGCCGCGCCCTCAAGCTCTTCCGGCACCGGCGCGTCTGGGAGAGCCTGCAGCGGCAGGGGATGAAGACCGACTCTTCCTGGCGCCACAGTGCGGCCAAGTATGCGGAGCTCTACGGCGACCTCACCGCGACCGACATGCGCTTGGCCGGCTAGCACCAGCGGGTCAGCTTGACGTCTCATTTGCAACGCTGATGAGTCGATCAAGAACGATGCATGGATTGCGGCGCCGGAATATGCCAAGGGCTAAGCACTCCACGAGGACTCCGCCATGGCCGTCGAGACCGCGCCCGCCGCCCTATCCACCGCATCAAACGCCACCCGCACCGGCGTGCTGGTCATGCTTTCCGGCATGCTGATGTTTTCGCTCAACGACGTCATGGGCAAGTGGCTGGTCGCAACCTATTCGGTCGGTCAGGTCGTGCTGATCCGCAGTCTCGCCGCGGCGATCCTGCTTGTCCCTTTCCTCTGGCTCGGCGGGGCTCGCAAACTTTTCGCCATCGAGCGGCCGTGGCTCCAGGTCGCCCGCGTCGTTGCGTCGACGGCGGAGGTCTTCGCCTTCTATTTCGCCGTCGTCTACCTGCCGCTTGCCGACGTCATGACCTACTGGCTGGCAGCGCCGATCTATGTGGCGGCCGCCTCGCCGCTCCTGTTGAAGGAACATGTCGGCTGGCGGCGCTGGACGGCGATCGCCTTCGGTTTCGTCGGCGTCCTCATCGCACTCGAACCTTCTTCTGAGGCGCTGACCCTGCCGGCGCTGATCTCGATCCTCGGCAGCATGTGCTTCGCCTTCATGATGGTGTCCGGCCGCTCGCTGCGCGGCACGCCGGATACGACGCTCGCCTTCTGGCAGCTGGTCGGGGCGGCGCTTGCCGGCCTCCTCTGGGCGCCTTTCGACTGGACGCCGCTGAAGCCGCTCGACACGGCGCTCCTCTGCCTGCTCGGCGTCGTCGCCATGATCGCCCATGTGCTCGTCAACCGGGCGCTGAAGCTCGCCGACGCCGCGACGGTGGCGCCGCTGCAATATACGCTGCTCTTCTGGGCCATCGTCTTCGGCTGGCTGATCTTCGGCGACACGCCGCGCCTGCCGATGGTGCTCGGCGCCGGTCTCATCGTCGCCTCCGGCCTCTTCATCTTCTTCCGCGAGCAGCAGCTAAAGCGGCAGGGACGGCTGAAGGCCTAGACCCGGCGGCGCCCTCAAGGGGCGCCCCCGGCAATATCAGTCGTCCGCAACGACCGTCTGCTTCTGCTTGCCGAGCCCTTCGATGCCGAGTTCGATGACGTCGCCGGCCTTCAGGTATTGCGGCGGCTTGAAGCCCATGCCGACGCCGGGCGGCGTACCGGTCGAGATGATGTCACCCGGATGGAGCGTCATGAACTGCGAAAGATAGCTGACCAGATAGGAGACGCCGTAGACCATTGTCTCGGTCGAGCCATTCTGCTTCGTCTCACCATTGATCTTCAGCCACATCGCGAGGCTTTGCGGATCGGCGATCTCGTCGCGGGTGACGAGCCAGGGACCGGTCGGACCGAAGGAGTCGCAGGACTTGCCCTTGGTCCATTGGCCGGAGCGCTTGATCTGGTAATCGCGTTCCGAGACGTCGTTGATGACGCAATAGCCGGCGACGTGGTCCATCGCTTCGTCGCGGCCCACGTATTTGGCCTTCTTGCCGATCACCACGCCGAGTTCGACTTCCCAATCGGTCGCGACCGAACCGCGCGGGATGATGACATTGTCATTCGGACCGACGATCGCCGAGGTGGCCTTCATGAAGACCACCGGCTCAGGCGGAACGTCAAGGCCGGACTCTGCCGCATGGTCGGCGTAGTTGAGGCCGATGCAGATGAACTTGCCGCTACCGGCGACGCAGGGGCCGAGCCGGGGCGCGCCCTCCACCAGCGGAAGGCCTTCGACGTCGAGACCGCGCGCCCAGCCGAAATCGGCGATTGCCGGACCGGCGACGTCGGTGATCACCGCCGAGAGATCGCGAATTCGGCCGGCACCGTCCAGGACGCCCGGCTTTTCTGCCCCTTCGGGTCCGTAACGCAACAACTTCATTCTGTTCCTCCAAGCGGTCGAGACGAAAGGCTGTGCCTCACAAACCAAAGGAAACGGTGGATGTAAAGTTGTTTTGCAAGGTGGCGGAAGAAAAGCGGATCCTCGTGAGGTCCGGACCGCGGCGGAGGGCACCAACTGGAATCGAAAGAGGTGGAACCTTCCCGTCACCGGCCGGTTCGATGCGCTGCGCGTTGTGCGCGCTAATAAGAAGGACAACGCATATGAAAAACAATTATCTTCTGGCCGCGGCCATCTCGCTTGCAATGGCATCCGCCGCCTTCGCTCAAAGCAGTTCAGGGTCAACATCGGGTGGTGGCACTGCAGGCTCCGCATCAGGGACGACCTCTGCCTCTCCTTCCGGGAGCAGCTCGGGAGCGCCGGGGATGATGCAGATGAACGAAGCGGAAAGGAGCACCACGTCGAAATGGTCGGATCCGGTACGCAACGCCCTCTTCTCTGACGCTTCAGGGACGAGCTTGCGCAGCCAGGATGAAATCAAGGGGAACTGGTCGAAGCTGACGGCCGAGCAGCAGAACCAGATCAAGCAGGATTGCAACACAATGCAAACCGCATCGGCAGCGGGGGCCGGAAGTGCATCAGGCAATGCAAGTGGGTCGGCGGCCGGAACTACACCCCAGGTTTCGGGCGAAACCACTGCGAGCACCACCACCGGATCGACCTCGTCCGGGTCGGCGGCGGGCACTGCGGCCACAGGCGGCGCAATGACCATCGCGCAACTCTGCACCATGGTCAACGCGATGTAGAGGAAACCCGGCCCTATCGCGGGGGGGGACGCTGCCGCGATAGGGCTATTCCGCTTTAACTTCTCCGCAACATCTCGGCTTATCGGCACTGACGGCGCGGCCCGCCATCATAGGGTTGGTAGGTGTTGTCTTCCGGGCGGTACGAGCGGTATCGACTAAAGCAATATTCGACATGTTCGAACGACAGGTTCGTCGCATCGGCCGAGAGGTCCATCTCGGCTGGAAAATCCTCGACGCTTTCCTCAGGGGTTGGCTCCGGCGATACATCTTCCGACGGGGTTCCGGCCGCGTTCATATAGGGAGAAACGCAGGTCCGCGGTCCGCCGCTAAAGGATGTGTAGCTGTTGTCGCCGGCACGGTAGGACCGATAGCGGTTTGCACACCATTCGACATGCGCCGTCGGCTCGGTCGCCGACACCGGCTGCTCCTCGCTGGGCATCGTTTGAACTGAGCCGGTGGCCATCGAATCCAGAGAAGGACGTTCCTTCTCGTCCCCGGTGTCCCTTGCGGTCACCTCGGGTTCCGAAGGAAGGTCTTCTACGACCTCCTTGCCTTGCGTGGTCACCGCGGGTTCCGGGAAGTCCTCCAATGCCTCTTTGCCTTTTGTGATCGCGATGCGTTCTGAAGGCGGGCTCACGGCCGGCTCTTCGCCGTTTTCGGTCACCGCAGGCGCTCTAGGAGAGACATCACTTGCCGCCGCGCGGGCGGGGAGCCGCTCGAAGTGCTGAGCCGCCGGATTCACGGCGCGCGGCTGCTCGGCCCAGATTTCCGACTGATTCATGTCGAGCCGCGGCTCGCGTGCCGGGTTCCCGTTGAGGATGAACGTTGCGACAGCCGCTCCACTCAGGAAGAGCGCAAGCGACAGCGCGAACCCGCAAAGTCCGGCCAACAAGCCTTTCACTGGACCCTCCTTCGTTCGTCCTCACGAAGAATGCGACGGCTCCCTCTCCGGTTCCGCCGTGCGTTGAGAATCCCTTGAAATTTGAAGGGGCCAGCAACTTCTCGCGCACGTCCGCAGAAATGCCTGGCAGGCCCAACTTCGCGGCCCGTCGCTAATGCAGGGTGCCCGGGCCGTTCTTCCGGCTGTTCAAGAGGTGGACGAACGTGATCCCCTGCTCCAGGAGCAGTTCGGCCGCCTTCAGGTCGCACGCTTCAAGACCGGAGGAGCAGCCGCGCAGGCTGCATGCGAGCGACATCGAGTTCGCAACAGCGCGCGCGTCGCCGTCCTCCTCGGCTTCGTCGGCGGCTGACTCCAGGGCGTCGGCTACGGCCGACATCAGGTCCGCCAGTTCCCTCACATTCATTTCTTCAACAGTTTTCAGCACTTGCATGACGTCTCCTTGGCGCGCGACAATTCGCGGCGGCAAACAATGCGCGTTTCTCATAGCGAAAGTTGTGGAAGTGGTCTGATGTGATATGGCGATGGGACCCCCCGCCTACAAGTCATGGCTACCATGTCCGCGGCGCATGCCCCTGTCACCTTCGCCCGACCGTAACGCTGGGGTAACCGGCCCGCTCAAGCGTTTCGCGATGAAGGGCAACTTGCGCGCTACCCAAACGCATCCATTTTTGAAAAGATGCGGGATGATGCGTGTCAACGCCTGCCGCACAAGTCGCTAGCGGAATGTGACCTGAAGCGACGACGATGATCGGGAGCAAGCCATGTGCCGAAACATCAAACCCCTCTTCAATTTCGATCCGCCGGCCACGGACGAGGAGATCCGCGATGCCGCACTGCAGTTCGTGCGCAAACTGAGCGGCACGACCAAGCCGTCGAAGCGCAATGAAGCGGCGTTCGAGCAAGCCGTCAGCTCGATCGCAGCCTGCGCCCGCGAACTGCTCGAAACGCTGGAGACTTCGCACCCGCCGCGCAACCGCGAGGAAGAAGCCGCTAAGGCGCGGGCAAGAATGGCGATCCGCTTCCCGTAACATGTACGGGCGTAAAATTCTGTCAAGAGTTGCATCAGCAAAGGGACTCGACCTCTAGGTATTTCTCTGGTTTTATCTTCAGCTAATATTCCTGGGTGGAGAGGACAGAGGATGGTTTATGACTGGGACGGAAAGCGGACTCGTCGCCTTCAGATGCTGAAATTCTTCAGCGCTCTGGCGATACCTGCCCTTCTTTTCGGTTCGGCCGTTGCGGCTGTGGAGTGGACCGACAGGGGCGCACCGGGCATCAAGGCCACTCGGATCCGATAGCGGCACTAGTGGACGCTTTGGCGTTCACCCGGCGAGCTCGGAAGCTCACCGGGCAAATTAGGTTTATTGTATGACCTGTACCACCGTGCGGCTTTTCGGGTCGGCGATGACCCGCCGCTCGTTCACGACCGCATAGGCATACCGGGTATCTTCGGGTACCGGGGTAAGAACGACCGTCTCAGGCAAGGGCTTGCCGACCACGACCTGTTCCTGGATGACGACTGGCTGTGCCGGAAGCGGCTGCGCTTCGACATAGGCAATCACCTTCGGCGGTGGCGGGTCGATGACCGCTCCGGCGATCGCGCCTGCGACGCCACCAACAGCGGCTCCGACCGGACCGCCGACGACCGCGCCCGCGGCGGCTCCGCCCGCGGCGCCGGTCACTGCGCTATTTCTGGACGTGTCTTCCGCTGCAGCAGGGAGAGCTACGGCGCCGATTCCAAGACCCAGAGCAACAGCACTCTTGAGGAGCATAGCTTTCATCAGAAGTTTCTCCTTGTGCGTCCCTTCGGGTCGACAAACCATATGGCCCGGGCTTTTGTTCCGGCGGTCCACCGCTTCCGACTCGCGCGCGATGCTGTGGTGCCGCCACTGTGTCCAGGCGGGTGAGCCGGCGACCGCCGTATCGCCGATCATAACTTGCGGGGTTCACCCGCACCGCAAGGGCGCGCAGTTCGTCCTACGCCCGCACGCCCATAAAGCGCTACCGCCTGCACTCGCCGCGAGATTCGTGTCAGACCATCATAAGGCGGCGCCGGTGGCCCGGTCGAAAACATAGACCTGGTTGCGTTCCATCGCCGCCTGAAACAGGCTTCCGTGCCGGGCCGGATGATCGCCGTCGACGACCGCCGTGATCTGCTCGCCGGCGAATTCGAAGAGCACATGCGTCTGGGCGCCGGTCGGTTCGACGAGTAGCGTTGGACCCGAAATGGCATTGCCCGCGCCGCTGGCGACGAAATGCTCCGGTCGCAGTCCGATCCGCACCGCCTGACCGAGTCGGACCTTGCGTTCGGGCGCAATGCGGATCGCGGATCCGTCGCCGAGGCGCACTGCCGGTTCTCCGTCTGCGGCGTCGACCGTGCCTTCGAGCACATTCATGGCAGGCGAACCAATGAAGCCCGCGACAAAGAGGTTGGCGGGCGTGCGATAGAGTTCGAGCGGTGTGCCCACCTGCTCGATACGGCCGCCATTCAAGACGACGATTCGGTCGGCGAGCGTCATCGCTTCGATCTGGTCGTGGGTGACGTAGATCGAGGTGGTGGCGACCTTCTGGTGCAAGGCCTTGATCTCGGTGCGCATCTGGACCCTGAGCTTGGCGTCGAGATTGGATAGCGGCTCGTCGAACAGGAAGACGGCGGGATCGCGAACGATCGCCCGGCCCATGGCGACCCGCTGGCGCTGGCCGCCGGAAAGCTGGTTCGGCTTGCGGTCGAGAAGCTCCGTAAGCGCCAGCATCCGTGCCGCCTCGCCGACGCGCTTGTCGATCTGCGGCCGGGGAAGGCCGGAGAGCTTGAGGTTGAAGCCCATGTTCTCGGCCACCGTCATGTGCGGATAGAGCGCATAAGACTGGAAGACCATCGCGATATTGCGCTCGCGTGGCGTCAGCGGATTGACCACCCGGCCGCCGATCAGCACCTCGCCGTCAGAGATTTCCTCGAGCCCCGCGATCATCCGCAACAGCGTGGACTTGCCGCAGCCGGAGGGGCCGACAAGCGCAATGAACTCTCCCTCCACAATGGCGAGCGACACGCCGTGGATCACCTCGAGCGCGCCGTAGCTCTTGCGGATGTCCCTGAGTTCGACCGATGCCATATGCTCTCTCCTTGTAATGATGGCTCAGGATTTCACCGCTCCGGCCGTCAGGCCCGCGATGATGTGCTTCTGGGCGACAAAGAAGACGATCACCGTCGGCAAGATCGTCAGCGTGATGAAAGCGAGGACCAACTGCCAGTCGGTGCCGAATTCGCCGCGATAGACCATGATGCCAAGCGGCCACGGGTATTTCTCTTCCGTGTTCAGCATGATCAGCGGCAGGATGTAGCTGTTCCAGCTATGCACGAAGGTGATGATGCTGACCGTCGAGACGATCGGGCGCGAAAGCGGCATGGAGATGTGCCAGAAGAAGCGGATGTAGCCGCAGCCGTCGACAAAGGCGGCCTGGAACAGTTCTTCCGGCAGATTCCGGAAATAGTTGCGGAAGAGCAATATGCTCATGCCGAGGCCGAAGGCGACCTGGGGCAGGATGACGCCCCAGTAGCTGTCGAGGAGGCCGAGATCGCGGATGCGGATGAAGAGCGGCAGGATCGCCGTTGCCGCCGGGAACATGAGCCCGATCAGGAAGTAATTCAGCAACTGGTTCGAGCCGAAGAACTTCACATGGGCAAAGGTGAAGGCGGCCATGGCCGAGACGATGACTGTCAAAGTCACCGTCATGATCGCAATGAACAGCGAGTTCAGCATTTGCCGCCAGTAGCGGTCGCCGAAAAGGATATCGAGATAGTTCGACCATAGCCACTCCGACGGCAGGCCGAAGGGATTGACACGCAGGTCGCCAAGCGACTTGAAGCCGCCGAGGGCGGTGGTCACCAAAGGCATCAAAACCAGGATGGCGATCAGCGACAGCGAGACGTAGAGATAGAGGCGGGTGCCAGCTGTCATGCGAGCGGAGGAGGTCGTGTCAGTCATGGCGCATGAATATCCGTTTGTAGCCGAAAGCGAGCGTGACGCAGATGACGAAGAGCACGACGCCGACCGCACTTCCGAGCCCGACCTGCATGCGCGTGACTCCATAGGTGTAGAGGAAGGTCACCATCGTCTGCGTCGAATTGGACGGTCCGCCGCCGGTCAGCGGCATGACGAGGTCGAAGAGCTGCAACGAGCCTATGACGGCGAAGAACACCGACAACCTGACGGTCGAGCCGAGCAGCGGCAGCGTCACGTAGCGGAATTTCTGCCAGCCGGTCGCCCCGTCGATCTCGGCGGCCTCCAGCACGCTTCGGTCCACTGCCTGCAGGCCGGCGATGAACAGCATCATGTGGAAGCCGAAATATTTCCAGATGATGACCGCGAGCACCGCATAGATGGCAAGGCCGCGATCGGCCAGCACATAGGGGGTCGCAGCGCCGAAGAAACCGGCGAGCGCCGCGACGAGGCCGTAGTCACCGTCATAGACGAATCGCCAGATGAGCCCGGCGGCGACATCCGCCAGGACGTAGGGCAGAAAGAAGATCAGCCGGAAGGCGACGACGCCGGCGATCCGGTGGGCGAGCATCATCGCGAGCCACAGGGCGAGCGGCACCTGCAACAGCACCGAAACGAGAATGATGAGCCCGTTGTTGATCAGCGCCTGCGAGAAAGCCGCATTGTTGAACAGCACCTCGAAATTGCGAAAGCCGACGAAATGCTCCGGCAGTCCGTAGCCATTCCAGCGATAGAGGCTGTACCAGGCCGCCTCTCCCATCGGCAGGATGACGAATAGCGTGAAGAGCAGCAATGCCGGCGGCAGGAAGAGGATGAGCACCGGCAGCCGCCCGCGAACGGTCGGGCTCTTGTAGCGCACTTGCTTGCGCCTCGCCGTGGCCGGCACCGCGGCCATTGTCGCAGTCATGTCGGTCATCATGTCCTCGCGCAATTCGTTGCGAACGACTAAAGGCGGGCGACGGGGACGCGCCGCCGCCCTCACTCGAGTTCGCGTGCGTCCTGGATCATCCGAGCGCCCTCTTCGGCGGACATCTGCCCGGAGACGATCTCGACGGAAACGTCGTTCACGACGCGGCCGACCGATGGGCCCAGATCCTGGTCGAAATAATTCTGGTGCCAGGTGGAGGCTGCGAGCTGGTCGGCCGCCGCGCGCAACAGCGGATTGGCAATACCGTCCTCGGCGCCGAGCGCCACCGGAACGATCATGCCGATGCTCGCCATCAGTCGCTCGTTCTCGGCATTGGTGAGGTAGCGCAGGAAGTCGAGCGCTTCCGGCGGCGCATTCTTCGTCACTGCCCAGCCGTTGAGCCCGCCGAGCGTGTCGCTTATAGCGCCCGCCCCGCCTTCGACCGCCGGAAAGGGGAAGCGGCCGATATTCTCGAGTGCAAGGCCCTTGCCGTCGCCTGAATTGGCGCGCTGCGTCGCCTCCGTGTGTTCGAAGCTCAGGATCATGGCCGCCTTGCCGTCGCCGAAGAGACCGAGCGTCTGCGGCCAGGTCGCGCCGAGATAACCGCCCTGGAACGGCTCGAGCTTGCCAAGTTCGGCGAGTTGCTCGCCGGCCTTGATGATGGCAGGATCGAGGAAGCCCTCACCCTCATTGTTCTTCGCATTCTCGAAGACCGACTGGCCGCCATTGCGCATGACAAGATAGCTCAAGTAAAAATGCAGCGGCCACTTGTCGCCGCCGCCGCCAGCGATCGGCGTAATTCCGGCGCCCTTCAGAGTCTCCACAGCCTTGAGGAAATCGGCCCAGGTCTTGATGTCCTCAGCCTTGACGCCGGCCTTTTGGAAGAGTTCCTTGTTATAGAAGAAGCTGATCGTTCCCATTTTGAAGGGAACCGCAGAAATTCGGCCGTCGAAGGTCAGACCCTTGACGGCGGCGGGATTGTAGCTCTTCTCCCAGGCTCTGCCATCGGCCTGCATCGCCTCCGTCAGATCCATGAGCGCGCCGGTTTCCGCCTGCTGCTTCAGCACGCCGCCACCCCAGCTATAGAAGAAATGCGGGGCGTCATCCGATTGCAGCAGTGTCGGCAGCTTTGCCTTGAAGGCCTCGTTTTCCAGGAACTGCAACTGAATATCGACGCCGGAATGCTCGGATTCGTATTTGGCGGCGATATCCTCCCACATCTTCAGATGAGCAGGGACCGTCTCGAGATGGAGCCATTTGACCACCGTCTCGGCCGATGCCTGGCTCGCGCCAACGAAAAGCGCCATGCCGGCGGCAAGCGCGGACAGTCTGGCGGCGCGCAGGGGCGCTAATCTGCGTTCAAGCGTCATCGTGGATCTCCTCCCGGGGTCAAAGGTCCTCACCAATATTTCCCTAGCGCGGATTAATTCAGAGGAGATCTTGGAAAATGTCAACAGACAAGCCGAATATTTCCGGGTTTCTCTTGACAGGGTGCATTGATTGCCGGTTATTAATTTCGCATTCCGGCTAAAAAAATACTTCCACAGTTCCAAGCTTGCGAGCATCCTGCAGACCATGAAAACCGCCGACCCCGAACTGATGCGCGCGATAAACCGCTTCAATGTGCTGGACACGATTCGGCGGCACGGCCCCATATCCCGCGTCGAGATCAGCGAGCGCTCCGAGCTTTCGACCACAACCGTTTCCGCGATCACGGCTTCGCTGCTCGACGATGGCCTCATCCTGACGCGGCACGAGGGGGATATTCGCAACGCAGCTGCAAGGGGCCGACCACGCGTCATGCTCGAGCTCAACCCTGATGCCGCCCGCGTCGTCGGCGCCAAGATCGCAGCCAATCGCATGGTCTTCGCCGTCACCAATTTCCGCGGCGAGGTTCTGTCTGAACTCACCCTGCCCATCAGGGTCGACCGCCAGCCCATCGCCGTCATCGCCGATCTGATCGAGGATGGCGTGCGCCGCTGCGTAATCGATGCCGACCTCTCGCTCGACGACATCGATTCGATCTGCATTGGCCTTCCCGGCGTCGTCGAACACCGCACGGGTCATGTCCGCTCCAGCCCGATCTTCCGCGAAACGGATGTCGACTTCGCAAGCGAGATGACGAGCAGGCTTAGCGTCGCCACGATCGTCGAGAGCGACGCGCACGCCATCACGCTTGCCCACCACTGGTTCGGCCGCGCTCGCGATCTCGACGACATGGTGCTCGTTTCGCTGGAGCAAACGCTGGGTCTCGGCGTGCTGCACGGCGGCCAGCTTTTCCGCGGTGCCGGAGGTTTGAGCCACAACCTCGGCGATCTCGTGCTCGGTGTCGGCCAGAGCCAGACCGTCCGGCTCGCGACCCTTGCCGGCGAGAGCGCGATCCTCGGCGAACATCCGATGGACGGGCGTTTCGCCGAGGCGGTGCGGCTCGGCCGAGGCATGGCGCATGCGCAGACGCTGATCGCGGCGGAGGACAACAGGCTGATCGCGGCTGCGACACGGGCGGGAGAGGCGATTGGTCTCGCCATCGCCAACATCGTTACCCTGTTCGGACCACCCCGCGTCGTCATCGTCGGCTCGAGCCTGTCGCTCGGCACCGTTTTCGTCGAGAGCATACGCCAAGCTTATCAGGCAGCGATTCCACCCTCGATCCGCACCGTCGCGGAACTCGTCTTCGACGAGTCCGCCGACGAGACCTGGGCGCAAGGCGCGGCGGTCGTAGCACTCTGCGAACTTTACGAGTCCCCCTGGGGGACGACCGGGCCGGCACCGGCGCTTTGACGCGCTTCGCCAGCTTCGCCATTTCAACTTCAGGAGGAGACTGATGGAGAAACTCGGTATCGGCATCATCGGCTGCGGCAACATATCGTCAGCCTATCTGAAGGCGATGGCGTCCTTCCCGATCCTCGATATCCGCGGCATCGCCGATTTGAACCGAAGCCTCGCCGAACAGCGCGCCGCGGAGTTCAATCTCGAGGCGCGGGAGGTGGCGGAACTCCTCGCCGATCCCTCGGTCGAACTCATCGTCAACCTGACGGTGCCGAAGGCGCATGCCGCCGTGGCGATGCAGGCGCTCGAGGCCGGCAAGCACACCTATTCGGAAAAGCCGCTCGCGACAGAATTTGCCGACGGGCGCAAGCTTGTGGTCCTGGCGCGGCAAAAGGGCCTGCGCATCGGCGCCGCCCCGGACACTTTTCTTGGCGGCTCGCATCAGACGGCCCGGGCGATCGTCGATGCCGGCGCGCTCGGCACACCGGTCGGCGGCACTGCCGCCTTCATGTGCCCCGGCCACGAGCGCTGGCATCCCAATCCCGATTTCTACTACGAGGTGGGCGGCGGTCCGATGCTCGACATGGGCCCCTACTACATCACCCAACTCGTCAACCTCTTCGGGCCCGTCGCCAAGGTCGCCGGTTTTGCCATTGCGGCGCGGAAGGAACGGACAATCACCAGTGCGGCGCGCAATGGCGAGCGCATTCCCGTGCATGTGCCGACCCATGTCACCGGCGTAATGGCCTTCGAGAACGGCGCCGTCGTGCAGATCGGCATGAGCTTCGATGTCGCCGGCCATAAACACCTGCCGCTTGAACTCTACGGAACGGAGGGCACGCTAATCGTTCCGGATCCGAACCATTTCGGCGGACAGATCGAGCTTCTGAAAAAGGGGGGCGCCTTTGAGCCGCTTCCGACGACCGAGCCCTATGCGGACGGCAACTACCGCTCGCTCGGCGTCGCCGACATGGCCCACGCCATTCGTTCGGGGCGGCCGCACCGGGCGAGCGGAGACCTGGCGCTGCACGTGCTGGAGGTCATGGACGCCTTCCACAAGGCGGCGGAAACCGGCACGACCATCAGCATCACAACGAAGACCGAGCGCCCGGCTCCCCTGTCGGAATCGCTCGTCGACGGCCGGATCGGCCGCTGATCAAGGAGGAGTGAGACATGCGCGAGGCACTGATCGTCTGGGGCGGCTGGAGCGGGCACGAGCCGCAGGAATGCGCCCATATCATTCGCGACATGCTTGAGGAGGACGGCTTCAAAGTCTATCTGGAACACACGACCGAGGCCTTTGCCGATCCCTCCATTCACGACCTTTCGCTGATCGTGCCGATCATGACCATGTCGAAGATCGAGAAGGAAGAGGTGAAAAACCTCGCCACTGCCGTGCAAGGAGGCGTCGGCATTGCCGGCTATCATGGCGGGGCCGGCGATGCGTTCCGCGAATGCGTCGACTACCAGTTCATCATCGGTGGCCAGTGGGTGGCCCATCCCGGCAACATCATCGATTACCGCGTGAACATTACCCGCCCCGACGACCCGCTGATGGAAGGCATCCCCGATTTTCCCTACACATCCGAGCAGTATTACATGCATGTCGATCCCTCGAACGAGGTGCTAGCGACGACCACCTTTTCCGGTGAGCATGCCTGGTGGATCGAGGGCGTGGTGATGCCGGTCGTCTGGAAGCGCAAGCATGGCAAGGGCCGGGTCTTCTATTCCTCGCTCGGCCACGTGTCGAAAGAATTCGAGATTCCGGAGATGCGCACGATCTTCCGCCGCGGTGCCAACTGGGCGGCGCGCTGAACTGCGTCTTCCCTCTTGAAGGTCTTCAAGGCTACCTTCTTTTGGGAAGCGTCGCGCCGCCGTCGGTGATTTCGACCGCTCGCGACGCGCCTGTTTCCATCGAAACGGCCCCGGCATAAGCTCCGGACTGCTTTCTCGATCCTTCCGGAGTTCCATTCCCATGCGTGACCTGCAATTTCCTGGCCGTTCCGTCGTCATGGGCAGGCATGGTGCCGCGGCGACGTCGCATGCTCTTTCGACGCTCGCCGCCATCGAGATCCTGCGCCGAGGCGGCAACGCGGCCGATGCCGCGATCGCCGCCTGTGCCGTCCAATGCGTGGTCGAGCCGGGCTCGACCGGCATCGGCGGCGACAATTTCGTCCTCTTCGCTCCCGCGTCTACCAATCCGCCGGGCACCGACCCTACGACGAACGGCAAGGTCTACGGTCTGAACGGCTCGGGGCGCGCGCCGAGGGGCCTCACCGCCGAGCGGCTCTTGAGGCAGGGAGTGAAGGAGATCGCCCTGACGTCGGTGCATGCGGTGACCGTCCCGGGCGCAATCGATTCCTGGGCCAAACTGAACCAGCGCTTCGGCTCCATGCCGCTCGGCGAGTTGCTGCAGCCTGCCATCCGCCATGCCGAGGAAGGCTTTGCGGTGACCGAGCGCGTCGCCACCGATTGGGCCCGCAACGAAGGCAAGCTGAAGGCGGATGCCAATAGCGCGCGCATGTGGTTGAAGGGTGGCCACGCTCCCACCGCCGGTGAGGTGTTCCGCCAGCCAGAGCATGCGAAAGTCCTCCGGGAGATCGCCGCCAAGGGCTGCGACGGCTTCTATACCGGCTGGGTCGCCGAGGACATGGTGGCCTATCTCCGCAGCCTAGGAGGTACGCATTCGCTGGAGGATTTCGCCTCGCAGGAGGCTTTTTGGGTCGAGCCTATTTCGACCAGCTATCGCGGCATCGATATCCTGGAAATCCCGCCGAACGGCGTCGGCATCACGACTTTGCTGATGCTCAACATCCTGAGCGGCATCGACCTGGGCAAATACGATCCGGTCGGCGTCGAGCGCTTCCATATCGAGGCCGAGGTCACAAGACTGGCCTTTGAGGTGCGCGACACGTATGTCGCCGACCCGGCCTTCGCCGATGTCCCCGTGCAGAAGCTGCTTTCGGCCGACTTCGCCGACGAGTTGCGCGGCCGCATCGACCTGAAGAGAGCCATGCCGGCTCGAGGCCCGCTCGGCACCACGACTTATCGGGATACCGTCTATATCAGCGTGGTCGACGGAAAGGGCAATGCCTGTTCCTTTATCAACTCGCTGTTCTGGCCCTATGGCACCGGCCTTTCCAGCCCGAAGACCGGCGTGCTGCTGCACAACCGCGGTACGGGCTTTCTTGTCGATCCGGCGCACCCCAATTGCGTGGCGCCGCAAAAACGCCCGCTGCACACGATTATTCCGGCGATGGCCATGAAGGGCGGCAAACCGTGGCTCTGCTTCGGCGTCATGGGCGGCGGCTTCCAACCGGTCGGCCAGACCCACGTGCTCACCAATATCATCGACTTCGGCATGAATGTGCAGGAGGCCATCGACTGCGCCCGCGGCTTTCACCAGATGGGCCGCTTCGAGGCCGAACGCGGCATCCGCGAGGATGTGCTGAAAGGCCTCGCGGCCCTGGGCCATGATATCAAAATGGCCGAGATGCCACTTGGCGGCGGCCAGGCGATCCTCATCGACCCGGTGAACGGCGTGCTGCAGGCCGGCTCGGATCCGCGCAAGGACGGCTGCGCGCTGGTCTACTGAGCCCTGCTCGCAACCAGAACTTTCGGCTCACCTTCGGAACCTTGCGCGGCGCGAGACGTTAGAGCCCGTCGCTTTACCAAGCGACGCTTGACGCAATGGGGGTCGGCTCTTCCCCTCCCACTACTCCCGAGTCGACCTTGTCGGCAGCGCCCCTCCTCCCTCCTCCGAGGGGCGCTGCCTCACCCTAGATATGCTCGGCGGTGATGTTGCCAGGTGCCTCGATCAGGGCCGCCGTCTCTCCGCCATCAGACACACCGCGAGGACACAGCACAGGAAGCCGAGGGATGATGGCAGCCCCTGATGGCCGATCATCTGCATCGCCAATCCCGTCGCGGGCGAGCCGACGATGCCTCCGATACCCCATACGACGGCGAAGGCCGCGTTACCGGCGACCAGCGCCTGACCGGTGAACCGCTCGCCGAGCCGGATGAGCGATACGGTATAAATCCCGAAGGAGACTCCGCCCCAGACGAAAACGAGCGGCCAGACGAGCCATGAGTCGAAGATCGACGGCAGCAGCAGGCAGCCGGCGAGCGATGCCAGGGCACAGAACAACAGGGTCCGCGTCGAGCCGAGCTGTTCGGCCATGCCCCCAAGCAAAATCTGTAGAACGGCATTGCCAGCGATGAAACAGGCGATGAGCGAAGCGATACGAGCCTCGGCGCTACCGAGTGCGGCGCCATAGACCGCCAACAAAGAGAGCAGGGTCTGCTCGAAGGCGGCGGCAGTGAAGACCGCGAACAACAGGAGCGGCGCCCGAGCGAAGAAGCCGCCGACCGATATTGCCTCTCCTTCCTGCGGCATCGTCGGGAGGCGCGGCACGACCGCAAGCACGATCAGGCCACAGAGCAAGAAGGCCGAGATGCCGATCAGGAAGGGCGGCCAACCCTCGGTGCCGGTGAGACCGAGCGACAGCGGGCCGATGGCGAAGCCCCCTGAAACGATCGATGAATAGAGGCCCAGGATGCGGCCCCGGCGTGGCGCAGGCGTGATCGACATCAGCCAGGTTTCGCTGATGACGTAGAGCGGATTGGCGAAGAAGCCGAGCAGGAAGCGCAGCGGCATCCAGGCCCAAACGCCCTGCATCCAGGCGATCGCGGCCAGCGTGAGCGCCGCCAGCAGCGAACACAGGATCGCAAGCCGCGCCCCGCCCACGCGCCGCGCCAGCGCCGGAACGAGGGGTGCGGATACAATGAAACCCAGCGGCGTCATCGCCGCCGACAAGCCGATCAGGTCCGGCGTCGTCCCCTGCCGCTCGAGGATGAAGCTGAGCAGCGGATAGGTCAGCCCCTGTGCCACGGCAAACACCGAGACGGTGGCGATGATGCCCGCCATCGCGGCCAAAGGAATCCGATCCTCGCTCGACGTGCTTTCCAAGTGCCGGCAAACCACTGCGGCAGGCGGAAACTGGCGATCCGGTGTCATTGCAGCACCCGCCTTTAGGGGCGGCATCGGCCCTTGCCAGAAGGGCTTGGCGATCTCTGCCTCAAACTGCCGTTTGGTCAGGCCGATGTCGGCGATCAAATGCGGATCGTCCTTCAACTTCTGTTCGAGTTCCCGGCGAAAGCGTATCCGCTCGCGCCAGGTCGCCATGATGCTCCGCAGGGTCACGAGGCTGTAATGTCGATGCAGCGGGGCCGAAGCAAGGGTGGGAGTCTCGTTCATGCCAAACCTCCTCATGGTTTGAGGGTCGGGGACCCTCGACCTGAAAGAGGATGAATTCTGCGGGAGACGAACAGCGGCGTAATTAAGCGCTCCCAAAAAGTTCTCAAAATTTTCCAAACGAACTATAGACTTGCCCTATGCAGGGATCGCGCATTGCTTTTGGTCCGTTCGTGATTGATCCGGCTGCGGGAACGCTGCTTCGGAACGATGCCCCCGTTGCGGTCGGCTACCGCGGGCTGAAGCTGCTTGCGGCACTCGTCGGACGGCCTGGCGAAATCCTCAGCAAGGCCGAGTTGATGGACGCGGCCTGGCCCGGCACGGCCGTCGAGGAAGGCAACCTCACCGTCCAGATTGCGCAGCTTCGGAAGCTGCTTGGTCCGTCCGCCGACGGCGGAGAATGGATCTCTACGGTCCCGCGCGTCGGCTACCGCTTTGTCGGGGCGACCGAGCAACTCGGTGGCGCGAAGCGAGCGCCTTTGCCGCTGCCCGACGAGCCATCGATCGCCGTGCTGCCCTTCATCAGTTTCAGCAGTGATCCCGAGCAGGAGGCTTTCGCGGATGGGCTGACCGAAGACCTGATCACCGACTTGTCCAGGATCTCCGGCCTGTTCGTCATCGCCCGCAACTCGGTCTTTGCCTACAAAGAACAGGCGGCGGACGTGCGCGAGATCGCTGAGGATCTCGGCGTGCGCTACCTGCTCGAGGGTAGCGCACGACGCGCCGCGGGGCGCGTGCGCATCAATGCCCAGCTCGTCGACGCGCTGAGCGGCGCTCATCTATGGGCGGAACGCTTCGATCGCAGCCTGGAAGATATCTTTGCCGTTCAGGACGAGGTCACCGGCAAGATCGTCGAGGCTCTGCTCGGCCGGCTGCGCCCGCCGCCGCCGCGCAATCATCCGAAAAATCTCGAGGCTTACGATCTCTGCGTGCGGGCGCGCAGGCTGATCGACGATTCGCCGCAGACGGCGCGGGAGGCGCATCTGATGCTCACGCGCGCGGTTTCGCTCGATTCGCAATATGCCGAGGCCTATCGCTGGCTTGCCATGAATCATTGGATGGGGTGGGTGCATTGGGGCGAACCGATGGAACCCAACCGTGGCGTTTCCTTGGAACTGGCGCGCAAGGCAGTAGCGATCGATCCCAACGATGCCGGCTGCCGCTGGGTGCTGGCCAACCTGCTTGCCTATGAACGCAGCTTCGCCGAGGCGGATGCGGAATTCGCCAGGGCGATCGAACTCGACCCGAACGAGGCCGATACCTGGGCGACCTTATCCGACATTGCGGTCCTGGCCGGCCGGATCGAGGAGGGACTTGAGCACATCAGGAAGGCGTTCCGGCTGAACCCGTTTCCGGCAAGCTGGTACTATCTGACGCTCGGCCAGGCGCAATATGCGGGCGGCGAATACGAAGCGGCTGTCGTGACACTCAGCAGGGACGAGACCTATCGCACGGGCTCGCGCCGCTTTCTGGCGGCAAGCCTTGCCCAACTCGGCCGGCTCGATGAGGCGCGCGCCGAGGTCGAGCTTTTCCTCGTCGGCAACCCGCATTTCACGATCCGCCAATGGGCCACGACCGAGCCGTTCCGCGACGACGCGACGCTCGAGCATTTCGTCGACGGTTTCCGCAAGGCCGGGCTTCCGGAGTGACGCGCTTCGCGCGGTTCGCTCGACCTACTCCTCGAACCGACCCGAGCCCTCTCGATCGCGCTCGTATCGTCTCGTGAGCGGAAACGGCGGCAGCCAGGCCTCACGGCGAACGATCCAGCTTTCATAGGTCGGCATCAGTTGGTCGGGGGCGTCCAGGGATCCCAGGTTCACTTCGATTTCGTCCGCGCTGCGGCCGAAAAGGGACGAGCCGCAGCGGGGGCAGAAAAACCGCCCGGCATAGTCGCGCGTTTCGCCATCGACCGTCACGGCGCTTTCGGGGAATATCGCGGAACCGTGAAAAAGCGCCCCGTGATGCTTGCGGCAGTCGAGACAGTGACAAAGGCCGACCCGGTATGGCCGACCCGACGCCACAAGTCGAACGTTGCCGCAGAGGCAACCGCCCATGAACCGGTCCATGCTGCGTGTCCTCCAAAATCGAGCGGAGCGATAGTTTTACAACGGACGGTGCTGTCATTGCAATTTTCCGCCGCCAGCGAGGGATTCACGGACCGATGCGCCCCGCTTGCGAGGGGAACAAACCGCCACGCCTCCACGTTCCCGATCGTCGAGCACGTTGCGCGAAACCATCCCAGTGCTCCGTTCCCAAAGGGAGGCCGCATCGTGGCGCCGAGAGCAAATTGGAAGGGCTATCTGAAGGTCGCCGAGGTCAGCTGCCCGGTCGCGCTCTACACAGCCGCATCGACCTCGGAACGAATTGCCTTTCACACCATCAACCGTGCCACCGGGCATCGCGTTCACCGGCAATTCGTCGACAGCGAGACCGGAAAGCCGGTCGAAAAGGACGATCAGGTCAAGGGCTATGAAGTCGGATCCGGCGACTACGTCGTGCTGGAGCCCGAGGAGATCGCGGCGGCCGTTCCGGAGAGCGACAAGACCCTGTCGATCTCGGCCTTCATCGCCTGCGGCGATATCGACAACGTCTATTTCGATAAGCCCTATTACCTTGCTCCGACGAAGAGCCATGCCGAAGACGCGTTCGCTCTGATCCGCGAGGGCATGCGCAAGAAGAACGTAGCGGCCATTGCTCGGGCAGTGCTGTTCCGGCGGGTGCGCACGCTTCTGATCCGCGCCTATGAGGACGGACTGATCGCAACGACCTTGAATTTCGACTACGAGGTCCGCTCCGCCGAAGAAGCGTTCGATGACGTGCCGGATCTGAAGATCGAGGGCGAGATGCTGGAACTCGCCGAGCACATCATCAAGACCAAGCGCGGAAAGTTCGACCCCGCAAAATTTGACGACCGCTACGAGGCGGCGCTCGCCGAGCTGGTCAAGGCGAAACTTGAGGGCAAGAAGATCGAGCCGCGCAAGGAGCCGAAGCTCGAAAAGGTCGTCGACCTGATGGAGGCATTGCGGCAGAGCGCCGGCGTTCCGGTCAAGAAGGCAAAGGCGACCACCCACACCAAAAAGAAGGCGACCCCTGGCGCGAAGACGAAGGAAGCTTCGCCGCGTCGCAAGGCGGGCTGAGCCATGGGCCTCGAAACCTATCGGGAAAAGCGCGACTTCGCCTCCACACCCGAACCGAAGGGCGGCAAAGCCCGCCGATCCAGCAACAGTTTCGTTGTCCAGAAGCACGACGCCACGCGGCTGCATTACGACTTTCGCCTGGAGATGGACGGGGTGTTGAAGAGCTGGGCCGTCACCAAGGGTCCGAGCCTCGTTCCCGGCGAGAAGCGCCTTGCCGTTCACGTCGAGGACCACCCTCTCGAATACGGAGAGTTCGAAGGGACAATCCCGAAAGGCGAGTATGGCGGCGGGACGGTCATTCTGTGGGATCGCGGCACGTGGGCGCCGATCGGCGATGCCCGGCGGGGCTACGCGAAAGGCCATCTCGAGTTCGAGCTCAGCGGCGAAAAGCTCGGCGGCCGCTGGCATCTGGTTCGAATGGCCGGCAAGCCGCGCGAAAAACGGGAAAACTGGCTGCTGATCAAAGGTGACGACGAGGCGGCGCGATCGGAGCAAGACCCCGATATTCTCGAGGAGCGGCCGGAGTCGGTTCTGACCGGCCGCGAGATCAAGGATGTTGCCGGCGAAGAGCCGGGCTGGTCGTCGAAGACCGGCCGGATACGCAAGCGGGCTCGCGGCAGGAAGGCCGCCGCTCCGCGGGGGCAGGAGCCCGAGGCTCCTTCGAATGTCCCCGATCCCGCGAAGATCAAGGGCGCCAAGCCGGCCCCCTTGCCGGACTTTGTCGAGCCTTCATTGGCGACGCTCGTCGCTTCCGCGCCCGCCGGCGAACGCTGGCTCCACGAAATCAAATTCGACGGCTACCGGTTGCAGGCGCGGATCGAAGCCGGGCGCACCAAGCTTCTCACCCGCGGCGGGCTGGACTGGACGAAAAGGTTCGGCAAGGCGCTGGTGTCGGCGGTGCAGGCGCTACCGGTCGGAACAGCTGTGATCGATGGCGAGGTCGTTGTCGAAACGGGATCCGGGGCCTCCGACTTTTCCGGGTTGCAGGCCGACTTGAGCGAGGGTCGCAGCGATCGCTTCCGCTTCTATGCGTTCGACCTTCTCTACCTCGACGGCTATGACCTGCGCGCTCTGCCGCTGATCGAACGCAAGGAGCTACTCGGCCAGTTGATAAGCGAAGACGAAGGCGTCATCCGCATCAGCAGCCATTTCGAAGAGGAAGGCAGTCTAGTGCTGCGTCATGCCTGCAGGCTGAGCCTCGAAGGCATCGTCTCGAAGCTGCGCGATGCGCCCTATCGTGCCGGACGGAACAAGAGCTGGTTGAAATCCAAATGCTCGGCGCGTCAGGAGTTCGTCGTTGCCGGCTACGTGCCGTCGACGACCTCGCGCAAGGCGATCGGCTCGCTCGTGCTCGGCGTCTACGAGGGCGGCAAGCTCCATCATGTGGGCCGCGTCGGAACGGGGTTCACCGCGGCCGTTGCGGAGGGGCTCTTCAAGAGGCTTGACCGCTTGCGGATACCCGAAAGTCCGTTCGCAACGCGGCTTGCGGCGGAGGATGCGCGCCAGGTGCGATATGTGAGGCCGGAGCTGGTGGCCGAGGTTGAGTTCAGGGCCTGGACCGCCGACGGCCTTCTCCGCCACGCCTCGTTCAGGGGGGTGCGGGACGATAAGCCGGCCCGCGACATCGTGCGCGAAGCGCCCAAGTCTGCGGCCGCAGCGCCGAAAGCTCCGCGTCGGACCGTGAAGCTCACCCATCCCGACCGGCTCTACTGGCCGGACGAGGGCGTGACCAAAGAGGGGCTCGCCGATTACTATGCCGATGTCTGGCGCTTCGTCGGGCCACACATCGTCGGTCGCCCGCTCGCTTTGGTCAGATGCCCCAACGGGATCACCGGGGAGAAGTTCTTCCAGAAGCATGCCTGGAAGGGCCTGAACCCCAACATCGTGCTCATCAATGATCCGAAGGAGCCCCCCGACGAACAGCTGTTGAGTATCAGAGACCTCGACGGCCTGATGGGGCTCGTCCAGTCCGCGGTTCTCGAAATCCATCCTTGGGGCTCGACGGTCGCCGATTGGGAAGGACCGGACACGATCATCATGGACCTCGACCCTGGCGAGGACGTGCCGTTCGAAACGGTGATCGAAGCCGCGCTCGAGACGGCAGAGCGCCTGAAGGCGGCCGGCCTTGTTCCCTTCGTCAAGACTTCCGGCGGCAAGGGGCTTCACGTGGTGGCGCCGTTGAAGCCGAAGGCGGAATGGCCGGCGGTCAAAGCCTTCACCAAGTCGATTGCCGACGCGATGGCCTCCGACAGTCCTGATCGCTTCGTTTCGACGATCAGCAAATCCAAGCGCCGCGGCAAGATCCTGGTCGATTATTTGAGAAACCAGCGCGGCGCGACTGCGGTTGCACCCTATTCGACGCGAGCACGGCCGGGCGCCGCCGTATCGATGCCTCTGTCCTGGGATGAATTGGCCCCCGGGATCGGGCCGGCCTATTTCACGGTGGCGAACACGCCGACGCGGCTGGCGTCACTGCACGCCGACCCGTGGGCGGATTTTCGTGCGGCCGCCGTTCCGCTCAAGGAGGCTAAGGCCGGGCGAAAGAAGGCCGCCTGAAAGACGCACTCACAACGGACCGTTACGAGAGGCGGTGAGGCAATGCCGTCGCATCTGATAAAGAGGGCAGATTATGATGCCGAGACGCGGACGCTCTCCATCTGGCTCCTGACCACGGAAAAGCGTTATGACTATGAGGACGTGCCTCCCGAAACCTATGCTGCCTTCAGGCGCGCCTTCTCGAAGGGCCGCTTCTTCAACGCGCATATCCGCGATCGCTTCAACTATCGCGTCTCGATGCCGGGCGAACACCGGGATGCCGGGGGTTAACTCTTCGACTTTTTCTTCTTTTCCGAACTGAGGCTCTTACGAAGCGCGTCCATGATATTGACCACGTTGCTGGGGCGCTCCTCTTCCTCGGCCTTTGCCTTGGCCGGTCGTTTCCGGCCCTTCTTCTTGGCGGATATGATGTCGAGGAGGCGCGCCTGAACGGGATCGCTCACCATATCGGGATCCCACGGTTTGCTACGTTCTTCGATCAGCTTTGTCACGAGCCGCATCAGTTCGGGATCGGTGTCGCTGTCATCAATGTTGCGGAAGAACTCCTCGGGTTTCCGCACCTCGTCGCCATAGCGCAGCGTCCAAAGAACGATCCCCTTCCCTCTCGGCTCGAGCATCACGGCGCGCTCGCGGCGATACATGACAAGCCTTGAGATCCCGACCGTCCCGGTTGAGGCCATCGCATCGCGGATCACTGAAAAGGCCTCCTCACCCACGGGATCGTCGGGAACGAGATAGTGCGGCTTGTCGTACCAGATCCAGCGAATGCTGTCGGCCTCGACGAACATGTCGATATCGATGGTGCGCGTGCTTTCCAGCCCGACCGCTTCGAGTTCCTCGTCCTCTAGGAGGACGAAGTCGTCCTCGCCACGTTCATAGCCCTTGACTTCGTCATCTTCGTCGACGGCTTTTCCGCTCACCGCATCGACATACTGGCTGACGACGCGATTGTTGGTCTTTCGGTTGAGCGTGTGAAAGCGGACCTTTTCGTTTTCGGTCGTCGCCGGCGTCATTGCCACCGGACAGGTGACGAGTGACAGTTTCAGATAGCCTTTCCAGAACGAGCGGGGCGCCATTTGGTTTCGCCTCGAAGCATCTCGGTTGAACTTCCGAAACGGGGCCGAGCGCGCGTTTGTTCCTCCGCCTTTCGCCAAGGTCGCCGAACGAGCCTGCTCATTGCCGTTGCTTCACCAGCTGACCGAGATGGGCGATAGCCTCTTCCTGCTCTCGGCTCCACGGATAGCCCGCATTCAGCCGCAGGCAATCATCAAATTCGCGTCCGCCGAAAAGATATCCGGGCACGAAGCCGATGCCCGCTTCGCGGGCGCGAGTGAACAATTGCCGCGTGCTGACCGGATGGCCTTCCGCTTCGGGAAGGCGAACCCAGGCGACATATCCTCCCTCGGCATGTGATACCTCTGTGCCGAGAGGAAAATGCCGGACAACGGCCTGCCGCAACTCGGCATGCTGCCTGGCGAGCCTTTGACGCAGCCGCTTCAGATGGCGCGTGTAGCCGCCATTCTCCATCAGTTCCGCGGCAGCCACCTGAAACAGCTCCGAGGTTGCCATGGTGCTCGTGTATTTCAGCGCCTGCACCTGCGCGGTAAATCGGCCCGCCGCTACCCAGCCGAGGCGAAGGCTCGGCATCAAGGTCTTGGACAGTCCGCCACACCACAGCACTCCCCCTTGTCGGTCGAAGCTGCGAAGCGCGGGCGGGCGGGAAGGCGCGAAACAGACGTCGCCGAACATGTCGTCTTCGATAAGCGGTATTTTGCGATCGGCGAGCATGGCGACGAGCGCCGCCTTGTCCTCGTCATCGGCTACGCTTCCGACCGGGTTGTTGCCATTGGCGACCGAAACAACCGCCGCAATCCTCGTCGTCTGCAATACTTCGGCCAGCACGGCGAGATCCATGCCTCGGAGGGGATCGCAAGGTATGGGCACGGCCACCAGGCCCAGCGCCCGCAGCATCTGGAGCAGCACGAAATAGCAGGGAGATTCGACGGCAACGCGATCTCCATGACTGGTCACGGCGCGAAGCGAGAGGTTGAGCGCTTCGATGCAGCCGTTGGTAACGATGATTTCTTCAGGAGAAATCCGGCAGCCGTGGTCGAGCGCCGAACGAACGATCTGCTGCTTGAAAGCGGCATGGCCGGTTCCCCGGGCAAGTGCCCCGAGGAGCAGCGGCGAACGATAACTCGCCCGCCGCACCAGCCGACCGAAACGATCCAGCGGATAGAGGCCCGGATCGCCCGTGGCCAAATCGAACCTGACGCGACAGGGTGAACCGACAATGGAAAGGTGAACCCTGGCATCCTCTTCAAGCTCGCTGTCGAACTGAAATCGCGGCGCCGCAGCCACCGATCCCGCTCTGTTAAGGACGAAATAGCCCGAGCGCGGACGCGCCTCGATCAGGCCTTCGCCTTCTAGTGAACGAAGCGCTTCGAGCGCGGTGGTCGTGCTGACGCTGTGCTGCCCGGCGACGGCGCGAACCGACGGAATGCGCGTACCCGGCTCGAGAATTCCCGACCGAATCGCTTCACCAATTTGCCCGGCGATGGTCTGGTATTTCGTCATGGAAGAAAGGCAACGGAAGAGAGGACATCGCATCTGTTATGCAACAGATCGAGCAGATCTGTATATATCGCCCGCCGATTGCCACAGCTAACTTCCTGCCGCTGCAACCGGAAAGGACTTGGCAAATGATCCAGCATGATTTTCGAAGCGATACAGTGACCCGCCCGACAGGAGCGATGCGTGAAGCAATGGCCCGAGCAGACGTCGGTGACGACGTCTTCGGTGATGATCCCACTGTCCGCAACTTGGAGGAAGCCGCGGCTGATCGGCTCGGCAAGGAAGCCGGATTGTTCTTTCCGACGGGGACGCAATCCAATCTCGTCGCGTTGATGGCGCATTGCGAGCGTGGTGACGAGTATCTCGTCGGCCAGCTTGCGCACTGCTATCGCTGGGAGGCGGGCGGAGCGGCCGTCCTGGGCAGCATTCAGCCGCAACCGATTGCCCACCGACCGGATGGCACCCTGGATCTCGCCGCGATCGAGGCCGAAATCAAACCCGATGATCCCCATCATGCCCGCACCCGGTTGCTGGCTCTGGAAAACACCCTCGGCGGGCGCGTCCTCTCTCTCGATTATGTGCGAGAGGCCTGTGCGGTGGCGGAACGCCATGGCCTTGCGCGTCATCTGGACGGCGCGCGCCTTTTCAATGCCTCCGTCGCACTCGGCCAAGACATTGCGCTGCTGGCTCAGCCCTTCGACAGCGTGTCCCTGTGCCTGTCAAAGGGGCTGGGCGCCCCTCTTGGCTCGGTGCTCGTCGGCGATCCCGCCTTCATCGTCAAGGCAAGGCGGCTTCGCAAGATGGTCGGCGGCGGCATGCGGCAGGTCGGCGTGGTCGCCGCCGCGGGACTTTATGCTCTTGAAAACAATGTCGAACGGTTGGCGGAAGATCATGCCCTGGCGCGCAAGCTGGCCGAAGGGATCGGTGCCTTTTCCGGGCTCGAAGTCACCGCTCCCGATACCAACATCGTCTTTGTCGATATCGATACATCCATCGCCGCCCCACTGGCGGCCCATTTGGCTGGAGCCGGAATCGGCATCACATCAAGTGCCGGCGGGCGGCGCCAGCGCTGGGTCACGCACATGGACGTCGATGCCCAATCGGTCGGCGCTGCCTTGGCCGCGATCGATGCCTTTTTCGCGAAAGGAGTGTGAACCAGAGCAGGGGCACGGCGGCCGCCCTGCGGCGGGCTGTCCCACTCTATCCGATGAGCGCGACGTCGACCCTAAGCGCCCCCCCGTCGCGGGCGCTCTCTGCTATCGGTCTCTGACCCTTTCAGCCAAGAGACACGGGTCTCTGACGCCTTCCTGATAGAACGCGACCAGCCTCCTTGCGAGCGCTTCGGCTTCCTCCGTGTCGCTCCTCAGCTTGGTTCGGGCGAGTTCGGTTTCGAACACGCCTTGCAACATATTGATCTCGCTCGGTCGGATGACGCAGTCAAAGTCGCGGAAAGGATACATGGCGCCGGCTCCTAGGATGGGGCGAAAGCGCGATGATCTCCCAGCCAGTGGCGCCCTTGTTGATAGCCGCTGATACCACGCAGCATGCGCTTCAAACGAGGCCGCAGCAAGGGGCACCTTTTCGCCTGTCCTTCGCTCCTTAATCGAGCGAAGGACAATGGCCCTCTGTGCAATCTTGGACCGGCAGTCCTACTCCTTGGCAGCAGGTGCTAGCAGGCCAGCAGACTTTAGAAGTTGAACCTGCTTCATTGCGTTCTGCGCAAGCAGTGACCGGTAACGCTCGACGATCCGCGCTCTGTGCGCCTCGTCGGACACCGCTTCGAGCGATCCGAGGATCGCGGCTATCTTTTCGCTCGCCTCCCGCAATTGCACGAGAAGGCCCTTGTCGTTCGCAATTCGGTCAAAGACGGAGCGCGTGAAAAGTCCAATGCCAGAGGGGCTGCTTGCACCTTGCGATACATAGCCCTCGGGCAGATCACCCTTGAGGTTCGTGACCGACAGCAGACGTATCGAGTCGATGATCTGGTGGACGGCTTGCTTCGCGCCGGCGACACGTGTCGGATGGTCGGTGTCCGCCGCGGCATGCGGGAGGAGTTCGAGCTTGTCGGCATGCTTCGGAAGAAGCGAAAGATAGGGCTTCATCGGGCCGCTCGGGCCGTCCGACGACTTGAAGATGTCGGCATCGATCGCCGCATGCCTGACCTTGCCGGATGTCAGGGCCGCCTCCAGGTCCGTCACGTTCACGAGCTCGCCGCGATCGTAGTTGAGCAGCACTGCCCTGTCGTTCAGAGCGGACAGGACCTCGCCATCGACGACTCCGGCATTGGAGAATTTCCCAGTGGCCGGGTCCTGTTTTCCGAGGCCGAGATGGACCGACAGGACGTCCGAACCACGCGCCGCCTCCGCCGGAGTAGCGGCGTATTCATAGCCTTCCGCGATGATGTTGTCGCGATGCGCGGGTCGAGCATAGACGACCACATCCATGTGGAACGCCTTGGCAAGACGTGCGAGTTCCCTGCCTATGTTGCCGTAGCCGAGGATCGCGATCCTTTTTCCCTCAAGCTTCTCGGTCGGATATTCGGCCAAGTTCTTGCCCGTATCGAAGTCGCCGCCAACGACGCGGGCATGCAATTCTTCCACCGGCAGATCGGGCAGAACCTTGAGAAGCGCCTTCATGGCCATCTGCGCGGTCGCCCGGCTATTGATCCCCGGCGTGTTCATCAGCGGGGCCTCGCCGCCTTCGCCGTTCGGCCCGCCCCAGGAAGCGGAACCCATGTTTCCGGTGCCCGTGCCGATACGGACGCCGCCAAGGCGGAACTTCGCGGCCTGGGGGATGAATGTTGCGGCGGCGATCACCGCATCATACTGCCCCTCGCCCGCTTCAGCGAGGATCTCGTCGGCGGTGCTAAGGTGGGGTCGGTAGTAGAAGTGAATCTTGCCATCGTCGGCCGTGCTTGAACCGTTCGCGGAATTTTCGTGGAACACGCCGCCTTTTTCGTGGATGTATGCGGCCAGTTCGCTGTGATCGAGACGGCCCTCAGCATCGAAGCGGAGGCCGATCGCATCCGCGATCAACACCTTGAAAGTGCCCTCGCGCACCGATGCGGCACCGGCGCCGGCAGATTCGGCGTAGCCAACGCGGCTGCCTCTCTTCTCGAGCTCTTCTTCGATGACGACGATCTTGGCCCTGAGATAGGCGTATTTGAGATTGTCGAGCAGAGCGGTGACATCGGCAGCGTCCCGAATGCCGCCGATCCAGGCGCGATAATCCCCCGGAGTTCCGGGGAACGCGTTCACATAGCGCGCCGCATCCAGCCCCTTTTCATGAACACCGTTCGGATGGGTAATTCCTTCATAACCCAGGATCTGCTTCGACCGCGCGATGATGCGCTGATGCAGGTCCGACGAGGAGATGCTGCCGTCATTGACCTTAAGCAGCGTTACCGCCGCGCCGCGGCGATCCTCTTCCTCCACTACGAGACTGAACAGCGGGTTGCGGTCCACCCATTCGTTGACGAGCTTGCGGTTCTTTGCCGAGCGCTTGTTGAGTTCGCTGACGGACCCGACGCGCCGTTCGGTCTGCAAGAGCCCGAAGGTAGTCTCGGCGAATGCCAGGGCGCTATAGGTGTTGATGACGCCGCCGAGCATCCTGTCTTCCTGGGCATCGTAAAACGGGCCGGCATCGACCGACCGCTTGCTGCTGAACGGCTGCCGGGGATTGATCGGCGGCGCAATCTTGAGCTGCCTCGGGATCGCCCAGGACGGATTGCTCTGGTTGCGCTCGATCAATGCCAGAGCCGCCGGCGTGAAGGACGCCACAAAGTAGCCGGAGACGCCGCCGATCGCCTTCTGGAACGGCATGAACAGGCAGCACTTGGCCATCACCGCCCGCACGACATCGGGCTCCCAAGGCATCGCTCCCAGCATGGACGTCGCGTCGAAAACGGCATGACGGTTCTCAGGGTCACCGTCCAACCAGGCTAGAAGCTCGATAATCTCCTCGTTGGTGTATGAATTGGCACCGGTCGTTTCGTGACCCACGCCAATGAAGATCGAAACGCCGAGTTCTGCGAGCGCGCTTGCCGAAGGAATTTGACCCTCGCGCTTCGCAAAGTGAATCCTGTTTTCGTCGCCCTTTTCCGCGAAGCGATGCATCTCTATGAGCTGGGTTGCCCAGGATTGCCGGAAGAAACCAGAGGCATCAGCGCGGTCACTTTCGGGGCGCGGGGTATCGACGTACACCCGCTGGCTTGCGTTATTTGCGTTCAGAAGGTGCTGCACGCACACGGTATAGCCGCTGTGTCCGCCGCCGAGGCCGACTGCAATCCTGTTCGACTTGGGAAACTCGAAATAGCGATGGATCGCCTGCATCATATCGAGCAGAATCTTGTCTGCCGGGTAACCGCGATGCATGCTGCGGGAGAGTTCAGCGGTCGTAAACGCGCCGATATCCTTCCCGGTGTCATCGTATTTCCGGTAGGTGCTCTCTATCCAATTGTCGAATTCATAGCGGCGCAGCCTGCTGTCGACCTCGTCCTTTGTCGCATCGGTTATCGGGCCGACCCCGAAGAACGGATTCGTCGGCAGCGAAGGGACGCCGCCTTCGGTGCGTTTCATTGCGTCGAGGCGATGCGCGACAAGGTCTGAATCGGAAATCATTTCTACCTCTGTTCATCCTGGGGCAGCAGGTAATCGCTCCCCGTCATTTGTGATCGCCAAAACTGACGCTGCGGCCGAACGTGCAAGCTCCGGTCCCGGATCGGGCGATTTCTCCGGCGACAATGTTGGACAATTCAAAAATCCACGCAGTACGAATTCCGAACGTATTCCCATCGAATTGCGACATGGGAGGCTCGACACGTTCGAACGCATGCTTTTCTTAAGAGCGGCCGATCCGAAGATCGGCCGCTCTTAGATATCAGCATCGTTATTGTGCGGCTTCAGGTGCCAGTCCGGCCGCTTCACCAGCGGCAGCGGCGGCAGTCGGCACCGTCCGTGGCGACCGCCCCTCCTCCAGTTCGTCGAGGAGCGAGTGCCAAAGCGAGATGCAGAGCCCGACCATGACGACCAGGAACGGGGCCGCTGCGATGATCGAGGCCGTCTGCAACCCCTGCAATCCGCCCATCATGAGCAGGACCGAGGCCGAGGCGCCCGCCAGCACGCCCCATAGCACGACGACACCGGGGGGCGGCTCGAGTGTGCCGTTGGACGAGAGCATCCCCATCACCACCGCGCCTGCATCGGCACCGGAGATGAAGAAGATCGCAACCAGGAAAATGGCGATCAGGGACGTCAGCCAGGCGAAGGGATACTGCGCCAGCAAGGCAAAGAGCGAGACTGCCGCACCCTGGTTGTTGACCGCGTCGACGATGCCGCCGGCGCCGAAAAGCTCCGAGTGCAGCGCGGTTCCACCCATGATAGTGAACCAGACGAAGGTGACGCCGCTCGGGATCAAGAGAACGCCGATCACGAATTCGCGGATCGTGCGGCCACGCGAGATGCGGGCGATAAACACGCCGACGAAGGGCGCCCAGGAAACCCACCAGGCCCAATAGAAGATCGTCCAGCTGCCGAGCCACTTGCCGTCGCTGAAGGCCGCGGTGCGGAACGACATTGTTACGAGGTCGCTGAGATAAAAGCCGAGCGATTCCGTGAAGGTGTTGAAGATGAAGATCGTCGGACCGATGCAGACCAGGAACAACAACAACAGCATCGCGATGATCATGTTCATGTTGGAGAGGAACTGGATGCCTTTGCCCACGCCCGACACCGCCGAGAGGATGAACAGCACCGACATGACGCCGATGATCGACAGCGCGATTGTGTTGGAGGTCCCGGTCCCCCACAGGAAGTCCATGCCGCTGTTGATCTGCTGGGCACCGAGGCCAAGCGAGGTCGCCGTGCCGAATAGCGTCGCGATGATCGCCAGCACGTCGATCGCCTTGCCGATCGGCCCGCTTGCAGCCTCGCCGAGGAGCGGCGTGAAGGCGGATGAAATCAGGTTCGACTTGCCCTTGCGGAAGGTGAAATAGGCAATCGTCAGGCCGACCACGGCATAAATTGCCCAGGGGTGAAGCGCCCAGTGGAAATAGGAGTACTTCATGGCGAGAAGAGCCGCCTCGAGGCTCTTCGGCTCCGCCTGCCCATGAGGCGGGGTTGAAAAATGGAAGATCGGTTCTGCAACGCCCCAGAACATGAGGCCGATGCCCATGCCGACGCTGAACATCATGCAGATCCAGGATGCGGTGCGGAATTCCGGCCGCTCGTCGTCCTGTCCGAGCCGGATCTTGCCCAGGCGGCTCGCGGCAAGAAAAAGTGCGAAAACCAGGAAGCCTGCCGACGAGACGACGAAGCCCCACCCGAAATCGTCGATGACCGCGTTGAGGACCACCTTCGAGACCGAGGACAGGCTGTCGGGGAACACGGCCCCCCAACCGACAAATCCCAGTATGATGGTGATCGCCGGCCAGAAGACGGCCGGATCGACCTGAGGTTTTGATCCTTGCATTTGGTTGCTCCTCCTAGTTAACCGGGCTGCCCGCCTTCTCCCAGGCAGCCTGTTCCCACTCGCGCGATCTGCCGGGGCGGATCATGTTGCTTTTGTTGCCGTGTTGGGCGAGCACGCCCGTGCTCCACGGGCGGCCTTGCCACTCAGGCTGCCTTGTTCATCGCCGACAACACTTCGGCGACACTCTCGCCGAAGGAGGACGGGGTCGGCACGATGGTCACACCCGCGCCCTTCAGGATCTCGACCTTTTCCTGCGCCGATTCTCCAAAGGCGGAGATGATCGCGCCGGCGTGACCCATGCGGCGGCCCTTCGGCGCCGAAAGCCCTGCGATATAGGCAATCAGCGGCTTCTTCATATGGTCACGCGCCCAGAGCGCGGCTTCCGCCTCTTGCGGGCCGCCGATCTCGCCGATCATCAGCACCGCGTCCGTTTCCGGATCCTGTTCGAACAGCTCCAGCATGTCCTTGAAGGACGAGCCGTTGACCGGATCCCCGCCGATGCCGACCGAGGTCGACACGCCGATGCCGAGAGCCTTCATCTGGCTCGCCGCCTCGTAGCCGAGCGTCCCCGAGCGGCCGACAATGCCAATGCGGCCGGGCAGATAGATGGAGCCGGGCATGATGCCCATCATCGCCTTGCCCGGCGTGATCATGCCCGCGCAGTTCGGCCCGATCAGGGTCATGCGATCCTCGAAGCGATAGCGCCTCATGTATCGCTTGACCCTGATCATGTCCTGGGAGGGAATGCCGTCGGTGATGCAGACGCAGAGCCGGATGCCCGCATCCGCCGCCTCCATGATCGAATCGGCCGCAAAGGGGGGCGGCACGAAGATGATCGAGGCCTCCGCACCGGTTTCCTGCACGGCGCCTTTCACCGTGTTGAAGACCGGCATGCCGAGATGGGTCTGGCCGCCCTTGCCGGGCGTGACGCCGCCGACCACGTTGGTGCCGTAGCGCTTCATGTCCTCGGCATGGAAGCTGCCGATCTTGCCGGTAAAGCCCTGGACGATGACGCGGGTGTTCTTGTCGAGCAGAATGGACATGTCTTGGCCTCCTCAGGCAGCCTTGCCGGCAGTGAACGATCGCCACGCGGCGACCGCCTTGTCGGCAGCTTCGGCCAGCGTTTCCGCGACAATGATGTTTTCGCCGGATTCGGCGAGGATGCGCCGGCCCTCTTCCATGTTGGTGCCGGACAGGCGGACCACGAGCGGCACCGGCACGCCGACTTCCTTCAGCGCCTTGATCACGCCCTCCGCCACCCAGTCGCAGCGGTTGATGCCGGCGAAGATGTTGACGAGGATCGTTTCAACGTTCTTGTCGTGCAGCACGGCGCGGAAGGATTTCGCAACGCGGTCGGGCGAGGCCCCGCCTCCGATGTCGAGAAAATTCGCGGGCTCGCCGCCAGCAATCTTGATCATGTCCATGGTCGCCATGGCCAGGCCGGCACCGTTGATGATGCAGCCGATATTGCCGTCGAGCCCGACATAGGAGAGGCCGCGGTCGGACGCGTAGGTCTCGCGCGGATCTTCCTGGCTCTTGTCGCGCATCTCGGCGATATGCGGCCGGCGGAACAGCGCGTTCTCGTCGAAGCTCATCTTGGCGTCCAGCGCCACGAGATCACCGCGGCGGGTCACGACCAGCGGATTGATCTCAAGCATCGCGGCGTCATAGTCGACGAAGGCGCGATAGCAGCCCATGAGCGTCTGCGTGGCGCGGCCGATCAGGGCATTGTCGATGCCGAGCCCGAAGGCAATCTCGCGGGCCTGGAAATCCTGCATGCCGACGCCCGGATCGACGGTGGCGCGGATGATGGAATCGGGCTCCGCCTCGGCGATCTCCTCGATCTCCATGCCGCCCGAGGACGAGGCGACGATCATGATGCGCTCGGATTTGCGGTCGAGGACGAAGCCGAGATAGATCTCGCGCTCGATATCCATCGCCTCCTCGACGTAGAGGCGGCTGACCAGCTTGCCCTGCGCCCCGGTCTGGTGCGTCACCAGCTTGGCACCGAGCATGGCATCGGCAGCCGCGACGATCTCGTGGTCGGACGAGCAGAGCTTGATACCGCCGGCCTTGCCGCGCGCCCCGGAATGGATTTGCGCCTTGACGACCCAGCGGTCGCCGCCGATCTCGCTTGCGCGATAGGCAGCCTGTTCGGGACTGTAGGCCAGCCCGCCGCGAGGAATGTGGATATGATAGCGGGAGAGAAGTTCCTTGGCCTGGTATTCGTGGATATCCATGGCTTCCTCCTCTCAGCGGCGGGCCGTGATGGCTTCATGGGTGGCGAGCACGTTGCGCGCCATGCGCTCGGAAGCGGCATCGATCATCTTTCCGTCGAGCGAGGCTGCACCTTTGCCCTCGCTCTCGGCGACCTTCAGCGCATCGATAATGCGGCGGGCGCGCTCGACCTCCTTCTCGGGCGGGGAAAAGATCTCGTTGGCAAGCGCGATCTGGCTTGGATGGATGGCCCACTTGCCCTCGATGCCAAGCGCAGCGGCACGGCGGGCCGCGGCCTTGTAGCCTTCCGGATCGGAGAAATCGCCGAAGGGACCGTCGATGGCGCGCAGGCCATAGGCGCGGCAAGCAACGGTCATCCGCGACAGGCCGAAGTGCCACTGGTCTCCCGGATAGTCGGGATTGAGACCGCCGATATTGACCGTGCGGGCCTTGAGGCTGGCGGCATAGTCGGCAACGCCGAAATGTAGGGCTTCCAGCCGGCCGCCAAAGGAGGCGATGGCCTCGACATTGGCCATGCCGAGAGCCGTCTCGATCAGGGCCTCGAGACCGACACGGGTCTTGTAGCCCTTGGCGATCTCGATCTGGTTGACCATCGCCTCGACCATGTAGAGGTCGGCGGGCACGCCGACCTTCGGCACCAGCAGCGTGTCGATCCTGTCGCCGGCCTGCTCCATGAGGTCGACGACGTCGCGGTACATGTAGTGCGTGTCCAGCCCGTTGATGCGCACCGAGATGGTCTTGCCACGGCCGCGCCAGTCGATCTCGTTCAGCGCTGCGACGATATTGGCGCGGGCCCGCTCCTTGTCCGGCGGGGCGACGGCATCCTCGATGTCGAGGAAGATGTAGTCGGCGTCGGAATTTGCGGCCTTCCCGATCATTTCGGGGTTCGAGCCCGGTACGGCGAGTTCGCTGCGCTGCAGCCGCAGCCGACGGAGATGGTTTATCGTGTGGCTCATGATTCCTGTCCTTTCAGGCTGCCTTGGCGGACGACACGGCGGCGGAGCGGAATTGGCTGATCGCCGCACCCACGCCCGCGCCCGGTTCGATCTTCACGCCGCAATCGAGCAGCGTCAGTTCGGCGGCGGAAAGTGCGCCCAGAACCATGACCTCGTTCAGCGAGCCGAGATGGCCGATGCGGAAAACTTTGCCGGCCACCTTGCTGAGCCCGCTGCCGAGCGAGGTGTTATAGGTTTGGTAGGCGTGGCGGATGACCTCGACCCCATCGATGCCTTCCGGCAGACGGATCGCCGAGACGGTGTCGGAGTGCCACTTCGGTTCGGTCGCGCAGAGCTTGAGCCCCCAGGCGGAGACCGCGGCGCGCACGCCATTGGCGAGGTGATGGTGGCGGGCGAAGATAGTCTCCAGGCCTTCTTCGAAGATCAGGTCCAGCGCAGCTCTGAGGCCGCGCAGCAGCTGTGTCGGCGGCGTATAGGGGAAATAGCCGGTGTCGTTGGTCTTGATCATGTCCTCGAAGGAGAAGTAGCAGCGCATGTGGCGGGCGGTCCTGGCGGCCTCAAGCGCCTTCTGGCTGACCGACAGGAAGCCGAGGCCGGCGGGCATCATGAAGCCCTTCTGCGAACCGGACACGGCACAGTCGACGCCCCACTCGTCCTGGCGGAAGTCGATCGATCCGATCGACGAGACGCCATCGACGAAGAGCAGTGCCGGATGACCGCAGGCGTCGAGCGCGGCGCGCACGGCGGCGACATCCGAGGTCACCCCGGTCGCGGTTTCGTTATGCGTTACGAAGACGGCCTTGATCTCATGCGCCTTGTCGGCGGCGAGCCGTTCGGCATAGAGCTCGACCGGCACGCCGGTGCCCCATTCCCTGTCGAGGCAATCGACCTCGAAACCGAGGCGCTCGGCCATGTCGACCCACAGATGCGAGAACTGGCCGAAGCGGCTCATCAGCACCCTGTCGCCGGGGGAGAGCACATTGGTCATCGCCGCTTCCCAGGCGCCAGTGCCGGACGACGGATAGATGAAAACGCGCCCGGTCTTGTTCTTGAACACCTCCTTGATATCGGCGAAGAGCGGCAGCGTCAGCTCCGGATAGCGTGGAGACCGCATGTCCTCCATCGGCAGGTTCATCGCCTGGCGAACCCGTTCGGGTATGTTGGTGGGGCCCGGAATGAAGAGATGATTGTAGCCTGACATCGTTCCTCCAATGGCTGCGTCCGCGGACGGCGTTTTCTCGGCGCCAAAGCTGCCTTTTCGGGGCATGCCCGCACAACACTCGCTCAGGCAGAAAAGAATGCCGGACGGGCAGCGCGAGCGCGGCCCTGACGGGTGGTCACTTGGAGGAGATGGGTAGGAGAAGACTACCCGCAGGTAGTCAATCCGGATTGCGCCGGCGCTCCTTGGTGTAGAGTGCCACGGCCATGGCGCGATTGCGCACCTCGAGCTTGTCGTAAAGATTCTTCAGGTGGTATTTCACGGTATTTTCGGAAATGCCGGTTCGGGCGGCGATCTGAATATTGGTCCAGCCATTGGCGAGCATGCCGAGCAGTTCGCTCTCGCGCGAGGTGAGCTGCTGGAAGGGCGTGTTCGAGATTTTCGAGAGCACCGTATAGGGAATGCAGATCCGGCCCTTCATCACCGCGGTGAGCGTCGCGAACAGGATTTCAGGATCCTCGAACTGATAACAAAGCCCGTTCACACCCAGCCTGATCGTCTCGTTGACGACGGCGGGATCACGGGTATCGGCGAATAGAACGATCCTCGGATCGAGTCCGAGCCGGCCGAGATCGGCGAGCACGTCGGGTGCCTCGGCATCGTCGAGCTGCCAGGAAAGCAGCACGCAATCCACTTCGGCGATGGCAAGCTTCTCATAAAGCTCAGCCGATGTGCTCGCGGTGTCGGCGATAAAAAAGCGGGCATTCTCGGAAAACAATCCACGGAGGGCAGCAATGACGAGCGGATTGCGTTCCGCGATCAGAACACGCCCGACCGCCTCCTGCGGCACGGATGCAACCATGCGTCTCTCCCATTGACGCAGACCTGTTCGACGACTGCATGTCTCCTTAAATCGATCTCGATTTAAGGGCAAAGACATGCAGCAATTCAAAGTCTACAGCGGCCTTTGCGCGTCTGATTAGACGCGCGGCGCTGTAAGGGAACGTATCATTTGCGTCGGCGGCCGGGTCACCGCGAAGCGACGGAACATATTCAAATAGCCCGCTTTGTCTTTACTTGCCTGCGGCCGATGCTCCACTACATGGGTGGGCATGGACATTGAGGAGAGCGCAGTCTCAGCGAGTGGGGTTAACCCATCCACACAGATGCAGCTTCAGGCGCAAGATCCCGCTATCATGGCCGAAGTTGCGCGCCTTCTTGCCGGGCGCACGCGTGACATCCGCCTCAAGGGCGAGCTTCGCCGCCTGTTCCAGGAGCGGTCCTGGCGGCGAACCGCCAAGGTCATTCGTGCCTGGATGGTATGGGTGGCGCTGTTGGATGTCCTTACCTTGGGCCTCAACGCCATCCTGCTTCCGAAGGCGATCGTCCTGCCGATGCTCTTGCCCGCCTGCATCCTGCCGCCCGCAGCTCTCGCCACCGCCTTCGTCTGGCGAAAGCCGCAAGCGACCTGGCTCCAGGGGGTGTCAATCATCGCAGGCCTGTTTTTCATCCTCCTGTCGGTAGCACTGGTGGGCGTCGGCGCGGGTGGCGAGTTCTACGAGCGCCACCTGACCATCATGCTGTTCGTGACCATTACCGCGATCATCATCTTCAGCATTCCGTTGGCTTGGACGGTCACCGTTGCCGCCATGGCGCTTGGTCTCTACCTGGTTTTCCAACTGCTGAACCCCGGCCTGGAGACGGGAAGCGCCGTGGCTGCGACATTGTTTTTTGCGAGCGGCATCGTCGCCACCGTCGTTGCGCGGCGCACGATGACGATCCTGGCGCAGAAGGGTTTCCTTCTCGAGCTCAGAGACCGCAGCCGCGTCGCCGAACTTGCCGACGCGAATGCCCGGCTGGAGCGTCTCGCGAGAACCGATCCGCTGACCGGAATCGCCAACCGGCGCTGGATGATGGAAACGCTGAACCGGCTCTGGAGCGCCGGTCTGGACAGCCGCGGCTGCGCCATGCTGATGTGCGATATCGACGAGTTCAAGAAGCTCAACGATCACCTCGGCCATGCGGAGGGCGATCGCTGCCTCGTGAAGGTTGCGGGTATCATTCAGAGCAGCGTGAAAAGCGATCGCGATCACGTGGCCCGTTACGGCGGCGAGGAGTTCCTGATCGTGCTTCCGGGCGTCGACGAGGCCGAGGCGATCTTTCTGGCCGAACGGATTCGCGGGAGCGTCGAGGCCGCCTCTCTTCCGAACCCGGCATCCCGCATTTCGCCCTACGTCACTCTCAGCATCGGAGTGGCGACCCAGCCGCCGGATGAGAAGGTCGTCTCACCGGAACAGCTTCAGAACCAGGCCGATGCGGCACTCTACCTTGCCAAGCAAGCCGGACGGAATCGTGTGGTGCTACACGATCCGAGTTGACCGACAGCTTCGAGGAAGTGCATCCGCTTCGCGCAAAGTATAGACAGTGCGGCGCCTACGTTGCCGGAGGGCGGTACCGTACCTGCTTTGCCTTTGCCAAGGCGTCAATGGTATCCTCGACGCTGAGGAGTACGGTGGTCTCGATGGAGCTCAGCGCCCCTCCCGCGCCGATCGCGATCGCGACAGCGGCCATCGAGACGCTGTCGGGCGCCTCCCAAAGCGTCCAACCGTCATGCTCGCCAAACGCGTACCAGAAGCCGTGGAGCTTACCGCCCACGGCCTCGATATACGTTCGAGCCGCCTCGCGTCGATCCTCGGGATTCTGAATCATGCGCGCCCATGTTTCGGGCGTATAGCTGAAGCGCGTGAGATACATGGTCATGGCTCACCTCCTGCGTGAGAGCATTCAGTTAACGCTCAAGCCGCGGGGAACGCGAGTCATTTCCAGGATGGGTTCCGACCTACTTGGTACCCAAGAGGGCAAACACATCGACCGGTTCGTCCAGTCCTCTCAGGGCATAGGAGCCGAGACTTTCAAGCTCTCCGGCGCATCCTGCCCTATCGACAAAGGCTCTTGAAAACAGAACGGGGCGCTTGAGCTCCTTGGTCAGGCTCTCGAGCCGGGAGGCGATGTTGACGGCCGGTCCGATGACGGTGAAATCGAGGCGCTTGCGCGAACCGATATTGCCGTACATCACGTCGCCGACATGGACGCCGATGCCGTAGCCGAGCGGATCATGGCCCTTTTTGAGGTTCGCCTCATTGAGCCGGGAAAGCGCCGCCTGCGCTTCGTCGATGGCGGCGAGAAGCTGGCCGCAGGCGCAAGGGTCGGTGAGAGGAAAGATCGCCAGCAGTCCGTCGCCCATGAATTTCAATATCTCTCCGCCATGCCGCTCGATCGGTTCGGACATGGCGTCGAAATAGTCGTTCAGGAGCTCGATGACGTCATCACGCGGCCAGAGATCCGACAATCTCGTGAAGTCGCGCAGGTCGCAGATCAGGATTGCCGCGCCGACCGTCACACCGCTGCCGCGCGTCGTCGCCCCTGCCATAATCTGTTCGCTGGCATGCGGGCCGACATAGGTTTCGAGGAGCGTGCGCGCCATACGGTTCTTCAGCCGGATTTCGCTGACGAGCGCCAGCGCCGGCAGAATGTCTCCAAGGAAGGCAATATCGTCAGCGTCGAAGCCGCCCGGTCGGTCGCTGGCAAAGGTGATCGCGTGCCGCTTGCCGAGCGTATGGTAAAGCGGCCAGATCATATAGTCGGTGAGGCCCTCGGCCCTGAGCTCCTCGTAGAGCGGGTAGTTCGGACCCTCGGCCGTCGGGTCGTCCAGGTGCCGGCGCACCTCCTCGGCCCCTTCGTTGAACGCGTGCAACGGGCTGTTCAGATATTGCGTGCTGTCTTCGACGCCATATTCATAGGTGTCGATCTCCGCCTCCGACAATCCCTTCCGCCACAGGATGCGCGCGCCGATCCATTGCGGGTGGTGTATCCTGAAATGCAGCGTCGCACGGGCAACCGGCACACCGGCTTCCGACAATCTCTGGCACAGTTCCACGAAGATGTTGTCGATGAAGCGTTCTTCGCGCGTCTCCATCACCAGCCAGTCGAGAATCTTCCGCCGCTCGACGGACGACACCCTATCGCTCTGGCGAGCGGAACCCCACCGCGCCTCAGGTAAAGTCTGCATTGCTCCCTCCTTCGGCCGGGATTCCATCGCTGCCATTGTTCAAAATCCCAGGGATTGCTGTGCCGGCTCCGGCGGACCGATATGAACGCCTTCCAATTCGAGCATGCGCAGCTTCGCCGAGGCGCCGCCCGGTGCCGAAAACCCGCCAACCTTGCCGCCGGCCGCCAGGACACGATGGCACGGTATGATCAGTGCGACGGGATTTTTCGCCATCGCCTGGCCGACGTCTCGCGCCGCTTCCGGGCCGGCCCCGAGCTCCTTGGCCAGCGCGCCATAGGTCGTCGTGCGCCCCCAGGGGATCTTTCGCGTCGCTGCATAGATTTGCTTGAACAAGGCGTCCTGTTCACCAAGGTCGAGCGCGAGCCCGGAGAAATCCGTCTCCTTGCCTTCGAAATAGCGTTTCACCTCGGCAACGGCCTCCACGACCTCCGACGGCGGCTCTTGTGGTTTCGCCTCGGGCAGACGCCTGAGCAGAAGCCGCTCAGTCGCCTCCGCACTTTTGGTCGGCAGTTGAAAGCGTGTGATACCGCGCGCGCTCCAGGCGATGCCGCAGAACCCGGCCGCCGTGTCGAAGATCAGGTATCGGTGTGCTGTCCGGCCCATAGCCGCAGCCTCCCGCGCGATTCCAGTTTCCATGAAAATCGTGCGGCCAGGCTGCGAATTCAACCCGTTTCTTGGGTGCCGCTTGTCCGCAACATAAAACACTTCAGATTCTTGCAATACGGCACTTTCCACTGAAGGCTCGGGACATTCGGCAAGCAGTTGCCCCGCGTCGACCTATCCTGACAGGACAAGACACGGATCTGTTCCGCTGCGACAGGCCCTGCGTCGATCCGGCACCCTGCCGACACGAGCGGATGATCGGCGGAACCGACCTCGGCAAGCTCGGCATGCTGTGAGAGAAAAATGAAGACAGAAGAGATCCTCGCCCGCCTCATAGCCTTTCCATCTGTGGTCGGAACGGCGAACCACGACATCGTCGACTGGATCCGCACCTACCTGACCGGGCTGGGCGCCCAAGTCAGCGTGCTGCCCGGTCCGGAAGGCGATCGCTCGAACCTCTTCGCCAGCATCGGCCCGGCCGACCAGCGGGGCATCATCCTATCGGGCCACATGGACGTGGTGCCGGCTGCCGAACCGCCATGGAGCAGCGATCCGTTCAGCCTCAGGCGTGAGGGTGAACGGCTCTATGGGCGCGGAACCAGCGACATGAAGGGCTTTCTCGCCTGCGCTCTCGCGGCCCTGCCGACCCTCGCCTCCTTGCCGCTCTCCCGGCCGCTCCACCTCGCCTTCTCCTACGACGAGGAAGCCGGCTGCCGCGGCGTCCCGCACCTGATTTCGCGCCTGCCGGATCTCTGCGCAAAGCCCCAGGGCTGTATCGTCGGCGAGCCGAGCGGCCTGCGTGCGATCCGCGCCCACAAGGGCAAGGCCGCCGCGCGCATCGAAATCGTTGGCCGGGCCGGCCATTCCTCGCGGCCGGACCTCGGTCTCAACGCCATCCACGCCATGGCGGAGATCGTTGCCGAGGCAGTCTGTTCCGCTGACGCCCTGACGAAAGGTCCTTTCGACGGCAATTTCGAGCCGCCCTATTCGTCGCTCCAGGTCGGCACCATTGCCGGCGGTCAGGCGGTGAACATTATTCCCGAGCGCTGCACGATCGAGCTTGAGGCCCGTGCCGTGGCGGGCGTCGATCCCTCCTCGCTTCTTTCGGACATCGAGACCAAACTCGAAAGCCTGACAGAACGCGGCTTTAAAACGCGCTGGGAGACGTTGAGTGCCTATCCGGCGCTGTCGCTCAAGGAAAATGCGCCGCTGGCCGTCCTGTTGCGCGACCTGACCGGGCAGGAACCGCTTCCCGCCGTCAGCTACGGAACGGAGGCCGGGCTTTATCAAGCGGCCGGAATTGACGCGATCATCTGTGGTCCGGGCGACATCGCGCGTGCCCACAAGGCGAACGAGTATATCGAGAGCGGCGAGCTTGCGGCCTGCAGAACCATGATCGAGGCGCTGGGGCAAAGGCTGCGTGCCTGAATCCGGACGACCGGCAAGTCGCGATCACCCACTAACTCGGTGCCAAATGCCGTTGATTCGGCCTGCTTCGGAGCATTCTGCCGGGGCAATGCAGCAAGCATGCGTGGAAAGAAGCGAGGACGGCAATGGCCTTTCTGTTCAATTCGGACGCCGAACGGGCGAAGATTTTTGCGGCTGAACTCGCCCGCGAGCTTCCCTCGCTCCCTTTCATCACGGACGCCGGCAGCGTCGATCCTGCCGCGGTCCGCTATCTGCTGACATGGACCGCACCATCGGACCTTGAGCGATACGTCAATCTCGAGGTCCTTTTCTCTATCGGCGCCGGCGTCGACCAGTTCGCGCTCGACCGCCTGCCGAAAACGGTCAAGCTCGTCCGGATGATCGAGGACGGTATCACCCGGATGATGCAGGAATATGTGACGCTTGCAGTCCTCGCGCTGCATCGCGATCTTCCCGGTTATCTTGGCCAGCAGAGCGTCGGCGCGTGGCGCGGGCGCCCGGTCCGCCAGGCGACGGAGCGGCGGGTCGGCGTCATGGGCCTCGGCAATCTCGGCCAGGCGGTGCTGGACCGGCTCCGTCCCTTCGGCTTTCGGCTGTGCGGCTGGAGCCGCTCGCCGCACGAAATCCCGGGCGTCACCTGCTACAATGGCGATGAGGGGCTTTCCGACTTTCTGGCCACCCAGGACATTCTGATCTGCCTTTTGCCGCTCACCGCCGAGACACGCGGCATCTTCGATGCCTCGCTTTTCGCGAAATTGCCGAGCGGCGCCGGTCTCGTGCATGCCGGGCGTGGGCCGCAACTCGATACCGGCGCGCTTGTTGCGGCACTCGACAGCGGGCAGCTCTCCGGCGCCGTCCTCGACGTCACCGATCCGGAACCGCTGCCGGCGGACCACCCGCTCTGGCGCCACCCGAAGGTGATCATCACCCCGCACATCGCCAGCGTCACCCAGCCGGAAACCGCCGCGAAAACCGTCATCGCCAATATCCGGCGCCACGAAGCCGGCCTCGACGTCGTCGGCCTCATCGACCGTGACCGCGGCTATTGATCCCATAGGAACCCCGAAAGGTAAGCCATGTCTCTGCTGAAGAAAATCGACACCAATCCGCAGTTCGAGCCGAAGCGGTCGACGCCGACCCCCGAACGGCTGATTTCCGGCAGCCCGTCCTTCAACACCTGGGCTCAGGACGTCGCCCGCGACGGCATGATCATTACCGGCGTCTGGGAAGCGACCCCGGGCGAGACCCGCTCGATCAAGGGTGAGACATTCGAGTTCTGCCACATCCTCGATGGCGTCGTCGAACTCACCGAAGAGGGCGGCACCCCGGTCACCTATCGCGCCGGTGACAGCTTCATTATGAAGCCCGGCTTCAAGGGCGTCTGGCGGACGATCGAGACCGTCCGGAAAATCTATTTGACCGTCGGCTGATGGTGAGCTTCGGGACCGGCCGGTCTACGAGGTCGAGCGGGACGGCACCAACCGCTCCCGGTTCGACCTCCCCTGATCCAGCAGTATCTCGCCGAGGACTCCTCCTGGAACCCTCGGCTTCGACCGCGCTCTTTTCTGCGCCCTCGCCGTCTTCGCATCTTCGCAACGTCTTCACCCTGCCACTGATCGCGGCGAGGACTTGCCGCCGAGCTAACAAAGGGCGCCCGCCAGCCCCTAACCCGCTCACATCTGGATGCTCACCACGCAGGGTGTCCGCCGACAAGCCGCTCGCTGAAAGGGCGAAACGACCGCTGTCGACCTAACACCTGATCTTTTTTAATTCCCCGCCGGAAGAAATCGGCATGTAGCGGTGCAGACCGCGCCCTCGGTCGCGTGACTCCGCTTGTCATAGGGGCTCGGGCATGGCGCTCTCGACGGCTCGGCTTTTGACGATTTCGACGCGCCCGCCGCCCGCCTTTTTCAGCCGCGCACCGCGATGCACCTCGCGTTCGCAAAGCCATTCCTCGCTTACCTCGCGACCGAACGGCGGAAGATTGCGCTGAACCGCTCCCATTAAACAGCGTATTCGATCATCGCCATCGGCGCAGTCGACTGAAACTGCCGGTAAAGCGCCGCTAATCTTGCCCGGAAGGCAAGGAGCAGCGATGACCCTCAGTTTCAACCCCGATACGCTCGAACTCCCCAAGGGCCATTTCATTGGCGGCCGCTATGTGCCCGCGGCGGGCGGGCTCGCCATGCATCGTCCTTCCGACGGGGTGGCCTATGCCGAGTGCCCCGTCGCCGGCGAAGACCTGGTCGATCAGGCGGTCGCGAGCGCAAGGCGTGCGCTGAAGGAAAGCGGCTGGTCGGGCCTGCGTCCGCGCGAAAGGACCCGCGCTCTTTCGCGGTGGGCCGACCTCATCGAGGCGGAAGCGGCGACGCTTGCCCGCCTCGAGGCGGTCGCCTCCACCCGTCCCGTCGGTCACCTCATCGACGGCGATATTGCCGTCACCGCCGAACAGATCCGCTTCTTCGCCGAATTCGCCGACAAGGAAGGCGGCGACTTGGTTCCGACCGACGACGACAATCTCGGCATGATCATGACCGAGCCCTATGGCGTCGTCGGGGCAATCACGCCCTGGAATTTTCCGGTCTCCATGGCCGGCTGGAAACTTGGGCCGGCGGTCGCCGCCGGCAATGCGGTCGTCTTGAAGCCGTCCGAGATGACGCCCTTTTCGACGCTCTACCTCGCCGAACTTGCGGTGCGCGCCGGTCTTCCGGCCGGCCTTGTCAATGTCGTGCTCGGCGATGGACCAACCACCGGCAATGCGATGACCGGACATCCGGGCATTGCCAAGGTGAGCTTCACCGGCTCGACGGCCGCCGGAGCGGCGATCATGGAAAACATCGCGCGCACCGGCATCAAGCCGATGACGCTCGAGCTCGGCGGAAAAAGCCCGCAGCTCGTCTTCGCCGATGCGGATCTCGAACGCGCCGCGCAGGCGATCGCCCGCAACATCCTCGCCAATGCCGGGCAGGCTTGCGTTGCCGGCTCGCGGCTGATCGCCGACAGGAGAATTGCCGAGCGACTGACCGCAGCGATCGTCGGCCACATGTCGGCGATCCAGCCCGGACCGACCTGGGACGCGGCGAGCCAATATTCGCCGATCATCTCCGAGCGCCAGATCGGCCGGATCGATGCGATCGTGCGGAGAGCCGCGGCGACCGGCGGCGAATGCCTGCTCGGCGGCCAGCAGCTTGAGCGGGAGGGCTATTTCTACGCGCCGACGCTGATCGCCGGCGTCGACCAATCCTCTCCCGCCGTCACCGAGGAGATCTTCGGGCCGGTGCTGACACTTCAGACCTTCGACGAGGAAGAAGAGGCCCTGGCGCTCGCCGACCATCCCACCTACGGGCTCGCCGCCGGCGTTTTCACCCGCGACCTGTCGCGCGCCGTCCGCGTGACGCGCCGGCTCGAGGCGGGAACCGTCTGGGTCAACCGCTACGGCCGCTCGCGCGACCACATCCTGCCGACCGGCGGCTACAAGAGCTCCGGCATCGGCAAGGATCTCGGCCGTGAAGCCTATATCGCCAACCGCCGCAGCAAGAGCGTGCTGATCAATCTCTGAGGGACCAAGATGAAGAGCTATTCGATCGCGCTGATCCCCGGAGACGGCATCGGCAAGGAGGTGGCGACCGCCGCCTGGAAGGTGCTGGAGAAGGTCTCCTCCCGGTCGGGCTTCGAGCTGAAGGCCACGACCTTTCCCTGGTCCTGTACCTACTACAAGGAGACTGGGGCGATGATGCCGGCCGACGGCATCGAGACGCTGCGCGGCTTCGACGCCATCCTGCTCGGCGCGGTCGGCTGGCCGGCCGAGGTTCCGGACTCCGTGTCGCTGCACGGCCTGCTGCTGCCGATCCGCAAGGCCTTCGTGCAATATGCCAATATCCGTCCGCATCGGCTGCTCCCCGGTGTCGAAGGTCCCTTGAAGGCCCGCAATTTCGACATCCTCTGCATCCGCGAGAACACCGAGGGTGAATATTCCGGCGCCGGCGGACGTGTGCATCAGGGGACGGCGGACGAGGTCGCGGTCGAGACGTCGATCTTCACCCGAACCGGTGTCGAACGCATTCTCCGCTTCGGCTTCGAACAGGCCCGCGCCCGCCGCGGCAAGCTCGCCTCGGTGACGAAGTCGAATGCGCAGAAATATTCGATGGTCTTCTGGGACGAGATCACCGAACGTCTTGCCAAGGAATATCCGGACGTGACCGTCGCCAGCTACCACATCGACGCGATGGCTGCCCGCATGGTCATGGCGCCGGAAAGCCTCGACGTCGTCGTCGCCTCCAATCTCTTCGGCGACATCCTCACCGACCTTGGCGCCGCCATCCAGGGCGGCCTGGGCTTCGCGGCCTCCGCTAACATCAACCCCGATCGCAGCGCCCCCTCGATGTTCGAGCCGGTGCACGGATCGGCACCGGACATCGCTCATCTCGGCATCGCCAATCCCATCGCGGCGATCTGGTCGGCGGCGATGATGCTCGATCATCTCGGCGAGACGGCCGGGGCGGAAGCGATCATGGCGGCGATCGCGGCGACTACCTCCGCCGGCATCGGCACGGTGCCCGGCAAGGACAGAACGGAAACCATCACAGCCGCGGTTGTTGCCGCGCTCGACTGATTACAGGGGAACGATATGCTGAAGTTGAACGACACGGACCTTTTCCGCCAAGCGGGCCTGATCCACGGCGCCTGGACCGCCGCGGCTTCGGGCGAAGTCGTCGAGGTCATCGACCCCGCGGCTCAGGACGTCCTCGGCACGGTTCCGGACATGGGGACGGACGAGACCCGGGCTGCGATCGAGGCTGCCGCTGCCGCCTTTGGACCGTGGAAGAAGAAGACGCATGCCGAACGGGCGGCGCTGCTCGAACGCTGGCATGCGCTGATGATCGAAAATCTCGAGGATCTGGCGCTGCTGCTGACGATGGAGCAGGGCAAGCCGCTCGACGAAGCGCGCGGCGAGATCCGCTACGGCGCCGCCTTTGTCAAATGGTTCGCCGAGGAAGCCCGCCGCATCGGCGGCCATACGATCCCGTCGCCGACGGCGGATCGCCGCATCGTCGTCTTGAAGGAAGCGGTCGGCGTCTGCGCCATCGTCACGCCCTGGAATTTCCCGAACGCGATGATCACCCGTAAGGTCGCCCCGGCGCTCGCTGCCGGCTGCACCGTTGTCATCAAGCCCTCGGAATTCACACCGTTCTCGGCGCTCGCGCTGGGCGTGCTGGCCGAGCGCGCCGGCATCCCGGCCGGCGTCATCAACATCGTCACCGGCATGCCGACGAAGATCGGCAACGAGTTCATGGGCAACGAGACGGTGCGCAAGATCTCCTTCACCGGATCGACCCGTGTCGGTTCGCTGTTGATGCGCGGCGCCGCCGACGGCGTCAAGCGGCTCTCGCTCGAGCTCGGCGGCAACGCCCCCTTCATCGTCTTCGACGACGCCGATCTCGATCTCGCCGTCGAAGGCGCGATCGCCTCGAAGTTCCGCAATGGCGGCCAGACCTGCGTCTGCGCCAACCGCATCCTGGTGCAGGCCGGCGTATATGACGCCTTCGCCGAGAAGCTCGCCGCCCGCGTCGACGCCATGAAGGTCGGCCCCGGAACCGAGCCGGGCGTCGCCATCGGCCCGATGATCAACGCGGCGGCGATCGAGAAGATCGAACGCCATGTCGAGGATGCTTTGGCCAAGGGCGCGAAGGTCGCGGCGCGTAGCAGATCGGTGCCGGAGGGCAAGCAATACACTGCCCCGCTGGTGCTGACCGGCGCCACCACCGAGATGCTGCTTGCCGGCGAAGAGACCTTCGGTCCGGTCGCGCCGCTCTTCCGCTTCGAGACCGAAGAAGAAGCGATCGCTATTGCCAACGGCACGCCGTTCGGGCTCGCCGCCTACTTCTACACGGAAAGCCTGAAGCGCTCCTGGCGCGTCGGCGAAGCGCTGGAATTCGGCATGATCGGTCTCAACACCGGCGCCATCTCCACCGAGGTCGCGCCCTTCGGCGGCGTCAAGCAATCCGGCCTCGGCCGCGAGGGCGCCCAATGCGGCATCGAGGAATATCTTGAAATGAAGAGCTTCCACATCGGCGGGCTGGCGTAACTTCGGATACTCACAAACCGTATCCCTCCGGCGGGAGCCGCTTCGAGCGCGAAGCGGCCCCGCCAGGCGATCATTGCGTCGACCGCGTGAACAGCGGGCGAAACAATTCCTCCGAACGCTGAGGACCTTCATCCGTCCTGCGCCTTAGCCTCGGCTCATGTCCCCGCGATAATAGCTCCTCTCCGCGACAATAGCTCCACAGTAACCGAGTGCGGGATTTTGCCATTCGCGACACCGCGCCAAGGCAGCGGCGAAGATATATGTGCGAATCCTCAAGTTGGACAATCTTATTCCGCACCTTGGACACAGTTCGTTCCTATGGGGCGATGGGCAATGCACTCAACCAACAAGGAACGACTGTCAGGGAGACTTTCTGAATGCCGCAGCACAGCGCGAATGAACAATACCTGCTAGAGTTGATCAATGCCGAGAGGGCGAAAGCGGGCGTACAGCCGCTGGCCTTCGACAACGATCTCAGCGAAGCCGCCCAAGGGCACAGCCGGTGGATGCTCGCTGCCGACGTTTTCTCGCATACCGGTTCTGGGGGATCCAGTTCGACACAGCGCATGCAAGCGGCGGGCTATGTCTTGCAGGGGTCCTGGTCCACCGGTGAGAATATCGCCTGGGCAACGACCCGAGCCCCCACCGGATATCAGGATGAAGTCAAGCTCCTGCACACCAACTTGATGAACTCGTCCGGTCACCGCGCCAACCTTCTCAATCCGAATTTCCGCGAGGTCGGCCTCGGCGTCGAGGTCGGCGACTATGGCGGCCGCAGCAGCGCATTCGTGACGGAGGATTTCGCAAAGACCGGTTCCGAACTCTTCCTGACGGGTGTGGCTTTCGACGATCGCGATGGCGATCGCTTCTACGATCCCGGCGAGGGCCTCGGCGGCGTTACGGTGACCGCCAAGAATTCAGCGGGCCAGCTTTTCAAAACGACGACGACCGCCGCCGGCGGCTATGACCTCGCACTGAAGCCCGGCACCTATACCGTCACGTTCTCGGGCGCCAACATTGCCACGTCGACCCAGACGGCCGCCATCGGCACGAAAAACGTGAAGAAGGACCTTATTGATCCGATCATGACGTCAGGAACGCTGAGTGCGAATGCCGCAGCGGAAAATTCGGCTTCGGGTTCGACGCAGGTCCAGGCTCCGGTTCCATCCGATGAATCGGATGGCGACGGAATGCCCACTTCGAACGCCTGGCTTGCGGATTTCCTCAAAGACAGCGGTGATTGGGACGTGGTGCAGAACGACCGCTTAACCGGTTCCGCCAGCGATGAGGCAAGCGCCCCGGTGGCCAAGAATGGCGATCATTTCGCTCTCGCGCTCAACGGTGACCAGTTGCATTTTCAACCGTCCCTTGAGACTGGCGGCGGCTCCGACGAAATCGCCGACTTGTTCGAGGAGATGGTTGCCAATTTCGCTCACCGCGATGCTCTCCCGTCTCGGTTCGCGGACCACTCGGCCGACTTCCAGGCGCCGGCGGACGTCGCCGATGGCGCGCAAGATGCGCTCGCCAACATCCTCGCGACAACCAGAGGTAGCCTGAATTCGGATCTTTTTATCTGAGGTTCATCCGCCAGCCGGAGGTCATGGGTCCCCGCCAAGGCGGGGATCCGCGAGTAGGCAAGGACCGCTTGCAAGAGGTGAGCGACGTCGATCTGTGGGCCTGGCTCGCCGCACCCCCCCGTTGTTGGCCTCCCACCGGCTACTGCACCCTGTCCAGCATCTTGTAGTACATGCCGACCAGAGGCAGGAACCACGGCTTGCCGAAATGTCCAGGCACGGCTGGCCAGCTTAAATCCTTGACCGGGTTTCGGTCTGCCTTGCCGAGGATCGCGTCGGCGATCAGCATGCCCATATGGGTCGACATCTGCGCCCCGTGGCCGGAATAGCCCATGGCGTACCAGAGCCCATCGGTGAAGCCCGCCCGTGGAAAGCGGTCCTTGGTCATGTCGACAAGACCGCCCCAGCAGTAGTCGATTTCGACCTTGGCAAGATGCGGGAAGATCTCGGCGAGGCTCGCACGCAGGATGGCGCCGCTCTTTTCGTCGGAGCGCTGATCCGATGTTGCCGAGAACCGCGCCCGGCCGCCGAAGATCAGCCGGTTGTCGGGCGACAGCCGGAAATAGTTGCCGATATTGAGGGAGGTGACACAGGTGCGGTTGCCGGGCATCGTCGCGGCAATCTCGGTCTCGGTGAGCGGCCTCGTCGCGATGATGAAGCTGCCGACCGGCACGATGCGGCGGCGGAAATAGCCGAAGGCACCGGTCGTATAGGCGCCGGTCGCCAGCAGCACGGTATCGGCCTTCACGCGGCCGCGCGGCGTCGCCAGTTCCTGCTTGCCGCCCAACTGGTGCCTCGCCGTCACCGGCACATTCTCGACGACGGTGGCCCCGTGGCGGACGGCCGCATCGGCAAGCCCGACGACGAAGCGGCCCATATGCATCATGGCGCTCCTCTTCGACAGCATCGCCCCATGGAAGCAGTCCGAGCCGACCTCTGCCTTCAGGTCGCCTTTCGTCAGAAGTGCCGTGTCCGGGTCGACCTCGCGGTTCACCACCTCAAAGTTCCGCGCGATCGCCTCGAAATGCGCCAGCTTCGAGGCAAGCTTCAGCTTGCCGGCCCGCCGGAAGCTGCAGTCGATCCCCTCCTCCGCCACAATCCGTTCGATCGTGTCGACGGACGCGTCATAGGCGCGGTAGAGCGCCGCCGCGCGCTCGGGCCCGAGTTCGGCCTTGGCGGTGACGAAGCTGTGGGCGATGCCGTTGTTGAGATGGCCGCCATTGCGGCCGGAGGCGCCCGATCCGACCGCCCCCGCCTCCAGCACAATCACTTTCGCGCCGGCCATTGTAAGCTGGCGTGCAGCCCCGAGCCCCGTGAAGCCGCCGCCGATGACGGCGACGTCGTAGTGGCCCTCGACCGGTGCGCGGCTGCCCTCTTCGAAAGGCCGGGCCGTATCGTGCCAGTAGGACTTGAGCTGCATGGCCATCTCCATCAGAGCCCGAAGACACCGGGCAGGCCGGAGATATCCGCGATCTCGACATAGCCGTAATAGGGATTGGCCGGTTCGTGGCCGCGGTTGACCCAGACCTTGTTCTTGATGCCGATGTCGTGGGCCGACATGTGGTCGTAGCGGAAGGAAGACGAGCAGTGCACGACGTCTTCCGGGCCGCAGCCGAGCATGTCGAACAGGTATTCGAACGCCTGGAGGCGCGGCTTATAGGCCTGCGCCTGTTCGGCCGTATAGACCGCATGGAACGGCGCGCCGAGCTTTTCGACATTCGACATGATCTGCGAATTCATCGCATTCGAGAGAATCACCAGCGGGATCTCCTTGGCGACCTTGGCAAGGCCGGCCGGCACGTCCGCATGTGGGCCCCAGGTCGGCACCCGCTCATAGACCATGCGGGCGGCTTCTTCGCGGAACTTGATGCCGTTACGCTTGCAAGTGCGCTCCAGCGAATTGTGCACCACCTCTGCATAGGGCTTCCAGGCGCCGAGGACCTCGTCGAGGCGATAGGCGGCGAAATTCCTGATGAACTCCTGCATGCGCGGCTCGTCCAGCTGCTCGCTGTAAAGGTCGCGCGCCGCCTCGGCCATCTGGAAGTTGGTCAGCGTGCCGTAGCAGTCGAAGGTGATGTATTTCGGACGGAAGCTCGCCATGCGCATTTCTCCTCTCCAATGACGCGATCCGGAATGTCTAGGAAGGATCATAGGCAAGCGCCTGCCCCTCGGCGTGCGTGATTTGGCATGGATCGAAGCAGATTGTACCGTATCCACGGCCAGCTTTGGCACATGGTTGTGCGCACTTGCCTTTGCCGCGCCGCCGCTTTACGCCCGCCCCTCCCCGCGTTCGCGCAGCCGTGGCGGCATAAGATGCGGCGACCCGCCGGAGCAAAGATATAAGATACCGCCCCGGCCGCCGCCTTCGGACGATCTGCCGGTCGGCCTTCCTTAACACTTGCTGCAGGAATTCAAGGACCTGTCCATGCAGCTAAGTCAGATCGAACTTGCACCCTTCGGCTCCGAGCATCTGGAGAGCGCCGTTCGCCTCTCCCGCGAGGCGGGCTGGCCGCACCGGCTGGAGGACTGGCAGATGGCGCTGGCGCTGAGCGAGGGCGTCGTCGCAATCGAGGCCGGCCGGGTCCTCGGGACGACATTGGTGACCGCCTATGGAAACGACTGCGCGACGATCAACATGGTGATCGTCGACGAGGCGATGCGCGGCCGCGGCCTCGGCCGCGGGCTGATGGATGCGGCCCTGCGGATCGCCGGCGACCGCCCGCTCCGGCTTGTGGCGACAGCGGACGGCCTGCCTCTTTATGAAAAGCTCGGCTTCCGCGAAACCGGTACCGTGCTGCAGCACCAGGGCATCGCGAGAGAACTTGCCGCCCCCGCTGGAATCGATCCGGTGACCACAGAAGATACTGCGGCGATCACCGCCCTCGACGGCGTCGCCTTCGGCGCCGATCGCCGGGATCTGATCGCTTACATCGCCAAGGTCGGCGAGTTCGCCGTCATCCGCCGCAACGATCGTATCGACGGCTTCGCCGCCCTGCGCGCCTTCGGCCGCGGCAACGTCATCGGGCCCGTCGTCGCTGCAAATGCCGACGATGCCAAGGCGCTGATCACCCATTTCATCGCAAGGCGTGCCGGCCAATTCGTCAGGGTCGATACCACCGCCGAAACCGGTTTATCCCCGTGGCTGTCGGACCAGGGGCTGATCCATGTCGGTGGTGGAATCGCCATGGACCGACCCGCCCTCGGCCGCGCCGCCGACCGCGCGGCTTTCACCTTCGCCCTCGCCAATCAGGCGCTCGGGTGATCTGGAGGACCCAGACGTCCGCGCGGCCCTCGCCTGATACGCGGGCATCCGATCCGAGAAGGATCGGATCGGTGGTCGGAACGGCGAAATACCGGTTTATTCCCATATTCGCAATTTTGTGCCGCCATCCTTCTCCCATTCAGAGAATCCGGCGAGCCGATGCTGCGAAACTGGATGGGCTAAGCGACGCAGAAATGCGGGGAAAGCAGGATTTTCCCGAAATTTTGCCGGCGCCAGCGGCCTGTTGAGAACAGCATTTTCTTCTGATGCAGCCCAGCGCGGGCGATCTCCGGTCGCGCCAAATCGAGGAAAGAGACTTGGCAAAGACCTTCGCGGATTTCAAATATCTCACCTTCGACGTCGTCGGCACGCTGATCGACTTCGAAGGCGGCATCAAGGATTGCCTGGCCGACATCGCCAAGGAAGCGGCTGTTGCAATCGACGGCGAAGGGGCGCTGAAGCTCTACCGGACGGCGCGCTATTCTGCCGATGCCGATCTCTTCCCCGACGATCTGGTGCGCGTCTATCTCGCCATTGCTCCGGAGCTCGGCCTTCCTGCCGAAGCAAAATATGGCGAGAGGCTGCGTGATTCCGCCAAGGGCTGGAAGGGCTTTGCCGACAGCGCGGAGGCGCTTGCCCGGCTGGCCAAGCGCTACCGGCTGATCGCCATGACCAACGCCCGGCGCTGGGCTTTCGAGCATTTCTCTCGTGAGCTCGGCAATCCGTTCTACGCCGCCTTCACCGCCGACGACACGGGAACCGAGAAGCCCGATCCTGCCTTCTTCGAGAAGGTCTTCGCCTTCGTCGCGGCGGAAAGCAATTCGAAGGACGACATCCTGCACGTCGCCCAGAGCCAGTATCACGACATCGGCGTTTCGCGGAAACTCGGGCTGACCAATTGCTGGATCGAGCGGCGTCACGCCCAGAAAGGCTATGGCGGCACAATCGAGCCGGCCGAGTTCACCAAGCCCGACTTCCATTTCACCTCCATGGCGGGCCTTGCCGACGCCGTGGAGAAAGCCAAGGCCGCCTGAACATTCCACCAGAACCCCGCATGCAAAGAAGACGGGCCATCCGAGCAACCACCAATGAATGGGGAACGACATGACTGACAAAATCACCAACTGGACCAGAAAGGACGACGCAGTCGTCGAAAACGCGATTCGCCGCGGCGCCACCCGCCGCGAGCTCCTGCAGATGCTGCTCGCCGGCGGCGTCGCGATGTCGGCCGGCGGCCTCGTGCTCGGCCGCGCCGGCAATGCGGTTGCAGCAACGCCGGTCGCAGGCGGCACGCTGAAGGCGGCCGGCTGGTCGACCTCCACCGCCGATACGCTCGACCCTGCCAAGGCCTCGCTTTCCACCGACTATGTCCGCTGCTGCTCCTTCTATAACCGCCTCACCTTCCTCGACCAGGGCGGCACGCCGCAGATGGAACTGGCCGAGGCAATCGAAACCAAGGACGCGAAGACCTGGACCGTCAAGCTGAAGAGCGGCGTCACCTTCCACGACGGCAAGCCGCTGATCGCCGACGACGTGATCTTCTCGCTGAAGCGCCATCTCGATCCGTCGGTCGGTTCGAAGGTCGCCAAGATCGCCGCCCAGATGACCGGCTTCAAGGCGGTCGACAAGCAGACGGTCGAGATCACCCTTGCCAATCCGAACGCCGACCTGCCGACCATCCTGTCGATGCACCACTTCATGATCGTCGCCGACGGCACCACCGATTTCTCCAAGGGCAACGGCACCGGCGCCTTCGTCAGGGAAGTCTTCGAACCCGGCGTTCGATCGGTCGGCATCAAGAACAAGAATTACTGGAAGGCCGGCCCGAACGTCGATTCCTTCGAGTACTTCGCGATCAGCGATGACAGTTCCCGCGTCAACGCCCTGCTTTCCGGCGACATCCATCTCGCCGCCGCGATCAACCCGCGTTCGATGCGCCTTGTCGAGGCCCAGGGCGATGGGTTCGTATTGTCGAAGACGACGTCCGGAAACTACACCAACCTCAACATGCGACTGGACATGGAGCCTGGCAGCAAGCGGGACTTCGTCGAGGGTATGAAATACCTCGTAAACCGCGAGCAGATCGTCAAGTCGGCGCTGCGCGGCCTGGGCGAAGTCGGCAACGACCAGCCGGTTTCGCCGGCAAATTTCTACCACAATGCCGAGTTGAAGCCACGGGCCTTCGATCCCGAAAAGGCGAAATTCCATTTCGAGAAGGCCGGCGTCTTCGGCCAGTCGATCCCGGTGGTCGCCTCCGACGCAGCCACGGCATCAGTCGACATGGCGATGATCATCCAGGCGTCTGCCGCCGAGATTGGCCTGAAGCTCGACGTCCAGCGCGTGCCCTCCGACGGCTATTGGGACGATTACTGGCTGAAGGCGCCGGTCCACTTCGGCAATATCAACCCGCGCCCGACGCCCGACATCCTGTTCTCGCTCCTCTATACTTCGGAAGCCCCGTGGAACGAGAGCCAATACAAGTCCGAGAAGTTCGACAAGATGCTGATCGAGGCGCGCGGATCGCTCGACCAGGAGAAGCGCAAGGCGATCTACAACGAGATGCAGGTCATGGTCGCCAGCGAAGCCGGCACCATCATCCCGGCCTACATCTCCAATGTCGACGCGATCACCGCCAAGCTCAAGGGCCTGCAACCAAACCCGCTCGGCGGCCAGATGGGCTATGCCTTCGCGGAGTATGTCTGGCTCGAAGCCTGACGAGGCAAACTGCCGGGGGCTGCAGCCGCGCCGCTGCGGCCCCCGTCCCATTTACTCTTTGTCTCGAAACTGAAAGGGGGCGCGCGTGAACAGCCGGGTCCTATCTCTTGTCCTGAGCAGACTGCTCATCGCCCTGATCACTCTGGTGATTGTCTCCTTTGCCGTCTTCTTCGCGACGACGCTGTTGCCAGGCGACACGGCGACCATCCTGCTCGGCCAGGCCGCCACGCCGGAAGCCGTCGAAGGCCTGAGAAAGGCCATGCATCTCGACGAGCCGTCAATCTTCCGGTTCCTGCGCTGGATCGTCGGCCTCATGCAGGGCGATCTCGGCACATCCTATGCCAACGAGATGCCGGTCGCGGATTTGATCGGCGGCCGCTTCGTCAACACGCTGAAGCTGGCCGGCGTCACGGCGCTCTTTGCCGTGCCGATTGCGCTGACGCTCGGCATCACCGCGGCCATGCTGCGCGGTTCGCTCTACGACCGCATCGTGACAGTGCTGACGATCGGTGTCATCTCGGTGCCGGAATTCATGATAGCAACCTCGGCGGTCCTCGTCTTCGCCGTCTATCTCAAGTGGCTGCCGGCGCTCTCCTTCGCCAACGAGATCCACAGCCTCACCGACATGTTGCGCATCTATGCCATGCCGGTGGTCACCCTGACCTTTGTCATTTCGGCGCAGATGATCCGCATGACACGCGCGGCGGTGATCGAGACGCTCAATACCCCCTATGTCGAGATGGCACTGTTGAAGGGTGCCTCCCGGCCGCGCATGGTGTTTCGCCACGCGCTTCCGAATGCGTTGGGCCCGATCGTCAATGCCGTCGCGCTTTCGCTTTCCTATCTGCTTGGCGGCGTCATCATAGTCGAGACGATCTTCAACTATCCGGGCATCGCCAAGCTGATGGTCGATGCGGTTTCCACCCGCGACCTGCCGCTCATTCAGAGTTGCGCGATGATCTTCTGTCTCGGTTACCTGCTGCTGATCACAACGGCCGACATCATCGCCATTCTTTCCAATCCGAGGCTTCGATGACAATGTCCACTTCGAGCACATCGACCACCTCCGTGCATAAGTACGGGAGCCGGTTCGGCTATCGCTTCAACCTCGTCGGCATCATCGGCCTCGCGGTCATCCTGTCCTGGGCCCTTGTCGCGGTCTTCGCGCCGCTGATCATCCCCTATCCCGTCGGCGAGATCGCCGACCTCGATTATTTCGGCCCGATGAGCCAAGACTTCTGGCTCGGCTCCGACTATCTCGGCCGCGACATGCTCTCGCGAATCCTGATGGGAGCCCGCTACACGGTCGGCATCTCGCTTGCGGCCGTGACCATCGCCTGCTTCTCGGGCGTGGTGCTCGGCATGATCGCAGCGGTCGCCGGCGGCTGGCTCGACACAGTCCTGAGCCGCTTCCTCGATGCGCTCAACTCAATCCCGAGCAAGCTCTTCGGCCTCGTCGTCGTCGCCGCCGTCGGCTCCTCCATTCCGGTGCTGATCCTGACCCTGTCGGTGATCTACATCCCCGGTGCCTATCGCTTTTCCCGGGCGCTCGCCGTCAACATCAATGCGATGGATTTCATCACCGTCGCCCGCATCCGCGGCGAGAGCACGCTCTATCTCATCCGCTCGGAAATCCTGCCGAACATCCTCGGGCCGGTGCTTGCCGATCTCGGCATCCGCTTCGTCTTCATCGTTCTGCTGCTCTCCGGCCTCTCCTTCCTCGGCCTCGGCGTCCAGCCGCCCTATGCCGACTGGGGCGCGCTGGTGCGCGAGAACATCGGCGGCCTGCCCTTCGGCGCGCCGGCGGTGATGTTTCCGTCGCTGGCGATCGCCAGCCTGACGATCAGCGTGAACCTGTTGATCGACAACCTGCCGCAGAAAATCAGGGACCGCGCATAATGGCAAACCTCGTCGAAATCCGCGACCTGAAGGTCGAGGCCACCACCGATTCCGGGCGCCGGGTCGAGATCATCAAGGGGATCAGCCTGGACATCGCCGACGGAGAAATCGTCGCGCTGATCGGCGAAAGCGGCTCGGGCAAGACGACGATCGCCCTGACGCTGATGGGTTACGCCCGCCCTGGCTGCCGCGTTTCCGGCGGCAGCGTTTCCGTCGCCGGCAAGAACATGGTCCGACTTAGCGAAAAGGAGCGCGCCCGCATCCGCGGCACGGAGGTTGCGTATGTGCCGCAATCGGCCGCCGCCGCCTTCAATCCGGCCGCCACCATCATGGATCAGGTGATCGAGATCACCCGCATCCATCAGCTGATGTCGCCCGACGAGGCGCGCGCCAAGGCGGTCGAACTCTTCCGGGCGCTCTCGCTGCCCGAACCGGAGACGATCGGCACCCGCTACCCGCACCAGGTCTCCGGCGGACAGCTGCAGCGCCTCTCCGCCGCCATGGCGCTGATCGGTGGCCCGAAGCTCGTGATCTTCGACGAGCCGACCACCGCGCTCGACGTGACGACGCAGATCGAGGTGCTGCGCGCCTTCAAGTCGGTGATGAAGGCCGGCGGCATTGCCGGCGTCTATGTCTCCCACGACCTCGCCGTCGTCGCCCAGATCGCCGACCGCATCGTCGTGTTGAAGGGCGGCGAAATGCAGGAGACCGGCACAACGCAAGAGATCCTCAACAACGCCAAGCACCCCTATACGTGTGAGCTCCTAGACGCCTTCGAGCCAAAGCCGCGCGGGGCGGCTGGTCCAGCCGACCCTCAACCGGCGCCGCTTCTGAAGATCAACACGCTGGTCGCCGGCTACGGGCCGCGGCAGACGGACGGGCTGCCGCTCGTGCGCGCGGTTCAGCACGTGTCCCTCGAAGTCGAAAAAGGCCGCAATCTCGGCATCATCGGCGAATCCGGCTGCGGCAAGTCGACCCTTGCCCGCGCCATCGCCGGCATTCTGCCCGCGGTTTCGGGCAGCATCCACTTCGACGGGCGCGAACTCGGCCGCAGCGCCCGCGAGCGCTCGCGCGAACAGCTGCGCGAGATGCAGATCGTCTTCCAATATGCCGACACCGCGCTCAACCCGGCAAAGTCCGTCGAGGATATCCTCGACCGGCCGCTCGCCTTCTACCACAGCATGCGTCGCAGCGCCCGCAGCGTCCGCATAGATGAATTGCTCGACATGGTCCGCCTGCCGCGCAACCTGCGCCAGCGCCGGCCGTCGGAGCTCTCGGGCGGCCAGAAGCAGCGCGTCAATTTCGCTCGGGCGCTGGCCGCCGAGCCGAAGCTGATCCTCTGCGACGAGATCACCTCCGCCCTCGATACGGTCGTTGCCGCCGCGATCATCGATCTGCTCAAGGAACTGCAGCGCGAGCTCGGCCTCTCCTACGTCTTCATCAGCCACGATTTGTCGACTGTCCAGGCGATCTGCGACGAGGTGGTCGTCATGTATGCGGGCGAGAAGGTCGAACAGCTCGCCGCGGCCGAGCTTGCGAGCGGCGCGAAGCACCCCTATTCCAAGCTGCTCTTCGCCTCCGTGCCGAAACTCGACACCGGATGGCTCGACGGCCTCGATCAGAGGCCGGAGATGGCGCGGGCGTTCAGCAAGGCGGGGTAGAAATCTTCTGCTGGCGAATGCAATTGCTCCTCATCCGCCTGCCGGCACATTCTCCCCGCCTACGGGGAGAAGGGACGAGCCGCGGGCTCCCAGTCCCGCCTTGACGACGGCCGCTGCTGTAGCCTGATAGGCCGCGAGCTCCAGTCCGCTCTCCCCGCGTGCGGGGAGAGGGTTAGGGTGAGGGGCAATTACACGGAAAGCGGTCGACTTTTCTACACCTGAAACAGGCTGGTCAGCGGCATATGCGATTTGACGATCGGCGACTTCAGCACGACATAGCTGAAATACTTGTCGATACCGACTTCCATGTCGATCAGCCGTTCCATGATCGTCTGGTATTCGACGATGCCGCCCGTGACGAACTTCAGAAGATAATCGTAACCGCCGGAAACGAGGTGGCACTCCACGACCGAGTCGACCTTCTCGATGGCGGCGAGAAAGCGGGCGAAGTCGATCTGGCGATGATTCTTGAGCGTCACCTCGGTGAAGACAGTCAGGGTCTGCCCGAGCTTGGCGATGTTGATCTGCGCCGAATAGCCGACGATATACCCCTCGGCCTGCAATTTCTTCACGCGCATCAGACAGGGGCTGGGCGAGAGATTGACGAGTTCGGCGAGCTCGACATTGGTGATGCGGCCGTTCTTCTGCAGTTCGTAGAGGATCTTGATGTCGATTCGGTCGAGTTTCATCGGCACCCCCCAATTGGCAGAAGCCGGATACGGCTACTGCGCCTCAGCATTTTATGCGGTCTGGACTGACTGACAAGCTGAACAAACCCGCCCCGTCGTGATAAGCTTATGAGATTTCCCTCAGAATAGACATTGGCCATTTTACCAGCGAACGGAAGAATATGCTGCGATCCGCTGATGTGCGGCAGCCTTGCAGTCGCCGAAACGCTAGAATGCCGTTCCGTTAGACCGGAGACCGCCGATGCCTGCCCCGCTTCTTCATATCGAAACGACGCCCGCGCTGCCAGCGAGCGCCGACGCCGTGGTCATCGGCGGGGGCATCGTCGGGGCATTTGCCGCCTACTATCTGGCACGGCGGGGCCTGAAGGTCGCCCTCCTCGAGAAAGGCCTGATCGGCGCCGAGCAATCCAGCCGCAATTGGGGCTGGTGCCGGCAGCAGAACCGGGATGCGCGTGAACTGCCGATGGCAACCAAAAGCCTGTCGCTTTGGGAAAGTTTCGCCGCGGAAACCGGCGAAGACACGGGCTTTCGGCGCTGCGGCCTGCTCTATCTCAGCAATGATGAAAGCGAGCTTGCCGGCTGGGCACGCTGGGGTGACTTTGCCCGCGGCGTCGGAGTGACGACCCACATGCTCGATCAGACGCAGGCGAGTGAAAAGGGTGCGGCGACCGGCCGCCGCTGGAAGGGCGGCGTCTTTTCGCCGAGCGACGGCACCGCCGATCCCTCGCGGGCCGCGCCGGTGGTCGCCCGCGCCGTCATGAAGCTCGGCGGATCCGTGCACCAGATGTGCGCCGCCCGCGGCATCGAGCTCGAGGGCGGGCGTCTCAGCGGCGTCGTCACTGAAGCCGGCACCATCCGCACCCGGATCGCCGTACTTTCCGGCGGCGCCTGGGCCTCCTCCTTCTGCCGGCAGCTCGGCATCCGCTTTCCGCAGGCCTCGATCCGCTCCTCGATCCTCTCCGTGGCGGCCGGTGCCGAGGACCTGCCGCCAGCGCTGCACACCGCCGCGGTCTCGGCGACGCGGCGCGGTGACGGCGGCTATACGCTGGCGATCAGCGGCCGCGCCCGGGTCGATCCGACGCCGCAGCAGATGCGCTTTGCCCGGCATTTCGTGCCGATGTTCGCGCGACGCTGGCGCAGCCTCGCGCCCGGGGGGATCGAGGGCTGGAAGTCCGGTCATGAGACGCTATCGCGCTGGCGGCTCGACAGGCCGACGCCGATGGAGTTCAACCGCATCCTCGATCCTCGCCCTGACCAGACGCAGATACGGTTGACTCTGGAGCGGGCCCGGGCGCTCCTGCCGGCGCTTGAGAAGCGACCGGTCAGCGCCGCCTGGGCCGGCTATATCGACAGCACCCCGGATGGGGTTCCGGCAATCGGCGAGGTCGGCTCGCTTCCCGGCTTGGTGCTCGCCGCCGGCTTCAGCGGCCACGGCTTCGGCATTGGCCCGGGCGCAGGCCACCTTATCGCGGATATCTTAACGGGTGAGCCGCCGATCGTCGATCCGAAAGCCTATTACCCCGACCGGCTGAACGGCTCGGCTTGGGGCAAGGTCGCCGATTTCTGACGGGGCGCGTGCTGGGGCGAAGGCAAGCCGCCTCCACCCCGTCGCCAGGAAGGCCGGGGCGCATATGATCTTGCCTTTCTTCATGCCACGCGGAACCATCGACGCGGTGTCTATTTCCTCTGAGCTCAGGCGTCGCGGCTGCTATCCTCACTACCGTTTGCATAGCTTTCACACGCAGGCGCAGCAGATGCAAAGAAGAGAGGTGGACGGGAGCCACCTCTCTTCTTCCAACCGCAACTCGTGGAGGTGAGTTGCGGTCCGGTTAGGGGGGCCGGGGCGAGGTTCTCGTTCTCGTGTCCTGACGTCGCATCGGTCCCGGATAGGATCGCGGCTCGATCAGCCGCCGTGCAAAAGGCTACCGGTCGGTAATGGATCACGACTCGAATAGACCTGCCTTCGTAAATCAAATCGAACGCGGTGTTGATCTCATCCAGGCCTTTGGTGTCGTTAAAATTGGATAGGCGACCGATCGCGATTGTTCGCGGGCTACGTTGGATCAGCGGTCGCGATCCACAGCTCACGCACCATCTGCCGAAGCAACAGAGCCTCCGCCCACCTGTCCGTCGAGTCGTTGCCGTCTCTCCCCGTGATCGCATAGGGTTTAGGGCCTAGCTCGCAGGTAAAGATCAGTTGGGCGTCCCGCGCAGCGCGCGATCGCCAATTCCGAAAACCGTACTCCCACCATTCAAGGAACAGATCGACCCAAGGACGGTGATGCGGGAAGGTGATCTCGATCTGAACCTGTTCGCGCGAGGCCGACGCGGCCGTGAAAAGCATGCGCATTCCGGAGAATACGCCTTATCAAGACGTGGTTCTCCTCGACGACCGGAAAGGCGAATTCCCGACCGACCAGAAAATGCGACAGGTCACCCAACAGCGGCAAATCGGGCCGCTGCCCCAGCAGATCCAGCGTGAAGAACAGATCCGTGGTCATCCGGTCCCGATGTGTTTCGATGAGCACCGGGATGCCTGCCTCTTCGGCAAGCCGCATCCACCCGTCAAGAAGCGGCAGGCATTCCTCGATCCGGCGCGGGCGGATATCGGGTTGCAGGTTGATGTGGCTGACCGGGAATTCCGCGGCAAGTTCGAGCGGCAGGCGCAAGTCCTCGACTGAGCGGGGAAAGCAGACCGCTTCGATCTTCAACCCGGTACCGCGGATAGTTTCATTCAGGCGAACGACATCCTGACGGTTCGTGTAATGCGCGCTGATACCATCGAATGAGGCCTCCGAGATCATCGCGATATTCTCGTCGAGGCTGCGCTCGTGGCCGTCCGTATGCCGGCGCTCCATGGCCCAGAGCGACTGGAAGACAAGCAATTTCTGCATCAAGCGGCCCGGGTGCTTTTCAGAAGAGCTTTGAGGTTCATGTCCGGGTCGGCCAATGCCTCAGAACCAGGCCTGACGCCTGCGGCAATCAACATCTCGGACAGCTTGATGTCCTTGGCCACGCTATTGCCGATCCCGAGACCAGCCGCGGCGACGAGGCGCCCATCGTCCAGATAGAACTCAAGCTCGCCGTCGCCGATAGAGCGCACGACGCTCTGATGCCATGGTTGCGGCAACCCCACCACCTGCAAGCCAAGATCGTATTGGTCGGACCAGAACCAGGGAATGGCGTTGAAGACCTCGGCCGCACCGGCCATGTTCCTGGCAGCAGTCCCGGCCTGTGTTCTCGCGTTCCGCCAGCTCTCGAAGCGAGCATGTCCGCCACCGGGCTGAGCCACCGCCGCGCAGTCGCCGGCGGCGAAAATCTCTGGCGCACTGGTGCGAAGGAACGTATCCGTCAGAATTCCGTCGCCCGTGGCCAGTCCGGCCGCTTCGGCCAAATCGATTTCGGGCAGGACGCCGATGGCGCTGACAACAAGATCTGCGGGCACCGTGCTGCCATCGGCCAGGATGACGCCATCATTGTCAATTGCCACAACGCCCCGATCCAGGTGGAAATGCACCCCTTCCGCAACATGTCTGGCATGCAACCTGTCGGCAAAGCGCTGGGGGACTGCGCGACCCAGGGGCTTCTGCGCGGCTTCGATCACACTTACATCGACGTCTTTTTCGCGAAGGACCGATGCCACTTCCATCCCGATCAACCCGCCGCCGATGATCGCAACCGCTTGAGCTGCCCCAACTCGGGCGAAAATCGCCTCGGCCTGAGCATGGGTACGGAACTCCAGCGCGCGCTCTGCACCGGGACAGGCGAGCCGTCTCGGACGCGCACCGGTGGCGAGAAGCAACTTTTCATAGCTTAGAACCCGGCCATCGCTTAACGTCACGGTTCCGGCATCAGCGTCCAGCTTCGAGGCCGACGAGCCCTGAAGGTAATTGATAGCGGCCGCCTCCAGCGCTTCCTTCGCGCAGATCAGCTTCATCTCAACCGCACCGTTCATCGGCTTCGACAGCGGTGGCCGTTCATAGGGCAGATGCGGCTCGGCTCCGACCAGTGTGACGGCCCCGGAATAGCCCGCTTCGCGCAGGGCGAATGCCGCTCGTGTGCCGCATTCCCCGGCACCGATGATGACGATACCGTCCATGGTTCTCTCCGTGTGAAAAATGGACCGGCACAATATTGGACAGATGCGCCGGTCGGGGAGGATCAGTTCTGGTGAGCGTATTCGGCCATGTTCTTGGGGGTGACGAGTTCGAAGGGAACCCAGACCTCCTTGTCGATGCTCTTTCCCTGGGCCAGCGCCACGGCCGCATCCACGGCACTTGCCGACTGTCCCTTGGCATTCTGGAAGACCGTCACGTCCAGGTCACCCGCTGCCATCGCCGCAAGCGCATCCTGCGTCGCATCGATGCCAACGACGATCACCTCATCCATCGACACGCCCGCGGCCTTGAGTGCCTGGATGGCGCCAATTGCCATCTCGTCATTGTTGGCGAAAATCACGTCGATAGGACGGCCGGCGGTGATCCAGTTCGTGGTCAGATCCATAGCGTTCGTGCGGGTCCAGGCGGCGGACTGCTCGTCGGCGATGGTCACTCCCTTGCAGTCACCTGCAGCCAGCGTTTCCTTGACCGACGACGTGCGATCGCGCGACGCCTGGTGCGCCAGATCGCCCATCAATATGTAGGCCTGCGCGTCGCCTGCCCTGCCCTTTGCTTTCAACAGCTCGCAGGCGGCCTCGGCACCGAGCCTTCCCGAGTCGGTCTCCTTCGAACCGACATAGGCCTGCCTCTCGGGGAGCTGGTCGATATTTTCCGGCTCGAGATTGAGGTAGACAAGCGGAATTCCCGCCTTCTGGGCCGCTTCGCTGATGCCGGGCGCCGCGGACGTATCCGCCACCGTCATGATGATCGCGTCTACGCCCGAAGCGATGAAGTTGTCCACCTGGCTGCGCTGCTTGGAGATGTCGGTCTGCGCATCCTCGATCTGGAGACTGACGCCGTTTACCGCGGAGGCCCTTTCACTGAGGCCGTTGCGCAGCAGCGTCTGGAAGTTGTTGTCGAAGCTCTGCATCGAAACGCCGATCGTCTCGGCCGATGCGGTGCCTGCCATCAGGGCCGCCAGAACGGCCGCCGTACAGATTGATCTCATGTCATCCTCCCTTGGGGTGCCGGGCCACCCCAGTTCAAATCCCGGAGGCCCACCGGGCCTAGCCAATCGTGCGCGCCCTAGCCGAGGGCCACGCGAATTTCTCCGTCGAACACCTCGGCGGGATAGGTTTTCAGGTTCTCGCAGGCCGGGAGCCTCAAGGCCTCGCCGGTGCGATAGTCGAAAGCGCCGGAATGCTTCGGGCACTCCACCTCGAAATCCATGACCAACCCGTCCGCGAGATGAATCGCCTCGTGTGTGCAGAGGCCGGCGGTGCAGTAGACGCTGTCGTCGGGGCCACGGTAGATCGCGTAGGTGCGGCTGCCGTGATCGAAGCGGATGGCGCCTTCCTGTTCGATGTCGTCAAGCTTGCAAACTGAGACCCAGGTCATCCAGCAGCCTCCCTGACTTCAACGCGCACCTTGCGAGCCGCGAGCTTTTCCTTCCGCTTGCGATAGCGTTCCTGCATGCGGGCCTCGCCCTCCGCAGAGCCGTCATGCCAGGTGCCGAACCACTTATCGAGCGGGATCAAGGCGTCGCCGTAGTTCACCTCGAAATACTTGTGGTGCAGGTAGTGAGCATAGGCATGGCTATCGACCAGCCTGTCCTCGCCGATCTCGACCTTGTCGAAGCCGACATGGCCAGGAATGGCTCCGAAGCCTGCATAGTGGACTTGGTAGAGCATGAGGATCGGGTTGGAGGGCAGGATCAGGTGGTAGAACGCCGTCCCGAAGTAGAAGAGGTGCTCGACCGGATGCATCGACAGCGACGACCAGGGCGACGGATTGACCGAGTTATGGTGGACCGAATGCACCCACTTGTAGAGGAACGGCGTGTGGATCACCCGGTGAATGCAGAAGAAGTGGAACTCGTGGATGATCGGTACCACCAGCGCGACAAATGCGAGCGTCCACGGATTTTCCGCAAAACTGAGCCAGGGCGCATAGCCGTTGGCATGGGCCCACAGCATGGCGACCTCGACCGCCGTCCAGATGGTCACGCCTGAAAGAAAGGTGCGCAGGATGTTGTCGAGGTTCTGGCTTTCGAACCAGAACGCCTTGCTCTTCTGATCAGCCGGGAACTTTCCGTTGTACTTGAACCGGTTCTCCTGTCGCTTCAGGACATAGAGGTGGAGCTCGAAGGCGCCATAGAAGAGGACCACGCAGATCGCGTTCACTGCATAAAGCCAGACGATCCAGCCGATGCTAATCGTCTGCATCGTCTCGATCGGCGGGATCGCCCATGCCCAGTAGGCCACGGCCGACGCCGCGAAGATCATGTTCCAGGGGAAGAAGTAGTGCGGCAACCACTTCAGGATTGCCGTCAGCCGGGGCGGGAAGACGAACAGCGGCGCGGTCTCGACCGGCTGGTTCGGCGCCCAGTCGCCGCGCTTGTTGCGCGTTCCAAATTTCAGGTCGTCCATTGCACTCTCCTTCGGGCGGATTGCTCGCGCCCGCGCAAATGTCTCTGGTGGAGGAGAGCGCCTTTTGCGCCTTTTGCCCGGTGTCGCTCCATCACGACGCTCCGGCTCTCCTCCCTGACCCGAAATTATCAGGGGGCCTTCCGAACGCCGAAGCCTTCTTTGATCTGATTAGATCAAAGCCCTTCCTTGGTGATGGTGATGAAGCGGATGGGAGCCTGATCCGGCTCGATATCGGTCAGCCCCGTGCGATGCAGGATCAGGTCCAGCGCACGCCGGGCCTGCGCCTCCGGCGCTTGGTCCAGCACCACATCCATGATGCCGTCGCGCAGGGCCGCGCGCGTGTTTTCGGTCAGTTCGTGCCCCACGAAGAACACATCAGGGCCGCGGGGGTGGCGGCGAAGCACCTCGATCAAGGCGGAATTCGCGCCTCCGGCGTTATAGAGACCGGCAAGATTGGGATACATCTCCAGTGCCGACCACAGCCGGTCGGCGCTGACGCGCTCCTCGTCGCGACCGAATCCAAGCCATTCGAAGCTGGAGCCGCCGGGGTTTGCACAAAAATAGTCCGAAAAGCCGCGGATACGGTCGCGATGCACCTGATAGACGGGGTGGCAGATTGCAACGATCGGCCCGATACGAGGCGCCATGCGGCTTATGTAAAGCGCCGCCGACCGGCCGGCGGCATGATTGTCAATGCCGATGAATTCTCCCGCGCGATCCGAAGCTCGCGTCACGACATGGACCACCGGCAGGCCTTGCGCATTCACCTTTTCAACCGCGGCGCTGATCACCGGGCTGGTGGGCACTGCAAGGATCAGGCCGGCGCGTGCTACGTCGGTGGACACGATGCGCCGGGCAATCTCCTCCGGCTTCCTCTCTTCGGCAAAGCTGCGTTGCACGACGACCAGCGGATCGAGGGTGGCCGCGATTCTTTCGAACGCCTTGGAGAGCCGCTGATAAAAAGTCGTTTCCGGACGAACCATCAGCACTTCGATGCGCAGCAATCCTCGATGCGCCTCGGGAAGTTTGCGCGGGTAGTTCAAGGCACGCGCGGCAAGGAGAACCTTCTCGACAAGTTCAGGGCGTACACTTCCCCGTCCGTTCAGGACCCGCTCGACGGTGGCGGTTCCCACTCCCGCGTGACGGGCGATGTCCCGGTAGTTCGTCTTGTTCACTCTGGCACCTTCAACGGGCTACGCTGCGTGGCGATCCCACACGTCCTTGAATCATATAGCTCGGCCCGCAGCCTAGATTAGAGCCAAGGAGCGCTGCATGGGAACCGCCTGCCCGTTCAAGGAACTCGAACGCCCTGCCGCCGTTTCCTCTGGGGACCACGTGACGGTCCGGATATGGAGGATCAACAAAATGGCACAAGAAAAACCAATCGGTTCGGCTGTCCCGCGCGGCGTCGTCGATACAAAGTCCGGCACGGTTGGCGTTGCGAACCAAAAGAGCATGGAGGAAGAAGTCCGCTGGCTTCGTGAGCAGGTCAACGCGCTGAAAGACACCCTGGCCGATCTCGGCATCCCGTCGGGCAGGGCCGTGGCGAACACCGTCAGGGATACCGGGCGCAGGGCCGGAGAGATGGCAAGGGAGCACCCGGCCTGGACCGCCGTCGCGTTGGTCGGCCTTGTCGGCCTCATCCTGGCAAGTACCAGCCGCCCCTCCTGGTCCATGCGGCGTTCTTCACGCGTCGAGGACGTCATCTCAGATATCGAGGATCGCCTGAGCGAGTTGAAGGAGCGTTACTGGTCGAGCGGCTGGCGGCCCTGGTAGCAGGGCTGCACCACCTGCGTGACCACGGAACCGGACCTTGCCGACGGAGCGCAACCTTTGATCCGACGGAACTTTTTGCGCTCCACTGTCGGTTTCCGGCACGCCGGGACGTCCTTGAGCCATTCGAAAATCTCGGAGGAGCACATTCGATGCCCAAGATCGTCTCTCATCTCTGGTTTGCCAAGGAAGCCCGCGAAGCGGTTGCCTTTTATGTTTCGACTATCCCGAACTCGACCATATCGGGCGAGACGGCTGTGCCGGCGGAGACGCCGAGCGGTCCTCCCGGTAGCGTCAAGGTGATCGAGTTCACTCTGGAGGGCCAGAATTTCATCGCGCTCGAGGCGGGGCCGCTCGATCCCTTCAACCACGCCTTCTCGATCCTGGTCGAGTGCGACAGCCAGGACGAGATTGACCGCATCTGGGACGCCTTCCTGGCCAATGGCGGCGAGGCGGAACAATGCGGCTGGCTGAAGGACCGGTGGGGCCTCTCCTGGCAGATCGCTCCGCGCGTCCTGGGAGAGATGATATCCAGCCCCGACCGCGACCGGGCCAAACGCGCCACCGAGGCCATGCTCGGCATGGTGAAGGTCGACATTGCCGCGCTCGAGCGCGCCTTCAACCAAAGCAACTGAGCGTCGGCTTTCGGCATCGATCACGGCTTCGTGGCTTCAGCGCTGTGGCCACCGGGTTCATTATGCGCCCACGCTACAGCGCCGCGTCTTATCAGCGCAATTTGAATGGCTGCATGCTTTTGTCCTCAAATCGCCTACGATCTAAGGAAGCATGCAGGAGTAGGGCTTTGCGAAAGGGGGCGACCGATGACGATCACTCGGCGCGCGACCGTTCAGGGGCTTGGCATCGGCGCATTGCTGCCGTTGGCGCCGCGGCTGGCTCTCGGCCAGCCGACCGGCATTCTCACCAGGCCGATCCCGTCCACAGGAGAACCGATCCCGGTGGTCGGTCTCGGCACCTGGATCACCTTCAATGTCGGGGACGATCCGGTGCTCATGGAGGAATGTGCCGCGGTGATGGCCGCCTTCTTCGAGGGCGGCGGACGCATGATCGATTCCTCGCCGATGTACAGTTCCTCGCAGCCGACGATCGGCTACGGTCTCCGAAAGCTCGGCTATCCGGAACGCCTGTTTTCAGCCGAGAAGGTCTGGATATCGGACGCGGGACAGGGAGGCGCGCAGATCGAGGCGTCGCGCGCCTATTGGGGCGTCGACAAGTTCGACCTCATGCAGGTGCACAATCTCGTCTCCTGGGAAGAGCACTTGCCGGCGCTCCTTGAATTGAAGGCGGCAGGACAGTTGCGCTATGTCGGCATCACGACATCGGAAGGGCGCAGGCACCGCGAGATCGAGAGAGTCATGGCAAGCCAGCCGATCGACTTCGTCCAGGCGACCTACAACATCCTCGACCGCGAGATCGAGGAGCGCATTCTGCCCTTGGCCCGGGAAAAGGGCATCGCCGTCATCGCCAACCGGCCGTTCCGAGAGGGTGACCTGATCCGCCAGATCGAGGACGAGCCGCTGCCGGAGTGGCTCGCCGAGGCGGGCGCGCGCAACTGGGCGCAGTTCCTCTTGAAATTCATCATCTCCCATCCGGCGGTCACCTGCGTGATTCCGGCGACCACGCGGGTCGACCACGTGCGCGAAAACCTCGAGGCCGCAGGCGGGATTCTGCCTCACGAGAAGCTACGCCGGCGCATGATCGACTATGTGGAAGCGCTGTGAGGGGCCGCGCGACTCCTGACGGGAAGCTTGGCTGATGTCCGATTGGGGGACCTACACGCTCGCCGACTTCCTGATGTTCTCGCCGCGCGTCTATTTCCGCCTCATCGAACGCTACAATCAAGAATTCTGGCCGCTTCAGCTTGCCTTTATCGCCGGAGCGCTCGCCCTGCTCGTTCCGGCGGCCCTGCAGGTTTCCCGTGCTCGGATTGCGGTTCTCCCGCTCTTCGCCCTGGCATGGGCGTTCTGCGCCTGGCAGTTCCTGTGGACGCGCTATGCCAGCATTAACTGGGCGATGTCCTATGCTGCTGCCGTCTTTTTCGCCCAGGCGGGATTGCTGGTTCTGACCGCCCTCCTGCCGCGCTCGCCCACCGATGCCGGCGGGCTACGTCGTCACGGCGGCATCGGCCTCGCGGTTTGCGGCCTGCTCGCCTATCCGTTCATCGCCCTTGTGGCAGGCCGCTCGCCCGCCACGGCGGAAACCTTCGGGATGATGCCCGATCCGACTGTTGCGACCACCTTCGGCGCCATGCTGATAGTCGGGCAGAAGAGGCTGTGGCTGCTTCTGCCCATCCCGATCGTCTGGTGTGTCTATAGCGGGCTCACCCTTTGGGCCATGGAGGATCTAGGTGCCCTGGCGCCATTCGCCGCGGTCCTCGCCATGCTTGTCGTCCTCGTTGTGGGCCGGCGGTGACAGCGATCACTCCTTCACCGCGCCAGTCATCGACGAGACGTAATAGTCGACGAAGAACGAATAGAGGATGACCACCGGCAGCGAGCCGAACAGCGCGCCGGCCATCAGCGCTCCCCATTCGAACACGTCGCCGCGCACCAGTTCAGTCAGCACGCCGACCGGCACGGTCTTGTTCTCCGACGACTGGATGAATGTCAGCGCATAGATGAACTCGTTCCAGGACAGCGTGAAGGCGAAGATGCCGGCCGATATCAGACCCGGCACGGCGAGCGGCAGGATGATCCGGACGAGGATCTGCCAGCGCGTCGCCCCGTCCACCAGCGCGCTTTCCTCGAGCTCGAACGGGATCGAGCGGAAATAGCCCATCAGCAGCCAGGTGCAGAACGGGATGAGGAAGGTCGGATAGGTGAAGATCAGCGCCAGCTTGGAATCGTAAATGCCGAACTTGAAGACGATGAAGGCGAGCGGGATGAAGAGGATCGACGGTGGTACGAGATAGGCGAGGAAGATCATCAGCCCGACCGGCCGCGAGCCGGTGAAGCGCACCCGCTCGATCGCATAGGCCGCGAAGATAGACGCCGCCAGCGAAAGGATCGTCGAGCCGACGGCAACCAGCATCGTGTTCCACAGCCAGCCCGGATACGAGGTCTCGAAGAGCAGATATTTGATGTGGTCGAGCGTCGGGCCGACGACCCAGAAGGGGCTGTAATTGTTGTAGTCGGTGAGCTGGGAGTTCGGCTTCACCGCCGTGATCGCCATCCAGTAGAACGGAAAGAGCAGCACGAAGACGAAGACCGCCATCGGCAGGTAGAGGGTGACGATCCGGCGCGGCAGGCGGTTGAGATAGCTCATGCCTTCGGCGGTATCGGTGAGGACCTCGTCTTGAGTTCTTGTGGTCGTGTTCATTTTATCCTCCCGATCTCAGTCCTGTCCGCCCTGCTGCCACTTGCGGCGCTGCAGGCCGAAGAAGCTGAACATGATGGCGGCGAGCAGGAAGGGGATCATGGCGACAGCGATCGCCGCACCTTCGCCGAGCTGGCCGCCTGGAATGCCGCGCTGGAAGGAAAGCGTCGCCATCAGATGCGTCGCATTCACCGGCCCGCCCTTGGTCAACACGTAGATGAGCTGGAAATCGGTGAAGGTGAAGAGCACCGAGAAGGTCATCACGACGGCGATGATCGGCGTCAGCATCGGAAGCGTAACGTAGCGGAAGCGCTGCCAGCTGGTGGCGCCGTCGAGCGAGGCGGCCTCCTGCAGCGATACCGGAATCGTCTGGAGGCCGGCCAGCAGCGATATCGCCACGAAGGGAATGCCGCGCCAGACATTGGCGGCGATGACCGATGCGCGCGCATTGGTCGGATCGCCGAGGAAGTTGATCGGCCCGTCGATCAGGCCGAGTTGCATCAGCGACCAGGAAATGATCGAGAACTGCGAATCGTAGATCCACCAGAAGGCAAGTGCGGAAAGCACCGTTGGCACGACCCAGGGGAGAAGCACGATGGCGCGGAAGAAGGATTTGAACGGCAGGTTCTCGTTCAAAAGCAGCGCCAGCCAGAGGCCGAGCACGAACTTCAGGATCGACGCCACGAAGGTATAGAGCAGCGTGTTGAAGACCGAGAGCCAGAAGACCGAATCGCGTGCCAGGAACTCATAGTTCTCAAGGCCGATGAAGATGCCGTCGCGGCCGATGCGGGTGTCGGTGAAGCCCAGCCAGACGCCGAGCCCCAGCGGATAGGTGAGGAAGCAGATGAGAAAAACCGCGGCCGGCAGCATGAACAGCAGGCCGAGCACATTGTTGTTCTGCATCAGCGAAGCCATGGCAGATGGCGGCTTTCCGGACGATGTGATCGACATCGAATTTCTCCGGCCACGAAATGGGTTCAGACGTTGGGCCGGCGATCTCCGCCGCCGGCCTGATCGATGATCATGGCGGCTGACAAGCCGCCGCGAGATCAGACGCGATAGTAGCGGTTCGCCCGCCGTTCGGCCTCGACAACGGCGTCCTCGGGCGTCATCTGGCCGGTCACTGCGGCTGCGAACATGTCGACCAGGACGTAATCCGCCATGACGCCTGCCGAGGCGTAGCCGAGCGGACCGGCATAGCCGTTCGGCCGAAGGGTCTCGGAGGCCTTGGCATAGGGCGCATGGATTGGGTCGGAGGTCCAGACCGGGTTGTTGGCGAAGGCCTTCAGCGGCTGGCAGCAATAGGCGCTCGAGCCTTGGATCCAGGCATTCATCTGCTCGGCTTCCATCATGAACTTGATGTAGGCCTTGGCCGCTTCCGGATATTGGCTGTGGCTGAAGAGCAGGATCGAGCTCGTCTGGTGCAGTTCGACGCTCTGGCCGACCGGGCCGATCGGGAAGTTGGTCGTGCGGATATCCGCCGCCAGCTCGGCAAGCGCCGCGTCCTTCTTGGCAGCATAGTAGAGCGAGACGCCGTTCGCCGTCAGCGATACCTGGCCGGCGAGGAAGGCGCGGTTGTTGTTGATGTCGAGCCAGCTCTCGGTGCCGGGAATGAAGGTCTCGTAGAGCTGCTTGGCATAGTTGATCGCAGCGAGCGTCTCCGGGCTGTTGATGGTCACCTTGCCGCTCTCGTCGACCATCTTGCCGCCGTGGCTCCAGAGCAGCCAGTGGGCATAGTTGTTGCCGTCGCCGACCGCCTTGCCGTGCGGGAAGCCGGCGGGGGTGCCCTTGGCCTTCATCGCCTTGCAGAGTTCGAGAAAGCCTGCCGTGTCCTTCGGGAATTCGCTGAAGCCCGCCGCTTTCATATGACTGTCGCGGTAGCACACGGCGTTGCCGATCGCCGTCAGCGGCATGGCGATGAACTTGTCGTCGCGCGTCGCATAGCCCTTCACGCCGTCGTACCAGCCGCCATATTTGTTGCCGAGGTAATTAGCGAGTTCGGTGACGTCGACGAGCTTGTCCGGATATTGATGCGCATCGTCGAACCAGCACATCACCATGTCCGGGCCGGAGCCGACATTCGCGGCGACGGCCGCCTTCGGGCGAATGTCTTCCCAGCTTTCCTTGTCGATGCGGACCTCGACGCCGGTCGCCTCTGTGAACTTCTTGGTGTTGGCGAGCCACGCGTCCTCGTCGCCCTTCACGAAAGGCGTCCACCGCAACACCCGAAGGCTTGCGCCTTCCTCCGGTTTGTAGCTCGGCTCGGCGGCCTGAGCGAAGGACGGGCGGATGCCCAGACCCGTAGCGCCGGCAAGGGCGGCGGAGGCTGCGAGAAAATCACGTCTCTTTATCGGCATTGGTACTCCTCCTTGAAACAGCGGGAGCAAATCTTCCGGCATTCGCCGTCCCGCTTGGCGAACGCCGCGACCTGATGCCCGGCCATTGCCTGGCATTGCCCGCGCGGCAGGGGAAGGCTCCTCCGTCCCTGTCCGCTCGGGCGTCAGTCGAACAATCGCCGCCCGGTCTCGGCGTCGAACAGGTGAACATGCGCGCCGTCGATCCCGAGACGGATCGTCTCGCCCGGCTTGGCATTCACCCTTTCGCGGAAGACGCAGGTCACATCGTTGCCGCCGAGCCTCGCGATCATCTGCGTTTCGTAGCCGGTCGGCTCGATCACCACGACCTCGGCGGGCAGGCCGTTCGGGTCGAGCGACATGTATTCGGGCCTGAGGCCGTAGACGAGATCGCGGCCCCGGGCGGCGGCAGTTGGCCGAGCGACGGGAAGCGCCGTTCCGTCCGCGGTCATGAAGGCCGTCGGATCTTTGGGGTGAAGCCGGCCGCGGATCATGTTCATTGCCGGCGAACCGATGAAGCCGGCGACGAAGAGATTGGCCGGATGATCGTAGAGTTCGAGCGGCGCACCAATCTGCTCGACGATGCCGTCATGCATGACGACGATCTTGTCGGCCATGGTCATCGCCTCGATCTGGTCATGGGTGACGTAGACGGTCGTCGTCTTCAGCCGCTGATGCAGTTCCTTGATCTCGGCGCGCATGGCGACGCGCAGCTTGGCGTCGAGGTTCGAAAGCGGTTCGTCGAACAGAAACACCTGCGGGTCGCGCACGATCGCCCGGCCCATGGCAACGCGCTGGCGCTGGCCACCGGAAAGCTGGCGCGGATAGCGGTCGAGCAGTTTCGCGAGCCCGAGGATTTCCGCCGCAACGCCGACCCGCTTGTCGATGTCCGCCCTCGGCTTGTTCGCCAGCATCAGCGAGAAGGCCATGTTGTCGGCAACCGTCATGTGCGGATAGAGCGCGTAGTTCTGGAACACCATGGCGATGTCGCGATCCTTCGGCGGCAACCGGTTGACGACCCGGTCGCCGATGCGGATTTCGCCGGCAGTGATGTTCTCGAGGCCCGCCAACATCCGGAGCAAGGTCGATTTTCCGCAGCCGGACGGGCCGACGAGAATGACGAATTCGCCGTCCTCGATCTCGATGTTGACGCCCTTGATGACCGGAAACTGCCCGAAGGATTTCCGGACATCGACAAAATCCACGCCTGCCATTCGCGTTCCTCCCAGAACTCATTCCTGGCTTCGCCACCATCCCTCCTCGTGGACGGGCGAAGGCTTTGATCTATCCGCGGCCGACCAGCGGCATCTTCGTCGCCATCACCGTCATCGTCAGCACGTTTGCCGAAAGCGGCAGGCTCGCCATGTAGACGACCGCATCGGCGACATGTTCAACGGGAATCGTCGGCTCCGCCGCGATCTCGCCATTGGCCTGCAACACGCCGCTGCTCATCTTCTGCGTCATGTCGGTTGCGGCATTGCCGATGTCGATCTGGCCGCAGGCGATGTCGAAGGGCCGCCCATCGAGCGCCGTCGACTTGGTAAGCCCGGTAATGGCGTGCTTCGTCGCTGTATAGGGCGCAGAATTGGGCCGGGGGGTCGTCGCCGAAATCGAGCCGTTGTTGATGATCCGGCCGCCGCGCGGCTCCTGCGCCTTCATCAGCCGGAAAGCCTGCTGGGTGCAGAGGAAGGCGCCGGTGAGGTTCGCGGCAAGAATTCCGCTCCATTGGTCGAACGTGACCTCTTCGAGCGGCACCGGCGGCACGCTCGAACCGGCATTGTTGACGAGCAGGTCGAGCCGCCCGAACTCCGTATGGATCGCCTCGAAAAGCGACGCCACCTGGCCGGGGTCGCCAACATCGCAGGTAATCGCCCGGACAACACCGCCGCTTTCCGCGGCGATTTCGGCAGCCGCTTTCTCCAACACGTCCGGACGGCGTCCGGTGATGACGAGGCGATAGCCTTCGCCACTCAGCCGCCGGGCAATACCGAGGCCGATGCCGGACCCTCCGCCCGTCACCAGCGCGATCTTTCCCTCGCCCGATCTGTTGCCTTGTGCCATGTCAGATCTTCCCTCCGAGTTCGTCCTCGACATGGATCCGGATGATGTCGTCGAAGCTGCTTTCGGCCGTGAAGCCCAGCTCGCGCGCGCGTCGCGCGTCGAAATTCGTCGGCCAGCCGGCGACGATCGCGGCGATGACCGGATCCGGTTCGCGGCGGATGAGGCCAGCCGCCTTCGGGCCGGCCATGCGCTTCAGCGCCTCGATCTCCTCGCCGACCAGCGCCGACAATCCCGGCATGGTCAGGTTGCGCCGCGGCCCGATCCGGCTCGTATCGATTCTCCCGGCATGGACGAAGAAGCCGACGGCCGAACGCGGACTTGCGAACCAGTGCCGGACGTTTTCGTCGACCGGCAGTACGGCCTCCTGCCCGGCGAGCGGCTCGCGCAGAATGTTGGAGAAGAAGCCGGACGCCGCCTTGTTCGGCTTGCCCGGCCGGATGCAGATGGTCGGCAGGCGGATGCCGATGCCGTCGAAGAGGCCGCGCCGTGAATAATCGGCGAGCAGCAACTCGCAGATCGCCTTCTGCGTGCCATAGCTCGTCAGCGGCGTCGTGAAGAACTCGTCGCCGATCTTTTCGGGGAAGGGTTGGCCGAAGACGGCAATCGAGGAGGCGAAGATGAGGCGCGGGAAATAGCGCTCGCGCTGACCCTCGGCGCGGATCGCTTCGAAGAGTGCCCGCGTCCCGTCGAGATTGACGCGGTAGCCCTTGTCCAAATCCGCCTCCGCCTCGCCCGAAACGATCGCTGCGAGATGAAAGATGACGTCCGGCCGTGTCGCGACGAGCTGCCCGGCGCTGCCTTCGGTCGAGAGATCAAGCGCGAGCGCCGTCGAGGTCGCGGAATAGGCCGCCGGAACCGGCGGCTCGATCACGTCGACGAGGGTGATCCGGCTAATCTCATAACCGAGGGCCTCCGGCTCGGCGGCCAGTTTCTCGACAAGTTTCCGGCCGATCATGCCGGCCGCACCGATAATCATGACATGCATTCGCGGCGAACCTCCTCGTTCGGCCACACCCGCATCACTCCGGGTTGCGCGTGCCCTTCTGTTTCTGTTTCCTGCCGTTTGCGTCGACGAGCAGTTCCTTCGTGGTCTGATAGATACGCATGAGGTGCTGGTGAAAGGCCGCGACAACCGCTTCGCGGTCGTGCCGCCGCAGCGCCTCGACGATTTCGCCGTGATCCTTGTAGCTGGCGTCGATCGCGCCCGGGCGCGACATGGCGCTGCGCCGGTAATCCATCATGTAAGTATAAAGGTCCGTCACGAAATCCGAGAGCAGCGGATTGCCGCAGGCCCTGTAGATCGCCACATGGAACTCGCGGTCGCAGATCAGGAAGCGCATCGCGTCGTCGCCGCAGAGTTTTTGCGCCTCGAGCAGGCTCTCGAGCTTCTTCAGCGTCTCTTCGTCGATGCCAGCGGCAGCGTCGCCCACCACCTTCAGCTCGATGTGCAGTCGAGCGGCATGGACGTCCTCGAGATCATAGCTGTCGATGGCGTTGGGCGACGCGATCGTCACGATGACATCGCTGAGATCGACATCGGCGACGCGGCTGCGGCTTCCCTGCGAGACCTCGATGATGCCGCGCGCTGCAAGCGCCTGAATGGCACCGCGCACCGTCTCGCGGCTGACATGGAGGACGTTGGCGAGTTCCCGCTCACCCGGGAGTTCATCGCCGGGCCGCAGCATGTTCGTCGCCACCAGCACCATCAGCTTGTCGGCAATCATCTCACGCGCCGTGCGGCGGTCGAGGCTGCGCCCCACCTTCGGCATCTGCGTGAGTATCGGACTGCCAGTCATCGGCGCTACTCCGGACTGATCCACTGGTTGGTCCACCGGATCAGTAATACGAATAAATGTCGCATAGAGCGGGAGGTCAACCCCAGTTCGTTGCGGCGACGCACCAAAAGCACACGGCACCGTTGTGCATTGCGAAATAGAGCGGACGTCAACGGGCGCACGAATGAGGTCTTTAGGGAGAGACGTCGGTAGCCTCTTGGACACAAAAAAAGCGCAAAACTCTCCTCATCGGTTGTAGGCATAATTCCAGCAACAAGCATGCATGACAGATCAGCCCAAATTCGAACGCTTCGACGATCTCGGCCATGGTCCGGCACCGTCAATCGACGTCCCGCCCGCACGCCGCTTCACTTCGGTTGAGGCGCGGATAGACGCAGCCGCGCATCGTGTCCTCGACGCCCTGCCCGCGCACGGCTTCGCAGGTGCGTTGGTTGAATTCACCGTCTTCGGCTTGAAGCAGGCATGGGCGTGCCTGTTCGGCGGATTGCTGCTGGCCCTGATCATCGCCTCTCACCAGTTCTGGCCCGAAAATGCTCTTCTGGCCCGCTATGACTTCCTCTTTCTGACGGCGCTCGGCATCCAAATTGCAATGCTGGCAGCAAGGCTTGAAACCTTGTCCGAGGCGAAGGTCATTCTGATCTTCCACGTCGTCGGCACGATCATGGAGGTCTTCAAGACCGCGGCAGGCTCATGGATTTATCCCGAGGAAAGCATCTTCCGGATCGGCGCCGTGCCGCTTTTCTCCGGTTTCATGTATGCGGCTGTCGGCTCCTACCTCGCCCGCATCAGCCGCATCTTTGATATGACCTACACGCGTTATCCGCCGGTCTGGTCGACCGCGCTTTTGGCAGTCGCGATCTATGTCAACTTCTTCAGCCACCACTTCACCATAGATGTTAGATACGGGCTGTTCGCGGCGACTGCGATGATCTATCTGCGCACGGTGGTGCACTATCGCGTCTTCCGCTTTCGCCACCGCATGCCCTTGATGCTCGGCTTCCTGCTGGTGGCGCTGTTCATCTGGTTCGCAGAGAACGTCGCCACATGGTCACGTGCGTGGATCTATCCGTCGCAGTCGCACGGCTGGGCGCCCGTATCCATCAACAAGCTCGGCGCCTGGTACCTGTTGATGATCATTTCCTTCGTGCTCGTCACGCTGGTGCATCGGCCACGCCAACTGGACGAGACGCATCGATAACCCCCGTGGTTGCTCGGACGAGCATCGGCGCACTTGCTCGTAAGCGGCAATGGGCCGTTTCGCGGCGGACGTTGGCAGGCGCCAGTTCAGCCATGATCATGTCCCTCATGATCATGATGCGAGGGAAGTTCGAGGCCGAAGGTCGTGACGAGATCGGTCACCTGGTTGGGCGTCAGATAGCGGGGGTTGAGGTTGCGCAGAAGCAGATACAGCTTCGCCGTCTCCTCGAGTTCCTCCGTCGCGAAGACCGCCGCTTCGAGGCTGTCGCCGGCGACGACCGGACCGTGATTGGCAAGCAGCACGGACGAATATTTACCGGCGAGTCCGCGGATCGCATCGGCAACCGCCGGGTCGCCGGGACGGTAGTAGGGCACCAGCGCCGTCTCGCCGGCGCGCATGAGGTAGTAAGGGGTCATCGGCGGCAGCGCGGCGCGTGGATCGATCTCGGGCAACATGGTAAGCGCCACCGCATGGGTCGAATGGAGGTGGACGATCGCGCGAGCGCTGCCGCGTGACTCATAAAGCGCTGTATGAAGCGGTATCTCCTTCGTCGGCTTGTCGCCGGATACGAGGCGCCCTTCAGCATCGAGCCGCGAGATGCGGGCCGGATCGAGAAAGCCGAGCGATGCGTTGGTGGGCGTCACCAGCCAGCCGCCATCGTCGAGCCTCAGCGAGATATTGCCGGAGGAGCCAGGCGTCAGCCCGCGTTCGAACAATGATCGCCCGTAACGGCAGATTTCCTCGCGCAGACGGCTCTTGGACATGGGGCAAATCCTCTCAATTCTATGCGGTTGCGCCTTCGACCAGTTCGAAGCCGAGATCGACCACCTGGGGCGGCGCGTTGGTGACGACAAGCTCGGCCGCCAATTGCCCCGTTCGGACACGGGGCGTGCGAATGGTCGAGAGCGGCTGCGGCGTCACCCTTCCGATATCGAGGCCGTTATAGCCGAAGATTGCCAACTGCGAGGGAACCGCAATCCCGCGCGCCAGGCAATGGAAATAGCCGCCAATCGCCATGTCGTCGTTGGAAAAATAGACGGCATCGAGATCGGCGTGCCGGGCGAGCAGCCGCTCCAGGCCCAGCCGTCCACTTTCCACCGACGATGCACCCGAACAGACTTCCCGGTCGATGAGCGGCGAGCCGGAAGAGGCGAGCGTTTCGCAGAAGGCGGCGAAGCGCTTGCCGGCGCGGGTATCGCGCTCAAGGTCATGGCCGACATAGCCGATGCGGCGATAGCCGCGCTTCAGCAGGAACTCGGCACTGGCGCGCCCGGCCGCACGATTGGAAAATCCGACTGCCAGATCGACCGCCGTGCCGTCGACATCGAGTACTTCGGCCACCCGGCAGCCGCTGGCGCGCAGCATCTTCAGCGTACCTTCCGTATGTTCGAAGCCGGCCAGCATCACCGCCGTCGGTCGCCATGCGAGCATGGCGGCGACAAGCGCCTCTTCGCGCTGCGGGTCGTAGTCTGTCACCGAAAAAACGGCCTGATGCCTGTTCGCCTCCAGGACGCCGCTTGCCCCGCGCAGCACGTCGGGAAAGACGATGTTCGAGAGGGAGGGAACGACGAACGCGACAAGCCGCGATCCGGCGGAAGCGAGCGTCCCGGCGATCCGGTTCGGCACATAGCCGAGCCGCTCGACGGCCTCCATCACGCGCTCCCTCGCCTTGCGCGAGAACGACCCCTCGTTTCTGAGCACGCGCGAAACCGTGCTTTCCCCGACGCCTGCCGCTTCGGCGACCTCGGCCAGCGTCACGGCGCCCTGCTGCTTGAAATCGAATTCCACGTTCGACCTGACTTTCTGGCTCCGGCTGCCGCAGCAACGCTCCCCGCGGTCGGCGCTTTGCCGTCGAATCCAGATACGCCATTTTTTTTGGCAGCGCTACCAACTTTGGCTTGGCAGCGCTGCCAAAATCGCATACAGCAGTGTGGCAGCGCTGCCATTCTTAGCGCCAAACCGTCGAGGGAGGCCCGACGGGACCTACTGGAGGAGGAAATCATGACCCTGGAAACCCCGGCGCCGATCGACGGCGTCTACGCAGATCGATCGGCGGAGGAGCGCGCCTATAGTAAGGTCTTCTGGCGAATTATCCCGTTCCTGATGCTCTGCTACGTGGTCGCCTATCTCGACCGCGTCAATGTCGGCTTCGCGAAACTGCAGATGTCGAGCGAGCTCGGCCTTTCGGAAGCAGCCTACGGCATCGGCGCCGGCATCTTCTTCATCGGTTATTTTCTGTTCGAAGTGCCGAGCAATATCATCCTCAACAAGGTCGGTGCCCGCGTCTGGATCGCCCGCATCATGATCACCTGGGGCATGATTTCCGCCGCCTTCATGTTCACAACCTCGGAGACCGTGTTCTACATCCTGCGCTTCCTGCTGGGTGTCGCCGAGGCAGGGTTCTTTCCCGGGATCATCCTCTATCTGACGACCTGGTATCCGGCACATCGCCGCGCCAAGATCATCACCACCTTCATGTCGGCAATCCCGATTTCGTCGATTTTCGGGAATCCGCTTTCCGGTCTGCTGATGGACAGTTTCCACGGAACGCACGGGCTTTCCGGCTGGCAGTGGATGTTCCTGATCGAAGCCATTCCCGCGCTCATCTTCGGTGTCGCAACCTTCTTCTATCTTGATGACACGATCGGCCACGCCAACTGGCTGACAAAGGAAGAGAAGAAGGTGCTGACCGCCAATATCGACGCCGAGAACCGGACCAAATCGTCGAGCCCGCACAGCGTTGCCGCAACACTCGCCGACCGCCGCGTCTGGCTGATGTGCCTCATCTATTTCTGCTTCGTGCTCGGACAATACGGCCTGAATTTCTGGATGCCGACGCTCGTCAAGGCGACCGGCGTCACCGGAAACCTGAATATCGGCCTGATTTCCGCCATCCCCTATATCTGCACCTTCATCGCCATGCTGGCGCTCGGGCGCTCGTCTGACCGGTTGCGCGAACGGCGCTGGCACCTCGTCGTCCCGGCCGTCATCGCCGCCGGCGGATTTGTCGCGGCGACGACGGCGACGAGCACGACGCTGGCGATCGTCTGCCTGTCGCTCGCTGCTGCCGGCGCCATCAGCTGCGCACCGCTCTTCTGGTCGCTGCCGACGGCATTTCTCGCCGGCACCGGAGCTGCGGCCGGTATCGCCTGGATCAACTCGGTCGGCAATCTCGCCGGTTTCCTCGGGCCTTTCCTGGTCGGCTATCTCAAGGACTTCACCGGCAGCAACAGCGCCGGCATGTATCTGCTGGCAGCTGCCCTCGTCATCGGTTCGCTGGCGGTGCTGGCGGTTCCCGCAAAGACCGTGAACCGGTAAGCTTCCAAACCGCACCGCCGGATTCGATCCGGTGGTGCCCGCCTGCCTCATCAGGGATGGAGAGTCTATTCATGTCATCGCATGCTGAAAGTCCCGAACGCGTCACCGCGGCGGTGATCGGCCTCGGATCGATGGGCTTCGGAATGGCCCAGTCGATGAAGCGCGCCGGCATCGAGGTTGTTGGCTACGACATCACGTCGGCAGCGGTCGAACGCTTCGCCGCAGAAGGCGGCCGTAGTGCGAATACGCTGCGCGCGGCCGTGGCCAATGCCGATATTGTCGTTTCGGTTGTCGTGAATGCCGCCCAAACCGAAGCCGTGCTGTTCGGCGCCGACGGCATTTCGGCGGCCATGAAGCCCGGCGCGGTCTTCGTCTCGTCGGCGACGATGGATCCGGCCATTGCACGCTGCCTGTCGGAGCAGCTCGAAGCGCTCGGCCTCCACTATCTCGATGCGCCGATCTCCGGCGGCGCCGCCCGCGCCGCAAAGGGCGAACTGACGATCATGGCGTCGGGCTCGCCGCAAGCCTTCGCAGCCGCCCGCCCGGCCCTCGATGCGATGGCCGCCAAAGTCTACGAACTCGGTGACGCCGCCGGCACCGGCGCGGCCTTCAAGATGATCAACCAGTTGCTTGCCGGCGTGCATATCGCAGCTGCCTGCGAAGCGATCACTTTCGCCGCCAAGCAGGGGCTCGATCTCGATAGGGTCTACGAGGTGATCACCGCCTCGGCGGGCAATTCCTGGATGTTCGAGAACCGCGTCCCGCATGTGCTCGCCGGCGACTATACGCCGCTGAGCGCCATCGAGATCTTCGTCAAGGACCTCGGCATCGTCCAGGACATGGCGCGCGCCGAGCGTTATCCGGTGCCGCTGGTGGCGGCCGCGCTGCAGATGTATCTCGCCGCTTCTGGCGCCGGCATGGGGCGCGACGACGATTCCTCGCTCGCGCGGCTTTACGCCCAGCTTTCCGGCGCCAAGTTACCCGGCCAAGAGCCGAACAAGGCATAGGGGACGATCGACATGCCTGTCTTCGCCGCCAATCTGACGATGATGTTCAACGAGTGGTCGTTCCTCGACCGCTTCGACGCCGCCGCGGCAGCGGGTTTCACGGCCGTCGAATATCTTTTCCCCTATGAGGCACCGCCGGAGGCAATTGCCGACCGGCTTGCCCGAAATGGCCTGCAGCAGGTGCTCTTCAACCTGCCGCCAGGCGACTGGGCGGCAGGCGAGCGCGGCATTGCCGCCCTCCCCGGCCGTTTCGACGAGCTGAAGTCGGATGTCGAGCGCGCCCTCGACTATGCAGCGGCGACGGGCGTCAAGCGGCTGCATCTGATGGCGGGTCTCGCCGACCCCTTCGATCGCGAGGCGGCAAACTGCTACCGGCGCGCGGTTGCCTATGCCACCGAGCGCCTAGCCGAGAAGGGGCTCGACCTCCTGCTCGAGCCGATCAACGGCCGCAACATGCCCGGCTATTTCCTCAATGATTTTGGGGCCGCCGAAGGGCTGATCGCCGAGCTTGGCATTGCCAACCTGAAGCTCCAGTTCGACATCTACCATCGCCAGATCATCCATGGCGACGTGGTGATGGCACTGCGGCGGCTGATGCCGATCACCGGCCATATCCAGATCGCCAGCGTCCCCTCGCGGCAGGAGCCGGACGGCGAAGAGCTGAACTACCCCTATCTCTTCGCCGAGATCGACCGGCTCGGCTATACCGGTTTCGTCGGCTGCGAATACACCCCGCGCGGCGGAACGCTCGACGGCCTCACCTGGTTCAAACCCTTTGCACGGAGCTGACGGATGACAATCCTCTTGGGATCGATCGCCGACGACTACACGGGCGCCTCCGACCTTGCCAATACGCTGACGAAGAATGGCTTGCGCACCGTGCAGACGGTCGGCATTCCCGATCCGACGCTCGCCCTGCCGGACGTCGACGCGGTGGTCGTCTCGCTGAAGATTCGCTCTGTCGCCGCCGACGAGGCCGTCGCTGCGGCAGGCAAGGCGGACCGCTGGCTGCGCGACCGCGGCGCCGCCCACGTCCTCTACAAGATCTGCTCGACCTTCGATTCCACCGATGAGGGCAATATTGGCCCGGTGACGGAGGCACTGAGCCGAGCCGCCGGTGGCGGTATCGTGCTCGTCACGCCGGCCTTTCCGGAAACCGGCCGGACGGTCTATCTCGGCCATCTTTTCGTCAATGGCCAGCCGCTCAACGAGAGCCCGCTCAAGGATCATCCACTCAATCCAATGCGTGACGCCAATCTGGTGCGCGTCTTGGTACGCCAATCTCGAGGTTCGGTTGGCCTCCTCGACCTGCCAACGATTGCCGCCGGGCCTGCCGCAGTCACGTCGCGGCTCGATCTCTTGCGCGGCAGGGGCATGACCGCCGCGATCGCCGACGCGATCTCGGAGCGCGACCTTGAAACACTCGGCGAGGTGGCGCTCAAGACGCCGGTATCGACTGGCGCCTCCGGCCTTGGTCTCGGTCTGGCCCGCGCCGTCGCGCGCTCCGCTCGCACATCGACAGCAAACGCCGCCACGGCCGAGGCCATTCGCCCGGTCGGGGGCCTCTCGGCGATCGTCGCTGGCAGTTGCTCGGCGGCGACGCTGCGGCAGCTCGAAGTGGCCGAAAGGTCGATGCCGGTGCTGAGGCTCGACACGGAGAAACTGCTCAAGGGTGCGGACGAGATCTCCGCCGCAGTCTCCTGGGCCGGCGAGCGGATTGCCGATGGACCCGTGGTCATTGCCGCCAGTGCCTCGCCCGAGGTGGTTTCACGCCTGCAGTCTCAATACGGCCGCGAGGCGTCCGGCCACGCGATCGAAACCGCAACGGCAACCGTCGCCAGCGAACTTGTGGCGCGCGGCGTCAAGCGCCTGGTCGTCGCCGGCGGTGAAACCTCCGGCGCGACGGTCGACAGACTCGCGATCCCCGCCTTCCTGATCGGCCCCGAGATCGCCCCGGGCGTGCCGGTGCTTCGCACGGTCGGCAATGCCCAGGGCGACATGCTGCTGGCGCTGAAATCCGGCAATTTCGGCGGCGAGGATTTTTTTGGCGCTGCACTCTCAATGATGCGCTAAGGGCCCCTCCCCAACCCCTCCCCACAAAGGGGAGGGACATAACCTGCCGCACTGGCTCCGTTTCTCATCCTGAGATTTCAGCCTGATCCGACGGTTGAAATGGTACGCGATTGCCACGCGCACCAAAGCCCCTCCCACCTGTGGGGAGGGGTGAAATTTGCACGTTAGCCACCCTCCAAGTCATCCAGCCCTCACTCCTTCGGCAACTGGCGCGTGCTCCACTCGCCCTTGGGAATCGCCTCGCCGATCGCAAAGCTGAAGGAGGCGACCGACGTCGTCTCCGGGTTGACCTCGCATTTGAAGTCGACCGCGTACCATTTTCCGCGGCTACGAAAGGCGCCGCCGCTGGCGTTGAGACCGGAAGCCGAAACCAAACCGCCCACGGGGCCGAACGGCACAAGCATGTCCGGGAAGGCATCCGGCCTCTGACGGCGTATCTGCTCGAGCGCCTCGATGGTACAAAGCTGCACGATGCGCCGCTTCGGCGGCAGCCGCCCGATCGCCTGTTTGACGCGGGGGTCCGACAGGGCATCCTTGGAATAGATTTCCTTCGCCTCGACTAGATTGCTCTGCTGGCGCCCGGAGGCGGCCTCTGCCGGATTTTGCGCCGCTTCCGCCTTCGCTTCTTCCGGCAGCGGCTTCTCCCGCGGTACAGGCGCGTTTTGCGCCGCCGGCGCAGCATCGCCCGCCGTGTTCACCGCCCCCTTTGTATCGACGTGCAACTCCGCAAATGCGGTCTTTGCTTCGGACGGCTGCGCGGCGCCCTCAGGTTTGGCCGGGGCGGGGTTTGCCTGCTCTGAGGCTGGTTGCGGCGTCTCCGGTTTGCTCGGGGCGGCGGGAGGCAATTGCGGCTGGACCGGCTTTTTCTTGTCGGCCTCAGCCGAGGCGGATTCGAATACCTGCGGCTGCGATCGGGACGGCTGGACCTTTGCCTCCTTCGGCTTCTCTTGAGGCTTTTCCGCGCGCTTCGGCGGCGGAACGAGCTCGACGTTGATGCTCTCATCCTTTGCCGGCGCGGAATGCTCGGGCAGTCGCACCAGCAGCAGAAACGCCAGCGCCAGATGCAGGGCGACCGAGGTCGGCACGCCCCACCCGGTCTCCCCCCACATTTTCCTCGCCGACTGCAGCATCGCTCAATAGACCACGGACTCGATTGGCCCGAACCTAAGAGCTTGACGGCCCCGCAACAAGGGCGGGGCGACAATGTCCGCTACGCGTATTCGACCCGGTAGGGCGTGTCGAAGAAATGTTCCTCGAGGTTGCAGCCGTCGCCGCCGCGGTCGACGACGACGAAATCGGAGACGCCGTAGAGTGGCGTCAGAATGCCGTGCCAGACATTGCGGGCGATGTTGACGCCCTGGCCGGGCTCCGTCTCGAAGGCGATCGGTTCGCCCGGCCTGCCGCCCTCATCCGGAGCAACCACGACAAGAAAGGCGTTCTCCGTCAGCGGCACGAAGGCCTGGCTGCCAAGCGGATGGCGCTCCACCATCTTGAGCGGCAGCGGTATCTCGTAGGGTTCGCCGCGCAGCAGGCTGATCAAGGCTCGCCCCTCCGGACCGGTCGTCTCCACCGTTGCGAGATCGTGGTAGCGGATGCATTTTCCCGCGTTGATGGGGAAGCTTCTTGCCTCGTCGAGTTCGATCACGTCGCCGAAGGGGGCGAATTCGGCCCGCGACAGCGGCCGGATCGGCAGGGATTTCATTAGCATTTCCTCCCGTCTGTTGTCGTTTTCTCCGGCCGCGCTCACTGAATCAGCATCGCCCGGAAATCGTTGACGTTGGTGCCGGTCGGCCCGGGCTTGAAAAGGTCGCCGAGCGCATCGAAGGCCGACCAGCTGTCGTTGCGCTGAAGCAGCGCCGCCGCATCGATCCGCCGGCCGAGCAGCCGGGCGATTGTCGTGTCGTCGGCGAAGGCGCCGGCATTATCTTCCGAACCGTCGATACCGTCGGTGTCGGCAGCGAGTGCCGAAATGCCGCCGACGCCGTCGATGCCGAGTGCAAGCGACAACAGGAACTCGCCGTTGCGGCCTCCCCTGCCGACACCGTTCACCGTCACGGTGGTTTCGCCGCCGGAAAGGACGACAACCGGCTTTTCGAAGGGACGGCTGCGGGTCGCCACCTCGCGCGCGATCGCCGCATGGACCAGCCCGACATCACGGGCCTCGCCCTCGATCGAATCCGAAAGAATGATCGCCTCGACGCCTGAGGCACGCGCTTGGGCCGCGGCCGCCTCCAGCGAGACGCCGGCCGATGCGATCAGCCGAACGTCGTTTCGGGCAAAACGCGAATCGTCAGGCCTTGGCGCATCCGCCGCTTCACCCGACAGCCATTCGATCGCCTTTTCCGGCAAAGCCAGGCGGTACCGCTCGATGACCTTCAAGGCGTCCGCGCGCGCAGTCTCGTCGGCAATCGTCGGACCGGAGGCGACCAAGGCCGGATCGTCGCCGGGAATGTCGGAGACAACGAGCGACACGACCCGCGCCGGATAGGCTGCGGCGGCCAGCCGCCCGCCCTTGATCATCGAAACGTGCTTGCGCACAGCGTTCATCGCCCGGATCGGCGCGCCCGACGCAAGCAGCGCGCGGTTGACGGCAATCTCGTCCTCAAGCGAGAGCCCTGGCGGCGGCAACGGCAGCAGCGCCGAACCGCCGCCGCAGATCAGCGCCACGACGAGGTCGTCCTTCGTCAGGCCGCCGACCTCGGAAAGAAGTCGTTTCGAGGCCTGCAGCCCGCTTTCATCCGGCAAAGGATGCGAGGCTTCGAGCACATCGATTCGCCGGCAGGGAACGCCGAAGCCGTAACGTGTCACGACAGCGCCGCTGAGCGGTCCCTGCCACCGCGCCTCGAAGGCCTGGGCCATCTGTGCAGCACCCTTGCCGGCACCGATGACGACGGTGCGGCCTCTTGGCCGTTCCGGCAGATTGGCGGCAAGAACGCGTGCCGGATCGGCGGCGGCGACGGCCGATGTGAATAGCGTTTCCAGGAAGCGACGCGGATCGGCGATGGCGGCCATTATTCCTCCCGTTGGCAAAGGCCGGGCGGCGGCTCCTCCTTCCGCCGCCCGGATGCATGATTGCCGCAGTGGATGGGGACGCCCGCCCGGCCGATCATGCGCAATTCTGAAGAGTAAGCGGGATGCGGGCGGAAAACCGCACACACTTTTCCTCATCCCGCTCTCGCGCATCGGCCCCAAAATCGGGATCGATTTTCGGAAAGCACGATGCGTAGATTCAAAGTGCTACAGCGTCGTTTGCGTCTGAAAAGACGCGCGGCGCTAGTTCAGGCGACCTCGTGGTTCGCCATGCGCTCGAGCGCCCGGACGAGGCCGGAATGGTCGAGGCCACTGTCGCCATTGGCGGCGCAGTTGTTGAAAAGCTCCTGCGTCGCCGCCGTGTTCGGCAGCGAGATGCCGAGGCTTTTTGCCCCCTGCAGTGCCAGGTTCAGGTCCTTCTGGTGCAGCGAGATGCGGAAACCCGGCTCGAAGGTCCGCTTGATCATCCGATCGCCATGGACCTCGAGAATGCGCGAAGAGGCAAACCCGCCCATCAGCGCCTCGCGAACGCGCGCCGGGTCAGCGCCCGCTTTCGAGGCGAAAACCAGTGCCTCGGAAACCGCCTCGATCGTCAGCGCGACGATGATCTGGTTGGCAACCTTGGTGACCTGACCGTCGCCGCAATCGCCGACGAGGGTGATGTTCTTGCCCATCAGCTTGAAGAGCGGCAAGGCGCGATCGAAGCTTTCCTGGGTGCCGCCGGCCATGATGCTCAGCGAGGCATTCCTGGCCCCAACCTCGCCGCCGGAAACCGGCGCGTCGATGTATTCCGCCCCCGTCGCGCGGATTTTCCTGGCGAATTCCTTCGTCTCGATCGGCGAGATCGAGCTCATGTCGATGACCAGCTTGCCCTTGCCGAGACCGTAAGAGACGCCGTTCTCGCCGAAGAGGACATCCTTCACTTCCGGCGTGTCCGGCAGCATCAGGATGATGGTGTCGACGGTCTCGGCGAGCGCCTTCGGCGTCCCGACGAGCTGCAGGCCATGATCAAGCAGTTCCTGACGCGGCGGGATGGAGAATTTGGACGTGATGACGGTGTGGCCGGCATCCTGCAGGTGGCGCGCCATCGGCGTGCCCATGATGCCCAGTCCGATAAAACCTATAGATGCCATTGTCCTTAGCTCCTGATCTTGATGATGTCTGCGGATTGGTTGCGCTTGCGCTCGGCCCCCAGCCAGCCGAGCCCCTCCGCCGTCGTCGTGCGCGGCTTGTACTCGCAGCCGATCCAGCCCTCGTAACCGGCTGCTTTCAGCGCGTCGTAAACGAAGGGGTAATTGATCTCGCCGGTACCCGGCTCGTTGCGGCCCGGATTGTCGGCGAGTTGGATATGCGCGATCCGATCCGAATAGCGCTTATAGGCGCCGATCAGTTCGCCCTCGGTCCGCTGCTGGTGGTAGAGGTCGTACTGGATGTAAAGGTTGTCGCTGCCCACTTCCTCGATGATCGCGGCCGCCTGTCCGACCGTATTGAGGTAAAAGCCGGGAATGTCGAAGCGGTTGATCGGCTCGATCAGGAGGCGGATGCCTTCCTTGCCGAGTTCGCTCGCCGCGAGTCTCAGATTGGCGACAAGGGTGGTGCGCAGTACGCTGTCCGGCACGCCGTCCGGCGCGATACCGACGAGGCAATTGACCTGTTTGCAGTCGAGCGCCCTCGCATAATCGATGGCGCTTGCGACACCCCGGCGGAATTCGTCGATCCGATCCGGCAGGATGGCGATGCCGCGTTCGCCGCGCGCCCAGTCGCCGGCGGGAAGGTTGTGAAGAACCTGCGTCAGTCCGTAGCGATCGAGAGCACTGCGCAGGGCGATTTTCTCGAATTCATAGGGAAACAGATATTCCACGCCTTCGAAACCAGCCTTGGCGGCAAGCGCAAAGCGATCGAGGAACGGCGCCTCGTTGAACAGCATGGTCAGGTTTGCCGCAAATCTCGGCATGCGTTTACTCCTCTTCAAAGGGAAAGCAGGATGCAGCCGGAAGACCTCCCTCATCCTGCTGTTGAGGGCTTTCAATCGAGCAGGGCGGCGATCGCGGTCGGCGCGTCCTCGCCGCGCTCGGCAAGCTCCTCGAACTCGACGACCGCATTGATGTCGGCGCCCATGGCGATGTTGGTGACGCGCTCGAGGATGATCTCGATGACGACCGGCACCTGGTGTTCCTCCATCAGGGCCTGCGCCCGTTCGAAGGCATCGGCGAACTCATTGGGGCTCCGAACCCGGATCGCCTTGCAGCCGAGCCCTTCGGCGACGGCGACGTGATCGACACCGTAACCCTTCTCGGCGTCGCCGCTGGCATTGATGTTGTCGAAGGCGAGGCTCACCTCGAAATCCATGTCGAAGCCGCGCTGGGCCTGGCGGATCAGGCCGAGATAGGAGTTGTTGACGACCACATGCAGGTAGGGGAGCTTGTGCTGCGCCCCGACCGCGAGTTCCTCGATCAGGAACTGGAAGTCGTAGTCGCCGGAAAGCGCGACGATCGGCCGGTTCGGGTCCGCCGCGCGGACGCCGAGCGCCGCGGGAAGCGTCCAGCCGAGCGGCCCGGCCTGACCGCAATTGATCCAGTTGCGCGGCCTGTAGACATGCAGGAACTGTGCGCCGGCGATCTGGCTCAAGCCGATGGTCGAGACATAGCAGGTGTCGCGGCCGAAGGCTTTGTTCATCTCCTCGTAGACCCGCTGGGGTTTCAGCGGCGTCTGGTCGTAATGGGTCTTGCGCAACATGGTGCGCTTGCGCTCGCGGCATTCCGCCGCCCAGGCAGACCAGTCACGCAATTTGCCGGCCGTCTTCCACTCGGTGGCAACATCGAGGAAGAGTTTGAGCGCCGCCCCCGCATCCGAAACGATGCCGAAATCCGGTGCGAAGACGCGGCCAATCTGAGTCGGCTCGATATCGACATGGATGAACTTGCGCGCCTCGGTGTAAGTCGGGACGTTGCCGGTGTGGCGGTTGGCCCAGCGGTTGCCGATGCCGAAGACGAAGTCGGAGGCAAGCAGCGTCGCGTTGCCGTAGCGATGCGAGGTCTGCAGGCCGCACATGCCAGCCATCAGCGGATGGTCGTCGGGGATCGCGCCCCAGCCCATCAGCGTCGGGATGACCGGGACGCCGGTGATTTCGGCGAACTCGGTGAGCAGGTCCGACGCATCCGCATTGATGATGCCGCCGCCGGCGACGATCAGCGGCCGCTCCGCCGCGTTCAGCATGGCGAGCGCCTTTTCGGCCTGGGCGCGGGTCGCGGCCGGCTTGTAGGGCGCGAGTGGCTCATAGGTCTCCGGATCGAACTCGATCTCGGCCAGCTGAACGTCAACCGGCAGGTCGATGAGTACCGGACCGGGACGGCCCGAGCGCATCAGATGGAAAGCCTTCTGGAAGACGAAGGGGACGAGCGCCGGCTCCATGACCGTGACGGCCCACTTGGTGACGGGTGCCGCGATCTTGGCGATATCGACCGCCTGGAAATCCTCCTTGTCGAGACGCGCCCGCGGCGCCTGCCCGGTGATGCAGAGGATCGGGATTGAATCGGCCGAAGCCGAGTAGAGGCCGGTGATCATGTCGGTGCCGGCCGGCCCTGAAGTGCCGATGCAGACGCCGATATTGCCGTGCTTTGCCCGCGTATAGCCCTCCGCCATATGCGAGGCACCTTCGACATGGCGGGCAAGAATATGGCGGATCGGTCCGCGCGCCTTAAGCGCCGAATAGAGCGGATTGATCGCCGCGCCCGGGACGCCGAAGGCACAATCGATCCCCTCCTTTTCCAGAACATGAACCGCTGCATCGACAGCACGCATCTTGGCCATGGGAACTCCTCCTGTTTGATGGAAACATAATCCATATTTCGCGACCGTCAACATAAAAATGGAATTAATTACCATCAGATGGAAATTACGACGACAGCACTGTTGCGCGCGGCACTGGTCAAAGCCGCGCGTGGCAGCTATTGGCTAATGAGAGAGTCGTGACGGGGTATTGGCGGTGGCGGTCGTATCGGAGCAGGCAAAAGGCAAGCGCGGCCGGAAGGCGGGCGCCAATTCGACGCCCTCCTCGGTCCAGGTGCTCGACCGCAGCCTGGCACTGTTCAGCCTCGTGGCGGATCGCGACGGTTCGACATTAACCGACCTGGCAGACGAGACGGGGCTCGCGCCGTCGACAATCCATCGTCTGCTGACATCGCTTTCAAGCCACGGCATGGTCGCGCATGATCCCGACACCGGCGAGTGGACAATCGGCGTGAGGGCCTTCGAGATCGGCAACGCCTTCCTGCGCTTCCGAAAGCTCGGTACGATCAGCCGGCCCTACCTGAAGCGGCTGATGGACGAGAGCGGCGAAACCGCCAATATCGGCATCGAGGACGATGGCGACGTCGTGTTCATCTCGCAGGTCGAAAGCCATGCACCCATGCGGGCCTTCTTCCGCCCCGGACGGCGAGGCCCGAGCCATGCCTCAGGGATCGGCAAGGCGATTCTTTCGACCTGGTCGGATACTGAGATCGCCAAGACGCTTGGCGGAAGGACGTTGACGCACTTCACCGACCGGACGCTCGACACTTTGCCGGCGCTGATCCGCAACATCCAGGAGATCCGTAATCGCGGCTGGTCGATCGACGACGAGGAACATACGCTCGGCATGCGCTGCATCGCCGCGCCGCTGTTCAACGAATATGGCGAGGCGATCGGCGGCATATCGATCTCCGGGCCGTCGGTCCGTATCGACGACAACAGGCTCGAGCCGCTCGGCTCACTCGTGCGCCGGACGGCGGACGAATTGACCCGTGCCATCGGCGGCCACCGGCCTGGAGAGGGGTGAAACGCGGCTAGCCGGACATCGCCTCGGTCGCTTCCAGAAAGCTCGCAACCACCGGACCGTGGTTCGGCCGGCTGAGGACGTAGACATCGGCTTCCGGGGCGGGATCAGCAAGCGCACGATAGACGACACCGGGACGCGAGAGATTCCTGATGCATTCCGGAACGAGCGCCACGCCGAGGCCGGCGGAAACCAGGCTCGTCAGCGAATAGGATTCCACCACCTCGTTGGTGATGTTCGGCACGAAGCCTGCCGCGACGCAGCAGTCGTGCAGGTAGCGGGCAAAGCGGGACTCCGCCAGTCGGAGAAAGACGAAGCTCTCCTGCCGCAGCGCGCCGAGCTCGACCGTTTCATGCCGGGCGAGCGGGTGATCGGCCGGCAGTGCGACTCCAACCTTTTCCTGCCACGCAACCTTGCCAACTAGGTCCGCATTGTATCGCGGCTTGCGCACGAAGCTGAGGTCGGTGCGGTGCGAAAGCAGCGCCAGTTCCTGCGCCTGCGGATCCATTTCATGGATGCGCACAAAGACACCCGGCCAACGGTTCCGGAACCTCGCAATCAAAGTCGACAACTGACCGAGGAGGACCGAGCCGGTGGTGCCGATATTGAGCATGCCCACCTGGCCGGATCCGATGACGCGCGCCTGATGCGCGGCGTGTTCCACCTGGCCGAGAATCATCCTCGCGTGATCGAGAAAACTGGCGCCGGCCTCGGTGAGTTCGACATGCCGGCTCGAACGCTCGAAGAGACGCGTGCCGACCTCTTCTTCCAGATCCTTGATCTGCTGGCTCAAGGGCGGCTGCGAGATGTTCAAGTTCTTCGCCGCCGCCGTGAAACTCGCCGCTTCGGCGACGGCAATGAAATAGCGCAGGTGCCGTAACTCCATCGCGACCTCCCGATAATCGTCGATAGGCTATACGTCTTAATCCAGTCAAACAATATATTGGACATATCACCCGCCTTTTGTTCCCATCACTATGGATGGCCGAGCGTCGCACGAGGAGGGTGCACGCCGTTGGAGACGGCCAATCCTTGGGCGGGCGGCGGCACCAGGCCGCGCAGTGGCTTCGGCACAAGCCGTTGCCTCGTCGCAACGCCCGGGCTCACAGCATTTCGGGAGGAAGCAAATGTCCAGGTTTAGCAGGTCTTTGTTCGGACAAGTCATCATCGCACTCGTCCTCGGTATCCTTGTCGGCGTTTTCTGGCCGCAATTTGCGGCACAGCTGAAACCGCTCGGAGACGGCTTCATCAAATTGATCAAGATGGTGATTGCGCCTCTGGTCTTCGGCGTGGTTGTTCATGGCATCGTCGGCGCCGGGGACCTGAGAAAGGTCGGCCGGGTCGGCCTCAAGTCGCTCATCTATTTCGAAGCCGTGACTACGCTGGCGCTCGCGCTGGGGCTGATCGCCGCCTATGTCTTCGGCCCCGGCCATGGGATGAATGTCGATCCGACGACGCTCGATGCAAGCGCCTTGGGCGCCTATACCGAAAAGGTCTCGCAGGTCACCGGTACCGTCGACTTCCTGATGCGGATCATTCCCACGACGATCGTCGACGCTTTCGCGAAGGGCGACGTTTTGCAGGTGCTGCTGTTCGCTGTGCTGTTCGGATCGGGCCTTGCCCTCATCGGCGAGCGCGGCAAGCAGGTTGCCGAAGTGATCGACCAGACGACGCAGGTGCTCTTCAAGGTGATCGGCTTCATCGTCCGGCTCGCGCCAATCGGCGTCTTCGGCGCCATCGCCTACACGGTCGGAAAATACGGCATCGGCTCGCTGCAGCAACTCGGCTATCTGGTCGTTCTGCTCTATGCGACGATCATCCTCTTCGTGTTCGGTGTCCTCGGACTGATCATGAAAATCGCCGGCTTCAGCATCTTCAAGTTCCTCCGGTACCTGCGCGAGGAACTGATGATCGTCATGGCGACGGCGTCCTCCGACAGCGTTCTGCCGCAGGTCATGCGTAAGCTTGAACGGCTTGGAATCAAGGATTCGACGGTCGGTCTGGTCATTCCCACCGGCTATTCATTCAACCTCGATGCGTTCTCGATCTATCTGACGCTTGCGGCCGTGTTCATCGCTCAGGCGACCAATACGCCGCTTGCACCCGGCGATCTTTTGCTGATCCTCGGCGTTGCGCTGCTGACCTCTAAGGGCGCCCACGGCATCCCCGGCTCCGCCATCGTCGTGCTGGCGGCGACGCTTTCCGCCATTCCGGTCATTCCGGCCATCGGCCTTGTATTGGTCCTGTCGGTCGACTGGTTCGTCGGCATTGCCCGGGCACTCGGAAACCTGATAGGCAATTGCGTTGCCGCCGTCGTCATCGCCGTCTGGGAGGGCGACATCGACCGTGAGCAGGCGCAACAGGTGCTCGATGGTGACCAGGCCGCAAACCCCAAGCCCGCACCCGTGTTCCAAACCCCTATAGCCAGCGATGTCGTCCCGACCTCGGCGCTCGCGCATCCCGTCAACGGCCGCTAGTCCGGTTCGAACAGACACTTCAACAGGTAACGAACAGATGCAAAGCAACTACTACTTTCCCGAAGGTGGTCATCCGCCGCAAACGAACCTGCTGACGGATCGGGCGGTGTTCACCGAGGCCTACGCGATCATGCCCAAAGGCGTGATGCGCGACATCGTCACCAGCTACCTGCCGCACTGGACGAACACCCGTCTCTGGGTCCTTTCGCGGCCGTTGTCCGGGTTCTCCGAGACTTTCTCCCAATACATCATGGAGGTCGGGCCCTCGGGAGGCAGCGATCGACCCGAAAGCGACCCCCGCGCCGAAGCTGTGTTGTTTGTGGTCGATGGGGACTTCCGGCTCACGATCGGCGATGCAACCCATCGGATGCGGCCCGGCGGCTACGCCTTCATTCCGCCCGGCTCCGACTGGAGCATCCACAACGACGGGTCGACGCCGGCCCGGTTCCACTGGTTCCGCAAGGCCTACGAAAAGGTGGAGGGAATCCCCATCCCCGAACCGATCGTCACCAATGAGCGTGAAGTCACGCCGACGCCGATGCCCGGTACGGACGGTCGCTGGGCGACGACCCGCTTCGTCGACCCTTCGGACATGCGCCACGACATGCATGTGACGATCGTCACCTTCGAGCCCGGCGGCGTCATCCCTTTCATGGAGACCCACGTGATGGAACACGGCCTCTACGTTCTCGAGGGCAAGGCCGTCTACCGCCTCAATTCCGATTGGGTCGAGGTCGAAGCCGGCGACTATATGTGGCTGAGAGCCTTCTGCCCGCAGGCCTGCTATGCTGGCGGACCGGGCAAGTTCCGTTACCTGCTCTACAAGGACGTCAATCGCCATATGGCCCTCGGCACGCCGGGCCGTTTCGCCTGAGAGCTGGAGCCGCGCGAGCCGGGACGCTTCGTTCCGGCTCGCATCGGCCGATATTGCGGGTTCAATGAAGAGGCCATAGCTTGGTCGCATGGCGACGTCGAAGCTTGAGATCTACCGCAAGAAACGCGATTTTTCGAAGACGCCGGAGCCGGTCGGGCGTCCCGCCGGCGGCGGCAACCGCTTCGTCGTGCACAAGCACCATGCGACAGCGGACCACTACGATCTGAGACTTGAGGTGGGGGGCGTGCTGAAGAGCTGGGCGGTGCCCAAGGGCCCGTCGCTCAACCCCGCCGACAAGCGCCTGGCGGTGGAGACCGAAGACCATCCGATCGACTATATCGACTTCGAAGGCGTCATTCCGGAAGGTGAATACGGCGCCGGGCCGATGATCGTCTGGGACACCGGTGTCTGGGCACCGATGGACGACATCGAGGCTAGCCTGCGCAAGGGTGCCTTCAAGTTTCGCCTGGCTGGCGAAAAGCTCAACGGCGGCTGGATGCTGACGCGACTGAAGCCGAAGCCCGGCGAAGAGGATCATCGCAACTGGCTTCTCTTCAAGGAACGCGATCCGGCCGCCGATCCCTCCACCGACATCCTCGCCGCCCGGCCGGAAAGCGTCAAATCCGGACGGCGGATCGAGGAACTCGTCGAGAAGCCGAAACCCCCGGCCAAGCCCGCCAAGCTCGATCCCGGCACGCTTGCCGGCGCCGTCCGGGGCGCCGCACCCGCGCGCATCGAGCCCCAGCTCGCGACGCTGACGATCGTTCCACCCGACGCCAAGGAAGGCTGGCTCCACGAGATCAAGTTCGACGGCTACCGCACCATGGCGCATCTGGCCGGCGGCACCGTGCGCCTCATCACCCGTGGCGGGCTCGACTGGACGAAGCGCTATGGCGACCTGCCGGAGGCCTTTCAGCGGCTGCCCTGCCGCGACGCGATCATCGACGGCGAGATCGTCGTGCTCGACGAGTCGGGGATAAGCCGCTTCGCGCTGCTGCAGGAGGCGCTCTCCACCGGCTCCGGCAACAAGCTCGTGTTTTTCGCCTTCGACCTCCTTCATCTCGAAGGCTGGAATCTCACCGCCTCGCCGCTCGAAGAGCGCAAGGCGCTGCTCGCAAAATTGCTCGCCGGCCAGATCCACAGTCGCTCGGCCATCCAGCTCAGCGATCATGTGACCGGCGAAGGGCGCACGCTCTATGAGCAGGCCTCTGAGATCGGCCTCGAAGGGATCGTTTCGAAGCGCGCCTCGGCCCCCTATCATTGCGGTCGCTCCAAGACTTGGACCAAGACGAAGGCACTGAAGGCGGAGGATTTCGTCATCATCGGCTACACCGTGTCGGAGGCGGCCGAGGGAATTGCTTCGCTGGCCCTCGGCGAATGGGTCGACGGCGAGCTGCAGTATCGCGGCAAGGTCGGGACCGGCTTCGATTCAGAGATGCTGAAGCAACTGCTGGTCAGGCTCGACCCCCTGCGCAGCGGCGCAGTGAAGCTCGAGGGCGCACCCAAGGAGATCATCTGGGTGCGCCCGGTGCTCAGAGCGCATGTTCACTACGGCAACCGCACGGCCGACAACCTGCTGCGTCACGCGGTCTTCAAGGGCCTTCGCGATGTCGAGCTCTCGACACCCGTCTCGATCTCGCGAAAGCGGCTGATCTCGGACGCCGACCTCGCCAGCATCTCGATCACCAATCCGACCCGACGGCTGTTCGGCAAATCCGGCCCCACCAAGCTCGACCTCGCCGTTTACTACGCCATGATCGGCGATTTCATGCTGCCGCACATCCTTGGCCGACCCGTTTCACTCGTGCGTTGCCCGACGGGGAAGTCGGAGGACTGCTTCTTCCAGCGCCACCCCTTCACCGGCATGCCGCCTTCGGTCGCGACCTTTCAATCCCCAAACTCGGAAGGCGAGACGAAAACCTATATCTCCGTCGAGGATGCGAAGTCCTATCTGGCGCTGGCGCAGTTCGGCGTCGTCGAATTCCACAATTGGGGTACGACACGCATGCTGCTCGACAAGCCCGATCGCATGGTCTTCGATCTCGACCCCGGCGAAGGCATAGCCTGGCGGGAGGTGGTTGAAGCGGCCATACACATCAAGAGCGAACTCGAGGCAATCGGCCTCGTCCCCTTCGTCAAGACCTCGGGCGGCAAGGGAGTCCATGTCGTTCTGCCGATCAGGCCGAAGCTCAACTGGAAGAAGTTCCACCAGGCGGCAAGCGCGATCGCCACCCGCCTGGCGGCGACCGCGCCGGAGACCTTCACAACCACCATGGGCAAAGGCAATCGCGTGAGGCGCATCTTCATCGATTTCCACCGCAACGCGCGCAGCCACACCTGGGCCGCACCCTATTCGCTGCGCGCCCGGACCAACCTGCCGGCCTCGACGCCGCTCAGTTGGACCGATCTCGAAGCTATCGACGCTCCCGGGGATTTGAATTATTCTTCGCTGCCGGGCCTTCTGGCCACATCCGGCGATCCCTGGGCCGACATCGGCGACTTCGCCAGGGAGCTGCCGCCTCAGTCCGGGCCGGAAAAGTAATCGTAGTGCCGCGTAGGAGACGACCATGGCACCCAGGGCAAGTTGGAAGGGATATCTCAGACTCAGTCTCGTGAGCTGCCCGGTAAGGCTGTATCCGGCCACCAGCAGCAGCGAGCGCATCACCTTCAATCAGTTGCACAAGGATACCCACAACCGGATCAACATGAAGCCAGTCGATCCGGAGCTTGGCCTGGTCGAACGATCCGACCTGGTGAAGGGCTACGAATACGAAGACAAGAAATACATTGTCATCGATGAGGCCGATCTCGAGAGTGTCAGGATCGAATCCAACCACACGATGAACATCGAGGCCTTCGTCGATGAAGGCTCCGTGGACCTGATCTACCAGGACGCGCCCTATTACCTGGCGCCGGACGGGGCCATGGCCGAGGAGACCTTCATCGTCCTGCGGGAGGCCCTGCGGCGGAGCGGCAAGCTCGCCATCGCCCGCCTGGTGCTTTCGAGCCGCGAGCGGGTGATCGCCATCGGCCCGCGCGAGACCGGCATGTTCGTGTGCACGCTCAGGAACCCGAACGAGGTGCGCGGCACGGCCGAATATTTCGGCAACATCCCGGTCGGCAGTCCCGAGCCGGAAATGCTGCAGCTCGCCGAAGCGCTCATCCAGCAAAAGACGACGACCTTCGATCCGAAGAACTACGAGGATCGCTACGAGATCGCGCTGATGCAGATGATCCGCGAGAAATTGAAGGGCCACAAGCCGATCATCGCGGCGCCGCCGGATCGCGGCAACGTCATCAACCTGATGGATGCGTTGAAGGCGAGCCTTTCGCAGGCGAAGCCGCCGGCAAAAAGCAAGAGCAAGACCGAACCGACTGCAAAGCCCGCAGCGAAGAGCGCTGCTGCCAAACCCGCCGCGGCAAAGAAGACGACCACACAGAAGAAGGCCTGATGGCGGTCGCTGGCAAGACATTCGGCATCGTCGGGCCGCTTTCCGCGTTCCCGCGGCGGCTGATCGCACGCGAGGTCGAGCGCCAAGGCGGACATCTGCGACGCGGCGTCACCCGGCAAACTACGCATGTGGTCTTCGGCCGCGGCTTGCTCTTGAAGGCGACCGATGCGGAAATCGAGGCGCGTCTCGAACGCGAGGCCGGCAACGGCCGGCGCCTCCTCAGCGAGAACGGCTTCCTGCGCTTGCTGAACTTGGCAACGGCGCCCGAGACATCGGCGCTGCCGCGGCAATCGCTGATCGACCAGGCGAAGATTGCGCCGCGGCTCTTCGATCTCCTGTCGCTGTTCGACGCCTTCGAACATGACTGCGAACCCTATTCGTTCCGCGACGTGATCCTCGCCCGCAAATATGCGGGCTTGATCGCCAGCGGCGCCGGTTGGGGAACGATCGCGCGTTCCGTCCAGCGCTCCAGCCACGCTTCGCTGACGGCGCTGTCGCTCCACCACGAAAGATCGAGGACGATCTATGCACGACGGGCCGAGGGCTTGAGCGAGCTCGACGGACAATTGCTGCTCGATCTCGGGGCGGTCGAGGAGGCGGAACTCGAAGAGCTCTTCGCGCAAGCGGAAGAGGCCGAAGAAGAAGGCGAATATGGCGAAGCGGCCGCCGTCTATCAGCGTTACCTCGCTATTGATCGCACCGACTCGGTCGCCGCCTTCAACCGCGCCAACTGCCTTCGGGCTGCGGGCCACGAACTCGACGCCGCGCATGATTACGCGCGGGCGCTCAAGCTCGACCCGTCCTTCGCCGAGGCCTGGTTCAACCTTGCCGGGCTTATGGGCGAGCGCGGCCGCATCGACACCGCCCGCAGGCACCTCCAAAAAGCGATCGACGTCGACGGCGATTACGCCGATGCGATCTTCAACCTGGCAAAGCTCGAGTTCGATGCCGGCAATCTCGGCGAGGCACGCCGCTGGTGGAAGCGTTATCTCGAACTCGACAGGGACTCCGAATGGGCGCGGACGGCCGAGCGCGGCGTGCAGTTCGTGAATCTTCACCTGCTTCCGACGGCGCCGCGCGCCTGACCAGAGGCGGTGCTGTGGCGCTTTGGACTGCCGCATGATCTTATCCTGAGATCGCTCGATTAACGGAATCATCCAGAGGACGGCTGCCTGAAATGGTCGGAAAATTCCTGTTCGACGGACCGGAGGACGCGCCGGTCACCATTCTTCTCGCGCATGGCGCCGGCGCGCCGATGGATTCGGCCTCGTTGACCGCAACGGCCAAGGAGCTCGCCGCGGCAGGCTTCCGCATTGCCCGCTTCGAATTCGGCTATATGGCAGCGCGACGCTCGGGCGCGCGCAAGCCGCCGCCCCGCGCCGAAACGCTCAATCCGGAATACCGGGCTGCCGTCGCGGATCTCGGCGCGAAAGGCACGCTCGTCATCGGCGGAAAATCGATGGGCGGGCGCGTCGCCAGCATGGTCGCCGACGAGCTTCATGCCGAGGGAAAGGTCGCCGGGCTCATCTGCCTCGGCTATCCGTTCCACCCGCCGGCCAAGCCCGAGCAGCTTCGCACCAGGCATCTCGCCGGGCTCCAGACGCCGACGCTGATCTGCCAGGGAACCCGCGACGAGTTCGGGACACGCGAAGAGGTTCAGGGCTATACGCTGTCCGACCAGATCGAGTTCCTCTGGCTGGAGGACGGCGACCATGACCTGAAGCCGCGCAAGAGCATCTCCGGCTTCTCCGCGGCCGATCATCTGAAAACTCTCGCTGACGCGGTCACGCGATGGACCGGCGGCTTGGTTCACTGAGCTGGCATGAAGATCGCCACCTTCAACATCAACGGCGTCAACAAGCGGCTGGACAACCTGCTCGCCTGGCTCGCAACGGCCGAGCCGGATGTCGTCTGCCTGCAGGAGCTCAAGGCGACGGACGGGCAGTTTCCGAAGCAGGCGATCGAAGCCGCCGGATATGGCGCCGTCTGGCGAGGCCAAGCGACCTGGAACGGCGTCGCTATTCTCGCCAGCGACAGCGAACCGGTCCTGACGCGAACGGACCTGCCCGGCGACCCGTCCGACACGCAGAGCCGGTACATCGAAGCGGCCGTCAACGGCATTCTGATCGCCTCGCTCTACGCCCCGAACGGCAATCCGCAGCCGGGACCGAAATTCGACTTCAAGCTCGCTTGGCACCGGCGTCTCGCCAGCCACGCCGCAGACCTGTTCGAGACTGGCCTGCCGGTCGTGCTTGCCGGCGACTACAATGTCGTCCCGGAACCCCGCGACATCTATCCGACCCGCTCCTACGACGACAACGCCCTCGTCCAGCCGGAAAGTCGCGCCGCCTTCCGGCAACTGCTCGACCAGGGCTGGCTCGACGCACTCCGCAAGACCTATCCGGACGAGCAGCTTTTCACCTTCTGGGACTATCGCCGCAATCGCTGGCAGCGCGACGCCGGCCTGCGGCTCGACCATATCCTTCTCAGTCGAAAACTCAGGCGCCGACTGACCGGCGCCGGCATAGACCGGGACGTGCGCGGGCGGGAAAATGCCAGCGACCATGCGCCGGTGTGGATCACCTTGCGGGACTAAAGCGCGTCGCGTTCAAACGTATTCACGCGATGCGCTTTAGGTCTTTGTTTTTCTGCATGTCGGTATCCCAAAATCGCTGCACACTTTTGGGCGACATGCACTATCAGGCGGAGCGGCCAGAATTTCGGTCTGGCGATCCCCCGCCAATCGTGCACCATGGCATCAACACCATGGAGGCGAACATGACAAAGGCGAATGTGGGTTTCATCGGGCTCGGGCTGATGGGCCAGGGCATGGCCGCCAACATCCTGAAAAAGGGCTGGCCGCTGTCGGTCATGGCGCATCGCAACCGCGCGCCGGTCGAGGCGCTTGTTGCAGAAGGCGCGAAGGAGGTGAGGACGCCGCGCGAGATGGCGGAGCACTGCGACATTGTCGTGCTGTGCGTGACCGGCTCGCCCGAAGTGCTTGCCGTCGTCGAAGGCTCGGATGGCATTGCCGCCGCCGGCAGGCCGCTGACCATCGTCGACTGCTCGACCTCCGATCCTTCGGTGACGACGAAGCTCGCCGCGGATCTGGCTCGGAAGGGCATTACCCTCATCGATGCGCCGCTGAGCCGCACGCCGGCGGACGCCGCCGCCGGCACGCTCGATGTGATGGTCGGCGGCGCCGAAGACGAGGTGCGCCGCGTCTGGCCGGTGCTTGAATGCTTCGCGGGCCGCATCATTCACACGGGCCCGACCGGGACCGGCCACACGATGAAGCTGCTCAACAACTTCCTGTCGATGGGCTACGCGGCGCTCTATTCCGAAGCGCTGATGCTCGGGCGGAAAGCCGGCCTCGAGCCGGAGATCTTCGACAGCGTCATCCGCGGCGGCCGCATGGATTGCGCCTTCTACCAGACCTTCTTCCGTTGGGTGCTGGATCGCGACCCGAATGCCCACAAGTTTGCCATCCGCAACGGCTTCAAGGATATGAGCTACCTCGCCGCCTTCGCCAATGCGGCCGGCGTCGCCAATCCGATCGGCGCGGCCGTCAGGAATTCCTTCGCACAGGCCGTCGGGGCCGGACGCGGCGAGGACTATGTGCCGATGCTCTCGGATTTCGTTGCCGAGGCCAACGGGGTCAAGTGAACCCGCGCAGGCGGACCTGCCTGACTCGATCGGGCCTTGCCTGTCGAATTCTGAAAACCGATCGCCGGCGCATCGCACCGCCGCAATGACAGAATCCCCTCATCGCCGCGGCGCAATCTTGCAGGAATGCAATGCCGCTGCGCGACTAGCACTTTGACTGGACGCGCCTTCACGGTGAATGTGGTCGCCGAAATGGAACAAACGTTCCGAACAACGGCGACAGCCATTCCAAACATTCCCGGAGGACATCCATGACCGCCCTTCCTTTCGCCCTCAACCATATGGCCGCTCCGGCGCTGCCGCTCGATGCCTTCTTCGCGCTGGCGAAATCGCTCGGAATCGCGGCGGTGGAAATTCGCAACGACCTTTCGGGCAACGCAATTCTCGACGGAACCGGGCCCGCGGAAGTGAAGGCACTTGCCGAAAAGCACTGCCTGACGATCATCTCGATCAACGCCCTGCAGCGCTTCAATGAATGGAACGAGGCACGTGAGGCGGAGGCATGCGGGCTTATTTCCTATGCGCGCGATTGCGGCGCCGAGGCGCTGGTGCTGGTGCCGGTCAATGACGGCAGCGGCCAGAAGAACGGCGAGCGCCAGGAAACCCTCCGCAAGTCCTTACGAGCACTGAAGCCGCTGCTCGACGCCGCCGGCATCATCGGGCTTGTCGAGCCGCTCGGCTTCGAGATCTGCTCGTTGCGCTCCAAGGCCGAAGCCGTCGAGGCGATTCGGGAAATCGGCGGCGAGACCTTCCGCCTCGTCCATGACACGTTCCACCATCATCTCGCCGGCGAGAACGCCTTCTTCCCGGAACTGACCGGCCTCGTCCACATTTCTGGCGTCAGCGACGAGGCGGTTTCCGTCTCAGAGATGCGCGACCCTCACAGAATCCTGGTCGATGCCGCAGACCGGCTGGACAATGCGGGACAGATCCGCCGGCTGCGCGCCGAAGGCTACAAAGGCCCCTTCTCGTTCGAGCCCTTCGCGCCGTCCGTCCATGCCTTGAGCGAGCCGGCCAAGGCCGTTCGCGAGAGCATGGATTACCTGCAGTCCCGCGCCTGATCGCTTGACGCGCTGAAAGCGCGGAATTCGGCCCGGACGCCGCAAGATGCACTTGACGGCGTCCGGATAAAATGGAATACATATTCCGTAATGACGAACCACTGGTTTGTTTGTTCCGTTTTCATCGGAAGCGCAAATGGGAGTGCTGCTTCTGACAGGAGATGAGCTCGATCAACGAAAATCGAGTTTCCGGCAAGAGAGGGTGTGGCCGGCACCAAAGTGGAGGAGAAAGTAGACATGAAGAAATTCATTCTGGGCACTGCGATGGCTGTCATGATGTCGACGGCTGCGCATGCGGAGACGATCGGCGTCTCGATGGCGCTGTTCGACGACAACTTCCTGACGGTTCTGCGCAACGGTATGTCCGACTACGCAAAGACGCTGAACGGCGTCGAACTGCAGATCGAAGACGCGCAGAACGACGTCGCGAAACAGCAGAGCCAGATCCAGAACTTCATCGCCGCCGGCGTCAGTGCGATCATCGTCAACCCGGTCGACACGGACGCCACCGCTGCGATGTCGAAGATCGCCGCCGACGCCGGCATTCCGCTCGTCTACGTCAACCGCGAGCCGGTGAACATCGACTCGCTTCCGGAAAAGCAGGCCTTCGTCGCCTCGAACGAAGTCGAATCCGGAACTCTGGAGACGCAGGAAGTCTGCAAGATGCTCGGCGGCAAGGGCAAGGCCGTCGTGATGATGGGCGAGCTCTCCAACCAGGCGGCCCGCATGCGCACCAAGGACATCCACGACGTTCTCGCCACCGACGCCTGCAAGGGCATCGAGATCGTCGAGGAGCAGACCGCCAACTGGTCGCGCACCCAGGGCGCCGACCTGATGACCAACTGGCTTTCCGCCGGTGTTGAGTTCGATGCCGTGATCGCCAACAACGACGAAATGGCGATCGGTGCCATCCAGGCGCTGAAGGCTGCCGGCCGGTCGATGGACTCGGTCGTCATCGGCGGCGTTGACGCCACCCAGGACGCGCTTGCCGCCATGGCTGCCGGCGACCTCGACGTGACCGTGTTCCAGAACGCGGCCGGCCAGGGCCAGGGCTCGGTCGATGCCGCGCTCAAGCTCGCCAAGGGCGAAGCTGTCGAGAAGAAGGTCTACATCCCCTTCGAGCTCGTCACCAAGGACAACCTGGACAAATACCAGGCGAAGAACTGATTGTTCCTCTTGGGAGCGCGGCCTCCGCCGCGCTCCCATTCGAAGCAAGTCCCGCCTGAGGCCCGGAAGGGCCTATGAGAGGGCTGTCCCGCCCTCTGCGTGGACTTTCCGGCCAAGGCCGGAAGATGGGGAGGCAATGACCATGACGCTCAGTCCCACAACGATGGCAGCCGTGCGCGCCAGCGGTGCCGTACCCAATGCCGAGTATCTCCTGACCGCCGAAGGCGTGCGCAAGGAATTCCCCGGCGTCGTCGCGCTCGACGACGTTGAGTTCAAGCTGAAGCGCGGCACCGTGCACGCGCTGATGGGCGAGAACGGCGCCGGCAAGTCGACGCTGATGAAGATCCTCGCGGGCATCTATCATCCGGACCAGGGCGAGGTGAAACTCCGCGGCGTCGACATCCAGCTGAAGTCGCCGCTTGACGCCCTCGAAAACGGCATCGCCATGATCCATCAGGAACTGAACCTGATGCCCTTCATGACGGTCGCCGAGAACATCTGGATCCGCCGCGAGCCGAAGAACCGTTTCGGCTTCGTCGACCACGGCGAGATGCGCCGCATGACCGCCAAGCTCTTCGAGCGGCTGAAGATCGACATCGATCCGGAAATCGAAGTCCGCCACTTGTCCGTCGCCAACCGGCAGATGGTCGAGATCGCCAAGGCAGTTTCCTACGAATCCGACGTACTGATCATGGACGAGCCGACTTCGGCGCTGACCGAACGCGAGGTGGCGCATCTTTTCGAGATCATCCGGGATCTGCGCTCGCAGGGGATCGGCATCGTCTACATCACCCACAAGATGAACGAGCTGTTCGAGATCGCCGATGAATTCTCGGTCTTCCGCGACGGCAAATATATCGGCACGCACGCGTCGAGCCAGGTCACCCGCGACGACATCATCCGCATGATGGTCGGCCGTGAGATCACCCAGATGTTCCCGAAGGAAGAGGTGCCGATCGGCGACGTCGTCCTGTCGGTCAAGAACCTCACGCTGAACGGCGTCTTCCACGACGTCTCCTTCGACGTGCGCGCCGGCGAAATCCTCGGTGTCGCCGGTCTCGTCGGCTCGGGCCGCTCGAATGTCGCCGAAACGCTGTTCGGCGTCACTGCGGCAAGCTCGGGCACGATCGCGATCGACGGCAAGGAGGTGGTGATCGACAACCCGAATACGGCGATCCGCAACCGCATGGCCTTCCTGACCGAGGATCGCAAGGACACCGGCTGTCTGCTGATCCTCGACATCCTTGAAAACATGCAGATTGCCGTGCTGCAGGACAAGTTCGTCAAGCGCGGCTTCGTCTCCGAGAAGGAAGTCGCCGCGGCCTGCGAGGAGATGAGCCGCAAGCTGCGCGTCAAGACGCCGAACCTGCAGGAGCGAATCGAAAACCTCTCGGGCGGCAACCAGCAGAAGGTGCTGATCGGGCGCTGGTTGCTCACCAATCCGCATATTCTGATCCTAGACGAGCCGACACGCGGCATCGACGTCGGCGCAAAGGCCGAAATTCACCGTCTGGTAACCGAACTCGCCCGCAACGGTGTCGCCGTCATCATGATCTCATCGGAAATGCCCGAGGTGCTTGGCATGAGCGACCGGATCATGGTCATGCATGAGGGGCGCGTCACCGGCTTCCTCGACAGGGCAGAAGCCACCCAAATCAAGGTCATGGAACTTGCCGCGCGCTAGCGCGGATGCCGACCGCAGGGAGGAAAGACAATGGAAACCAATATCGCTGCACAGGGCGCGGGCTCTCCGCTTGCCGGGTCGAGACGGCGCCTGCCGCCAGAGCTCAACATCTTCCTGGTGCTGATCGGCATCGCGCTTGTCTACGAAGTTCTCGGCTGGCTCTTCGTCGGCCAGAGCTTCCTGATGAACCCCCAGCGCCTGACCATCATGATTCTGCAGGTCTCGGTGATCGGCATTATCGCCGTTGGCGTGACGCAGGTGATCATCACCGGCGGCATCGATCTCTCTTCAGGCTCCGTGGTCGGCATGACGGCGATGATCTCGGCGAGCGTTGCGCAGGCCTCGACTTGGCCGCGGGCGCTCTATCCCTCGCTGACCGACCTGCCGGCCGTCGTGCCAATCGGGCTTGGTGTCGGCATTGGCCTCCTGGCCGGCTACATCAACGGGCAATTGATTGCCAGGACGAAAATCCCGCCCTTCATCGCCACCCTTGGCATGATGGTGTCGGCGCGCGGGATCTCCAAGTGGTACACCAAGGGCCAGCCGGTCTCTGGGCTCACCGAGCAATTCAATTTCATCGGCACGGGCATCTGGCCGGTCATCGTCTTCCTCGTCGTCGCGCTGATCTTCCATATTGCGCTCCGCTACACCCGCTACGGCAAGTTCACCTATGCGATCGGCGCCAACGTCCAGGCCGCACGCGTCTCCGGCATCAATGTCGAAGCGCATCTGATCAAGGTCTACGCCATCGCCGGCATGCTGGCCGGCCTTGCGGGCGTCGTCACCGCAGCCCGGGCACAGACCGCCCAGGCCGGCATGGGCGTCATGTACGAACTCGACGCGATCGCCGCGACGGTCATCGGCGGCACGTCGCTGACCGGCGGCGTCGGCCGCATCACCGGCACCGTGATCGGCACGATCATCCTCGGCGTCATGACCTCCGGCTTCACCTTTCTGCGGGTCGACGCGTACTACCAGGAGATCGTCAAGGGCGTGATCATCGTTGCCGCCGTGGTCGTCGACGTCTATCGCCAGAAAGGCCGGAAAAAGACGTAAAGAAACTGCCTCCCAGTGCAGCCGCTCGCCGGGATGAAGAAATTCATCCCGGCATTTTTGTTGTCTGCTACGCGGATCTATCGATATTCTTGCCACTCGACATATGCTTCCCTTGCAAAGCAGCTCGGTAGACTCTGCCGTGGCAATCGGCTCGTCGATAGACTATATGAACGGCATTCCAAACCTATCGGAGATTTGTCATGTCATCGCAGCGCAAGCCTGCGAACCAGGTTCAATCGCGTTTCGCTCGCCAGCTCTGGAACGAGCTGCTGCGGGTTCAGACCCGAGACGCCGCATCTCTTCTCGAAGCCCGCGACCGCGAGGAAAGCGAAGAGCGCTCGTAACGGCTTCGCGGCTGCGGCTCTTCACCCTGCCGGAAAAGTCACGACCACCTTCAGACCGCGACCGCCCTCGCCGTCCTCGAGGCGCATCGTTCCGGCATAAAGCGTGGCGATTTCCTCGACGATCGGCAGGCCGAGCCCGGTGCCGGGCGCCTCATTGCCGCCGCGCCGGAAGCGCTTCAGCACCGCCTCGCGCAGCTCCGGCCTGATACCCGGCCCGTTGTCTTCCACCTCAAGCGCAATCTCGTCATCCGAGCTTGAGACGCGCACCGTCACCTCCGCCCCGCGCCCGGCATAGAGCAGCGCATTGCCGATGAGGTTCTTCAGGAGCTCTCCGACAAGCAGCGGTTCGGCGCGGATCCAATGCTCCCCCTCGCCGGCAAAACCGAGATCGATGCCCACCTCGCCGGCCGCCGGCACGTGCTCGGCGGTGACGCTGCGTGCCAGCCGAGCAAGTTCGATCCGCTCCGATCCGCGCGCTTCCTCCTTGGCCGCCGCATCGATCTTCGCCATCAGCAGCAACTGCGCCAGGATGCGCTCGGCATTGGCGACCGCCTCATCGGCCTTCGCGGCGGCCGAGAGCGCTTCTTCCAACGTCGCCGCCCGGCGGGCGAGCGCCAGCTGCGTCCGGATTATGGCCAGCGGCGTGCGCAGCTGGTGGCTGGCATTGCCGGTGAAATGGCGCAGCGCATCGAGCGCCGACTGCAGCCGCACCATGAAGGTATTGACCGTGTCGACTAGGCCCTGCACCTCGCTCGGCACGCGTTCGCCGATCGGATGCAGATCGTCGGGACTGCGTTCGGCGATCGCGTCCCCAAGCCGGTAGAGCGGTCTCAGCGAAAAGGTCACCGCCACCCAGACGATCAGGGCCGCCCCGGCGATCATCAGGCCTAGGCGGAGCGCCGAGTGCAGCAGGATCGTCTGCGTCAGCTGGCGTCTCGCAATCGTCGTCTCGGCGACGGTGACGGCGAAAGGGACGGAATTGACACCGGTGGAGGCGGAGCGGCGAAGCACCGCCAACCGGATCGGCTCGCCGCGGAAGACCGCATCGGCAAAGCTGGTCGACTGGCCGGCGGCTTCGGGAAGCGACGGCAGGGTCTGGTAGCCGGTGATGAACGCACCCGGCGGGCCATCCACCCGATAGAAAACGCGGTCCTGCGCGGCCGAGGTCAGCATTTCAAGCGCCACATAGGGTATGTCGACCTGAAGCGTGCCGTCCTCGGCGACGACAACGCGCTCGGCGATCGCCAGTGCCGAGCCTGCGAGCACCCGGTCCGAGACGACATTCGCCGTCTTGACCGCTTCCCGATAGGTGTCCATCAGCGCGACCACGCCGATCACGGCGGTCGAGATCAACAGCCAACCGAGCAGCCTGCGTCTCAGCGAATAGACGGCCGTCCTCATTCGGGGTTTGCCGCCTTGTCGAGGTAATAGCCGATGCCGCGCGCCGTGCGTACCGTCAGCCCATAGGGCGCCAGGCGCTTGCGCAGGCGGCTGACATATTGCTCGATCGCATTGGGGCTGAGATCGTCATCGAGGCCGGTCAGCGACTGAACGATCGCGTCCTTGGCGACCACCTTGCCGGCCCGCATGAACAGGAGCTCGAGGAGCCCGAGTTCGCGCGCCGGAATTTCGATCGGCACGCCGCCGGCAGAAAAGCTGCGGGCGTTCAGATCCAGCGAGACGTTGCCGTAGCTGACGATCGAACTGCGCAGGCCGGCCTGACGGCGGAGCAGGACCCGCACGCGCGCCTCGAACTCGCCGATGTCGAAAGGCTTGATCAGGTAGTCGTCAGCGCCGAGATCAAGGCCCTTGATCCTTTCTTCGGGCGAGCCTCGGGCCGTCAGGATCAACACCGCCGCCCGGTTCTGCCGGGCGCGCATGGCGCGCAGTACGTCGAGCCCGTCCATCTCCGGCAGGTTCAGGTCCAGGATCACCAGATCGAAGCTCTCGGCGGCTGCGACCGCATGCGCCGAGGCGCCGTCGTTCACGACGTCGACGGCATAGCCGCTGCCGCGCAAAAGCGCCGAGAGACCCTCTGCCAGGGCCTGATTGTCTTCAACGAGCAAGATACGCAAATCGTCACTCTCCCCCGCTTCACCTTATCGGTCGCGACGTTGCTTGTGAACGGCGTGCGGGTGAGGCATTGTGAAATTATGCGGTTCTTGATTTCCTTCGCTTTTTGGTTGTTTTTTGCCCGGCTCGCCTGTGCCGCGCCGGTATTCTTCCCCGCCGTTTCCGGCGATGCGGCCGCGCCGGTTCTCGTCGTCTATTCCTCGCTCGACGAGCCCCTGGCGCGCCCGATGATCGTCGGTTTCCAAAAGGCCAATCCTGACGTCGCGGTGCGCTACGAGGACATGCTGACCGGCGAGATCTACGACCGGATCGTCAAGGAGACCGATGCCGGTGAGAGGACGGCCGATTTCGCCTTCTCCTCCGCCATGGACCTGCAGGTGAAGCTCAGCAACGACGGTTATGCGCAGCGCAGCGACCTGCCGATGAGCGGCCGCTGGCCGGCCTGGGCGAACTGGCGCAACACGGCCTATGCACTGACCTTCGAGCCGGCCGTGTTCGTCTATCACAAACCCAGTTTCTCGACAGGGAGGCCGCCGGCGACGCGCGCCGAGTTCGTCGACTACCTGAAGCGTCAGGGAAGCGAAGTCTTCGGCCGCATCGGCACCTATGATATCGAGCGATCTGGCGTCGGCTTCCTGTTCATGGCGCGCGACCAGGAACAGTTCGGCGACATCTGGAGCGTCATCCAGGCAATGGGCGCGGCGGGCGTCAAGCTCTATTCGACGAGCCAGGCGATCCTCGAGCGGGTGGCGGACGGACGCTTCGTGCTCGGCTACAACATCCTCGGTTCCTATGCCGCCGACTGGGCCTCCAGGCATCCCGATGTCGGCATCGTGCTGCCGAAGGACTATACCGTGGTGATGTCGCGAATCGGCCTTGTGCCGCAGGCGTCCGCCTCTCCCGACCTTGGCCGGCGCTACCTCGAATTCTTCATGTCGAAGGAAGGCCAGACGATCATGGCGCGCGAGCTGCAGATCCCTGCCGTCAGCCCGGAAGTCGCCGGCGAGAATACCGCCAATACCATGCAGGAAATGCTCGGTGGGCAGTTGAAGCCCGTGCCGGTCAGTCCCGGCCTGATGGTCTATCTCGACCAGGTGAAGCGTGCCCGGCTGATCGCCCGGTGGAACGAAGTACTTAGACTCCAGTGATATTCCTACTCCAGCGATATTCCTGGAGCCGAAACAAACCGTTTACGAGCCAGCAGGTTGATGTCAGGTTAATGTCAGCTTTCTATGTTGGTTTAGGGCCGCTGGCGACCCGTGGAGGCGGAATGCCAGCAGCGCATCGGGAGGAAATCACCAATCCGGTCGGAGGCTGCCGCTTTCAAGGTCAGCCGCCCGTTTCTCCCGTTCGCGACAACAATCACCGCGCGGACGAACCGCGCCCTACGGAGGACCGACCTTGAAACATTTCTTCCTCGCATCCATTCTCGCCGGCGCGCTGGCGCTTCCGGCCTATGCCGCCGACTACACGATCATCGCGCCGGCAAATCCCGGCGGCGGCTGGGACCAGACCGCCCGTTCGCTGCAGACCGTCATGCAGCAGGAAGGCATTTCCGGCAATGTCCAGGTGCAGAACGTGCCCGGCGCCGGCGGCACGATCGGGCTCGCCCAGTTCGCCAGCCAGCAGAAGGGCAACCCGAATGCGCTGCTCGTCGGCGGCTACGTCATGGTTGGCGCCATCCTCACCAACAACTCGCCGGTCACCCTCAAGGACGTGACGCCGATCGCTCGCCTCACCGGCGAATACGAGGCGATCGTCGTTCCGGCCGCTTCCGAGATCAAGACGATGGCCGATCTCGTCGAAGCCCTGAAGAAGGATCCGGGTGCCGTATCCTGGGGCGGCGGCTCCGCCGGCGGCACCGACCACATCGCCGTAGGCCTCATTGCGAAGGCCGCCGGCGTCGACCCGACCAAGATCAACTACATCGCCTATTCCGGTGGTGGCGAGGCGCTCGCTGCGATCCTCGGCAGCCAGGTGACGGCCGGCATCTCCGGCTATGGCGAATTCGAGTCGCAGGTCAAGGCCGGTACGCTCCGCCTCCTCGCTGTCACGAGCGCCGAACGCCTGCCGGGCATCGATGCCCCGACGCTGAAGGAATCCGGACTCGACGTCGTCGTCGAGAACTGGCGCATGGTCGCCGCCGCTCCGGGCCTCACCGATGAGCAGAAGGCTGCCGTTTCCGCCGACATCGAAAAGCTCGCCAAGTCCGCCGGCTGGCAGGAAGTGCTGAAGACCAAGGGCTGGCAGGACACCTATCTCGCCGGCGACGCCTTCAATGAGCAGCTCGCCAAGGACGTTTCGGCTACCGAAGCTGTCCTCAAGGACATCGGACTGGTCAAATGAGCAGGGGAGATAGCCCTTCCGTCGAAACGCGCCGCCCCGATCGGGCGGCGCTCATCATCGCTGTCGTTCTGGCGCTCATCGCAGGCGTGATCTTCTGGGACGTTTCCCGGCTTACCGGGCTTGCCGGCTACTCGCAGGTCGGCCCGACCACGGTGCCTTATGCGATCGCCTGCTGTCTGATCGTGCTTGCCATCTGGACGGCCGTCGAGGGTTTTAGGGGCGACTTTGCCGAGCGTGAACCGCAGCAGTTCGGACCGGTCGCCTGGGTCGTCGGCGGGCTTGCGGCGCAGATGCTGCTGCTCAACACGCTCGGCTTTTCGATTGCCACCGGCATCCTCTTCGCCATGACGGCGCGCGGCTTCGGGAAACGGCAACTTTGGCTGACAATTCCCTTCGGCATCGTCGCCAGCTTCGTCGTCTGGACGATTTTCGCCAAAGTCCTGCAATTGTCGCTGCCGGCAGGACCGCTTGAACGCCTGCTCTTCTAGAAAGGCCGACAATTATGGGTACTCTTGACTTCCTTTTGCAGGGGCTGCTGGTTGCTGCGCAACCGATGAACCTGCTCTACGCGCTGATCGGCGTGACCCTTGGCACGGCCGTCGGCGTCCTGCCGGGCATCGGTCCGGCCCTGACTGTCGCGCTGCTGTTGCCGGTCACGTACCAGCTAGACCCCGGCGGCTCGCTGATCATGTTCGCCGGCATCTATTATGGCGGTATGTATGGCGGCTCGACGACGTCGATCCTGCTGAACACGCCCGGCGAGAGCTCCTCGATCGTCACCGCGCTCGAAGGTAACAAGATGGCGCGTGCCGGCCGTGGCGGCCCCGCTCTGGCAACGGCAGCGATCGGCTCCTTCGTCGCCGGCCTTATCGCGACCCTCGGCCTCGCCTTCGTCGCCCCCTATATCGTCAAGCTGGCGCTCGTCTTCGGCCCGCGCGAATACTTTGCGCTGATGGTGCTCGCCTTCGTCACCGTTTCCTCCGCCTTTGGCGACTCGACGCTCAGAGGCCTCACCTCGCTCTTCGTCGGCCTGACGCTTGCCTCCATCGGCATCGACCAGTTGACCGGCCAGGCGCGCCTTTCCTTCGGCGTTCCGGACCTGCTCGACGGCATCGAGGTGACGACGCTCGCCGTTGCCATGTTCGCGATCGGCGAGACGCTCTACATCGCCGCTCAGGGCGACAAGGGTCCCGACAAGGTGGAGGCGGTGCGCGGCTCGGTCTGGATGAATGCCTCGGATTGGGCGCGCTCCTGGAAGGCGTGGCTGCGCGGCACCTTCATCGGCTTCCCGATCGGCGCGATGCCGGCCGGTGGCGCCGAGATCGGCACCTTCCTCTCCTATGCGACCGAAAAGCGGCTGAGCAAGCATCCGGAAGAATTCGGCAATGGCGCGATCGAGGGTGTCGCCGGCCCGGAGGCCGCCAACAACGCCTCGGCAGCCGGTACGCTCGTGCCGCTGCTGACGCTCGGCCTGCCGACGTCGGCAACGGCGGCGATCATGTTGGCCGGCTTCCAGCAATATGGCCTGCAGCCGGGGCCGTTGCTGTTCGCCACCAACCCGCAGCTCGTCTGGGGCCTGATCGCAAGCCTGCTGATCGCCAACTTCATGCTGCTCGTCCTCAACCTGCCCCTGGTCGGCCTCTGGGTGAAGCTGCTGACGATCCCGAAACCCTGGCTCTATGCCGGCATCCTGCTGTTCGCGACGCTCGGCACCATCGGCGCCAACCCCTCGGTGTTCGAACTCGGCATGCTGCTCGCCTTTGGCCTGCTCGGCTACGTCATGCGCGTCTTCGGCTATCCGATCGCGCCGGTCGTCGTCGGACTGATCCTCGGGCCGCTCGCCGAACAGCAGCTGCGCCGGGCGCTGTCGATCAGCCAAGGTGACGTGACCGTGCTCTTCACCTCGCCGATCGCCGCTGTCCTGCTGGTGATTGCGGCGCTGGCCTTCATCGTGCCGCTGATCCTCAGAGCCCGCGGCCGCGGCGAGGTCCTCGCCCAACTCGCTGCCAGCGAGGACTGACCCTTCCGCCTCCCAAGGCGCTTTGAGGAGCGGGACGAGGAGGGGCAGCCACGCCCCGCTCTGCAACAGGCCCGGTTGGCGAGTGCTAACCGGGCCTGCTTTCGTTGCATGGCTGGGGTGAGGTATTGTGCATTGCAAAAAAGCCCGCCTAGGCCCATCTTTTGCTCATCGAATTGAGAAAGAAAGTGAGCAAAGACAATGACTAGCAAGAACCGCATGGGCTTCATCGGCCGCGCCTTCGCCGTCCTAGGCGCAGCGAGCGCCGCAGCCGCGGCAGTCGAAGGTCACCGCCGCCCGAACGCCCGCGACCTCCACACCCTCGGCATCAATCCGGCCAACTTTCCGGACACCCGCCGCGGCTGATGACGCCGAACCACCCTGGATCGACACGCCGCGCGTGACTTCCCGGCTGATCGAGTCCGCTAAAACTTCGCCCTGACGGTGCCCAGGACAGTGCGGCCTGGGCCGGGAATTCCAAACGCCAGATCGAAGTCGTGGTCGAACGCATTTAGCAATTGCAGACCGAGTTCCAGGTGTCCGCTCGGCGACTCCCAACTAATCGCGGCATCGCTTGTCGTGTATGATGACAGCTCGATGCCAAAGGGTGCGCCAACCCGTTCCCCGACGAAGGTCTGAGCTATAGTGGCCTTGACGCGCGAAGGGTGAACGATCGTCAGCCCGACCTGCGCCCGATAATCCGGCACAAGTGGCACGCCGAACTCCCCGCTACTCCCGGGCGTCAAGTCGACGCTGTGGTTCCAGGTGAACGATCCGAAGGCACCGAGGCCTTCGCCGATCCAGTAGTTGCCGCTGATACTAATGCGGTCGATCTCGCCGGTTGTCGTGTCGAAGCTGCCGAGCAACTCGGGGACATCCAACGAAAGCCCATCGAAACGCTGGTGCTGGTACTCGACCGACGTGAAGAGCCGCTCCGACCACTCCGCCTCCCAACGCAGCGCCGCTGTCTTTGCACTGCCGCCGATGAACAACGGCAGCTCCAGCGGCGTCAACCCGACTGTCGACACCGGGGCGAGGGTGTAATTCGATGAAAACTGCGTATCTTCGCGGTAAAATGCGCGCAGCCAGTGATTTTCTACTGGCGACCACGCGACGCCGACACGCGGATCGACGCAGGGACAATCATCAGTTACGTCGTCCAACCAATTAAGGTAAACACCGCCCTGGAGTGTGAGATCCTCGGAAATTTCCCACATGGCGTCGCCATAGCCGCGCGTTGCATTGCCCTTGTCGGAAAGTCGATCGACGAAGAACACGCCTCCCGTAAGCAGATCCGTATAGATTGCGGAGTCGCGCGTATGGAACCGGCCGGTTTCGACGCCGTATCGCAGCGTGACGGGTCCGATCCCGTACAGCTGGCTGACGCCGATCGTTGCGGTCTCCTTTTCGGTTTCTTGCTCGACGCGGTATGGCCCTATAGTGTCGACCAGATCGATACTCTGGTCCACATGCGTGTCGCCGACGACGGCGAACGCCTGGAGCAGATTGCGATCGCCGAACGTATGACTCCAGCCGATCCCAAGGTCGGAAAATCGAGTTTCTCTGGTGTCGAAGGGCTTCGGAAACCAAGTCTGCCCGGGAAAACCCGTTTCGAGATCGACGAAATCGCCGAACAGGTAAACATTGTCCTCCAAGGTCGGATGTATGCCGACAGAGAAATTTGCGCCGGTGATATCATCGCGATCGTTCGCGCGCGGGCTATCCGGCCGCAGTGCCTCCGCCTGCAGATAATAGCTTATGGGCAGCGGTGCAAAGGTCGTACCCTGGACGAGCATGTCGCTCTTCCAGCCAAGCTCGCCATCCTGCAAGATCAGGCCGCCCCCAATGGCCGTTTCAAAAAAGCTGGTTCGTTCGAGTGAGTTGCGGGTGGTGGCGGACGCCACCGCAAGAGGATCGAGCAGTAGCGCCTGCAAGTTCGACGAAGCGCTTGAACTGCCTGCCTCGGTCCGCTGGCTCGGAGAAAGCAGAGGGGAAAATCCCTCAAAAGGACTGATCCGACCGGACGCTGCCTCGTCGAGATAAGTGGTCGATCTGAAAGGATCGTAGGAGCGGTCCGCGTAATACTGGCTCCATTCGTTCAGACTGACATTGTCGAGGGCAATGCCGAGGAAGGATGAGACCTGGCGATTAGCATCGTAACCGCCGTAGTACCCGCCGCGAGCCTGGCGACGCCGCAGTGCCTCGCGCGCCTCGACGATCGCATCGTCGCCGCGATACTGGTCGAGGGCGATGCCGGAGCGGATCAAGGGAATTGACGGGTTGTCCGGATCAAACCGGTCGGCATTGTCGAGCGCCTGGGCGGCCTCCTCTTCCGCCCCCAGTTGATAGCTGCCGATCGCCAGGCCGATGAGGCTGTCCCCATAGGTCGGGTTGACGGCGGAGGCTTCGAGTAGCGTTTTCTCGCCTTCCTCGGTTTTTCCTATTCGCAAGAGATATCGGCCTTTGGCCGCCAAAACCGCATAGGATTGCGCGTCCAGCGCCTCCGCCCTGTCGATCTCCGCCTTTGCCGCTGCGATCTGATCGTTGTCCATCAGGAAGCGCGCATAGTTTGCGTGCAACGCGGCATTTTCCGGGTTCAGTTCTACCGCGCGCCGATGGGCGGCATCGGCCTCAACTATGGCATTTCGATCGCTCTGGACGATGCCGAGTTCGTTCCAGATGGCATCGTTGCCAGGAGCGATCTTCGCGGCGTGTTTCAGGTCCCGGAGTGCGCCATCGAGATCGCTGGAAATGCTTGCGCGGAAGCGCGCATTGGCGAGCAGATAGGCCGGCTCGTTGGGATCGATGGCGCTCGCGCGGGCGAGCGCGTCTTTCACTTCGTTGCGGCGGTCGAGTTGGAAGGCGAGATCCGCGCGCATTGCCGGCAGGCGCGCGTCGTTCGGAAAACGGCGCTCGGCCGCCTTCAATATCTCGATCGCTTCGGCCGCGCCGAGCGCATGGGACACAGTTGCAGCCCGCATCAGCGCCGTCGTCGGATCGTCGCTATAGACGTTGTCCGCCGGCTGTGGTCGATCGCGGTCCGGTTCAGCCAAGGATTCCGCGAACCAGCGACCGTAAATCGCAGATGCTCTGCGATTGCGCGGTAGCGCTGGCAAGGCGGCGGCGAACAGCCGGTTCGCATCACCATAGCGTTGCTCCAGTCCGGCGATCATCGCCTCGACCAGCTTGGCACGCGCCTCCAACTGGGCCGGCAAGGGCCGCCTCAGTCCAACTAGAGCCTCTCTGGCAGCTGCCCGGCCGTCATGCGATAGCGAGGCCTCGGCAAGTGAGACCCAATCCTCGCTGCTCCGTCGAGCAGGAGGAATGGCCAGAACGCGCGCCCGCTCGGCACGAGTCTGGCGGCCGCTCATCCCGCTTGTCGGCAAACCTGCGAAGACGCCACGCAGCTCCGAATAGAGAAGTACCTGTTCGCGCTCCTTGAGATTGACGAGGACATATTTGCGGGGCGCTTGTCCGATTGCCGCAAACGCGCCCTCCCCCTGATTTACGACGACCGATCCTTGCGCGTTCTTGAGTTCGACGCTTCCCTCAAGCACCGAGAGAGTGGTAGCGCCGTTCTCACCTATGCTAAGCGTCCAATCCGTCCCGCGGATCGCGGCGGCAGCTGAGGGTGTGTCGACTGTGAGGCCGCTGCCCCCACGCTTGGCTCGCGCCCACACGGTCCCGGACTTGAGTTCAAGTTCGCTGTCGGAGCCCTGACCGATTTTCTTGACGAGAAGCGTCGTATTGCGCCCCATACGCATCTGCGTGTCATCGGAGAACAACAGAGCAAGGCTACCGGCGGCGTTCGTGCGCAGTATGTCGCCCGCAAGAAGGTCCTGACTGACCTCCACGCTGCGCCAGCCTTCGATGTCGATGAAGCTAATTTCCTCACCGGACTTGCGGGAAATGACGGAACCCTCGGCAGACGCCGCGCGCGGCAATAGCTCGGCCGCAGATGGCAGCCCGCTTGCCAGCAACACAAGTGCTGCAACCGCTAGTCTCAGTTTGTGCATTGATGAAGTGTCTGATAATCCCCGCCGCTAAAATGCTGGGAGATTGGGACGAATGTCAATATCGCGGTGAGTTGAGGCTCGGAGAAACACAACCAATTTCAGGCGGAAGCAGTCGTCCGGCTGTCACGGCAACTTTCTGGAGCACCGGGACCGTCGCTGCCGGCAAAGCCACCAGAGCTTGACCCGCAGCGCACCCATGTCATCCTCATCGGATGATCAGCGCTGTGCTCTTGGATCTTGCCGGCGTCATCTACGATGGCGAGAAGGCCGTGCCTGGCGCGGCAGGGGCCGTGGCCCGTCTGCGCGAGGCCGGGCTCCCCATTCGCTTCGTCAGCAACACGACCCGCTCGAGCAAGCCGGCGATCCTTGCCCGGCTCGCAAAACTTGGACTTCCGGTAACGGGGAGCGAGCTCTTCACGCCGGCCGAGGCTGCCTGCGACTGGCTTCGCAGGCACGAGCGTGCCGCCCATCTTCTCGTCCATCCCGACCTCGTTTGCGAGTTCCAGCATCTGCCGGCCGGCGGCCGCATGGCGGTCGTTGTCGGCGATGCCGGCGACGCCTTTGACTTTGCGGCGCTGAATGCGGCCTTCCGGCAACTGATCGACGGCGCCGAATTGGTGGCGCTGGCGCCGAACCGCTCTTTCCAGGACGCCGACGGCAGGTTGAGCCTCGATGCTGGCCCATTCGTTACCGCGCTGGAATTCGCCAGCCAGAAGCATGCCATCGTCCTCGGCAAGCCAGCACCCGGCTTTTTCCATGCAGCCCTTGCCACCATACCCTGCGCGTCGACGCAAGCGGTGATGGTCGGGGACGATGCGGAAACAGACGTCGCCGGTGCATTGAGCGCCGGTCTCGCTCACGCGCTGCTCGTGCGTACGGGAAAATATCGCGAGGGCGACGAGACGCGCTTCGCGCCGGCGCCGAGCGCCACGGTGCCCGACGTTGCGGCGGCGGTGGACTGGATCCTTGCGAGGCGCGGCGGAACCGAATGAATCTATCATAGCCGAACGAAAAAAGGCGCCGACCGAGGTCGGCGCCCAAGGTCTTGGGAGTCTTACGCTTAAGCTACTTTCGAGACTTGCGCCGGAACGGACGCAATCGTCTTCAGCACGCGCGAAGCGATCTGGTAGGGGTCGCCTTGGGAGTTCGGGCGGCGATCTTCGAGATAGCCCTTGTAGCCGTTGTTAACGAAGCTGTGCGGAACCCGGATCGACGCGCCGCGGTCGGCAACGCCGTAGCTGAACTTGTTCCACGGCGCCGTCTCATGCTTGCCGGTGAGGCGCAAGTGGTTGTCCGGGCCGTAGACCTCGATGTGTTCCATCAGGTTCTTCTCGAAGGCGGCCATCAGCGCCTCGAAATAGTCCTTGCCGCCAACTTCGCGCATGTAGGCGGTCGAGAAGTTGCAGTGCATGCCCGAGCCGTTCCAATCGGTGTCGCCAAGCGGCTTGCAGTGGTACTCGACGTCGATGCCGTATTTTTCCGTCAGGCGCTGCAGCAGGTAACGAGCCATCCAGACTTCGTCGGCAGCCTTCTTGGAGCCCTTGCCGAAGACCTGGAATTCCCACTGGCCCTTGGCCACTTCGGCGTTGATGCCTTCATGGTTGATGCCGGCGGCCAGGCAGATGTCGAGGTGTTCTTCGACGATCTGGCGCGCGATGTTGCCGACGTTCTTGTAGCCGACGCCGGTGTAGTACGGGCCCTGCGGTGCCGGGTAGCCCTGCTCCGGGAAGCCGAGCGGACGGCCGTCCTTGTAGAAGAAGTATTCCTGCTCGAAACCGAACCAGGCGCCTTCGTCGTCGAGGATGGTGGCGCGGTTGTTCGACGGATGCGGCGTCTTGCCGTCCGGCATCATGACCTCGCACATGACCAGCACGCCATTGGTGCGGACCGGATCCGGGTAGACGGCGACCGGCTTCAGCACGCAATCGGAGCTGCGGCCTTCGGCCTGGTTCGTCGAGCTGCCGTCGAAGCCCCAGAGCGGCAGTTGCTCGAGCGTCGGGAACGCGTCGAATTCCTTGATCTGCGTCTTGCCGCGGAGATTTGGTACGGGCGTGTAGCCATCGAGCCAGATGTACTCGAGCTTATACTTGGTCATTAGCGAATCTCTCTAACGTGGTGCTGCGAGGTTTGAGCAATTCCTGGCGCGGCCTTGCACGGAAAACGTGCCAGACCACCAGGGATCGACTCCCTTTAAGCATCAAGCGTGCCAACTCGGTGGTGGGTGCGAATCTTTTTTTGACCCGCAGGGGACTCAAACTGGATTCCAAGTGGCTGCCGGTCAGGGTCGCGGCGAACGGCAAATCGACCCCCGAGGCGCTGACTTCGTTCCACCGCCTTGATTTTGCTGGATATCCCGCGCCTCTCCTGCGCTTGACGTTCAAGTGTCCGCCATGAGCGGCGAAGGAGCACCTGCTCCAAAATGCGTCAGTTGCGCGCAGCTGCCTAAAAAACCGCACTGAATACGCTCCCTCAAGCGCAATGAGGGTGCTGTGCTTGCGATTCCGGCATTCAATTGAACGATTTTTCGGCAATTCGCGTAAATGATGTGCAATTTCTGCCGCGGCGTACTATCTTTTCTCGACAGGACTCACCGGAGACCAGAGCATGGCCACGAGTTTCCACGGCAAGAGTGCGACGATCTATCAGTTCCCGACACGCATCTCGCGCAAGGCCGAAGATCGTCGTTCCGAAGCACAGCGCCAAGCGGATCTCGCTTCGTCGGACGTGTGCGCGGCTGCCATTGACGGCTGCTGGTACCACGAGGAAGCGGTTCGCGAGGAAACGACCACCAAACACTGAGCTCCAGGCGTCGATCACCGACGCCCGCCGACCTCGTCGATATGCATGAGCATGTCGGCGGGATCCTCATAGATGCGGAACGCGCCGGCGTGCCGCAACTCTTCAAGCCCATAGCCGCCGCTCAATAGCCCGACGCCCAAGGCGCGGCAGCGAACCGCCGCCAGCATGTCCCAGATGCTGTCGCCGACGACGACCGCCGTCTCGATCGGGGCGCTGAGCCGCTCGGCGGCCGGAACGAAGAGATCCGGATCGGGCTTGGCGTATTTGACCAGGTCCCGGGTGACAACCGGCACGACGGCCGGGTCGACGCCGAGAGCAGCGAGATTGACGGCAGCCGTCTCCATCCGGCCGCTGGTGGCGATCGCCCAGGGAATCTTTGTGTCAGTGAGCCATTGCAAAAGAGAGAGCGCTCCCGGCAGCGGCCGGATGCGATCCGCCTGCCGCTTGTAAGCCTCGGCATGGCGTTGTCGCAGACGCGCCACCCGTTCCGGGCTGATCTCCACGCCCGTCTCGCGCAGCAGTTGGTTGGTGAAGAGGCCGCCGCTCATGCCGATCTTGCGGTGGATGCGCCAGACCGAGAGGTCGATGTCCTCGCCCTCGAGCGCTTCCTTCCAGGCAAGCACATGTTGGTAGACGCTGTCGACGAGCGTGCCGTCGAGATCGAACAGGAAGGCCGGTTCCATGCGCACGTCTTCTCTCCTGCTTTCCTGTGGTGCCGCTGGAGATATGGAGCAGCATCGGGGGAAGAACAGGGCTGTCGGCGCGCTACTGACGCGCCAAAAGGTGCAGGTTGCCGGCAAGATCGGAAACGATAACTTGCCGCTCGTCCAAGACGAGCACCGAGACCGGCCGTGTCAAGCCGTCGAAGATGGTGCTTCTGCTCTTCGTTTCAGCATCGATCCTCAGCAGTCGGCCGCTGCCTTTTGCGAAGCCTTGCTTCTGATCGTAGGTCCCGTGTTCGAGCACGAGCATGCCTCCGTCACCCGCAATGGCAATCGCCACCGGCGCGTTCAGTCCGTCGGCCTCGAGGCGCGGTTCGGAGGCGCCCACGGTGGGGATCGAAACGACCTTCCCTGCCCCGGCAAGGAAGGGAAAGCCGCCGAAGAGCGCGACATAGAGGCGCCCTCTGTGAAGCGCTATGCCGGTCGGTACGGCATCGACCTCGTAGCCGCTGCCCGCCGCGAATTCCGTCGGCGAAAGGCTCTGCAAGGTTCCTGCCGCCTGAGGCAATCGGCGGAAACTGATAAGCGTCTTCCTTCGACCATCGCGTCTTACATGCTCGACGCTGTTGCGCGCCGCGTCGACGACGTAGAAGCCTTGGTCGACGGCGACGAAATCGAACGGGTTCCAGAAATCATTGCTGATGACCCGCGTCTTGCCTGCGTCATCGATCGCGATCAGGCTGTGATCGAGCGGGTTCTGATCGGCGTTGGTCGGCGTCCATCCCTGGGCCACGATGAACTCGCCACCGACACGAACGGCACGATAGGGCCCCGTCGGGTCGCCCACCACGTCGGGGCCATGGGGAAAGACGGGACCGAAGGCGACAAGGTACCCGTTCGCGTCGCGGCGATAAAGGCGGCCCTTCGCAAGATCGGTGACGAGCAACGTATCGCCGTCGCGCGCAAGACCGGCAAAGGCGGCGCCGGGGACATGAACCGTCTCGAAGCGGTAGCCCGCTGCCGCCACAGGCTCGGCAACCGCGCTATGTGCCAGAAGCAGGCCCCCGGCAGCGATGATCAGGGCGAGGAGCGGACGCATCGGAAGCCGCCATTGGCTGCGAAACGGAAGTCGGGATCATAGGCGAGCCGGTAAGTGGTTGTCAGGTGGCGTGCGTCGCTGTTCCAGGATCCGCCACGGAGCACGCGGTGGCGTCCCGCGGCGGTAGTCGATACGCCTACGTAAGGCGCATAAACGTCGCTCGTCCATTCCCAGACATTGCCGACGAGGTTGAGCACGCCTTCCCGGCTGGCGCCCGCGGCGAAGGACTCTGCCGGCGCCGTCATCGGATAGCCATCCCTTTCATCACCGGAGCAGCAGACATCGGCACCGACATTGGCCCGCGCCTCGTCGCGAGGCCCCTCCTGCCAGGGAAAGGCATCACCTTCCACGCCCCGCGCCGCTCTCTCATATTGTTGCTCCGACGGCAGAGCGAGGCCGTAGTGGCGGCAGAAGGCAATCGCATCGCCCCAGCTGACGCCGACGACCGGCCGATCGGGAAGTCCCAGGAGCGGGTGATCGGCATAAAAGGCGCGACGGTGGCCGCTCGCCGCCACGAAGGCTTCATATTGCCGGTTGGTGATCTCGGTGCGGTTGATCGCGAATGGCCGTCCCTGCACCACGCGCCGCGGGCGTTCGTTGTCAGGGCCGTCGTCGCGGCCGAAGACGAAGGGACCAGCCGAAACCGCGATGAGCGGATTGCCGGCGATAGGCCCGGCCCCGGTCGCGAGCGCTGCGGATGCCGTGAGGAGAGCGATTGCCGCGGTTCCCGCAAGGCGAAGGCGACGTATCGCGGCACCTCCCTTACAATGTCCTATGAGTCTAGAAATCGACACGTCGCTCTGTCTCCGCATCGAACAGGAACATGCGGTCTGTCTCGATCCTGACGCCGAGGCGCTGATCGATCTGGCCGGCGAAGTTCTTGTCGGCGCGCAGCGTCATGAGCCGGCCGCCGAGTTGCAGGCTGACAAGCGTGTTCTCGCCGGTCAGCTCCACCGAATAAATCGACGCGACAAGATTGACGTCCGGATCTTCGGCGCTCGCCGCATGAACGTCCTCCGGGCGCACGCCGAGCACGGCGCGCGCGATGCTGATGCGGCCCGCCCCGCCGACCCTCAGGCCGGCGCTGGCGAACACACCATCCTTCACCTCGCCTGGGATGAGATTCATTGCCGGCGAGCCGATGAAGCCGGCGACGAAGAGGGTGCGCGGATCGTTATAAATTTCCCTGGGCGTGCCAAGCTGCTCGATGACGCCCCGGTTCATCACGGCGACGCGATGGGCGAGCGTCATCGCCTCGATCTGGTCGTGGGTCACGTAGATCGTCGTGACCTGCAGCTCGTGCTGCAGGTGTTTCAGCTCGGCGCGCATCTGGGTGCGGAGCTTCGCATCGAGGTTCGACAGCGGCTCGTCCATGAGGAAGACGCGCGGCGTGCGCACGATGGCGCGGGCGAGCGCCACGCGCTGGCGCTGGCCGCCCGATAGCTCCTTGGGCAGTCGCTTGAGCATCGTATCGAGCTCGACCCGCCGCGCCACCTCGCCGATGCGGCGCTTATATTCCTCCGGCGGCACTTTGCGGATCTTCAACGGATAGCCGATATTGTCCTCGACGGAGAGATGAGGATAGAGCGCATAGGACTGGAAGACCATCGCGACGTCGCGATACTTCGGCAGCACGTCGTTGATCCTTTCCGAGTTGATGTAGATATCCCCGGTTGTCGCCTCCTCGAGGCCCGCGACCATCCGCATCGTCGTCGTCTTGCCGCAGCCCGAGGGTCCGAGCAGCACGAGAAATTCCTTGTCGCGGATCTCGAGGTTGAAATCGTGGACGGCGACGAACTCGCCGAACTTCTTTGTGACATTGTCGAACCGGACGGAGGCCACAGGTCTCAACCCTTGACGGCGCCCAGGGAAAGTCCCCGGACGAGGTGCTTTTGGACGAGGAAGGCGAAGATGACGATCGGTACGCAGGCCATGAAGCCCGCCGCGCTGATCTCGCCCCAATAGGTGCTGTACTGCGTCACCCGGCCGGCAATGCCGATCGGCAGCGTCTGTGATTGCTCTGTCAGCGTGATGACGAGTGACAGCAGGAACTCGTTCCACGAGATGATCAGGCAGAAGATAGCAGTCGCCGCAAGTCCGGGCCGGGCGAGCGGCAGGGCGACATGCACGAAGGCGCCCCAGCGCGTATCGCCGTCGACGATCGCCGCTTCCTCCAGCTCGACCGGAAGATCCTGGAAATAGCTCTTCATCATCCAGGTCGCAAACGGCAGGTTGAAGGCAGTATAGGCGATGATGAGTGCCGACTTGGTGTTGAGCATGTCGAAATAGTTGAAGAACAGGTAGAGCGGAATGATGCTGACGATCGGCGGCATCATGCGCGTCGAAAGTATCCAGAAGGAAATCTGCTTGCGCCACTGCCAGGGATAGCTGAACCGCGCCAGCGCATAGCCGGCCATGGTGCCGAAGGTCACCGAAATGACGGTCGTGCCGATCGCGACGAGGAAGCTGTTCAGGGCATAGCGCAGGAAGGGGCGTTGGACGAAAGCTTCGTCGTAGTGCTTCAGGGTCGGGTTGCGCGGCACCCATTCCGGCGGCACGGCGAAGATGTCGATGTCGAACTTGAAGGAATTCGCTGCGATCCAGTAGACCGGAAACAGCGTCAGGATCAGCGCGACGAGAATCGCCAGATAGGCCGACAGGCGAAGAAGCATCTCCCGGGTGCGGCTGCGTGTTCTGATCGTCGCCATCCTCTCACTCCGCCAGCCGCATGCGCTTCATGAACCAGGTGCTGAGCACGATAGTGACGAACAGCACGAAGAGCGACATCGCCGCCGCGTAGCCGGGGTCGGCGAAGCGGTAGGCGACCTGGTAGATGTAGAGACTCAGGACCTTGGTGCGGTCTGCCGGGCCGCCCCCCGTCAGGATGAAGACGAGGTCGAAAAGGCGCAGCGCATCCATGACGCGCAGGAGCAGCGCAATGGCGATGACCGGCTTGAGGAACGGCAGCGTCAGATCCCAGAACTGCCGCCAGGACGAGGCGCCGTCGAGCGCGGCCGCCTCATAGGGCTCGACCGGCAGGCTTGCGAGCCCCGCCAGCATCAGAAGAAAGATGAACGGCGTCCATTGCCAGACATCGGCGACGATGATCGAGAACATGGCGAGGTTTACGTCGCCGGCCCAGGCCTGGACGGGCAGGCCGAGCAGGAACATGATCTCGTTCAGAACGCCGAACTGCGGCTCGTAGATGAGCTTCCAGGTGATTGCGACCGCGATCGGCGGCAGCATCATCGGGATCATCAGTACCGTCTTCAGAAAGCTGAGGCGGCGGATGAACCTGTCGAGGAGGAGAGCGAGGCCGAGCCCGAGAAGGAATTCGAGCGTCACCGCCACGATCGTGAACACCACGGTGTTGCGCAACGCCACGTGGAATTGCGGATCGGAAATGAGCCGTGCGAAATTGCCGGCACCGACGAATTCCCAGGGCAGGTCGGGGTTTGGGCTGATCCGGTGGACCGCCGCATAGAACATGTAGACGCTAGGAAAAATCGTCAGGGCCAGCAGGATGAGCACCGTCGGCGCGAGCATCAGGTAGCGCAGGTGGCGCTCCGTCCATTGCTCCAGCGGCCCTCCCCGTCGAACCGACGCGCTTTTGCCGGTTTGTAACATCGGTCCCTCCGCAGACCTTCTCCCTGCATACCTCGACACCGGCCGCCGCAGCGGTTCTTTTTGCGGCCGCGAGAGCGAGACCGGCGCGGGGGCCCCGCTCGATGCAGGCAAACCGCCTATTTGAGGCCGGTGATCTGCTCGACCGCCGCCTGCGAGTTCTTCAGCGCCTCCTCCGGCGTGATCGTGCCGGCGACCGCCTTCGAAAGCTCGATGCCGAAGGCATTCTCGATCTCCGGCCATTTCGGGTGGCGCGGCCGCGGCGTCGAGGCCTGGATCGCCTCCATCAGCACCGGGTAATGGCGGAACTGCTCCTGCTTGGTGAGTTCCGGATCGGTGAAGACCGAGGTGCGGACCGGCGGATTGCCCCGTTCGGCGGAGATCTTGATCTGCTCGGCCGTGGTCGCCCACATCATGAAGTCGAAGGCCTCCTGCTTGTTCTTGGACGCCGCCATGATACCCATCGTCCAGTGGCCAATCTCCGAGCTGCCCGGTTTGGTGCCGGCCGGGATCGGGCTAAAGGAGATCTTGCCGACCATCTTCGACTGGCTCGGGTCCTCGAAGGTTGCGACGTAGTTCGGCCAGTTGATCGACGAGGCGGCCGTGCCAGCCGCCATGGCCGTGCCGACCTCGTTGGCGTTATAGCTCTCGACGCCCTTCGGCGAGACGTCGCGGAGCGCCATGAACATCTTCGTGGCGGCCGCGCCTTCCGGCGTGTCGATCGTCACCTTGGTGCGTTCCGCGTTGAACATGTCGGCACCGTAGGACCAGAAGATCGGCATGAAGTCGGCAACGACGGGATTGCCCTGGCCACCGCGGAAGACATAGCCGAAATAGCGGCCGCCGCCCTGCTCGGTCAGCGCCTTCGCGGCCTTCAGCACGTCGTCCCAGGTCTTCGGGGCTTCGACGCCGGCTTCCTTGAACTTGGCGGCGTCATAGAAGAACATCTGGGCGTTGCCCACATAGGGCAGGCACACATAGGGTCCCGAGTTATAGGGATTGCGGCAAATCGCCAGCGACTTCGAGAGGAAGTCACTGTCCGGCCCCTCGACCCCGGCGCCCTTGAAATAGGACGTCAAATCTTCGAGATGGCCGTTCTCGGCGAAGAACGGGATCCACGGATCGTCCATCAGGACGATATCGAAAACGCCGGACTTGGTCGCCCCGGCATTAGCGCCCTGTTCGAACACATTGGCATAGGGCGCCTGCACCGTCTCAACCTTCGTATTCTTCATTTTCGCGTAGTCGGCGGCTGCGGCTCTGAGGCCGTCACCCTCGCTGCCGGAAGGCACGAGGATCGTGATGTCGGCCCAGGCTGACGCACTGATCGCGAGTGCGGATGCCGCGACGGCAAGGGCAAGACAGAATTTGCGCACCATTGAACACCTCCCAATCCGAGCTCTTTACGAGACCACCTCATGGAGGTCCCGCCCGATCCGGCTGGCGGAGAGGCTGATGCAACGTCCATGGAGGCCGACCCCACAACGGGTCGGGCCTCATCGGGCTTCTCCACAAGCCGACGTTGCTCCCAGCGCGAATCTACCACATTGCGCTGGATTTAAAGAGAGTTGTATTAGCTACCGCTTTTGTTGCAGCTCGCAGATGCGCATTCGGCGGCGCGAGCGGACTATCCCATCACATAGCGAATGGTTTTCGACAGCCGCGTGAGAAAAGCGGGCCTCGAGGAGGCGACAAGCTTCCATGAGAGCACCGCCTGCGCCATCCTCTGCGGAAGGAGCCCGACGGATAGAAACCAGGCGGCCAGCATGGCCCGGCGGCGGAGCGAGACATTCATTTCCATGCTGGCGGCGGCGCCGGCTGCGGCAAGCGAAAACCTCGAATCCTCCGCCACCGGATGGCGCTGCTGGTCTACGCAGAGCGACGCGAGGCGTTCCTCGATATGCGTCGGATCGCGCAGATTGGCGTCAGGCGGCACCTCCAGCCCGACCTCCTCGGCCTCCTGCGAAAGGGCGTGCAAACGGTGAAAATCGTGCTCCACGCGCCATCGGGCCCTCTGGCCCAGCTTCTCGGCGAAGACCGAATGGTTGCTTCCATGCATGCGGTAGGCACCGAGGCAGGTATCGATCGACCCGACCTTCCCGTGAAGTGGTGCCAGCGTGACCAGATAACCGTCCGCACCCTGGCGGAATTCCTGCTCCGGTACCGGCATGACGGTCTCGAGCGCCGACCTGGCGAAGGCCAGCCCGCTGGTCACCGTGGTCTGATAGCGGGCCCGGCGCAAGAGCTGCGGGGTAACGTCGCCGGAATCGAAGGGCACTTCGGGCGGCGGGAAAACGTCCTGGACGCGTTGCCGCTCGTCGACGATGTGCAACCGGAATTGCATCTGCGCCATGTCGACCTCAAATTGGGCGACGATTTCCGAGACAGCGTTCGGGTAGAGGTAGTCGTCAGCGTCAAGAAAGAGAACGATCGCCCCGCGGCTTGCCGCAAAGCCCGTGTTGAACGCTGCGCCGTGACCGCCGTTCGCCTCTCTCAAGCATGCCTTGATGCCGGTGCCGTAAGAAGCGATGACCTCGGCGGAATTGTCGGTCGACGCATCATCGACGACGATCACCTCCACCTCGCCGTAGTCTTGGCCGAGCGCGCTGTCGATCGAGTGCCGCAGGAAATGCGCATAATTGTAGTTGGCGATGATGATGGAGACTGGAAGCCGGTCTTGGATGGAATGCATCGCATGAACCTCGCAGGTCTGCTTTGGTTGCGGCGAACCTTCTCATTCAGGTCCTTGGGAAATGCCCGCTCCGGGAGTACCACCCTTATCGGTGCGACGGAGTTATCGGCGTGTTTGGCCAACGGGCGGCGAAGATCGTTCCCGATCCGGGCCCGAGGGTCTCTAGTTTTATGGCATTTGCATGACCCCTAAAGCGCGTCGTGTTCAAACGTATTCACGCGGCGCGCTTTAGGTCTTTGTTTTTGTGCATGTCGTCATCCCAAAACCGCTGCACACTTTTGGGCGACATGCATTACGGCGCCGCGCGTCTCTGCCGTTTCCTCCGTGCCCTTGCGATCCTATGCAAAATAGTCCGGATGGTGCTGCCGAAGGGCCGTGACGTCGGGAATGACGGCGCCGAGGTGGCGCATCATCGCCTCGCAGGCGCTTTTGACGTCATGCGCCGCGATCGCGTCGCGGATTGCCGTATGTTCCTCCGTGACAGTCGCCATGCGACCGGGCACGGGCAGGGTCAGCCGGCGGGCGCGATCGATCTGCAGCTTGACCGTTTTGACCAGGGTCCAGATGCCGGGATAGCCGGCGATCGCGGAAATAGCCTCGTGGAAAGCCTCGTCCTCTGCGTAGAAGAGTGAAGCGTCGCTCAGGCTCGCATGCGCGCGCTGGCGGGCAATGATCGCATCGAGACGTGCAATATCCTCCGCCGCGGCGACCTGCGCCGCACGCTCGACGGTCGTGCGCTCCAAGGATTTGCGTATGACCACCGCCTCGGGAATGGCCGACAGCGGAATGCGCGAGACGAAGGTTCCCGATTGCGGGAATATCTCGACAAGGCCTGCTTCAGCAAGCCGCAGGAGCGCCTCGCGCACCGGTGTCCGACTGACGCCGAACTCCTCGGCAAGGACCTTTTCCTGCAGCGGCATTCCCGGCTGCAACTCAAGCGAGATGATTGCAGCATGGAGCTGCTGGTAGATGGCAGCCGCCGTCGTCACCCGGCGAAGCCTTATGCCGTTCGTCCGATCTGAAGCTTGATGCCGCAATGCGAGCCGCCATGTTTGACAGGGTTTGTCATACTAGTATATCAATTTCGACGCACTGCCAATCGACGCGGGAGGAAGAGACCATGCGGCTCTCAAGATTGACGCTCGACCGTCTGCCGGAAGCCGTGAAGAAGCCGAATTACGATCCGGCACAAGTTTCCGTAGGCATCGTCCATCTCGGCATCGGTGCCTTTCACCGCGCCCACCAGGCAGTCTTTACCGACTCAATTCTGGCCGAGGATGTTTCCTGGGGCATCTCGGGCGTCTCGCTCCGCAGCCCCGATACGCGGGATGCCCTTGAACCTCAGGACGGGCTTTACACGCTCAAGATCCAGGACGGCGAAGGCGAGCAGTTGCAGGTCGTCGGCAGCATCGTCGAACTGCTCTGCGCACCGGAGGAACCGGAAGCCGTTCTCCGCCGGATGGCCGATCCCGCCACGCGCATAGTGTCGCTGACGATCACCGAGAAAGGCTATTGCCACAACCCCGCGACCGGCACGCTGGATGAAGCGCACCCGGATGTCGTCCACGATCTTGCAAATCCGCAGCGGCCGCGTTCCGCAATCGGCTTCATCGTCGAGGCGCTTGCCAGGCGGGAGGCGGCCGGCATCGCTCCGTTCACCCTGCTTTGCTGCGACAACCTTCCGTCCAACGGCCATGTGCTGAAGCGCGTGGTGAGACGCTTCGCGGAACTCCGCGATCCGGTCCTTGCGGCTCTCGCAGATCGTCTCTCCTGCCCATCCACCATGGTCGACAGGATCGTGCCGGCCACAACCGACAGCGACCGGGAGGGCATCGCGACGGCGCTTGGGCTCGAGGACGCCTGGCCGATCATGACCGAACCCTTCCAGCAATGGGTGATCGAGGACGATTTCCCGCGCGGCCGTCCAGCTTGGGAGAAGGCGGGCGCCGTCTTCGTCGACGATGTCGCCGTGTTCGAAATGATGAAGCTTCGGCTGCTAAACGGCAGCCATTCGACCCTTGCCTATCTCGGCTATCTGGCGGGCGCAGAGACGGTGGCCGAGGCCATGGCCCTACCCGGGATGGAGGTGCTCATCGAAGGTTTGATGCGCGAAGAAGCGACGCCGACCTTGCCGCCGCTCCCCGGATTCGACCTCGCCGCCTATCGCGCCGACCTCCTGCGGCGGTTCCGCAATCCGCGGCTCCGGCACCGGACTTGGCAGATCGCCATGGACGGATCGCAGAAGCTGCCGCAACGCCTGCTCGGCACCATTCGCGACCGCCTGCGGGCCGGGGCCGGCTACGAGCGCCTGGCGCTCGGCGTCGCCGCCTGGATGCGCTACGCGCGTGGGTTCGACGAGCGCGGCCGGGAGATCGACGTCCGCGACCCGCATACCGCCCGGATTGCCGCACTCGTCCAAGACATCGTCGAGCCTGAGCAGATCGTCGACGCCTATCTGACGATGCGGGATGTGTTCGATGCGGATCTGGCCGGGAGTGATCCGTTCCGCCTTGCGCTTGTCAAGGCTTTGACGAGACTCTTCGGACAGGGCTCGGCGGCAACGCTGCGCGCCTATGCGTGAGTTGATACGCCCCTCATCGGCTGCTGCACCCTCTCCCTGACAGACCAAGAGAACGGACGATATCGCACTCTCCGTCCAGCCGATAGATGGGTAACAGAGTGAACCGGATACATGGGTTGTGAAGTGTAGTCGTCGACCCTTACCTCTCGCCGAGTCGTCGTGAAGATCGCACTCGCCCGGCACGGCAAGAGGCGCACGGCGCGGAGCAAAAATGAGGCAATCCGCGCCATAGGTCCGCGAACATCGCGGCTCGAGGGTTGGGCGAGAGCGCATCGGATCCGACGAGAGACCAAAACGCCGTTCTACTTGGGAACCCGGCGAAGTTTTATGTTGTGGCAGGTGAAAAATCTGATTTACTGCCACTTCGCTACTTGGCTTTACGGGGGATATTGCCGATGGGGTGGACGCGCAGGGATATTGTGCTTGGCGGTTTAGCGTCATTTGGCACCGTGGCGGTACAGAAACCCACATTGGCAGCTGCGTCTTCCTATTTTTCCGGCACCGCCGTCGACAATGGTGTGACATTCCGAAGCACCAACTTTGCCAAGATCGACAAGAAGTGGCGCCGCCAGGTTGTCAGATATTTCAGCAGCGAGCCGATTGGCACCGTCGTTGTCGATACCAGGCACCATTTTCTCTACCTGATCATGGAGAACAAGACTGCCATTCGCTATGGCGTCGGTGTCGGCCGCGAGGGCTTCAAATGGTATGGCCGCGCCACGATCGACCGGAAATCGCATTGGCCGCGCTGGACGCCGCCGCCGGAAATGCGTGAGCGCCACCCCGAACTGCCTGAATCGGTCGAGGGGGGTTCGCCGAAGAATCCGCTCGGCCCGCGCGCCATGTACCTGCTTCGCGATGGGGTCGATACCGGCTATCGTTTGCACGGTACGCTGGAGCCGGGCAGCATCGGCAAGGATGCCTCCAGCGGCTGCATCCGCATGTTCAACGAAGACGCAATCGATCTTTATCAGCGTTGCCCCATCGGCACCGCGGTGCAAGTCCTGCCGCATATTGCCGACCAGGCTGAAAGTGCAGCCGCTCAGGTCAGCCAAGCAGGCCCGGTCGAATGAGGAATATCACCCCGATGTCTGCTTTGACCGGATCTACGAGGCTGCTTGTTGGCGTGGCCATGCTCCTGGCGCTCGCCGCCTGCAACACCACTGAAATCGCCGCGTTGGAAGAGCCGGCGGCGCCGATGGCCGGACAGACCAATGATCCGGCACCCGGTTTCGAGAATGTCGCGGCGGGCAGCGAAGAAGACTTCATCCTGAATGTCGGTCGACGGACCTATTTCACGCAGGACTCGGCCACGCTCGATGCCGTCGCCAAGGCAACCTTGGACAAGCAGGCACTCTGGCTCAACAGCAACCCGCGTTGGCTGGTCAAGCTCCAGGGATTTGCAGACGATTCCGGATCCGGGTCAAATATGGCAACGCTGTCGCAGCAGCGCGCCGACGCGGCGATGGCCTATCTCGTCTCGAAGGGCGTAGATGCCAACCGACTGTGGGCCAAGGGTTACGGCAACGAGCGCGAGGTCCGTGACTGCACGGACCGCTCCTGCAAGGTGCAGAACCGGCGCGTCGTCTCCAACCTGCGCACCGAGCGCGACTCCCTCTGATCCCATCATGACTTGCGGATAGATCCATCCTGCCTCCATCAAGGCAGCAGACGACTCAGGCCGCCGGAAGAGATCGCGAAGCCGTATCCTTGCCTTCCATGCCGCCGATCCATTCGATCAGGCTCACCGCCGGGCCGATGCGGTCGATCGTATCACCCACCGTCCGAGAGTAGGCCTTTAACAGCTCGACATCCGGTGCGCGACTGAATCTACTTGTCGACATAGCCCGTGACAGGCGTGGAACTGCGTGCCCAGGCCGCGGACAGGCTTCGTCCAAAAAGGGGTCTTTCAGCGATACCCGGCGAAAGCGAAGATGCCGCATGATATATTGCCGCGAATGCTCGTCCGGTCTTGCCGAAAGGCATGGGGGTCCCGATGCCTCTGTTCATTGTACGACATCAGCACTCGCCCGAAGCCTGCCCCGCGCGCGATCCGACCATGGGCGTGATGCTGCTGAACCATCTGAGCAGGCCAAGCGCCGCTCGCCATGGCGTCGTTATCAAGGGCGAGGCCGTCATTCGCGGTGCACACACGCTGTTCTTCATCGCCGAAGCGGCGGATGAGGGCGCCCTCGAGGCGTTCTTGACGCCGTTTCGGCAAGTCGGCGAGGTGGAAGTGATGGCGGCGTCGACATGCGCCGAGGTGGTTGCGAGCGGCGGCTGCGATGCGCCGCCGACAGATATTTCGGCGGCGCTGCTCGATCCGGCCCACGCTTGCCAGGACGCTATCGACGGTGGACTTCTCGTTCACCGCGCCTATCCGTTGAACGGCGAGACGTCGGTGCCGGACCTCGCGGGCGGCGCAGTCATGCCCAACGGCCGGTTCTACCTGCGCAACCATTTCGATATCCCGAACCTCGATGGCGAGCGCTACCGCCTCTCGGTCGGCGGGCTGGTCGAAAGACCCCTGAGCCTGAGCATGCGGGACCTTCGCAATCTTCATGCCGAGAGCCTTGTGGTGACCCTCGAATGTGCCGGCAACGGCCGCAGCCTGTTCGATCCGGCGGTGCCCGGCGAGGCCTGGGGCATGGGTGCCGTGAGCACCGCCGAATGGACGGGCGTTCCGCTTATCGAGTTGATCGAAAGGGCGGGCCCGCGACCCGGCGCGACGCAACTCACGTTTCGTGGGGCGGACGGCGGGACCGTCGAGGGTCACGATGCACCGATCCGTTTCGAGCGCGGCCTCACCGTCGACCAGATCCGCGAAGCAGGAGCGCTGCTTGCCTACGAGATGAACGGCGAGCCGCTGTCGCCGCCTCACGGCTTCCCGCTGCGGCTGGTCGTGCCCGGCTGGTACGCTGTGGCGTCCGTTAAGTGGCTGACCGAGATCATCGTTACCGACAGACCTTGCGAGGCCCATTATCAGGTGGAAAAGTACTGGTACGAGTGGACACGCAACGGCCACGACGAGCGCGCGCCGGTGACGCTGATGAATGTGCGGGCGCTGATCGCTTCGCCCGATCAAGGCGAGAGCCTGCCGCGCGGCGAGACGGCGATCCGCGGTGTCGCATGGTCGGGCGCCGGCAGCATAGCGAGCGTCGATGTCAGCCTGAACGGTGGGCCGTGGCGCGAGGCGCGGCTCGTCGGCGAACGGCGGCGCTCCGCGTGGCAATGGTGGGAACTGATCACCCGCCTCGACGAGACGGGGCCGCTCATCGTGCGGGCGCGCGCCACCGACATGGCGGGCCGGACCCAGCCTGAGCACGCCGAGTGGAACCGCCTGGGTTACGGCAACAACTCGATCCACTGCGTGACCGCACAGCTGATCTGAAGCCTATGGTAGGTTTCCTTAATTCGGAGACGTTCGCCGCGGCGAAGGTGACCCGAGCCGATGTCAGTACACGACAGTGGCCTACTGCGGCTTTAGGTGCGGGACGGCGAGGCTTCACCTCCGCTCCTCATTCCTGTGCTCGTCACAGGAATCCAGCCAGCCAAGTCTTTGGCTGAAAGACTCTTCCACTCCGCAGACGCGGCGCTGCTGGATCCCTGTGACAAGCACAGGGATGAGGGCGGAAAGCCGCCCACCCTTTTCCTCATCCCGCTCTATGACCGGCGCGTTCTCGCTTCGTCCGCCGTCAGCGCCGTGTCGCTGGTGCCGGAGACGATGATCTCCAGTACCTCGTGCTCGTCGGTGTTCCTGATGTAGCGGTCGCCGACATATTCGCCGCGCTTCAGCACCATGACGCGATCGCCGACGGCGAAGATGTCGACGAGCCGGTGCGAGATGATGATCTGGGCAACGCCTTGCCTCTTCAGTTCGAGCATGGTCTCGAGCAGCCGCTCAGTCGCCATCACCGACAGATTGGCGGTCGGTTCGTCGAGGATCACCACCCGCGGCTCGAAGGAGATGGCGCGGGCGATCGCCACCGATTGCTGACGACCGCCCGAGAGGCTTTCGACCTTCTGATAGACCGAGTTGACGTCGACCTTGAGCCGCTTCAGAACGCGATCGGCTTCCGCATACATCGCCCGCCGGTCGACGAAGGGACCTTTCAGCGGCCAGCGGCCGAGAAAGATGTTCTGGCCGACATCCATGTTTCCGCAGAGCGCGAAGTCCTGGTAGATCATCTCGATGCCGGCGTCACGGCTCTCATGCGGGCTCTTGAACTGGACCGGCTGCCCGGCAACGAAGATCTCGCCGGCATCGCGCTGATAGGCGCCGGTCAGGATCTTCATGAGCGTCGACTTGCCCGCCGAATTGTCCCCGACGAGCCCGAGAATTTCGCCGGGATAGAGGACGAGATCGACCTTGCGAAGCGCCTGCACGGCGCCGAAGGCCTTTTCGATGCCGCGCATCTCGACGATCGGTTGCGGCGATTGCGCATCAGCCATGACTGCCCGCTCCTGTCGGCGCTTCCTTCGCGAAGCGTGCCCGCAGAGTCCCGAGGATATTGGCCTGGCGCACCCAGATGTCGATCAGCACGGCGATGATGAGTATGACGCCGATGAAGACGTTGATCCAATGCTGCGGCATCGTAAAGCCCTGGACGTTCAGCTGCAGCAGCGCCCGGATCAGGGTAATGACGGCGGCGCCGGCAAGCGCGCCGATCATCGTCCCGTGGCCGCCGAAGATCGATCCACCGCCGATGATCACCGAGGCGATGGCGTCAAGTTCGCGGAACTGGCCGGCGACCGGATTGAAGCTGCGGAAATAGGCGACGTTGATCAGCCCGGCCATGGTCGCGCAAAGCGCCGCCAGCATCAGCGAGAGGAAGCGTATGCGATTGGTGTTGATGCCGGCATAGGCGGCGGCGCGTAGATTGCCGCCGGTCGCGCAGACCTTGAGCCCGAACGGCGTATAGGCGAGCACGATACCGGCGACGACGGCGACCAAGAACATCCAGACGGTCTGGACGCTGACGACTTCGGCGACAGCCCGGACGATGCCCGGCGGCAGCGAGACGCCGTAATAGAGGAGCACGTCGCTGACCTTGCGGCCAATGAGATTGTAGGCCTCGCTCCAGCCGGTCAATTGCTGCCCGGCGACAAACCAGGCGGCAAGGCCGCGGGCGATATAGAACATACCGAGCGTGGCGATGAAGGAAGGCAACTTGAAGCCGACGGTCATCGTCGCGTTGACGAGCCCCGCGGCCATGCCGGCGAGGAGGCCCATTGCGATCGCCGTCATCGGATCGGCACCGAGCACTTTGAGGAAATAGGCCGCCGTGCTTCCGGCAAGAGCGAGCACCGCGCCGACGGAGAGGTCGATATCGCCGGCCGCGATCACATAGGTAAGCCCGATCGTGATCAACGCCAGCTCCGTATAGTTGAGCAGGATGGCGAAAGTATTTGAGAGGTTCCACCAGTAGTCCGGCCGAAGTGCCAATCCTGTCAGCCACAGAACGGCAGCAAGGATGATGGCGAGCGCGTCGCGGCGCGCCAGGAATTTGCCGAGTCCCGTCGCCGACAGCGCCATGTCCGCCGCCATCGCTCCCTTGGTCTGCACGCCCTCGACCGCAACGCCGCCCATCTCCATCGCCGGAGGCGGCGGCTGCCGGCGCAGCCAGGCCCAGAAACGGGCCAAGACCTGCCGGCGAATGAGATAGGGTTCGATCAGGACGGCGATGACGAGAAGCAGACCGAGGAAGACCAGCACGGCACCTGCCGGCAGCGTATAGCGGGCGCTGACCGCAATGCTCTCGCCGTCGATGACGACGGTGCGGGTGATCGGCCAGCCTTCGCGCAGCACCTTGTCGATGAGCACGACCAGCGCCGCACCAAGGCAGGAGCCGACGACCCGGCCGCGGCCGCCGAGGATCGAGGCGCCGCCGATGATCACCGAGGCGATCACGGTCAGCTCCCAGCTGACGCCGTAGAGCGGGGTCACACCTTTATCCTGGGCAGCCGCCAGGAGGGCGGCGACGGTCGCCGAGAGCGAGGAGATCAGATAGGCGCGGATACGCACCCAGTTCGCCGGGATACCGGCATAGACGGCCGCCTGTTCGTTGCCGCCGGTGGCGAAGGTCTCGTATCCCCATCGCGTCTTGCCAAGCACGATCGCCCCCACCGTTGCGGCGATGGCGAAGATGGCGATCTGGTTGTTGAAGCCAAAAGCATTCGTCTCGCCCAGGTGAAAGAACGTCGGATACTCCCTCGCCTTGCCGGAATAGTAGATCGCCTGGCCATGCGTCAGCGCCAGCACGAAGCCGCGGCCGATGAACAGCATCGTCAACGTGGCGATGAAGGCAGGGACTTTGAGGAGGGTGACGAGGACGCCGTTGAGGAGGCCGATAGCGGCGCCGAGGAGCAGGCAGAGGACAATGGTCGCGACGATGCCGAGATCGAGGAAACTCGGCGCGAAAAGCCTCGCGAAAACGACGGCGATCAGCCCGTAGGTCGAGCCAACGGAGAGATCGAGATCCTTGTTGACGATAACGAAGGTCATGCCGACGGCGATGATCCCGACGCGGGAGGTGTCGCGAAGAAGCGCGTGCAGGCCCTCGGTAGAACCGAAAAAAGCGGGGTTGACTGCCGCCCCCGCGAGATAGAGCAGCGCGATGAAAACGAGTAGCCCGCCCTCCCAGCTGCCAGCGAGCTGGGAGGGCGGGCGGCCGAACGATGTCGTCGCGGTCGGTATCATGTGGGTTTCGTCCGCTTGCTCGCCGTTAGGGATGGTGGCACTTGCCGCACCCCCTCTGGCCTGCCGGCCATCTCCCCCGCAAGGGGGGAGAAGACTCGCGGCAAGCTCATCTCTCTCATAGAGAGGGCTGGCGATATAGGGCGGGTTGATGCGCACCGGGCGTTGCCACACCCGTTCTCCCCCCTTGTGGGGAAGATGGCCGGCAGGCCCGAGTGGGTATGGTTTGCCGCCATCATTCGTTCTCTATTGCCTGCCCACACGGCATCAGTTCTCGAAGCGCTTGCCGACCTTTTCGACGTTCTCCTTCGTCACCAGCTGGGCACGCGTGTCGAGATTGGCGGCCGAGATGCCGCGGTCGATCTGCAGATAGAGCTGCATGACCGGCCAGAAGCCCTGCAGGAACGGTTGCTGTCCGAGCGAGCCCGTGAGGTTGCCGGCAGCGATGCCTTCCTGCTGTGCCGGACCGAGATCGAAGCCGAAGGCGCAGAACTTGCCGGTCCAGCCCATCTGCTCGACCGCCTTGACGAGCGGCGGCGTGAAGACGTTGTTGGCCGTGAAAGCACCGACCACGTCGCCGCGCGACTCGAAGAGGGTCACGAGCGCGTTGACCGGATCGTTCGGGTTGGTATCGATGCCGACGTTTTCCGGCCCGGCGTCGACCTTGAAGGCGTCGAGCTTGCCGGCATCCTTCAGCGTCTTGACGATCGCGTTGAAGGCGGCGGTGACGCGGTTGTTCACCTCGATATTGCCCATGGCGGTCGACGACGGCAGCAGGATCGAGCCGCTGGTCTTGCCGCTGTCGAGCACGCATTTGGCGAGCGCCTCGCCGCCGATCGCGGCAGCGGACGCATCCTGGCCCGTGTGGCTGATGCCGCTGCGGTTGAGGAGCGTTTCATCGAACGAGTTGGTGGTGGCGACCGGTATGCCGGCTGCCTCGGCCGCCTTGACGATGTCGTTGTAGGCGCCTACCTGCGGCGTCGTCATGATGATGCCGTCGATTTTCGGGTCGCGGACGATCTGGTTGAGGATCTCGATTTCGCGGGCCGGATCGTCCACCGGCGATTCCGAGCCGAGCAGCAGTATCTCGGCGCCGATCATGTTGCCGGCCACCCTCGCCCCGACATAGACCGGATCGAAGAAGCCGTTGCCGGCCGTGTGGGTAACGATCGCGAAGGTCAGATGACCGTCGGCCGAATGGAAGTCCTTGGTTTTCGGATCTTCCTTGGCGGCGTCCTCGAAATTGTAGCCGCCAACGGCTTTCTCGACGCTGCCCGATTGCGCGGATGCAGACGTAACGCCAACTGATAACGCCGCGGCGGAGACCGCGGAGAGCAAAACTCGCCTCATGGCTTTCCTCCCTCGGATCACGCGTGAGGCCGGTTCTCACAACCGAGGCCTGCGTGACCATTCCCAATGGATAGAGCGGGATACAGGTGGAAAACCGCGTACATTTTGCCCCTTCCCCCTCCAAGTGTCAGCGGGCGAAAGCGGTTCGGGCGCAGTTTGCGAGAGGCGCGTCGAAGGCTCCCTCCCATCCGCCTATTTTCTGCGCAGTTGGAGCACAAGTAAATGGCGAACTTTCAGAAACCAGCCGGCGCCCGCGATCACCGGCGGAACGCCCCGATTCTCCGTCCCGGACAGGCAAAATCCGCAAGCGATATCCGTTTCGCGCAGCCTTCTTGAACTGCGTCATTCCGGACAGTTGTTGGACAGGTTTGCAGACACAACATCCCGTCCCCGCGGGCGCATCCGCTCGCGCATGATCGAAAGGGAATAAGAATGGAAAGGCGTGAATTCCTCCGGGGCCTGGCCTTGCTTGCCGCTTGCCCGCTCTGCGTCAAGACGGCCTACGCCGCCGAAGGCGTGCATTGGAGCTATGAAGGCGAAGAGGGCCCGGAGCATTGGGGCTCCTTGGGCAAGGAGAACAGTGCCTGCTCGGCCGGGTCGCAGCAATCGCCGATCGACATCACCGGCGCGATCAAGGCCGATATTCCGGACCTCGCGACCGACTGGAAGAGCGGCGGCACGATCCTCAACAACGGCCATACGATCCAGGTGAAGGCGGCAGGCGGCACGCTCAAGCGTGGCGACAAGACCTACGATCTGGTGCAGTACCACTTCCACGCGCCGAGCGAGCATCTGGTCGACGGCAAGGGCTTCCCGATGGAAGTGCATTTCGTCCACAAGCACGCCGAAACCGGCGAGCTCGGTGTCCTGGGCGTGTTCATGGTTCCCGGAGCCCGGAACGAGACCTTCGCGAGCGTCGCCGCCAAATTCCCGCAAAAGGCCGGCGAAGAGGTAGCGCTCGAGGCCGTCGACCCGAAGGGCCTATTGCCCGCCTCGCTCAAATACTGGGCCTATGAGGGATCGCTTACCACCCCGCCCTGCAGCGAGATCGTCGACTGGATGGTGGCGATGGAGCCGATCGAGGTCGATCCGGCCGATATCAAGAAGTTCACGGCGCTCTACTCAATGAATGCGCGGCCGGCCGTTGCTGGCAACCGCCGCTATGTTTTGGGCTCCAGCTGATTGGTGCTTTCGGCAGCGGTCGCTTCTCCTTTAAGGCTGCCGGACACCCGGCAAGGCATCGCCTTGCCGGGTGTGTGTCGCGACGCGTTCACGGCAACGCTTGCGTAAAGAACCCTTCGCTGCAAATGTCCCTCGGGATGAAGGAGCCACCCCATGGATCAATGGCTCTACCAGCGACGAGGGCAAGCGATGTTCGATCTCACCGGCAAGACAGCGCTGGTCACAGGCGGCGGCCGCGGGCTCGGGCTGGAAATGGCGAAAGCGCTGGCAAGGGCGGGCGCCTGGACGGTGATCAACGGCCGCAGCCGGCAAAACCTCGAAGGGACGCGCGAGCGGCTTGCCGGCGAAGGCATTGCGATCGGCGTCGCGCCAGGGGATATCACGCGCGATATCGGGGCCATCCTCGCCCAGGCGACCGAGAAGACCGGCCAGCTCGACATTCTCGTCCATGCGGTCGGCGAGCGCGACAGGCGCGGCACCGAGGCGATGGAGCCGGACGACTTTGCGCAACTCCTGAATACCGACTTGACCGCAGCCTATGCCGTTGCAAGGGCCGCCCTTCCGCTTCTCAAGCGTTCCGCTTCCGGCCGGCTGATCTTCGTCACCTCGATCGCCGCCTTCGCCGCCCGCGCCGGCGATCCTGCCTATACGGCGGCAAAGGGCGGGCTTTCGGCGCTGACCCGGTCGCTTGCGGTCGAGCACGGTGCCAACAATCTCACCGTCAATGCGATCGCACCCGGCTGGTTCGCAACCGAGACAAATGCGCATCTCGCCGCCGACCCGGCCCTCCAGGCTTTCGTCGAAGTGCGCATTCCGTTGAAACGCTGGGGCCGGCCGGAAGAAATTGCGCCCGCCGCGGTCTTCCTCGCCTCACCGGCGGCAAGCTTCGTCAACGGCATCACCCTTACCGTGGATGGCGGCATGACCGTGCAGATGTGAAGCTCGGAGAGGGCGCCGGCACCTCTGGTCAGCGCGGTACGCGCCGCTACCCCCTCTGGCCTGCCGGCTATCTCCCCCACAAGGGGGGAGACGAGTTGCGGCAAGCCGCTCAATTCCAGTGGAGAGGCTGACACAGGCGGTATGCTTTAATGAGGCACAGAGGGGTGCCGCAGATATTCTCCCCCCTTTTGGGGGAGATAGCCGGCAGGCCAGAGGGGGTAGAGCTTCCTACCCGCTCTTCGCCTCCTCATTGCCCCGCAGCATGCGGATCAGCCCGGAGAAATCCTCGGCCCCGTGGCCGTGCTTGTCGAACAGGCTGTAGAGCTGCGCCGCCTGGGCGCCCATCGGCGTCGTCGCCCCGCTCGCGCTTGCCGCCTGCTGCGCCAGCATCAGGTCTTTCAGCATCAGGCTCGCCATGAAGCCGGGCTTGTAGTCGTTGTTGGCCGGCGAGGCCGGCACGGGTCCGGGCACCGGGCAATAGCTGGTCAACGACCAGCACTGGCCGGACGAGGTGGACGCCACGTCGAACAGCGCCTGGTGCGACAGGCCGAGGCGCTCGGCGAGCACGAAGGCCTCGCAGACCGCCGCCATCGAGACGCCGAGGATCATGTTGTTGCAGATCTTGGCGGCCTGGCCGGCGCCGGCATCGCCGCAATGGACGATCTTCTTGCCCATCGCTTCGAGCATGTGCTTGCCGCGGGAAAAGGCGCCGTCACTGCCGCCGACCATGAAGGTCAGCGTCCCGGCGGCCGCACCGGCGGTGCCGCCGGAGACCGGCGCATCGAGCGACGGGCAACCGGCTTTGTCGGCGAAGCCGTGGACCTTGCGGGCGCTTTCCACGTCGATCGTCGAACTGTCGATGATCAGCGTGCCCGGATCGACAAAGCCGAGCAGCTCGTCCCAGACATAGATGACATGCGATCCTGCCGGCAGCATGGTGACGACGCATTCGGTTTCGCGCACGGCTTGCGAGATCGACCCGGCTATCGAGACGCCGGTCCTCGCCGCGGCATTGCGGGAGGCCTCAGACAGGTCGAAGCCGGTGACGGCGTGTCCCGCCTTCACGAGATTGGCGGCCATCGGGCCGCCCATATTGCCAAGCCCGATAAAGGCGATCTTCGTCATCTTGCCTCTCCTCCTCAAAACGCATCCCACTCCCAGCGCCTAGCGCGCTCGCCTCAGCGGCCGGCAAAAAGCGGCGCGCCGTCATAGCTCCCGAAGCGCGCAAGCATCTGCGGCGTGACCTCATCGAGCCCGACTGACCACTTCGGATTGCGGTCCTTGTCGATCACCGCGGCGCGCACGCCCTCGTAAAAATCCGGGTTCGAAAGCATGGCCACGCAACCGGCATATTCTCGCTCCAGGCAGTCGTTCAGGGTCGCGCTCTCGCGCCCAGCTCTCAGCAGCGAAAGGGTCAGCTTCAGGCTGATCGCCGAGCGCGTCTTCAGGAGGGCAAGCGTCTCGCGGGCGAAGTCCGAGCCGTCCCCCTCCAGGGCCGACAGGATTTCCTCGACCGTGTCGAAGGCGAAGCAGCGGTCGATAAGGCCGACGTGCTCGAGCAGCGCCGAGGCCGGCGCCTCGCCAGAAACGGCACGGATCGCGGCCGAAACATCCTCGGCGCTCGCCGATGAGGGAAGCCCGACAAGAGAAGCTATCAGCTCGTCAATCTTCTCCGACGGAACAAAGCTGTCGGCTAGCCGCGCGTAGATTGCCGCAGCAGCACTGACGTCGCGGCCGGTGAGACCGAGATAGGTACCGAACTCGCCGGGCGCCCGCGGCAGGAGCCAGGTCGCCCCGACATCGGTGAAATAGCCGATCCCCGTTTCCGGCATGGCGAAGCGGGTTTTCTCGGTGACGACGCAGTGGCTTCCATGCGAGGAGATGCCGACTCCGCCGCCCATGACGATGCCGTCCATGATGGCGACATAGGGCTTGCCGTAGGCGGCAATGCGGCTGTTGACGAGGAACTCCTCGCGCCAGAACTGCGCCCCCTCCTCGGGCCGTTCGCGGCCGCTCTCGTAGATCATGCGGATGTCGCCGCCGGCACAAAGCCCGCGATCGCCCTCGCCGGTGACGAGAACGGCCGCAATCGCCGGATCGCGCTCGAACTCCGTCAGTGCCGCGTCGATCGCCCGGATCATCGCCAGATTGAGACTGTTCAGCGCGCGCGGCCGATTGAGCCGGAGCCTGCCGATCGCGCCCTGGCGTTCGACGATGACCTCCGGTTGAACGGTCTGCATCTCCATGAAATGTCCTTCCTATTTCCGTCCCATGACGGCGCGCGACACGATCAGCCGCATGATCTCGTTCGTTCCTTCGAGTATCTGGTGCACCCTCAGGTCCCTGACAATCTTCTCGACGCCGTAATCGGCGAGATAGCCGTAGCCGCCATGCAGCTGCAGCGCGTCGTTGGCGACAGCAAAGCAGCGATCCGTGACAAAACGTTTGGCCATGGCGCAGAGCTTGGTCGCCTCCGGATCCGCGGCGTCGAGTGCGGCGGCGGCCCGCCAGAGGAATGTGCGGGCGATTTCCAGATCGGTCGCCATGTCTGCAAGCCGGAACTGCAGCGCCTGGAATTCGCCGATCGCTCTTCCGAAGGCCCGGCGCTCCTGGACATAGGCGAGCGCCTTGTCGAAGGCGGCCTGCGCGCCGCCGAGCGAGGCGGCGGCGATGTTGAGGCGTCCGCCATCGAGCCCGGCCATGGCGATCCTGAAGCCCTCGCCTTCGGCGCCCAGCCGGTTTTCCGCGGGGACGCGGACATTGTCGAGCATCACCGCCCGCGTCGGTTGGGCATGCCAGCCCATCTTCTTCTCGTTGGCGCCGAAGGTTAGGCCCGGCGCCTCCTTGTCGACGACGAAGGCGGAAATGCCCTTCGGTCCCTCCTCGCCGGTGCGCGCCATGACGATGTAAAGGCCGGATTCGCCGGCGCCGGAAATGAACTGCTTCTGGCCGGTCAGCAGATAGGCGTCGCCGTCGCGCACGGCCTTGGTCTTCAGCGCCGCCGCATCGGAGCCGGAACCGGGCTCCGTCAGGCAATAGCTCGCCAGCGTCTCCATGGTCAAAAGCGCCGGCAGCAGCCGCTGGCGCTGCTCGTCCGTGCCGTAGCCGTCGATCATGCCGGCGCACATATTGTGGATCGACACGAATGAGGCGACCGCCGGGCAGCCGGTCGCCAGCGCCTCGATGATTATCGCCGCGTCAAGACGGGTCAGCCCCGTGCCGCCGACGTCGTCGCGGATATAGATGCCGGCCATGCCGAGAGCGGCGGCGGCACGCAGCGTCTCCACCGGAAAATGCTTCTGCTGGTCCCAGTCCACGGCGTGGGGCGCAAGCTCGACCCGGGCGAAATCGAGCGCCATTGCGCGGATGGCTTCCTGCTCCTCCGACAGGCGAAAATCCATATGCATGTCCTCCCTGACCGGCATATTGACGACGTGGCGCCCACTGCATGTTTCCATAAATCGGAGACGATTTATGGATAAAACATGCAGCGTTCAAAGTGCTACAGCGACCTTTGCGCGTCCGATAAGACGCGCGGCGCTGTAGTTACACCAAATCTCGCACAGGCACAGACGCAAATTCTCACAGTATCTGTTCAAAAACGAACAATGCCGCAGAGCAAGCGGCTCAACTCTCGCTCAAACGATACGGCAGAGCCGCCCGCATGTCATGATCGACGATCAGCTTACGCTTCAGCGGTGGCACCGCGCGGCTGGCGCATTTGGTACGCTCGCAGATGCGGCAGGAAATGCCGATCGGGTCGAAGGCCGCACGATTGCCGAGATCGAGGTCGTCCGCATAGACGAAGGCGTCGGCATAGGAGATCTCGCAGCCAAGCGACAGCGCATAGCGGGGATGGGCGGCGCGGTAGCCGCCGCCGCCCTTGGTGATCTGTGTCGCGAGACAAAGATAGCGCACGCCGTCCGGCGTCTCGGCGAGCTGGCGGATGATCCGGCCCGGCGCCTCGAAGGCTTGGTGGACGTTCCAGAGCGGGCAGGCGGCGCCGAAACGGGCGAATTGCAGCTTGGCGGCACTGTGGCGCTTGGTGATGTTGCCGGCCCGGTCGATGCGGGCGAAGAAGATCGGAATGCCCTTTTGGCCCGGCCGCTGCAAGGTCGACAGCCGGTGGCAGACCTGTTCCAGCGAGGCGCCGAAACGGGCGGCGATGAGTTCGATATCGTGGCGCAGCTCGCGCGCCGCCTTGAGGAATGCCTGGTAGGGCAGGATGAGCGCCCCGGCGAAATAGTTCTGCAGGCCGATCCGACAGATTTCGTAAGCCTCTTCTGTTCGGAAGCCGGCGCTGCCGACCACCCGGTCAATTTCCTCGCGCGCGTGAAGCTGGGCGATCTGCAGCGCCAGCTGGAAATCGCGCGTCGGCGGCGGCGCATAGGGGTTCAAGGTCAGAATACGGGCGCGCGGATCGAAGCGGCGAATCGCCTCGTCGCCGGCGGCACCCCGCACGATACGCACACCGTGCCGCTGTTCGAGATAGCCTGTGAGCGCGGCGTGATTGTCGCCCTCTCCCAGGCGGAGTTCGCCCGCCAGGCGCTCGGCCAGGGTGTCGATCTCGTGGATGTAGTTGTCGACGAAATGGAAGAAGTCGCGCACTTCCTCGTAAGGCGTCGTCTCGACGAAGGAAGCGTTGCGGCCGATCGTGTCGTCGATGCTGGCGAGCTGTTCGCTGTTGCGGCGATAGGCCTGGTGGCACTTGATCAGCGCATGCGCCAGTCCCGGGGCATTCTGGCTGATCAGCTTGAGTTCCTGGAGGCTCGGCGCATAGGTCTCGAACAGTGGGTCGCTCAAGGCTTCTGAGAGCGCCGAGAGCAGCCGGTCTCCCTCGCCGGTGGAAAGCTCGGCGATGTCGATCTGGAACTTCTCCGCCAGCGCTAACAGCACCGCCGCGGAGACCGGTCTCTGATTGTTTTCGATCTGGTTGAGGTAGCTAGTCGAGATGCCGATCCGCTCGGCGAACTGACCCTGCGTGGCGCGATTTGCTTCCCTGAGTTCCCTAACCTTGCGGCCGATATAGAGCTTGCCGATCGCCATATTCGCAACTTTGCAATTCGCGTTTTACAATTTTATATCTTCTACATTTGCACATGATCCGGCTTTCTGCCAGCTACTGTTCGGCGCTATTGCGATCCCAGCGAAGCCTCTGCACAATCAACGAAAATGGGAGGAGAGCGATGCGCGCAATACTTGAACAGGTCGAGGCCCGCCGGGCCGAGGCACGCGCCGGCGGCGGCGAGAAGCGCATTGCCGCTCAGCATGGCAAGGGCAAGCTGACGGCCCGCGAACGCATCGACGTGCTGCTCGACGAGGGCTCCTTCGAAGAATACGACATGTACGTGACGCATCGCTGCGTCGATTTCGGCATGGCTGACCAGAAAGTCGCCGGCGACGGCGTGGTCACCGGCTGGGGCACGATCAACGGCCGGCAGGTCTATGTCTTTTCCCAGGACTTCACCGTGCTCGGCGGCTCGCTGTCGGAGACGCATGCCCAGAAGATCTGCAAGATCATGGACATGGCAGCCCGCAACGGCGCCCCGGTGATCGGCCTCAACGATTCGGGCGGCGCCCGCATCCAGGAGGGTGTCGCATCGCTTGCCGGATATGCCGAGGTATTCCGCCGCAACGCCGAGGTCTCCGGCGTCATCCCGCAGATCTCGGTGATCATGGGGCCGTGCGCCGGCGGGGCAGTCTACTCGCCCGCGATGACCGACTTCATCTTCATGGTGCGCGACTCATCCTACATGTTCGTCACCGGCCCGGACGTGGTGAAGACGGTGACGAACGAGATCGTCACCGCCGAAGAACTCGGTGGCGCCCGCACCCACACGAGCAAATCCTCGGTCGCCGACGGCGCCTATGAGAACGACATCGAGGCGCTCGAACAGGTGCGGCTGCTCTTCGATTTCCTGCCATTGAACAACCGCGAGAAGCCGCCGATCCGGCCTTCCCATGACGACCCTGCACGCCTCGAGATGCGTCTCGACAGCCTCATTCCGGAAAGCGCCACCAAGCCCTACGACATGAAGGAGCTGATCCTCGCCGTTGCCGACGAGGGCGACTTCTTCGAGCTGCAGGCGGATTTCGCCCGCAACATCATCACCGGCTTCATCCGTCTCGAAGGTCAGACGGTCGGCGTCGTCGCCAATCAGCCGATGGTGCTCGCCGGCTGCCTCGACATCGATTCCTCGCGCAAGGCGGCCCGCTTCGTGCGCTTCTGCGACGCCTTCTCGATCCCGATCCTGACACTCGTCGACGTGCCCGGCTTCCTGCCCGGCACCGCCCAGGAATATGGCGGCGTCATCAAGCACGGCGCCAAGCTGCTCTTCGCCTACAGCCAGGCGACTGTGCCGATGGTGACGCTGATCACCCGCAAGGCCTACGGCGGCGCCTATGACGTCATGGCCTCGAAGCATATCGGCGCCGACGTCAACTATGCCTGGCCGACGGCCGAGATCGCCGTAATGGGCGCCAAGGGCGCGACCGAGATCCTCTACCGCTCCGAACTCGGCGACCCGGAAAAGATCGCCGCCCGCACCAGCGAATACGAGGAGCGCTTCGCCAATCCCTTCGTCGCCGCCGAGCGCGGCTTCATCGACGAGGTGATCATGCCGCATTCGTCGCGCAAACGCATTGCCCGCGCCTTCGCCTCGCTGCGCAACAAGCAGGTGGAGACGCGCTGGCGCAAGCACGACACGATCCCGCTTTGATCGACAGCCATGAACGCGCAACCGCAACCCCCGATGATACCTGAAGCCGCCGGCCGCGGTCGCCGGCGGACGCTGCGGCATCTGGTGATGAGTGCCCTCTCCGGCACGCTCGCCGGGACGGTTGCGGCCGGCGCGCTGATGCTGCTCGACATCGGCTCCATCGGCACACTGGTCGAACGCTCAACCGACCCGTTGCTCGCCGCGGCCACGGTATTTGCGCCTTTCGCCCTGATCGGCACCGCCGCGGGCACCGCAATCGGCTTGGCTCCCTATTTCAGAAAATTCCGGCGATGACGCGACAGAGAGAATTGAAAGAGAAACGCATGTTCAAGAAGATCCTCGTCGCCAATCGTGGCGAAATCGCCTGCCGCGTCATCAAGACCGCCAAGAAGCTCGGCATTGCGACGGTCGCCGTCTATTCCGACGCCGACCGCGACGCCATGCATGTGCGGCTGGCCGACGAGGCCGTGCATATCGGACCCTCGCCCTCGAGCCAGTCCTATATCGTCATCGAAAAAATCCTCGAGGCGATCCGCAAGACCGGCGCCGACGCCGTCCATCCGGGCTACGGCTTCCTGTCGGAAAACGCCGCCTTCGCCGAGGCGCTGGAAAAGGAGGGCGTCGCCTTCATCGGCCCGCCGGTCAAGGCGATCGAGGCGATGGGCGACAAGATCACCTCGAAGAAGCTCGCAGCCAAAGCCGGCGTATCCACCGTTCCCGGCCATATGGGCCTGATCGAGGACGCCGACGAGGCGGTGCGGATTGCCTCGTCGATCGGCTTTCCGGTGATGATCAAGGCATCCGCCGGCGGCGGCGGCAAGGGCATGCGCATCGCCTGGAACGAGCGCGAGGCGCGCGAGGGCTTCCAGTCGTCGAAGAACGAGGCGAAGAGCTCGTTTGGCGACGACCGCATCTTCATCGAGAAATTTGTCACCGAGCCGCGCCATATCGAGATCCAGGTGCTCGGCGACAAGCACGGCAACACGCTCTATCTCGGCGAACGCGAATGCTCGATCCAGCGGCGCAACCAGAAGGTCATCGAGGAGGCCCCCTCTCCTTTCCTCGACGAGACGACGCGCCGCGCCATGGGCGAGCAGGCGGCGGCGCTCGCCAAGGCCGTCGGCTACCACTCGGCCGGCACGGTCGAATTTATCGTCGACGGCGACCGCAACTTCTATTTCCTCGAGATGAACACCCGCCTTCAGGTCGAGCATCCGGTGACGGAGCTCGTCACCGGCCTCGACCTCGTCGAGCAGATGATCCGCGTCGCGGCGGGCGAGAAGCTTGCCTTCGGCCAGGGCGACGTGAAGCTCGACGGCTGGGCAATCGAAAGCCGCCTCTATGCGGAAGACCCCTATCGCAATTTCCTGCCGTCGATCGGCCGGCTGACGCGCTACCGGCCGCCGGAAGAAGGCCGGCAGGACGACGGCACGGTCATCCGCAACGACACCGGCGTCTTCGAGGGCGGCGAGATCTCGATGTTCTACGACCCGATGATCGCCAAGCTCTGCACCTGGGGACCCGACCGCGCCACGGCCGTCGAGGCGATGGCGAAGGCGCTCGACGCCTTCGAGGTCGAGGGCATCGGCCACAACCTGCCCTTCCTCTCCGCCGTGATGCAGCAGCAGCGGTTCCGCGAGGGACGGCTGACGACCGCCTATATCGCCGAGGAATTCGCCGACGGCTTCCACGGCGTCGCACCGGACGAGGCATCGGCGATGAAACTCGCCGCCGTCGCCGTTATCGTCAATCGGGCGCTGCAGGAGCGTGCCAGCCAGATTTCCGGAACGATCGGCAACCACCACCGGGTCGTCGGCCACGAGTGGATGGTGAACTTTGCCGAGCGCGAATTCGCGGTGACAAGCGGAACCTCAGCCGACGGCGCCTATGTGCGCTTCGCTGACGAAACTACCATTGCGGTCGCCAGCGATTGGCTGCCCGGCCGCACGCTCGCCACCTTCAACATAGACAATCGGCCGATGGCGGTGAAGGTCGACCTCGTCGGCACCGGCATAAGGCTGCGCTGGCGCGGCATCGATGTCGTCGCCCGGGTCAGAAGCCCGCGCGTCGCCGAACTCGCCCGGCTGATGCCGAAGAAGCTGCCGCCGGACACCTCGAAGATGCTGCTCTGCCCGATGCCCGGCGTCGTCACCTCGATTGCAGTGAAGAAAGGTGACACGGTCGAGGCCGGCCAGTCACTCGCCGTCGTCGAGGCGATGAAGATGGAGAATATCCTGCGGGCGGAGAGGCGCGCGACGGTGAAGCGCGTCGCGATCGCCGCCGGCGCGAGCCTGGCGGTGGATGAACTGATCATGGAGTTCGAGTGATGGTGCTGATGCTCCCCTCTCTTCTACGGAGCATGTTGAAGCGTTGGGAGAGACCCCTCCCCAACCCCTCCCCACAAGGGGGAGGAACTCTGCGGCGGCACCGCCTTGCTCCCTTCGACATCTGTACGAGTAATTTGTGCAAAAATAGCGTGCGGAGAGCGCGGCACAGCAGCCCCTCCCCCTTGTGGGGAGGGGTTGGGGAGGGGTCTGTCCCGCGCCACGAACAGATGCGCCTCGAATGGAGCGGACGATGACCAAAAAGACCATCAAGGACTGGGAAGCCCTCGCCGAGAAGGAGCTCAAAACCTCCCCCGAAAGCCTCACCTGGCATACGCCCGAAGGCATCGCGGTCAAGCCGCTCTACACCCAGGACGACCTCGCGGCCATCGACCACCTCGACACGCTCCCCGGCTCCGAGCCCTTCCTGCGCGGCCCGCGCGCCACCATGTATGCCGGCCGGCCCTGGACGATCCGGCAATATGCCGGATTCTCGACGGCGGAAGCCTCGAACGCCTTCTACCGGCGGAACCTTGCCGCCGGCCAGCAGGGCGTCTCGGTCGCCTTCGACCTCGCCACCCACCGCGGCTATGACAGCGACCACCCCCGCGTCGTCGGCGACGTCGGCAAGGCGGGGGTGGCAATCGACTCGGTCGAGGACATGAAGATCCTGTTCGACGGCATCCCGCTCGAGAAAATCTCGGTCTCGATGACCATGAACGGCGCGGTGATCCCGATCCTCGCCTCCTTCATTGTCGCCGGCGAGGAACAGGGCGTGTCGCGCGAGAACCTCTCCGGGACCATCCAGAACGACATCCTCAAGGAGTTCATGGTCCGCAACACCTACATCTACCCGCCGGAACCCTCGATGCGGATCGTCGCCGACATCATCGAATATACGGCGAAGGAGATGCCGAAGTTCAACTCGATCTCGATCTCCGGCTATCACATGCAGGAGGCCGGCGCGACGCTCACGCAGGAGCTTGCCTTTACCCTCGCCGACGGGCGCGAATATGTGCGCGCAGCCCTTGCCAAGGGGCTGAACGTCGACGATTTCGCCGGCCGGCTCTCGTTCTTCTTCGCGATCGGCATGAACTTCTTCATGGAGGCTGCGAAGCTGCGCGCGGCGCGGCTATTGTGGACGCGGATCATGAAGGAGTTCGAGCCGAAGAAGGCATCCTCGCTGATGCTCCGGACCCATTGCCAGACGTCCGGAGTCTCGCTTGCCGAGCAGGACCCCTACAACAACATCATCCGCACCGCCTTCGAGGCGATGTCGGCGGTGCTCGGCGGCACGCAGTCGCTGCACACCAATTCCTTCGACGAGGCGATCGCGCTACCGACCGAGTTTTCCGCCCGCATAGCCCGCAACACGCAACTGATCCTGCAGCACGAGACGGGGGTGACGAAGGTCGTCGACCCGCTTGCCGGCTCCTACTACGTCGAGAATCTCACGAACGAGCTTGCCGAGAAGGCTTGGGCGCTGATCGAAGAGGTGGAAGCGCTCGGCGGCATGACCAAGGCGGTCAATGCCGGCCTGCCGAAGCGGCTGATCGAGGAGGCGGCGACACGGCGCCAGGCGGCGGTCGACCGCGGCGACGAGGTCATCGTCGGCGTCAACAAATATCGGCTCGAGAACGAAGAGCCGATTGACATCCTGCAGATCGACAACGCCGCGGTCCGTACGGCCCAGATCAAACGGATCGAGGAAACCAGACGGCGCCGCGACTCGCAAAAGGTGAAGCAGACGCTGGAAGCGCTGGCCGAAGTGGCAAGAAGCGGCAAGGGCAATCTGCTCGCCGCTGCGGTCGAGGCGGCACGGGCGCGCGCCACCGTCGGCGAAATCTCCGACGCGATGCGGCAGGCCTTTGGCGACCATGCCGCCATTCCCGAGGTCGTCACCGACATTTACGGCAAGGCCTATGAGGGCGACCCGGAGCTCGGCGTCCTCTCCGGTAGGCTCGGCGAGGTCACGAAACGGCTCGGCCACAAGCCGAAGATCATGGTCGCCAAGCTCGGCCAGGACGGCCACGATCGCGGCGCCAAGGTGATCGCCTCGGCCTTCGGCGACATCGGCTTCGACGTCGTCGCCGGACCGCTGTTCCAGACGCCGGACGAGGCCGCCGAGCTGGCGCTTGCCGAGGAGGTCACCGTCGTCGGCGTTTCCTCGCTCGCCGCCGGCCACAAGACGCTGATGCCGCAACTCGCCGAGGCGCTGAAGAAGCGCGGCGGCGAGGACATCATCGTCGTCTGCGGCGGCGTCATCCCGCGACAGGACTATGAGTATCTGATGGAGAACGGCGTCTCCGCCGTCTTCGGCCCCGGCACGCATGTGCTCGATGCGGCGCGCGCCGTGCTCGACCTGATCGAAGGCAAGCGGCGCAACGTCTGATGACCAATCGCGGGGATGCAATTTCAAGGACGCTTCGTGAGGCACGAGCCGTCCTTTGCATTACCCGACGTCGCCGGGGCGCGCCGCTTTACCTCGGCTCTTTTTGATCTACTATCATCGCTGTAGCGCTCCCGCGGAAAACCGCGTCCGCAGACACCGCTAGAGGGGACCGCATGCAGATCGGCAAACCTCACGAGGCGATCACCCGCATTTGCCAGGCAAGTGCGGAAAGCGTCGAGGTGCGAGGCCGCGATCTCTGCAGCGACCTCATGGGACGACTGAGTTTTACCGAATATTTCTACCTGCTGCTGACCGGCCGGGAGCCCACGGACAACCAGCGCTACTTTCTCGATCTGCTGCTGATTGCCATCGCCGAGCACGGCATCATGCCGACGGTGGCGGCGGCGCGCATGACGCTCGCCGCCGATCCGGATTCGCTGCAAGGCGCTCTGGCGGCGGGACTTCTCGGTTGCGGTCCGGTGCTGGTCGGAACCTCGGAACGATGCGGCAAGCTTCTGGCCGAGGCGCAGGCCCGTGTCACGGTCGGCGAGGACGCGAAGCTGGTCGCCGTCGCAATGCTGCAGGACATCCGCAAGGCCGGCGGAAAACTGCCGGGCTTCGGCCACCCGGTGCATCGCCCGACCGATCCGCGCGCCGAACGGATCCTCGAACTCGCGGACGCACGCGGCGTCAGCGGACCGCATACAGCCATGGCGCAAAACTTCCGCGCCGCGGCGGCCGAGGTCTGGGGCAAGCCGCTCGTGATGAACGTCTCGATGCCGATCGCCGCCGTGCTTCTCGATCTCGGCTTCCCCATTGCGACGATCAAGGCGGTGCCGCTACTGGCCCGCGCCGGCGGCCTCCTTGCCCATCTCGCCGAGGAGCAGCAAAACCCAATCGGTTTCACCTTGGCAGCGCATGCCGAAGCGGCAGTCAACTATCGGAACGACGAGGACGACAGCTGATCATGTTCGAGCCCGATGTCGAGACGCTGCCCTGGCGCGACCAGATCCGGTTGGATGACGCGCTTTACCGGAAGCAGATCGCATATCTCATGGCCCGTTCACGCTTCTATCAAAGCAAGCTCAGCGAGGCCGGTTTCGAAGCGGCCGAAAGCGTCGGTGGACTTGATGCGATCGCCAATCTTCCGCTGACCGAGAAGAGCGAGATCCGGGCGAGTTGCAGTGACGCGGAGCCAATGGGGACGCATGTTGCCGTGCCGATCGACAGGATCGTCCGGATCTATTCCACCAGCGGCACCACCGGGACGCCGAGCTATATTCCGCTGACGGCGCAGGATCTCGACAACTGGGTGACGACGTCGGCACGCAGCTATTCGGCCTCGGGGATCAGGCAAGGCGAGGCGATCGTTTCGACCTATAACGCCGGGCCCTTCGCTGCCGGCGCAGCACTCGGCGCCTTCGACCGGATGGGCATGTGCCATATCCCGGTCGGCACCGGCAACACCGAGCGCCTGATGACCGCCATCAGACTCTTAAGGCCCTCGGCAGCGGTAATGACGCCGTCCTATGCCGCCCATCTCGGCGAATGGGCCGCCGATCGCGGCTTCGATCTCAAAAGTTCCAGCGTCCGCCGGTTGCTCGTCGCCGGCGAACCCGGCGGCGGCGAGCCGAAACTCCGGGCGCGCCTCGAAGAAGCCTGGGGCGCAAAGGTCACCGAGGCCATGGGTATCGGCGACATCGGCGTGTCGCTGTGGGGCGAATGCGAGGAGCAATGCGGCATGCATCTCGGCGCCCGCGGCTTGGTCCATGCCGAACTGATCGACCCCGAAACCGAATTGCCGATCGCCCTTGCTGATGGCGTGAAAGGCGAATTAGTCCTCACCCATCTTCGCCATCAGGCGGCACCGATGCTGCGGTTCCGCACGCGTGACCATGTCGAGATGTGGACGTCGACCTGCCGATGCGGGCGGACGGCACCGCGGGCGCGGTGCATCGGGCGGACGGACGACCTGCTGATCGTCCGCGGCGTCAACGTCTTTCCCTCGGCTATCAGAGACGTCGTGAACGAATTCGCGCCGGCCGTCAGCGGCGCCATCCTGATAACCCCGGTAGCCGCAGGTGCCAGACAGGAGCCACACTTGCCGGTTTCCGTGGAACTCGCCAGGGACAGCGAAGGCATTCCGGCGCTTGCCGACAAGATCCAGAAGCGCATCCGCGACGTGCTTGTCGTTTCCACGCGGATAGAAATCGTCCCCTGGGGCACGCTCCAGCGCAGCGAATACAAGTCGAAACTCGTGCAGCATCAAGCAGGGTGAGGAAAGCGGCTTTTCCGCCCGCACCCGCGGAAGAAGATTAGGGAGGACGGCAATGCGGAAGCTTCAATCGCAGGGGGTCCATCACATCACGCTTGTCGGCGCGGACCGGCAGACATCGATTGACTTCTGGGAGGGAATTCTCGGCATGCCTTTCATCTTCGAGCAGCCGAACCTCGACAGGGCCTCGGAAAGCCACCTCTATTTCGACCCGGGCGACGGGCGGCTGATCACCGTCTTTACCGACGAGAACCGCACGCCCGATCCGAAACGCACGTCGACGGACATCGGTTGCGTGCATCACATCGCCTTCACCGTGTCGCGGGCGACATTCCAGCAGGCGGTCGAGCGCCTCAATGAGCGCAACATTCGCCACAGCGGCGTCAAGGATCGCGGCTTCATGGATTCGATCTATTTCGAAGACCCGCTCGGCCTCCTGGTCGAGCTTGCCTCCTATCGCTTCGAGCCGCCGGCCGGCCACACCCATGCCGACGTACTGATGGAGGCGCATAACGTTCGGCTGGCGCGCGGCGACTATGCCATCGCCGAAGTGCATCTCGCCGATGCGATCGAGGCGCTTGTCGAAAGTGCGCGGCCGACGCTGTCGGCTGACCGCGCTCCGAAGGACCCATACGGATCAATCTAGGGAAGCAGAGGGAGGAAGACAGATGGGAACGATAAAGCTCAACGTGATCAAGCCCAGCGTCAACAACATGACGGTGCGGGTGTTTCTAAGGGCGGCAAAGCTCGATTTTGCCGAGCACGACGTCTACGGGCAGACCCGCTCCGCCGAATATCTGGCTCGCGCGCCGTCGCACCTGACGCCGATGATCGAAACGGCGGAGCTGCCCAAGGGCGCGCTCTGGGAGAGCTGCGCGATCATGCAATATCTCTGCAACAAGCACGGGCTCGATCAATTCTATCCGAAGGACCCGGAAGCGCGCGCGATGATCGACAGCGCCATGTTCTACCTGATCGGCACCTTTTATCCTTATCTCGCTCGCGCTACCTACCCGGCCCTCAACTTCCCCCAATATCCCGGCGAAGTCGGCTTCAGCGAGGCGGATGCGGAAACCAAGGAGCGGGCACGCCAGGCCGCCGCTGAGGCGCTTGCCGAACCGCTCGAGGTCTTCCGCCTCTTCTACATGGGCGACAAGCCGTTCATCGGCGGCGACAGCCCGTCGATAGCGGATATCAGGCTTGCCGCGACGCTCGAATTCCTGGCGGCGATCGACTATTCCTTGCCGGACTGGGCCAAGACCTATGTCACAGAAATGGAAAAGTCGCTCGGCGACGCCTACAGCGAGCCGGCCGCCGATGTCCGCGGCTATATCGACTATGTGAAGTCGTTGTAGGGCGAACTGCGCTTTACCAGACGAGGAGGATGATGCCGGTTGCGCCGAGCGCCGCGATCCAGAGCCGATCGAAATTGATCCATGCGGAGCGCAAGCCGGCAAGGCCAACCCAGGTAAAGACGGCCAGCGCGATTGCCGCGATCACGGTGAGCATGGCACCGGTATGGACGGCAATTGCGGTGAGGGAAACGGAGAGTGAGTCGGTGGTGCCGGCCACGCCGGCCTGATCGGCGAGGCAGAGGCTCAGGACGGCGGGCACGAGCATCAGTCCGGCACCATGGCTCGTCGCCATCAGGAAGGACCACGCGGCAAGCCCGGCCATCCCGGCGCGCATGCCGACCCTGACGCGGTGGCGGTGTCCGTAGATGGCAAGGTAACCGGCGAAAGCCAGGATAAAAGCGGCGGCGACGAGCTGCAGGCTGCGTAGGTCCATAACCGCCTCGAATGCGGCCATCACGGCCAGGACCGTCGCAATGGCAGCGGCATGGCCGAGGGCGATCGGGAGAAGCGAGAGCCAGACGGTTCGCGCGCTTTGCCGATGCAGCCCGAGCGCCACGGCGAAAAGCCACCCCATCGCCGGATTGGCGCCGTGAAAGGCACCGAGACCGGCGAGCGAGAGCCACGGCCAGAAATCCATTATCCGCTCCGACGAGGCATGGTTCTGCTCACTTCAAGGATAGCAGTAGGAATCCGACGAGCAGTCGCCGCCCTCGAGCCGGACCTGATGCGGGCGGTGGCCCTTCGGCCAATCGACGAAGAAGTTCTCGTCGAAGGAAATGCCGCCATTGTCGCCGACATCGAGCTTCACCATCCAGCCGTCGAGACCCTCCGGGTAGAATTGCGGGTCGATCGCTCCATAGAGCGAATTGGTGAAATAAACCCGCTTGCCGTCGCGGCTGATTTCCACCATCTGCGGCCCGCCGTTAAGCGCGCCGTTCGACGCCTTCGGGTGCGTCGCGCGGGCCACGATCCCGCCGATCCTAACGCGACCGGTCTCCTTCGGCGCAAGCGGATCGGAAACGTCGTACTGGATCATGTCGCCGGTGCCCCAGCAGGAGACGTAGAGGAAGCGATCGTCCATTGAGAGGTCGATATCGGTGACGAGCGGCGGCACCGCTTGAAAGCCCTTGAGCAAGGGCGGCAAGAGGTCCGGATCGGCCGGCTCGGCCGGGATTTCGATCACCTTCTTCACTGCCCACTGGTTGCCTTCGCGATACCAGGTCCAGATCGATGCGGACAAATCCTTTAGGCTGATGACGCAGCCGACGAAGCCATAGGCCTTGGTCGGATCGTGGGCCGGGCGCAATTCGAAGACGAGCTGGTGCTCCTCGCCGAAATCGATTTCCTGCAGATGCTTGCGCGTATGCAGATCCCAGAAATGCAGCCTGCGGCCATAGTTCGAGCCGAGCAGCACTTCCGGAACGAGGCCGTTTTCGAACGTATCGGGCGTTCCCCATTCGCTGGTGATCATCGTGTCGTGGCCGAGGTGCCACCAGAAGTCATAGGCGAGCTTCTGCGGTCCGCGATCCATTTCCCATTGGCCGAGCACGTCGAAACTGTCGTGGTCGAGCAGGAAGATGCCGCCGGGCGCCTTGCCGTCACGGTCGGCGAGCGCGTTGACGTAGATGCCCTCCGGTCCGCAATGGATCGTGTGCAGCCGCGAATAGTTCGCCCTCTCGGCGACTTCCTCCGGCTCAATGACGCGGACGATCTCAGGCTTGCGTGGATCGGGCTTGGTGTCGATGATATGCAGCCGCGACGACCTCAGGCCCGGGACGACCAGATACCGGCGTTCGACATGCGGATGCGGCGCGTTCGGACATAGGCAGGACGAGCAGGCATTCCAGCCGAAATGGTGAAGCTCGTCGCCGACATTCGGCATGTCCACCTGCCCGACGATCTCGGAATAGTTTGGGGACGCCGGGTCGACGTCGACGACGGCGATTGCGTCCGGCCGCTGGCGATCTGGGTCGAAGGCCGCCACATAGGCGAGCGTCTCTTTCGGCGCCTTGGCAGCCATGCGTGGGGATGGATAGAAGGAAGGATCGGGTCGCCACGTCGCCATTTCGTTTCTCCCCCAGAGAGACAATGCGTGGATCCTGATGCAAGCTTAGGTGATGCGGCAAAAACGCGTCGGAAATGCGGCGCAATTGCCTTATTCACGGGATTGCCGGCCAACGAAAGATACGGAGACAGATGGGCGAATTCGAATTCGACGCGGAGCTGTGGCTCTATCCCGGCAAAGGCGGCTGGCATTTCGTCACGCTGCCAGTGGAAGTTGCACGGCAGATCAAGTTCCTGGCCGAGCCGGGAAAACGCGGCTGGGGTAGCGAGGCTGTGATCGCACGCACCGGCAATACGGAATGGACCACGTCGATCTTCCCCGACAAGGCCTCGGGTTCATTTCTGCTGCCGGTGAAAGCGGAGGTTCGGCGGAAGGAGAGGCTCGCGGCTGGGCAGACCGTTAGGTTCAAGCTGTCGTTGGACGGCGACTAGGTCTCGATCCGGAGCTTCATCCGATCGGCCGCAAAGCGCGTGCGTGAGAATTCCACCGGCCGACCTTCGAGATCTGCGTTGACCGCGTGCGCCTCCAGGACGATCGCCCCGGGGGAAAGTTCCAGCAGGGCAAGTTCCTCCGCATCCGCGTGACGCGCGACGATCTCCGTCGAGGCGCGGACGTAGTCGTCGAGCCCGTGTGCAGAGAAGACCTTGGTGACGGAACCAAGACGCGCATATTCCTCGGCCATCCTCGGGAAGCGATCGGCGGGAAAATAGCTGACGGCTGCCGACAGCGGCCGCCCGTCGCCGCTGCTGACGGTGTGGAGCTCGACGAGCAGCGCGCCCGGAGCAAGACCTAGTGCCGTGGCGATTTCACCACTTGCCGGAACCTGATCGTGTCCGAGCAGGCGCGAGCCGATTTCCTTCACTTGCCGGCCAAGCCCTTGAGAGAAGCGGGTGCGCCGCGAGATCTGATAGGTGACCCGCTCCTTGCGCTCGATCAACGTGCCGCGTCCCTGCACGGCGCGCACCAGCCCTTCGTCTGCGAGCGCAGCAAGGGCGCTGCGCACCGTGTGCCGATTGACGCCGAACTCCTGCGCCAGCGCCGTCTCGGGCGGCACCATCCCGGTCGTATCGTAGTCGCCATTGCTGATCGCCAGCCGTATGCGGTCGGCAATCTGCCGCCAGAGCGCCACGCCGGTCTGCCGCTCAACCGTTTTTCTCACTGCCGTTTTTGCCACCGTCACAAGCCTGTCATTTCCGACCGTTAGAGAATGGTATAAGATGTATAGTTGTCTAGATCAATAGACATTTAGGTGATCACTATGAACGCGCAGCATACACTTGATACCGCGCCGGGAACGGCGGGTCGCAAAGAAGGGATGCGGCTACTGGCCCGTGCCACTCTTGCAGAGCTGACCGCCGCCTGGGAAGCCATCGCCGACAAGCCGGACGTGGCGCCGGTGCGGGGCCCGGAGACGGGGCTCGTGATGGTGCGTGGCCGCATTGGCGGCGGCGGCGATCCCTTCAACCTTGGCGAGGCGACGGTGTCGCGTGCCACCGTCCGGCTCTCGACCGGCGAGGTGGGTCACGGGCAGATGCTCGGCACCGACAAGGAGCGCGCCCGCTACGCCGCGATCTTCGACGCCCTCTTCCAGAACGATGCCCACCGTCCGGCAGTCGAAGCGCTGCACGGGCTGATCGCGGCTCGCCTCGATAGGGAAGACCAGCGGAAGGCCGAGGAGACGGCGGCGACCCGCGTCGATTTCTTCACCATGGTCCGGGGAGAGGATTGATGGGTACACAGTCGCAGATCTATGCCGGCGCCTTCGCCGATCCTGTTTTCGCGGCGCAATCCGTGTTCCGCACCCTGATGGACAGTTTTGCCCGCCCGGGCACCATCGGCCGCCTCTCGACTCAATCTTCACCACCCTCGCCTCTTGGTAACGCCAGCGGCGCCGTGGCACTGACGCTCTGCGATCAGGACACCGCCGTCTGGCTCTCACCGGCGCTCGCCAAATCCGCGGTGTCGCAATGGATCGCCTTCCACACCGGCGCCTGCGTGACTGAAGCCAAAGACGAGGCGCGTTTCGCCTTCTTCGAGAAGGGGGCCGCGGTGCCGGGCTTCGATCAGTTCGCGCTCGGTACGCAGGAATATCCCGACCGCTCGACGACGCTGGTCGTCGAGGTCGAGGCCCTGACCGGCGGTCAACCGCTTGTCGCCCGAGGTCCGGGCATCAAGACCGAGATTGTCGTCGCGCCGAAGGGGCTGCCGGATGTCTTTCTCGACTTCTGGACCGCCAACCGGGCGATCTTCCCGCGCGGCATCGATCTGGTGTTGACGGCGGAGGACTCGGTTCTCTGCCTGCCGCGCACGACCAAACTCGAGCGGGAGTAGGAGCATGTACGTAGCCGTCAAGGGCGGAGAAGCCGCCATCGCCAATGCCCATCGTTTGCTCGCCGACCGCCGGCGCGGCGACCGCTCGCTGCCCTCGATTACCATCGAGCAAGTGGTCGAGCAGCTCGGATTGGCCGTCGATCGCATCATGGCCGAGGCCTCGGTGTACGACCGCTCGCTGGCCGCACTTGCCGTTCGCCAGGCGCGCGGCGACATGATCGAGGCGATCTTCATCCTGCGCGCCTACCGCACCACGCTGCCCCGCTTCGGCTATTCCGAGCCGATCGACACCGCCGGAATGCTAGTCGAACGGCGCGTCTCGGCCACCTACAAGGACCTGCCCGGCGGCCAGCTTCTCGGCCCCACCTTCGACTATACCCACCGCCTGCTCGACCCGTCGCTCATCGGCGACGAACCGGTCGCGGCGCCGGCGATGAAGGAACCGGGCGAACAGGCCATGCGCGTCTCTGACATTCTCGACGGCGAGGGCCTGATCGAAGGCGACGGGCAGATGCCCGGCGGTCATGTGGCGGGCGACCTCACCCGCGAGCCGATGGAATTCCCGATGCCGCGCGACCTGCGCCTGCAGGCGCTCGCCCGCGGCGACGAAGGCTTCCTACTGGCGCTCGCCTATTCCACTCAGCGCGGCTACGGCCGCACCCATCCGTTCGTCGGCGAGGTGCGGATCGGCGAGGTGGAGGTTGAGCTCGATCTGCCGGAACTGGGCTTCGCGGTCTCGCTCGGCACCATCCGCGTCACCGAATGCCAGATGGTCAACCAGTTCAAGGGCTCGGCGAAGCAGCCACCGCAGTTTACCCGCGGCTATGGGCTCGTCTTCGGCCAGAGCGAGCGCAAGGCCATGTCGATGTCGCTCGTCGACCGGGCGCTTCGCACCGACGAGTTCAGCGAGGACATCGTCGCCCCGGCGCAGGACCAGGAATTCGTCATCTCGCATGCGGACAACGTCCAGGCGACCGGCTTCGTCGAGCATCTGAAGCTGCCGCACTATGTCGACTTCCAGGCCGAACTCGACCTGGTGCGGCGCATGCGCCGCGACCACGAGGCCGCTCGCGCCGGCCAAGCGAACGGCATGAAGGAGGCCGCCGAATGAACGACCTTGCCACCTACAATTTCGCCTATCTCGACGAACAGACGAAGCGGATGATCCGCCGGGCGATCCTCAAGGCGATCGCCATTCCCGGCTACCAGGTGCCCTTCGCCTCCCGCGAAATGCCGATGCCCTATGGCTGGGGTACCGGCGGCGTCCAGGTCACCGCCTCGATCCTCGGCCCTGACGACGTGCTGAAGGTCATCGACCAGGGCGCCGACGACACGACCAATGCCGTCTCGATCCGCGCCTTCTTCCAGAAGGTCGCCAATGTCGCCGTCACCACCAAGACGGTGGAGGCGACGATCATCCAGACGCGCCACCGCATTCCCGAGGAACCGCTGAAAGAGGGCCAGACGCTCGTCTACCAGGTGCCGATCCCGGAGCCGTTGCGCTTCCTCGAACCGCGCGAGACCGAGACGCGCAAGATGCATGCGCTGGAAGAATACGGCCTCATGCATGTAAAGCTCTACGAGGACATCTCCCGCAACGGCCACATCGCCACCACCTACGCCTATCCGGTCAAGGTCGAGGGCCGTTATGTCATGGATCCCTCGCCGACGCCGAAATTCGATAATCCGAAGATGCACATGTCGGAAGCGCTGCAGCTCTTCGGCGCCGGCCGCGAAAAGCGCATCTATGCGGTGCCGCCCTTCACCGAAGTCGTCAGCCTCGATTTCGAGGATCACCCCTTCGAGATCCAGACCTTCGAGAAGCCCTGCGCGCTTTGCGGTGCGGAGAACGTCTATCTCGACGAGGTGGTGCTCGACGACAGGGGCGGGCGCATGTTCGTCTGCTCCGACACCGATCACTGCGAAGACCGGCGGGCGCATGGCCATGCCGGGTCCATGCTCGCCAGTACACAGCACCAACGCAAGGAGCCCGCAGAATGAGCGCCGTGCCGCTTCTCAAAGTCAGGGACGTCTCGAAGTTCTATGGAAGCCGCATCGGCTGCCGCAATGTCTCCTTCGAGCTCTACCCCGGCGAGGTGCTCGCGGTCGTCGGCGAGTCCGGCTCCGGCAAGACCACCCTGCTTTCCTGCCTCTCGACCCGGCTGATGCCGAGTTCCGGCATGATCGAATACCACATGCGTGACGGGCAATATCGCGATCTGGCCCATATGGGCGAGGCCGCGCGGCGCTTCCTGATGCGCACCGACTGGGGCTTCGTCCACCAGAACCCGGCCGACGGGCTCAGGATGACGGTATCGGCCGGCGCCAATGTCGGCGAGCGGCTGATGGCCGTCGGCGACCGGCACTACGGCAACATCCGCGCGAGCGCCAGCGACTGGCTCAGGCGCGTCGAGATCGGCGAGGACCGGATCGACGACCAGCCGCGCGCCTTTTCCGGCGGCATGCGCCAGCGCCTGCAGATCGCCCGCAATCTCGTCACCTCGCCCCGCCTCGTCTTCATGGACGAGCCGACCGGCGGCCTCGACGTCTCGGTGCAGGCGCGCCTCCTCGATCTGGTGCGCGGCCTCGTCCACGACCTCGGGCTGGCGGCGATCATCGTCACCCACGACCTCGCCGTGGCACGGCTCCTATCACACCGGATGATGGTGATGAAGGACGGGGCCGTCATCGAGCAGGGGCTGACCGACCGGGTGCTAGACGACCCGCGCGAGCCGTATACGCAGCTCCTCGTTTCCTCCATTCTCCAGGTCTGACGCATGATCCGGAAAAGTGGAATCCGGTTTTCGGACGAGATCATGCGCAAAGGAAAGTAAAGTCATGGCCACTCCCCTCGTCGTTTCAGAAGTCGCCAAGAGCTTCACCATGCACCTGCGCGACGGCGTCCGCCTGCCGGTCGTCGCCAATGTCTCCTTCTCGGTGAAGGCCGGCGAATGCGTCGTGCTCGGCGGCCCTTCCGGGGTCGGCAAGAGCTCGATCCTCAAAATGCTCTACGGCAATTACGGTGTCGACGAGGGCCAGATCCTGATGGAGCATGATGGCCGGCTCGTGAACCTCGCCGCTGCCGAACCGCGCACCGTGCTCGAAGTGCGCCGCACCACGCTCGGTTATGTCAGCCAGTTCCTGCGCGTCGTGCCGCGCGTCTCCGCCCTCGACATCGTCGCCGAACCCTTGCAGGCGCGCGGTGTCGTTGCCGAAGAGGCGCGCGAGCGCGCCGCGGCGTTGCTGGCGAAACTCAACCTGCCGAAAGAACTCTGGGCGCTGCCGCCCGCGACTTTCTCCGGCGGCGAGCAGCAGCGCGTCAACATCGCCCGCGGCTTCATCACCGATCATAAAATCCTGCTGCTCGACGAACCAACCGCCTCGCTCGATGCCAAGAACCGCACCGTCGTCGTCGAAATGATCGCCGGGAAGAAGGCGCAAGGCACGGCGCTGGTCGGCATCTTCCACGACGCCGAAGTCCGCGACGCGGTCGCCGACCGGATCATCGACGTCTCCGAATTCTCGCCGAGAAAGCACGCCGCATGAGCCAGAAGCTTGGCCCAGAACCCTTCATCCACCCGACAGCCAGCGTCACCAGTTCGAAGCTCGGGCGCTACACCGAAGTCCAGGAGCGTTCGCGTCTCGACGAGGTCGAGTTCGGCGACTATTCCTACATCATGCAGGACGGCTCGATCTGGTGCGCGACGATCGGCAAGTTCGTCAACATCGCCGCTGCCGTGCGCATCAATGCCACCAACCACCCGACCTGGCGGGCGACCCTGCATCATTTCACCTATCGCGCGCCGATGTACTGGGACGATGCGGAGCCCGATCACGACCTCTTCGCCTGGCGCCGGCAGAACCGCGTGACGATCGGCCACGACGTCTGGATCGGCCATGGCGCGACGATCCTGCCGGGGGTCAAGGTCGGCAACGGCGCCGTGATCGGCGCCGGCGCTGTCGTGCCGAAGGATGTCGCGCCCTATACGATCGTCGGCGGCGTGCCCGCCAAGCTCATCCGCCAGCGCTTCACCGCCGAGATCGGCGACGCCATGGACCGGCTTGCCTGGTGGGACTGGGACCACGCCAAGCTGCGCCGGGCGCTGGATGATTTTCGCGAACTGACGGCAGATGAGTTTTTGGTGCGGTACGGGTGACGGCGCGCCCGGTCGCCCGGAGAGGTCCCTCCCCAACCCCTCCCCACCTGTGAGGAGGGGTTTTTCAAACCCCCTTCAAAAACTCACCGACCACCCTCGCCACCAGGGCCAGCGAAATCGCGCCGGCATCCGGATGGCCGATGCTCTTCTCCGCAAGTGGCCGGGCCCGGCCGAGTTTCGGCGTCAGGTTCGACGTCGCCTCGGCGGCGTCCTGCGCGGCTTTCGCCGCCGCCGTCCAGGCATCGACGAGCGGCTTGCACGCAGCGGCCTCTCGCTCCAGCGCCTCGACGAACGGCACCAGCGCGTCGACGAGCGTCTTGTCGCCGACGCGCGCCCGGCCGAGCCGCGTGACGCCGTCGAGGGCCAGCCTTGCGCCCTTGACGACCGCCGCGTCGTCGAGCTTCTCGTCATCGCTGAAGGCATTGCTCCAGGACCTGAGCGCCAGGCCCCAGAGTGCACCGGATGTGCCACCGGCACGATCCGCCCAGGCGTCACCCGCCGCAGCCAGCACACTCGCCGCCCCGGCACCTGCAGCAACCGCCGTCTTCGCGGCCTCGACCGCGGCAGCAGAGCCGCGACGCATGCCCTGGCCGTGATCGCCATCGCCGGCGATGGCGTCGATGCGGCCGAGTTCTTCTTCCGCATCTTTCAGAGCGTCGGCGATATTGCTGATCAACTGCGTGATGCATTTGCCGCCCTGCTGCGAGGCTTCCGAGGCGGGAGCGAATCGTTGCGGCCCGTCGGCATCGACAATTTCATCGGTCGCGGGTTCCGCAGCGATGATCGTCCCCTTGCGCAGCACCGGCGCATCTGCGGGCGCACGCCACAGCGCTTCCAGTTCCTCGTCCAACCAGACGAGCGTCAGCGAGCAGCCCTGCATGTCGAGGCTGGTAACGAACTCACCGCATTCGGGATCGATCACCTCAAGGCCGGCGTCTGCCAGTTCCTTGGCGACCGCCGTCCACAGCACGAACAGCTCTTCGTATTTGGTCGAGCCGAGACCGTTCACGACCGCGGCGACCTTACGGGTGCCGGAGGGCCGCTCGGCGATGAGCTTGCCGGTCAGCAGCTTAGCGAGGTCGTTGGCGGAGGAGACCTTCTCCTCACTGATGCCAGGCTCGCCGTGAATGCCGAGACCCAACGCCATCCGCCCCTTGGGGACGGTGAAGAGCGGCCCGGCGGCGCCCGGCAGGGTGCAGCCACCGAAGGCAACGCCGAACGACACTGTGCGGTCATTGGCAAGCCGGGCGAGGCGTTCCACCTCGTCGAGCGATTTTCCCGCCTCGGCGGCGGCGCCGGCGATCTTGAAGACGACGAGGTCGCCGGCAATGCCGCGGCGCTTGGCCGGCGTTTCCACCGAAGCACTCGCCACGTCGTCGGTCACCGGCACGATACGCACGTCGATGCCTTCGGCGCGCAGCCGTTCGGCGGCAACCCCGAAATTCAACACGTCGCCCGCATAGTTGCCGAAGCCGAGCAGCACGCCGCCGCCCTTGTCCGCATGGCGGCAGACCCGCGCGACCGCAGCGGTCGACGGCGAGGCGAAGACGTCGCCGGCAACCGCCGCGTCCGCCAGACCGGGGCCGACATAGCCGGCAAAGGCCGGATAGTGGCCGGAGCCGCCGCCAATGACCACGGCCACCTTGCCCTTCGGCACCCTGGTGGAGCGCACCACGCCGCCCCTCACCAGGCGGACATTGCGGGCATAGATCGCGGCAAACCCGGCGAGCGCGGTGGTGGCAAAATCTTCCGGAGCGTCAAAGATCGTCGTCATCGCTTCAATGTCCCTGTTCGCGAGGCAGGATGCGCCTCAGATAATCACGGTTGGCGGCGCTGACCGAAAGACCGTCGCCGCCGTAATGCTCGCAGAGGAAGGGGCTCTCAAATCCATGCGCCAGAGCCGTGCGGATCGCCGCACGATAGTTGATGACGCCGAATTCGAGCGGGGCCGGATGGGTGACGATGAGCCCCGAGGCCGCATCCTCCGTGCGGTTGTAGTTCTTGACGTGCCAATATTTAGCAAAGGGCGCAACCTTTGCCATCATCTCCTGCCAATGCTCGACCGGGCGATGCAGGCGGATGAGGTTGCCGAGATCGGCGTTGATGCCGACATTTTCGAGCCCGACCTCCTCGACGAAGCGCACCGAACCGTCGGCCGTGCCGAGATAGGTGTCCTCGTACATTTCCAAGGACACCTCGATGCCGAGCTCTTCCGCGTGTAGGCCAAGCTCGCGGACCCGCGAAACCGCCGTCTTCCAGGTCGCCGCGTCATCCGGGTTCTTCATGCCGTCGATGGTCCAGAACCACAGCACCCTCTTCTGCGCCTCGGTCAGCGGACCGAAGAAGCCGAAGGAGACCGAGCCGGCGCCGACTGCCGCCGCCGTCTCGATGACCCGGTGGCCATAGGCGAGATATTCCTCGCCGCGCTCGGGATCGATCAGGCTGCGCCGCGCCGTCGAGATTGCCGGAATGGTAAGGCCGAGGGATCGGGTCAGGTTGACGAATCCTTCCAGCCGATCACGCGACAGATCGGCAAGCCGGATCCAGCTGTCGGTCGGATCGAGTTCGGTGAAGCCGGCGTCCACCACGTCGTGAAGCGTTGCGGCCCATTCGTCGACCGACTGGTCCTGGACGGACCGGCCGTCCGGCAGCAGGTTCGGATACTGAATCATCGCGGCCGCGATTGGCCAGTTGTCACGGTTCCATTTGCGCGGCGCCATGGCGAACTCCTCGAGATTGGAGAGATTTGATCAGATGTTTCTTCGAGCCGGATCAGGCCGCCGCATTGCCGTCGCCATGCGGAGCGACGTCGTGCCGGCGCCGGCGCAGGGTGCCGATCAGCCAGAAGGCAAGCGGAGAAAGAAGCAGCACCAGGCCGAGCGCCATCAGGCCGGAAACCAGCCCGTTCGACCAGAAGATATTGAGGCTGCCGCCGGACATCAGCATCGATTGGCGGAAGGCATCCTCGGCCTTGTCGCCAAGTACCATGGCAAGAACCAGCGGCGCCAGCGGATAGTCGAGCTTCTTGAAGACGTAGCCGAGCAGGCCGAAACCGATCACCAGGAAGATGTCGGAGACGGAATTCGCAACCTGGTATGCGCCCGAGAAGATCACCGCGACGATGATCGGCCCGATGATCGAGAAGGGCACGCGCAGGATCGAGGCGTAGAGCGGCACCGTCGCAATCACCAGGAAGACGGCGACGACATTGCCGAGATACATGGAGGCGATCAGGCCCCACACGAAATCCGGCCGGTCGGTGAAGAGCATCGGGCCGGGCGTCAGGCCCCAGATCATCAGGCCGCCCATCATCACCGCGGCGGTCGCCGAACCGGGGACGCCGAGGGCCAGCATCGGCAGCAGCGCCGAGGTGCCGGCCGAATGGTCAGCGGTTTCCGGCGCCACGATGCCGCGCGGGTCGCCCTTGCCGAACAGCGACTTGTCGCGCGCCGAGCGGCGGGCAACGCCATAGCTCATGAAGGAGGCAGCGGTCGGACCGGCCGGCGTGATGCCCATCCAGATGCCGATGATCGTCGAGCGGGCGATGGTCAGCCAGTAACGCGGGATTTCGATCAGCGTGCGGCCGATCTCGGCAAGCTTGACGCGCGCCTTGATACCTTCGAAGCGCAAGCCCTCCTCACTCGTCAGCAACAGTTCGCCGATGCCGAAGAGGCCCATGACGGCGATCAGGAAGCTCACGCCCTTGATCAGCTCGGGAATGTCGAAGGTCAGTCGCAGGTTGCCGGAGATCGTGTCCATGCCGATCGAGGCGAGCGCGAAGCCGAGCATCATCGAGACGAGCGTCTTGAAGGGTGATTGCGCGCCCATCGAGATGAAGCTCGCAAAGGCGAGGAAATAGACGGCGAAATATTCGGGCGACGAAAATTTCAGGGCGAATTTCGCGACCCAGCCGGAAAGCAGCGTGATCATCACCACGCCGGCGAGTGCCCCGAGACCGGCCGAGACGAAGGCGAGCGTCAGCGCCCGGCTCGGCTGGCCGCCCTTGGCCATCGGATAACCGTCGAAGGTGGTGGCGACGGAGGACGGTTCGCCCGGGATGTTGAAAAGGATCGACGTCGTCGAGCCGCCGAACAATGCGCCCCAATACATGCAGGAGAGCAGGATGATCGCCGAGATCGGGTCCATCGAGAAGGTGAGCGGCAGGAGCAGCGACACGCCGTTCGGCGCGCCGAGGCCGGGCAGCACGCCGACGAGAATGCCGAGCGTCACGCCCACCATCATCAAGAGAATGTGGTTCCAGCTCAGGATGTGGCCGAAGCCGTCGATCAGAAGACCGATATTTTCCATGTCATTCCTCCCGCAGGCAATGCATTTGCCCGGGTCAATAGATCCCGAACCAGGCCTCGACCGGTCCCTTCAGCAGCGGAACCTGGAAGCCGATTTCGAAGACGACGAAGAAGACGAGCGAGACGCCAAGCCCTGCCGGCAGCGCGATCCACCATTTGTAGCGCCCCTGGAAGAGCATCGTCGCGGCGATATAGAGCGCCGTCCCGACGTAGAGCCCGAGCCAGGCGGAAACGGCGCCGAAGGCAGTGAGCGGCAGCAGGAAGGAAGCGACCACCTTGGCGCGCCCGGCATCCATGAAGATCTCTTCGGTGCCGCGATGCTTGAGGAACGCCTGGACGATGTTGACGAGGCTGCCGAAGACGATGAGAAGGCCGATATAGAAGGGGAAATAGCCCGCATCCGGCCCCATCTCGGTCCAGCCGGCGCCGATATCGAGCGAACCGTAGCAGACGGCGGCGCCAAAGCCGCCGGTCAGCGCCGCGACGCCAAGCTCGACCGCGAAGCGGGAGACTCCATTCGCACTGTTCTCACTCATGATCGTAACCTTTCGCAAGCGGTGGCGGGCGCCGGATCGGGATGAAGAGCATGTCCGCTCCAAGCACTCCGCTCGGTCTTGGGCGCCCGCCTGAGCCTCAGTTGGCGAGCCAGCCTTCGCGCTTCAGCACTTCGCTGACCGCGGCGCCGTCCACCTCGACGGCGGATTTGAGCTCTTCACCGCTCAGATAGACCGGCGACTGCGACGTATCGGCAAGATACTTCGCCCATTCCGGCGTCTCGGAAACCTTGCGCAGCACATCCGCATAGAACTGCACGACATCCGGCTCGACGCCGCCCGGCAGCCAGACGGTGCGCGGCATGGAATAGTTGTCGATCGGAATGCCGGCCTCCTTGCAGGTCGGGATATCGCCCCACCCCTTATCGCCGGCGACCTTCGCTTCGCTCGAAAGCTTCACGCTCTTGAAGACGCAGAGCGGCTTCACCATGTCGGCCTGCCACTGGCCGAGATTCTCGCTCGGATTGTTGACATTGGCGTCGATGTGTTCGCCGGCAAGCTGCACCGCCGCCTCGCCGCCGCTCTTGAACGGGATGTAGCTGATCTTGGCGCCGGTCGCGTCGTTGATCATCGAGGTCAAGATCTGGTCGACGTCCTTCGACTGGCTGCCGCCGATCTTCAAGCCGCCCTCCTTTGCCTTGGCGACGAAGTCCGCGGCGGTGGCATAGTCGGCCTTGCCGTTGACCCAGAGGACGAATTCATCCGATGCGAGTGCCGCGACCGGCGTCAGGTCCTCGGCCTTGTAGGGTACCTTGGCGCGAACCGGCAGCAGGTAGGCATTGTTGGTGCCGAAGGCGAGCTTGTGGGCATCACCCTTGTAGCCGGCCGTGTAGACGAAGCCTTCTGCGCCGCCGGCACTACCCTTGTTGGTAACGACCACCGGCGACTTCATCAGTTCGTATTTGGCGATGATAGCCTGGATGGTGCGCGCGAAAATGTCGGTGCCGCCGCCGGGACCCGCGGTAACGACGAATTCCACCGGACGGTTCGGCTCGAAGGCCGCGGCCGGCGCGGCCACGCCAAGCGCTGCGGCGATCATGCATGCGATAGAGACGGATTTCTTCATGTCTGGTCCTCCCGTTGAGTTGGATCCGGCGCAAGACCTCCCCTGGCGCCGGCATGTGTTGAAAGCGTGCGAATTCAGGCGGCGGCGAAGAGCCCCCGGTTTTTCTTCGCCATGCGGGCCGCAAGCAGGATCGCTTCGCGGCTGGCGCCGACATCGGCGATCCCCTTGCCGGCAATGTCATAGGCCGTGCCATGCGCCGGCGTGCAAAGCGGGAAAGGCAGACCGCCCATCATGGTCACGCCCTTGTCGAAGCCCATCAGCTTCATGGCGATCTGGCCCTGGTCGTGATACATGGTCAGCACCGCGTGAAAGCCTTCCTTCAGCGCCCGGACGAACACCGTATCGGCCGGGAACGGCCCTTCGACGTTGAAGCCGAGCGCTTTTGCCTTCGCGACGGCGGGTTCGATGATGTCGATCTCCTCCATGCCGAAGCTGCCGCCATCGCCGGCATGCGGGTTGAGGCCCGCGACCGCGATCCGCGCCTCGTCATGGCCGGCGTTCCTGAGGCAGGCCCGTGTGAGTTCGAGTTCGGCGATAATTCCATCCACCGACAGGCTTCGCGCCACGTCCTTGAGCGGAATGTGCGAGGTGACGCGGGCGTTCCATACCTTTTCGAGAACGTTGAACTCGCGGACCTTGCCGGTGAAGGAAAGCACGTCGGCGACGAAGCGGATCTCGTCGTCATAGCCCGGATAGGCAAAGCGCATTGCCTTCTTGTTGAAGGGCGTGAAGCACACCGCGTCGGCCTTGCCGGCATGCGCGAGCTCCAGGCCCGCGCGAAAATTGCGAGTGGCGAATGCACCGCCGGCAAACGTCGCCTCGCCGCGCACCACGTCGGCCGGATCAAGATGCTTCAAATCGACAAAGACGTGACGCGACGCGCCGGCCTTCTCCAGCGTCTCGAGCGTAGCGGATTCGAGATCGAGCGTAATGCCAGCGACCTTGGCGCCCTCGTCGAGAATGCGACGGTCGCCGATGGCAATAACGTGCGCCGCTTCACGCACATCGCCGAGCGCCAGCAGCCGCGCCGTCAGTTCCGGACTGATCCCTGCCGGATCGCCCATGGCAAGCGCGATGACCGGACGCCCACCCTTCGCTTCGGCCGCACCATTGGTCGTCATGTGAGCTGTCCTCCGTCTTCATGCCTCGGGACCGTCATACGTTATTCAAAATTTTGCATCAAGTGTTTTGTATTCTGTATGCAGCATTTTCTGTTGACGATGAGAGGACCTGTCTCCATGCTTGAATGAGGCACCGCTGATTCAATCGGGCGGTCGAGGGAACAGTGACCGGTTACCGGTCTGAGCGCAGAACGGGAAAATGAACGAAATCACTCCATTAGAGCGGAGGCCCGACGGCGGGCCGGGGCCGATCCGGCGCACGGCGCTGCACGACACCCTGGTCAGCCACCTGCGCGACATGATCATCGAGGGCGATCTTCCGCCCGGGACCCGCCTGCATGAGGGCCAGCTCGGCGAACAGCTCGGCGTGTCGCGAACGCCGCTTCGCGAGGCGATCAAATATCTGGCGAGCGAAGGCCTCGTCGAGCTCGTTCCGAGCCGCGGCGCCGTCGTCAAGCGCTTCAGCGCCAAGGACGTCAAGGATATGCTGACCGTCTTGCAGTCGCTCGAGGAGCTTGCCGGGCGGCTTGCGTGCGGGACGGCCAGCGACGCGGGGATCGCCCAGGTGCGGGCGCTGCACGACGAGATGGTGGCCCGCTACAAGGCAGGCGACCGGCTGCAATATTACAAGCTGAACCAGCAGATCCACACGGCGATCGCCCAGCTTTCCGGCAATGCGGCGCTCGCCGACATGCACGCCGTGCTGCAGACGCGGCTGAAACGCATCCGCTTCATCGGCCACGAGGGTCCGGAAAAATGGGCCGCCGCAGTCGCCGAGCATGAGGAAATGATCGCCGCGCTCGAGGCCCGCGACACGGAGAAGCTATCGGAGGTGCTGGGACGGCACCTGACGAAGGCCTGGGAGCGGGTGCGCGACTCCGTGTAAAAACGGGAAGGCAGCCGAGGTCACGTCCGCCATTTTCTCCGTGGAGAAAATCGGTGACGGGCTCAGCCAGGGTTCAGGGGATTGCCAACAGGCAGACATAGGCAAGCACCGTGATCAGCAGGCCGCGAAACGCTGCGATGACGAAGCGGTACTTGCTGCAGGCGATCGCCGAAAGCACATCGGCATTGTCCACGTACTGGCGAAACAGGTAGGCCGAATCACCGCGGCCCGCCGCCTCCAGAAACTCTCCACGATGCGCCCGCCATGCGCCCCAGAAGAGCGTCGTGGAAGTGGCGCCTTTTCTCGGCAGCACGACGAGGATGGCGGTGAGAAGCGAGAAGATCGAGGCCAGCGCCATGACGGCAGACAGTATCGCTGGCAGCATCTCCCCTTCCATGTAGCGCTGCCAAGTAAACACGCTCCGCCCCTCTTCGGAGGAAACCAAGAAGGCAAACATGAAGGTAAAGATATAAGCCGCCTTCTGATCGGACATCTTGATCTGATCGGAGAAGACATCATTGATCTTCTGGATATGATCGTAATAGGCGCTCGGAGCAACCTCCCGACCCTCTGCTTCACTTGAGATTTCGAGCTTGTACAGGTTTCCCCCGGTATCCATGCGTGCTCCCCTGCTTCTTGTCTCCTCTTTATTACACCGGAGGGCCAACATTATATGCCCAAAACTGGGTGCTTGACTTTTCTGCCGCGGAAATCCACTGGATTCCGTGTAACGAGGGGCAATTGCAGGTATGCGGCGAAGAATAGCGGGGGCTTTGCTGATCGCAATGGCGCTCTTTGCGTCATCGACGGCGCATGCCGAGCCGGTACAGCGGCATCAGCCCGCGGCGGGCTCCGTTATCGCTCGCAAATCCGGCGAGGAGGTGCGCTTCGTCGACGTCTCCAACTGGCGATTCGTCGACCTCGCCCAGGACCTGGTTCCGGGCGACGTGCTCCGCACCAACGCCACCGGCTCACTCGCCGTGCTCTTCCGCGACCATACGCAGATCCGGCTTGGGCGTAACACCGCATTGCGGGTCAAGCAGATCGGTGGAGGCGACACGAATCTCGAACTGCAATCGGGGTCGATCTGGGCCCGCGCCGAACGCGGCGGCGAAGGTCTGGTGATCGACACGCCCGCCGCCGCAGCCGCCATCCGCGGCACCGACTGGACAATGACCGTTGGCGGCGACGGCAAGACCTCGCTCACCGTCCTCGAAGGCGTCGTCGAACTGAAGAACGCCCATGGCAGCGTGACGGTGAAGCAGGGCGAAGGTGCGGTGGCTGCGATTGGCAGCGCGCCGACGAAGATCGTCATCGTCACGCCGAAGGACCGCGAACAGATGCTCTTCCATCTGTCGCTGCGCAACGCCTTTGTCTGGATGCCGGCAACGCCGCTCAGCGTTCCCGAGATGCGCCGCCAGCGCACCCGGATCGAGGCCCAGGCCGACGCGAACAGGTCGGCCGAGGATTGGCTGGCGCTGGCCGAAATCTACCTGTCTCTCGATGGCCGCCAAAAGGCCGGGGCCGCCCTTTCGCAGGCAACCAAACTTGGATTGGCCGGCTCCCAGGCGGCGCGCGCCAAACTCATCAGGGCGTTGATTGCCGGATCCTCGAATCAGTATCGGGAGGCAGCACGGCTGTTCGCGGAGGCTGAACGCGGCCTCGATCCAAGCCGCCGCACCATGGCGGCCTACGGCGGATATTTCGCCCGCGGACTTGCCGATCCAGACCGGGTAGAGCAGCCACCCCGCGCTGCAGCGGGCCGGTACGCCGGCATGGCGCAGGCCTGGACCGCTGGCTTCCGGGAAGATATTCCCGCGGCCATAGCGGTCATCAAGCAGGCGGAGCAGAGATATCCCGACGATCCGACCTTACCGGCGGCCCGCGCCCAGCTCGCACTCTTGCTCGACGATCGCGATGAGCTTCGAGACGGTGTACAACGAGCTCTTGCGATTGATCCGGAAGATCCGACCGCACTCGAAGCCCGCGCCCATTATCGCTACCACATCGAAAATGATCTCGACGGCGCGCTTGCTGATCTCAACAGGGCGCTGAAGACGGCCCCGGGCTCATCCTCCATCTGGAATTCATTGGCGCTCGTTCAGAGTGAGCGCGGCGACAACCGCGCCGCCGAGGCCGCACTCAAGGAAGCGATCGCGCTGGACCCGCTGGATCCCGTCGCCCATGCAAATCTCGCGATCCAATATATGGATGAGATGCGGATGGCCGAGGCGAAACGCGAGATCGATGCGGCGCTTTTTGTCGATCCTTCGTTCGACGTCGCCCTGGTGGCGCGCGGCCGCTATCACCTGCAGAACGGCGAAGTCGACAAGGCGGTCGAAGACCTGCTCGCCGGCTCGACGGCCAATCCCGCCTATTCCAACGCCCAACTCCTCCTCGCAGCCGCGCATTATGAAAAGGGTGACCGGATTCCGGCAACCCAGGCGCTCGACAATGCCGACAGGCTGGACCCGAACGATCCCATCGTGGCAACAGTCAGAACCGCCATCGCCATCGACGCCTATGATGCCGACGCGGCCATCCGCAACGCCCAGGAAGCCATGCGGCGCACCCGCGCGCGCGGTGGCGATTCGGCAGCGCTCGGCGCCAATCAGGAACAAGGCTCGACGCTGAATGATGCGTTTCGGCTGCAGGGACTCGACGCCTGGGGGCAATATTACGGCGATGCGGTGTTCGACCCGTTCACCGGCGCGAGCTATGTCGACCAGGCGGTTCGCGGCAGCGTCAATCCCTTCTTCAACACTTACGATTTCGCCGCGAGCGCGATCAGCAACACGGGGAACGCCACCAGTTTCTCCGCTCTGATCCAAGGGCTACTGATCGAACCGCACATGATCGCGAGCCGTGAGCGGACGGTCAATTTGCTGCAATCGCCGTTCTTTGAAACGGAGCTTGGCGGTGGGTTTACGGCGAGTGAGGACCAAGCGGGCTGGATCGGCGAAGCGGCAGTTCGGGGATTTACGGCGTCTCCGTTCCCGATCAGTGTCTACGGGACGTTTCAATGGGAAGAGCCGCGCGACGCTGTCGACCTGGGCGACGGCCTGCAACTGGACCGTGAGTCGCGCTTGATCGGCGGCAACGGCTATCTAACCGCCACGCCATCTCCAGACGATCGAGTCGTCGCGTTTCTGAACATGGCGGAGTTCGACGACAGCCGAAACATTTTTGACGTTCCGGACCCGGACCTTTTTCCGTTTTTTAGCGACATCCTGAATGAGTATTCCTCCTCGAGTCTGACCTCCGGCGTCGCTTGGAGCCACACATTCGGGTACGAAAGCGTTGCAAACGCCGCCTTCTTCTTCAACCACAGGAAGATCGACGAGACCTCCCGGACAGTTTTCTCCGACATCCCCTTTATCGATCTGAGATACCTCCGGAGTGAGCAAGAGGAAACAAGCTATATCGGCGCGCTGAGCCACCTTTACGGAGATGGGAACCTGACTTTGCGGTATGGCATCGAAGGCGGCGCCGTTACGTCGAAAGCGAAGGCCGAACGTTACGATCTCATCGATTCAGTACCATTCACCTCCGCCAGCTCATCCGCCACTACAGGGGTCGTGAGGGCTTATGTCGACGGGCTCTATGAGATTACGCCTGATCTGCGGGCCGAAGGCGCGTTGTTTGCCCGCTACATCGAGGACGTCAACGACAACAATATCCGCCTTGAGCCGAAACTCGGCGTCGCTTGGGCACCCTCCGAGGGGCATTGGCTACGCGCCGCTGTCCAGCGCGAAGGCTATAACTTCGGTGCGGCCACGCTGGCGCCCGTCGGCATCGTAGGGCTGCAGCCGAATCAGCTCCTGATCGGCACCGAAGGCTATGCCGACACGCTCGCCCTCCGTTGGGACGCCGAATGGAACGATTGGCTCTTTACGGCGGTCGACTATCAGCACCAGGAAATCCGCGACGGCTCTGTCGACCTTCCGTTTTCGATGGCGGACTTTGATTTCGACAAAGCCAGGATAGACCGCGTCGCATTGACCGCCAACCTGGCGCTCGGCCACGGCCTCGGCCTTTCCGCGACTGTGGCCCGCACGGAAAGCGAGGATCTCTCGTCTGGCAGCAGCGGCGACCTTCCATTTCTACCGGAGAGTTCAGGGCAAGTCGCGCTGACCTGGGTCGACACCGCGAATATCAAGACGACGGTAGCCGCAAACTACATTGGCGAGCGCTCTGAAGGTTCTATAACGCACGACGACTTCTGGACCCTCGACGCCTCGCTCCAATGGGAGCGGTTCGACAAGCGCTTAGAAGTCGAACTCGCTGGGTTCAACCTGCTCGACGAGGAATTCGAGCTGCGCAACGGCGTTCCCGGCTGGGGGCCCACTGTCAAGGGCACTGTCAGAGTGCGGTTCTGATGCGCGCCCGTCAAAGCCTTTCCACAACGATCGATCGAATCCGTCATTCGCCGCGGCGGGTGAAGCTTGCCGCCCTGACTGCCTTCGTCGCGACCCTCGTCTCGCTTGCCTCGCTGACCGGCAGCTGGTCGCTCGCCGACCTACGCGCCTATGACTATCTGTCGATCATCGGCCGACCGGCACTTCCCGCGGACGGCCTCATCATCGTGGCGATCGACGAACCGTCGATGGCGGAGATCGGCAGCCAATGGCCGTGGCCGCGAGCCCTCCATGCCAGGCTGATCGAGGCGTTGAGAAGGGCCGGCGCGCGGGCGATTGCCCTCGACGTGATCTTCGCCGAACCCGCCGCCGAGTCGCAAAACGACGCAGCACTCGCCGCCGTGCTTGGGCCAGACGTGGTGCTCGCCGGCGACCAGACGCTGATCCAGACGCCGCAGGCCGAACAATTCGTCCGCACCGAGCCTCTCGCCCTCTTCACCGAGAGAGGCGCGAAGGTCGGCATCGCCTCGGTCAATCTCAGCGGCGACGGTACGCTCCGGCAAATCCCGCCCTATCCGGACGGGTTCGCCGTGACGCTCGCGACAGTCGCCGGAGCGGACCCGGAGCAGCCGCAGGCGCAGACGCTCATCCAGACCTTCGGCCCGGCGCGCACCTATCCGACCGTTTCCTATTACCAGGCGCTCGAGCCGGGAAACTTCCTGCCGGAAGGCACGTTCCGTGACCGCGTCGTCATCGTCGGCCTGAGCCTGCAGAACGCCCCGTCGATCGCCGATGGCGGTGTCGATGCCTTCGCCACCTCCGACACGGTGTTTTCGCGCGGCCTCGTCGCCGGCGCGGAGATCCAGGCGACCATCTACGACAATCTCGTGCACGGGCTCGCCATCAAAATAGCGGGCGCGCCTGTTTCCATGCCGGCAATCCTGCTGGCCGCGCTGGTCGCAGCGCTTGTCGTCTTGAAATCGACCAGTTGGAGGACGTTCGGCTACGGCGCCTTCGCGCTCGCGCTGATCCTTCTCGCAAGCTACGGCCTGATGCGCTTCGGCCATGTCTTCGTCTCGCCGCTCGGTCCCGGGCTTGCCTTTTTCGGCGTCACGGTGGGCCAGGCGGGCATCGACTATGCCGAGGAGCGCCGTCGCCGCCGCGAGATCACCCGCGCCTTCTCGCAATATCTGTCGCCGGCGCTCGTCGAACGGCTGGCGCAGGACCCGTCGCAACTGAAGCTCGGCGGCGAAAGACGGACGCTTTCGATCCTCTTCTGCGACGTCCGCGGCTTCACGACGATCGCCGAAGACATGAAGGACGACCCGGAGGGGCTGACGACGCTCGTCAACCGGCTGCTGACGCCGCTCTCGGAAGCGGTGCTGAATCAGGCCGGCACAATCGACAAATATATCGGCGACTGCCTGATGGCCTTCTGGAACGCGCCGCTCGACGATCTCGACCACGCGCTTCACGCCGTCGCCGCGGCCCGCGACATGCTTGCCGCGCTCGCCCGCGTCAATGCCGAGCTCGAAGCCGAGGCCAAGGCGGCCGGGCGCCAGCCGAAGATGCTGCGCATCGGCATCGGCATCAATACCGGCGAATGCGTCGTTGGCAACATGGGCTCGGCCCGACGCTTCGACTATTCGGCGCTCGGGGACGCGGTCAACCTTGCCTCGCGTCTCGAGGGCGCGTCGAAGGACTACGGCATCCCGCTGCTCCTTGGCGAACGGACGGCCGCACTCGCCGCCGCCAGCTTCCCGGTCGTCGAGATCGACCGCATCACTGTCAAGGGACGGAACACGGTCTCGCCGGTTTTCACGCTGGCCGAGGGCGCCTCCGAGGCAGCACTCGGCCGGCACCTCGCCTATATCGAAGCAAAGTACCGCGACCCCGGCGGCATCGACGCGGCTGAGTTCGACAAGCTCAAATCGGCGCTGCCCTCACTCGAGCACTATTACGAACGCGAGCGCGGGCGTTTCCAGCCAATCTCCTCACCGGTGGGGGAGGTAGAGGGGGGTGCCTCAGCCCGCAATACGCTTCAACCGCATCCACCCTTGCTCTAAGGGGCGCGCCCGGCAGGCAACGCCTTGAACATGATGGCACGCCAGAAATATTACCAATACTTCATAACCACCGGCCGCCGCCAGAGTTTCTGTCGGGACATAAAATTAGAAACACTGATGATCGCCGTAGGTTCTTGCCATTTTTACAAAGCCGCCGTCCGGAATTTGACAAAACTTTGGCAAATCACGACAGAGAAACTTTATTTATTGTTAATGTGACTCACACCGTCTCCGGGGCTATTCCTTTATGCGAGGCTGAATACTGCCGGCGACAGAAGGGTCGCGACGCGACGGTATGAGACAGCCCCGATCGGAAGCTCATCGCTTCCTCAAGTTCAAGGAGACGCAAAGATGCGCTCGCTCATCAAGACACCCGCAATCGCCGCCCTCGCTCTGTCGCTCGCCGCCGGCGGCGCCTTCGCCGCCGGGCGGCACGAAGGTACAAATTCGACCGGTCCCGAGAACGGCGACTACTACCAGGGAATATTCGGCAACGACGATGTGGCCCCGCCCGCGCCGCACGCCCGGCCGATGAGCTCCGCCGCCGACGTTGAACAGCCGCGGCTTGCCGCCATCCTCCACGAGCTTCGCGCCGCCAATCATCGCATGGAGGCGGAGCGCGCCTCCGGCAGGCTCAGTACCGTCGCCTTCCACAGGTTGCGTCGCGAGGAGGGAAACATCCGCTCCGACGCAACGCACGTAGCGGCGATGCATAACGGCAGAATACCGGGCCCGTCCTACGCGCAATTGCAGAGGGACGTACGCCGGCTCGACTGGAATATTGCCCGGTCGGCGTGACCGTCCGACACTGCCCAAGTCTTACCACTGATTGCCGGGCCGCTTCGCAGGAAGCGGCCCGGACTTTTTTGACAATCAAGCGGCGCCGAGGCGCTTGATATTACCGGCAAGTTCCGCAGCAAGCCTCAGTGCCGCCGCGGTCGCACCGACGATCTGCGGCAGCAGCAGCCATTCGAGCGTCCAGGCGGAGCCGGAACGCTCCTGCTCGTGCACCACCGCCTGATGGATGCCGGAAATTTGCGTGGCATTGAAGCGCGCCAGCGTCACCAGCACTTCGGCGGCGACAGGGTTCTGCTTGTGAGCCATAGCGGAGGACGAGCCGCCGCCGGCCAGCACGATCTCGTCGCCGGTTTGCGCCATCAGGGCGATGTCCTGGCCGAACTTGCCGAGACTGCCGGTGATCAGCGAAAGCAGGTGGGCGAAATCGGCGATCGCTGCGCGCTGGCTGTGCCATTGCGGACAGTCGATCAGCGCCAGTTCCTCGGCAAGCGTCGCGCGAACCGCGTCCGCCTTGTCCTTAAGCTTGTCCAGTGTGCCTGCCGCACCGCCGAATTGCACGGCGAACAGGTCGATATCCATGGCGTCGAGGCGGTCCTGGTGGTCGAGCAGCGGCTCGATCCAGCACCGCATCCGGTCCGTCACCGTGATCGGAATGGCCGCCTGCATGCGCGTGCGGCCCATTAGCGGCCGCTCGCCCCACTGCCCGGCGCCCTCCTCCAGAACAGCGACGATCTCGCCGAGACGGCCGGAAAAAAGCTCGCCGATCGCCTTCAGGCGCAACATCAGGCTAGTATCGATGACGTCTTGACTGGTTGCGCCGAAATGCACGTGCTCCGCCGCCTCCTCGCCGACGGCGCGCCGCAACTGCCGCACGAGTTCCGGCACGGCGACACCGTCAACAGCCACGCCGCGGCGCAAGGCAGCGACATCCGGAGAAAAGGCGCGGCATGCCTCGGTGATCCGGTCGGCAGCCGCATGCGGAATGACTCCGTGCTGCGCCTCGGCCCGCGCCAGGGCCGCCTCGAAGGCAAGCATGGCGCGGATATCCGCGGCCGCGGAAAACTCCGCCGCTACCGCTTCGTCACCAAGCAGGCCGGAAAGATAGGGATGGTCAAAGGCCGAGTAGGTCATTCCACGTCTCCAGGATCTGGCCTCCCCTTCGCCAGGGGACGCCGACAAGCGCGCGGCAACGCGGGATGAGTCGCCAATGATCAAATGTCCAGGAAGACCGTCTCCTTCTCCCCCTGGAGATGAATGTCGAAAACATAATTAGGCGACTGGCCGCCGGCGACAAGCGTTTCGGCCCGATGCCGATGCTCGATCCGCTGAAGCAGCGGGTCCTCGGCGTTCGCCGCCGCCTCGTCCGGGAAATACATTCGTGTATGGAGCCCGATATTGATGCCGCGCGCGACGATCCAGAAGCTGATATGCGGTGCCATCAGGCGACCGTTCTTGAACGGAACGCGGCCGGGCTTGATGGTCTCGAAAACGAAAGTGCCGTCCTCGGCGCTCGTCGGAGAGCGGCCCCAGCCGGTGAAATTCGGGTCTGCGGCGCCGCGCGTTTCCGAAGGCGAATTGTAGAGGCCCGCGGCATCCGCCTGCCAGATTTCGATCAGCGCGTCCTTGAGCGGCGCCCCGGCGCCGTCGATCACCCGTCCGGTTACGGCGATGCGTGGCCCAAGCGTCTCGTCGTTGACCATTGCCGAGCCGAGGTCGCTTTCAAACACACCGGAGATGCCACCGAAATTGGGCGTGAGCCCGATATGGACGTAGGGCCCGGCCGTCTGCGAGGCGGTTTCCTTCAGGTAGCCCAGATCCTGAACCATCGTTCCCTCCCTCAATTGCCTTCCGGCCGGTTCTCGAAGAATGTCGAGCGGCGGCCGCGCAGCACAATGTCGAATTTATAGGCCCGCGCATCCATCGGGATGGTGTTCGCCCAATCGAGCGGGGCGATCAATTGCTCGATCGCCCGACGATCCGGGATCGTGCCGACGATCGGACATTTCCAGATCATCGGATCGCCTTCGAAATACATCTGGGTGATCAGCCTTTGCGCAAAGCCGTGGCCGAAGACCGAGAAATGGATATGGGCCGGCCGCCAGTCGTTGACGCCGTTCGGCCATGGATAGGCACCCGGCCTGATGGTCCGGAAACCATAGTAGCCGTTCTCGTCGGTGATCGCCCGGCCGCAGCCGCCGAAATTCGGGTCGAGGGGCGCGAGGTAGCTTTCTTTCTTGTGCCGGTAGCGCCCGCCGGCATTGGCCTGCCAGAATTCGAGCAGCGCGCCAGCGACTGGCCGGCCGCGCTCGTCCAGCACCCTTCCGTGCACGATGATCCGTTCACCGATGGCGCTTTCGCCGGGTTTGGCGAAATTGTGGATCAGGTCGTTGTCGAGTTCGCCGAGCATCGAATGGCCGAAGACCGGACCGGTGATTTCGGAGATCGTGTTGTCGAGTGAAAGCAGCGCCTTTCGTGGCGACCGCAACACCGAGGTCTTGTAGCCGGGGGCGAAGGCCGGCGGGTGCCAATCCCGGTCGCGCTGGAAAAAGGCGCCTGTTTCGCGCTTGCGGTTTTCTGTCTCGGACATCGTCACTCCCCCTTCGGCGTTGCGGCATCCATCTCGGCGAACACCCGTTTGGCGATCTTGATGGCGTGGTTGGCGGCCGGGACGCCCGCATAGATCGCCACATGCAGCAGCGCCTCGCGGATGTCCTCGGGGGTCGCCCCGGTATTGGCCGTGGCGCGGACATGCATCGCCACCTCCTCATCCTGCCCTAGCGCGGCAAGCAGCGCGATGGTGACGATCGACCGCTCGCGCTTGGTCAGGGCCGGGCGCGACCAGACATGGCCCCAGGCCGCCTCGGTGATCAGGTCCTGGAACGGCTGGTCGAATTCCGTCGTCGCCGATTGGGCGCGGTTGACATGGCTGTCGCCGAGCACGGCGCGGCGCGTCGCCATGCCCTGGCGATAACGGTCGGAGGCGGAGCTGTCGATCATCGGGCTTTACTCATCGTTTGTCTCCAGGCAGGGAGATGAAAAAGTCACGGAGCGTCGCGGCCAGCGCCTCCGGCTGCTCGACGCAGGGTATATGCCCGGCATCGCGGATCACCTCGAAGCGCGCCCCGGGGATGAGCCCGGCCGTCGAGCGCACCAGATCGGGCGGCGTCGAACCGTCCTGATCGCCGACGACGCAGAGCACCGGCACGGAAATCTCTCCGGTTGCTTCGGTGTAGTCGGCATCCCGGATTGCCGCACAGGTGCCTGCGTAACCCGGCACCGGCTGGCGGATCAGCATGTTGCGATAGCAGGCGAAGGCGACGTTTTCGGGCCGGCGGAAGGCCGGCGTGAACCAGCGCTCGAGCACGGCGTCGGCGACCGCCTCGATGCCATGCGCCTCGATCGCCGCGATGCGGCCGTCCCACATCTCGGCCGTGCCGATCTTGTGCGCCGTATCGGCAAGCACGAGCGCCCGCACCAGGTCCGGCCGGCGCTGGTAGAGCGACTGTGCGATCAGCCCGCCGACCGAGAGGCCGCAGATGATGGCGCGCTTGACCTGGAGGCGGTCGAGCAGACCGGCAAGGTCCGTCGCATGATCCTCGATTGCATAGGGCACCTGGCCGATATCCGAGAGGCCGTGGCCGCGCTTGTCGTAGAGGACGGCGGCGAACGCATCGGAGAGGCGTAGCACGAGATCGTCCCAGATTCGGAAATCCGTGCCGAGCGAATTGATGAACACGAGGACCGGCTTCTCGGCAACGGCGCCGATCAACCGATAGTGGATGGCAATGTCGTTAATCCGGGTGAATTGCACGATAAGTCTCCTCCCCACCAAATTGGCGATTTCATCTGGTTAGGTAAAATGATATTTTGCGCCGATCCATTAACTCCTAAGTTATGTTTCCGATGATCGACGCGCGCATCAAGTTTCGCCATCTGCAGACTTTTGTCGAGGTCGCGCGCCAGAAGAGCGTCGTGAAGGCCGCCGATCTCTTGAACGTCACGCAGCCGGCGGTCACCAAGACGATCCGTGAACTGGAGGAGGTGCTGGGCGTCTCGGTCTTCGAGCGCGACGGACGCGGCATCAAGATCACCCGCTACGGCGAGGTCTTCCTGCGCCACGCCGGCGCGGCGCTGACGGCGCTGCGGCAGGGCCTCGATTCCGTCTCGCAGGAGCGCTCCGGCGACGGACCGCCGATCCGCGTCGGGGCGCTGCCGACGGTGTCAACACGCATCATGCCGCGAGCGATCGCGCTCTTCCTCGAGGAGAAGACCGGCGCCCGGCTCAAGATCGTCACCGGCGAGAATGCCGTGCTCCTGGAGCAGCTCCGCGTCGGCGACCTCGATCTCGTCGTCGGCCGGCTCGCCGCGCCTGACCGGATGACCGGCTTCTCCTTCGAGCACCTCTATTCCGAGCAGGTGGTGTTCGCCGTCCGCGCCGATCATCCGCTGCTGTCCGGCAAGCAGTCGGTCTTCGCGCATCTCGGCAACTATCCGGTGCTGATGCCGACGCGCGCCTCGATCATCCGTCCCTTCGTCGAGCGCTTCCTGATCGCCAACGGCATTGCCGGCCTGCCGAACCAGATCGAAACCGTGTCCGATTCCTTCGGCCGCGCCTTTGTCCGTTCGAGCGACGCCATCTGGATCATCTCGAACGGCGTCGTCGCAACCGACATCGACGACGGGCTGCTGACGGCGCTGCCGATCGACACCAGCGAGACAAAGGGTCCGGTGGGCTTGACCATGCGCACCGACGCGATCCCGTCCTTGCCGCTGTCGATCCTGATGCAGACGATCCGCGAGGCCGCCGAGGCGGTGGCGGCCAAGGGCTAGAGTGCGGCGCCCGTGGCGAGAGTGGCACGGCCGCGCATCAGCAGGTAGATGACAGGCGCCGCGGCAAAGCAGATCGCTGCGGCGATGCCGAAATAGGCGGAGTAGCCAAACCTCTCGGCGATCCAGCCGGCACCGACGCCTCCGACCATGCTGACGAGGCTGTCCGCGCATTGGAAGAGGGTGAAATCGACGCCTGCCTGCCGGGGGTCCGACCAGCCCATGAACTCGGAATAGAGGGCGACGAAGCCGAGCGCCATGACGCCCGACGAAGAGAGGACAGCAACGCCGATCACGATCGATGTCGGAGCGCTGCCGGTGAAATCGAACCAGGCGAAGGCCAGAAGCATGGCTGTCTGCAGAAGGATGGCCAGCGTCAGCACGAAATTCGCACCGAAAAGGCGGACGGCGGCACCGCCGACCAGCGCCCCGGCCAGCCCTACCACCATGCTGCCGAAGCCGTTCAGCACGCCGACTGTGGCGAGATCGAAGCCATAGTCGATCAGGAAGGGGCCGAGCATCGAAAGCCCCCATTTCTGTGCCGCGACGTAAATCGCCGCGACCACGAGGCCCCTGCGGACCGCCGGGCGCTTCAGCGCGGTAACGAGCGACGGCGCATGGTGGCGCGTCTCGACGGCGCTGCGCGTCGCAGGCCCGAAGGCGAAGGGAAGACCGAGCAGGAACACGACCGCGGCCATGAGATAGACTGCCGGCGACCAGCCGTAGCGGTCGACGAGGACGAGGAAGAGCCCCGCGCCGATCGCCGAGCCGAGATAGGCGCCTCCGACCTGTGCGGTATTGCCCCAGCCGTGATGTTCCTTGGCGAGCGTCTCCACCGCATAGCCGTCACAGGCGATGTCGACCGTCGAGGTCACGAAGGCGACGAGGATGAGCGAGACCAGCACCGGCATCAGCGGCGAAAGACCGGTGAGCCCGATGACCACCAGGCCGGCGGCGCAGAGCGAGCCGCCGAAGGCGACGATGAGGCGCGACCGGTTGCGACCGACGCGCGGCAGGCGGAAGCACTCGACAAAGGGCGACCAGAGGAATTTGAGCGCCCAGGGCAGCACGGTGAGATAGACGAGACCGATCTGGTCGAGCGGCATGCCCTGGTTGCGCAGCACGGTCGGAAGGCCGAGCATGGTCAGGCCGCCGATGACGCTCTGCGCCACATAGAGGCCGCCGACCGTGAGAAAGACCACGGCCGGCGAAACGTTGGCGGAGAAAGGGCCGCGCGGCAGCATCAGAAGCGGTAGCGCAGGCTGCCGACGACCTTGCGGCCCTCGTCGAAGTAGCAGAAGCCGGTCGTGCAGATCTGCTTGACCTCGTCCAGAAGGTTGGTTGCATTAACCTGCAGGCGGACGCCGTCCATCGACGGGTTGAGCTTGCCGAGATCGTAGCGAAGCGACGCGTCGACGAAGGTGCGCGCCTCGTTGTCGAGCACCGGCGTATGCTGGTTATCGCCGAAGCTGGAGCCGAGATAGCGGACGCCGGCGCCCATCCCCAGCCCCTCGAGCGTGCCGCTCTGGAACTCGTAATCGGCCCAGAGCGAGAAGGTGTGGTAGGGCGTCGAGTTTAGTTGGTTGCCCACCGTCTCGGCGGTGAGCTTGGTGATCTTGACGTCATTGTAGGAATAGGCCGCGATCAGGCTCAAGCCGTTGTCGAGCGAGGCGGACGCTTCCAGTTCGAAGCCGCGCGACCTCATATCCAGTTGGCGCAGCAGGTTTACGCCGGACGAGGTCTCGTAGACCGAAGCGTTTTCCTGGTCGATGTTGAAGGCCGATGCGGTGATGAGGGCGTTGTGGTCTGGCAGCGCGTATTTGACGCCCACCTCGTATTGCTCGCCGATCGTCGGCTCGGCCTGCTCGGAAACTCCGCCGGTCGACAGGATCACGCCCGGATTAGCGACGAAGGACGTGCCGTAGCTGACATAGGGCATGACATTCCACGGCGTCACGTAACCGAGGCCGATGCGCCCGGTCGTTTCGCTGTCGTCGCGCGAATAATGCGAGAATCCGGCGGAACTGTCGGTGGTGAACTCGCTGTTCAGCCAGTCGTGGCGCAGGCCGGCCATCAGCCGCCAGGCACCAAATTCGATCTGGTCCTGTGCGTAGATGCCGACTGAGTTCTGCCGCTGGGTCTCCTTGTAGGTGAGCTCGGGCACATAGGTGAAGCTGTCGGTGAAGAGATCCGGGCCGGATCCCTGCAGCGACTTGTACTTCATGTAGCTGTAGTCGATGCCGGTGATGAGCTGGTGGTCGAGCGCGCCGGTCTCGAAGTCGGTCTTCAGATAGTTGTCCGAAGCAACGCCGCTGTTGTCCTCCTTCACCATGCCCGGAAAGTCCGCAAAAACCCATTCTTGCTGCGTCGACAGGTCGGAGAAGCGCAGCTTGTGGTAGAGCGTCACATTGTCGGAAAGCTCATGCTCCAGTTCATAGCCGATGCGCGCCTGCTCCTGGTCGAAATCGTTGAAGCGCGCATCGCCGCCATAGACGGGCGTGGCACCGATCGACCCGGCTGGTCCGTAGTTGTTGATGTAGCCCCACGTGCCGCCCGTCGTCGAATCCATGTACTCGCCGAGCAGGGTGAACTTCGTGCCTTCGTCCGGTTGCCAGGTGAAGGCCGGGGCGATGAAGAGACGGTCATCCTTGATGGCGCTGATCTCGCTGCGGGCGTCGCGGGCAAGACCGGTAATCCGGTAGAGTACCGTGTTTTCCGGGTCGAGCGGACCCGAGACGTCGAAGGCGCCCTGCATGCGGCCGTAGGAGCCATACTGCATCTCGACCTCCCGGAACTGCTCCTCCGTCGGCCGCTTCGAAATGATGTCGACAATGCCGCCGGAGCTGCTGGCGCCATAGATCGATGCTGCCGGACCGCGCAAGATGCTGATCGCCTCCACGCCGTAAGGCTCCAGGCGGAAGAGGCCGTTCGGGCTGCTGATCTGGCGCAGGCCGTCGCGGAAAATGCCGGTGTAGGTCAGGTCGATGCCGCGCACCTTGAACGCATCGAAACGGGGTTCGGCGCCATATTGGCCGATTCGCACGCCCGGCGTGTAGCTCACGGCTTCGCTAAGGTTCTGCGGCTTGCGGTCCTCGAGCTGCTTGCGGCTGACCGTCGACATCGACTGGGGCGTCTCGGCCACCGGCGTATCGGTCTTGGTGGCCGTCCGGCCGGATTTGGCGACATAGCCGTCGGTCTCGACGACACCCTCTGCACCCTCGATGGCCCCGCCGCCCTGGACGACCAGAGTCTGCAGCGCCGTTGCGCCGCTGTTCGCGGTGCCCGGCGAGGCGGTCTGGGCCTGCGCGAGTGCGATGCCCAGGAGCGCCGAGGCGCCTGCGAGCGTCGTGGTCGCGGCGAACCTCTGTGCGAGTAATATCGATGTCATGGTGACCTCCTTCCGAATGCCAGGCACGCGCCTGCCCATCGTCCGCCCGGATGTCCCCCGAGGCGGCCGCGCAAGCAATGTTGAGTATTTAAATCATGTTTCCGATAGGAGAAAATAATCCGCCATGCAATGGCGGATTTCGAAAACTCATAGAGATTAAGGGGATCAACGCGCGGACGGACAAGTGGTCGCAATTGCTACCGCCTCTGGCCTGCCGGCCAGAGGGTGTTTCGCCATCATTGAGAGCGGTGCGTCAATACCCCCTCGCCGCGCCGGCGCCGATGCGGCTGTCGGCGGCGCCGTTATAGCGGGCGCCGCCGCCCTCCGCGATTTCGGCGAGACTCTCGCCACCGACGAGGATACCGGTCGCCTGGCCCCAGATCGTCCAGTTCTTGTCGATCTCGACATCATGGCCCATCGCCGAGAGCAGCTTCAGCGTGTCGGGCGAAAGCGCGTAGGGCTCCATGAACACCTTGTCAGGCAGCCATTGGTGATGGAGGCGCGGCGCGTCGACCGCCTCCTGGATGTTCATGCCGTGGTCGATGACGTTGAGGATCGCCTCGAGCGTGATGGTGATGATGCGGGCTCCGCCGGGGCTGCCGATCACCATGAACGGCTTGCCATCCTTGGAGATGATCGTCGGGCTCATCGAGGAGAGCGGCGTCTTGCGGGGCGCGATCGCATTCGCCTCGCCCTGGACGAGACCGTAGAGATTGGGCGCGCCGGGCTTGGCGGTGAAGTCGTCCATCTCGTTGTTGAGCAGGATCCCGGTGCCGGGCGCGACGACACCGGCGCCGAACGAGCCGTTCAGCGTGTATGTGACGGCGACCGCATTACCCTCGTCGTCAATGATCGAATAGTGGGTTGTTTCCTTGCTCTCGCCGAAACCCTCGGGCTTCAGCGCCTCCGAGACGCCGGCCCTGAACGGGTCGATCTTGTCGCGGATCTCCTTCGCATAGGCCTTGTCCGTCAGCTTCGCGACCGGGTTGTCGACGAAGTCCGGATCGCCGAGCGCGGTGTTGCGGTCGACATAGGCATGGCGCATCGCCTCGATCATCGCATGCACCGTCTCAGCCGACCCATAGCCGAGATAGGAGAGCGGGTAGCCTTCAAGGATGTTGAGGATTTCGCAGATGATCACACCGCCCGAGGAAGGCGGCGGCGAGGAGACGATGTCATAGCCGCGGTAGTTGCACTTCACCGGCTCGAGCTCGCGCACTTGATATTGCTCGAAATCCTTTTTGGAGAGGATGCCGCCCTTTTCCGCGCTCGCCTTGACGATCGCGTCGGCGATCGCACCCTTGTAGAAGGCGTCCGGCCCTTTCTCGGCAATGCTTGAAAGCGAAGCAGCAAGATCAGCCTGGATGAGCTTGTCGCCCAACTCGAACGGTTTTCCCGCTTTCAGAAAGATCTCCGCGGCTGCCGGATCCTTGGCCAGCCTCTCGGTCCTGCCGTCGAAAGTATCGACATCGCCCTGCTCGAGCTGAAAACCTTCGCGCGCCAGCGTGATCGCCGGCTCGATGAGTTCCTTCAGCGGCCGCGTGCCGTAGCGGCTGCGGGCGAATTCGAAGCCTGCCACCGGACCGGGCACGCCGACGGCGAGATAGCCGTTGGTGCTCAGGCCCTTGACGAGGTCGCCCTTGTCATCCTGGTACATCGTCTTGGTGGCGGCAAGCGGCGCGCGCTCGCGGAAATCGAGGAACGTCGTCCTGCCGTCCTTGAAGCGGATGGTCATGAAGCCGCCGCCGCCGATATTGCCCGCGGTCGGATAGACAACGGCGAGCGCATAGCCGACCGCGACCGCCGCATCGACGGCATTGCCGCCCTTCTTCAGGACCTCGACGCCGACGTCGGAGGCGAGATGCTGGGCGGTCACGACCATGCCGCGCTCGGCCTTGACCGGCTCGGGCGAGGCGGCCGCGGCGATCTGCGGCAAGGCCGTACCGCATGCGATGAACAAGGCGAAGGACAGGCTCTTCAAGGCGGAATTGCGCATGCTCTCCTCCTGGGCAGAATTCGCTTCTCGAACCCGGACTGTAGCATCAAGGATCAAGACGGTAGTCGGGGATTCTCGCCTCAATCGCCGGAATAGCGCTCCTCGCGCCAGGGATCGCCGTGCATGTGATAGCCGTTCTTCTCCCAGAAGCCGGCCGCGTCGCGGCTGCGAAAATCGATGCGCGTCAGCCACTTGGCGCTCTTCCAGAAATAAAGATGCGGAACGACGAGGCGCATCGGCCCGCCATGCGAGCGGATGATCGGCGCTCCCTCCCAGGTCGTCGCAAGAATAGCATCTTCGGCGGCGAAGTCGGCGAGCGGCAGGTTGGTTGAATAGCCGTCGAAGCTCGTCAGCATCACATACTCCGCCTCCGGCTTGGGCATCACCCGATCGAGCAGGTCGCGCGTCGCGACACCCTGCCAGCGATTGTCGTAGCGCGACCACGTCGTCACGCAGTGGATGTCGGAGAGACTCTCGCTTTGAGGCATCGACTGGAAGGCAGCCCAGTCGACTGAAACCGCATTTTCCACCGCACCCGTCACGTCGAGCCGCCAGTTTTCCAGCGAGATATGCGGCTGCTGCCCGAGGTCCAGGACGGGCCAGTCCTTGACGAGATGCTGACCGGGCGGGAGGCGATCGGCCCCAGGTCGAGCAATCCGGCCAGTCAGGAACTTGCCGTCCGCCGCCCAGCGCCGCTTGGTGGATGTCAGCTTCGTCTCCGGTATCGGTTCGTCGTCGACCATGATGCACCATCCCGTCTTTTGGTCTTTATAGGCTGATTTGAAGCTCGCTGAGCTGCCGCGTCAAGCAAGCGTTCCGACCGATCAAGCCTGCGTCTTTCGAGCTAACCCAAAAGGATGAGGCTCGATTGACTATGGGCGTCTGCCGTGACAGTCTTTGTTGCAGTGCAGCAATGCAGCACGGTCACCCAGCTCGGTGGAGGTTCACTCTCTTGCGGCCGGATGAACAGGCTTCCAAGTCCTTGGCGACCTCCGCGCCGGTCGCTTCGGCGACACTCGAGCGCGCCTCGAAATCGCAGGTTGCGCCGGCCCATCGCCGGCCGACCCAACAATTGCCGTCATTCTGGCGTTGATGCGTTCGGCCTCGCCCCGTTCGGGTGATGCGTCAGCGGTCACGACGAAACGTCTCTATGAAGGAGAACAGCGTATGAAGGTTCTGTTTGCCGGCGGAAACGGTTACTATCCCGAATTCAGCGGCGGCGTTCAGTCGAGCACCCACCACCTGGTCCAGCAATTGCGCGAGCGCGGCCATGAGGCCGGCGTGCTCGCCGCATTGTTCGGCGACGGCATGTTCGGCTTCAAGCAGCGCGTCAAGCTTAAGTTGTCCGGCGAACGCGGCGTCATGGACAGCTTTCCCGGCTATCCGGTCGTGCGTGCCTGGCACCCCTGGGAGGCGGCTGCCTTTGCGGTGAAGAAGCTGCAGCCCGATGTCGCGGTTGTGCAGTGCCACAAATCCGTGCCGATCGGCAAGGCGTTGCAGGCCCATGACGTGCCGCTGGTGATCTATCTCAGAAACGTCGAGTTCCACGAGCTCGCCGGCGATCTGCGCGAACTGACCTCCGCCTATTACATCGCCAATTCGGAATTCACCGCCCGCGCCTACAAGCAGAAATTCGGCATCGATTCGGTGGTCATCCCACCGACGATCAATCCCGAAACCTACACGACGCGCACGAGCGGCGAATATGTGACCTTCATCAATCCCTACAAGGAGAAGGGCTTCGAGCTGGCGGTCCGGATCGCCGAAAAATGCCCGGACATTCCCTTCCTCTTCGTCGAAAGCTGGAAGCTTTCCGATGATCATCGGGCGGAAATCGAGAAGATCATTGCGCCCCTGAAAAATGTCCGGCTGGAAAGCCGCACCAGCGACATGAAGACCGTCTATGGCCGCACGAAGATCCTGCTTGCGCCGAGCAAATGGGAGGAGGCCTGGGGACGGGTGGCGTCCGAGGCCCATTGCAGCGGCATTCCGGTGGTCGGCTCGCGGCGCGGCGGCTTGCCGGAGGCGATCGGCGAAGGCGGCATCGTGCTCGACTATGATGCGCCGGTCGACGACTGGACCGGCGCCATTCGCAGGCTCTGGAGCGACGACAGCGAATACCAGCGCCTGTCGCAGGCCGCATCCACCTTCGCCAAGCGGCCGCTGATGCAGCCCGCCCGGCAATTTGCGGCATTCCTGGAACTGCTCGAACGCGCCGCCGCGAGCCGCCCTGCCCAGCTCAAGGCCTCCTGAGGCGGCATGCGGGTCGGATTCGTCGTCGGTCAGTTTCCGATGCTTTCGGAAACCTTCGTCATCGGCCAGATGGCCGGCCTGTTGCAGCGCGGCTTCAAGGTCGAAGTCGTCTGCAACGGCATCTCGGAGTACAATTTTGCCGATCGCCAGCAGGAACCGCTTGCGACGCTCTTGGCACGGACGCGCGATTGGTGGGGTGCGGCGGCGCGCTTGCGTCCGGCGATCGGTCGACTGCCGCCAAAACTCTATGACAAGGCCTCGACCGCGCTCGACATGTCTTCGGTCGCGAGATTGAACGCATGCGACGTCATCGTCGCCCATTTCGGCCATAACGGCGCCCGTGCGGCGCGGCTCAAGAAATGGAAACGGCTGACGCCGCCGATCGTCACGATCTTTCACGGCTACGATGTCGGCGTGCCGCTCAAGGAACGGGGTCTCGGCCGCTATAACGACCTTTTCGAGCACGGCGCACTGAACCTGACCGTGAACGACTATTTCCGCCGCGTGCTGATCGAGGCGGGCGCACCAGAGTCCAAAGTCGCCGTCCACCATATGGGCATCGACCTCGAAAAGATTCCTTATGCGTGGAAATCCTGGCGCGGCGCGACGCTGCAATTGATTTCGGTTTGCCGGCTGGCGGAGAAGAAGGGTATCGAATTCGCGCTCCGCGCGCTTGGCAGGCTCCGCACCGAAGCCCCGGCGCTCGACTGGCGCTACACAATCATCGGCGACGGTCCGCTGCGGCCGGAGCTCGAGGCGCTTGCCGCCGAACTCGGCATTGCCGGCCAGGTTTCGTTCCTCGGCAGCCTTCCGCACCAGGACGTCAAGCAATGGCTCAAGCGCTCGCACGCCTTCGTGCTGCCGAGCGTCACTGCCGCGAACGGCGATGTCGAGGGCATACCGGTAGCGCTGATGGAGGCGATGGCCGCGGGGCTGACGGTGGTCAGTTCCACCCATTCAGGCATCCCCGAACTGATCGAGGACCGGAAGACCGGCTTTCTCGCCGCCGAAAGGGATGTCGAGACGCTGGCGGACCGGCTGCGCTTCATCGCCGAGCACCCGGACGAATGCGAGCATATCGCCCGGGAAGCCCGGCGAAAGGTCGAGGCCGAGTTCGACATGCAGGCGCTCGACGACGATTTCGCCGGAATCCTCAGCCGATTCTCCCAATCGAGGCTTGTCGCTTGAACAAGGAAAATCTTCAGTTCGGCCGCGTCGCCCTTCGCGGCGGCCTGGTGACCGGCGGCGCTCAAGTTCTGCGCATGGTCATCCAGTTCGTCTCGGTCGTGGTGCTGGCCCGGCTTCTGGCGCCGGAGGATTTCGGTCTCGTCGCCTCGGTGAGCCCGATTGTCGCCTTTGTCGGGCTGTTCCAGAATCTCGGGCTGCAGCAGGCGGTCATTCAGCGCAAGGAGATCGGCGAGAAAGAGCTCAACCAGGTCTTCTGGATCAGCACCCTCGTCGGCCTCCTCTGCACCCTCGTCGTGATTGCGCTGTCCCCCGCCATTGCCGCCTTCTACGGCGACCAGAGGATGACGGCGATCGCCATTGCCGCGGCATTGCCGCTGCTCCTCGGCAGCCTGGCGGCCCTGCCGCTCGCCTTGATGAACCGGCATTTGAAATTCGGCCAGCTGGCGCTCAACGATGTCTATGCGGCAGTCGTCGGGCTCCTGATCACCGCCGCCGCCGCCTATTTCGGCATGGGCTATTGGTCGCTGGTGATCGGCCCGGCGGCGTCAGCCGCCGTGGCACTTCTCGCCGCCTGGTGGGCGACGCGATGGATGCCCGGCCGGCCGGCCTTCCGGATCGACCGTGACATCATCGCCTTCGGCGCCAATCTCACCGGCTTCAACCTCGTCAACTTCTTCTCGCGCAATCTCGACAACATCCTGATCGGCAAATTCTCCGGCCCGGTCGAGCTCGGCTACTACGACCGCGCCTACAAACTCCTGCTCTTCCCGTTGCAGAATATCACCCAACCGCTGTCGCGGGTGATGATCCCGCTGATGAGCCGCATCCAGGAGGACAAGCCCCGGTTTCGCGATATCTACATGCGGACCAACTGGCTGCTGGCGGCGGTCACCATGCCGGGCATTGCGGCGCTCACCTGCGCCGCGGAGCCGACCGTCAGCCTCCTCTTCGGCGAACAATGGCTGCCGGTCGCGCCGATCTTCGCCTGGCTCGGGGTCGCCAGCCTGATGCAGCCGGTCTCGAGCACCACCGGCTGGATCTTCATCTGCCAGGGCGAAACGAAGACGATGTTTCGCTGGGGGATCTATTCGTCGCTGACGACGGTGCTTTCCTTTGTCGTCGGCCTGCAATGGGGCGCGATCGGGGTCGCAGCCGCCTATGCGATCAGCGGCTACGTCCTGCGCGTCCCGGTGCTTGCCTGGCTGCTGCAGCGGGTCGGGCCGGTCTCGGCGCGGGATTTCCTCTACGTCCAGGGCCTCTTCGTTCTTTCGGCGCTCGTCGCCTGGTTCGGCTATCGGCTGCTGCCGATAGCCCTGACCGGCTCTTCGGATTTCGTCGCGCTGGCTCTGGCGATCTGCCTCAACTACGGGCTGGCGCTGCTGTTCGCGCTTGCCCTACGCGCGCCGCGCGAGATCCTCTTCGACATCCTGACGAAGGGGCTGAGCGCCGCTCGCCGATGAGCCTGCCATCAGCGGGCGGATGAGGTCCGCCGCCGACATTGCCGAGGCGTGTTCCTCAAGCACCGCCTTGAGGCTGACCTCGCGATAGCGGTCGAGATCACCGGCGAAGCGGTCGAGCTTGCCGAGCGCCTCCTCGGGCGTCACCGTATCGATGTCGAGCAGGACATCCTCGACGCCGATCCGCTTGGCGACTTCCTTGGTCTTGAACTCGTAGGCGATCGGCAGCACCGGCGTGCCGACGCAAAGCGACATGATCATCATGTGCATGCGCGTCGCCACGACGAAGTCGAACTCCCTGGCGATCGCCATCAGCTGCTCCGGCGTGTGGAACGCCGCGTCGACCGTGACGTGCTCGGCAATTTCGGGCGCCAGGCCGGAGACGATCAGCTTCGCCGTCTTCGAATCGTCATGGGCATATTCCGGCACCCCCTGGCAGGTCGAAATGAAGGTGACCTCTTTGCCGTGGTCGCGCACCAGCCGCGTCGCGATCTCGCGGATTGACTGGATATAGCGGTCCATGCCGCCGCCGCCGCCCTGGACGTAGTGCCAGTGCCGAACGGATATGCCGACGCGACCCGTCGGTGCCGGTCGGCCGATCGTCAGCAGTGCCTTGATCCGCTCAACGTCTGCAAGCGCAAAGACGGAATCGGCTACCACATGGCACTTCGACGGATCGTCGACGAGATCGAGGATGTGGTCGCGCGAACGGACGTCGCGCAACAGGATCAGCGGGCTTCGGGCGAAAATCGGCGGCAGGTTGCGGCGGTTGTAGGGCTTAGCGAAGGGTCCGAGCGACTGGGTGAAGAAGATCGTCTTCTTGCCGAGCATCTCGGCAAGCTTGAACTGGTTGATGCGCCGCTCGAGCGAATAGTTCTCGACGAGATAGGTGCCGCCGGTGGTGATCACCATATCGGCATCCCTGTAGAGCGCCAGGCTCTTGCGGTCCGCGTCGCTGAAGAAACGGCGGTCGAGATAGTTGCCGCTGCCGAGATGACGCAGTGCCTGGAACACCGCCTGGTTGTAGACCTGCTTCAGCGCATTCTTGACGGTGTTGTCGTCGTATTTGTACTTGAAGATCGATTCCGACGGCAGTTTCCTGAGCTCGATGTCCGGATATTGCTCCTTCGGATAAAGCCGCGCCGCGACTCCCGGCTGGCTGTCGAACACCAGGAATTCCAGGTCCTCGTTCGCCACCGATTTCAGGATGTGCCTGATCGCCAAAAGAATGGCCGCGTCGCCGGTGTTCAAGCAGACGGTATTCTCGACTACAACTTTCATGGTCCGTCATCCCCGTGTGTAAAGCCGGCAGACATCAGAGGAATGTCGCCGGCTTGCCGCTTGCGAGAGGTGTCACCCGCATCCCAGGGACAACCCGCAATAGCGTTTTGTCGCGAAGTTTTGGTGAATTCATGGCCACGCAGGCGATTTCTGCCGCACTGCAGCATCAACGCAAATAATTGACGATGCGGCGGCGCGCAGTGACGATTTCTCCGGCAAGTTAACGGACTTTGGTCCGATTAAGGGAGGCGTTTCCGCCGCCAAAGGTCCGATCCGCTGCGATGTCAGTTGCCGTATGGTTCGTTCGACACGTATTGCGGCAGTCGATGCGGCTGACCGAAAACGATCCATCACCCCTTCCGGTCCATTTTATGGGGAGCTTCAGCTATGGCGGCGTTCGACAGCAGGTGGAAAGATCGTATGTCCGATCTCACTTGGAACGTGCTATCCAGTCCCCTGTCGATCGGAATCTATATTGCGGCCGCAATGCTGATTGCTGCCTTTGTCAGCGCAACCACCGGCGTTCCGCCCTACATCCTGGTAGCAGTGGCGGTTGTGCTGGTGTTATTCATCGACCCGCCGGAAAGAATGGAAAAACTCAGGAAGCAACGGCGCCGATAGAAGCAACCGTTGCGACATGAATCGGTGATTGCCGTTCGGCTTCGCCAACATTCCGACTTGTCGTCTAAGTTGTGTTCATATAGTCAACGCACGGCAACAGACGGAGCGGGGGCTTTGGACCATGCACATCATTCTGGCAGTGTTCGGCTTGCTCGGCGTGGCCGCTTTCTGGTGGTATCGCCTCAAGATCATGAGTGAGGCGGCCGGTGAAGTGGCGGATGCGGTCGGTCGGGTGCGCGGCAGCTTTAGGCGCAGCAAGCTACGAAAGAAGGCCGCCCTGGCACCAGTCACGGCCATCGACGATCCCGTCACGGCGGCCGCCACCGTCCTCCTGGCAATTGCGGCGGAGGACGCCGTTGTCTCGGAGGCGCTGGAAATGCGGGTTCGCACAGAAATCGGCGCAATCGTCGCGAATGAAAAGCATCTCGAAGAGGCGATCGTCTACGCGAAATGGGCGACCAACCAGGTCGCGGACGTGCCAAGGGTGATCGACAAGTCGACCGAGTTGCTGAAACCGCGACTCGACGAGCGCGAGAAAGAGCAACTCGTTGCAATGGTCCTCTCGGCGACGCTTCCGGGCGAACGCCACGCAATGTTCAAGCAGCGTGTCGAGCAGTTGCGCCGCAAGCTGGGCCTGGAAGTCACCAGGTAAGCGCCGGCCCGGCGGTTTAGGGGGGCGCAATCTATTGCACCAGCGGCCTTAGCGCCGCTTGCGTCTCCTTGAGCAGGGGCAGATACCGTTTCGCGAGTTCGGCGGCCGCGACAAGGGCCGCAGGCGCGCCGATATTGAGCGCCGCGACCACTTGCCCGCGCGCGTTCATCAGCGGCACGGCGATCGAACACAGCCCGAGTTCCAGCTCCTGGTCGATGAGCGCATAGCCCTGCTCGCGCACCTTGCGAAGTTCTGCCATCAGTTCCTCCGGATCGGTCTTAGTATGCGGCGTGTTGGCCTTGAGCTCGGTGCGCGCCAGGATCGCCCGCGCCTCGCTTTCAGGGAGCGCGGCAAGCAGCACTCTTCCCATCGAGGCGCAATAGGCCGGCAGCCGCGAGCCCGGCATTAAGTTGATCGACATCACCCGGCGCTGAGAGGCGCGCGCCACGTAGACGACCTCGGTGCCGTCGAGCACGGAGGCGGAGGCGCTCTGCCCCGCCTTTTCCGAGAGCTGATCGAGATGGGGCTGGACGATCGCCGGCAGCGGCGTCGCCGAAAGATAGGCGTGGCCGAGTCTTAAGACCTTCGGCGTCAGGGTGAAGAACTTGCCGTCGTAATCGGCATAGCCGAGTTCCGAGAGCGTCAGCAGCGAGCGCCGGACGGTGGCGCGATCGAGGCCCGTGAGCTTCGATGCCTCGGCGATCGACAGTCGCGGCTGCGCCTCGCCGAAGGCTTCGATGACCTTCAAGCCACGCGCAAAACCGCTGACGAAATCCGTTTCCCGCATGATTCGACCCTCATTAAATTCGCCGTATTCTGTGCGCTATATGAACAAGTGTCAAATATCGCACAAAATATTTGACGACTGACTGAAATGAGCGCTTATTTCCGACGCTGCCGGTCGCCGGAACCCAGCGTTCCTGGAAGACGCGTGCCGCAAACAGAGGAGGAGTTGGATGGCTCGCATAATGTCGCTCGCCGAGGCGGTGGCGGAGAATGTCCGCGACGGCGATACCGTCGCCATGGAGGGGTTCACCCATTTGATTCCCTATGCCGCCGGTCATGAGGTGATCCGCCAGGGCAGGAAGGACCTGTTCCTTGTCCGCATGACGCCGGACATTCTTTATGACCAGCTGATCGGCGTCGGCGCAGCCCGGGGCATGAAATTCTCTTGGGGCGGCAATCCCGGCGTCGGCTCGCTGCACCGTTTTCGCGACGCGGTCGAGAACCAGTGGCCGCGGCCGCTCGAGATCGAGGAGCACTCGCATGCGGCGATGGCGAACGCCTATGAGGCGGGCGCGGCAAACCTGCCCTTCGCCATGCTGCGCGGCTATATCGGCGCCGACCTGCCGAAGGTGAACCCGAACATCAAAAGCGTCACTTGCCCCTTCACCGGGGAGGTGCTCGCCGCCGTGCCGGCGATCCGGCCCGACGTGACGATCATCCACGCGCAGCGCGCCGACCGCAAAGGCAACGTGCTCATCGAAGGCATCGTCGGCGTGCAGAAGGAGGCGGTGCTTGCCGCCAGGCGCTCGATCGTCACCGTCGAGGAGATCGTCGACGAACTCTCGCCGCCCTCTCCCAATTCCGTGGTGCTGCCGAGCTGGGCGGTGACGGCGGTCGCCCATGTACCGGGCGGCGCCTTCCCGTCCTATGCGCATGGCTACTATCCGCGGTCGAACGCCTTCTACATCCGCTGGGACGAGATCGCCCGCGACCGGGAGACGTTCACCGCCTGGATCAAGGAAAACGTGCTCGACGCACGACCCGAGGACTACGCGCGCCATGCCGAGACTTCGGCCAAGGTTGCCTGAGGGAGGCGATGATGACGGATTTCACCCCCACTGAAATGATGACCATCGCCGCGGCGCGCGAACTTTCCAACGACGACGTCTGCTTCGTCGGCATCGGCGCGCCTTCGGCCGCCTGCAACGTCGCCCGGCTGACGCATGCGCCGGATATCACGCTGATCTATGAGAGCGGCACCGTCGGCACCAAACCGGACGTGCTGCCGCTGTCGATCGGCGACGGCGAGCTCTGCGATACCGCGCTCTTTACCGTCTCGGTGCCGGAAATGTTCCGCTACTGGCTGCAGGGCGGCCGCATCACCACCGGCTTTTTAGGCGGCGCGCAGATCGACCGCTTCGCCAATCTCAACACCACCGTCGTCGGCCCCTACGACCACCCGAAGATCCGCCTTCCGGGCGGCGGCGGCGCGCCGGAAATCGCCTCGAATTGCGGCCGCATCTTCATCACCATGGCGCTGTCGAAGCGCGGTTTTGTCGAAAGGCTGCCCTTCGTCACCTCCATGGGCCACGGCGAGGGCGGCAACACCCGCGAAAGGCTCGGCCTCAAGACCAAAGGGCCGACGCGCGTCATCACCGATCTCTGCATCCTCGAGCCGGACCCCGAAACAAAGGAACTGTCCGTTGTCTCGATCCATCCCGGCGTCAGCCGCGAGCGGATCGTCGAGAACTGCGGCTGGCCGATCAAGTTCGCCGCGACCGTCATCGAAACCCCAGCGCCGACCGAGACCGAGCTTTTGGTGCTGCGCGACATCAACGCCCGCACCAAGAAGGCCCATGAGGGCACCGGCCCGGGCAAGGAGGCAGCCTAATGCGCGACGCTTACATCTGCGATTATATCCGCACCCCGATCGGCCGCTTCGGCGGTTCGCTTTCCTCGGTGCGCGCCGACGACCTCGGCGCCATCCCCCTGAAGGCGCTTGCCGAACGCAATGCTTCCGTCGACTGGGAGGCGGTCGACGACATCATCTTCGGCTGCGCCAACCAAGCGGGCGAGGACAACCGCAACGTCGCCCGCATGTCCATGCTGCTCGCCGGCCTGCCTGTCACTGTCCCCGGCACGACGATCAATCGGCTTTGCGGCTCCGGCATGGATGCGGTGATCGCCGCCGCCCGCGCCATCAAGGCCGGCGAGGCGGAATTGATGATCGCCGGCGGCGTCGAATCCATGTCACGGGCACCCTTCGTCCTGCCCAAGGCCGACAGCGCCTTTTCGCGCCACGCCGAAATCCACGACACGACGATCGGCTGGCGCTTCGTCAACCCGCTGATGAAGGCGCAATACGGCGTCGATTCGATGCCCGAAACCGGCGAGAACGTTGCCGAGGATTTTAAAATCTCGCGCGAGGACCAGGACGCCTTTGCCGTGCGCAGCCAGGCAAAGGCAGCGACCGCCCAGGCGAACGGCCGGCTCGGCCGGGAGATCGTCGCCGTCACGATCCCGCAGAAGAAGGGCGAAGCAATCGTCGTCGACCGCGACGAGCACCCGCGTGCCACCACCATTGAAGCGCTCGCCAAGCTGAAGGCGCCGTTCCGCGCCGGCGGCTCCGTCACCGCCGGCAATGCCTCCGGCGTCAATGACGGCGCGGCGGCACTGATCATCGCCTCCGAGGCGGCGGCAAGGAAACATGGCCTGAAGCCGATCGCCCGCATCCTCGGCGGCGCCACGGCCGGCGTGCCGCCGCGCATCATGGGGATCGGTCCTTTGCCCGCCTCGCAGAAATTGATGGCGCGGCTCAGCATGACGCAGGACCAGTTCGAGGTCATCGAACTGAACGAGGCGTTCGCCAGCCAGGGCCTCGCGGTGCTGCGCGAACTCGGGATCGCCGACGACGATCCGCGCGTCAACCGCAACGGCGGCGCCATCGCGCTCGGCCATCCGCTCGGCATGTCCGGCGCCCGCATCACCGGCACTGCGGCGCTGGAACTTGCCGAAATCGGCGGGCGCTATTCGCTCTCCACCATGTGCATCGGCGTCGGCCAAGGCATCGCCGTGGCACTGGAGCGGGTGTAGGAACTTTAGCCCGCAGCTTTAACCCCCCCAACAAGGGAAAGGGTTAAACTGCCGCGCTGACCGACCTTTTCCAGCCTTTGCGAATAAAGACAGTGAGGGGAACGGGTGGCCGTTGCAGCGTCCAGCAAGAGGTCAAGATTGCGAGGAGCGAGTGCGGTACCGTCCTTCCAGTTGTGGGAGGGGTCTTTTCCGCTCCGCACCACGTCATCGCGTGATCCGAAACCCCGTCGGCGCCTCAGTGGCATCCTCGCTCGCGACGCTGGCGACGGCGGCGCCCGGCGGCCCCTTCCAAAACCGGCCGAGCATGGTGTCGACAGCCGCGTCCGCCCCGGCGATCAGGGCGGTCACCGAACCATCGCTTTCGTTGCGCACCCAACCTGCAAGGCCGAGGCGTTCGGCCTCGTCGCGCGTCCAGACACGGAAGCACACGCCTTGCACCCTTCCGGTGATCCGCACCAGAGCCGCCTTTCGTTTATCCGCCATGGCCGCCTCCCTCGTTCCTACGCTTGCGAATCTGGCGCAGCTTGCCCTGAAGGCAAGCCATTCAAGCGCGCCGCTCGCCCTACCGCCGTCGCAATTCCAGATCATTTTTTACCGGTCAGACAAATTAATTTGCGTTTCGGGCTTGCAATTGCTGCAACGCAACATTATTGTATGACTTATCGATAGAGCACTCCTCCTCCCGGCTCTGTCGAGGGATCGGCAACCCTCCTCCTCCCAGTTGCCGATCAGGATCGAAAGCCCGGCGCACCTCCTCCCGCGCCGGGCTTTCTCTTTTGATGCGCTTCTCACGGTATCTTCGAAGGCGGTCCGCGCGACGCTCGCATCCGGACATCATCGCGCTACATTCGATAATACCGCTATCGGATTGGGAACGTTTCGCGCGATGCGGCATCCAATGCGCGAGAACATGACCATGGGGAGCCGATCATGCCCAGCGTTGAGACCCGGCATCGCCTGAAAAGCCCGCCCAGTGCGGAGGATATCGAAAGCTTTCGCGCCGTCATGCAGGCGCATAACCGCAAGCTCTATCGGATCGCGCGGAGCATCGTACGCAACAACAATGATGCGGAAGACGTGCTGCAGGAGGCCTATGTCCGCGCCTTCACGCATTTTGCCGAATTCCGCGGCGACGCCGCAATCACCACCTGGCTGGCCCGCATCGTCATCAACGAGGCGCTCGGCCGGCTGCGCAAGAGCCGGCGCCAGATGGCGCTCGTCGAGAGCATGCGGCAATCGCGTCACGCGGAAATCATCGCCTTCCCGCTGAACGCAAACACGAGCGACCCGGAAAAGACCATGGCACAGCGACAGATTCTCGACCTTATCGAAAGGCTGACGGATCATCTGCCGGACGCCTACCGGAGCGTTTTCGTGCTGCGCGTGGTTGAGGGGCTCAACAACGACGAGACCGCCTCCCTGCTCGGGCTTCGTCCGGAAACCGTGCGCACGCGGCTGCATCGCGCGCGGCACCTGCTGAAAGAGCAACTGGAAAAACAGATCGGCCCGGTGCTGCTCGATGCCTTCCCCTTCGCCGGCAAGCGCTGCGAGCGGCTGACCGAGGCTGTCCTCGCCCGCATTTCGCCTGAGCCGACAAATAAGGACAGCAAATAGACGGGAACGTTTCCACCCGCGAGGCATCCAAAGCGTGTGATTGAAGCTCACGCCTGATCTCGAGGAAAGGAACACACCATGACCAAAAACCTCAAAGCTGCTGCAACGGCAATCGCCCTCTTCATCGGCGCCACTGGGGCGCTTGGCGCCGACAAGCCGACGGACCCGCAGATCGCCCATATCGCCTATACGGCCGGCGTGCTCGACATCGAAGCGGCGAAACAAGCGATCGCCATGTCGAAGAACAAGGCCGTCGTCGAATTCGCCGAGACCATGCTGCGCGACCATGAGGCGGTGAACAGCCAAGCCCTCGACCTCGTCAAGAAGCTCAATGTCACGCCCGAAGACAACGACACCAGCAAGGCGCTCTCGCAAGCGGCCGAAACGAAGCGCCAGGAACTGGCGAAGCTTTCCGGAGCCGAGTTCGACAGGGCCTATGTCGAGCACGAGGTCGCCTATCACAAGCAGGTCAACGGCGCGCTCGAAACAATGCTGATCCCGGCCGCTCAGAACGGCGAACTCAAGAGCCTGCTCGAAACGGGGCTGAAGCTGTTCCAGGGCCACCAGCAGCATGCCGAGCACGTCGCGGCGGAATTGAAATGAGCATGGCAGTATACCACGCGGCCGTTGCCACCCTGTTGCTCGGAGCGGCCGCGATCGCCGCTCCTTCGCAGGCGGAAACGATAAAGGTGACGATCGACCGGCTGGCCTACGCGCCCGCGGAGATCGAAGCGAAAGTCGGCGATGAGATCGAGTGGATCAACAAGGATTCCCTCATCCACACCGCTACCGTGAAGGGCGGCGCGCAAGTGCTGCTGCCGGCGAAGAAATCGGGCCGCCTCCGGCTGCAGGAGCCGGGCAGCTTCGATTACATCTGCCGCTACCACCCGAACATGAAGGGCCGCATCACCGTGCGGCCCTGATCCGTGCCCGTTCGCTCAATGGACGCCGAGAAACTGTTTAAGTTCCGGCGTCCGCGGATTGGCAAAGACCTCCTCCGGCGGGCCGATCTCGTGGACGCGGCCCTGATGCATGAAGACGACCCGTGAGCAGACGTCGCGGGCAAACTTCATCTCGTGGGTGACCATCAGCAGCGTCATGCCCTCGGCGGCAAGCTCGCGCACGACCGCCAGCACCTCCGCCACCAGCTCCGGGTCTAGCGCCGAGGTGATCTCGTCGCATAGCAGCGCGATCGGCTGCATCGCCAGCGCGCGGGCGATCGCCACGCGCTGCTGCTGGCCGCCGGAGAGCTCGTCCGGATAGGCGTCGAACTTGTGGTCGAGTCCGACCCGCTCCAGCATCTTGCGGGCCATCGCTTCGGCCGCCGGCTTCGGCGTCTTCTTCACGACCATCTGCGACAGCATGACGTTGCCGCCGACCGTCAGGTGCGGAAAGAGATTGAACTGCTGGAAGATCATCCCGACCTTCAGGCGCAACGCCTTCAGATGCGCTTCGTCATCGAGAAGCTGGGCGCCGCCGACCGAGATCGAGCCGTCGCTGATGGTCTCGAGCCCGTTGATGCAGCGTAGCAGCGTCGACTTGCCAGAGCCGCTCTTGCCGATGATGGCGATCACCTCGCCCGGCTCGACATCGAGATCGATGCCCTTCAGCACCTCGTTGTCGCCGAAGCTCTTGCGCACGTCAGTGATTTCGATGAGCGACATTGAGCTTCCTTTCGAGGATCTGGCTGCTCTTGGACAAGGGCCAGCAGAGCGCGAAATAGATGAGCGCCACGAGCCCGTAGACGGTGAAGGGCTGGAAGGTGGCGTTGGTAACGACGGTGCCGGCCTTCGACAGTTCGACGAAGCCGATGATCGAGGTCAGCGCCGTGCCCTTGATCACCTGCACGGAAAAGCCGACGGTCGGCGGCACGGCGATCCGCATCGCCTGCGGCAGGATGACGTAGCGCATCTGCTGCAGCCGCCCCATGCCGAGGCTGGCGGAGGCCTCCCACTGCCCCTTGGCGATCGCCTCGACGCAGCCGCGCCAGATCTCGCCGAGGAAGGCCGCGCTCCAGAGGATCAGCGCCAGCCCCGCCGCCAGCCAGGCCGGCACGTCGATGCCGAAAAGGCCAAGCCCGAAGAAGGCAATGAAGAGCTGCATCAGGAGCGGCGTCCCCTGGAACAGCTCGATATAGTATTTCGCCACCGCCCGCGCCCACTTGCGCCGGCTGATGCGCAGGAACAGCAGGACCAGGCCGACGAGGCCGCCGCCGATGAACGAGACGAGCGACAAAACGATCGTCCAGCGGCTGGCAAGCAGCAGGTTGCGCAGGACGTCCCAGATGGTGAACTCGATCATTTGGCTGCCCTCCTCGGGAAGATCAGCCAGCCGACCGTGCCGAGCACCTGGCGGAGCAGGACGGCCAGCAGCAGGTAGACGGCGGTCGAAACCATATAGGCCTCGAAGGCGCGGAAGGTTCGCGACTGGATGAAATTGGCAGCAAAGGTCAGGTCCTCGGCGGCGATCTGCGACACGACGGCGGAGCCGAGCATGACGATGACGACCTGCGAGGAGAGCGCCGGCCAGATGCGCTGAAGCGACGGAATGAGAACCACGTGGCGGAAGGTCTCGAAGGGCGTCATGGCGAGGCTGGCGCCCGCCTCGAACTGGCCCTTCGGCGTCGCCTGGATGCCGGCGCGGATGATTTCTGAGCTATAGGCGCCGAGATTGACGACCATGGCGATATTGGCCGCCTGCAGTTCGCTGAGTTGCAGGCCTAGCGACGGCAGCCCGAAGAAGATGAAGAAGAGCTGGATCAGGAACGGCGTATTGCGGATCAGCTCCACATAGGCGGCGACCACCGGCTTCAGCCACAGGGGCCCGAGCGCCCTCACCCAGGCGCAGACAATGCCGAGCGAGATGCCGGCGACGGCACCGATGGCGATCAGTTGGATCGTAATGCCGATCCCCTTGATGATCTGCGGGTAGTATTCGAAGAGCCAGCCGAATTCGAAGTGATAGTTCAAGGCGCACCCCTGTTTGCAAACGGCGGTGAAGCCACCCCGCTCGCGCGGAGTGGCTTGGGGTGATCAGAGTTCGGCCGGAAGGTCGGTGCCGAGCCACTTCTGCGCAATGGCGTTCAGGCTGCCGTCAGTCTTCGCGGCGCCGATGATGCCGTTGACCTTCTCGAGCAGCGCCGGCTGTTCCTTGGAAAGGCCGATATAGCAGGGCGAGTTCTTGATCAGGAACTTCAGTTCCGGCCGCTTCGGCGGATTCTTCGCAAGGATCGCCGCGGCGACGACGTTGCCGGTGGCGACCGCCTCGACCTGGCCCGAAAGGAAGGCCGAAATCGTGCCGTTGTTGTCCTCGTAGCGCTTGATGACGGTGTCGGCCGGCGCCACCTTGGTCAGTTCCAGATCCTCGACGGCGCCGCGGGTGACGCCGATGGTCTTGCCGGCAAGCTCTTCCGGCTTGGTGGCCACAAAATCGGCCGGGGCGAAGACGCCGTTGTAGAAAGGCGCATAGGCGGCGGTGAAGTCGATGACCTTTTCGCGATCCGGGTTCTTGCCGAGGCTCGAAATGACGAGATCGACCTTGTTGGTCTGCAGGTAGGGGATGCGGTTGGCGCTCGTCACCGGCACCAGTTCGACCTTCACGCCGAGCTTCTCGGCAATCAGATTGGCCATGTCGATGTCATAACCGACCGGCGCCATGTCCGGGCCGACGCTGCCGAAGGGCGGAAAATCCTGCGGCACGGCGACGCGGATCGTGCCGCGGGCGGTGATGTCGTCGAGCGCATCGGCCTGCGCCACGGAGCCGAAGCCGATCGCGGCGACCATTGCCGCCATAGCGACGAAAACTCTTCTCGAAAGCATTGGGGGTCATTCTCCTCTGTTGATGTCATGGTTTGGCATTGCCGGGTGCATTCGACGACGCGGCCGCGTTCTGCGGCGGCAGCGAAAGGGAGTGCCGGAGATCGGCCAGCGGATCAGGGCGGCGGGTGAGGTCCAGCCCCGTCTCCACCTCGTCCAAATGCTCGACGGAGAGTTCTGCCGCCTTGAGGAAATCGCCCTCCTCCATCGCCGCGGCGATGCGGCAATGGCCGAGATGCGACTGCATGGCGTGGAAATCGGACTGGTAGATGAGCGAGATCAGGATGGTGCGCGCCGTCAGGTCGCGCAGGATCTCGACCAGGATGGTATTGCCGGAAAGTTCGGCGATGCGGATGTGGAAGTCGCCCATCAGGCAGGTGAGCCGCTGCCGATCACCGGCGGCAATCGCCAGCTTTTCCTCCGCCAGATGCGCATGAAGAGTGTCGCGGCCGCCTTCCGTCAACGCCTCCATGCTGCGCAGCAGCCCCGCCTCGATGACGCGCCGCGCCGCATAAACCATCATCGCCTCCTCGGCCGAGGGTTCGACGACGAACCAGCCGCGCCGCGGACTAACCTTGACGATGCCGCGCTGCTCGAGCCGCATCATCGCTTCGCGGACCCGGGTGCGAGAAACGCCGAAGAGGCTCGCGACTTCGCTTTCACCCAACCGCGTGCCGGGGCGAATGCGGGCGGAGAGGATTGCAGAGACGATGGCTTCGTCTATGCCGGTCTGATCGTTCTGCTGTGGCAACAAGTCTTGCATACAAGATTGGAAAGCAAGCGTTGTGCCAATATCATCGCCGCTTCATTTCAATGACTTACGTCGCAGGCGCGGCTGTGCTTGCCTGTCAGATCAGCATCTGCGCATATTTTCACCAGGGCTTATGGGTTGGCCGCAATGATGCGCAAAGTCAGCCCGGGTGGGACGCCGACCTCCTCTGGCCTGCCGGCCATCTCCCCCACAAGGGGGGGAGAGGACTCGCGGCAACCGCCCACTTCACCGGAAGGCAGATGCAGGCGGAGCCCTTTGATGGGGCATGGGCGTGCCGCACATATTCGCCCCGCTTGTGGGGGAGATGGCCGGCAGGCCAGAGGGGGTTGGTGGTCGCCGCGGTGCGCCTGCTCTACAGTCGCCTGCCCAAGCGAGCCGCCCGCTCACTCCATCTCGCCGTCGTCAGCCTTCGCCGCGTGATCGCGATTACCATGGATGATCTCGCGCTTGCCGACATGGTTGGCGGGGCCGACGAGGCCGTCCTTTTCCATGCGCTCGACGAGCGAAGCGGCGCGGTTATAGCCGATGCCGAGCCGGCGCTGGATGTAGGAGGTCGAGCACTTCTTGTCGCGCAGCACCACCTTCACCGCCTGCTCGTAGAGTTCGTTGCCGTCTTCGGCGGCAATCGCGCTCTTGTCGAAGACGGCGCCCTGATCCTCTTCCGGCTCCTCTTCCTCTTCGTCCGCCGTCACCGTCTCCAGATATTCGGGGCGCCCCTGCGTCTTCAGATGCGCCACCACATGCTCGACCTCGAGGTCTGAGACGAAGGGGCCGTGGACGCGGGCAATGCGGCCGCCGCCGGCCATGTGCAGCATGTCGCCCTGGCCGAGCAACTGCTCGGCGCCCTGCTCGCCGAGAATGGTGCGGCTGTCGATCTTCGACGTCACCTGGAAGGAGATGCGGGTCGGGAAGTTTGCCTTGATCGTGCCGGTGATGACGTCGACCGACGGGCGCTGCGTCGCCATGATCAGGTGGATGCCGGCGGCGCGCGCCATTTGCGCGAGGCGCTGGATCGCTCCTTCGATCTCCTTGCCCGCGACCATCATCAGGTCGGCCATCTCGTCGACGATGACGACGATATAGGGCATCGGCGTGAGGTCCATCTCCTGCTGCTCGAAGAGCGGCTCGCCGGTGCCCTTCTCGAAGCCGGTCTGCACCGTCGCAAGGATTGGCTCTCCCTTTTCGCGGGCGGCGGCGGCGCGCTGGTTATAGCCGTCGATGTTGCGGACGCCGAGCCGCGACATCTTGCGATAGCGGTCCTCCATCTCGCGCACTGCCCATTTGAGCGCCATCACCGCCTTCTTCGGATCGGTGACGACCGGCGTCAGAAGGTGCGGGATGCCATCATAGACGGAAAGTTCGAGCATCTTCGGGTCGACCATGATCAGCCGGCACTCTTCCGGCTTCAGCCGGTAGAGCAGCGACAGGATCATCGTGTTGATCGCCACCGACTTGCCCGAGCCGGTGGTGCCCGCGACGAGCAGATGCGGCATCTTGGCAAGCTCGGCGATCACCGGCTCGCCGCCGATCGTCTTGCCAAGGCAGAGCGCCAGCTTGCAGCCGGTCCTCTGGAAATCATTGGACTCGATCAGCTCGCGGAAATAGACGGTCTCGCGCGTCGCATTCGGCAGCTCGATACCGATGACGTTGCGGCCGGGCACCACTGCGACGCGGGCAGAGAGCGCCGACATCGACCGGGCGATATCGTCAGCAAGGCCGATGACGCGCGAGGATTTGACGCCGGGCGCCGGCTCGAATTCGTAGAGCGTGACGACCGGGCCGGGCCGGACATGGATGATCTCGCCCTTGACCCCGAAGTCCTCCAGCACGCTTTCGAGAAGCCCGGCATTCTGCTCGAGCTGCTCCTGCGTCATAAAGAAGCCCTGGCCCTGCGGCGGCTCCTGCAGCAGTTCCTTGGCCGGAAATTCGTAGGTGTCGCCAGCCTGCTGGCGTTCGCCGCGGCCGCCCGGCGGGAGGGCAGAGGTGGAACGCTGTACCACGGCCGGCATGGTGATCGCGGCCTTGGTGACCGGAACGTCCAGGTCCGGCGTGTCCTCCTCGGCTTTGACGGACTCGGCGGGCTCCACCGACGCTGGCGCTGGCGCTGGCGTGGCCGTCACGGCCTCTTCTGCACTCCTATTGACGATCTGAACTGGCGCGGGAACCGGCGCAACGACGGCCGTCGCCGCCGGGCGGCATTCGACCACTCGGAACATCGAGGTGATCGCCGTTGGCGGCTGCGGACGGATTTCCACCGGCGGCACGGCGACGGGCTTCGGCGCCGTCGCAATCTGAACCGGCGCTTTCGCCGGTTCCTTCACCGGTTCGACGGCGACCTGCGATACGGCCACCGTTTCGAGCGGCATGAATTCGAAGAAGGCGTGATCGGAAAGGTAGGAGAGATGGGCATTTCCCTCGTTGCTGACGACGATGGCGGCCGAATCCGACGTGGGGTCGGGGTTCAACTCGGCGGCGTCCCGTTCCGGAACCGCGCGCGCCGGTGTTCCCTCCGGCTCTTCCGCCACCGAAACCTCCTCCTTCACCACTGCTTCCGCATCGAGAGCCGATTCTGCCAATGCTGTGTCGCGCCCCTGCGCGGGACGCCAGGAGGGAAGCTGCTGCATCAGCACCCGCAGGAGTTCGGAGGGGCTATGGGCCGGCGCTTCAGGTTCGACCGTAGCGGGTGCCGCGTCGGCAGGGGCCGTTTCGGCGACGACATCCGGTTCAGCAACCTCCGCCCCGGTTTCCTCGACTCCTCCCCCGCTCTCGTCCGCCGCCGATGCCCGGCGTTTCATGAATTCGCGCTCCGGAGTGCGGGTAAAACGGACATTGGGCGACAGGAAGAAGTGGCTCTCCCAGCTCGGCCCGTCGGTCTGGCCGGTGATCTCGGCAAGGGTTGGCAGCGGATCGCGCGTCGAGGCGGTGACCTGGGCCGGCGCATAGGCCGAGCCGTGGCCGTAAAGCCGCGCGGCGCGCCCGGCATATCCCATTTCGTCCGCCTCATGTCCGGCGCCCCGGCGCGGCGCATCCGGCGCCTCGAACAGATGGTCCTGCGCCGAGGCGCGGGTCGTCTGGGCGTGTGAACCGTCCGGTGATCCCTGATACGGATGCTCGAAATCATCCGCCTCATCTGCATCATGCAAGGCTGCCGTCGAGAAATTTGTCCGGGGAATACGCATGGCCTGAAACTCGAAATTCATCATCGAAAGGGCTGTCCCTAGCGAATAGGAAATGAAGGTTAACAACTCCCTTCCAGGGACGCCGCCATAGGGTATGCCCCTGCCCTTGTGAGAGCTCTCCCGGCACATCTTTCCAGCCGCTCTATCGTGGATTTCCAAGCCTTCGGCACGGACCCCGCGGCGCAGAGAACCGCCGTTCAATTTCTGTTTCAGACCGGGAGAATTTCTGTCGTGTGTGGCAAAGCGCCGAGGGCCGGACCAGGCGAAAGATGAAGCCTTCGCCCTGCCGGCCCCGGCGAATCCGCTCAGGTGCTGGTAATCGTTCCATTCATGCCGTTCGGATAGAAGCCACCCTTGGTGGCGCCCTCCTGATCGGTGAGATAGACGATGCGCAGCACCTCCTGCGGCGTTCGGGTGAAGGCGATCGCATCGGGCGTCGAAGGAACAATGTTCGCCTTGCCCTCCAATTGCAGGCCCTGGTCCTTGTCGTCCGATCCGTCGATCTTGTCGCGGGCATCGGAAACCGCGGCGGCCGCCTTCCAGGCCGTCTCGCCCATCCGGTAGAGCGTCGAGCGGGCCATGCCCATGTGGTAGGCCTCGACCGCGAGGATTCCGGCGGCGGCAGCGAGAAACTCCTCGTTCTTCAAGACCGTTGCGGCGCCGGCATAGGCGGTCACGCCGACATCCTCGAACAGCATGCCGCCGAGCACGAAGTTCATCTCGTTGCCGAAGGGATCGAAATCCTCCCCGAGCCCCGCCGCCTTCGCGACGGCTGCGAAACCGGCATCAAAATCGATGGCCGGCCGCGACACGGCATCGTCGCCAAGGGTCTTGCGATAGAACCGGACGTGAGCAAGTTCGTTTTCCGCCACCTCGCTCATGAACTCGCCGACCGCAGGCGTATCGAACGAAACCTGCTTGCCGCCGGTCACGGCACCGGCATCTCCACCCGCATCGGCGTCGTCAATGCCTTTGCCGGTCGTGCCGCGCAGGTAATACTCGGCTTCCATATATTCGAGGTTCAACGCGAACTGGAATATATCCTCGTCCTTCAGTTCTGCTGGTTCATCCGCGCGCGAGACACGAACGAGGCCCGCGGTCGAGGCGAGCGTTGCTCCGAGGCCCAATTGCAACAGGCGGCGGCGCGGAAGAAAAAGGGTGGGTAATGCGCGGATCATGGCTTCCTCCGAAGCCCGCCCGGCGTCAGTTTTGGCACCCTGGATCAGGCGGGCCAATCAAGGCCCAACAGCATCAAGGGCGAAAAGTTCCGGAGCTCGAATTCCTCATCCGTGTAAAATAGCGACCGTCATTGCCGGAAAGGAACTGACATGAGCAACAACGCCTCACTTCAGAATTCGCTTGCCTTTGTTGGCCGCCTGCTCCTCGCCGTCATCTTCGTCGTTTCGGGGGTGGAAAAACTGGCCGATCCCTCCGGCACCATCTCCTATATTTCGGCGGCCAACCTGCCGTTTCCCATTCCCGCCTATGCCGGCGCCCTGGTCGCCGAACTCGGCGGCGGCATCCTGCTGATCCTGGGCTATCAGACGAGGTTGGCAGCATTTCTCCTGGCAGCCTTCACGCTCGCCTCTGCGCTCGGCTTCCACATGGAATTCGACGATCAGAATCAGCTGATCCACTTCATGAAGAACATCGCGATCGCCGGCGGCTTTCTGCAGATCGCCGCATTCGGTGCGGGTGGATTTAGCCTGGATGCACGGGCCGGTCGCGGCTGATCGAAGGGCCCACGGCTCCGCCGCGCTTTTCGTCGTCGCCTCGGTGCCCGGGCCCTCCATCTTTACTTAGTATCGCCTTAGTCCGCCTCTAGGCATGCCCTTGTGCGTCGCAACATAGCGCGCGGCAGTAACCTTTAGTTGCAAACAAGGACGAAGTGTACTGATGGCCGACTATGATACCCGCAATACCCGAATCGATTGCCTGGATGGGCTGCGAGGCCTGGCATCCCTCTGGGTGATGGTCGGCCATGCGCTGTTGCTGACGGGCTGGCGCCTGCCGGTTCTGTCGGAGCCCGATCTCGGCGTCGATCTCTTCATCATACTTTCCGGCTTCCTGATGGTGTTTCACTATCAGCTGCGGGCAGCAAAAGAGCCGTGGGAACTGCCGTCGACCTGGGCGAGCTTCTGGATCCGCCGGTTCCTGAGAATTGCGCCGCTTTATTATCTCCTTCTGGCCGTGGCTTTTGCGCTCGGTCCCTGGCTGTTCGAATCGAGGATGATCATCGACGGCTTTCTCGACAAAGCACCGCAGTCGCCGGCGCGCTACCTCGACAACGGCCTGACGAATGGGCTGATGCATTTAAGCTTTCTGTTCGGCCTCTCTCCCGATTATGCCTACAGGACGCCACTGCCCGACTGGAGCATCGGCCTCGAAATGCAGTTTTACGCGGCCTTTCCCTTCGTCATGCTTCTGTTGAAGAGATGCGGTTGGCTGAAGGGCGCGCTCATTACTGCCGCTATCGCCGTCGCGATCGTCTCGACGGCCGGTCTGTCGGGGGTACACTTCCCGATGCCCGCCTTCCTGCCGTTGAAGATGCATGTCTTCCTTTGCGGAATGCTGCTGGCGCTCGGCCTTGACGCGGAGAGATCCAAGACCTTCCTCTACGGCGCCGCCGCCCTGGCGCTCGTGCTGCTGCCGATCGGCGGCGACGTGGCGGCGACGAAGACCCTGATGCGGGTCACGCTTGTCGGGGTGTTTTTCGCCCTGCTCCATGATCGCCTGGCCGGAGGGGCGCTAGGCGAGAGGCTTCGTGCCGTGTCATCGTCCCTCGGAAACAGGTTCTTCCACTGGCTGGGGGAACTGTCGTTCGGGGCCTATCTCTGGCACCTCATCTTTCTGCAGCCGATTGCCGCCTATTTCATTGGCGCCTTCGGCGAAACGATCTCGCCGGCCGCGCGCTTCGCCGCCGTCGCCCTGATTCTTGTGCCTTTGGTCTATGCGGCTGCCTGTACCACCTTCTTCGCCATTGAAAGACCCGGGCAAAAACTCGCCAAGCGGCTGATCAACAGGAGAAGGCCACAGCCGGTTCGGGCATGAGCGAGACTGGCGCAAGCCGCTGCTGCCCTTGCGCAGAGGCTCGCCCGGAAACCGTCAGACGTTCTCCGGCGTGATCGTCAGAAATCGTACCGGCTCGGGGCTCACCTCGACATTGATCAGGCCAAGCGACCGCAATGTCAGGTCGATCGCGCGGCGCGCCTGGATTTCCGGCGCCTGGTCGAGGACGATCGACATGATCCCCTCGCGAAGAGCGCCGCGCGATTGTCCGGAGAGCTCGTGACCGACCCAGAAGATGCGGCGCGACGCATGCTCCTTCAGCACCGCGGCGACGGAGCGGTTGTCGCCGCCGGCGGTGTAGAGGCCGATGATCCCCGGATCCTTGCGGAGCGCCCCGCGCAGGAGCTCCATCGAGTTGAAGTCGTCGTCGTAATCGAACATCACCTGCGTGAAGAGGTGGTCGCCAGGGTGGTTGGCGAGATAGGCGGAAAAGCCGCGGATGCGTTCCTTGTGATTCTCGTAGGCGCCGCTGTGGCAGAGCGCCACGAAGGACCCCGAGCGTTCGGCAAGCATCCTTGACATGTAATAGGCGGCAGTCCGCCCCGCCGCGTAATTGTCGATGCCGACATAAGGGAGCTCCGGCACTGGTCGGGTCATGATCTGCACCACGGGCGTGCCCTGGCGCGCCGCCGCCCTTACGCTCTTCACCACCTCCGGGTGGTCCGGCGCCACGACGATGAGCGCCGAACGGCGGACCGCCGGATTGGCGATGTGGTGAGCGAATTCGACCGGGTCGTTCTCGCGCGCGAAGGTGCGGTGAACCGTGACGCTCTTGTCAAGCAGGGCGGCGATCCGCTCGAAGGCCTGGTTCATGCGCGAGTAGAAGCTCGTCTCGGGGCGAACCAGGATAACCTCGATCCGGATCAGCCCGCGATGCGCCTCCGGCATCTTATGCCGATAGTCCAGTTTTCGGACCGCGAGGAACACCCGCTCGACCGTTTCCGGACGAACCCCGCCGCGATCGTTGACGACGCGCTCGACCGTCGCCGTGCCAACGCGCGCCTCCCGGGCCACATCCTTCAGGGTCACTTTCACCAATGAGCTTGCTCCCGGGAAATTCTCTCCGGTTCAGCATCCAGGAATGATCAAATTTGATCAAGGAAGATTTAGAGGGATGCGGTGGTGCTCGGTATCCTTTGCGCATCAAGGAGGAGCACACATGAAGATCGCACTCGACCCCTATATGCATCGCCACCTCGGTCTCAACGAACTGTGCCGCAAGGCGGCGGAGCTCGGCTACCACCATATCGAGCTGTCGCCGCGCGACGATTTCCTTCCCTGGTGGGTGCGGCCGCGCGCGCACAAGGAGCGGATCGCCGAGTTCAAGTCGGCGCTGAAGGATCACGGCGTGCAACTCGCCTCGATCCTGCCGATGTATCGTTGGGCGAGCCCGCACGAGGACGAGCGCCAGGCGGCGGTGCGTTACTGGAAGGAAGCGATCGAGATCGCCACCGAGATGGGCTGCGACACGATGAACTCCGAATTCGGCCGCGGCCCCTCGCCGGACCGCAGCCATCGCTCCAACTGCTGCGGCGGCATGCACACGCACGAGCACAGCGAGGCGGCCTGGTGGCGCTCGATGGAAGAGCTCGTGCCGGTCTTCGAGAAAGAAGGCCTGACGCTCAACATGGAGCCGCATCCGGAGGACTGGTGCGAGACGCTGCATCCGGCGATCGACATGCTGAGAACAATCGGCTCGAAGAACGTCAAATTCCTCTATTGCGCCCCGCACACTTTCTATTTCGGCGACGACATGGCGAAGATGATCCGCGATGCCGGGCCGCTGATCGCCCATGTCCATGTCGCCGACACCTATAACCACAAGGCATCTTCGGGGCTTCGCTACATCATCAATCCGCCCGGTGCCAAGGTGACGATCCACCAGCACATGGACATGTATCAGGGCGAGATCAACTGGGACGTCTTCTTCTCCTCGCTCGCCGAGGTCGGCTTCGACGGCATCGTCACCGCCTGCGTCTTCGGCTGGGAGGACCGCGCCGACGAGTCGGGCCGCTTCATGCGCGCGGAGATCCAGAAATACGTCGACAAATACTGGCCGGGCAAGACAGCGTAAGCCATACCTTACCTAATCAGGACAACATTCGTGACCATTACCATTACGACGGCCCCCTGCTGCTGGGGCGTGGACGACGTCAAGAATCCAAATCTGCCCGCCTGGGAGCGGGTCTTCGACGAGGCGGCCGCCGCCGGCTATGGCGGTCTCGAGCTCGGCCCCTACGGCTATGTGCCGCTCGAGTCCGCACAGGTCGCCACGGCGCTCGCCGACCGCAACCTCTTCATCGTTGCCGGGACGATCTTCGACGATCTTGTCTCGCCCGCCAACGGCGAAAATCTGTTGCGTCAGACCGACGAGATCTGCGCCGTCATCACCCGGCTGCCGCAGCCGGAGCAGGTCCCCGGCCAGCGCTTCCGGACGCCCTATCTCACTGTCATGGACTGGGGGCATGACAAACGCGATTTTGCCGCCGGCCATTCCGACCGGGCGCCGCGGCTCTCCGATCCGGATTGGGCAGGCATGGTCGCCAACATCAAGGCGATCGCCGAACTGGCGAGGAGCAAATACGGCGTGCGCTCCGTCGTCCATCCGCATGCCGGCGGCTATATCGAGTTCGCCGACGAGATCGAGCGGATCTCGAGCGACGTGCCGGCGGAGCTTGCCGGCTTCTGCATCGACACCGGCCACAGCTATTACGCCGGCATGGACCCGGTCGAGACGCTGAAGCGCTACGCCGATCGGCTCGATTACGTCCACTTCAAGGACATCGACGAGAGGGTCTTCCGCCGCGTCCTTGGCGAAAGGATCCGCTTCTTCGAGGCCTGCGCCCAAGGGGTGATGTGCCCGATCGGCCGCGGCGTCATCGACTATCCGGCGGTCAAGCAAGCCCTCGAGGAGATCGGCTATCACGGCTTCATCACCGTCGAACAGGAACGCGACCCCTTGAGCGTCGCCGGCAGCCTCGCGGACGTGAAGGAAAGCCGCGATTACCTGCGATCTGTCGGATTTTAGGTGCGATTGAGGGCAGAGGGGGGTGAAACGGGCACCAGCGAAAAGCGACACCAGCATTCAGGAACAAAGCAATGTCAGTGAAGAAGAAAAACACGATCCGCTGGGGCATGGTCGGCGGCGGGCGCGGCAGCCAGATCGGCTACATCCATCGCTCGGCGGCGCTCCGGGACGACACCTTCGAACTCGTCGCCGGCGCCTTCGACATCGACCCACAGCGCGGCCGCGCATTCGGCATCGATCTGGGACTGGACGAGGCCCGGAGCTACCCAGACTACGGCACGATGTTTGCCGAGGAACAGAAGCGTGCCGACGGCATCGAGGCGGTGTCGATCGCCACCCCGAACAACACCCATTTTTCGATCTGCAAGGCGGCGCTCGAGCATGGCCTGCATGTGGTCTGCGAAAAGCCGCTCTGCTTCACCGTCGAGGAAGCGAAGGAACTCAAGGCGCTCGCCGAGGCGCGCGGGCTGATCGTCGGCGTCACCTATGGCTATGCCGGCCACCAGATGATCGAGCAGGCGCGCGCCATGGTGATGAACGGCGACCTCGGCGAGATCCGCATCGTCAACCTGCAGTTCGCCCACGGCTTCCACAGCGCGCCCGTCGAGGAACAGAACCCGTCGACCCGCTGGCGGGTCGATCCGAAATTCGCCGGCCCGAGCTATGTGCTCGGCGATGTCGGCACGCATCCGCTCTATATTTCCGAAGTGGTCCTGCCGCACCTGAAGATCAGGCGGCTGATGTGCGTCCGCCAGAGTTTCGTCAAAAGCCGCGCTCCGCTCGAGGACAATGCGGTGACCCTGATGGAATACGACAACGGCGCCATCGCCAATGTCTGGTCGAGTGCCGTCAATGCCGGCTCGATGCATGGCCAGAAGGTCCGGATCGTCGGCTCGAAGGCGAGCATCGAATGGTGGGACGAGCGCCCCAACCAGCTTTCCTACGAGATCCAGGGCGAGCCGGTCCGCATCCTCGAACGCGGCATGGACTATCTCTACCCGCAAGCCCGCCTCGACGACCGCATCGGCGGCGGCCACCCGGAGGGCCTGTTCGAGGCCTGGGCCAATCTCTACCGGCGCTTCGCGCTGGCGATCAACGGCAACCGCGGGCTGGCGCCCGAGGGCATCGAGGATCTGGTGTTCCCCGGAGTTGACGCTGGCCTGGAGGGCGTGCGCTGGGTGGAGAACTGCATCCGCTCGGCCGATGCCGGCGGATTGTGGGTGGATTACGAGTAGGTGAATGGCCGAGCGGCTATCTCCCGGATTTGCCACCATCCCGCTGCCGCGACCGTGTTCCCTCGCCCCGCATGCGGGGAGAGGGCTAGGGTGAGGGGCATGGCCACCCTCTTCGCTACGAGTTCTGGTTCTTCACAAAGCTCGCATGCCATTTCGCCAGCATCGACACAGCCTCCCTGAGGAAAGCCGGATGGGTGCCCGGAAGAAACTCGATCTTCGGCGCTTTCCCATCAAGCCTAAGCCGCGCGAAAACCCGGCCTGCCTCGTCCTTCAGTTCCTCCGGCTTTTCCGGCTCCGGCTTGTCGCTCTCAGACAGGCAGTTAAAGACGAGCTGGAAGCGCTGGTCGGTATCGACCGAACGGAAGCGTGGCGAACCTATCTCCGCGTCGGCGAGTTCCCTTGCCTCGCCCCGTTCCAGCAACGTGCCGATCGACATCCAGCGCTCGCGGCCGGCCTTGGGGGCCGGGCCGATGGCGCGGGCGAGTTCGTGCGGCACGCTGTCGGCCACCTGCAGCAGGCGCGACAGTTCGCTCTTCTGCACGGCAAGCGCGTCGCCGATCACCTTGCGGTCGAAGCCGCGGGCGGCGAGGGCGGCGGCGAAAAGCGCGCGCTCGATGAAGGAGAGGTTGCGCCGCTCGGCATTTTCCTTGCCCTGGGCCAGCACCAACTCGTCATCCGTCAGCGGCCGGACGATCGCCTTTACCTGCAGTTTGAGCCGGCGCACGGCCTTCAGGCGACGGTGGCCGTAGGCGGTCTGGTAGTGCCCCTGTTTTTCCGGATGCGGACGCACGAGGATCGGCGATTGCTGGCCGTTCTCGCGGATGCTCTCGACGAGAGCGAGGAAATCCGGATCATCGACCTCGCCGTCGGTCAGCCGGTCCTCGATGAAGGAGGCCTCGACGAGGGCCGGATCGAGCGCCACGATGCGCTCGCCCTGGGTCAGCGCTTCGCGGAGCACCCGCGCCTCTTCCGCCTCGCGGGTGATGCTGCCGAGCGAAAGGCCCATAGCCTTGACGGCGCCGGACGCGGCGCGCGGGGCGGTGGGCTGGGTGTTGACAGGTGTCAACTCACCCGCCCCGGTCGGCGTCTGCTCGGTCGCGGCCTGCGGCGTAGCAGCGGGCGTACCGCCCATGAACAGCGCCCGCAATTCGTTCTTCCGGTTGTTGCCAGCCATGATCTAGCGCCCCCAAGCCGCGTGGATGAGGGCCTCGATCTCGCCATTGACGGCGTTCAGCGATTCAATCGCCCGGTCATAGGTGGCGCGGGTGAAGTTCTCGCGGCCGACCTCGTAGAGCGTCTGCTTCGTCAGGCCCGCATCCGAGATCGCCGTCGATTTCACCATCGCCGAGGTCAGCACCCGCTCGCCGAAGAGCGAGCGCATGAAGCCGACGATCTGTGCCTGCGGCCCGTCATTCGGCTCGAAGCGGGTGACGAGATAGCGCAGGAAATCGAAATTGAGCTCCCCGCCCGCCTCCCGCACGACGCTGAGCAGATCCGAGGTCATGTAGAGGAACTGGTTCATCGAGGCGACGTCGAGCATCTGCGGATGCACGGTGACGATGACGGATGTGGAGGCGCAGAGCGCCGAAAGCGTCAGATAGCCGAGCTGCGGGGGGCAGTCGATGACGACGACGTCGTAGTCGTCGGCGACGCTGGCGAGCGCCGCCTGCACGCGGGCGAAGAACAGCGGCCCGGCATCGGCGCCGTTCTGCCGCGCGCTCAGCGCCTGCGGCGTCGTGTGCTCGAATTCCTGCAGTTCGAGATTGCCCGGCACCAGGTCGAGCCCGTCGAAATAGGTCTTGCGGATGATCTCCTTCAGCGGCCGCGCCTCGGCGTCGTAGCGGATCGCGCCATAGAGCGTGTCGTTGCCGGTGAGATCGAGCTCCGGCTGATAGCCGAACAGCGCCGAAAGCGAGGCCTGCGGGTCGAGGTCGACCGCCAACACCCGGTGGCCGGTCAAAGCGAGGTATTGCGCCAGATGGACCGACGAGGTCGTCTTGCCGGAGCCGCCCTTGAAATTGGTGACGGAGATCACCTGCAGATGCTCGCCGCGCGTTTCGTCGCGCCAGTTCACATAGCCGCGCGCCTTGGCGGCATTGCCCTTGGCGAGCGCCTGTTCGGCGAGATGCCGGCGCAGCGCATTGATGTCGGAGAGCGAGTAGGAGCGACGCCCGCCAATGCCGGTATCGGGCTGCGGCCCCTCGCCGGCGAGCGACAATTGCCGGAGATAGCCGTCGGAAACGCCGATCAGCTTGGCGGCCTCGCCGGAGGTGAAGCTCCGGAGCGTCTTCATTGCCGTCGGCGCGAACAGCCGGTCGCGCATCGCCTTCAGCTGTTCGGAAAGCGCCCGCGCATCGGCCGCGATCGCCTCGTCGGCGGGCCTGCGGGACCCGGCCGCGGCGGTCGCCGCCTTGTCGATTGCGCTTGCGGCGTCCACGGCCGATACCGTCATGTCCATCGTCGAAATCCCCTCGTGCCTTGCGCAATCGCGGCAAGCGAACAAATAATTCCCCTGCCGGCCGCACATATGCGCCAGCCGCATTTCCTAACAGAGCAATCGCTGAACTACGCTGAAATACGGAATATGCGGTCTGATCCGTTACAGAAATGATTCATCCTCTGATTCGCGTCAACCCCACTTCTGCCGCCGCTATAGCGCCGCGCGTCTCAGTTCGGTCCCGATCTAAGGACGCACTCAGTGGGCGCGGTAGGTATACGCATCGATCGATTGCGGCTTCATCTCGATCGAGAAGCCCGGCCGTTCGGGCGTCATATAGGCGGCATTCTTGATGACGCAGGGATCGATGAAATGCTCGTGCAGGTGGTCGACATATTCGATCACCCGGCCGTCTTTGGTGCCGGAGACGGCGGCATAGTCGATCATCGATAGATGCTGCACATATTCGCAAAGGCCCACGCCGCCGGCATGCGGCCAGACAGGCAACTGATACTTCGCCGCCATCAGCAGCACGGAAAGAACCTCGTTCAGGCCGCCGAGCCGGCAGGCGTCGACCTGCACGATGTCGATCGCGCCCTCGGCAATGAATTGCTTGAAGAGAATGCGGTTCTGGCACATTTCGCCGGTCGCCACTTTGATTGGCGCGATCGCCTCGCGGATCTTGCGGTGGCCGGCGACATCGTCGGGGCTGGTCGGTTCCTCGATGAAGAAGGGTTTGGCGAAGGCGAGCGCCTTCACCCAATCAATCGCCTCCTTGACCTCCCAGACCTGGTTGGCATCGATCATCAGGTAACGATCGGGACCGAGAACCTCGCGGGCGATGGTCAGCCGGCGGATGTCGTCGGCGCGGTCGCGCCCGACCTTCATCTTGACATGGTTGAAACCCTGGTCGACCGCCTCCTGCGCCAGCCGCCGGAGCTTCGCATCGTCGTAGCCGAGCCAGCCGGCGGACGTCGTGTAGCAGGGATAGCCCTCGCGCTCGAGTGTCGAGATGCGCTCTACCTTGCCGGGTTCTGCGCGCCTGAGGATGTCGATCGCTTCCTCGCGCGTCAGCACGTCCGTCAGGTAGCGGTAGTCGACGATGTCGGCGATCTCTTCCGACGACATCTCGGCGACGAGCCGCCAGACCGGCTTGCCGGCCTGCTTGGCGATCAGGTCCCATAGGGCATTGACGATCGCTCCGGTCGCTAGATGGATCGCGCCCTTCTCCGGCCCGATCCAGCGCAACTGGCTGTCACCGGTCAGATGCCGCCAGAAGCGGCCCGGCTGGCTGCGAATGGTCTCGATATCCTGGCCAATGACAAGGTGGCGCATGGCCCTGATCGCCATGCAGCAGATGTCGTTGCCGCGGCCGATGGTGAAGGTGAGGCCGTGGCCGGCAAGCCCCGGCTGGTCCGTGTCGAGGATGACATAGGCGGCCGAATAGTCAGGGTCCGGATTCATCGCGTCCGACCCATCAAGGCTTTGCGAGGTCGGAAAGCGCAGGTCGAAGACGCGGAGATCGACGATGCGGGTCATGGCAGTCTCCTGAAGTGGGTCAGCCACCGTTTGAATGCGCCCGGATGATATCACCGCACGTCAGCGACATGAATTCTCCAGAGCTTCCGGCCGCCTTCGGCCGAAGATTGAAGCTTTCATGGAGAAACTGAAAAACAACTGAGAAGGCCTGTTACCAAACTGACATGGCAGCCGCCTAATGAGTGCGCCACGCGGCGCTGAGCGGGACGGACTACCTCCGGCACGGCGCATCTGCAATCCGGTGCCGGAGGCCAATCCCATGAAGATCGTCCAGATCAGCGACACCCATCTCAGCCCCTCCAAGACCCATTTCAACGACAATTGGGAACCTGTTGCCCGCTGGATCGAAACGGTCGGCGCCGACCTCGTCGTTCACACGGGCGACCTCACCATCGACGGTGCAGACCAGGAGGAAGACATCGTCTTCTCGATGGAGCTGATGCGAAAGCTGTCGGTGCCGGTATTGATCGTCCCCGGCAATCACGATGTCGGCCACCTGCCCGGTTCTGACCAGCCGGTCGATGCCGCGCGGCTCGACCGCTGGCGAAGGCTCGTCGGGCCCGACTACTGGGTGTCCGATCACGGCAATTGGCGGCTGATCGGCCTCAACAGCCTGCTTCTTGGCTACGGGGACGAGGAAGAGGAGCGGCAGTTCCAATGGCTGGAGCAGACGCTGGCCACGCGAGCCGATCGCCGGGTCGCGATCTTCGCGCACAAGCCGCTCTTCGTCGACGAACCCTTGGAGGGCGACACGGGCTACTGGAGCGTCAAGCCGCAGCAGCGCCAGCGTCTCTACGAACTGATGGCGGAGAACGACGTCGCACTTCATGCAAGCGGTCACCTGCACTGGGCCTGGCGGGGCCAGCATGCGGGCACCGACCTCCTCTGGGCGCCGCCGACCTCCTTCATCGTCGACACGCTGGAGCGCGAAATGCCGGGCGAGCGGCTCGTCGGCGCAGTCCTCCATCACCTCGAAGGAAGCATCGACAGCGAAATCGTCGCAATCCCCGGACTGACCCGTTACGTCATCGATCCCGTGATCGAGGAGATTTACCCTCGCCACGCCAGGAAGCTTGCGGAGGCGGCGCAATGAGCGTGCTGTCGCTTCGCACCATCACCAAATCCTTTGCCGGCAACGCGATCCTCAAGGGCGTCAGCCTGGAGGCCGACGAGGGCGAGTTCATCGCACTCGTCGGCCCATCCGGCTGCGGCAAGAGCACGTTGCTCCGCATCGTCGCGGGATTGGACAATGCTGATGGCGGCGACATCGTCATCGGCGGCCGCGAGGTCTCGTCGGTCGCTGCCGCCGATCGCAACGTCGCCATGGTGTTCCAGTCCTACGCGCTTTATCCGCATCTGACTGCCGGGCAGAACATCGCCGTGCCGCTCGCCATGCGGCGCCTGACGGCCGCCCAACGCTTTCCGTTCATCGGCAACCTCCTTCCCGGGCAACGGCAGATCCGCGCCGATATCCAGCGGCAGGTCCGGGAAATGGCGACGTCGCTCAGGATTGACCATCTGCTCGACCGCAAGCCGGGCCAGATGTCGGGCGGACAGCGCCAGCGCGTCGCGCTCGCCCGTGCCATGGTCCGCCATCCGAGCGTCTTCCTGATGGACGAGCCGCTCTCCAATCTCGACGCGAACCTGCGCGTCCACGCCCGCGGCGAGATCGTCGAATTGCACCGCCGCGCCAGCGTGCCGACGCTCTACGTCACGCACGACCAGTCCGAGGCGCTGTCGATGGCCGACCGCGTCGCGGTGATGATCGGCGGCACGCTGCTGCAGCTCGCACCGCCGCAGGAGATCTACGACGATCCGGCCCATATCGAGGTCGCGCGCTTCCTCGGCCAACCGCGCATCAACGTCTTGGAGACGCGGATGGATGCGTCCGGCAGTGTGCGCTTCGGCGCCCTGACGCTCGCTGCGCAAAATACGCCACCGAGCGAGACCCCGGTCCTGATCGGCGTGCGGCCTGAGTTCGTCCGCCTGAGCCCGAGAACGGACGGCATCCTCAAGGCCCGGGTCGAGCGCACCGAATTCCTGGGCTCCGAGGTCATCGTCCATGCAAGGCTCGACGCGATCGGAGAAGCGATCGTCGCCAAGGTCGCCCCAGTTGAGGCCGCGACGCTCTCGGAAGGTCTGCCGGTATCCGTCGAGATCGAGCCCGATCGCGTGATGCTCTTTGCGACGACCGGAGAGCGGCTGCGGGCGCAAACGATCGCCGTAGCCTCGATGCTGGAGAAGGCCCATGGCTAGCGTCACGATCGACAGGCCGATTGCCCTTGCCGACTGGCGCGAAGGACGGGTCGCCTGGCTGCTCGCCACGCCGGCGATCGTGCTGCTGTTCCTGTTCATCCTGCTCCCGACGCTTGCGGTTATCGTTCTCGGATTCACCGATTTCGAGCTCGGCTATGGCGGCTTCCGCTTCGTCGGCTTCGCGAATTACGCCGAACTGATCGGCGACAGGACCTTTCGCCGTTCGCTCTGGAACACTGCGGTCTACACGGCGGTCGTAACGCCGGTCTCGATCGCGCTGGCACTCGCGATCGCGCTTTTGATCGAAGCCGAGACGCGAGCCAAAGCCTTTTTCCGCACGGTCTATTTCCTGCCCGTCGCCTCGCTTCTGGTCGCCATGGCAACGGTCTGGCAGTTCCTGTTTCACCCGACTATCGGGCCGATCAACACCTTCCTCGCTTCCTTCGGCATTGCCGGCCCGAATTGGCTCGGCGCCTCCGGCACCGTACTCTACGGGCTTGCGATCATCGGCATCTGGCAGTCGGTCGGCTTCAACATGGTGCTGTTCCTCGCCGGACTCACGGCAATTCCGCGCGAGCTCTATGCGGCGGCCGAGGTGGATGGCGCCAGGTCCTGGCTGGACCGCTTCCGGCTCGTCACCTGGCCGATGCTCGGACCGACGACGCTCTTCGTCACGACGATCAGCATCATCAATTCCGTCAAGGTGTTCGAGACGGTGAAGACGCTCACCGAAGGCGGGCCGAACAAGGCCTCCGAAGTGCTGCTCTTCACGATCTACCAGGAGGGCTTCGTCTATCTCCGGGTCGGCTATGCCTCGGCGATGACCGTCGTCTTCCTCGCGATCCTCGTCGTCCTGATGTTCCTCCAGTACCGCATCGTCGATAGGAAGGTCCATTACGCATGACCCGCCTTTCTCTCGGCCGCGTCCTGCGGCTCAGCCTCCTGTCGCTCGGCGCACTGATCTTTCTCGCGCCCTACCTCTTCATGATCTCCACCGCGGGCAAGGCACAGAGCGAAATCTTTTCCTCCTCGCTCGCGCTGATCCCTGAGCAATGGTCCTATGTCGAGAACTTCACCAAGGCGCTGTCGCGCGTCTCGATGCCGACGCTGCTTTGGAACGGCGTCGTCGTCTGCGCACTGATCTTCATTGTCCAGGTCGTCGTCGCCATCCCCTGCGCCTATGCCATGGCGAAGCTCAAGTTCCGCGCCGCGCGGCTGATGATGGTGCTGGTGATGCTGGGGCTGCTGGTGCCGATCCACGCGACCGCGCTGCCGCTCTATGTCGCCTTCGACCGGCTTTCCGTGCTCAACAGCTACATGGCGCTCGTCGCACCCTTCTCGATCTCGGTCTTCGCGATCTTCCTGTTCCTGCAATTCTTCCGGGCGCTTCCCGACGACCTGATCCACGCGGCGCGCCTCGACGGCATGTCGGAGACGGGCATCGTCGCGCGCGTCGTCGTGCCGAATGCCTGGCCGGCGATCACCGCCTTCGCGATCTTTTCGGTGGTCGCCCACTGGAACGACCTGTTCTGGCCGCTGGTGGTCGTCACTAACCAGGAATACGCCACCCCGCCGCTCGGCCTTCTCTACTTCCGCGCCGCCGAAGCCGGCGACGACTACGGCGCACTGATGGCCGCCACGCTGATCATCACCCTTCCCCTCGTCGCCGCCTTCCTGATTGCACAGAAGCGCTTCGTCGAGGGCATCACCATGACCGGTCTCAAGGGCTGACCGGTTAAACCAGGAGAGCGTCATGAAACATTTCAGGCAACTTCTCGCCGCCGCGGCGGTGTCGATGACCTTTGCCGTTCCGGCCGAAGCCGAAACGGTGTTGACGGTGCATTATCCGATGCCCGGCTTCTTCAAGGACGTGATGGACACGATCTCGAAGAAGTTCATGGAGGAAAATCCGGAGATCAGGATCACCTTCGCCAATCCTTCCGCAACGTACGAGGAAGGCATCCAGACGATCATGCGCCAGGCGGGCACGGCCGAGATGCCCGACGTCACCTTCATCGGCCTCAACCGCCTGCGGATGGTCAACGAGCGCGACATCCCGGTCGACCTCGGCCCGTTCATCGCGAAGGACGGCAACATGGCCGAGCAGGGTTTCTCGGAGAACATCCTGAAGCTCGCCCAGGTTAACGGCAAGCAGGTCGGCCTCGCCTTCGCCACCTCCAACCCGATCATGTACTACAACGCCGATCTCGTCCGCAAAGCCGGCGGCGACCCGGAGAACCCGCCGAAGACCTGGGACGAGGTGATCGCGCTCGGCGGCAAGATCAAGGCGCTCGGCGACGGCGTCGAAGGCATCGATTTCCGCTGGCAGGGCGACGACTGGATGTTCTCCGCGCTGCTCTTCGGCGCCGGCGGACGGATGCTCGCCGAGGATGAGGCGACGGTCGCCTTCAACGGTCCGGAAGGGCAGAAGGCGATCGAGGTGCTCGACCGCATGGTCAAGGAAGGCGGCCTGCCGGTGCTCACCAAACAGGCTGGTGAACAAGCTTTCGTCGCCGGCAAGGTCGGCGTCGCCTTCCAGACGACCGGGGCACTCCGCAACACCATCAAGAATGTCGGCGGCAAGTTCGACCTGCGCACGGCGGCGATCCCGCTGATCGACCCGGTGAACGGCAAGCTGCCGACCGGCGGCAACGCCGTCGTCATTCTGACCCGCGACGCGGAGAAGCAGGAGGCCGCCTGGAAATTCGCCAAGTTCGCCGCCGGCCCCTATGGCGCCTCTGTCGTCGTTCCGGGCACCGGATACGTGCCGAACAACGAGCTCGCCGCGAAGTCGCCGGACTACCTTGCCAACTTCTACAAGGAAAACCCGCTGTTCCGCGCCGGCCTCGAACAGATGCCGCGGATGATCCCCTGGTATGCCTTCCCGGGCACGAACGGCGTCAAGGTTACCCAGACGATCGTCGAGAACCTGTCGCGCGTCGTCGAACAGTCGGCAACGCCTGAGGAAGCGCTGGACGATGCGGCGGCTGAAGTGGAGAGCCTGCTGCCGCGGAGCTGATGGGGCCGATAAGGGCAATTTGCCTCTCATTCGCCTGCCCTAACCTTCTCCCCGCGACGCGGGGAGAAGGTGAGCGGCAATCACCTCCTCCCGCACGCGCAAGTGCATCATCTCTCCTCACTCACCATCCGCACTGTTCCGCCCGGATAGAGCCTATGGTCGAGGCAGAGGTGCCGGCATTGCTGGGCGTTTTCGGCGATGTCGAGCAACAAGGCCGCGGCCGCGACGCCCATGTCACCATCCGGCATGGCCATGGTCGTCAGCGGCGGGTTCATCAGGCGACCGATGGCGATCCCGTCGAAGCCGGCGACCGAGACATCGGTCGGCACCGACAGCCCTTCGCGCCGCAGGGCCGCAATGACGCCCACGGCCAAGAGGTCGTTGGAGGCGATGATCGCCGTCGGCCGGTGCACTTCCGCGACGCCGGAAAGATCCAGATTTTCGTAGCCGTCGACGAAGGGAATCTCCATCGCGGGAAGCGGCGTATGGCCGGCCTCCTTCATTGCCGCACAATGGCCCTCGTAACGCAGGCGCGCGCGGTCCGAGGAGGCGAAATGGCCGGAAACGAATAGGATGCGGCGATGCCGGTGGGCGAGAATATGGCGGGTGATCTCGCAGCCGGCGCGGTAATTGTCGACGGTCACGGCGGCAGGGAAGCGGGGAACGGGGCGATTGTTGAGCAGAATCGTCGGCGGCAGCGCGGCCGAAAGCGCCTCGCTGGTCCCGGCATTGCAAAGCGTCAGGATCAGGCCTGTCGGCCGCTGCTCCAGCAGCGCCGCGACCGCCCGCGCTTCAGACGCGGGATCGTAGTTCGATTGAGCGATCAGGACACCGTGCCCGGCCGCCTGCAGGCGATGCTGGATCCCGGCAAGCGAGGCGGCGAAGACGGGATTGGTGACGCTCGGGACCAGCACGCCGACAACCGGCCTGTTGCGCGCGCCGCCGCCTCCTGGCGGCGGTCTGTAGCCGAGCTCGGCGGCGGCACGGCGGACGCGGCGCACCATTTCGTCGCTGACCGGCCCGTCACCCTTCAGGACGCGCGACACCGTCGCCAGCGAGCAGCCGGCGTGAAAGGCTATCTGTTGCAAGGTCACCATCGGCTCCGACTATCGCGCTTTCATGACAGCGGATTGAAGCACTGGGCGGGCGGCTCGGGGACAGGCAGGCCCAGGAAATCCGGGCCTCAGCGGCTCGGCGGCGCGCGACCGTAAAGCAGCAGCATCACGATGATGACGATGCCGTAGACGATCTGGCGACCGGCTTCCGGCATCTGCATGACCGAGAGGATGGACTGGAGCAGCGTAATCAGGATGACGCCGGCGACCGTGCCGACATACGAGCCGCGGCCACCGAGGATCGACGTGCCGCCGAGCACCACCGCGGCGATCGACGGCAGCAGGTAGGCGTCGCCCATCGCCTGCGCCGCCTTCGAGGCATAGCCGGCAAGCAGCACCCCGCCGAAGGCGCTCAAGCCGCCGGAGACGACGAAGGCGATCATGACGACGCGCCGCGTGCCGACGCCGGAGAGGAAGGCGGCCCGCTCGCTGTTGCCGATGCCGTAGACGGCGCGGCCGAAGGCCGTGCGGGTCAGCAGGAACACCATCGCCGCGCTGACGGCGATCCAGACCACGATGGCATTCGGGACGCCCGGCACGAGTGCGCCTGTCGCCAGCCAGCGGATGGCGTTCGACGCTGAATCCTGCGGCGAGAAGCCGCCGGTATAGACGACCATCAGCCCCTGAGCCACGACATTCGAGGCAAGCGTCACGATCATCGAAGGAATGCGTAGATAGGCGACGCCGATGCCGTTCAGGAGGCCGAAGGCCATGCCGGAGAGGACCCCCACCGGGATGGCGACGGAGGCGCCTGCATTTCCGAATCCGGCCGCGGCGCAAGCCATCATCGCGCCCGTCGTCATCACCCAGGGCACCGAAAGATCGATGTGGCCGAGCAGGATGACGATCATCATTCCGGCGGCCACCACCCCGAGGAACGACGCGACCTTGAGCTGCTGCAGCAGGTAATCGGGCGACAGGAAATTGCTTGAATAGAGGCTGCCGAGAAGAAGCAGCAGCAGAATGCAGCCGAAAGCGGTGAGGACGGCCGGGTCCACACGGCGAAGGAAGCCCGGCAGGCGCGCCTTGACGGACAAGCGGCTTTCGGACGTCTCGCTCATTGGAACCAGTCCAGACGGTTTCGCACACGCAGCAGCGCCAGCGAGCCGAGGCTGACGGCGACCATCAGGACAATACCCTGGAGAAGCGGCTGCCAGAGCGGATCGACATCGAAGGCAAACAGCATGTCGCCGGTGGTGCGCGCGGCAAATGCGCCGAAGATCGCCCCGACGGCGCTGCCGCGGCCTCCATAGAGCGACACGCCGCCGAGCACGACGGCGGCGATCGACCAGAGCGTATAGGCGCTGCCGCTCGCATAGGCTGCCTCGCCGGTATAGGTGAAAAAGGTCAGGAACAGGCCGCCCATTCCGGCGAGCAGTCCGCCGAGCAGATAGGCCGCGAACTTGCCGCGCCGGATCGGCACGCCCGACATGAAGGCGGCCGGCTCGGAAGAACCCGCCGCATAGGCGGCCCGCCCGGCGACCGACCGTCGGAACGGCAGCCAGACGAGCAGGACGACTGCCGCGAGCGCGACGAGACTAGACGGAACGACGCCGAAGAGCCGGCCGGTGAGCGCGTCGGCGAGATCCTCGTTGACGGAGCCGCCGGGGAAGGGCCGGAGCAGCAGTGCCAGGCCGAAATAGACGGCACCCGTCGCGATCGTCGCAACGATCGGCTGCAGGCGGCCGTAAATGACCAGTAGGCCGTTGATCGTCCCGCAGAGCATTCCGGTCGCCAGCACGGCCGCCACGCCAAGGCTCGTCGGCATGGCGCCGCCGACGACGATCCAGGAGGCGAGGCAGTTGGTGAGCACCAGGACCATGCCGACCGACAGGTCGATCCCGGCGGTGATCACCACCAGCGCCTGCGCCATGGCGACGAAGGCGAGTAGCACGCCCTTGTTGGCGGCCGTGTGCACGACATTGGCGGTGAAGCCGGCCGGGTGGTTGGCGACATAGACGGCGAACATCACCAGAAAGATGGCGAGCCCCGTCAGTGTGCCGCGCTGCTCGTTCAGCCAGTAGCGCCATTCTCTCATGCGGCCGTTCCCTTCTGCCCCGCCTCGACGTTGAGGGCGCTGGCGATCAAGGCCCGTTCGCTGATCGCGTCGCCTTCGAGCTCGCGGACGACGCGGCCGTCATAGAGAACCAGGACCCGGTCGCAGCAGCCGATCAACTCGTCATAGTCGGTCGAATAGAAGACGATCGCCGCACCGGCTTCTGCCAGCCGCCGCAGCAATTGGTAAAGCTCCTGTTTGGTGCCGACGTCGATGCCGCGCGTCGGATCGTTGAGCAATATGATCCGGGGTTGACGCATCAGCCATTTGGCGATCACAACCTTTTGCTGGTTACCGCCCGAAAGCGTTCCGACGGGCACGTCAAGGCCGGCGGTCTTGATTTCCAGCAGCCGCACCATGTCGTCGATCGACTGCTCCTCCTTCGTCCGATCGATAACTCCGCCGCGGGCAATGCGGTCGAGGGCCGCGAAGGACAGGTTCTCGCGGACCGTCATCGGCAGCATCAAGCCTTCCGTCTTGCGATCCTCCGGGATAAGCGCCATGGAGAGCGGCGGTTTTCGCGCCGCCGCCGGTCCGCTGATTGCCACCGGCGATCCGTCGACGAGCACCGAGCCGGTCGTGCCGCGCAGTACCCCGAAGAGCGCCAGGAGAAGCAGCCGTTGGCCCTGGCCCTCGAGCCCCCCGAGGCCGACGACCTCTCCCTCGCCCACCGAAAAGGAGATTTCGCGCAGCCGATCGCTCCAGCCAAGGTCACGGCATTCGAGCACGGGCGCACTTGCCAGCCTCGCCGACGCCTGGCGCGGCGGAAAGACGTTGCTGTATTCGCGCCCGATCATCATCTCGACGATCTCGCTATTGCTGCGGCTGCCCGCTGCAAAGCTCGCGACATTGCGGCCATTGCGGAAAACTGTGCAGGTATCGGCGAGTTCGGCGATCTCGTGCATGCGGTGCGAGATGTAGAGCAGCGCCAGACCTTCGTCCCGCAGCCGTTTCAGCACCGCAAAGACCTTGGCGACGTCGCCGGCGGTCAGCGCCGAGGTCGCCTCGTCGAGGATCAGCGCGCGCGGCCCGGAGGCGAGCGCCTTGGCGATCTCGACCATCTGCCGGCGCGACAACGGCAAATCCTTCACCGCCGCACGCGGGTGGATGTCCTCGGCTCCGGCCCGGGCGAGCGCTTCCTCCGCGAGCTTCCGTTGCGCACGCCGGTCGATCATACCGAAACGGCGGGGAGGATTGGCAAGGGCGATATTGTCGGCGACGCTCAAGTCCGGGATCAGCGACAGTTCCTGGAAGACACAGGCAATGCCGGCCGCCGCGGCTTCGGCGGGCGATCGAAAGGCCACCTCCCGGCCGTCGAGCAAGAGACGTCCTTCGTCCTGTGCGACCACGCCGGCCATGATCTTGATGAGCGTCGACTTGCCGGCGCCGTTCTCGCCGAGGATCGCATGGATTCGGCCTGGCACCACCTCGAGCCGGGCCTTCTCCAATGCGCGGACACCGCCGTAGCGCTTCGATACACCTTCCATTTGGAAGAGCGGCGGCGGAGTCTCGGCTGCGGTCATCAGGCGCCTCGGATTAGGGTTCGTTACGGGCATGCCGCGCACGCGAGGCGCGCGGCATTTTCGGTGCTGGAGGAAGAGCCTACTGGTTCTCCTTGGTCTGCCCCATGATCTCCTGAGCCGTGAAGTTGATGCCGCAGGTCGGGAAGGCGTTGCCGACGAAGAAATTGTCGGACTGATCAGGATAGAAGTCCTGGCCTTCCTTGAAGTTCGGATCCTCGACGATCGCCAGCGGCAGCTTGATCGATTGCGGCACCACTTGGCCCTCGAGCGCCGCGATCGCGGTCTTGATGGCGACAGCGACCTGGGCCGGACCGGTGCCCGCCGACGAGCACTTCAGACCCTCGCCGGCATGCTTGGCGCAGAACTTGCGGAAGCCGTTCTCCGTCTCGCCGCCGAAGGGCACGAAGGGATGTCCGGCATCGATCATCGCCTGCACCACGCCGGTATCGCCGCCCTGCGCGGTGATGCCGTCGAACTTCTTGTGCACGGCGATCGCGTCCGCCGTCGCCTTCTGGGCGGTCGGGTCGTCCCACTTGCCGATCACCTCGACGACGTCCCATTTCTTGCCGGTCGCCGCAAAGGTTTCATGAATGCCGTTGTGGCGGTCGGTGTCGACGGACGTGCCGGCGACGCCACGCACCTCGAGGATCTTGCCGCCTTCCGGAAGATGCTTGGCGAGCCAATTTGCCCAGAGCACGCCAAGACCCTTCTGGTCGACATTGACGTTGATCGCATCCTCGGTATCGAGAATGTTGTCGAAGGCGACGAGGACGATGCCGGCTTCCTTGGCACGCTTGATGACCGGGCCGAAGGCAGTCGGGTTCTGGGCATTGACGATGATCGCGTCATAGCCGGAATCGATGAAGTTGTTGATCGCCGAAATCTGCGCCGGCACGTCCTCGCCGGTCGAGACGACCTTGAATTCCTTGAGCTTGGCGGCAACGTCGGCCTGCGCGGCATAGGCCTTGGCCGTCTGGATCATCTGGATGCGCCAGGTATTGGCGATGAAGCCGTTGGCAAGCGCGATCCGATAGGGACCGTCCTTCTTCGGGAACTTGAAGAATTTAGTTTCGGCCGCCCATGGCGCGAAACAATCCGGTTCGGCCGCGGGGCCGCTGACGATTTCGGGTTCTGCGGCGGCGGTGGTCGATAGAAGTGAGAATGCAGCGGCCATGAGAATGCCGCTGACGTATGATGTGGTCATCGAATTCCCTCCCGTTAACATGCGGGACAGGGCATCGATCGGGCGCCGCCATCGATTTTGCCGCAGACATGTCTGCGGGCTGGAGCAGTGACCGTTGAACGAAGGCAGTCGAATTGCTCCAGAACACTGCGAAGCTTTTCGGTTTCGGTCGCCCGTTACCAAGTGCTTCAGAGGCCGATCCGGCACGACTTGTCGATACGCGAGTCCAGTGACGCCAGACAGGCTCCTCCCGGGGGCGTCCGGTGGAAATGGTAGCGCTACCAATATCTTGTGTAAAGCGGCGGCCTCGACAAGACGGGAGGGGCTGCCTTCGAAGCAGCGCCGCCCGTCGGCAACGCTGCTTCGAAGGTACGGTTCAACCCTGCTGGCCGGGGCGCAGGGGCTGGTTGAAACGGTCGGCAAAGGCCTCGATCGAACCACGGCCGAAACGTCTGACGCGTCGCTTGACGAGGACGGACATGACGCGAGCAGCGGTCGAGATGGTCATCTCGTCGAGCGGGCCGGAACCGCTCCAGGGCTTCGTCAGCCGGTCGGTGACGATGCCGAGCATGTTGGCGGGCATGATGTCAGTGCAGGGTCTCATCCAATCGAAAACGGCGCTGATCGGCACCACCTTGCCTTCAAAGGCAACGATCGGTTCGGGCATGTCTTCGTCCCAATCGTCATAGGCTTCGAGCGCATCCCGGAAGAGGGTCTGCAGCGTGATTGGGGCATGCCCTTCATAAAGGGCGGGCAGGAAATTCGTCATTAGGGTCTCCTCCGAGTGGTTAGGCCGGAAACGCGAAATGGCCAATTCTGTCAGCGGTAACGGTTTGTAATGCTCCTTCATAAAACGTGCAGCGGGAGTATGGTTCAAAGCACAGGAGCGCGCAAACACAATCGATTAAAACGGTGGATTTTTATTCGCGCCTCCGAGGCAAGAATTACTTAGCCTGAGCACAAGACGCTGATTTATTGGAATAGTTTGCCTGTGGAAAACCGCTCCAGCAGTCGCGTTAAATGGGAGTAGGCTAAGGTTTGGCGGACGCTTTTTTTACCTCATCCCTGTGCTTGTCACAGGGATCCAGTATCGCCGTGTCTGCGGCGCGGAAGAGTCTTTCAGCCCAAGGACTTGGGCTGGCTGGATTCCTGTGACAAGCACAGGAATGAGGATTCGAGGAGAAGCCCTGCAACGCGCTTCAGGTCTGTGCCTTTATGCATATATCCCGAACCCGCTGCACAAGTTTCAGGCGACATGCGCTAAACCGTCAGATGCCGACGTGCTTCCGGCGTGTCCAGCGTCTCCGCCGGGCCCCCATGGACGAATGCGCCGCGGTCCATGATGTAGACCCGGTCGGCAAGCTCGCGGCAGAAATCGAGATATTGCTCGACGAGTAGGATCGCCATGCCGGTCGAATCCCGCAAATATTTGATCGCCCGGCCGATGTCCTTGATGATCGACGGTTGGATGCCCTCGGTCGGCTCGTCGAGCACGAGGATCTTCGGACGGGTGACCAGCGCACGGGCGATGGCGAGCTGCTGCTGCTGGCCGCCGGAGAGGTCGCCGCCGCGCCGGCCGAGCATGGTCTGAAGCACCGGGAACAGGCTGAAGATGTCGTCCGGGATCGAGCGCTCCGCCCGCTGCAGCGGCGCATAGCCGGTCTCCAGATTTTCCTTCACCGTCAGCAGCGGAAAGATCTCGCGCCCCTGCGGCACGTAGCCGATCCCCTGCTTCGCCCGCCGGAAGGGCGCCAGTCCATCGAGCGGCGCGCCGTTGAAGGAGATCGCTCCCGAACTCACCGGATGCTGCCCGGTGATGGCCCGCAAGAGGCTCGACTTGCCGACGCCGTTGCGGCCGAGCACGCAGGTGATCTTGCCCATCTCGGCCTTGAACGAGACATTGCGAAGCGCCTGGGCAGCACCGTAATGCAGATTGACGTTTTCGACGCTCAACATGGTGTGCCTCTCACGCGTTACCGGCCGAGATAGTTCTCGATCACCTTCGGATCGTTGCTGACGAAATCGATCGAGCCTTCAGCCAGCACCGAGCCCTCGGCGAGGCAGGTGACCTTGACGCCGAGATCGCGGATGAAGCCCATGTCGTGCTCGACGACGACAACCGAACGGGTCTTGGCGATCTCCTTCAGGAGGATCGCCGTTTCCGCCGTCTCCGCATCGGTCATGCCGGCGACCGGCTCGTCGACGAGCAGCAGTTCCGGCTCCTGGGCGAGCAGCATGCCGATCTCAAGCCATTGCTTCTGGCCGTGCGACAGGCTGGCGGCGAGATCGTCGCGGCGGGCCGCTAGCCGGACCGTCGAAAGGATTTCCTCGATGCGCGTCTTGTCCTCGCCCGTCAGCCGGTAGAACAGCGTCGCGAAGACGCCGCGGCTGCGGTTCAGCGCCAGTTCCAAATTGTCCCAGACGGTGTGGCTCTCGAAGACGGTCGGCTTCTGGAATTTTCGCCCGATGCCGAGCTGGGCGATCTCCGCCTCGTCCCTCTTGGTGAGATCGATATCGCCCCTGAAGAAGACCTCGCCAACGTCCGGGCGGGTCTTGCCGGTGATAATGTCCATCATCGTCGTCTTGCCGGCGCCGTTCGGTCCGATTATGGCGCGCAGTTCCCCCGGCTCGACGATGAAAGAGAGCGAGTTCAGCGCCTTGAAGCCGTCGAAGGAGACGGAGACGCCGTCGAGATAGAGCAGGCTTTTCGGTTTCTTCTCGGTCATGGCGATCACTCCGCGGCCATCGGTTCGGCGAGGCCGGACTCGTTCTGAGTTCCGCTGGCGGCACGATGAGCGCGGCGCCGGGCAAGATAGTGCTGGGCCGTGCCGACCACGCCCTTCGGCAGGAACAGCGTGACGAGGACGAAGAGCCCGCCGAGCGCGAAGAGCCAGAATTCCGGGAAGGCGGCGGTGAAGATGCTCTTCCCGCCATTAACGAGGATGGCGCCGATGATCGGGCCGATCAGCGTGCCGCGGCCGCCGACCGCGGTCCAGATGACCACCTCGATCGAATTGCCGGGCTCGAACTCGCCCGGGTTGATGATGCCGACCTGCGGCACGTAGAGCGCGCCGGCGACACCAGCCATCATCGCCGAGACAGTGAACGCGAAGAGCTTCATGTGCTCGACCCGGTAGCCCAAGAAGCGGGTGCGGCTTTCCGCATCGCGCAGCGCCACCAGCACCTTGCCGAATTTCGAGCGTACGATGCCCGACGTCACAACCAGCGAGAGGGCGAGCGCCAGTGCCGAAGCAGCAAAGAGCGACGCGCGCGTGCCGTCCGCCTGGATGTTGAAGCCGAGAATGTCCTTGAAATCGGTGAGACCGTTGTTGCCGCCGAAGCCCATGTCGTTGCGGAAGAAGGCGAGCAGCAGCGCATAGGTCATCGCCTGGGTGATGATCGACAGATAGACGCCGTTGACGCGCGAGCGGAAGGCGAACCAGCCGAAGACGAAGGCCAGCAGCCCTGGCACGAGGACGACCATCAGCGCCGCGAACCAGAACATGTCGAAGCCGTGCCAGAACCAGGGCAGTTCCTTCCAGTTGAGGAACACCATGAAATCCGGCAGCAGCGGGTTGCCGTAGGAGCCGCGCGCGCCGATCTGGCGCATCAGATACATGCCCATGGCATAACCGCCGAGCGCGAAGAAGGCAGCGTGGCCGAGCGAGAGAATGCCGCAGAAGCCCCAGACGAGATCGAGCGCCAAGGCGAGCAGCGCATAGGTCAGGTATTTGCCGAGAAGCGAGACCAGATAGGTCGGCACGTGCAGCGGGTGGTCCGGCGCGGTCATGAGATTGAGCGCCGGGATGAGGAGGGCGAGCGCCAGCAGGATCGCCACGACGACGAGGATCGTGCGATCCAGCGATTTGATAAGAAACGAGGTGATCATGCTTCCACCGCCCGGCCCTTGAGTGCGAACAGCCCGCGCGGCCGTTTCTGGATGAAGAGGATGATCAGCACGAGCACGAGGATCTTGCCGAGCACGGCGCCGGCATAGGGCTCCAGGAACTTGTTGAGGATGCCGAGCGAGAAGGCGCCGACGAGCGTGCCCCAGAGATTGCCGACGCCGCCGAACACCACGACCATGAAGCTGTCGATGATGTAGCCTTGGCCGAGATTCGGCGAGACGTTGTCGATCTGCGAGAGCGCCACGCCCGCCATGCCGGCGATGCCGGAGCCGAGCGCGAAGGTCAGCGCATCGACCCATGGCGTGCGGATGCCCATGGAGGATGCCATGCGGCGGTTCTGCGTCACCGCCCGCATCTGCAGCCCCATCGGCGTCTTCTTCAGGAGGAAGAGCAGCGCAGCGAAAACGGCGAGCGCGAAGAGAATGATCCAGAGGCGGTTCCAGGTGATCGTCAGCCCGCCGAGCTCGAAGGCGCCGGACATCCAGGACGGGTTGCCGACCTCGCGATTGGTCGGGCCGAAGATCGTGCGTACCGACTGCTGCAGGATCAGCGAAATGCCCCAGGTGGCAAGCATCGTCTCGAGCGGCCGTCCATAGAGGAAGCGGATGACGCCACGTTCCATAGCAAGGCCGACGGCACCGGTGACGAGGAAGGCAAGCGGCAGGGCGATGGCCAGCGACCAGTCGAAGAGACCCGGATAGGAATTGCGCAAGACCTCCTGCACCAGGAAGGTCGTATAGGCGCCGAGCATCACCATCTCGCCATGCGCCATGTTGATGATGCCCATGACGCCGAAGGTGATCGCTAGGCCGATTGCCGCCAAAAGCAGCACCGAGCCGAGCGACAGCCCGTACCAGACGTTCTGGCCGGCCGCCCACAAGGCCTGGGTCTGCTCGATGCTGGCGAGCGCCGCTTCGATTTCAGGCTTCAGGGTCTCGTCTGCCGAGCCGAGCGCCGATGAAAGGATCGGAAGCGCCTCGCGGCCGCCCTTTTCCCTGAGCAGCCGCACCGCCTCCTTCTTCTCCTCGGCGGGTCGGTCGGAAATCAACAGCGTCGTGGCGCGCGCCTGTTCGAGCAGGGCGCGAACCTCGCCGTCCTTCTCGGCGGCGAGCGCGCTCTCGACGGCGCCGAGCGCCTCCGCGTTCGGAGACTGCAACACGGATTGCGCGGCCTTGAGGCGTGCCCCGCGGTCGGGGCTCAACAGCGTCAGGCTGCCGAGGGCGGTGCGCACCGCACGTCGCACGCCGTTGTTGACCTTGACCTTGGAAAGCGCCGTCTTCGGCGCCTCGCCGGCGCTTTCGCCGGTGACCGGGTCGGTGAGCGTCAGCGTCGAACCGCTCTCCTTCGTCAGGAACACCTGGCCGTCCGCCTTGCGGGCATAGAGATTGCCTTCGCCGAGCGCTTCGAGGATGGGAACGACCTTAGGATCGCCAGTCTTGGTGAGAGCAGCAATGTGCTCGTCCATGTCGGACAGCTTCGCCTGGCCGAGCGCGTTCACCAGAACGCGCAGTCCCTCTTCCGCCCGAAGCCCCAAATTCGGGACCGCGGTGAAGAGAACCAGGGCAAACAGCACGGTTTGCAGGATTCGGTACATTCGCCTCTCGCTTGGCATTTGCGGCAAGGGCCCCGTCCGACTGCACGCCATCGGACGGAGGAATTCGCGCTATCGGGTCGTCACGAAATCACGAACCCTTGCCGCCGCACTTGCCCGTGGCGACGTTGAAGTTGCCGCAGGACATCGGCGCCCGCCAATCGGAGATCAGGTCCTTCGAGTCCGGCAGGTAGTCCGACCACTCGTCGCCGACGACCAGGCCGGGCGTTTCCCAGACGGTCTCGAACTGGCCGTCCGACTGGATCTCGCCGATCAGCACCGGCTTGGTGATGTGGTGGTTCGGCATCATCGTCGAATAGCCGCCCGAGAGGTTCGGCACCGAGACGCCGATCATCGCGTCGAGCACGGCGTCGGTGTCGGTGGTGCCGGCCTTCTCAACCGCTTTCAACCACATGTTGAAGCCGATATAGTGGGCTTCCATCGGGTCGTTGGTGACCCGCTTGTCGTTCTTTGTATAGGCCTTCCAGGTCTCGATGAACTTGGCATTGGCCGGATTATCGACCGACTGGAAATAGTTCCAGGCGGCGAGATGGCCGACGAGCGGCCCGGTGTCGAGGCCGGCAAGCTCTTCCTCGCCGACCGAGAATGCGACGACCGGGATGTCCTCGGCCTTGATCCCCTGGTTGCCGAGTTCCTTGTAGAAGGGCACGTTGGCGTCGCCGTTGATCGTTGAAACGACGGCGGTCTTCTTGCCGGCCGAGCCGAACTTCTTGATGTCGGAGACGATCGTCTGCCAATCGGAATGGCCGAAGGGCGTGTAGTTGATCATGATGTCCTCGGGCTTGACGCCCTTGGAGATCAGGTAAGCCTCGAGGATCTTGTTGGTCGTGCGCGGATAGACATAGTCGGTGCCGGCAAGTACCCAGCGCTCGACCTCTTCGTTTTCCATCAGATAGTCGACGGCCGGGATCGCCTGCTGGTTCGGAGCGGCGCCCGTGTAGAAGACGTTGCGCTGGCTCTCCTCACCCTCGTACTGGACGGGATAGAAGAGGATCGAATTCAGCTCCTCAAAGACGGGCAGCACGGACTTGCGCGACACGGATGTCCAACAGCCGAAGACGGCCGAGACCTTGTCGACGGAGACGAGCTCGCGCGCCTTTTCGGCAAACAGCGGCCAGTCGGAAGCCGGGTCGACGACGACCGCCTCGAGCTTTTTGCCGAGCAGCCCGCCCTTCTTGTTCTGCTCGTCGATGAGCATCAGCATGGCGTCTTTCAGCGTCGTCTCTGAGATCGCCATGGTTCCGGAAAGCGAATGAAGAATGCCGACCTTGATCGTGTCCTCGGCGGCAAAGGCGCCGTTGAATGCGGTCGTCGAAAGGACGGCAGCGAGGAATGCGCCGGTGACGCGTGCCCTGTTAGTCATCTGTTTTTGAACCCCTCTAGCTCTGGTCGCCGCAACGGAGTGTTGGTTCTCCTTGGCCGTTGCTTGAGGGATATTCCGCCAGGCCCGCTGCACTGCACATACGTCATTCTACGTAGGTGGCGGGGGGAAGGAGGAAGTGGCGGGCGTGCACCGGCAGGCAGCTTGGGTGATCCCTGCCGATCGCGCAGCAACGCCGGCGACATGACCCAAGTCGGGCAGGTCAGATCATGCGCTTGCTTTTCAAGGATTTGCTTGGCTGCAGCAGCCAGCTTATCAGCAAGAGCGCGGAAACCGCACCGATCAGCTCAGCGCAAATGAAGCCGGGAAGATCGGCCGGGCGAATGCCGGAGAACGTGTTGGTCAGCGATCGGGCGACTGCAACGGCCGGGTTGGCAAACGAAGTGGAGGCCGTGAACCAGTAGGCAGCCGTGATATAGAGGCCGACCAGCCAGGGTACGGATTTCTGCTCGAAGCGGATGCCGGCGAGGATGGTCGCGACGAGGCCGAACGTCGCCACCCATTCGGCGAACCATTGCGCTTGCCCGGTGCGGATCTTCGTCGACCATTCGAGGACCGGATGATCGAACATCAGATGCGCAACGATCGTGCCCAGCATGCCGCCGGCGAGCTGGGCAAGAACGTAACCGACGAGATCGCGTCGCGGCAGGGAACCCGACAGCGCGAAGATCAGCGACACGGCGGGATTGAAATGTGCCCCGGAGATCGGTCCGAGGATGGTGATCAGCACCACCAGGATCGCGCCGGTTGCGAGCGTGTTTCCGAGCAAGGCGAGTGCCGTATCCGCGGTCAGCGACGCGGCCATGATGCCTGAGCCGACGACGGTTGCGACAAGCAGCGCCGTACCTAGCCCCTCGGCGACGAGACGGCGGGAGAGATCGAACGACGACATCAGGGCGCCTCGGGCGGCTGGGATGTGGCGCCTTCGAGCCGCCCGATCTCATGGAGCTTCGTCTCGAGGGCAAGCTTGTCGATCGAGGCGATCGGCAGGGCTGCGAAGACCGATATGCGGTTCTTCAGGTATTTCGCCGCAAGCGCAAAGGCGCGGCCCTTCTCGACGTCCGAGCCCTCGACGGCGGCGGGGTCCTGGATGCCCCAGTGGGCGGTTGCCGGATGGCCGATCCAGACCGGACAGGCCTCGCCGGCGGCATCGTCGCAGACGGTGAAGATGAAGTCCATTTGCGGCGCGCCCGGCTCGCCAAAGGCGTCCCAGCTCTTCGACGAAAATCCGGTCGTTCGATAGCCGAGCGCCTCGAGCGTCTTCAGCGCCCAAGGGTTGACTTCACCCTTCGGCTGGCTTCCGGCCGAAAAGGCGCGGAAGCGCCCTTTCCCCTCTGCCTCGAGTATGGCTTCCGCCATGATCGAGCGCGCAGAATTGCCGGTACAAAGAAAGAGGACGTTGTAGATCCGATCGTCATTCATTGGCATTTCCCCTCCGCAAGTGGCGCGCAACAGGCCGCGACCGCGGCGGCCGGTGCGCAGATTTCAGGATGGCCGCCACAGCAATCTTCCATCAGGAAGCGAACGAGGCTGCCGAGCGCCTCGTAATCTGCCGAGTAGATGATCGACCGCGACTCGCGCTGCTGGGTGATCAAACCGGCCCTCTCCAGTTCCTTCAGATGGAACGAAACATTGGAAGGCGACACTTCAAGACTCTCAGCAATCACACCTGCCGGCATGCCGGTCGGCCCTGCGATGACCAGCATTCGGACGATCTGTAAGCGCGTCTGCTGCGAGAGCGCGCCGAATGAAACGAGCGCTTGACGTTCATTCATATTTCAACAATCCTTGAATTATTGAAACGATGGATAACGCAGATGAATGCGCTCGACAACGCCAAAATTCAAAATGTCGATATTTCGCTCGGGCGTCTGCTTGAGACACTGGCAGGCGCCGGAGAGCTCCCCCTCGTCTTTCACTACGATGGGCGGCCGATCAAAGCCGGCTACCATGTGACGGAGGTCAAGGCGGGGCAGTTCGCGGCGCTCGACTGCGGCGCCAATCCGGAAGCCTGGACCGAAATCTTCGTGCAGCTCTGGGACGTCGATGGAGAAGGCAGCGCACATATGCCGGCCGGTAAATTCACCGCAATCATCCGCAAGGTGTCGGATCATGTGCAGCTCGATGGATCGGCAAAGCTCACCTTCGAGGTTAGTGACGGCGTGCGTCCGATGCAGCTCTATTGCGCGTCGCTGCCAAGGCTCGGCAATCACACGGTGCATGTGGATCTCGCTCCGAGGCCGGCGAGCTGCAAGCCGCGTGATCGCTGGCTTGCCGAGGAAGCACGAAAGGCCGCTACCTGCTGTGGTGGGCCCGCCTATCCGAAGAGCGCCTGTTGCGCTTGATCGGCGGGGTTACAAATGGCCGGTCACCGCCGGTGCCCGCTCCCAGGCATCGTGCCGGCCATCCTCGTAGACGATCGGGGCATTCGCCAACTCCTCGTCGGCCGCATCGTCAAGGCAGGCGATGTTCACCGCATGAAACGGTCCGCCTAGCATCTCGAAATCGGCGCTGGCGAAGGGATGGACGCCGCAATGCTTGCAAAAGACATGGCGAATCAAGCGCTCACCGAAGCGGTATTCGACGAGCGCCTCCTCACCGGAAAGCAGGGAGAAATCCTCAGGCGTCACGAAGATTTTCCAGAAACGCGTCTTGAGGCAAGAGGAGCAGTTGCAGCGGAAGGTCGTCGCCCACCACACGCCCGGCCGCGCCGGCTCGGATCGCTCGCCTTCCGGCGCAAGGTCGAGATTTGCGGAAAGCGAACCGCTCGGCAATGACAGCTGCCGTGATAGGTCTTCTTCATTGGATGTCCTCCTTCAGCGCAACGACATAGGCATCGAGGCGATCCATGCATTCGCCCCATCCTTCCGCGTGCGAATCGCGGCTCTCGACGGTTGCGAAGGGCGCTTGGCGGAAAGTGAGCCTTGTGCCGCCCGCCACCTGCTCGAAGGTGACGGTGATCAGCGTGTCCAACGCGCCCTCCTCTTCCCAGGCGAAAGTGAAGACGATGCGGCTCGGCGGCACGATCTCGCGATAGATGCCGCGGGCCCAGTAGTCCTGCCCTTCCGGCGAGCGGATGCAACTGCGCCAGGCACCGCCTTCATGAAAATCCGCCGCGATGCTGGGCGCTGTGAAGTCTTTCGGTCCCCACCAGCGCGCGAGGTGCTCCGGCGTGGTCCAGACTTTGAAGACCATCTCGCGAGGCGCGGCAAGGACGCGCGTGATGGTCAGGGCGATCTCCTCCTTGAGAGATGGAGCATTCATTGTCTTCTCCCTTCTCAGACAGGCTCGGTTCAGTCCTGATTCGATTTATCGTTGCGCTGCAATTCATCGAGATAGCTGTCGAGGCGGTCGAAGCTGCCCTCCCAGAACTGACGGTAGCGCCCGATCCAATCGGCAATCTCCTTCAATGGCTCCGCCTGCAGCCGGCAAGGCCGCCACTGCGCGTTGCGGCCGCGCGCTATGAGGCCGGCGCGCTCCAGCACCTTCAGATGCTTGGAGACGGCTGGCAGGCTCATGTCGAACGGAGCCGCCAATTCGTTCACCGTCGCCTCGCCCGCGGCAAGACGGGCGATAATGGCCCGACGGGTCGGATCGGCCAAGGCCGACAGCGTGCTGCTCAACTGATCCATGCCCTGCATTTAACCTGTAAGATAATTAACTTTCTGGTTTATTACAGGAAGGCACATTTCTGTCAAGCCGATTGCCCACGCCCTGTCGTGAGTTCCCAGCGACTGGCCGTTTCAGCTTGCTTTCGCGCTTTCTGCACTGCATAAATTTGGTGCGTCGCCTTCGCTTGCTGGGAAATTAGGCAGAGACCGGCGGATACAGCAAACGACGAGGCAACATGGCGGCACGCCAGCGCATCATTCCCGTTCGACGAGAATATAATCGCTGGGTCGCCAACCAGACGCTCGAAGACTATGCGCTGCGTTTCACCGCCAAGAGCGCGCGGCGCTTTTCCTCGGAACGCATCTCGCAGACGGCGATCGGCGCGATCTCCTTCCTGGCGCTGGAAGCGATCGGCGGCGCCATCACCATGTCCTACGGCACCACCAATGCGATCGTCGCGATCCTTATCGCAAGCGCGATGATCCTTGTCGTCGGGCTGCCGATCAGCCGCTATGCGATCCGCCACGGCGTCGACATCGACCTTCTGACGCGCGGCGCGAGCTTCGGCTATATCGGCTCGACGATCACCTCGCTAATCTATGCGAGCTTCACCTTCATTCTCTTCGCGATCGAAGCATCGATCATGTCCGGGGCGCTCGAGCTGGCGCTCGGCATACCGCTGTGGATCGGCTACATCGTCAGCGCCGTCATGGTCATTCCGCTGGTGACCTACGGCGTCCGGCTGATCAGCAAGTTCCAGCTCGTCACCCAGCCCTTCTGGATCGTCCTGAACATCCTGCCCTTCGCCTTCATCGCGCTTGCCGACTGGGAGACGGTGGGGCTGTGGCTCGCCTATGCCGGCATTCACCACGCTTCCGGCCCGGCCGGCACTGTCGCGCCCTTCGGTCTCGTCGAATTCGGTGCGGCTTCTGCGGTGATCTTCGCGCTGATGGCGCAGATCGGCGAACAGGTCGACTTCCTGCGGTTCCTGCCGCCGGACGGCCAGAAGAAGCTGCATCACCGAATCGCCGTCTTCCTCGCCGGCTCCGGCTGGGTCATCGTCGGCGCGCCGAAGCTGCTTGCCGGCTCGTTCCTGGTCGTCCTGGCGCTGAGTGCCGGCGTGCCCTCGACCCGGGCCGCCGATCCGGCGCAGATGTACTACACCGCCTTCGGCTACATCGTACCTTCTGAAACAGCTGCCCTGCTGCTGATGGTCGCCTTCGTCGTCGTTTCGCAGCTGAAAATCAACGTGATGAACGCCTATGCTGGATCGCTCGCCTGGTCGAACTTCTTCTCGCGATTGACCCACAGCCATCCGGGCCGGGTCATCTGGCTGGTCTTCAACGTGGCGATCGCGCTCTTGCTGATGGAGCTCGGCATCTACCGACTGCTCGAGGAGACGCTCGGCATCTTCTCGATCATCGCGATGGCCTGGCTCTCGACCATCTCCGCCGATCTCTTCCTCAACAAGCCGCTCGGCCTCTCTCCGCCCGGCATCGAGTTCAAGCGCGCCCATCTCTACGACGTTAATCCCGTCGGCCTCGGCACGATGGGCGTCTCGGCGCTGCTGGCGCTCGCCGCGCATTTCGGCGTCATGGGCGTGATCGCCGCCTCGCTCGCGCCCTATATCGCGCTCGTCACCGCCTTCGTCGTCTCGCCGCTCCTTGCCTGGTGGACGCAGGGCAAGTTCTATCTCGCCCGCAAACCGCGCAAGAGCTGGCTCAGCGAAAGCGAGATCACCTGCTCGATCTGCGAGCATCCGTTCGAACCGGAAGACATGGCCTGGTGCCCGGCCTATGCCGCGCCGATCTGTTCGCTCTGCTGCTCGCTTGACAGCCGCTGCCACGACATGTGCAAGCCGAAGGCGCGGCTTAACACGCAGATCGCCACGGTCGCCAAGACGGTGCTGCCGGAGACGGTCGTCGCCAAGCTCGCTACCAGGCTGGGGCGCTACGCGGTTTCGGCAGTGATCTCGGTCACCGGCATCGGCGCCATCCTGGCGATGATCGCCCACCAGACGACGGCCGCCTCGCCGGAGACTGCAGCCGTCATTGAGCGGACGATCGCCGTCGTCTTCTTCGTCTTCGCCATTCTCGCCGGCGTCGTCTCCTGGTTCTACGTGCTCGCCCATGACAGCCGGGTCGTGGCGGAGGAGGAATCCTCCCGCCAGAACACGCTGCTGCTGAAAGAGATCGCCGCCCACAAGAAGACCGACGCCGCGCTGCAGAAGGCCAAGGAAGCGGCTGAATCTGCAAACCGGGCGAAGAGCCGCTACGTCGTGGGCCTGAGCCACGAGCTGCGCACGCCGCTCAACGCCGTGCTCGGCTACGCCCAGATCCTCGAACGTGACGAGACGATCCCGCAATCGCGGCAGGGCGCGATCAAGGTAATCAAGCGTAGCGCCGACCATCTTTCCGGCCTGATCGACGGGTTGCTCGACATTTCCAAGATCGAGGCCGGCAAGCTGCAAGTCTATTCGAACGAGATCAACATTCACGATTTCCTCGACCAAATCGTCGACATGTTCCGCCCGCAGGCGCAGGCCAAGGGCATCGCCTTCGAGCACGACCGCGGCCCAACGCTGCCGCAATATGTGAAGACCGACGAAAAGCGGCTCAGGCAGATCCTCGTCAACCTCTTGTCGAACGCGCTGAAATTCACCGATCAGGGCCAGATCCGCTTCGACATCGCCTATCGCAGCCAAGTGGCGACCTTCACCATCGAGGACAGCGGCCGCGGCATCAGCGACAAGGACCTGCCGAAGATCTTCGATCCCTTCCAACGCGGTGACGCCGAGTATCGCATGCCGGGCCTCGGCCTGGGCCTGACGATCACCCGGCTGCTGACTCAGACGCTCGGCGGCGAAATCTCCGTCGCCAGCGAGAAGGACAAGGGCACCGCCTTCAAGGTGCGGCTGATGCTCTCTGCCGTCGACAGGCCGGCGGCGCTCATCAACCCGGTGCGCAAGATCAGGTCCTACAAGGGGCCGCACCGCACCATTCTTGTCGTCGACGACAATGCGGACCACCGCGACTTGATGCGCGAGGTGCTCGCTCCGCTCGACTTCACCGTTCTTTCGGCGGCGAGCGGCGCCGACTGCCTGGCGCTCCTCGAGGGGACGAAGCCGGACCTCTTCCTGATCGACATCTCGATGCCCGGCATGAACGGCTGGGAACTGGTGACCAAACTCAGGGAAGGCGGCCAGACGGCGCCGGCGATCATGCTGTCGGCCAATATCGGAGACGGCGCGGCGGCCGGCGCGATCGGCCACAGCGATACGCTCGCCAAGCCGTTCGGCGTCCGCCAGCTCACCGACAAGCTGGCGATCCATCTCAAGCTCGAATGGATCCACGAGGGCGACGTCAAAGACGCGCCCGCCAACGGCAAGCCCACCGTGATCAGTCCCGGCGACCAGCATGTGAGGGAATTGATCGAGCTCGGCGAAATCGGCTACGTGAGGGGCATCGAGGCGAAACTGACGGAGATTGCCCTGAGTCCGGAGAACCAGCCCTTTGCCGAGGCGGCCGGCGCCTATGTCCGAGCCTTCGATCTTGCCGGCTACGATGCCTTTCTGAAACGGCTGCTTCCCGAGGAGGCGAACGCCCGTGCCTGAAGCCGCCAATCCGCGCGACATCGTTCTGCTTGTCGATGACTCTCCGGAGGCGCTCGGTTTCCTGACCGAGGCGCTGGAACAGTCCGGCTTTTCCGTGCTGATCGCCACATCCGGCCATGCGGCGCTCAACATCGCCGATCGCATCACCCCCGACCTCATCCTGCTCGACGCGGTGATGCCGGGCATGGACGGTTTCGACACCTGCGCCCGGCTGAAGGCGAATGCCTCGGTCGCCCAGGTGCCGGTTGTCTTCATGACCGGGCTGACCGAGACGGAACATGTGGTGCGGGCGCTGGAGGCCGGCGGCGTCGACTATCTGACCAAACCGATCAACATCGACGAGTTGCGCGCCCGTATCCGCGTCCATCTTTCCAATGCGCGCTCGGCCCAGAGTGCCCGCGTCGCGCTCGATGCCGCCGGCCGGCACCTGCTGGCCATGCGCGGCGACGGCACCGTGCGCTGGTCGACGCCGCAGGCGACCCGCCTCGTCAACGCCGCCACCGGCAGCGACGACGGACTTGCGGTGGTGGCCGCCCGCGTCGCCGCCTGGATGCGGGAGCGAGAGAAACATGGCGGCGACAAGCAGGGCAGCCTGACGCTCCATCAGGCCGGCCAGACGGGCCTGCAGATTTCCTATCTCGGCGCGATCGGCGCCAACGAGTATCTCTTCCGCCTGACCGCCGAGAACGGCATTAGTGACGATGAGATGCTGCGCCAGCATTTTCAGCTCACGCAACGCGAATCCGAGGTGCTGCTCTGGATCGCCAAGGGAAAATCCAACCGCGACATCGGCGAGATCCTTGGCCTCAGCGCCCGCACCGTCACCAAGCATCTCGAACAGATCTATGTGAAACTCGGCGTCGAGAACCGCGCTTCGGCGGCGGTCAAGGCGACGCAGGTGCTGCACGGGATTTAGTTTTCGCAGCCAATGGCTCAGATAGGCTCAGGGCGTATGCAGACGCCGGTACCCCCCTCTGGCCTGCCGACCATCTCCCCCACAAGGCCCACAAGGGGGAGATCGGATGTGGCATGCCCCGTGCGCCTGTCAAAAGCGGTTCCGCATCTGCAAGCGTCTATCTTCAAGCGATTGGCTCGCCGCGGGTCGATCGCCACCCTTGTGGGGGAGATGGCCGGCAGGCCAGAGGGGGCTGTCGCCATCCGTTGACATTGCAACTGCCGCCATAACCCCTCGCATCAGAAAAAGACGCGGCCCGGAAAGCCGGACCGCGCCAAGCCGCACTCATCGTGCATTGCCCTGGGAGGCAAGTTATTCGGCGGGCTGAACCGCTGCCCCCGGAATGGTTTCGATCGGCTGATGGCCGCCAAGTGCCACCGCAAGCTGCGCCTGATCGAGCTCGCCTTCCCACTTCGCCACCACCAGCGTCGCCACCGCATTGCCGACGAAGTTGGTGAGCGCCCGGCACTCCGACATGAAGCGATCGATGCCGAGGATAAGCGCCATACCGGCGACCGGCACGGAGGGGACGACGGAGAGCGTCGCGGCCAGCGTGATGAAGCCAGCGCCGGTGATGCCGGCCGCGCCCTTCGAGCTCAGCATAGCGACGAGCAGGAGCAGGATCTGGTCGCCATAGGAGAGCGGCGTGTCGGTCGCCTGGGCGATGAAGAGCGCCGCCAGCGTCATGTAGATATTCGTGCCGTCGAGATTGAAGGAATAGCCGGTCGGAATGACGAGGCCGACGACCGAGCGCTTGCAGCCGGCCTTCTCCATCTTGTTCATGAGGCCCGGCAGGGCCGCTTCCGAGGAGGACGTGCCGAGCACCAGCAGGAGTTCCTCCTTGATGTAGCGGATCAGCGCCACGATCGAGAAGCCGTTATAGCGGGCCACCGCGCCGAGCACGACGAAGACGAACAGGAACGAGGTGAGATAGAAGGTGCCGATCAGCATGGCGAGGTTGGCGATCGAGGCGACGCCGTATTTGCCGATGGTGAACGCCATGGCGCCGAAGGCGCCGATCGGGGCGGCCTTCATCAGGATCGCCACCAGCCGGAAGATCGGCAGCGTCAGCGCCTGCAGGAAATCGACGACCGGCTCGGCCTTTTTGCCGACGATCGCCAGCGAGATGCCGAAGAGCACCGAGATGAACAGCACCTGCAGGATGTCGCCCTCGGCAAAGGCGCCGACGAGCGTCGTCGGGATGATGTTCATCAGGAAGCCGGTGATCGACTGCTCATGCGCCTTTGCGGCATAGGAGGCGACCGCCTTCGCATCAAGTGAGGCCGGGTCGATATGCATGCCCGCACCCGGCTGCACCACATTGGCCACGATCAGGCCAATGACGAGCGCAAGGGTGGAGAAGGTCAGGAAGTAGATCATCGCCTTGCCGGCGACGCGGCCGACCTTGGCGAGATCGGTCATTCCGGCAATGCCGGTCGCGACCGTCAGGAAGATCACCGGCGCGATGATCATCTTGACGAGCTTGATGAAGGCGTCGCCAAGCGGCTTCAGCTGCGTGCCGAGCTCGGGATAGAAATGCCCGAGCAGGATGCCGGCGGCGATTGCCACCAGAACCTGGACATAGAGATGGCGGTAAAAGGGTGTCTTGCCGCGGACCTCCGCGGAATGCTCGATGATCATGTGATATCCTCCACTTGGGGCGCATGCCCAGTCCGGCAACGTGCCGGGCCTCCCGGGCTACTTTCCGAAGATCGACAGCCGCGGCTGCCTTGTGGAGCTTGTTTGCAACGGGCGTGCCAATTTGCGGTCGATGCCACATGTCTTTGAAATCGCTGGTCTTTCGATGACCGACTGCCAGACCGGCTTATCGACATGTGCGGAAATCCGCACAGGCTGGCTGGTGCGCCGGGCGAAAACATGCACAATGCCGCCATGACCAAATACCCGGAAGGCACGGACGATCTGGGCACGCTGCGCCGCCGGGCGTACAGATCGTGGCTCCTGTTCGCGGCCGTAGCGCTCGCGCTTCTCGTCGCCGGGTTCCTCATTGCCGGAGCATATGGCCGGTCACAGGCTTTGGACGACCTTGCTGAGCAAAGCCGCATTGACGCCAGCCTTAAAGCATCGCTGCTCAGGGCTGTCGTCGAACGGCAGCGGGCCCTGCCCCTGGTCCTTTCCGACGACACTGCCATTCGCCAAGCGCTGGCTTCACCGAATCCTCAGTCGCTTGAGCCGATCAATCGTAAGCTCGAAAGCCTGGCGACAAGTGCCGAAGCGGCCGTCGTCTATCTGATCGGCCGCGACGGCGTCGCCGTCGCCGCCAGCAACTGGCGGGAGCCGACGAGCTTTGTCGGCAACGACTATGCCTTCCGCGACTATTTCCGCCTGGCGATGCGCGACGGCAAGGGCGAGCATTTCGCCATGGGAACGGTGAGCCGGCGGCCTGGCCTCTACATCTCGCACCGCGTCGACGGGCCGGGCGGTCCGCTCGGTGTCATCGTCGCCAAGCTCGAATTCGACGGCGTCGAGGCCGACTGGCGGCTCACGGACAAGCCGACCTATGTCACCGACCGGCGCGGCATCGTGCTGATCACCAGTCTGCCCTCTTGGCGCTTCATGACGACGGGGCCGATCCCCGACGATCGGCTTGCCGGGATTCGCGAGAGCCTGCAGTTCGGCGACGCGCCGCTGCTGCCGCTGCCTTTTGACCGGATCGAGGCCCGGCCGGACGGCTCTTCGGCGATGGAGGCGCTGCTGCCCGGCGACGGCACGGAGGCCTTCCTGCGTGTCGAGACGTCGGTGCCATCCACTAACTGGCGACTTGAGCAACTGTCACCGCTGAAGGCGGCGCTTGCGGCGGGCGCGCGGGAGATGCGGCTCCTCATGCTGGCCGCGTTGGTGCCGCTTCTCTCGCTTACCGCATTTCTGCTGCGCCGGCGGCAGGTCGTCGCCATGCGATCGGCGAGGGAGCGGTTGGCGCGCGCCGAACTGGAACACAAGGTCACGGAGCGCACGCGTGACCTCAGCATGGCCCGCGATCGCCTTGAAACCGAGATCGCCGACCATCGGCAGACGGCCGAGAAGCTGCAATCCGTCCAGCAGGATCTCGTCCAGGCGAACCGGCTCGCAATCCTCGGCCAGGTCGCGGCCGGCGTAGCCCATGAGATCAACCAGCCAGTGGCGACCATCCGCGCCTATGCCGACAATGCCCGCACCTTTCTCGACCGCGGCCAGAGCGCGATCGCCGCCGAGAACATGGAGAGCATCGCCGAGCTTACCGAACGCGTCGGTGCGATCACCGACGAGTTGCGGCGCTTTGCCCGCAAGGGCCACTTCGCCGCCGAGCCGACGGCGATGAAGGATGTCGTCGAGGGGGCGCTTCTACTCTTACGCAGTCGCTTCGCCGGTCGCATGGACGCGATCCGCATCGAGCTGCCGCCGGATGGCCTCAAGGCGCATGGCAATCGCATCCGGCTGGAACAGGTGCTGATCAACCTGCTGCAGAACGCGCTGGAAGCGATCGGCGATCGCGACGACGCGCTGATCCGGGTGCGTTGCGAGGAGACGGCGGGCGGCATCGCGCTCACCGTCGCCGACAATGGACCGGGGATACCGACCGCCATTCTGGACGAGCTGTTCACCCCCTTCAATACTTCGAAGGAGGAGGGCCTCGGCCTCGGTCTTGCGATCTCCAAGGAGATCGTGAACGACTATGGCGGCACGATCGAGGTCGAGAGCGGCCCGTCCGGAACGACATTCACCGTGCATCTGAAGAAGGCTGACGCGCAATGAACCGCGCCCCCTCAGTATTCCTGGTCGATGACGACCCCGACCTGCGCAAGGCGATGCAGCAGACCCTGGAACTTGCCGGCTTTACTGTGTCGCCCTTCGCCAGTGCGGCCGAGGCGCTCGCGAAACTCGATCCCGGGTTCGAGGGCGTCGTCATCAGCGATATCCGCATGCCGGGCATGGACGGGCTCGCATTCTTCCGCCGGATCGCCGCGCTCGACGCCGACCTTCCGGTGATCCTGGTGACCGGCCACGGCGACATACCGATGGCGGTCCAGGCCATCCAGGACGGCGTCTATGACTTCATCGCCAAGCCCTTTGCCGCCGACCGTCTCGTCCAGAGCGCGCGGCGGGCTGAGGAAAAACGCCGCCTAGTGACGGAGAATCGCGCGCTTCGGCAGGCGGCCGAGGCCGCCTCGGAAAGCCTGCCGCTGATCGGCCAGACGCAGGTGATGGAACGGCTGCGGCAGACACTCAGGCACATTGCGGACACCGACGTCGATGTGCTGGTCGCAGGAGAGACCGGCAGCGGCAAGGAGGTCGTCGCGACGCTTCTGCACCAGTGGAGCCGGCGCCGGAGCGGCAATTTCGTCGCGCTGAATTGCGGCGCGCTGCCGGAAACGGTGATCGAGAGCGAGCTTTTCGGCCACGAGCCCGGCGCCTTCACCGGCGCGGTCAAGAAGCGCATCGGCCGGATCGAGCATGCGAGCGGCGGCACGCTGTTCCTCGACGAGATCGAGGCGATGCCACCGGCAACGCAGGTGAAGATGCTGCGCGTGCTCGAAGCCCGCGAGATCACGCCGCTCGGCACCAATATTGTCCGCCCGGTCGACATCCGCGTCGTCGCGGCGGCCAAGATCGACCTCGGCGACCCGGCCGAGCGCGGCGATTTCCGCGAGGATCTCTATTACCGCCTCAACGTCGTCACGCTGTCCATTCCGCCGCTCCGCGAACGCCGCGACGACATTCCGCTGCTCTTCTCGCATTTCCTGAAACGCGCCTCGGAGCGTTTCGGGCGGGAGGTGCCGGAGATCTCCGCCGCCACCCGCGACCACCTGATGTCGCATGCCTGGCCGGGCAATGTGCGCGAACTCTCCCATTTTGCCGAGCGGGTTGCACTCGGCGTCGAGGCCGATCCGGGCAAACCCGCCGCCCCGCCGGCGACGCCGAACCGCGGCACTCTGCCGGAACGGCTGGAGCGCTACGAGGCCGATATTTTGAAGGAGGCGCTGACCGCCCATCGCGGCGACGTCAAGGAAACCTTGCTGGCGCTCGGCATCCCCCGCAAGACCTTTTACGACAAGTTGCAGCGCCACGGGATCAACCGGGCGGATTATGTCGGGCGCGCGACGGCCGGGGAGTCCTGACGTCGCCCGGTCTTTAGGGTGCTCGGCCGCCGCAAGTGCTTGACGGCTACCGTCCTGAACCTATCTCCAGCCCATGGATATGACCGAGCGCAGGCGATCCGCCTCCACGAATGTCCGATCGTTACGGATCGCACTGCAGCGCATTGAACGCGGCCGCGATCCTTCAGCGCTGCGTTGGCAAGCGCTGCTCGCTTTCATCGACCTCAGCATCCTGGCCTTCTTCATATTGGGTCCCTATCTCCGGGAAGGCCCCACCTATCTCATCATAGACTACACGATCGCCGCCTGGATCGGCGGCGAACTGCTCGCGCGCGCCCTTTCGGCTCCCTCGCTGCGCGTCTTCCTCAGAAGGCCGATGACATGGATCGATTTGATCATACTCGGGACCCTTCTGTTCCCGGACCTCCTGTTCAATTTCGCATTCCTGAGAGCCATGCGGATCTGGGCGATCGGAAGAAGCCCGCTGCTTCGCGACGGTTTGCGCCGCATCGGAGGCGCGCATCTTCAGGACGTGGTGCGCGCCTGCCTCAACTTTCTCGTGTTCCTGTTCATGATGACAGGCTTCGTCTACACGACCTTCTTCTATGCGCAGGAAGGCGGCGAAGGCTTCGTCGACGCGCTTTATTTTACGGTGGCGACGGTCACCACGACCGGCTTCGGCGACATCACGCTGCCTGGCACCTTGGGCAAGCTCACCTCCGTCGTAACGATGATCATCGGCATCTCGCTCTTCGTCAGGCTGGCCCAGGCGGTGGTGCGTCCGCACAAGGTGAACTTCCCCTGCCCCCAATGCGGGCTGCAGCGACACGACCTCGATGCCGTCCACTGCAAGGCTTGCGGCCACCTGCTCAATATCCCCGACGAGGGCGATTGAGAGGCTACTTGCGCGCGAAGCTGAAGGTGAAATGGCTGCCGCGGTGATAGTCGATGGCGTGGATGACGGGCGCGCCGGCCGTGCTGAAGCAGGTCTCGCGAATGAGCAACGCCGGTCCGAAGTCCCTGAGGTCGTGCCGTTCGATCACGTCTGCAGGCAGCATCACCGCGGAGACGGTCGCCGACGACATGCGCGGCCGGTGCCGGTAGCGGTCGAGCAGGTCGAGCAGTGAGCCGGTCCAGTCGATGTCGTAGAGGCGGTTCGGGATGATGCTGCGCGGGATGTAATCGACGCAATAGAGGATCGGTTCGTCCTTCTGCAGCCGCAGCCTTTCGAGGCGGACGACGCGCTCGCCCTCATGAAGCTTCAGTTGTTCCGCGATCAACGCGGCGGGGATTTCCTCTGCGATCGAAAGCACCTTGTTGACAGCCTGATAGCCGTAGTGCCGCGTCATGTCGGTGACGCTCTCGAACACCGTGATCGGCCTGTCCACCTGGACGGCCGACATGGCGGAGACGAACCGGCCGCGCCCATGCTCGACATAGATGACGCCGTCCTGTTCAAGCAGTTTCAGGGCCTCCCGCAGCGCCGGCCGCGAAATCTTGAAACGCTGCGTCAGTTGCGCCTCGGTCGGCAATTTATCGCCGGGCTTCAGCGCCTCCTCGCGGATCAGATCGGCGATGCGATCGCGAAGCTGGATCACCAATGTGCGCGTATCGCGAAGCGGCTCGTCCAATTCTCTCTCCAAGCGCCATAAGACGATACCTTCTTGTCTGACAAATCAGCTGTGGTCAAGGCCAAGCGATCCCAGCCAGAAAGTATAGCGCCAGCCAGGACGATGAGCTTGCTCAGTCAAGCCAGCCCCTTGACATAAGCCCCTGATGTTGTCAGTTGTCTTACAACAACACGCGCTGACTGCCCATTCTTGTCATATCGAGAGAGAACCATGCTGAATTTCGACGAACAGAGATTTCTTCGCATCCAGTCCGGCGCCGTCGCCATCGGGCCGAGCCTCGACGCGGTCATCGGCGCCTGCCTCAACAAGGGCGCCGAGAATATCTTTTTCCTCGGAACCGGCGGGGCCGCCATCCTGATGCAGCCGGCGGTGCAACTCCTCCAGCGCAAATCGCGTTTTCCCGTCTTTACCGACCTTGCCGCAGAGTTGGTAGTAACCGGCTCGGCCAACCTGACGGAAAAGTCGATCGTCGTCATACCCTCCCTCTCCGGCACGACCAAGGAAAGCGTGGCGCTGCTCGCCAAGGTGAAGGAGACCGGTGCGAGCGTGCTGACGCTCGTCGGTCACGAGAATACCCCGCTCGGCAAAGGCGGCGACCATGCCTTCGTCAACTTCGCCGAGGACGACACATCCTGCGAATCCTTCTATCTGCAATCGCTCCTCATCGCGCTTTCGATCCTGCGGCACCGCGGCGAAATCGACAACTGCGATCAGATCGTCCGCGAGCTGGAACAGCTGCCTCAGCTGCTCCTCGAGGTGAAGCGCAGCTACGAGGACAAGGCCGAGGGCTTTGCCAGAATCCTGGCCGGCTCGGACTATCACATCGTCACCGGCGCGGGGAATGTCTGGCCCGAAGCCTTCTATTACGGCATGTGCATCCTCGAAGAGATGCAATGGATCCGCACCCGGCCGGTGCATGCCTCGGACTTCTTCCATGGCACGCTGGAGCTTGTCGAGAAGGGCGTCAGCGTCATTCTCTTCAAGGGCGAGGACAGCCTGCGGCCGCTCGCCGATCGTGTCGAGAATTTCGCGCCTGCCTACACGGACAAGCTGACGGTACTCGACACCGCGCAATTCGACCTGCCGGGCATTTCAGCGGAGGTGCGCGGCCTCGTCTCGCCGATCGTGCTTGCCACGGTGCTCGAGCGGATCAGCGCTCATCTCGAAGTCCTGCGTAACCATCCGCTGACGACGCGGCGCTACTACAAACGCGTTGCCTATTGAGCGGGCAAGCGGCACGAAGGGTCGCGCATGCAACAGCATGCGCGCGCCTGCTGCGTGAATTTCAGAGACAGCCATGACCTCCTTCCGCCTTGCCGCCGTCGGCGACAACTGCATCGACCGCTTTCGTCCGCCGCTGTCCCGGTCCTATGTCGGCGGCAATGCGGTCAATGTTGCCGTGCAGCTCGCGCGCCTCGGTCACCAGTCCTTCTATTTCGGTGCAATCGGCCGTGATATCGACGGCGGAAACGTGCGCCGAGTACTTGGGGAACATGGGGTGAGGCTGGACCACCTGCAGGAACGCGACGGCAATACCGCCTATACGGATATCGACGTCACGCCGGCCGGCGACCGGATCTTCGTTCACGAGGACTTCGGGGTCTGCGCCGGCTATCGGCCGGACCCGGCAGAGATCGAGATCCTGAAGACCATGGATCATGTGCATATCGGTTGGCTCGATGACGGTGGCGCGCTGCGTCACGCGCTTTCGGCAGCCGGTGTCAGCGTCTCGCAGGACGTCTCCGTCAACGCCTCGGCTGCCGATCTCGAGGTGGAGGGGCTGTCGATCGCCTTCGGCTCGGCCGGCGAGGACGACGCCGAGGCCGAGCGCATCGCCGCCGATTTCCTGGCTCGCGGCGCCCGTCTTGCCGTGGTGACCCGCGGCGGCCGCGGCTCGCTTGCGAGCGACGGCAGGGAGCATGCCTCGGCCGGCATCCGTCCCGTCGAGGTCGTCGATACGACGGGCGCTGGCGACAGTTTCATCGCCGGCTTCATCGCCGCCCGGATGGAAGGCCGGTCCCTTGCGGAATGCCTGCAGGCCGGACGCGACCTCGCCTCCCTCACCTGCACCCACATTGGCGGCTTTCCGCAGGCGCCGCAGCCGCTCTGAGCCAAGCCTTATCTATTCCCGCCCGCCTCGAGCCCCCAGCGGCATCAGCGGACATCGAAGCGGCCGAACCGGGCTTCGATGCGGGATTGGAGATATTCCAGGCAGACCGAGAGAAGCCAATAGATCATCGAGGCGGTGATCAGCATCTCGATATGACGGAATTCCGTCTGTCCCTGGGTGCGGGCAAGATACATCAGCTCCCAGACCCCGACGACCGATACGAGCGATGAATCCTTCAGCATGGCGATGAACTGGTTGCCGGTCGGCGGGATGATGACGCGCATCGCCTGCGGCAGGATCACCAGCCCCATGGTCTGGGCGGGGCTTAGCCCCAGCGCCGTCGCGCCCTCCGTTTGGCCGCGCGGGATGCTCTCGATGCCGGCCCGGAAGATCTCGGTCATGTAGGCGCCATAGCAGAGCGAAAGCGCGAGGATACCGGCAGGCACGGCGCTGATGACATAGCCGACCTGGGGCAGGCCGAGATAGATGATATAGATCTGCATCAACAGCGGCAGGCCGCGAAACAGCGAGGTGTAGAAGGTCGCAAAGCCGTAAATGACGCCGTTCTTCGACAGTTTCGCGATCGCCCCGGCCAGCGCGATGATGGTGGCGACGGCGATCGAGATCACCGATATGTAGAGCGTCGTGACGACGCCCTGGGAGACCAGGAAGCCAATCTTCTTGGCGATGAAGGCGAAGGACAGGTCGAAGGAATAGAAGAACAGCATCAGCAGCGCGAAGAGCTCCAGCCAGACGCCGACCACCTGCAGGTGGCGCGGCAGCTGGCGCAGCGCCTTCCAGTTCAACGCAGCCGTCAGCGCCATCATCGATGCGCCGAGGAATTGCCCGAGTGCGGGATGGGCGGCGATCCAGTCGGAAGCGGCCGGCAACAGGTGGCCGATCCAGGCGGGACTGATGCCGAGACCGTAGATGGCAAGCGTGACGAGTGCCAGCATCAGCAAAAGGCCGGTGCGTCGCGCCGCATCCGGGTAAGTCAGTACCAAGCGACCAATCATCCAAATTTCTCCGGCGTTCAGGCAGCGCGCTCGCGCCACCAGTCCTGGGCCTGCAATTTCCAGTAGGTGAGCTGCGCCACGGCAAGCCCGGCATAGCCGCCGGCCCAGACGAGCCCGAAGGGCTTGAAGAGCTTGTAGCGGTTGGAGTGGCCGAGGATCGCCTCGGCAACGAGCTTGCCGCCGATCGCCGTCGTGTTGAGTCCGTGCCCGCCGAAGGCGGTGCAGTGCCATACCCCGGGCTGCATCTCGCCGATCTGTGGCATCAGGTGGCGAGCATAGGACATGAGGCCGGACCAGGCGAGCTCGGTCTTCAGTTCCTTGAGCTGCGGATAGGTCCCGACCATCTCGCGGCGCAATTCCCGTGCGAGCGCCGCGGGCGAAGCCGCCCTCGTGGTGATCCGTCCGCCCCACAGGAGCCGTTTTCCATTGTCGACGAGCCGGTAGTAGTCACCGGCACGGCGATTGTCGCCGACTGCGTCGTCGGTGGCGACGGCAGTGCGGATGAGCTCCGGCGCTTCCTCGCTCAGCATCACATAGGTGGCGATCGGCAGGAAGGCGCGATTCAATTGGCCATTCAGCCGGCCGGTATAGCCGCCGGTGGTGAAGACGACACGACGAGCCTTGACCTTCCCGCGGATCGTCTGGACGGTTTTTTCGGCCCCGCTTAGAGCCGTTGCAATTGCCGCCGACCGCTCGTAGATCCGCCCACCGAGACGCTCGACCTCGTCCGCCACGCCGCGGAGGTAGTTCAACGGGTGCATATGGAAGGCGCGGCCATCCCTGAGGCCGTGGAAGTATCGCTTCGACTTCAGGACCGAACGTACCTGGTCCGTGTCCAGATAGTCGAGCGCGTAGCCATAGGCGCGCTTCATCTCGTCCGCATGCGCTTTCAGGCTGCTGCCGTCGTCATAGCGCAGCACGCTGATCAGTCCGGGCTGCGGGCGGGCGCCGTCGATCCTCAACTGCTCGATCGTTTCCCGAATGAAATCGACCCCCTCGATCGAGAGGAGATGCAACTGCCGGGCCGCGTCGCTGCCGGCTCTCTTGGCGATCTCGCCACTGCCGGTGGCAAAACCGGGGCTGACGAAGCCGCCATTCCGGCCCGAAGCTCCGAAGCCGACACTTTCGGCCTCGAGCACAACCACGGACTGGCCTGACCGGGCGAGCTGCAGCGCCGTTGTCAGACCAGCAAGCCCGCCGCCGATGATGACGGTGTCGCATTCGACCGTCTCGGACAGCACTGGTCTGACCTTCGCATCGGCCATGGTCTGTTTGTAGTAGGTATCGGGATAGGACATGGTGATCCGCGGATCGATCGCATGGACAAGTTGCGGGCGGCTTGGCCGCCCGCGGGGAACGGATCAGTCGGCGCTGTAATCCTTGCCGTACCATTTGGTGGTGAGCGACGCGAGCGTACCGTCCTTCTTCATCTCGGCGAGGATCTCGCCGATCTTCCTGGTCCAGTCCGGATCGACCTTCTCGGCAATCACCACGAGCGGCTCCCTGAAGGCGTATTCGCCTTCGAGAACGCGGAGCGGGTAGCCGTTCTTGATGGCGTTCATGGCGGTCTGTTCCGGCGCGATGACGGCGTCGAGCCGCACGCCGTCGCCGAGACGCAGATCGTCGAAGGGCAGCATCGAATCGGCGAAGGTGCGGATCTCGCCGGGCTCGATCTTGTACTCGACCGGCGGCAGGCCGGGCGCGTCGATCTCAAGCTGGCGGCGAATGAAATCCTCGGATGTCGTCGCCGTCTCGACGCCGATGATCTTGCCGTTCAGATCGGTGACGGACTTCGCCTGGCTGTCCTTGTGAAGCACGTAGACATAGGGGCTGTAATAATAGATGCCGGCAAAGTCGATCACCTGGGCGCGCGCCTTGGTCGGGGTCACGGAGCCGACGCCGAGATCGTAGCGACCCTGCCAGCGGCCGCCGGTCAGCGTTGCCCAGTCGGGCGTCTCGAAGCTGATTTCGACGCCGAGCCGCTTGGCGATCTCCTTCGAAACGTCGATGTCGAAGCCGACCATCTCGTTATTGTCGTCGAGATAGCTCTGGGGTGGCCAGCCGCTGTTGGTGGCAACCACCATGGCCTTCTTGTCCATGACCCGGTCGAGCGTTTCGCCCGCCTCGGCGGCGGTCACGAAGGCCCATGCGGCAGCGCCGATGGCGAGCTTGGCAAACAGTTTTCTCACGCAATCCTCCTGTTCAAATTCGATTAGCCGAAAGTTCCCGTTATGTAAGATGTCTGACAACTGAATTTGCAGGAGCCACCGAGCGGCTGTCAAGTCCGAATGGCTGCTCCGTCCATGAAACGAAGTGATGGGGCCATGCGTATTGGTGATGGGAGGGAGCGGCACGCAAGGGCGCTCCCTGTGCGGGTATCCCCGCTACGAAGCAGCCCGACCGTCGCGGATCATCGCGAAATAGTCGTCCAGGCCGACCTGTCCGCCCTTCAGCGCCACCTCGATGCCGTCGATCGACGGGTCGGCGCTGTGGGCGGTGCAGAGCGGCGAACCGGGCGATTGCGGCAGCGGCAGGCGCAAGGTCAGCGCGTCGACCGAGAGCTGGCTCAGCGCGTGGCTCGACGTGTCGCCGCCGGCGATGACGGCGCGGCGGAGCCCCGCCCGCGTCACCAGCTCCTTGAGAAGCAGGCCGAGCCGCTCGCCCATCCGATGGCGCGAGCCGTCCTCCAGGCCGATGGCACTGCCGCGATCGCTCGCCGGCCCGAGCGCCGTATAGAGAATGACGCTCCGCCCCCCTTTTAGAACCGCCAGCCCGCGCGCCATCGCATCCTCGAGCGTGGCCCCGCTGCCGGCCGCAGAAAGCGCGATCGGATCGACACCGATCCCCTCAAAACCGTTCTGAATTGCATTGCGGATCTGCCGCTCGGTCGTCGGCGAGACGCTGCCGGAGACGACGGCGAGCCGGTCGACCGGACCGGGAGCCGTGAAGACGGGCGCTTCCCCGAGCACGCCCAGCCTGTGCCACTCGCGCACGAGCGCATATTCGAGGCCGGAAGAGCCGCAGGCGAACTGGACGCCGGAACAACGCTTGCGCCAGAGCTGCCGCCCAACGGCGGCCTGGCTTTCGGCGCCCGCGACATCGAGGAGGACGATGTCGTTCCCCTCGGAGAAGGCGAAATCGGTGACCGCGTCGGCGTCTGCCGATGCGAGCTGGGCGATGTCCACCAGCCCCGTCCTCAGCGACGTCTGCCGCGACAGATGCAGGCGAATGTCTGCCTCATCCATGGGCGTTACCGGATGCCGGCTCATCACCGGATGACGGTCGATGCGGTAGGTCTCGCCGCGAAAGGCGGCGAAGAGATTGCCGAAGCTCGTGTAGCGACGGATCTCAGGAGCGCCAAGCACAAGCGGCACCGGCGCCTTGCCGAACACCTCGCGGCCGATCTCGATCGCCTTGCCGATATTGCCGACCGCCGGGCTGGAATCGAAGGTCGAGCAGACCTTGTAATGGGCGATCAGCGCCTGAAGCGACTTCAGCCAGGCGAACGCCGAAGGGAGATGCTCTGCCATCCAATCCGGTGTCTGGCTGCGGCTAGTGCCGGCGAGGCCGAAAGCACGGCAATGGGCGAAACGTTCGAGCAGCGCCGCCTCCGGGATCTTGAGGAACAGGGCCGTTTCGACGCCATGCGAGGAGAGCGCCTCCATGACGTCGGTGGAGCCGGTCAGGTCGTCGCCGTAGTAGCTCAGCAATGGTGTCTGCATGCGCGCCCTCCGTGGATCATCGATGTGTTCAGGCGCCCTTGCCGCCGGAAAATTTTTCGAGGGACTGCGCGAGTTCCGGATGGTCTTTGGCATAGTCGGCTAGCGGGATACCGGCGACCGCCGCCTCCCAGGCCTGGCGCACCGCCCTGACGCCGGCGCCGGCGCCGCCCGGATGGCTGACGATGCCGCCGCCGCAGAGATAAAGCAGATCGGTCGAGCCGTCGGTGCGCGCATAGGTCTGGGGCGCCTGGCCGCCCCACTGGCCGGAGCCGACGACCGGCAGCGGGCAGTCGCGTTCGGAAAAGAGCGGCGTGCTGACCGCCTTGAACGATTTGACGAAGCTCTCGTCCGGCTCCCAATATTTGACGCGGATGCCGTTGATCTGGAACTGGTCGACGCCGATCAGCCGCCAGAACTGCTGCCAGACGGAGAACTCCATCCCAAGGCCGCCGTGGCGGGTGAGGATATCCCAGCCGTTCCGATGCGCATGGAGCACGATTCCGGAGCGTTTGCGCAGAAACGCCACGCCCCCCATGCCGATCGAATTGATGTTGACGACTCCGGCATTGCCGCCGGCTTTGACGACGAGGTCATGGTTTCGCAGCATCTCGTCGGGATCGGTGTGCGAAATGCCGAAGGCGTACATCACCTTCTTGCCGGTCTTCTGCTCGTGGTCGAGAATCCGCGGCATAATCGCGGCAATCCGCTCCTTCAGCGGCGAATAGGCCGGGCTCATCAGTTTCTCGTCGTCCTTGATGAAATCGACGCCGGAGGAGATGAGGTCACCCACCAGTTCAGCCGTCTCCTCCGGCCTCAGGCCCAATGCGGGCTTGACGATGGTGCCGATGATCGGGCGCTTCTCGACGCCGGTCAGCCGGCGGCTTCCCGCGACGCCGAACTGCGGGCCGGGATGGGCGGCGGCAAATTCCGGTGGCAGTCGCATGCCGATCACGCGAATGCCGGTCATCCCCTTGATCGAATAGACGCCGCCGATGGCGATCGTCATCAACGCCGAGAGATCCGTGCCGACCGCATCGAGCGGGAAGTCTATGTCCGCCTCGGCCCGATTGAAGCGCTTCGCCTCGCCCGCCTCCTCCGGCCATGAGGGACAGTCGCTTGACCCCAGATGCCTGATCGCAACCACCCTGGCCGCGACCCGTGCCTTCAGCTCTTCAGTTTCGCCCGGGACCGGCACGAAGGTTCCGGTCGACTGATCGCTGGCGATCTTGGCCGCCATCGCCTCGACGTCGCCGGGTGTCTCGATGCGGTAGGTCATGCGGATCACGGCACTTCGCTCTTCATCAAATGAGTGACCTCGTTCAGCTCAACTGGTATAATGAGTATCTGAGTTGCGCAAGAGAAATCGCCTGAGTCGGCCGGCAAGGCCGAGATTTCCTCTCTCGGGAAAACGTGGATATAGAGGGACAGGCGACAATAGCGGTGGAGTTCACATGGCGATTCAATCCGAACCGATCGTTCGCAGGAAACTTTCCGACGAGGTCTTCGCCCGGTTGAAGGCGCTGATCGAGACAGGCGAGTTGCAGCCCGGCGACGAGATGCCGTCGGAACGGATGCTGATGGAGCGTTTCGAGGTCGGCCGACCAGCCATCCGCGAAGCCATGCAGGCGCTTGCCAATATGGGACTGATCGAGATTTCGCACGGCGAGCGCGCCAAGGTTCTGCAGCCGACGGCGCAATCGCTGCTTAAACAGGTGGACGTCGCCGCCAAGATCATGCTTTCGGCATCTTCGGACTCGCTCGAGCACCTAAAAAACGCCCGCATTTTCTTCGAGCGCGGCATGGTGCGCGAGGCTGCGAGCCGTGCCACGGATGCGGATGTCGCCGCGCTTGAAGAGACCTTGAAACGCCAGCGCGCCGCGCTCGGAGATTCCGACGACTTCATCGCAGCAGACATGGCCTTTCACGGCCGCATCGCTGAGATATCCGGCAATCCGATCTTTAGTGCCGTCAGCGAGGCGATGCTCGGCTGGCTCAAGGAATATCACACGGAATTGCTGATCTGGACGGGTAAGGAAAACGTGACCCTCTCCGAACACGCAGAAATCATCGACTGCATCCGCCGGGGAGATCCTGACGCCGCCGAGCAAGCAATGATAAAGCATCTCGAGCGTTCGCGGGCCCTTTATGCGCCCAAGGGCAAGGTCGAGAGCCAGGCGGGATAACCAGCCCTTCTTTCGACTGGGAAGGGCGGCGCCGTTCTTAGTGCGCCATGGCCAGGGGTGCTATTCTCCACTTTGATAGATTTGTAGCATTTAGCTGCTTAACTCCGAGAAGGCCCACTCGTTCGCAAAAGATTCGAAGGTTTCCTCGCGAAGATAGAACAGGTAGTGCCTTTCTCCATCACTGGGGCAAGGAGCTACTTGCCAATCATCAGGCGCGTTCCTTAGAGGGTCATCCCCTTTCAACTCATAGAATTCGCCCCATCCCGGGGCCTGCTTGCTGTAGCGGCATTGGCCGAGAAACCAGCCCTCGTCGTTCGTTGGACCAAGCCGCCACTTTCGACATCCCTTGAACGTGAGAAATCCAAAATTCCGGTGGCTGTCTCCCGGTTTCCAACTGTTCAATCGGAACCGCAATTTAATCGTGGAGCCGGACGTGCAAACCTCAGGATCAGGCGCATTGGGCTCGGCATTCCAATTGAGGTTCAGGTGCACAAACGTGGGCGAGGCCATAAAGTCTACCATGCATATTCAACAAATCCACCTATACTCGCGCCAATGGCGAATCCCAGTGGGGCATTTCAACCTTGTGGTATTTGTTACCGAATTCCGCATTTAAAGATGGTCAACGCGGGCGACCGCATATGCGGGAAGCGTGATCGCCGTTTCCTGGTGCAAGCGCGCCTCAGGTTTCTTGACGCCGTCGTGAAGCCAGCTTTCGTCCAGTAGGACGAGTCTCCTCGTGCCGGGCTCGGCGAGCACCGTCTGCATATCGGGGGTGAGATTGGCAAACAACACGGTTGTGGTCCCACCGAGATCCGCGCCAAGCCCGAGAACCTTATCCGGCGCGGATGTCTCGACGGCGATGCGCTTGCCCTCCGAAAGCTCGGCCAGCCACCGCAAGACGTGGAACAATGGCCGCGGATGACCCTCCTTGACCGGCTCGCCTGGCCCGGCCACCAGGCCGAATGGACCGGCAAGCGTCGAAAGGGTCAGCACCTCGGGTTCCGCATCCGCCACCGTCGCCGCATAGGCGAGCGTCCAGGCGGCGCCGAACAGCGCGTTGTGGCGCGGATCGCGGTTCGCCATAGCGATGCGCTTGCCCGACGGATTGTCCTTGGTTTGGCTGCCATAAGGGTTCTGGCGCATGGCGATGGTGGACGGGCCGACGCGGTAGGGCTTGTTGCCATAGATCGCCCGCACGGAGCGGGTGACGTCACGCAGCGCCTCGAAGGTCTGCATGACGCTCCGATCGTCGGCCGCGTGGACGATCGGATTGGTGCAATGGGTGACATAGGCGAGCCGATCGGCCGGCACGCGCTTGCGGTTGAGCTCAGTGAAATAGCTGAACATGCCGCCGCCGATCGGAACGGCGGGAAACGCTGCTTGCGCGGCGACATAGACGTCTTCGAGCGGCGGGCAGTCCGGCCAGGTGCTGCCCGGCGGCGTCGACTGACGATCGACCGACGGCGAGACGGCGAGGCTTGCGAGCCGCAGCCCGCTGTCGCGGACCATCCGGGCAATCGCGCCCAGTTCCTCATCCAGCGGCCGCCGGCACGGCACGAAGCATTCGAGCGTCACCGCGCCGCCAGAAGTATCGGCCATTTGTTTGAAATGCCTCAGCGCCGCTGCGCCATGACCGGCGTCCGGATCGAAGTGGCAGATCAGATGGCAGGCCCCGAGTTCGCGGATGAGGCTCGCGTCGAGAAGCTCGTCGCTCACCTCGTCGGGCCTGAGGCCGACGCCGATTGCCGGTAATTTGCCTTGATCGCGCCTCAACGAAATCCGGATCGGACCAAGCTCCTGGTCGCTCTCGGGGGTGGCGGCGCCCACCTGTCGGATCGACAGCCGGATCGCTTGATGCACTGTCTCCCCGGCCCTCAACACATAGGGCCAGGGAAGCGCCAGCGGCCGCACATAGGTTTTGTAGGAGCCGTCGGTCCAGTTCCTCTGGTCCTCCATCTCGAAGACGTCGCCGGCCATGCGGCACTCGGCCTTGATCCCGGGCATCACCTCATGGGTGAGCGCGGCGATATCCTTGAACGGCTGCCAGGGCTCAATCCGATCGGGGAAGACCGATTGCTCCACCGAACCGCCGCCGTTCTCGACCGTGACTGCCTGGCCAGCCAGCCCGACGATCGGATGAAGGATCGCAAAGCCGGCGCGCGCCGTTTCGAAATCGCGATCCGGCGTGAAGTGGGTATCGAAGATGAGCGCATCGGGGAAGACCTCAATGGTCGACCGGCAGTCAAGCACGGCCCCGTCGGGAGCCTGAAAGCGGGCGTCATATCGCACGATCGTCGCCGCCCCTTCCTCTTCGACGATCAGACCGGTGATTTCCGCCTCGCATGTCCCCCAATCCCGGTCGCGCACCAGAAAGGAAATCGCCCGCAGCACCTCCGTGCCGGAAAAGCGGATCATGCGCAGGTTGCCGCCGACAAGTTCAGCGCTGAGCCGGCCTGCTTCGAGCCGCCGCGGCACCGGCTCCGGCTCCTCTGTCCCGAAGAGCAAAAAGGCGCGGGAAGCCGTCATCCGAGGAATTCCTCGACCGGCACGGTCTTGCCCTTGGCGGCGCTGCGATAGGACGCCTCGACAAGCGCAAAGGTCTTGAGATTGTCCCTGCCTGACGTGTCCGGCTCGCGGCCGGCACGCAGACAGTCGACCCAATGCTGCTGGATCAGGCTGACGCTCTCCTGGATATTGTGCCAGGGCGGTGAGGCCCAAGGCAGAAGGCGGGGCTCGACGTCCGTCACCTCGGTTCCGTCGCGCGAGTGAACGTGGAGACGGTAGCCCTGCGAGAGCCGCAGCGTGCCCTTGCTGCCATCGACCTCCAGCAAGGTCTCAGGGAAAGGCTCGACGGGCAGTCTGGTGGCATAGCTGCAATCGACGACGGAGGTGATCCCGCGCCGATGGTCGAGCATCATGGTCGCGACGTCCTCGCCGACGATCCTCGAATTGACCCGGCGGGTGCGGGCGGTCACCGACGCCACGTCGCCGAAGAGATACCGAGCGATGTCGAGCGCGTGGATGCCGAGGTCCTCGATAATGAAGCGCTTGCCGGTCGCGAGATATGGCTGACCGGAATAGACGTCATAGGCCGATCGGAAGCTTACCCGCCCCCAGAACACTTCGCCGATCGCGCCGCTATCGATCGCAGCCTTTGCCGCCCGGATCGGCGACTGCCAGCGGAAATTCTCGTGCACCATCAGCGGCACGCCCGCCTCGGCGCAGGCGGCGACCATCGCTTTGGCATCCTCCATGGTCGGCGCGATCGGCTTCTGACAGATCGTCGGAATGCCATAGCGCGCGGCCAACTCGACAAGCGGGCGGTGGCTCCTGACGGTCGTCGCAATGTCGACGAAATCAAAACCGCCATCGGCAAACAGATCCTCGGCCGACGTGTAACGGCGCGTGATGCCGAACTCGTCGCCGACCGCCCTGAGCCGCGCAGGATCGCGGTCGCAGATGGCGACGATGCGCGCCCCCTCGGTGTCGCGCCAGCCATGCATCTGATTGACCGCGAAGAAGCCGCAGCCGATCAGCGCGCCCTTTTGAATTGCCATATTGTCTTTCCTTCCAACTCAAGGGCCTCCCAACCCCGCCAACTTAAAAACCCCTCAGCTCTTGCAACTCCAAGACCCCTCCCCAACGCCTCCCCACAAGGGGGAGGGGCTACAGTGCCGCACCCTCCTCTCGAGCCTGGAGCATTGCCACTTGTGGAAACGCCGGCATTGCGCAAGACGGTGCCGCCGCGAAGCCCCTCCCCCCTTGTGGAGAGGGGTTGGGGAGGGGAATAATGCTACCCGTTCTTTGCCAGCTGCATCAGCGTCACCTGCTGCTGCAGCCGGCGTTGCGCCTGGTCCACCACGACCGCGACGATGATGACGATGCCCTTGATAACCATCTGCCAGAAGGACGAAATACCCATCATGACGAGGCCGTCGGACAGAATGCCGATGACGAAGGCGCCGATGATGGTGCCGCCGATCGTGCCGCGGCCGCCGGACATCGACGTGCCGCCGAGGACCGCGGCGGCGATGGCGTTGAGCTCGAAGGAGTTGCCCGTCGCCGGGTGCGAGGCCATCAGTTCCGAGGAAATCACCAGGCCGACAATCGCCGCGCAGAAGCCGGAGAACATGTAGACGAACATCTTCACGCGATCGACGCGGATGCCGGAGATGCGGGCGGCCCGCTCGTTGCCGCCGACCGCGAAGATGTGGCGGCCAATCGGCGTGTATTTGGCCACATAGGCGGCGGCGAGCGCCACGACGATGAGGATCCAGATCGACACCGGCAGGCCGAGGAGCCGGCCGGAGCCCAAGAAGGCGAAGCCGGTCGTCGCCAGTTCCGGCTTGCCGACGAGGTTGGGGAAAGTCTGGCCATCCGAGGACAAGAGCGCAAAACCGCGCGCCACATAAAGCGTGCCGAGCGTGGCGATGAACGGCGCCACATTCAGCTTGGTGATCAACAGGCCATTGATCGCGCCGATCACGATGCCGACGGCGAGCGTGATGAGGCACACCTCGAAGACGTTGAAATAGATCGTGTAGCCGAACTGCAGGTCGATGCCGTTCAGGATCAGGCCGCCGGCCACCATGCCGCAGAGCCCGACAATCGAACCGACGGAGAGGTCGATGCCGCCGGTGATGATCACGAAGGTCATGCCCATGGCGAGGAAGGCGTTCAGCGCCACGTGTTTCGACATCAGGATGAGGTTGGCGGTCGACAGGAAGTTCGGTGCGAAGACCGAAAAGAAGGCGATCACCGCGAAGAGCGCGATGAACGTCCTGAGCTTCATCAGCGTCAGCAGCAGGGAGCCGTTCGAAGCTTCCGACGCGTTGGTGGTGGTGCTTGCCACTGTCATCAGGCGTGTTCCCTTGTCGTCTTGTGGCCTTCGGCCGAAGCCGTCACGATCATCTCTTCCGTCGCCTCGGCGCGATCGATGACGGTGACGAGCCGTCCATTGCTCATGACGGCGATGCGGTCGGAGAGCGCCATCACCTCTTCGAGGTCGGAGGTGGAAAACAGGATCGCCAGACCCTCGCCTGCCAGCCGCCGCATGGTGCGGAAGACGTCGGCCTTGGCGCCGACATCGATGCCGCGGCTCGGCTCGTCCATCATGAGCACCTTCGGCCGGGTCATCAGCGCCTTGCCGATGACGACCTTCTGCTGGTTGCCGCCCGACATCGAGGTGACCTCGAAATCCGGATTGGGCGCCTTGATGGAAAGGTCGCCGATTGCCGCCTTGATCGCCGCCCGCTCTTTTTCGCCGACGATATGGAAGCCGAAGCGCAAGAAGCGCTCGAGGCTTGCCAGCGTCAAATTGCTGGCGATCGACAGCGCCTGCACCAGCCCCTCGCGCTGGCGGTCCTCCGGAATCATCGCGAGGCCCCGCCGGATCCGGTCGGAAGTATCGCAGTCGGAAATGTCGACGCCGCCGACATGGACGCGTCCGGTCGAATGCCGATGCTGGCCGATGACGCATTCGAAGAACTCGCTTCGACCGGCCCCCATCAGGCCGTAGATGCCGAGCACCTCGCCGGCGCGCACCGAGATCGACACATGGTCGACGGCGAGGCCGCCGGTGCGGCGCGGCAGGCAGATGTCCTCGGCGCGGAAGACTTCTTCACCGAGGCGATGATCGACCGACTTGGCGAAATCCTTCGCATCCGAACCGATCATTGAGCGGACGATCCACTTCGTATCGATGTCCCTGACCATCGCATGGCCGGTGATCTGGCCGTCGCGCAGCACCGTGATGTAGTCGCCAATCCGCATCAGCTCTTCCAGGCGGTGGGAGATGTAGACGATCGCCACCCCTTGTGCCTTCAATTCGCGGATGACCTTGAAGAGCACATCGACTTCCGCCGCCGAAAGCGCCGAGGTCGGCTCGTCGAGAATGAGAATGCGGGTGTCGAGCGAGATAGCTTTGGCGATCTCCACCAGTTGCTGCTGACCGATCGGCAGGTCCTCGACGAGGGTCTCGGCGTCGATGCCGGCATCGAGCCTGTCGAGGAAATTGTTGGCCTTGTCGACCTGGGCGCGGTGGTCGATGCCGCGCAGGCCGCGGGTCACCTCACGGGTGGCAAAGATGTTTTCGGCGACGGAGAGATTGCCGAAGAGGTTGAGCTCCTGGAAGACCATGCCGATGCCATGGCGCTGGGCATCGGCCGGCGAATGGAACTCGACTTCATTGCCATCGAGCAGAATGCGGCCGAGCGACGGTTTTTCGACGCCGGCGATGATGCGCATCAGCGTCGATTTGCCGGCGCCATTTTCGCCGACAAGCACATTCACGGCACCACGCCTGAGCGCCAGATTGGCGTGGCGCACGGCGACGATGCCGGAATAGACCTTGGTGACGTCCTCTAGGCGCAGCACGCAATCGTCGTCTTGAGCCGGCTGCATGGTCATCCAGCCACCGTCAGCTGCACCGGCACGAACAGCGGCAGCTGCCCCTTGGCCGGTGCGGGATAGGCGCCGACCGCATCGAGCTTCTTGCCGACGAGCTGGTCGCGCGGCAGCTTTTCCAGCACCAGGCCGTTGACAAGGGTGTTGAAGGCCTTGCCGTATTGCGCCCACTCGATCTGGTTCTTGAATTCGTTGAAGTTGACGAAGTCGAGGCTGTCGCGGATCGCCGTGCCGCGGATCGCCGGTCCGATCTGGACGCGCGCATCCGCCTTGCCGTCGCCATCGGCATCGACCTCGACATAGGCCGAGCGCGACTTCGTCTCCGCCTTGACGATGGTGCCGGAGAGGCGCGCGGCGAAGGTCCAGGGCGCGTTGCCCTGCTTTTCCTTGTGCCCGTATTTGGCGCCGGCCGCTTCCAGATTGCTGGCCGCAAGCGCAGCGACCTCGGAGAACGGCCCCGCCTTCCTGTCGAGATAGGGCACGACCTTGCTGTCCCAGATCTCGCCGACCATGCGATCCGGATCGAAACCGCCGACGGCGGACTGCGCCGTCTCCTCCGCCGTCGGCGTCTTGATGATCTTGCAGCCCGCGAGCGCCATCATCACCGCAACGATAATAGCGGACGCGCCCCTCGTACTTGACATCGAAAGTCACTCCATTGGAGCGCGCGATGTGGCCGAGGCCGCTATCGCGCGCAATTCCGACGGTCAGTTGGTGAGCGCGAAGGTCTCGAGCTGGTCGGCGTTTTCGCTGTTGATCAGCACGCAGTCCATGAGCTGCTTCTCTTCGGCCGGCTTCTTGCCGGTGGTGATGAAGTCATGCGCCTGCTGGACCGCCATCTGTGCCTGAGCATAGGCAGGCTGGAGCACGGTCGCCTTGATGCCGCCGGACTTGATCGAGTCGCGCACGTCGTTCGAACCGTCGAAGCCGACGACGATGACGTCCTTGCGGCCGGCGGCCTGCAGGGCGGCGATCGCGCCCATGGCCATCGTGTCGTTGCCGGAGATGACGCCCTTGATGTCCGGGTTGGCCTGCAGGATGGTCTCCATCTTGCTGTAGGCCTCGGTCTGGCTCCAGTTCGCCGACTGCTGCGCCACCATCTTCAGCTCGGTATATTCGTCGATGACGTCGTGATAGCCCTTCGAGCGGATGCCGGCATTGAGATCGGATTCACGGCCGAGCAGTTCGACATAGTTGCCGGATTCGCCCATCAGCTTGACGAATTCCTCGGCGCCGAGCTGCGCACCCTGGTAGTTGTTGGAAACGATCTGCGACACGGCAACGCCGGTGGCGTTGATTTCGCGGTCGATCAGGAAGGACGGCACGCCCGCATCCTTGGCCTTCTGCACGGCCGCAATCGAGGCTTCCGAGCCGGCATTGTCGAGGATGATCGCCTTGGCGCCGCGGCCGATTGCGGTATCGATCAGCTGCGACTGCTTGTTGGCGTCGTCGTCATGCACGAGGACGAGCGTCTCATAACCGAGTTCCTTGGCCTTGGCCTCGGCACCGACCGCCTCGGCCTTGAAGAACGGGTTGTCATGCGACGGCGTGATGATCGCGATGAGATCGGCCGCGTAAGCGGGCAAGGCGGAGCCCGCCGCCAGGAAGGCCGCGAAGGCGGCCATGGTCATTCTGCGTGTCAGTTTCATCTCTTCTCTCCTCCCAGGTTGAAAACGACCGGAGCTAGCCCAAGCGCTCCGGTTTTCGTGAATCAGGTGATGCGGCGGATGCTGTCGGCGATTTCCTGCGGCTCGAAGACGCGCTTCCAGTCGTCGCGCATCAGCATCGGCTTGCCGAACTCGATCGCCTTGTTGCAGGCATCCGAGAAGACGCCCTCCACCTCTTCGAAGATCACGGCGCCGAGCACGTTCATGTGGCCGAGGAGGAAATCGCGCGCCGCCTCCTTCGGCACGCCGCGGGCGACGCATTCGTCCATCGCCTCGCGCATGACGACGAGCAGCGAGGCGCAGACTGTCTCCGAAAGGCCGGGCTCGAGCAGCGCCATCTGCTCGACGGTGACGCGATGCGAGCGCATGACCGGCGCCCAGATGATCCTGGCGATTTCCTCGCCCTTCGCGTAGTCCGCCTCCGGCCCCTGCATCAGCGCCGATACGATGTGCTGCTTGGCGGCGATACCGCCGAAATGATCCTTGCGCGCGGCAAGCTCGGTCTCGTCATTGAAGATCGGCGGATGGCAGGGATGGGTGACGAAATAGGTGAGGTCGTCGCGCTTCGGCAGATGGCCGGCAAAGGGTGCAGCCGCGTCGAGCACGATGATGATTGTGCCGGGCTTCAATCTGTCAACGATGCCGGCCGCCACCTTGCCGATCGCCGTATCCGGCACCGCGAGAATGACGACGTCGGCGCCGTCGAGAGCGGTGTCGAGGGAGACCGCCTCGAGCGCCAGCTCTTTTGCCAGCCGCGCTTTGCCGATCTCGCTCACCTCGACGTGGCGAACGTCGAAGCGCGATCCCTTCAGGTTCTTAGCCAGCCGGCAGCCCATCTTCCCGCCGGCCCCCAATAAGGCAATCGAAGTCATCTGCATCTCCCGCATGTCGATCAGCGAAGCTATAGCCGAACTGGTATGATGAGTCAATGAGTATATCACTGGCCTTTTCTGTGCAAGGTCCAATTTCTTGCCTAATCCTGCACAGTTCAAAAGAATGTGATAGTCAGTGACTTGACAACGGCCGGGGAAGCGGTGACAGCCATGCCCATGAGCGACGCCATCGATGAGCGACAGCGCCTACGCGAGGAAACGGCACCGCTTCGTCGGCGGATCCTCGATGAACTGACGCAACTGCCATGGGACGGTCTGCGCTACAGCCACACGGTTCCCGGGCTTTCGCTCTACCGCGTCGTTGAACCGGCCGGGCCCTTTTCCGCCGTTTATGAGCCAAGCCTTTCGCTCATCGTCCAGGGAAGCAAGCGCGTCCATGTCGGCGACCAGACCCTCGTCTACGATGAATCCTGCTTTTTCCTGACGGCCCTCGGCCTGCCGGCGACCGGGCAGATCTGCGAGGCGAGCCTCGACGAGCCCTATGTGGCGGCGTCGCTCCGCCTCGATCTCGAGAAACTGCGGCGGATCATCACCGATCACGACCTGCACCCGACGGAGCCGCCCGAGCGCGACCTGGTCGGCGTCGTCGTCGGCGACGCAACGCCGGCGCTGTTTGACGCCTTTCTGAGGCTGATTTCGCTTGCGAAGGCTCCGGCCGACATACCGTTTCTGTCCAATCACATCCACAACGAAATCCTCTACCGGCTGCTGACCGGCGAGCAAGGCGCGCGGCTCAGGCGTTTTGCGCTTGCCGGCACCAACAGCAACCGCGTCGCCAAGGCAATCGCCTGGCTCAAGCAGAATTACGCCCGGCCGCTGCGCGTCGAAGAACTGGCGGAAATCGCCAATATGGGGGTCTCGACGCTGCACCACCATTTTCGCGCGATGACCGCCATGAGCCCGCTGCAGTTCCAGAAGCATCTGCGGCTGCACCACGCTCGAGAATTGATGCTGGCGGAATCCCTCGACGCAACAACCGCCGCCCTCAGGGTCGGATATGAGAGCCCGACCCAGTTCAGCCGCGAATATAGGCGCGCATTCGGCCATCCGCCGCTGCGCGACATCAAGGCAATCCTGAACTCCAACGACGCCGCCAAACGTGATTCAATCGGCTAGCGCAAGAGAGGCGCAGATGGCCGATGATCACAATCCCGCCCACGAGACAGAAATAGGCAATAATCCGAGAGGATCGAATCTACCGGACGGGAGGCCAGTCTTCTAAGCTGCGGCCGCAGTCTGGCGAATGGCTGCGGCGCGAGAGGCATGGCTGCACCTGCTTGCCCTTCCCGTCTCAACGCGAGGAGAACACCATGGCAATTGTGACGATCAACGGCGTCGAGCATTCGGTCGACGCCGCGGCGGATATGCCGCTTCTTTGGGTGATCCGCGATCTTGTAGGGCTGACGGGTACGAAATTCGGCTGCGGCATGGCGCAATGCGGCGCCTGCACCGTCTATGTCGACGGTTCGCCGGTCCGCTCCTGTCAGACCTTCATAGGCGACATCGAAGGCGCTCAGGTAACCACCATCGAGGGCTTGAAGGGCAAGGTCGCGGAAGCGGTGCAGGCCGTCTGGGCCGACCTCGACGTTCCGCAATGCGGCTACTGTCAGTCGGGGCAGATCATGTCGGCGACGGACCTTTTGGCCAACAACCCGAAGCCGACCGACGAGGACATCGACGCCGCCATGTCGGGCAATCTCTGTCGTTGCGCCACCTACCATCGAATCCGTGCCGGCATTCACGAAGCCGCAAAGCGTCTGGAGGGCTGAGCCATGCTACCGAAACTGATGCAATCGATCACACTGCCCGCCGCCCGGGTCGAGGCTTCACGTCGGCAATTTCTGATCGGCGCGCTGGCGACCGGTACAGGCCTCGCCATCGGCTTTCGGCTCCTCTCAGCGTCGCCGGCGGCAGCGAGCGAGACGCCTGCGGCGGGTGCACATGCCTTTTCCCCCTATGTCATGATCGACGGGGATGGGAAGGTGACCGTGCTTTCCTCGCAGTTCGAGATGGGGCAAGGCTCCTATAACGGCATCGCCACGCTGGTGGCCGAGGAACTCGATGCCGACTGGTCGACGATCGACGTCAAGGGCGCTGCCGGCAATTTACCGGCCTATGGCAATATCGCCTTTGGCGGCGCCATGCAGGGAACCGGCGGTTCGACCTCCATGGTGACCTCGTGGGAACGCTACCGCAAGGCGGGCGCTGCAGCCCGCGCCATGTTGGTCGCCGCGGCAGCCTCCGATTGGGGCGTCGACGCAGCGGAGATTACCGTCAACAAGGGCGTGCTCTCCCATCCCTCCGGCAAGAGCGGCGGCTTCGGCACCTTTGCCGCCAAGGCGGCGACGCTGCCGGTGCCGGCCGACGTTAAGTTGAAGCAGCCGAGCGACTGGAAGCTGATCGGCAATTCGGAACTCAAGCGTTTCGACAGCGCCCGCAAGGCGAACGGCACGGAGCAGTACACGATCGACGTCAAGCTTCCCGACATGCTGACTGCGGTGATGATCCACCCGACGCTGTTCGGCGCCAAGGTAAAGTCCTTCGATGCCTCGGCCGCGCGTGCCATCAAGGGGGTGGTCGACGTCGTCGAGACGCCGCGCGGCATCGCGGTGGTCGGCGAGCACATGTGGGCAGCGATCAAGGGACGCGAAGCGGTCACCGTCGAATGGGACGAGGCAGGAGCCGAAAAGCGTGGTACGCAGCAGCTCATGTCCATGTACCGCGACCTTGTAAAGAAGCCGCCGGCGGCGGTCGCGCGCAAGGATGGCGACGCCGAAGCTGAATTCGCCAAGGCCGCCAAGGTCATCGAGGCGAGCTTCGAGTTCCCCTATCTGGCACATGCGGCGATGGAGCCGCTGAACGCGGTCGCGCGTATGAATGAAGATGGCACGCTGGAGATTTGGGGCGGACACCAGTTCACGGAGGTCTACCAGAAGCTCGCCGGAGATGTGGCCGGGGTCGCTGCGGAGAAGGTGCGCCTCCACGTTATGAAGACCGGCGGCAGCTTTGGCCGGCGGGCCGTGTTCGACGGCGATGTTGTCGTCGAGGCAGTGCATGTGGCCAAGGCCATCGGTTTCCGTGCGCCGGTAAAGCTGCAATGGACGCGCGAGAACGACATGCATGCCGGCCGCTATCGACCCGCCTATGTGCACAGCCTCAAGGCCGGCATCGACGACAGCGGAAAACTCGTGGCCTGGAACGATCACATCGTCGGCCAGTCCATCATGGCTAAGACGGCATTCGAGGGGATGGTCAAGAACGGCATCGACCCGACCTCGGTCGAGGGCGCGAACAACCTGCCCTACGCCATTCCGAACCAGACGGTCGGCCTGACGACCACGGATGTCGGTGTTCCGGTCCTGTGGTGGCGCTCGGTCGGCTCGACCCACACGGCCTTCGCCGCAGAAACCTTCCTGGATGAAGTCGCCGAGGCGGCGGGCCGCGACCCGGTCGAATTCCGTCTCTCCATGCTCGAGCCGGGCTCGCGCCACGCGACCGTGCTGAAGCTTGCGGCAGAAAAGGCGGAGTGGGAGAAGCCATTGCCGCAAGGCCGCTTCCGCGGCGTCGCCATCGCCGAAAGCTTCGGCTCCGTGGTTGCCGAGATTGCCGAAGTTTCGACCGACGGCAATGGCCAGATCAAGGTGGAACGGGTCGTCGCCGCCGTCGATTGCGGCCTGGCGGTCAATCCGGACCAAGTCCGCGCCCAGGTCGAGGGCGGCATCGGCTTCGGACTGAGCGCCATACTGGGCGAGGAAATCTCGCTGACCGACGGCGCAGTCGACCAGGGCAATTTCGACCTCTATACGCCGCTCAGGATCGATGCGATGCCGGCCGTCGAAGTCCACATCGTCGCCTCTGCCAACCCGCCCTCAGGGATCGGTGAACCCGGCGTGCCGCCGATCGGCCCCGCCGTCGCCAACGCCGCCTACAAGGCGCTCGGCAAGCGATTGCGCGTCATGCCGTTCTCGAAATCGCTGGACGCGTGATCTTGCCCTGCCCGGCTGGCCATCGCCGGCCGGGCAGGCGCCGACAAATGGCAATGGAATACCGCCGGAACGCGCGCTGTCGTCAGTTCACTGCAACGACCCTGCCGGACGAATCGAGGCGGCACCGGATCCGCGCCTGGCGGACCTGGATGCCGTCACGACCTGCATAATCTATGCGGACCACAAGCGGGGCCGTGAGCGCCCCGCCGCGATGCCGGAGCAGGGAACCGGCGCTGGCCGCGCGCACACGCACGCCGCCAAGAGGCGACGCAGCCGACGCTATCGCCTTTTGGCAGGCGCGAACGACGGCGCTGGGGGTCCCAGGCACCGCTGCAATCGTCAACGGCAGGCGTATGGGATAGCCCCATTCGCCTCGCTCATGGGTTCGCTTCTTCTTCAGCGGCCAAAGAATGTGTGGCAGAACAATGGATGCTCGCGCGCTCTTTGTCGGAGCAATGGAGATGATCCTACCGGCACCGCTGCTCCCTTGTGCGCTTGCGCCTGCGGTCGAGCCTCCGGAAGCACCGCTGGACGACCGCGTCCCAGATCCAGAACCAGAACCAGCGGCCGAACCGCCTGAAACAGCGCCGGAAGCCGGAGCCGTGCCCGCACCGTTCGATGATCCTGCATTCGGACCGGAGCCCACCGACAGGCCGCCACTCGTATTGCCGAGATTGCCGCCGACACCAAGGCTGGAGCCTCCGCTTCTGTTGAGCGAAGTTCCGCCTTTTACTCCCCCTACTCCTTTGACGCCCGCGCCAATTCCCGCCGAGGTGCCGTTCTTGCTGACCCCCACCTCGGCCCCGACGCTGACCGGGCCGACTTTGGCGTTAAGGCTTAAGGCGTGAGCGGGGCCGATCGCGACTGCGATCAAGACTGTGGCAGCTAAGTACTTGCGCATAATCTGGTTCCTCATCTTTGGGCCGAGAAGCCCTCGAAAAAGCTCGGCACTTTTCCGATCAGCGGCCACGGACCGGCGACCGCGTCGGGAGCAGTTCCTCGGGGAGCGCGAGCGTCACCGATTGAACCGATCGGGTTGGCTTGCCGAGCTCCACCTTGCGGACTTCCACCGACCCGCCACGCTTCCGCGCAACGGGCGTGCCACGTGCACTGGCGCGATCGCCGACGCCTGCCTTTCGTCTCTGCTCGATGCTTGCCATGGGGCGCTGAGCTTCCCGCTTCGGAAGCTTGACTTCCTTGCCTTCCACCGCAAGCTCGCGACTATTCGAACGGTCGGGCTCGTCTCCCAAGGCTTTGCCCAAGGCCGCCACGCTCAATGCCAATTGTTTTCTTGCCACATCGCGTTCTTCGCGCGCGGACTCGAGATCGCGCGCCAGCGACCGTCCCCTCTCGCGTTCCAGGTCGAGCGCCTCGCCAGCCCGGCTTGCCGTAGCCTCCGCAAGCCTTCCAGCCTGCAGGGCGGCCTGCTTTGCGGCTTGCAGCTCGGCGCGAGTCTGGAGCACCGACTGGCGAAGCAGGGCTAGGTCCCGTTCCTGTGCGGCAAGCTTGCGCCGCCCGTCCTCAAGAGCTCGCCTGGCATTGCTCAGCAATGCCCCCGCGGCATTGCGCCCCCTCAGCGCGGCGGCCTTCGATCGGACTTCTCCGGCCGTCAGGACGGCAAGCTTGCGCGCCTGCGCGCCGGCCTCATCGGCGGCACGCCGCATCGCTTCGAGGTCGCTTCTGGCCTCCGCCAAGTCATGGCGGAGACTGGCCTCGCGCTGACGACTAGCCAGGAGCGCGCCGTTCTTGATCGCCTCTATCTCCTTGCGCGCCGCGAGGAGCTTCTCCTCCAGGGCCGTGCGCTCGGCGCGTTCGCGCGCCGCCGCTTCAGCGGCCTGCTTTGCGGCTTGCAGCTCGGCACGGACCTGCAGCGCCGATTGGCGTAGGAAGGCGAGTTCCCGTTCCTGGGCGGCAAGCTTGCGCCGTTCGTCGTCGAGGACCCGCCTGGAATTAATCAGCGATGCCTCCGCGGCATCGCGCGCCCTGAGCGCCGCAGCCTTTGATCGGATTGCTCCGGCCGTCTTCGACTGCAGCCGCTCGATTTCGCGCAGCATCATCGCCCGGTCGCGGGCGAGCCCTTCGGCCCTCCGGCGCTCGTTCTCGAGAGCTCGCTCCTGATCGGCCGCCATGGCGGCAACCTTGCGCGCCTGCGCGCCCGCCTCGTCGGCGGCACGCCGCATTGCTTCGAGGTCGCTTCTGGTCGCCGCCAGATCGTCGCGGAGAGTGGCGTCACGCTGACGGCTGAGCGCACCGTTCTTGGTCGCGTCGATCTCCTTGCGCGCCGCGAGGAGTTTCTCCTCCAGGGCGGCGCGTTTGGTGCGTTCACGCGCCGCCAATTCACGAGCCTCGTTGGCCTCTGTTACCGCGGATTCCCTGTCTCGCGCCGCTTTCGCTTGTTGTTGCAGTTGAACCTTCATCGCTTCGATATGGGCGCGCGCGGCATGAAGTTCCTGCGCCAGGGTGACAGCGCGTCGACGCTCTTCAACGAGGCGGCGATGGTGCCGTATCGTGGCGTCACGCGCGGCCTGACGCGCAGCGAGCGCTTCTCTGCGAGCCTCTTGCAGCTCTTCACCCCTGGACCGTTCTGATCCCAAGGTTTGCGGCTGCGCCGTCGGCTCCGTTACGCGCGGCCGCGCTGCAGCCGGGGCCCCCGTGACACGGGCGGTTGCCCGCAATGGCGGCACGTCGGTCGCCCGCGTCCGTCGTTGGACGGTCGTCACCGGACGTTGGTGGCTGCCGCTTCTGACCTGCAGGCGGTCGGCTATCAGCTTGGCCAGCTCACTCTCGGAAAGACCTGCCGCGGGCAGGCGTCCGATGCCCGGAAGCTCAAGCGTTCCGCCTCTCCCGATCGTGAACGTGTCGTTCAGCAGCGTCGCCTCGGCCACCCCGCCAAGCAAGGTATGCCACCCGGAAACGCCTATCTCGACCGTGTCTTGCGGAGCGAGCCTGTCGTCGGTCGCCGACTCGCCGCTTGCGGGAGATCCAAGCAGCATGAAAAGGCACAACGGAACTATCCTGAGCGTGGCCCTGAATGATGCCTGGCGAGGAGCAGGACTGTCACACGACGCCTCGGACCTGTTTACACGATCCATGACTGATCCTCCCGGACATGCGCGCATGGCAGGCAAGTCATGCGCGCACAGCGCTGATGATCTGCAAACATAACATTCAAGGTAGCAAAGCTGCTTCGCCGCGGTGAGGTTCAAATAGGGTTAGCGGCATCCGCCAATATTCTTAACCCGTCCTCCCAACCTGACGGAGCTACTCCGTTTGGATGAGCCGGCTCTTGCTTTCGCCATGGGTATGAGGCGGGTGCGTGCCAGTCGGCTCGGTAGACGGTCGGTTTTGCTCGCGCCAGGAAGCCGGGCTGAGAGAGGTCACGCGCCGGAACTCACGGTTGAAGTTCGATTTCGTCTGAAAACCGGATTCGAGCATCGCGGCGGTTACCGACATGTCGCTCTCCCGCAGGAGCCGGCAGGCTTCGGCGATGCGGAAATCGTTGATGTATTGCGAAACGTTTTTGCGCGCCAGGCGATTGACTGCCCCGGATATCTGCCGGGCCGGCACACCAGCGCGCCGCGCCAGCCGCGATAAGGTCAGGTTTTCGTCCCGCGACAATCGCTGTTCGATAAGCAGATGATCGATGCGATCCAGGACCTCGCGATCCTTGGCCAGCGATGCAGCGTCATCACTATTTGCTGGCCCGGCCGGGAGCGGCCGCGCACGGGCTGCGACATCTGCGGTAAAGCCGAGGAAAAGCAGTTCGACAAGATTTCCGTTGCTGACGATCAGAGCGGCATTGGCTCCCCTCGCCCACTGGAAATCGAGAAAAATCGCCAGGTCGAAGAGGGCTGAGACACAGAGCGCTGCGGCAGCAACCAGAAGGGCGCGGTGTGCCGCGTGAGCGCGGTCAAGACGCGCCTCGTCCAAGCCGTCGGGACCTGCGCGCCCGAGGCTCAAGAGAGCCAGTCGTATCCGACGAACAGCAATATCAAGGCACCGTCGACCAGAACCGGCGACAGCGCCAACAGTGCGACGATGCCGAGCGGCGGCGTGGCGTGAAGCCAACGGAGACCGCTTGCCGCGGCCCCCTCTCCGTGGATCAGGCAGCGGAAACTCGCCAGTACCAGCGGCGGCAGGCAACTCGCCAGCACGGGCAGCACGTAGCGCAGAACCGCGATGTCATAACCCCACCGCAAGCCGACGATGATCGATTGCCCGACGCACAGGCAGAGCAGCGCCAGAAATGGCCGAAGCCCCTCGTGCGGCTCGTTGCGCAGCATCGCCACGAGGAGGATCAGGAGCAGCAGGGCGACCACGAACGGCAGCGGGAGGAAAATCAAGCTCAGTCCTTTGGGGGTGGCGATCGACGGTCGAATGTTGACCCATATCGCGATTCGGGACGACCTGAATCATGATCGAGGACGCGGAGAAGCCGGGCACGCCCAATCATATGCCGGTTCCTTCAACCCTGTGAGATTACCGATGATTTTTCCCCGTCTTCTAGCCGCCCTTTCCCTCTCCGCGCTTTTTGCGGCACCCTGCCTAGCGATAGAAACCGGCGTGCGCGACTTCAGCCTTGCCGCTCCCGAGGGCGGGCGGCGTCTTCAGGTCACCGTCTGGTATCCTGCCGAACCTGGCGGCAAAGCCGTTCTGGTGGGTGACAACCAGGTCTTCAGGGGTGCGCCGGCGCTGTCAGAGGCACCGTTCCTCGAAGGCCGCTATCCGCTGGTCGTGATGTCGCACGGCTCGGGAGGGCGCATCCAGGGCATGAGCTGGCTCGCCGCGGAACTAGCTAGTGCCCGTCCATAAACGGTAAACTGCTGAAATTATTGGGTGAATCGCGATATCTGCGCGGGCAAAGCCCGGCGGC
>NZ_LNQC01000052.1 GCF_001651855.1 Sinorhizobium americanum | reverse complement strand
GCGAGTGGAAATTGTGCCTTGCCGTTGCGTTACACCAGATCGGGCAAAGTGTCATTCACCCAAATGGGGGACGTGAGCGATATGCAACGCATATCTGGCGAGGCTCGACAGGCGTTTGACAGCGTGTGCCGCGTAGTATCCCTCTGTTTGATGACTTGCATTTTTGGCTGGTTGCAAAGTGGGGCCTTGCGAAAGCGGGGCCCCTTTTCGTTGCAACGTTTGTGCAACGTTAGCGTTGCACCGATGCCGCATCCCCGCCCGCTCTTGCCCCGCCCATGGCCTATCCTATCTTTCGTTACCGAGGGAGGAGAATATGGCTGACAATCCGAAGAAGCAGGGCCGCGACCGCGAACTAGTTTCCACGCAGGAACACGAGGTCGCGTATTTGATGCGGACGGCGAAGGTGACGCGGCAGAAGGCGCTCGAGGCGATCCGCGAGGCGGGACCGAACCGGGATAAGGTGATGGCCTATCTGGCGAAAGCCAAATAATGCGAGTGCCCGCACCGGGGGACAGGACGGGCACTCATTAACAGGTTGGGGGACCTGTGCCGCTGAGACAATTATGCGGCACTAAGATAATCCAGCGGGGGCGTCATTGTTCCGATTCCCCGCAGCCGGCCTTGAAATTATCTCCTCGGCCCGAGCGGCCCTGTTCCGCTGCGGCCGTGATAGAAGGCCGGGTCGTAAACAATCTCGAATTCGGCTTTGAGCCGCTCGGCCAACCGCTTCGAGATCTCCCGCTTCGCCGCGTCCCTTGGCGTGGCGTCAATGCCGACGAGCACGGCGCAATCCTCGACAGCTATTTCCCAAATGGCGGCGCGCAGGAATTCCTGCACGGTCGCATCGTCCACAGTTTTGCCGTGGCGTTTAAAGCCGATCTGCGCCCTCAAAGCACTTACAATGTCGCGGGCAAACAGGGTGGAGCACTGCGGATCACGCCGTCGCCGCTGGCCTTTCGCAGCGAGTCCATTCAGGACAGGGCGGCCGACCATTGCGAAGCGAATGAAGATTGCGCGTTCGATATCGTATTCTGGCGCTGGCATGCGGTTTCCTCCTCGGTCGAGGTTGTCGATATCCCGCATGTCGTGAAGAGCGCCCGCCAGCGCCTGGTGCTGCTGATATGAGCGCTTACGCCGGAAAGTCAATGCGACGGTTTGGCTGGTCCGTGCGTTAATGGGCGCATGGCCAGAGCAACAAAGAGACCGCCCGAAACACCGCCGACCGATCCTATGCCGGTGCGCGTCGACCCCTGTCTTGCAACGCTCGTCGAAAAGCCTCCTTCCGGACCTGACTGGGCCTTCGAAGTGAAATGGGATGGGTACCGGCTCGCCCTTCACATCGAGCTCTCCGGCGTGCGGATCCTCACGCGTGGCGGATACGACTGGACCGATCGATTCCCGTCGATCGCGGCCGATGCGCGACGGCTTGCCGTGAAAACGGCCATCCTCGATGGCGAGGCCGTTGTGCTCGACGATACGGGCCGATCGGATTTCGGCATGCTGCAGCGCGCCCTCGGCCGGCGGCCGTCGGCGCATGAGGCGGGCGCCATCGTCCTTTACGCCTTCGATATCCTCTACCTCGATGGCCACGATCTACGCCGGCTGCCGCTACGCGAGCGTCGCAAGCTGTTGGAGCCGATCGTCGGCGGGCGGGAAGGGGCTATTCGCCTATCGGAAGAGGTACAAGCCGAAGGGGCGGAGGTCTATCGCGCTGCGTGCGAGCATGGACTTGAGGGCATCATTGCTAAGCGGCGCGATTGTCCCTACCGCTCAGGCCGGCGCCCCGACTGGCTCAAGATCACCTGCAGGCGCCGGGACAGTTTCGTGATCGTCGGTTATGAGCCCTCTACGGTGCCTGGCGCAATCGGGCGGCTGCTGCTGGCAGCTCGGAAGGGCGGCGAGCTTGTCTATGTTGGCGGCTGCGGAACGGGCTGGACATACGCTGAGTCCGCGAAGCTGCGCGACCTGCTCGACGGGATACGCACATATTCTCCGGCGGTGAACCTCAAGCGGAAGGGCGCCGTCTTCACCGAGGCGGTTCTCGTCGCCGAGGTCGAGTACCGCGCTTGGACCGATGACGGGAAGCTGCGGCATGCGGCGTTCAAAGGCATCAGGGAACGAGCGGACGATGCGACGGTGTTCGAGCTTACTTCCTGACCCGAAACCGGGCCAACTGCATTTCTGAAAACTCTGAATTCCTCTGAAAAATCAATGCGCGAAAAACTGCGGAAAACGAGGTGTTTTCGGCGGCTTTTTCAGAAACGATATTGATTTTATTGGAAGTAGAGGGGATTTGCAGTCCTCTGCGTCACCACTCCGCCACGAGGCCTCTCGTGCTCGGAAAATCGAGCGATGGCGGGCGTTTAAAACGAATCCATGTGGAGCGCAAGAGGGAGAAGTTTAAAAAGACGCCCCACGAACAGCTTTGAACATGCCGGAATGCGAGAGCGCTTCGTGCCGGTGGCATGGCGGACGCCGACACCAAAAAAAACGGGCTGGCATGAGCAGACACGGAAGCCGATGAAAACAGTTCTGTGCTCGGCGACTACGCGAAACGACCACCCAAAGGCTCGGCACGGGCGGCCAAAATGGGCTAGTGGTAGCGCCGGATCAGGCCGACGAGTTTGCCCTGGATCTTGACGCGGTCGGGTCCGAAGATGCGCGTTTCGTAAGCTGGATTCGCCGCTTCCAGTGCGATCGATGCCCCCTTGCGGCGGAAGCGTTTCAACGTTGCTTCCTCGTCGTCGATCAGGGCGACGACGATATCGCCGGGGCTGGCGGTGCTGGCGTTGCGGATGATCACGGTGTCGCCATCGAGAATGCCCGCCTCGATCATCGAATCGCCCTTGATTTCCAGCGCGTAGTGCTCGCCACTGCCGATCATCTCGACCGGCACGGAAATTTCGTGCGTATTGTTCTGGATGGCCGAGATCGGCACGCCGGCGGCGATCCGGCCCATGACCGGCACTGTCATGGACGCGCTCTCGACCGGCGGCGTTGGCGCCGGCTTCGGTGGCGCCGGGGGCTTGCCGAGGCTGCCCTCGATGACGCTCGGCGAGAAGCCGCGCCGGGGCTGGGCTGGGCTCGAATAGGCTTCCGGCAGCTTGATGACCTCGAGCGCTCGGGCCCGGTTGGGTAGCCGGCGAATGAAACCGCGTTCTTCCAGCGCAGTGATCAGCCGGTGGATGCCCGATTTCGACGCAAGATCGAGCGCATCCTTCATCTCGTCGAAGGAGGGCGGGACCCCGGATTCCTTCATCCGTTCATGAATGAACAGAAGCAATTCCTGTTGCTTGCGGGTCAGCATGCGCGTCACTCCAGAATCGCGAAACAAATCAAGAACAGAAACTATCCGTTCCATATGTGTTCCGCAAGCACTTAATATTCGGTGAACTTTAGCCAGGGCGTCGCGGCGCGATATCAGAGCGGGCACAGACGGTCTGCGGGCTTTCGACGGTGGTGAAGACTTCCTTGCGGCACAGAGCCACACATTAGCGAGCGTTTGCTCACCTTTGACGACGCTGTGTATCGTCTTGACAAGCCGTCCTAGTAGGCGAGGCGCAGCCCGCCGGGGCTAAGAACGTCGAAATCAGGTTCAGGGTAGGGCCCGTACCACTGGGTGTAGGTCGTGTTGCCCGTCGCGCCTGTCGTGGCACATCCTGAAAGCGTGAGAAGAGCGATTGCGGTGGCGGCGATCAGAGATTTGAGAGGCATGGTAGTCCCCACTTGCGGGAGTTGCCGATATGCAATGATGCCAGGCGCTAAGTCTCTCGCAAATCACGCTCTTTGGCAAGCGAGGGGCAATGCGGGAAGACGGCACATTTGCTAGAACCACAGTCCCTCCGACCTCGGATCGCTCGCCTTCTCGCGGAATTTGCGTACGCAATGGGTCTGATGCGAATACAGTCTGAAGTGGTGGTGGTTGCGAGATGTCACCCCCATCTGAGGGAGTATCTGTTACCTGTGTCTCCGGGATGGACACTGGCAATTTGGTGGAGTCGAAGGGAGTCGAACCCTCGACCTCCGCAGTGCGATTGCGGCGCTCTCCCAACTGAGCTACGACCCCAGCCGCTCACCTATATAGGCGGATTTCAGCGCCCGCGCCAGTCCCTCCCGGCGCCTGGCGGGGAGGATGGGGCCGTCGTCCATGTCACTCAAGGAGGATTTGCTTGAGCGTCTCGGCGTCCTCGATAAAGGCCGCGGGAGCGTCATTGGCGACGAATTCCAGCATAGCGAATCGCCGCCCGGTCCAGCGCGTTGCCGCAAGCGCCGAGAGGACGGTTCGCCAGTAGTCGGCTGCCGATGCCAGGGGGAAGCGGTTGCGGTCCCGATCCCAGGCGAAGACATGGACATGGGACACATGCTGGCCGATGCGGGCGACTTCAGCCAGAGCCTCGCCGAGCTCCAGCCCGGGCCGCGGCTGCCAATAGAGATAGACATTGTCGTGGGCGATCGCGTCGATCAGGCGGCTCGCCGAGTCGGTCGTGTCTGTCAGCGATTGCGGGTGATATTCCAGCGAGACGGTCACGCGGTGACGCGCGGCTTCGGCGCCCATGTCGCGGATCGCCTCTGCGGCATCACGTCTTTCGCCGGCGCTGTAGTCCTTTGAATCGCGCCGGCGGGTACCGGGCCAGATGCGGATATTCGAGGCACCGAGTGCAATCGCGCTCTCGAGCGCACGCCCGAATTCCATGAGGTCGTCGGTCGGTGGCGCGACATAGGATCCGTAGGATGTCGTCAGTTCAGCCCTTGCGCTGAGGAGCCCGACGATCCGGGCGACGAGGGTGTCGCCTGGAGAAACATGAGCATCGCCCGCCCATTCGATCGCCGCAAGGCCGGCGTTCCGGGCCAGATCGACGATTTTCTCCGGAGGCAAGCTCCGGAAGGTGACGGTGCAGAGCGCCGGTTCGAACTCGCTCATGCCATGCGCTCCAGGTCGTGCTTGCGGATCTCGAACAGCAGCGACCGGCCGTCCAGAAAGCGCTCGATTTCGTCGACGGCCATTTCCCCTAACCGCGTCCTTTCAAGCCCGATGGCGCCGGCAATGTGCGGCGTCAGGAAGACGTTCGGCAGATCATAGAAAGGCGACGTTTCTTCCGGCACCTCGGGATCCGTCACGTCGATGACGGCATTGATTGCGCCCGTCTTCAGCCTGTCTATCAGTGCGGCCTCGTCGACGAGCGCCCCCCGCGCCGTATTGATCAGTGTCGCACCGTTCTTCATCAGGGACAGCCGCCGCCGGTCGATCATGTGCTGGGTCTCGGGCAGGTAAGGCGCATGCAGCGAGACGATGTCCGAATGCGTCATCAGCGTGTCGAGATCGGCTTTTTCGACACCAAGTGCCGAAGCGCTTTCCTGCCCGACCAGGGGATCGTAAAGCAGCACCCGATAGTCGAAAGGGCGAAGAAGGTCGATCACCCGCCTTCCGATCCGCGAGGCGCCGACGATACCGATTGTGCGGCGGTAGTTGCCAATGGCCTGTCCCTGCAGCAGCTGGGTGCGCTGGCGCCCTCTGTCGGCGGCATAGAGGTCGCGGAAGCGAAAGACGTGCTTGCCGGCGAAAATGATTGCCGCCAGCGTGAACTCCGCGACCGGCACGGCGTTGGCTTCGGCCGCATGGCTGACGGCAATCCCTGCATCGAATACGGACGTATCGATCAGGTCCTTGATCGTTCCGGCCGCATGAACGATGAGCCGAAGGCGAGGGGCCGATCGAAGGGCGTCCGCATCGAAGCTCGGGGCGCCCCAGCCGGTCACCAGGATTTCGGCTTCGGCGAGCAACCGGTTTGCCCGGCCGTCGCTGAAAACCGTCATCGGTTGTGGATCGAGTATGCGAGCGAGACTGTCTATGCGCCCGAAAAGTTCCGGCGTGAGCACATGTTCCGTCCTTCCGGGCTGCATCGCAAAGGCAATCGCCGGCTGGGTCATGGCATGCGTCCTGGCGCTTGCATGGCGCTGACCCTGACGCCTTGTTCGGCGAGGCCGCGCAGTTCGGCGATTTCGGGGACGGCGGGCGGAACGTCCCAGTCGCCCGATACGGCCGAGATGTCGCGAACGGCCAGCACGGCGCAGCGGAGAATAGTCTCACCGGCGGGGATCGTGCCCCGCAATTGCGGCACCAGAGTCTTTGCGGTGATGAGGTTGGTATTGGGCGGCGCCTTCTGCGCCAGACCTTGGCGCGTGACTGTCGAGCAGAGGTCGCGGATTCCGCTGAAGTCCTGTTTGCCGATGGCATAGGCCCAACCCGTCTGCGCGGAAAGCGTATCGGCCTCGAAGTCCCGTCTGGTGATGGCAAAGCCGCCCTCGGCCGTTTCAAGTGGCCGCGGAGTCGTGATCCTGTGCACCCGCAGATGCCAGGGCGAGCCCGGCAGCAGCCAGGTTTCGACGGTGACGTCCGGCCAGGGAGACCACCTGGAAAAGAGCACGTTACCGACAAGCCGTGCTTCCTCATTCGCCTCACGTACACGGTAGTGAATGCCGTCGTCACTGAAGGCCAGCATCGAATCGAAGGCGCCTCCGCCGAAGGCCCGCTCGTCGCTCTCGACGCTGAATCCGTAGCGCGCCGAATAGGCGAATTTCGCGTACTTTTCCGAGCCGAACCGCATTTGCCGGTTCTCCTGCCCGGAGGAAAGCGCCACGACGTCACCCCTGGCGGGCATCATCACCATGCCAGGGTGTGAAAGCGCTACCGGGTCGGACGAGGGCCTCGGCGACGATTCCCGGGAAGTCCAGAACGGATGATCCTTGGAGGCGGCGAGCGGCAGGAAGGCCTTGAACGCCCAGTAGGGAGAGCCCGCTGAATTGTAGTTTTCCGACATCAACAGGTTCGGATAGCCGTAACCGACCGACAGCACACCGTCCCGATGGGTGATCGGTTTGTCCGCCCACCATCTGAGATGGCGAAGGCAAAGGCCCTTGATCTCGCCCCAGGGTAACGCCTCGAGATCGGCAAAGGCGAGCGCCGACCAGAAGCCTGCGCAGGCGAAACGATAGGTGAGGCTGCGGCCGAAGGGAACGGTCGCTCCGTCCTCGGCGAACCAGTGGCGAAAATCCTCAGCAAAGGCGAGTGCACGCTCGCGATAGCGCTTGGCATGGTCGTCCTCGACGAGGCGCGAATAGATGAGCCCGTAGAAGTGCATCGCAAACGGGATGTAGTGGTCGACACGCCGCACATTGCCGTCCCGATACCATCCGTCCGCAATGTAGAAGCCGTCGAGTTCCGAGAGATAGGCATCGGTCAGGCTGCGGTCGAATTCTACGCCGAGGCGATCGAGTGCGATGTCGACGAGGATGCGGAAGAACTTCCAATTGTTTTCAGCATAGTCGAACTTTCGCGCCTGGAGCAGATAGGTGACGAGGTTGTCCCTTGCTCGGCCGCTCTGCGGGTCCCACAGTTTTTCAGGAATCAGGGCAAGGGCGAAGCCGAGGGCTGCAAGTTCGACCATGCGCTGGTCGCGGTTGCCGACATTGCCCCAGAATTCCGGATGGCTGGGGTCGGTGCCGTTTGCGATGCCCTCGGCGTAACGGCGCCAATGGGGGAAATCGCCGCCGCCGGCGGCAAACGGCGCAAGGCCCCAAAGCGGCCGCGCGAAACCCTCGAGATCTGCTGCGGCCCGGTCGAAGTGGGCGGCGGCGGCATCGAGGCGGACGCGCGCATTCCCTTTTGAGAAATACGGCAGCAGCGGATCGAAGAGGTCCAGCAGCGCGTGCTGCATGTCGCTGCGCGTTTCGAGCGGATTGCCGACGAGCGGGTTGGCACAGGCGGGATCATAGGTCATGGGTGCCGTCTCGCCTCCAAGCTTCCGCCGGCGACGGGGAACACCGCGTGCGACACGTGCCGCGCGGGCGTGTCGCGATGATGGAGACGGAAGTGCATCATACCGATCGCGTCGCGGCCGAGCGCCACGCGGTCGACGCGCATCGTCGCGAGCCGTGGATTTGCCATTTCCGCGCAGGGCAGATCGTCGAAACCGACGATGGCGAAATCCTCGGGAACGCGCCGGCCGAGCTCGGTGACCGCTTCGAGCACGCCGACAGCGATAAAGTCGTTCATACAGAACGCTGCCGTGAAGCCGCCGTCCTCGGCAAGGGCGGCGAGCGTCGCCGCATGCGCCTCGACGCTGGAATTGCCCTCAAAGGGCAGGCGAATGACGCGCCCTTCGCCGTCCGCCGAAGCGATTGCCGCCTCGAAGCCACGAACACGCTCACGGATCGTATGCCGATGCGATCCGGTCAGGTGAAGGATGCGGCGATGGCCTGCCTCCAGCAATCGATTGGTCGCGGCATAGGCGCCGTGGAAGTTCGAGGGTGAAATGCCGTCGAAGCGCATCTGCGGATCGGTGCCATTGACCAGAATGACGGGCGTCCGGCTTTCTTCGAGCCATTTGCAAAGGGGGGCAGCGGGGTCGATCCCGACCAGGAAGAGCCCTTCCGCGCCGACGGACTCCAGGTGTTCGCGGACCGCTTCCGGCGTTGCCCTTGCCTCCCGGGCAAGGCGGATATCGAAAGGCATGCCCAGTTTGGCTGCCTCGGACCGCAGGCCCTCGACGATGCCCTCGTAAAAGACGCTGAGCCCGCCCGTCACGCCATGGCTTGCGATGAGGGCCAAGGCGCCGGGACTGGCCGGGGGCGTGGCCTTGATAGGATAGCCGATCTCGGACGCAACCTGGAGGATCTGACGGCGAACGTCGTCGCTTATGCCCGGCTCGTTGGCAAGGACGCGCGAGACGGTGGAAACGGAGACTCCGGCCCGAGTGGCGATGTCGGCCTGCCGCAGCCGTTTGGAAGATATGTCACTCATGGCGCAAAGATTGCACAATTTATGCAATTTTGCAAGCACAAAACAAATTCTTGCAAAATTCATTTTCTTGCATAAGCTTTCGCAGAATGGCTTCGCCGGGCGCTGGAGGAGAGCGCGAGGCAGACAACGACAGGAGGAACGGCATGCTACTCAATCGACGCACATTCCTGCTCGGCTCGGCCGGCACGGTCGCCGGCCTTGCGCTCGGCGCGAACTCACCCTTCGCTGCCGAAAACGTGCAGCTCCGCGCCATGTGGTGGGGATCCAACGATCGCTCGAAGCGGACCTTGAGTGTCGCCAAGCTCTTCCAGGAGAAAAACGCGGACATATCGATCGTCGGCGAGACCCTGAGCGGCGACGGATACTGGACGAAGCTCGCGACCCAGATGGCCGGCCGTGCGATCGCGGACGTCTTCCAGCTCGAGCCGAGCACGATCTCCGATTACTCCAAGCGCGGCGCCTGCCTAGCCCTTGATCCGTTCATCCCATCGACATTGGATGTGGGCGCGTTCGGCAAGGATGTGCTGAAGCTGACGACAGTGGATGGGAAACTCTGGGGCGTCGGGCTCGGCCTCAATTCCTTCGCACTCTTCTATGACGCCGATGCCTTTGCGAAGGCCGGCATTACGCCTCCCGGGGTCGACACCACCTGGAAGGAATATGCCGACATCGCGACCGAGATGACCAAGGCGGCCGGCAAGAAGAACGTCTGGGGCGGGCCATACGGGGCCCGCTACGCCTATGTCTTCGATGCGTGGCTGAGGCAGCGCGGCAGCAGCCTCTATACCGAAAGCGGCCTCGGCTTTGGCGTAGAGGAAGCGAAAGAGTGGTATGCCTATTGGGAGGACCTGCGCAAGCGCGGCGGCACGGTCGGCGCCGATATCCAGACGCTCGACCAGAACACGATCGATACGAACTGCCTCTCACTCGGCTATTCGGCCATGGGCATGGCATATTCGAACCAGATGGTCGGCTATCAGCTGATCATGAAGAGCAAGCTCGGCATCGGCATGCTGCCGCGCGCGGAGAAGGGCGGCGCCTCCGGGCACTATTACCGGCCGGCCTTGATCTGGAGCATCGGCGCGACCACCAAGCATGGCGAACAGGCCGCGAAGTTCATCAATTTCTTCGTCAACGACCCGGAAGCCGGCAAGATACTCGGCGTCGAGCGCGGCGTGCCGATGTCGCCCAAGGTGCGCGAGGCGATCCTGCCGTCGCTCAATCCGACGGAAGCCGAGACGGTGAAATACATCAACGCACTCAAGGTCCAGGTGGGCAGCTATCCGGCGCCCGCGCCGCTCGGATCGACGGAGTTCGACCAGCGGGTGCTGCGCCCGATCGCCGACGAACTGGCCTTCGAACGCATTTCGATCGCCGATGCGGCGACGCGTCTGGTCGAGGAGGGCAAGGCGACGGTTCGCGCCGGCTGACGCCTGCCAGCACATTGTCTCATCGAGAGTTGACGGCGGACGGGCAGGTCGCTCCGGCCGCCGTCCGATCACTGTTCGCCGCCGGTTTCCCTCCAGGCGGACAGCCAGTCGTTGAAGGCAAGTGCAGACGGCGTTCCCGTCGAAATGGAAATCTCATAGGCCCCGACGATCGGATTGATGCCCGGGCACAGGGCGATCAACTGACCCTCCCGCAGTTCCCGCTCGATCAGCGAGGGACTCGCCTGGCCGATGCCGAGGCCGGAGATGCAGGCGTCGATCGACGCCTCGTCGGTGTCGAAGGCGATGCTGCCACCGCGCGCTTTGAATGGCATCTGCGCCGCACTGCACCAGCGTTGCCACGACCACGCATCCGCCGTGTCGAGCAGGAGCGGCAGGTCGAGGAGATCCTGCGGTTGGACGTGAGGCCCTGAACCACCGGCGAGCAGTGGCGAGCAGACGGCGATCGACCTGTCGAGCAGGAAGGCGGCCGGGAAGTCGGCTTCGATCGTGCCGCGCCTATAGGTGATGACGACATCGGGCACGCCGGTCGCTCCGAGCGCCAGCGACTGGATGCTGAGATCGACATTCGGGTTTTCCTGGCGGTACGAACCGAGCCGCGGAATGAGCCAGCGCCGCGCCAACGTGATCGGCGCCTGTATGACCAGAGTTGCCCGGTCGGGCTGCAGCGCACGTGTACCGTTTTCGATTGTTGCGAGAGCGGCGCTGACATGTGCCAGATATTGCCGCCCGGCGTCCGTCAGCGAGATCGCATTGTGGCTCCGATGAAAGAGCGAGACGCCAATTGCATCCTCCAGCGACTTGATCTGTCTGCTGATTGCGCCGGGCGTGAGGTTCATCTCGCGGGCCGTGAGCGTCAGGCTGCCGGTGCGCGCGGTGCTCGCGAAAGCCGGCAGGGTCGAAAGCGGAGGCAATTTGAAACGCTGCGTTTGAGTATTTCTCATGCCGGCCTGAAAATCTTTCGCTTGCAAATAAGTTGACCATGACTATCCAGATTCCAGCCCGACAGCAACTGATAACTGGAACTCGTCTGCTTTGAAGCTCGTACCGGATATCGCCTGTTCCCGCGGCCGCCGCGTGCGAGCCGCAGGGGCCGATTGCGCGTCACGCAAGCGCGGCCCGTCAGACCGAGCAATCCACTGATTTTAAGAATTCCCATCCGGAGTGACCGTTCATGTTCCCGAGCCCTGCCAAAATCAAGAATCGCGCCGTTCTCGGTCGGTTTCTTGCCGCAAGCCTTGCGCTGTCGGCATGTATCGCAAGTCAATCGCGTGCCGAAGATGCGACCTTCAACGTCATTGACGACCGCGGGGTTGCCGTCTCGGTTCCGGCGAAGCCGAAGCGGATCGCGTCTGTCTCTTATTTTGCCGCGGACGTGGCGCTTGCGCTGGGCCTCAAGCCGGTCGCCGCCACCTACATGGTCGAAGGCAGGAGCCCCGATTTCCTCGGCGGCCATCTCGACGGGGTGAGGCAGATCGGTCAGCGGGCGACGCCCAATCTTGAACTGCTTGCGGAGGCAAAGCCGGACGTCACGGTCGCGATCCGCCGCTATACGGAAGGCAATGCCGACCAGTATCAGAAGATCGCCCCCTATCTTGGCTACAGCCTCGAGCTCTTTGCCGATAGCGACCGGACCATCGGCCAGCTCGCGACCATTCTTGGCGAAACCAAGCGCGGGCAGGAATTGAACGCTCAATTTAAGGCAGATCTGGCGGCCTTTGCTGAAAAGGCGCCGAAGGACAAGCACCCGCGCTTCGTCGTGATGTGGGGCGGCGACACGCCATGGGTCTTCCGTTCAGAAAACATGACGGCCGCCATTCTCGTCGCTCTCGGCGCGGAAAACATTGCCGGACAGAACCCGACTCCGTCGGTTCCAGACAATTGGGGTATGGAGATGAGTCTCGAAACCATGCTGGAAAAGGATCCGGAAGTCATTTTCGTCTATGACTACGGTCCGGATCGTCCGCATGAAAACAATCCGATCTGGCAGCAGCTCTCGGCCGTCAAGAATGGGCGAGTCCACTATGTCGGCGATCACTGGGTCGAGGCGCATGGACCGATTGCCCGCGAGATGGTTCTGCGCGAGGCAGCGCATCTTCTTTATCCGGATGTCTTCCCGGCCATCGACGTCAAGGCCGAGGCGCGCAAGATGATCCCCGCGAGCGTCAACTGATCAGTCGGTGGCCGCCAAAGCGGCCGTCAAACCGGATATGCCCGCCGTGTCGCTTTCTTATCCCACCTTCGCCCAGGCGCGCCGCATCGGCGCGCTCGCCATGCCATTGTCCGCCGTGCAACTGGCCCAGGTCGCCATTTCCACCACGGACATGATCATGCTGGGCTGGGTGGGCGGCACGGCGCTGGCGGCCGGCGCGCTCGGCTTCACCCTGTTCAATCTGCTGCGGACGATGGGCTTCGGCCTCGTCGTCGGCACGTCCAATCTTGTTGCGGAGAACAGCCGCGCTGGCATCTTCCGAGCACATCTTCTCGCGGGGCTTGCCATTGCGACGGGTGCCGCCGCCATAGGTGCGTTGGTTCTGGCTTTCGGCGGCCTTCTTCTTCCCTGGTTCGGGCAGGACGAGGAAGTTACGGAATTTGCCTCGCGCTACCTTCTGTTCGTGGCGCCGGGGCTGTTCCCCTTGTTCTGGTTCTACGCTTACCGCGGACTCGTCGTCGGTGGCCGGCGCGCCAATCTGCTGCTTCTGATCACCCTCGGCACGGTTGTGGTGAACGCCGTGCTTGACTACGGCTTTCTGTTCGGCGCATTCGGCTTGCCCGCTCTCGGTGTTCCTGGTGTCGCCGCGTCGAGCTCGATTTCCTATCTGTTGCAATTCGTCGCCATCGCGTCGGTCACCCACGGTACGACGCGTTTCGTCCGGGAGAAATCCGCAGCCGAGATCGGATCGGCGTTGAGGCGCATTTTGAAGATCGGCGTGCCAACTGCGGGCTCTTACGCCTCCGAGGCGGGATTCACCACGCTGATTGCCCTCATGGCAGGGACCTACGGGGCGGCCGCGCTCGCGGCGCATGCGGCCGTCAACCAGATCATCTATGTCATATTCATGCTGTCGATCGGCCTTTCGCATGCCACATCTATCGGGGTCAGCGAGGCCATCGGTACGCACAACGGCGCGGCCGCGCTCGGAGCCGGCCGCAGCGGCCTCTGTCTCGGATTTGCGGTGGTTTCGGCCTTTTCGTTCCTGTTGCTGCTTTTCCCATCCGAGGTTTTGGCTCTCTTTTCCATAAAGCCCGACGGCGAGGCTGGTCTGCATGAAATCGCAACCGGGCTTCTTTTCGCAGCAGCGCTTTTTCAGATCCTCGATTTCCTGCAGAACATCGGCATCGGCGCGGTGCGGGGCATCGGCCGCGCCGGGCAGGGGTTCTGGATCACGATCGGTAGCTACTGGATCGTTGGAGCCCCGACTGCATGGCTGGTGGGCTTCCACCTCTACCCGGGCGTGCTCGGCGTCTGGAGCGGCATGGGTGCGGGGCTGGCCGCGGCAGCCACGGGCATGGTGCTGCTGTTCGAACGGGGCGTCGCTCCCGCTGCTGTGGCGGAGCCGGCGCGATGAATCCTTCTTCTCGCTCGGCCTTTTTGACTGTAATCATCTCGGTAGCTGCCTTTGCTGTTGCGGTGCTGGGCCTCCTGATCGGCGCAAAGCCGATGACGCTGGCAGAGGCTTTGGCGGCACTCGCCTCGCCCAACCGGGGGACTGACGGCATCATCGTCTGGACCCTCCGCATGCCGCGCAGCATTGCCGCCTTTCTAGCCGGCGGCGCGCTGGCGGTTTCCGGGTTTCTTCTGCAGTCGATCACCAGGAACCCGCTGGCAGCACCCGACCTGACCGGTGTTTCGTCCGGCGCCGTCGCGGCGATCGTCAGCACCTTCGTCTTCCTGCCGGCCATATCGTCGTTCTATTACCCGGCGATCGGTATGGCCGGAGGGCTAGCTGGAGCCTCGATGACGATCTGGGTTGCGCGTGGCGGTCGGGCCTCGACCCTCCACACGGCGCTCGGCGGCATCACCGTCGCCTTGTTTCTCAACGCGATCACGACCTATGTGCTCCTGAGGGGCGGTCCGCAATCGCCCTCGGTGCTGTTCTGGTTGTCGGGAGGTTTTCAGGGCAGGTCCTGGCCGCAGATCATGTACATGCTGCCCTGGATAATTTCCGGCTTGGCGGTGGCGCTCGCCAGTCACCGGGTCATTGGCGTGTTGGCGCTCGGAGACGAGGTCGCCGCAGGCATGGGCGTCAATCTCTCGGTCTGGAAGCCGCTCCTGTTGCTCGCGGCGATCGGCCTTGTGGCCGGGGTCACCCCGGTCGCGGGGCCTGTCGCCTTCATCGGGCTGGCGGCGCCGCATCTCGTGAGGCTCCTGCGTCCAAAAGATTGCGTCTGGTCGCTCATGCTCAACATCGCGATCGGCGGCGGCTTGCTCCTGACGGCCGATGTGCTGGCACGCTCGGTTGCGGCGCCGCGTGAGATCCCGGTCAGCATATTCACTGCGATGATCGGCGGTCCGATTTTCATCTATTTGGCGCAGCGCCGTGAGACCTCCATGAGCAGGGGAGCGCTCGCATGACCCTCGCTACCGCCTCCGCTGCAAGGCCTTTCACCGGCAAACAGATTGCCGGCCTGACCCTCGGAGCAATCGGCCTCATCCTTCTTTCGGTCTTCTTTGGTGTCGTGGACTTGCCCGCGGCGGAGATCATGGCGGTCCTGACCGGCCATGGATCGGACCAGGGCAACCTCATCATCGCCACGATCCGCATACCGAGGATCGCAACCGGATACTCGCGGGCATGCATTTCGCCGTTGCCGGCGTGTTGCTGCAATCGATCACCCGCAACCCGCTTGCAGACCCGACGATCATGGGAATCTCACAGGGTGCGACCCTCGCCGTGACGGTCTTCCTGTTCTTCGCCGTTTACCGTCTGAACTCGGATTCCAACACGCTTTACGCTTTACCTGTCGGCTGGCTGCCACTAGTGGGATGCGGCGGCGGGCTCTTCGGCGGCGCGCTGATCTATGTCCTGGCGCTCGGTAAGGGCTTGAGTGCATTGCGGCTGACGCTATGCGGAATTGCGATCGGAGCCTTCCTGCATGCGATCGCCATGGGGATCGTCGTTGGCTGGGGCAGCGCGCGGATCGAGATCGTCATGCAATGGCTTGCGGGCAGTCTCTACGCCCGAGGCTGGGAGCATGTATTGTTTCTCCTGCCATTCACGATCGCCGGATTCCTGGCTCTCCCGTTCGTGCTGCGCCCACTGGCGATGCTGCGGTTCGAGGAAGATGCCGCCCGCTCCTTCGGCCTGTCCTACCGCCTGTGGTTCAGCCTCGTGTTGGCGATCGCCAGCGTGTTGGCGGCAAGTGCGGTCGGCGCGGTCGGGCCGCTGATCTTCGTCGGACTCGTGGTGCCGCACATGGCACGCTTCGTTGCGGGCCGGCATTTCCATCTCGTCCTGCCGCTTGCCGCCCTCATCGGTGCGTCGCTGGTAACGGCGGCCGATCTTGCCGGGCGCCTGATCGGTGGCCCCGAGGAAATTCCGATCGGCGTCGTCACCGCCTTTGCCGGTGCCCCCATTCTCCTTATCCTGCTGCGACGCCACCTGTGAGGACTCCGATGCTCCTGTCCGCAAGAAAGATCACGGTTCGATATGGCGAGCTGACCGCGCTCAGCGACTTTTCCATCGATGTCGCTCCGGGCGAGATCATCGCGCTCATCGGCCCGAACGGATCCGGCAAGAGCACGGCGCTCCATGCCCTTGCCGGCCTCAACCGGCCGTCGGCGGGAAGCACGATGATCGAGGGCCGCACCGTCGCCCAGTGGACGAGACGGGAATTGGCGAAAAGATTGTCCTTCCTGCCGCAGGCGCCGCTGTCACCCGAGAACATGACCGTGGAACAACTCGCGCGCCAGGGACGCTTTGCCCATCTCGGCCTCTTCGCCGGCTTCTCCTCGCGAGATCAGCAGGCAGTTTCGTGGGCACTGAAGCAGACGGGGTTGGGCGAGCTTGCCGAGCGGCGCCTCGATGCGCTATCCGGCGGCGAACGGCAGCGTGCCTGGATCGCGGCGGCGCTGGCCCAGGAAGCGCGGATACTCCTTCTAGATGAGCCGACTTCCTTCCTCGACATCGGTCATCAGGTCGAGGTGCTCGAACTGCTTTGCCGACTCGCGAGGGAACGCAAGGTTGCGGTTGTCCTCTCCATTCACGATCTCAACCACGCGATGGCGATCGCCGATCGGATCGTGCTCATGACCGGTGGCGAAATTCGCTACAGCGGCGATGCCGTCGCACTTGCACGAAGCGGGTTGGTCGAAAACGCCTTCCAGGTCGAAGGTGAATTCATGCTTGCGCCCGCTGACGGTAGCCCACCTCATTTCCAGGTGCGGATCGCGGCCCGGAATGAGCCAGCCGCGGCTGCATGAAGGGTTCCGTTGTCCGGCTCGGTCAGGCCTGAAGGCGCGTCAAAAATTGGGCGAAGACCATCGTGCCTTCCGGCCACGGCCCGTGGCCGGACTCGGCGTTAATGTGGCCGGCCTCGCCGGCATCGATGAGCAGCGATCCCCAGGCATTGGCAATGTCGCCCGCCTGCTCGTAGGAGCCGAACGGATCGTTGCGGCTGGCGATCACCAGCGATGGAAACGGCAGCGGGTCGCGCGGATACGGACCGAAGGTCATCAGATGTTTCGGACGGACATTCGGGTTTGCGACGTCGGGTGGGGCGACAAGAAAGCCGCCCGCGATCTTCTTCTTGCAATGCGGAATTGCATGAACGGCGGTGGCGATGCCCAGCGAATGGGCGACGATCACCACCGGCTTGGTCGCCGCATTGACCTCTTCGATCATCCGCGCCACCCAATCCTCGCGCACAGGTTTCGACCACTCCGCCTGCACGACTCGGCGCGCCGTTGACAGCTTGCGCTCCCAGCGGCTTTGCCAATGGTCCGGACCGGAGTTGGTATAGCCCGGGACGATCAGGATATGTGCTTCTGAAACCTTCATGATCGCCGCGATTTGGCGACGAAAAGAGCCGAAGTCAAGGCGGAGGCGACAAGGGTTGCATTTTCTGTATAATCCGAGATGGCGGTCGCGGTTCGCAACGGCCATTTTTCGCCGCCGTTGCGAATCCATGGCTGCTCTGGTTCGTTGAGGAGTGTGAGCCATGACAACCTTCCATGTCCTCTCGGGAGCGAACGAAAGCGCCGTTCATCCCGAGATACGAAAGATTGGCATTGCAGATGTGTTCGATGCGCTGCGTCGCGGGTTCGACGATTTCCGCGAGAAGCCGTCGCATTATGTTTTTCTGTGTCTCATTTATCCAATTGCCGGTGTCGTGCTGATGACCTGGAGCGCGGGGGCGAACATGCTGCCGTTGCTCTATCCGCTCGCATCCGGCTTTGCCCTCATCGGGCCTGTCGCGGCAATCGGCCTCTACGAGATCAGCCGGCGCCGCGAACTCGGCATGGACGCGTCATGGCCGCATGCGCTGCGGCTGCACCGCAATCCGGCAATTCCGTCGATCCTGGCGGTGGCGGCCCTGTTGTTCGTGATTTTCGTCGTCTGGCTTCTGGTCGCCCAGGGGCTCTACGTAACGATGTTCGGCGCAACCCCGCCGAACTCCATCGCCGAATTCTGGAATGGCGTGATCGGTACGGAGCAGGGCTGGAACCTGATCCTCGTCGGCAACGCTATCGGGTTCGTCTTCGCGGTGATCGTGCTGTCGATCAGCGTCATCAGCTTTCCGCTGCTGCTCGACAGGGACGTCGGCGCCTTTACGGCAATCGAGACCTCGGTCCGAGCGACGCTCGCCAACCCGGTGCCGGTCGCCCTCTGGGGATTGATCATTGCCGCGGGCCTGGTGATCGGATCAATCCCGGTTTTCGTCGGTCTCGCGGTGATCATGCCGATTTTTGGTCACGCCACCTGGCATCTCTATCGAAAACTGGTGGAGCCGGCCCAGCCGATCCGTTAAGCCGCAAAACCGACGGTCGGCCGTTTGGTCGGCCGTCGGCTACCGGAAAAACTTGTAATAGGACGAGATTTGCGCAGCCGTATTCGATGACAGCTTGAGCTTGATGCCGATCCTGTCGCCGCGCGACCAGCGCACGATCCCGGTGAGGAAGCCGAGCTCCTCGCTGCGGATCGTCACTTCCTGGCCCATTCGGGCGCCAATATCGAACAGCAGCTGAAAACAGATACCTTCGTCGGAAAGATCCTTCACGACACCGTTGCTCGAGCCGGTCTTGCAGGTGACCATGCCGGTGATCTTCGTCTCGTTGCGCGCGGATGCGCGCTGAACGCTCTCCCTAAACGCCATGACTTCCTCGAACCTCATTGTTTGAGGTTCAGATTCCACGAGAGCGTTGAAGGACGGGCTAATAAAATAGCCCGCATTTGAAGCAAGCGCTCAAATGCGGGCCAATTTCATTCCTGACCTTCGATTGGTGCCTCGAGAATGGGCTCAGACCGTGCCGAAGACCCGGCGGAAGATCGTGTCGACGTGCTTGGTGTGATAGCCGAGATCGAACTTCTCGCGGATGTCCTCTTCGGAGAGCGCCGCACGCACTTCCTGGTCGGCCAGCAGCTCCTCCAGGAAATCCTTGCCTTCTTCCCACACCTTCATGGCGTTCCGCTGGACAAGGCGATAGGCGTCCTCGCGAGAGACGCCGGCTTGGGTGAGGGCGAGAAGTACCCGCTGCGAATGAACAAGTCCGCGGAACTTGTTCATGTTCTTCATCATGTTGTCCGGATAGACGAGGAGCTTGTCGACGACGCCGGTCAGCCGCGCCAGTGCGAAATCGAGCGTCACCGTGGCGTCTGGTCCGATCATCCGTTCAACCGAGGAATGCGAGATATCGCGCTCATGCCAGAGCGCCACGTTTTCCATGGCCGGAACGACGAAGGCGCGGACCATGCGGGCAAGGCCGGTGAGATTCTCCGTCAGCACCGGATTACGCTTGTGCGGCATGGCCGAGGAGCCCTTCTGGCCGGGCGAGAAATACTCCTCCGCCTCCAGCACTTCGGTGCGCTGCAGGTGACGGATTTCCGTGGCGAGGCGCTCGATCGACGAGGCGATGACCCCAAGCGTCGCGAAGTACATGGCGTGGCGGTCGCGCGGGATAACCTGCGTGGAGACCGGCTCGGGCTTCAGGCCGAGGGCCTTTGCGACATGTTCCTCGACGCGCGGATCGATATTGGCGAAGGTGCCGACGGCACCGGAAATCGCGCAGGTCGCAATCTCTTCACGGGCGGCGAGAAGGCGCTCCTTGCAGCGGTCGAACTCCGCATAGGCGAGCGCCAGCTTGACGCCGAAGGTCGTCGGCTCCGCATGAATGCCATGCGAGCGGCCAATGGTCACCGTGTCCTTGTGTTCGAAGGCGCGGCGCTTCAGCGCCTCGAGCAGCCTGTCGAGGTCGGCGAGCAGGAGGTCCGTGGCACGGACGAGCTGCACGTTGAAGCAGGTGTCGAGCACGTCGGAGGAGGTCATGCCCTGGTGGACGAAGCGGCTGTCCGGGCCGACGAATTCGGCAAGATGAGTGAGGAAGGCGATGACGTCGTGCTTGGTGACGGCTTCGATTTCATCGATGCGCGCCACATCGAACTTAGCCGCGCCGCCCTTTTCCCAGATGGTCTTGGCCGCTTCCTTGGGGATCACGCCAATTTCGGCGAGCGCGTCGCAGGCATGCGCCTCGATCTCGAACCAGATGCGGAACTTCGTTTCCGGCGACCAGATGGCCACCATTTCCGGCCGGGAGTAACGGGGGATCATGGGCTCTATGCTTTCATCGTCAGTGGAGGATGGCTGTGCCTCTATCAAAGATGGGACAGAAGCTCAACGCTATTGCCGTCGAGCAAGTCCGAGGCTCGCCAGCACGAGGGCGAGCGCCCCGAGGGGCAGGTATAGCCTGATCCCCAGCACCAGAAATTGGTAGAAAGCTGAGGCCGACGTGAACAGCACCTGATAGAACCAGATGCGGGATCCAGTCGTCGCATGCCATTGCGAGTAGAAGAGCCGGTAATCAAGGGCAAAGAGCAGCCCGGTCAGTCCGATGGTTCCGGCGATCAGGCACAGGAGATAGGCAGCAAAGCGCGTTTCGATCGAACGGCCCTCTGCCATGCAGCGGCCACCGAAAAGCGAAAGCGGCCAGGCGACGAGGCCGCCCAGGGCGTAGAGCAGCAGGATGCTTTGCAGGTGGAACGTCGCGTCATTCTCGCGCAGCCAAAGCGCATACCAGGCGGAGAATGCCATCGCCAGACCCCAGGCGGGAGCGCCGAGGAAGGTTTCCCGCCAGGACGGGATGGCACGATGGATACGCCCACGTTTCGAGCGGCTGCCAGGACCGGCGACATTCCGCCGGGCGGCCGGCTGCTCGTTCATCGCGCGGGCCAGAACGGCACCGCGATCCAGCGCCCATCGGTCGTGCCTTCGAAGCCAAGGGATTTGACGAGGACCATGACGACATGCACCTGCACGCCGTCGTCATCGACGTGAGTTACCACCCCGCCGATCCGGTAGCCGGTCGGGCAGCGGCGGCTTTCCGGGATGCGGCTGTCATCCTGCAGCACCTCGGATACGGGCTTTCCGGCTTTCTCCGTCATGACGAGGCGGAAGCCTTTGACGTCTTTCAGGAGGTCCTTGCAGATGCCCTCGGCTGCCAAGCTCTTTTCTTCAAGCTGCAACTCGTAGGTCTTGCGGAACGGCGGATCGGCTGGGAAAGCATCGTAGCGCAGCCTGTGGTCCGCCGCGTCCGACTCCGTAACTGGATTGTAGGCGGCGAGTAGCCCTGGCGTGTCGAGAAGGCGATAGGCGTCGATCAGCGGCGCCGCGCGCCGGTGCGCGTCTCGGCGAGCGCGGGGAAGGGCTCCGTTATCCTCCTCCACATGGGCGCGTACAGGCGCGCCGGGCAGGAACGTGTCGGTCTGAGTGTCGAGGACGTAGATAGACGAATAGGGAAAGCCGGAGCCGTCCTGTATGCCATATTCCTCGAAGCCGAAGACCTTGCCGTCCGAAGAGAAGCCGATTGGCTGAAAATTGGCATAGTCGCCGGCGATCGCGGGTGGAGCGGCAATCGCCGCAGCAATCAGAACTGCCGTCGCGATCGCTGCCCGCAAGCTCATCGCCGACCCTTCTCGGCCGGCGTGCGGATCGCCTCGATGGCGGCGCGGTAGGCGTCGACGGAGTCGCCCTTGAAGATCGCCGAGCCGGCGACCAGTACGTTGGCGCCGGCCCTTGTGACGATGCCGGCGGTTTCGGGCGTGATGCCGCCATCCACCTCGATTTCGATCGGCCGATTGCCGACCATTTTCTTGATGCGGCGGATCTTCTCTTCCATCGCGGCGATGAACTTCTGGCCGCCGAAGCCCGGATTGACCGTCATCACCAGGATGAGATCGACCGTATCGAGGATGTATTCGAGTGCGCTGTCGGGCGTCGCGGGGTTGAGCGAGACGCCTGCCTTCTTGCCAAGCGCCTTGATGGTCTGCAAGGAACGGTGCAGATGCGGGCCCGCCTCGGCATGGACAGTCAGGATATCGCACCCGGCCTTGGCAAAGCCTTCGAGAAATGGATCGGCCGGAGCGATCATCAGATGGCAATCGAAGGTCGCGTCCGTGTAGGGGCGCAGCGACTTGATGACGTCGGGACCGAAGGTGATGTTCGGCACGAAATGCCCGTCCATGACGTCGAGGTGGATCCAATCGGCCCCGGCATCGACGACGTCGCGGACCTCCTGGCCAAGTTTGGAAAAGTTGGCCGCCAGGATCGATGGGGCGATGCGAATGGGGTGGGTCATGAACAGCCTCCGGTCTTTCCCGCGCCCATAGCATTCCGCGACCGGCCGAACAACATGCGAGGGCGAGCCCTCGTCATCCTGCCAATGCCGACCAGGCCGGTTTGATATCGCCCGCGGCCGCTGCGGCATCGTGCACGCCCCGCGCGATCGCCCGGGCCATGGTCGCCGCCGCCGCGGCGCCAAGGTAGATGAAATCCTCCAGGAGGAGCGTCGTGCCGCTGGTGCCAGTGGCGAGCGCGAACACGAGGTCGCCGTCGAGCGGCGTATGGGACGGCCACAGCGCTCGGGAGAAACCGTCATGGGCGGCAATCGCCAGGCGTTTCGCCTCGGCCTTCGAGAGAGCCGCGTCGGTGGCGACGACGGCAATGGTCGTGTTGGCGGCTGCCGGCTCGCGGAACTTTAGCCGCGGCCGCGCCGCGTCCCGTGGCCAGGGAGACGGCATCCCGAGCCCGCCGAATTCGCCATCCAGTTCAAAGGGGGCGGCCCAGAAATGGCGCGTGTCGCCGATCGTTGCCGAGCCGAGCGCGTTGACCGCGACAAGGGCGCCGACGGTGATGCCGTTTGCAAGAACCGTCGAGGCGGAGCCGAGGCCGCCTTTGAAAGTGGCCGTGAGTGCACCCGTTCCGGCGCCGGCACTGCCGGTCGTGAAGGCTCCGGCGGCAGCGCGTGCCGCGTCATAACCGAGTTCGCGATAGGGTGAGAACTGCCCCCAATCCTTCTCGCCGCCATTCATCAGGTCGAAGAGGATTGCCGCTGGAACGATCGGGATCCGATGCGGGCCGACGGGAAAGCCGCGTCCCATTTCCCGCAAGGCCGCCTGAGCGCCGGAGGCCGCGTCCAGGCCGAAGGCCGAACCGCCGGACAATACGATTGCGTCGACCGTCTGGACCGTATTGTGCGGGGCGAGGAGATCGGTCTCACGCGTTCCCGGCGCGCCGCCCAGAACCTGAACCGCGGCGGCGGCCGGCGGGTCGCAAAGCACCGCCGTGACGCCGGATTTCAGCCGGTGATCCTCGGCATTGCCGACCAGGATCCCAGCGACGTCGGTAATCAGATTGGTCGGTCCCTTCCGCATCACTCGGCCTTGCCCGGATCGGGTGCGCCCACGAAGCGGCCGTCCCGCCACTGCATCAGCCGGTAGGGGCTTTCGGCCCGTTCATGGCTGCCGTTGAAGCCGATCGGCCCGAGGACTGTTGCGTAGGGGCCCTTCGAAAGTGCGTCCAGGATAGCCTTGTCATCCTTCTCCGCTTGATCCTTCGCATGCTCGAGAAGCGAGACCGCTGCAAGGGCGGGGAGGATGTAACCATCCGGTTCAATTCCCGCGGCGCGCATTGCGGCAACGACCGGCGCCGCTTCGCTCGACCGGGCGGGATCCGGAATGGTGACTGCCAGCACGCCATTTTCCAACGGCACGTCAAGATCCGCGGCGTTCAGCGTATCGCCGCCGAGCAAGGTTATCGGAACATTCTCCGCCTTCGCGTCGCGGGCGATGACGGCCGTGTCGTTGCGGTCGCCGCCGGTGAACACATGCGTTGCGCCGCTTTTCGCCAGGCGCCGAACGAGGCTGACCTGCTGTTCCTGTGCCGGCCGGTAGGTGTCGGTGAAGACGGGCGTCATGCCGATCTCCGCAAGAGCGTTGCGGACGCTTTCGACAAGTTCGCGGCTGTGGATCGTTCCGTCGTCGATGAGGGCCAGTGGCTTGTCCCTCCAATTCGTCACGATCGCATCGGTGATCGCCGCGGCCTCGGCCTTGCCGCTCGGTGCCAGGCGGAAGAGCGGCCATTTCTTCTTGAGGGCGTCCTCCATCAGAATGTCCGAGCGCACGCTGAGCGTGATGGCGGGTATCCCGCCCTCGGCCAGCGCCGGCAGCGCAGCTTCCAGGCTCTCGGTGCAGAGGAAGCCGATCGCCGCCTCGGCACCGCTGGCGAGCAGAGCCTTCGTCAACGCCTCGCCGCCTGCAGGATCGCAGCTTTCCGCGACAGGAACGATCTCGCTTCCCCGGTCGCCGGCCTGGAAGGCAGCGCCATCGGTGATCTGCTTGCCGAGCGCAGCGAAGGGTCCGTCGGCGGGAGCGACGACGGCAATCTTCAGACCGGCGGCAAGCGCGGGAGAGGTCAGCGTCAGCGCGGCGACGAAAAGGGTCGTACCAATTGATTTCAGCATGTTTTTTCCCGCTATCGCACGTCATGTTTTAAGGAAGTGGCTCAACTCGTCAAAGGAAAAGATGCTGGTAGGAACGGGGATCGCCCGATCTGCGTCATGCGTATGCGCTGATCGGCAAGATTCTCTGTCGGCCTAGTTTCATATTCCTTGCGACAGTCTATGTATGTGCGAAATACCGATCCGGAGCGTGATGTGTTGGAGAAGACCCGGCTGGACCCGATAAGCTATCGCGATACGATGAGCCGCCTGTCTCATCACGTGCAGTTGATCACCGCAGCGGATAGTGGCGAGCGGCGCGGCGTTACCATCACCGCCTCCTGCTCGGTTTCGGACGAACCTCCGATGATTCTCGCCTGCCTCAATGCAGCAAATCCCCGCAACGACATCTTCTTCCGCAACGACAGTTTTGCACTGAACGTCCTAGGCCGGCAGCATCTCGCCTTGGCGCACGCCTTTTCCGGTCGCGACCAGCTCGAGATGGAGCGCCGCTTTGCGCTCGGCCGCTGGACGCAGCTTGCGACCGGGGCGCCAATCCTCGTCGACGCCATCGCCGCCTTCGATTGCCGTCTGATCGAAGTGAAGATCATGGCCACTCACGCGATACTCTTCGGCGAGGTGGTCGACGTGCAAATCGGCGAAAAGGCACCACCGCTCATTTATGTGGACCGGGGATACCGCACGCTATAATTTTCCTCGGCAGAGGAGCGAACATGGCGAAACACGAGACAGGCAGAATGCCGCAGTCCATCGATGAGACGATGGCGCTGCTGGAATCGGAGAACTATCTCGCCGGACCCGCTCTCGCCACCGTTCTTTTCCTGGCACTCCGGATGAAGCGCCCGCTCTTTCTCGAAGGAGAGGCCGGGGTCGGCAAGACGGAAATCGCCAAGGTGCTCTCGCGCTCGCTCGATCGACCGCTGATCCGGCTGCAATGCTATGAAGGACTCGACGTCGCATCCGCCGTCTATGAATGGAACTACCCGGCGCAGATGCTGGAAATCCGCCTTTCGGAGGCCGCCGGCATGGTCGACCGGCAAAGGGTGGAAAGCGACATTTTTTCGGAACGTTTCCTCATTCGCCGTCCGGTGCTTCAGGCGATCTCTGCGAATGCCGGCCGTGCGCCAGTGTTTCTGATCGACGAGCTCGACCGCACCGACGAAGCCTTCGAGGCTTTCCTCCTCGAGGTGCTTTCCGATTTCCAGGTGACCATTCCCGAGCTTGGAACGATCCGGGCCGATGAGCCGCCGATCGTCATTATCACCACCAACCGGACGCGCGAAATCCACGATGCCTTGAAGCGCCGCTGCCTCTATCATTGGGTCGACTATCCCGGCGCGTCACAGGAGCTGGAGATCATCCGGCGTAAGGTACCCGGCTGCAATGCGACGCTTTCCCGGGAGATCGTCGCTTATGTCCAGAAGCTCCGTACAGTCGATCTCTTCAAGAATCCCGGCGTCGCGGAGACGATCGACTGGGCGACGGCGCTGACCGAGCTCGACGCGCTGGCGCTCGATCCCGAGACCCTCGCCGATACGCTCGGGACGCTGCTCAAATATCAGGATGACATCGCCCGGATCGAGGGCGCCGAAGGGCGTAAGCTGCTTGAAGAAGTCAAGCGCGAACTTTCGGCTGAGGACTGACACCATGACGGGCGCGCCGGATGCCGCGGGAGTAAGCCATCGCCGGGACCACGGGCAGTTTGCCGACAACATTGTCTTCTTCGCCCGGGCGCTGCGGCGGGCAGGCATGCGGATCGGACCGGGCGCGATTGCGGACGCCATCGAGGCGGTCGGCGCAATCGGCATCGGGTCGCGCCCAGAGTTCTATACCGCGCTCCAATGCACGCTGGTGAAGAGACATGAGGACCAGCCGCTTTTTGATGAAGCGTTCCGCCTGTTCTGGCGCAAGCGCGATCTCGTCCGCAAGATGATCGCGCTATTGTCGCCCGTCGCCCCCGCACGCGTAAGGGATGATCGGAGGCGGCGCATCGGCGAGGCACGTCTTAGCGAAGCGCTCCTCAGCGGCCGGGACGACACTCGACAGGCTCGTGAGGAGGAGCAGATCGAAATCGACGCGCGCTTCACCGCCTCGGGCCGCGAGCTCTTTCGCAAGGCGGATTTTGCGCAGATGACAGCCGCAGAAATCGCCGAGGCGCGCAGGGCGATGTCGTCGCTGCTCTTGCCCTTCGATCGGGTCAAGACACGGCGCTTCCGCCCGTCTCATCGGCCGGCCCGGATCGATCCGCGCGCGACCATGCGCGATGCCATGCGGCTCGGCGGCGAGTTCATCCAGCCTCGCTTCCGGGAGCCGCGTCTCAGGCATCCGCCGCTCGTCGTGCTTGCGGATATCTCGGGCTCGATGACGCAGTACACGAGGGTTTTCCTGCATTTCCTGCATGCACTGACAGAAGAGCGCCACCGCGTTGAGACCTTTCTCTTCGGCACCAGGCTGACGAACGTCACCCGCCAAATGCGCAACCGTGATCCCGACGAGGCGCTCGACGAGTGCGTCGCTGCGGTCAAGGACTGGTCAGGCGGTACGCGCATCGGCGAAACGCTGCACGAGTTCAACCGTCGTTGGTCTCGGCGTGTGCTGGGGCAGGGCGCTATCGTCCTCTTGATGACCGACGGCCTCGAGCGTGACGACACGGTGCAGCTCGAGATCGAGATGGATCGCCTGCATCGCTCCTGCCGCCGGCTGATCTGGCTCAATCCGCTGCTGCGCTTCGAGGGTTTCGAGGCGCGGGCCCGCGGTGTCAGGGCCATGCTGCCGCATGTCGATGAATTTCGGAGCGTGCACAATCTCGAATCCGTCGCCGAACTGGTGAAGTCCCTGTCGGGTGAGCGGAGCCGCGACGCCGATCCACGGCGCTTCCTTGATTCACGGCGCGCCGCCGCGACTCCGGCTCGCGCCATTTTTAGCGGCAACGGCGATGTGGGTTGAACTGTGCCTGCATCGCCATGATCTAAGAGGGAAGAACGGGAGTGCCAAGAATATGACGAACGACGCGAAGATGCTCGACCCGTTGGAGATCGCCGAGGCATGGCACGGGCAAGGCCGCGCCGTGGCCTTGGCGACGGTCATCGAGACTTGGGGCTCCGCACCCCGCCCAGTCGGCAGTCATCTGGTCATTGACGGCGAGGGCAACTTTGAGGGCTCTGTGTCGGGCGGTTGCGTTGAAGGCGCCGTCGTCGGCGAAGCGGCCGACGTGATCGCATCGGGCCTCCCGACCGTCCTGGAATTCGGCGTCGCTGACGAAACGGCATGGCGGGTCGGCCTGTCCTGCGGCGGTCGAATCCGGGTCTATGTTGAGCGGATAGACGGCTGAGACCATGCAACTGTCCACTCTTGAGAAGCTGAATGAGGCGCGGTCGGCACGGCGGGCCGCCGTGGTCGTCAATGATACTTCGAGCGGCCGCGCGCAGGCCTTCATCGAGGGCGAAGCATTCCCGGCCGAATGGGAGGCTGCAATCTCTGAAACGCTTCGGTCGGGTCGTCCCAAACTTTCGGCGCTCGATGAACGATCCATCTTCATCAACGTCTACCTGCCGCCGCCGCGGTTGGTCGTCATCGGTGCCGTCCACATCTCCCAGGCGCTGGCGCGGCTGGCGCCGGTCGCCGGCTTCGATATGACGATCATAGACCCGCGCACCGCCTTCGCGACGGCCGAGCGGTTCCAGGCCATCGAGCTTCTGGCGGATTGGCCGGAAGATGTTCTGCCGACGCGCCCGCTCGACCGCTATACGGCCCTGGCGGCTGTCACCCACGACCCAAAAATCGACGACTATCCGATCCGGGCCGCCCTCGAGGCGGGCTGCTTCTATGTCGGCGCGCTCGGCAGCCGCAAGACCCATGCGTCGCGCGTCGAAAGATTGCGGTCGGCGGGCGTGTCACAAGAGGCAATCGGCCGCATCAGGGCGCCGATCGGCATTGATATCGGCGCCGCGAGCCCCGCCGAGATCGCCGTCGCCGTCCTTGCGGAAATCATCGAAGCGCTCCGCCATCGTGATCCCGCAGAGCAGGGGCATGCAACATGAGGTTTGGTCCTGTGCCGCTTGCGCAAGCGGAAGGCGCTATTTTGGCGCATGCGGTGAAGAGCGAGGCAGGCAAGCTGGCGAAAGGCCATCGCCTGAGCCCGGGTGATCTCGCCATGCTTAGCGACGCCAATATCCAGGAAGTCATCGTTGCCCGACTCGATCCCGGCGACCTGCCGGAAGATGAGGCCGCGGCTCGGATTGCCGCCGCCATCGCCCCCGACCATCTACGTTTCTCGCCAGCCGCGACCGGCCGCGTCAATGTGTACGCGACAGTGCCGGGGCTTTTCGTCGCAAATGATACCATTGTCGATCAAGTGAACCGCATCGATCCGGCGATCACGCTTGCCTGTCTTGCCGACCATGTCGCCATCAGTGCGGGTGACATGGTGGCCACCATTAAGATCATCCCGTTGGCCGTGCCGGAACATTTCGTCGAGCAAGCAGCTGCCGCGCTTCGCGCTGGGCCCGCCTTTGAAGTGAAACCCTTTGTGCCGCGGCGTGCGGCCTTGATCGCAACCGAATTGCCGTCGCTGAAGCGCCAGGTGATGGACAAGACGCGTGCTGTGCTAGCGGCGCGGCTCGCCCAATCCGGCAGCAGCCTGGATACGGAGCGTCGCGTCCCTCACAGCGAGACGGCCGTCGCCGGGGCGATTGCCGAACTTACAGCTTCACATGACCTGCTGATCGTCTTCGGCGCTTCCGCCGTTGCCGACCCTGACGATGTGGTGCCCGAGGCGATCCGGCGCGCCGGCGGCACCGTCGAGCATGTCGGCATGCCCGTCGACCCAGGCAACCTGCTCGTTCTTGGTCGCCTGGGCGAAATCCCCGTCATCGGTGCACCCGGCTGCGCCCGCAGCCCCAGGGAAAATGGCTTCGATTGGATCCTCGACCGGCTGCTCGCCGGCGAGTGGCCGAGCCCGGCCGACATCACCGGTCTCGGCGTCGGTGGCCTGCTGAAGGAAATTCCAGCGCGGCCGCAGCCGCGGGAAACAGCCGTCAGACCGCGGCCCGGGCCGGTCGCGATCGTCGTGCTGGCGGCGGGCCGGGCAAGCCGGATGGGACCCGCGGGGCGGCACAAACTTCTTGCCGAGTTCGATGGCATCCCGCTCGTTCGCCGCTCCGTCGAGACGGCACTGGCCGGCGGCAAAGGCAAGGTCGTCGTGGTCACCGGGTACCGCGAGCAAGAGATCCGGGCAGCACTCTCCGGCCTGCCGGTGACGTTTGCCTCGAACCCGGATTACGAGAGCGGGATGGCGTCGTCGCTTATTGCAGGTCTGTCGGCCGCGGGAGCGGAAGCGGTCGGCATGCTGGTGATGCTGGCGGACATGCCGGGTGTCACGTCCGAGCATCTGGCAAAGATGATTGCGGCTTTCGACGCCGAATCCGGCGGAGCAGTCGTGCGAGCGGTTTCCGAGGGGCAGCGCGGAAACCCGGTCATCCTGCCGCGATCCACCTTTGCTTCCGTGCGGCAACTCCTAGGCGATGTGGGCGCGAGGGACATAATCGAACGCTGCGGTCTTCCGGTGCTCGATGTCGAACTGGGTGCCGCCGCGCGCCTCGATGTCGATACGCCCGAAGCAGTCCTGGCCGCCGGCGGCACATTGAAGGAGTGAGCGATGGACAATGGTGCGATCGAAGAAATGTTTCAGGCATTGGGGCCGATCAGCATTCGCCGCATGTTCGGGGGCAAGGGCATCTATTGCGATGGCGTCATTCTTGCCGTCGAGGTCGACGGGGAGATCCTTCTGAAGGGTGACGCCGAAACCGCTCTGCAGCTGGAGGAGGCCGGCGCCCGGCAATGGGCCTATGACGGCAAAGGCAAGCCGGTGAAAATGCCCTATTGGAGCATTCCTGATTCGGCCTATGACGATCCGGACGAGATGGCCCGCTGGGTGAAGCTGGCCTATTCAGCCGCGCTCAGGGCGAAGAAGTGAGTGTGCGGCCTTAGCCGAGTGCGCGCACGGCATCCGCCGCGAAGCGCGACAGTGGCTGGGGCAGGGCGCTAAGATCGAACCAGCCTATGTGAGAAAGCTTGTCCGGTTCGGTGAGGCGGGGCTCGCCGGAAAAATCATCCGTCGCATAGATCAGCGAGATCCAGTGCTGCCGGTCGGCCTCGATCATCTGCTCGCTGATGCAGAGAAACCGCGTCGAATGGATCGAGAGGCCGCTTTCCTCTTCCGCTTCCCGGCGTGCGGCATCCTCGGCGCGCTCCATGTGGTCGACCTTGCCGCCGACAATGCTCCAGTGGCCGGCCTCCGGCGCCTTCAGGCGCCGGCAGAGAAGGATCTTGCCGTCCCGCAGGATCGCCAGGCCGCAGCCGAGGCCGGGAAAATCGATGCCGGGGAAAGCCATGGAGTGGCGGTCATGCCTTGCCGGCGATCAGCATGAAGGCTGGAATTTCGTCGCCGAAGCCGACGGGCGTCGGGCCATCGTCATGATCGCGGCGGTTGCGGTTGCGACGGTCGCGATTGTCGTCATTGGCGGCGTTCTGCGAACGGCTGGGACGATCGTGGCGGCTCGCATGGCTCTGCCTGTTGTCGGCACTACGTTCCGATTTCACCGCTTCTGCCCTTTCCGCGACTGGTTCGAATTCGGTCACATTATCGAGACGGGTCGTATCGGATTTATGATCGCCACGCACCCGACCGGAGCGTTCCACATCTTTTTTGCGATCCTTGCGCCCATCGCGGCCGCGCTCGCGCCGGCTGTCATGGCTTTCCATCGGCTCGGGGAGTTCGGAGAGATCTCCGTTCAGCCAGTCGACCTTCTGGCCGATCAGCTTCTCGATGGCATCCGAAAACTTCGTGTCACGCTTCGTCACGATCGTGAAGGAGGCGCCGGAGCGTCCGGCCCGGCCCGTACGGCCGATCCGGTGAACATAGTCTTCCGCATGGATCGGCACGTCGAAATTGAAGACGTGGCTGACGTCCGGAATGTCGAGCCCGCGTGCAGCGACGTCGGAGGCCACGAGCAGCTTGATGTTGCCGTCCTTGAAGTTGGCCAGCATCGTCATGCGCGAGCGCTGGTCCATGTCGCCGTGCAGCGCGCCGACCGAGAAGCCGTGCCGGTCGAGCGAGCGGAAGAGATCGGCGACATCCTTCTTGCGGTTGCAGAAGATGATCGCGTTCTTCAACTCATCCTGGGCGCGGATGAGATCCCGCAAGACGGCGCGCTTCTCGTAATCCTTGGCGTGCGCGGCGACGAAGCGCTGCGTCACCGTCGTTGCCGTCGAGGCCGGGCGGGCGACTTCGATCCGCTCGGGGTTCTGCAGGAACCGGTCGGCGAGTTTCTGGATTTCCGGCGGCATGGTCGCCGAGAAGAACAGCGTCTGCCGGGTGAAGGGGATGAGCTTGGCGATCCGCTCGATATCCGGGATGAAGCCCATGTCGAGCATGCGATCGGCCTCGTCGATGACGAGAATTTCCACGCCGGTCATCAGCAGCTTGCCACGCTCGAAATGATCGAGCAGGCGGCCTGGCGTGCAGATCAGGACGTCGGCGCCGCGCTCGAGCTTGCGGTCCTGATCCTCGAAGGAGACGCCGCCGATCAGAAGCGCGATGTTGAGCTTGTGATTCTTGCCGTACTTGTCGAAGTTCTCCGCCACCTGCGCCGCAAGCTCACGGGTCGGCTCCAAAATCAAGGTGCGCGGCATGCGTGCACGCGCGCGCCCCTTTTCAAGGAGCGTCAGCATCGGCAAGACGAAGGACGCCGTCTTGCCCGTGCCGGTCTGCGCGATGCCCAGGATGTCGCGACGCTGGAGGGCCGGGGGTATGGCGCCCGCTTGGATCGGTGTCGGCGTTGCATAGCCCGCGTCGGTAACTGCGGAGAGAACTTTTTGGCTCAGGCCAAGGTCAGCAAAATTGGTCAAAGGGGAAACTGTTTCCGTTCCGGTTCAATAGAACACTGATCGATCGATGGAAAATCACCATCCTGTGGCGGCGCTCTTAAGACGAAAGGCGCCGAAAGTCAAGAAATCCAGCACGTTGACGCTTGGGACGGTAAATAGATGCGATTCTTTTGCTTTTCTTGCCGACTGCCGACTGCGTGGAGGGCGGTTTATGGGTCAGTTCAAATAGCCGGCGAGCTTTGTACCGGCGCTGAGGAAGCGCATCGGATCGACCGCCAGGCCATTCAATCGAACTTCGTAATGCAGATGTGGTCCGGTGGAGCGTCCCGTGCTGCCTGATTGGGCGATCACCTGATCGGCTTCGACCCGATCGCCAACATGCACGAGGACAACGGCGAGGTGTGCATAGCGGGTCGAGACACCGTTACCATGGTCGATTTCGATCATATTGCCGTATCCGCCCGCATGCCGGGCTGTTGTCACGGTTCCCGCTGCGGTCGAGCGAATGCGCGTGCCGGTCGCGGCACGGAAGTCGATGCCGGCGTGAAGCGCCAATCGTCCGAGAAAGGGATCCAGACGATTTCCGAAACTGCTGGTCACGTCGCTGGCCGGCGCCGGGCTTTCGAGGGGCAGCCTTCGCGCGGCGTTTCGGGTCTCCTCAAGGCCGACAAGGGCGCTGTCGAGTGCGGCGAGCGACCGCTCGAATTCGTCCTGGCTCTGCGGTTCGACGTAGGGGCCACCGACCGCCGTCCGCTCGGCCGAAACCGCAGCAGCGGAAGTGTCGGTCGTCTTCGGCTCCGGGAGAACGACACCTGTACGCTCGACGATCGAGCGGATCGCTTCGGAGGTGCTCTGTGCCTTGCTCGTCAATTGCAGCACATGCGCCATCTGGTCGCGTTCGACGTCTTTCAGCGAGAGGGTCACCTTGGAAAAGATACGATCCGTTCGATCCGAAATGGTCTCCCTGTGGTCGTTCAACTGCGGTTGCGGCGCATAGCCGAGCGCCGGGGCCGGCCCTGGCACCGCAGCCTTCTCTGCTGCCATGCCCATGATCTCTTCGATCGCCTCGATGCCGTCTTGGGCGTCGGCGCGTTCCCCGTAGGCGAGCGGTTCGGGCTCCGGCAGTGCCGCCGCTTCTCCGCCCGTCGGCGGTTCGGCGTTCTCTGCCAATGTGCCAAGCCTGCCACTGCGGGAGGCAAGCTCCAATTGCTGATGCAGGAGCTTATCGACCTTTTCCTCGACGATCTGCTGGTCCAGCAATTGCCGGCTCGTCACTCGGTCGATCTGTGCACGAAGCGCCGTGATTCGGTCTTCGTATTCATGCTGCATGCGCGCTTGACGTGCGATCGTGCCGCCGATCAGATCATCGCGCAGCACGAGATAGGTGGTCGCGGCGAGATAGCCGATGCCGAAGATGCCGATGAGCGACGTGACGCCGGCAGCCATCCAGGGACGGACCGTCATGTGACGAACCCTGTCTCCGCTTGCGAGAATCAGAACGTGACTTTCCCGGCGTTTGCCGAACCCCCGGTTTTCCGGACGAATAGACACCGCTCACCCCCGCCAGATGCGACCCAAACTCGCGTTTTGCCCCGGGGGCGATTACACTTTATTAGGGTTAATAAAGCGTTGGTGTTTTTCGTTAGATGTTGGTGGAGGCCGTCATCGATCGGTAGAACGATGGCGTCAGGCCGGCCTCGGCGCGCGCCACGTCGTTGAAGGGCGCCTTCAGCGGCCCGCGGAAATTCGCACGCACCAGTGCCTGGAACGTGGCGGCCGGGTCCTTCTTCTGCCTGGCGCAGAGGAAGCGGAACCATTTGGCGCCGACGGCGACGTGGCCCTTCTCGTCCTCATAGATGACGTCGAGAACGGCAGCGCTTTGATGATCGCCGGTCTCGCGCATCTTCACCTGCAGCGCCGGAGTGACGTCCAAGCCGCGCGCCTCGAGGATGAGCGGCACGACGGCCAGCCGCGCGGTCAGATCGGCGCGTGTCGTGGGCCGCCTGCCACAGTCCGTCGTGGGCGGGCAGGTCGCCATAGTCCGCTCCCAGATCGTTAAGCCTCTGCCGCACCAGCCGAAAATGCTTGGCCTCCTCGAAGGCGACCTGCATCCATCCGTCGAAAAAGGATTGCGGCACAGGTTCCGTGGCGAAGCGCGCGACGATATCGAGTGCGAGATCGACGGCATTCAGTTCGATATGGGCAATGGCGTGAAGGAGGGCGATTCGGCCCTTTAATGAGCCAAGGGAACGCCGCTTGACACGCGTCGGCGGCGTGAGGACGGGCCTCTCTGGCCGCCCGGGCCTTGCGGGCATCGGCCGATCGAGCGGCGAGCGCAAGGAGAGCGTTCGTGCCTGCCAGCGGCGTGCGGCCTCCTGCGCGAGGTCCGTTTTGACGGTCAGGTCGCTTGCACGGATCGCTTCGACAGCGGCACCGCGCAGGCTTGTGAATTGCGGGAGCACAGCCATCAGCTCAGGCAGTGCGGAGAATTTTCGCCGCGGCGAGAACTTCCTCGGCGTGTCCCGCAACTTTAACCTTTTCCCAGACGCGGCTGATGATGCCGGCGGCATCGATCAGATAGGTTGTTCGTTCGACACCCATATATTTCCGGCCATACATGCTTTTCTCCGCCCAGACGCCATAGGCGTTGACGACAGCCTTGTCGTCGTCCGCCGCGAGCGGGACGGCGAGGTCGTGCTTCTTGGCAAAACGGTCATGGCTCTTGACCGAGTCGGGCGAGATGCCGATCAGCGCCACACCGGCCGACGCGAAGTCCTCCGAGAGACCCGAAAACGATATCGCTTCCACGGTGCAGGTCTTGGTGTCGTCCTTGGGATAGAAGAACAACACCACCGGCTTGCCGCGAAGCGCGGACAATGAAATCGAGCCGCCGCCGTCGCGGGCGAGCTTGAAATCCGGTGCAGGATCGCCGGGCCGCAAAGGTGCCATGTTTAAGCCTTTCTTAAGCCAAGTTTTATCGACATTTCGCACATAGGGGATACCTAAGATCGTCAGGGTCCGTCCAGTGCGTTTGCGACTGCTTTGACAGCTGTCCGACGGCTCTTGTGGCTACGAGCCATAATGAATGCCATGTCGCAAGACTAAGGCCGCTCCTGGATCGAGCATCTTCGGATGCCAAGGATGGCCGTCGCGCTTTCCACAGCAACCACGGCGAAGTGTGGTGACTTGGTCCGGCGATTTGTGATCTACAGGATAGGAACGACCGGGCGCACATGATGTCTGCCCGGACAGGAAGAATGCAATGCAGCAAGCAGGTGGAGAAACCCACGCCGATGAGTGACATCCGCGGCGAAAGGGTTTGCTTTCGCAAGGAAGACATCGTCGCACTGGACGCGCTTCCCTCGGCCCAGGCCCATGACCCGGTCCTCGTGCACACGCATGTGTCGGGGGGCGTGCTGCGTCTCTTCGGCAAGCTGCTGCTCTGCTCGTTGCTTGTCATCTTCGTCGGAGTTGCCTCGCTTGTCGCCGTGATCGAGAGCGGCCTGGTCGACGGTCCCCTGAATGCCCGGGCGCGCACCGCGCTCAACGCCGCCCTTGGGGCCAACTACAATGCGGATGTCGAAAGCACGGTTGTCCGTGTCACCGGTCGTGGGGCGCTGGCGCTGAAGGCGCGCGGCGTCACGTTGAACGACAAAGCCTCGGGACGCCCGGTCGCCAAGTTGGCGGCAGTCTCGATCGCGCTCGATCCCCTTGCGCTGATGACCGGCCGCATCGCCGTGTCGCGGCTGGAGGCGGAGGGCGGCGAGCTCGATACCGGGCTCTTGCCGCGCGGCGAGCCTATAGATCTCACGGCGATTCGCATCGCGGACACCCGCACGGCTCTCGAAAAGCTGTTCACCCATATCGACGCGATGTCGCGCCTGACCGCGCGAAGTTCGACGAGAACCGTTCAGCTTTCGGACCTGAGTCTGTCGATGGCAGGGGCCCGCGGTCGGATCGTTCCGGTTGAAGTCCGGACGCTGGCCTTCTCTCGCGATGACGACGGCTCCATCCACGTCGACGGCTCCGTTGCCATAGACGGGAAGGAGGCGCAGCTCGAGGCGAGGGCCTTCGGCCAGGGCGACAGCATCGCCGGCATCGAGGCGGTCTTCACCTCCCTGCCGCTCTCTCCGTTTCTCTATCACGGCAAGTCCGGCAGCGAAGAGGCCTTTGGAATCGACGCTTCGGCCGAGGTCAGCTTGAGGGCTACCCGCGCCGCGGAGGGTGCCAATCCGGCTTTGGCGGTCGGCATCAGGACCTCTGAAGGGGCATTTCACGCCGGAGGACTCGTCTCGGTCCTCAGGCCGTCGGAACTGAACGCCTCGTACGATTTCGAGCGCGCTTCGGTGGAGATCCTACCGTCAGCGGTCAAGATCGGACGCTCGGTTTTTCCTTTTACCGGCGCCCTGATTGACCTCGACAAGGTTTCCGAAGGAAGCCAGCCAGGCTTCGCCGTAGACCTGCTGCTGAAAGACGCGAGCTCCGCTCCGGAAGACATGCAGGAGCGGCCGCTCTCCTTCGACGCCAAGGCGAATGGCCGATTCGAGACCGGTAGCCACCGGCTTATCTTCGACGAGTTGCTGATCTCCAGCCCGCTTGGATCCATGGCAGGGTCGCTCGCGGTCGCCTTTGGCGACACATCGCCCCAGATCAATTTCGCCGCGGTGAGCGACCGGATGCAGCCAACGGCGGTCAAGCAATTATGGCCCTGGTGGGTGGCCAAGGGCGCGCGGCGATGGGCGATCGGCAATCTCTTCGGCGGGACCGTGTCGGATGCGCGGATAGAAGTCTCGATCCCGGAGGGCAGAATTGCCGGCAGCGATGGCGAATTGAAGCTCAACGAAAACGAGCTCAATATCAACTTCGCGATCGATGACACGCGAATCAACATCACTGGCGAAATTCCGCCGCTGCGCGACACCACCGGGCACTTCGAATTGCGCGGCGAGCGCATGACGGTCCAGGTTGCCCGCGGCGCGGCCTTTTTCCCTTCCGGCCGGTCCGTGGCGCTGAACGGCGGCGACTTCGTCATTCAGGATGTCTACAGCAAGCCGCTGATGGCGGAAATGAAGATCGAGGTGGGTGGCGAGGCCGACTCCATTGCCGAACTTGTCAGCTACAAGCCAATCCGGGCGCTACAGAAGACGCCCTTCGTGCCCGAAGATTTTGGCGGACCGATGACGGCATTGGTCGGAGCCCGCTTCGGACTGATTTCGAATCAGAAGCCACCGCCGCCCTTGTGGCAGGCGGAGATGCAGTTGCAGAAGGTGACGATCAACCGGCCGGTTTCCGGCCGCGAAATCGCCGATCTGTCCGGAACCATGCGGATCGACAACACCAAGGCGGTTCTCGATGCCGATGCCCTGATCGACGGCGCAGAAATGCGCATCGCGCTGACCGAACCGGTGGATGCCAAGGCGAATGTGACCCGCACACGCGAGATCTCCGGAACCCTCGACGACGCGGCGCGGCGCAAGATCGCCCCTGCCTTGTCCGGCATTGTCAGCGGGCCGGTCGGCGTGGAGGTGTCGCTTTCGGATGACGGCAGCCAGTCTGTGAAAGCCGATCTCGGAAAGGCGGCTCTGTCGCTGCCGTGGATCGGCTGGAACAAAGGCGCCGGCATTGCGGCCAAAGCGGAATTCACAGTGAGAAAAAGCGAAGCCCTCACGGAGATAAGTGATTTCAGCATAAAGGGCGACGGCTTCGGTGCGGCCGGCGATCTCCGTGTCGACGACGATGGCCTCGCATCGGCCCGGTTGCATGACGTTCGCCTGGCGACAGGCGACGATTTCGCCGTGACGGTCGAACGCGCCAAAGGTGGCCATGTAGTCGCACTCACCGGTTCGTCTGCGGATATCAGACTGCCCCTGGCGCGCGCGAAGAGCGAATCCGGCTCGGGCGACGATGGCAATGTAAGGATCAGCGCCCGTCTCGACCGTGTGGTCGGCTTCAATGGCGAGGTCTTCTCCAATGTGCGTTTCGCCCACTCTGCCCGCGGTCAAGAAATCGACAATATTGATCTGTCGGCGCTCACCGCGAACGGGCAGGCGGTGGTCGCCAGACTGGTGAAGGAGGGGCCGGACAACACGCTCGAGCTGACGACGAGCGACGCCGGCGCGCTGGCGCGCTTCACCGATATTTATCGCAACATGCGCGGCGGCCTGTTGAACCTGCGGCTGCGGGACCGCGGTGCCAGGTCATGGCGCGGCACTGTCGATTTGCGGAAATTTTCGCTCGTCGGCGAGCAGAAGCTGCAGTCGATGGTTTCGACCCCGGCCGGCCAGGACGGCCGCAGCCTCAATCAGGCGGTGCGCAGGGATATCGACGTGAGCACGGCTCGGTTCGAGCGAGGCTTCGCCCAGCTTCTCCTCGATCGTGGCGTCATCCGGGTCGACAGCGGCGTGTTGCGCGGGCTCGATGTCGGTGCCACCTTCCAGGGCACGATCCGCGACAACAACGGCCTCATGGACATGACCGGAACCTTCATGCCGGCCTATGGCATCAACCGGTTGTTCGGCGAATTGCCGCTGATCGGCGTTCTGCTCGGTAACGGTCGCGACCGCGGCCTTCTCGGCATCACCTTCAAACTGACCGGACCCTTCAACCAGCCGAATCTGACGATCAACCCGCTGTCGCTCATCGCCCCGGGCGTGTTCCGCAGCATTTTTGAGTTTCAATGAAAAGGCCGGCGCAGCGGCCGGCCTTCATCGATTGACGCTGGTGGGCCGTTCAGACGGGCCGCACCAGAATGTGTTTCTTCTTGCCGAGCGACAGCTTGACGACACCGTCGCCGGTGATGTCGCCGCTTCCGATGAGGCGGCGCTCGTCATTGATCTGCTCGTCGTTGATGCGGACTGCCCCGCCCTGGACGTGACGGCGAGCCTCGCCGTTCGATGCCGCGAGACCGGCGCGCACCACCAGCGTCAGCAGGCCGAGACCGGTTTCGAGCTCGGGGGCGGGGACCTCGATCGACGGCAGGTTTTCCGCAAGCCCACCTTCCTCGAAGGTCTTGCGGGCCGTTTCCGCAGCCTGCTCCGCGGCTGCCCGACCATGCAGCATGGCGGTGATTTCCGTCGCCAGGATCTTTTTCACCTCATTGATTTCGGAGCCGCCGAGCCTGGACAGTCGCTCGATTTCCGGCATCGGCAACGTCGTGTAGAGCTTCAGGAAGCGCGTGACGTCGGCGTCCTCGGTGTTGCGCCAGTATTGCCAGAAATCATAGGAGCCGAGCATGTCGGGATTGAGCCAGATGGCGCCATTGACCGACTTGCCCATCTTCGCCCCCGAGGCGGTCGTCAGAAGCGGCGAAGTCAGCGCGTAGAGCTGCGGCGTGCCCATGCGATGGCCGAGATCGATGCCATTGATAATATTGCCCCATTGGTCCGAGCCGCCCATCTGCAGGCGGCAGCCGGTCCGCTTGTAAAGCTCCACGAAATCGTAGGCTTGCAGGATCATGTAGTTGAACTCGAGGAACGACAGCGACTGCTCGCGATCGAGGCGCGTTTTGACACTGTCGAAGGAAAGCATGCGGTTAACTGAGAAGTGGCGGCCAACGTCGCGCAAGAACTCGAGGTAGTTGATACCCAGCAGCCATTCGGCGTTGTTGATCATCAATGCGTCAGTGGGGCCGTCGCCATAGCGAAGATAGTTGGAGAAGACGGTCTTGATACTTGCGATATTGGCAGCGATCGTTTCCGGGGTCATCAACTGCCGTGCCTCGTCCTTGAAAGACGGGTCGCCGACCATGCCGGTGCCTCCGCCCATGAGCGAGATCGGGCGATGACCCGTCGCCTGAAGCCAGTGCAGCATCATGATCTGGATAAGTCCGCCCGCATGCAGGCTCGGGGCCGTCGGGTCGAAGCCGATATAAGCAGTCACGATTTCCTTTCGGAACAGCTCATCGAGGCCGGCATCATCCGATGTGGTATGGATGAAACCGCGTTCGTGAAGCGTGCGCAGAAAATCGGACTTGAACTCGGACATAAGCTGTCTCTTTCGGCTTGTTTGGAGGTCTGCGGCGGGCGTTTATCACTGTTTTGTCGAAAGTGCACGTTTTTGCTTGGGCAGCGTTTTGTTATGAACGGGGGAACGGAAAAGTGCGGAGGACCTGCGTGGGCAAGGTGTTGACAGCGATCGGCCTGATGAGCGGCACGAGCATGGATGGTATCGACGTCGCTTTGGTCGAGACCGACGGTGAAACGATCGTTCGCAGGGGGCCGTCAGCAGGATATGCCTATGAGCCGCGCTTCCGGGACCGGCTGAAGCTGGGACTCGAGGATGCCAAGTTGATCCGCAAGAGGGATGAACGCCCAGGTGTGCTGGCGGAACTTGAGCGGGACCTGACGTTTCTGCACGCGCAGGCGGTTAAGGCATTCCTTCAGGAAAACAACCTATTGGCCGGCAATGTTGATGTAATAGGTTTTCATGGACAGACGGTCCTCCATCGTCCCGATGAGGCCCTGACCGTGCAGATCGGCGATGGGGACCTGCTGGCGCGGGAAACCCTGACGGACGTGGTCTACGACATGCGGGCGAACGACATGGCGCATGGCGGCCAGGGGGCGCCGCTGATCCCGGCCTATCATGCCGCTCTTGCCCAAGGTCTGTCGGACGGTTCGGACATCGACGCGCCCGCCGCCTTCGTCAATATCGGCGGCATTTCGAACATCACCTATATCGGTGCTGGCGAGTCGATCATTGCCTTTGACAGTGGACCGGGAAACACATTGATCGACCAGTGGGTGGAGGCCCATGCCGGAATTCCCTATGACCAGGGCGGCATGGTTGCAGCCGAAGGATCGGTTTTGCCGGAGCTTGCCGACCGCTACCTCGCTCATCCCTTCTTCTCGTCGGAAAAACGCCGCTCGCTCGACCGCAACGATTTTTTGCCGCCAGCCGCCGCAGAGGCGAGCCTCGAAGACGGGGCGCGCACCTTGGCCCATGTGACGGCGGCCGCCATCTTGCGATCCGCACGTCATCTTCCGCAAATGCCGGCGACTTATATCGTCTGCGGCGGCGGCCGCCTCAATCCTGTCATCATGAAGGACCTGGCCTCGCTTACAGAAGCGGCGGGCGGACGCGTGCTTGCCGCTGAGGCACTGGGTCTGAATGGCGATTCGATGGAAGCCGAAGCCTGGGCCTACCTGGCCGTAAGATCATTGCGCGGGCTGCCGCTGAGCTATCCCGGCACCACGGGCGTCATCCGGCCGGTAAGCGGCGGACGGTTGGCGAGGCCGGCGCCCGCGTCGACGGGCACAAGCGCCAGGTCTGTTTAATGATTTCTTCGTGCGATGCCGCTAATCTGCGCGCATTTCTGACCGGTTTAATTGCGCAGCATATGGTCGGCTCCTGATGTTGTTCGGATTTTGTTGATGGGTGGAGCGATTTCCCTGCTGGCGGTGAATTTCATCATCGCCCAGATCTTCGTGGTGGCCTTCCTCATCATCGCGGCGAAGAGCCGTGAAAAAAAGCCGGCGATCTGGTGCGCCGCCGGCTTCACTGTCGCTTCGCTCTCGGCCGTGTTCGAGACCGTCTTGCCCTTTTCGGTCGTGCCGAAGCTATTTGCTTTCGGCGCCTTTGCGAGCGTGCTCGCCGGCTTCATTCTGATCCGCGTCGCACTCGGGCTCTTCTACCGGGTGCCGACGCGCCTGCCTCTGTTGGCGGGTTTCTTCCTCGCTTCGGTGATCCTTGATCTGCTGATCTATGACCTGCCGCGCGGAACGCTTAAGCACGCCTTCTTCTATCAGTTGCCGTTCTTCCTCATCCAGATATGGTCCGCTTCGACGATCGTCAGGTCGAAGCGCAGGTTCCCGGCCGACTGGATTCTGTGCGGTCTTCTGGGTCTGACCTCGGTCTACTATCTGGTGAAAATCTACGCCGCTATTGCCGCCGGGGCGGGCACGACGGCGGCGGACTATCTCGGAACCCCGTTTGCGCTGATTTCGCAGGCCCTCGGAGCCATGCTGATCGTTGCGACCGGCATCGCCATGCTCGGGGTAATGGTCAAGGAAATCATCGACGAGGCCCGCGCCAGTTCGGAGCTCGACGCTCTTTCGGGACTCTACAACCGCCGTGGCTTCGTCGATCGCCTGATGCCTGTTCTCGAAACCGCTGGCGCCGACGGTCCCGGTACCCTCATTCTTGCCGACCTCGATCGCTTCAAGCTGGTGAACGACACCTATGGCCACCATGCTGGCGATGGCGTGATCCGACAGTTCTCCCGTGTGCTTGTGGAGCTGATGCCGAGCCGAGCAGTCGCGGCGCGGTTGGGCGGTGAAGAATTTGCCGTATTTCTTCCGCGCCTCGGCCTCGTGGAAGCCCGCCTGCTTGCGCATGGGATGCGCGCGGCGCTCGCATCGACACGGATCGACGGATTACCTGAAAGCGTCACGATAACAGCGAGCTTCGGCGTGGCCTCCATTGGTCCCGGAGAGTCGCTGGAAGCGGCCATGCAGCGTGCCGACAAGGCGCTCTACGCTGCCAAGGCCAGCGGCCGGAACCGGGTGGAATGTGCCGAACAGCCGGCAACCGGCGTGCCGGTCGGTTCCCTTCGAGTGGGGCGAAAATAAAACGGCCCGGAAACCGATTGCGATCTCCGGGCCGATTGAAGGGATGAGTTTGGCGCGGCTCAGCGGATGCGCTTGGCTGCGGGCTCCGGCACCAGCTCTCCGTTGAGACGACGATCGAGATAGTCCTCGCATTCCGTCATCAGCGTCTCGATCTGGCCATTGAAGAAGTGGTTCGCTCCGGTAACCGTCCTGTGGGTGATCAGGATACCCTTCTGCGCCTTCAGCTTTTCGACGAGGCCGTTAACGTCCTTCTCCGGCGCGACCTTGTCGGAGTCGCCATTGATGATGAGACCCGACGACGGGCAGGGCGCCAGGAACGAGAAATCATAGATGTTCGGTTGCGGCGCAACCGCCATGAAACCTTCGATTTCCGGACGGCGCATCAGAAGCTGCATGCCGATCCAGGCACCGAACGAATAGCCGGCCACCCAGCAACTCTTGGAATCGGGATGCAGGCTCTGCACCCAGTCGAGCGCCGAGGCAGCATCGGAAAGCTCGCCCGCACCATGATCGAACTCGCCCTGGCTGCGGCCGATGCCGCGGAAATTGAACCGCAGAGTGGTGAAGCCGCGCTTCTGGAACATATAGAAGAGCTGGTAGACGATCTGGTTGTTCATCGTCCCGCCGAACTGCGGATGCGGATGCAGGATGATCGCGATCGGTGCGCTCTTCTGCTTCGAAGGCTGATAGCGACCTTCGAGGCGGCCGGCCGGTCCGTTGAAGATGATTTCGGGCATTGGTTCTCCGGGAACGTTTTTGGCTCAAATAGTCGTTCTTGACACCAATCTGTCTTGACGAAAGCAGTCAGCTTTTCTAGAACGCACTTTAGAACCGTTCAAAACTTCGATGCGGGCACTCCGCCCCGTTCGTCCGTCTCATAGGACAAGCGGCGCGGAAAATTCAAGAAAAATGCAACGGCATCGATTGCACGGATTGAACCGCTCCGCTCTAGCGAGGGAAGCAATGCCGGGACCGCGCATATATATGGACTGGAATGCGACGGCGCCGCTTCTGCCCGAAGCGCGCGAGGCATTCCTGTCCGCGCTTGATGCGGTTGGCAATCCCTCATCCGTCCATGGCGAGGGGCGGGCGGTTCGCGGCATGATCGAGAGCGCGCGGCGTGACGTTGCCGCGCTCTGCGGCGCGCAGCCGTCCTCGGTGACATTCACCAGCGGCGCCACGGAAGCTGCCAATATGGTGCTGACGCCGGACTTTCGGATGGGACGTACGCCGCTGAAGCTTGGCAAGCTCTATGTTTCTGCGATCGAGCATCCGGCGGTCCGCGTGGGCGGACGTTTCGCGCGGGAGGATGTCTGTGAAGTGCCGGTCACAAGCGGCGGCGTCGTCGACTGCGTTGCGCTCGAGACGTTGCTTTCGGCACATGATCGCCAGCAGGGCCTGCCCATGGTAGCCGTCATGCTCGCCAACAACGAGACGGGTATCGTCCAGCCGATCGCCGAAGTTTCCGCGATCGTACGCGCCCATGGCGGGCTGTTGGTCGTCGATGCCGTTCAGGCAGCGGGCCGGCTGCCGCTGTCGATCGAGAACCTGGGTGCCGATTTCCTCATCGTCTCGTCGCACAAGATCGGCGGGCCGAAGGGGGCCGGCGCCGTCGTCGCCCGCGGCGAGGTGATGATGCCGGCGCCCTTGATCCGCGGCGGCGGCCAGGAGAAGGGGCATCGCTCCGGTACCGAGAATGCTCCGGCGCTGGTGGGTTTCGGGGCGGCTGCGCGGGTGGCTGCCGAAAACCTCGAGGCGCGCACGACCGCAATCGCCGCTCTGCGCGATCGGCTCGAGGCTGAGATGCTGGAAAGCGCACCGGATGTGGTGATCCACGGCCGCGATGCGCCGCGGATCGCCAATACCTCCTTCTTCACGCTTCCCGGGCTGAAGGCGGAGACAGGCCAGATTGCCTTTGATTTGGAGGGCGTGGCCCTCTCGGCAGGTTCTGCATGCTCTTCCGGCAAGGTTGGACAGAGTCATGTGCTGACTGCGATGGGCTATGATCCGCGGCAAGGCGCCCTGCGTCTGTCGATCGGTGCGTCGACGACGCAAGCGGAGATCGAACGCTGTGCGGCAGTTTTCGTGAAAGTGGCGTCGCGACGCCGCTCGACGGGACAGGCCGCGTGAATGCGGAATGCCTTGAATGAAATTGCGGAAAAGCAATTTTCCGCTTGGCAAACGGGGTGAAAACCGCCTTTTAGCCATTACATAAGCGGTGCGCACATATTGCACCGCATTGACAAGCCGTCGGACCTTGGATCCGGCGAGATTGGAGAGCGACATGCCTGCCGTGCAGGAGACCATTGATCAGGTCCGCCAGATCGACGTGGACCAGTACAAATACGGCTTCGAGACGAAGATCGAGATGGACAAGGCGCCGAAGGGCCTGTCCGAGGATATCATCCGCCTGATCTCCGAGAAGAAGAACGAACCGGAATGGATGCTCGAATGGCGCCTCGAGGCCTATCAGCGTTGGCTCACCATGGACGAGCCGAGCTGGGCGCGTGTCAAGTATCCGAAGATCGACTTCAACGAGATCCACTATTATGCCGCGCCGAAGGGCACGACCGGGCCGAAGTCGCTCGACGAGGTCGATCCGGAGCTTCTCAAGGTTTATGAGAAGCTCGGCATCCCGCTGAAGGAACAGGAAATTCTCGCCGGTGTCGAAAAGACGAAGATCGCCGTCGATGCGGTGTTCGATTCCGTTTCGGTGGTCACCACCTTCAAGGAAGAGTTGAAGAAGGCCGGCGTAATCTTCATGTCGATCTCTGAGGCGATGCGGGAGCATCCGGATCTCGTGCGGAAGTATCTCGGCACCGTCGTGCCGCAGTCGGATAACTTCTATGCGACGTTGAACTCCGCGGTCTTCACCGATGGTTCCTTCGTTTATGTGCCGAAGGGCGTTCGTTGCCCGATGGAGCTGTCGACCTATTTCCGCATCAACGAGAAGAACACCGGCCAGTTCGAGCGCACGCTGATCATTGCCGACGAAGGCGCCTATGTCTCCTACCTCGAAGGCTGCACGGCGCCGCAGCGCGACGAGAACCAGCTTCACGCCGCGGTCGTCGAGCTGATCGCGCTCGATGACGCCGAGATCAAGTATTCGACCGTGCAGAACTGGTATCCGGGCGACAAGCACGGCAAGGGCGGCATCTACAATTTCGTGACCAAGCGTGGCGATTGCCGGGGCAAGAACTCGAAGATCTCCTGGACGCAGGTCGAGACCGGTTCGGCGATCACCTGGAAGTATCCGTCCTGCATCCTGCGCGGCGACTGTTCGCGCGGCGAGTTCTACTCAATCGCCGTGTCGAACGGCCACCAGCAGGTGGATTCCGGCACCAAGATGATCCACCTCGGCAAGAACACGTCGAGCCGTATCATTTCCAAGGGCATCGCCGCCGGTGTTTCGGACAACACCTATCGCGGTCAGGTCTCGGCGCATCGCAAGGCGGAGAACGCCCGTAACTTCACGCAGTGCGACTCGCTCTTGATCGGCGACAAGTGCGGCGCCCATACGGTGCCCTATATCGAGGCGAAGAACTCGACCGCACAGTTCGAGCACGAGGCGACGACCTCGAAGATTTCCGAGGATCAGCTGTTCTACTGCCTGCAGCGGGGCATTCCGGAAGAGGCGGCGATCGCGCTGATCGTCAACGGCTTCGTCAAGGAAGTGATCCAGGAACTGCCGATGGAATTCGCCGTCGAGGCGCAGAAGCTGATCGGCATCTCGCTGGAAGGCTCGGTGGGCTGAGGCCTGGGACTGACAATTGAACCGGCGCGCTGGACCTACGCGCGAAAACTATTCGTTTCCCAAGAGGACGATTTGAAATGCTTGAAATCAAGAACCTGCACGCCCGCATCGCCGAAGACGGCACCGAGATCATCCGCGGCCTGGACCTGACCGTGAAGGCCGGCGAGGTCGCTGCCATCATGGGACCGAACGGCTCCGGCAAGTCGACGCTGTCCTACATCCTTTCGGGGCGCGAAGACTACGAAGTGACCGAGGGCGATATTCTTTACAACGGCGAAAGCATCCTGGAGCTCGACGCTTCGGAGCGTGCGGCCAAGGGCATTTTCCTCGCTTTCCAATATCCGGTCGAGATCCCCGGTGTCGCTACCAGGCAGTTCCTCAAGGTGGCGATGAACGAGCAGCGCAAGTATCGCGGCGAAGACGAGTTGACGACGCCGGAATTCATGCGCCGCGTCAAGGAGGCCGCTGCCGAGCTGAAGATCGCGCCGGAAATGCTGCGTCGACCGCTGAATGTCGGCTTCTCCGGCGGTGAAAAGAAGCGCGCGGAAATCCTGCAGATGGCGCTGCTTCAGCCGAAGCTCTGCGTGCTCGACGAGACCGACTCGGGGCTCGACATCGACGCCCTGAAGATCGTCGCCGACGGCGTCAACGCACTGCGCTCGCCGGATCGCGCCGTCGTCGTCATCACCCACTACCAGCGCCTGCTCGACTACATCGTCCCGGATACGGTCCACGTTCTCTACAAGGGCCAGGTCGTCAAGTCGGGCGACAAGACGCTGGCGCATGAGCTCGAAGCCAAGGGCTATGCCGACATCATCGAGGCGGCAGCCTGACGCCTGTTGAAGGAGTGTTCGAATGAATATGCAACAGGCCATCAAAATGACGGCAGCCGAAACGGCGCTCGTCGACGCCTATACCGCCCAGATCGGCGATCTGCCGGGTGACGGGGCGGTGCTGTCGCTGCGCGACACGCTGGTTCACGAGCTGAAGACGGCCGGCCTGCCGACGCGGCGCGTCGAGTCCTGGCACTATACGGACTTGAGGACGCTGCTCCGCGCAGTGCCCTCCGCCGATCCGTCCGCCTTTGCCGACCGGGTCGAGCCGATTGTCGCAGGCGCGACGGTACTTTCGGTGCGCAATGGCGAGGCCGATCTCAAGAGCCTTCCCGAGGGCCTAACGGCACGCTCCTACACGGAAAGCCTCCTCGACGGTTCTGCTGTCGCCGGTCTTGCGGTCCTCGGCTCCGACGACGCCATCGGCCGCATCAATGGCGGTCTTGTCCGCGGCGGTCTGGAGATCGCAGTTGCGGAAGGCGTCGAGCTTGAAGCGCCGCTCGAAATCCAGGTCGCGCAAAGCCACGGCCAGGCGCATACCCGTTTCCCGGTATCTTTCGGTCCCGGGTCCAAGGCCACGGTGCTTGAGCGGCATCTGTCGACCAACGGCGATGCGAGCTTCGTTTCCTCGGTGACCGATCTGACGCTTGCCGAAGGGGCAGACGTCATCTGGATCATCCTGCAGCAGCAGGGCGCGTCCGACACCCATCTCGGCCAGATCCGTTTCGATCTCGGCAAGGACGCGAAGCTGCATGTCTTCGTCATCAATGCCGGCGGCAAGCTGGTGCGCCAGGAACTGCACGGCAGGGCGAGCGGCGAGGGATCCGACCTGACGCTGCGCGGCATCAACCTGCTCGGCGGCGAGAGCCACACGGACGTGACCTTCACGCTCAGCCACGACGTGCCGCACACGACGTCGAGCGAGATCATCCGCAACGTCATCTTCGATCGGGCGAAGGGCGTCTTTCAGGGCAAGATTCTGGTCGCCCAGGACGCGCAGAAGACCGACGCGAAGATGTCGTGCAATACCTTGCTGTTGTCGGACGATGCGGACTTCTCGGCAAAGCCGGAGCTCGAAATCTTCGCCGACGACGTTCAGTGCGGTCACGGTGCGACGGTCATCGATATCGATCATACGCAACTCTTCTACCTGCTCTCTCGCGGTATTCCGGAGAACAAGGCCCGCGCCATGCTCGTCAACGCCTTCGTCGCCGAGATCGTCGAGGAGTTGGAAGACGACGAGGCGCTGGTCGAGGCGCTCGAAGGGGTGATCTCGGCCTGGCTCGAAAAACACGCCTGATTGGACAGGACCATGGAACATACTGTGCCGGTGCCGGCCTATGACGTTGATGCCGTAAGAAAGGATTTCCCGATCCTTTCGCGGACGGTCTATGGCAAGCCGCTCGTTTATCTCGACAACGGCGCATCGGCGCAGAAGCCGCAGCTCGTCATCGACGCGGTTGCCCATGCCTATGCCAATGAATATGCCAATGTTCATCGCGGTCTGCATTTCCTCTCGAATGCCGCGACGGACGCCTATGAGGGCGCGCGTGAAAAGGTGCGTCGCTTTCTGAACGCGCCGTCGGTCGACAACATCGTCTTCACCAAGTCCTCGACGGAGGCGATCAACACGGTCGCCTATGGCTACGGCATGCCGCATCTCGGCGAGGGCGATGAGATCGTCATCTCGATCATGGAGCACCACTCCAACATTGTGCCGTGGCACTTCATCCGGGAGCGACAAGGGGCGAAGCTCGTCTGGGCGCCCGTCGATGATGATGGCGCATTCCATATCGAGGATTTCGTCAACTGCCTGACCGAGCGGACGAAGCTCATTGCCATCACGCATATGTCGAATGCGCTGGGCACGGTCGTTCCCGTCAAGGAGATCTGCCGCATTGCCCGCGAACGCGGCATCCCGGTGCTCGTCGATGGCAGCCAGGGCGCCGTGCACATGCCGGTCGACGTCCAGGACATCGACTGCGACTGGTACGTGATGACCGGCCACAAGCTCTACGGCCCGTCCGGCGTCGGCGTGCTTTACGGCAAGACCGAACGGCTCAAGGCGATGCGGCCCTTCATGGGTGGCGGCGAGATGATCGAGGAAGTGACCGAGGACCGCGTCACCTACAACGATCCGCCGCACCGGTTCGAAGCTGGCACCCCGCCGATCGTCCAGGCGATCGGGCTCGGCTATGCGTTGGACTACATGGAAAAGGTCGGCCGGGAAGCGATCAGGGCACACGAGGCGGACCTGACGGCCTATGCCCGCGAGCGCCTGTCCTCGGTGAATTCGCTGCGCGTCTTCGGCGATGCGCCGGGCAAGGGCAGCATCTTTGCGTTCGAGATCGCCGGCATTCATGCCCATGACGTCTCGATGGTGATCGACCGGGCCGGCATCGCCGTTAGGGCGGGCACCCATTGTGCGCAGCCGCTCTTGAAACGTTTCGGCGTCACCTCCACATGCCGTGCGTCCTTCGGCCTCTACAATACCCGGGCCGAGGTCGACGCTCTGGCGGACGCGCTCGAACACGCGCGCAAGTTCTTTGCCTAAGGAGGCAGACATGAGTCTCGGGGAAGCGCAAGAAAAGGTCGATGTACGTGAAGGCATCGTGCACTCGGGCATACCCGCCGAAGAATTGGCGCGCCTCAGCGACGACATCATCGCGGCGCTGAAGACGGTCTATGATCCGGAGATTCCGGCCGACATCTTCGAACTGGGTCTCATTTACAAGATCGATATCGAAGACGACCGGATGGTGAAGATCGACATGACCCTGACGGCCCCCGGCTGCCCCGTTGCCGGCGAGATGCCGGGCTGGGTGGAAAACGCCGTCGGCGCCGTAGAGGGTGTTTCCGGCGTCGAGGTGACCATGACCTTCGATCCGCCGTGGACGCCGGACCGCATGTCGGAAGAAGCGCAGGTGGCGCTCGGCTGGTATTAGAGCGGGATGAGGAAAAGTGTTCGCGGTTTTCCACCTGCATCCCGCTCCATGATTCACGCCCGAACCCCCATATTGATCCGTTAACATACGGGCACTACATTTGATTCTGGAAAGCACCGGGCCTTTAACCCGGTGATATGAAGGAGATGGAGCCTATGGGCTTTGCCGTAATGAGCCTGACCGATGCCGCCGCCGGCCGCGTCCGGTCGATCGTCGAGAATGCCGGCGGCGACGCCAAGGGCATCCGCCTGAGCATCAAGAAAGGCGGCTGCGCCGGCATGGAATATGCCGTCGACCTCGTCACCGAGGCGAATGCCAGGGATGATCTCATCGAACATCAAGGTGCTAAGGTCTGGGTCGCGCCCGAGGCGGTGCTCTACCTGCTCGGCACGCAAATGGATTTTGAGGTGACCGCCCTGCGCTCCGGCTTCACTTTCAGGAACCCAAACCAGACATCCGCCTGCGGCTGCGGCGAATCGGTCGAGCTGAAGCCCGCCGACCTGGCGGCGCTCGCCGCAGAGGGCAATCCAGTGGTGCGCGCGAACTGACTGCGCACGCCCTCCAAACAACAACAAAGGCCCGGTTTTCGCCGGGCCTTTGTTTTTGAACAGTTTGTGTGGGCGTGCCCAAGGCACGCCCCACTGCTTCACTCCGCCGCTTCCGCGTAGGCCTCGAGCGGCGGGCAGGTGCAGATGAGGTTGCGGTCGCCATAGACATTGTCGACGCGGTTGACCGGCGACCAGTACTTGTCGACGCGGAAAGCGCCGGGCGGGAAGCAGGCCTGCTCGCGCGAATAGGGCCGATCCCAGTCGCCGACGAGGTCTTCGACCGTGTGCGGTGCGTTCTTCAGCGGATTGTTGACCTTGTCCATCCGGCCTTCCTCGATGGCGCGGGCCTCCTCGCGGATTGCCAGCATAGCATCGCAGAAGCGGTCGAGTTCGGCCTTGGTCTCCGATTCGGTCGGCTCGGTCATCAGCGTACCCGCCACCGGCCAGCTCATCGTCGGCGCGTGGAAGCCGCAATCGATCAGCCGTTTGGCGATGTCGTCGACCGTGACGCCGGCGCTTTCAGCGAGCGGCCGCGTGTCGACGATGCACTCATGCGCAACCCGTCCCTTGGCGGATTTGTAGAGCACGTCATAGGCGCCCTTCAGTCGTGCGGCGACATAGTTGGCGTTGAGGATCGCCACCTTGGTCGCCTGGGTCAGGCCTTCGCCACCCATCATCAGGCAGTAGCTCCAGGAGATCGGCAGGATCGAAGCCGAGCCGAAGGGAGCAGCGGAGACGGCGCCGTCATTCCCGTCCGTTTCCGGGTGGCCAGGCAGGAACGGAGCGAGATGCGCCTTGACGCCGATCGGCCCCATGCCGGGGCCGCCGCCGCCATGCGGGATGCAGAAGGTCTTGTGCAGGTTCAGGTGGCTGACGTCCGAGCCGATGTCGCCGGGGCGCGAGAGGCCGACCATGGCGTTCATGTTGGCGCCATCCAGATAGACCTGGCCGCCATTCTTGTGGACGATCTCGCAGACCTCGCGCACGTTCTCCTCGAACACGCCATGCGTCGAGGGGTAGGTGATCATGCAGCACGAGAGCGTGTCCGCATATTGCTCGGCCTTGGCGCGGAAATCGTTCATATCGATTTCGCCGATGTCGCTCACCTTGACCACCACGACCTTCATACCGGCCATGTGCGCCGAGGCCGGGTTGGTGCCGTGTGCCGAGGTCGGGATCAGGCAGACGTCGCGATGGCCGTTGCCATTGGCGATGTGATAGGCGCGGATCACCAGGAGCCCGGCATACTCGCCCTGCGCGCCCGAATTCGGCTGCATGGAAATCGCGTCATAGCCGGTGATGGCGCAGAGCTTGTCCGACAGATCTTCGATCAGGTGCTGATAGCCGCGCGCCTGGTCGGCCGGGACGAAGGGATGGATCTCTGAGAATTCCGGCCAGGTGATCGGCAGCATTTCCGCCGTCGCATTGAGCTTCATCGTGCAGGAACCGAGCGGAATCATCGCCCGGTCGAGCGCCAGGTCCCGGTCGGCCAGGCGACGGATGTAGCGCGTCATCTCGCTTTCGGCGCGGTTCATATGGAAGATCGGGTGGGTGAGGTAATCGCTGGTGCGCAAGAGCTCTTCCGGCAGCCGGTAGTCCGGTTCGAACTCCTCCACCTTGAAGTCACCGCCGAAGGCCCGCCAGACGGCCTCGAGTGTCACCGGCCGCGAACGCTCGTCGAGGCTGATGCCGATCTTGGTCGCACCGATCTTGCGAAGGTTCACTTCCTCGGCGACCGCGGTCTTCAGGATGATGCCCTGCAGCTTGCCGACCTCGACGGTGATCGTGTCGAAGAAGACATCAGGCTCGACCGTATAGCCAAGCTTCTCGAGGCCCATCGCCAGGCGCACCGTCTTCTGATGGACACTCTGGGCAATCGCCTTGATGCCCTTCGGGCCGTGGAAAACCGCGTACATCGACGCCATCACGGCGAGCAACACCTGGGCGGTGCAGATATTCGAGGTGGCCTTTTCGCGGCGGATATGCTGCTCGCGCGTCTGCAGCGAAAGCCGGTAGGCCCGGTTGCCGCGTGCGTCCACCGAAACGCCGACCAGACGGCCGGGCATCGACCTTTTGTGGGCATCCTTGACGGCCATATAGGCGGCGTGCGGCCCGCCATAGCCGACCGGAACGCCGAAGCGCTGCGTCGAACCGATGGCGATGTCGGCGCCCATTTCTCCCGGCGATTTCAACAGGGCAAGCGCCAGCGGATCGGCGGCTACGGCCGCGATGGCGCCCTGTTCATGCAACTTGCCGATCAGTTGGGAGAAATCGCGGACATGACCGTAGGTGCCCGGATACTGGAAGATCGCCCCGAAGACGCTGGCGGCATCGAGATCAGCGAAGGGGTCGCCGATGACCAACTGCCAGCCGAGCGGCTCGGCACGGGTCTGCAAGAGCGCGATTGTCTGCGGATGGCAATTCTCGTCGACGAAGAAGGCCTTTGCCTTGGACTTGGCGACGCGCTCGGCCATCGCCATCGCTTCGGCCGCGGCCGTCGCTTCGTCGAGCAGCGACGCGTTGGCGACGTCGAGCCCGGTCAGGTCGCAGACCATCGTCTGGTAGTTCAGCAGCGCTTCGAGCCGGCCCTGGCTGATTTCCGGCTGATAGGGCGTATAGGCCGTGTACCAGGCCGGGTTTTCCAGGATGTTGCGCTGGATCACCGGCGGCGTGATCGTGCCGTAGTAGCCCTGGCCGATCAGCGAAACGAGTTTCTCGTTGCGATTGGCGGTCTCGCGCAGCTTGTCGAGCGCTTCCCGCTCGGTCATCGGCGCGCCCCAGGACAGCGGCGTCCTCTGGCGGATGGAGGCCGGAACGGTGTCGTCGATCAGCGCATCGAGGCTCGGATAGCCGACCACCTTCAGCATCTCCTCCATCTCGGAGGGCGAGGGGCCGATATGGCGCCGATTGGCGAAATCGTAAGGCTTGTAGTCGGTAAAGGTAAAATCCTTGGGCATGCTCATCAGCCGACAAGCTCCTTGTAGGCCGCTTCATCGAGCAGACCATCGGCAGAGCGCGGATCGGCAAGCTTCAGCTTGAAGAACCAGGCTGCCCCGTGCGGATCGCCGTTGACGAGCGACGGATCGTCGACGATCGCCTGATTGACCTCGATGATTTCGCCGTCGAGTGGACAATAGACGTCGGACGCTGCCTTCACCGATTCGACGGTCGCAGCCGAATCGCCCTTGGCGAAGGTCGCGCCGGCTTCCGGCAGTTCCACGAAGACGAGATCGCCAAGCTGGCCGGCTGCGTGTTCGGTGATGCCGACTGTCGCAACGCCGTCCTCGACCTTCAGCCACTCGTGTTCTTCGGTAAATTTCAGCATGCGCGCTCTCTCCTGATCAGCGTTTGTAGGTCTGTTTGACGAAGGGCAGGGCGGCAACCGCGACAGGCAGGTACTTGCCCCGCACCTCTGCAAAAAGTTGTGTGCCGTTCTCGGCCTTGGCGGCATCGACGTAGCCCATGGCGACCGGACAATCGACGCTCGGTCCGAAGCCGCCGGAGGTCACCGAACCGACAGGCACTGCGCCGTTCGCATCGGCGAAGAGCTGCACGCCGCCACGGACGGGCGCGCGACCTTCGGGCTTCAGGCCGACGCGGCGCCGTTTGGTTCCGCCGGCAAGTTCCGCAAGGATGCGGTCGGCGCCGGGAAAGCTGCCGGCACGCTCGCCGCCGGTGCGGCGGCTCTTCTGGATTGCCCATTCGAGCGCCGCCTCGATCGGCGTCGTGCCGGTGTCGATATCGTTGCCATAGAGACACAGGCCGGCTTCGAGGCGGAGCGAATCACGCGCGCCGAGGCCGATCGCCAGCACGTCCGGGTGCTCAAGCAGGCGCTCCGTCACGTCCACCGCCGAGGCGGCGGGGATGGAGATCTCGAAGCCGTCCTCGCCCGTGTAACCGGAGCGGGAAATGATGCAGGTGACGTCGTGGAGATCCGCCTCCGCCACGTCCATAAAGCGCATCGAGGCGACATCCGCCCATAGCTCGCAAAGCACCGCCTCCGCACGAGGGCCCTGAAGCGCGACGAGGGCGCGGTCGTCGAGCATGGTGACGTCGCAGCTATCGCCGAGCCCGTCTTTCAAATGCGCAAAATCCGCCTCCTTGCAGGCGGCGTTGACGACGAGGAAGAGATGGTCGCCGCGATTGGCAATCATCAGGTCGTCGAGAATCCCGCCTTCCGGATTGGTGAAGAGCCCGTAGCGCTGGCGCCCTTCGGCCAGAGCCAATACGTCCACCGGCACCAGCTTTTCCAGCGCCAGGGCGGCATCGGCCACCCGGCCGGACTTCGGGCGGATGACGACCTGGCCCATATGCGACACGTCGAAGAGGCCGGCGGCAGAACGCGTGTGCAGGTGTTCCTTGAGCACGCCTTCGGGATATTGCACCGGCATCTCATAGCCGGCGAAAGGCACCATGCGCGCGCCGAGCGACAGATGCAGGGGGTGCAAAGGCGTATGATTCAAGTGGGAAATAGGTTCCAAATCCGGCCTCCAGGTCTGGCGCTGGGCGCGCCGGCTCACACTACCGGCGTCTAACGCCGACAAATTCGAGCCCCCTCTGTCCGTTTGCCTGAGATTGTTATCCCTTCGGCGAGCGTAACCGCTTCTCTCCAGAGTCCTACCGGTACCTTGCTGGTCCTTTGGCCTGAGAGTTTCCGGGGCGGTTGCTCCTTCGGCACCGGATTGAACCGGTTTCTCCCAACAAGATCATCTCCAGATAACGGCGAAGGCCGGAATTTGGCAAGGGCGAATGTCGCGTTGGAACATATTTTTGTCGCCGTGGCTTCATCGTCGCTCGCGAGCGCGCCTGCGGCAAATCGGCCTTTGCATTTACCACTGCTTGTGGCTAACGAAGAGATGACGAGAGGCGATGATGATCGGGCAGCGGGAAAAATGGCGAATTGCGGTGCGGCTGCTTGCCGCCGTCGCGCTCGTTTTCCTGTCCTTCGCCCACAGGCCCTCCCTCGTCATCGGAACGAACGCGGCGCTCGCTGCCGAGTATCGTCTGCCCGACGGATCCTTTGCGGAGATCTGCTTCGGCACCGAGGGCGTCGATCACGAAGACGGCAAAGCGCCGGCACTCGCGCCGATTTGCGAGGCATGCAGGCTCGCAGCCTCGGTGCTTCTGCCCGAGCCGCCGCAGGCGAGCGTGCCGGCCGACAAAGGCAACTGGCTCGCCGTATCACCGGTCACCGAAACACAGGTCGCACTGACGCCCTTGCGTCTGTTACCGCCCCCGCGCGGGCCGCCAATCCTGTCGTAACGCTCTCCCAGGAATTTGAAGTTCATCACGCCGCTGAAGCGGTACTCACCACGACGCCCGCATCTCGGGGTATGTGGTCCGGAGATTACGATATGACCAAGATCAGATTGACCGTTGTGGCCGCCGGCCTCACGTTCGCAGCCACCGCCATGGCTCACGCGCATGCGACCTTAGAGGTCGACAGCACGTCCAACGAGAAGACGTTCAAGGCGATCCTGCAGGTGCCGCATGGCTGCGACGGCAAGCCAACAACCGAGGTGCAGGTGAAGTTGCCGGAAGGATTCGTCTTCGCCAAGCCGCAGCCGAAGCCCGGCTGGGAGCTTGAAATCATCAAGGGCGATTACCAGAAGACCTACGACAATCACGGAACCAAGGTTTCCTCGGGCCCGGTCGAAATCCGCTGGAAGGGCGGCAGCCTGCCGGATGAATTCTACGATACCTTCGTCATCCGCGGAAAGGTCTCGGGCTTCGACAATGAAACGGTGCTCGCCTTTCCGACGACGCAGCTTTGCGGCGCTGAGGCAAAGGTCGTCTGGGACCAGGTGCCGGCCGACGGAGAGGACGCCCACGCCCTCGAACATCCGGCACCGACAGTTACCGTGACACCGGCAAGCGCAGAGCATGCCCATGGCGGGCATGGCGGCCAGCAGGCCGCATCCGGTCCGGTCGAAGTCGGGGCTCTCGAAATCTCGGACGGTGCGGTGAAGGCGATGCTGCCGGGCGCCAAGGTCGGCGGCGGCGGCTTTGTCATCAAGAACACCGGCAGCACTGACGACCGGCTCATCGCTGTCGAAAGCCCCTCAGCCGGCCGCGTCGAACTGCATGAAATGGCGATGGAAAACGACGTCATGAAGATGCGCAAGATCGACGGCGGCATCGTCATTCCGGCGGGCAAGAGCGTGGAATTGAAAAGCGGCGCACTGCACCTGATGTTCATGGAGGTGGGGAAGCCCTTCGCCGAGGGCGACACCGTGCCCGTCTCGCTCACCTTTGAGAAGGCCGGAACGATCAATTATGGCCTGCCGGTCGGGGCTGCCGGCGGTGCCGCGGCCGGCCACAAGCATAAGTAAGCCTTTTCGGCTTGAGAATTCGGGAGCGGGTTGTAAGAACCCGCTCCAGCCGTCAGGCCCCTTGGATGAACTGGTCGAGCATGGCGGCGATTTCGTCGCCCGTCTTCTCCTCTTCGGCGGCCGCGTCGTCCTGCTGGTCCTCGCCGCTTTCTTCGTCCTGCATGAATTCAAGGTAGCGGCGCAAAGTCTCCGCCTCGCTCTCCTGAGGCGGGCGCATTCCGGCGCTGATCAGCATCAGCGCCAAGGACAGGGCACCCTTCGTCCTGGGGATTGCTGGCGCACGAGCGGCTTGATCCGGCGGCCGTGCCGCGAGCAAGGTGATGGCTTCATCGGCCGGGCCGTCGCCGCGCACAGGCCCCGACGGCTTGACGGCCTCGGCCGCGTAGGCGGCCGTCGTCGCGGAAACGGAAACGACCTGGGTCACTTTGCTCGCCTTGAAATACGTCCTCCTTTCCTTTTGCCAGACTCCGTTTGCGGTCCGGTGAAGCCTGGCGGTCGGATTTTATTTGAATGCGAGCGTTCTCCCGCCTCGGAGATCCAGTCGGGAGTTATTTTGCTCGTGCTGTCGGTTCACGCTTGGCGGGATCGTCCTTGAGGCATGAACACGCTCGCACCCGGGCGGCGGTCACCGACTGACAGGAGGATCACAGATGTTGAAAACGGCGCTGCTTACGATATTCGCAACGGTGTTGAGCCTCGCATATGCGCCGGCGACGAATGGCGCGGAACCGGTGCAGAAGGTGGCGGGACAAAAATCCATGCCGACGCCGAAGAAGACCGGCCATCTCGCGGTCAACGGCATCAATTACTACTATCAGGTCTATGGTGAGGGCGAGCCGGTGCTGCTTCTCCACGGTGGTCTCGGCATCATCGAGATGCTGGGACCGAATCTTGCGAGATTGGCCGAGGGCCGCCAGGTGATCGGCGTCGACCTCCACGGACATGGGCGCACGCCGCTCGGAAATCGGCCGATCGACCTTGCCGCGATTGGGGCAGACATGGGCGTGCTTGTGCGGCAACTCGGCTATAGACAGGTCGACGTGCTCGGCTACTCGATGGGCGGCGGCGTCGGCCTGCATATGGCGGCTCAGGCACCGGAGACGGTGCGTCGACTGGTGATCGTCTCCGCTCCGTTTGCCAAGGACGGCTTCTATCCCGAGATGATCGCGGCCCAGGCCCAGGTCGGCGCCGGCATGGCCGCGATGATGAAGGACACGCCGATGTACAAGTCCTATGTCGCCGTTGCGCCGGACGCCTCGGAGTTCCCGAAACTGCTGGACGCGATGGGCGACCTGATGCGGCGCGACTATGACGCCTCCGCCGCCGTTGCCAAGCTCACCATGCCGATCATGCTGGTCTACGGCGACGGCGACATGATCCGCCTTGAGCATATCGTCGATTTCTATCACAGGCTCGGTGGCGGACTGAAGGACGCCGGCTGGATGCGGGAGCACATGTCGAAGAACCGCCTGGCGATCCTGCCCGATCTGACCCACTACGACATCTTCGTCTCGCCGAAGCTGATCGAGACTGTTCTGCCCTTCCTCAACGGCGAAAGTGGCTCGAAGAGCTGGGCGGAAGAGGTGGATGCGAAGTAGTGCAAGTGAGCACGACAGCAGGCGCAACGTCGTCTTTCGGCGGTCTATGCCGACGGTTGAGCGACATGTACAATCACAGCTTATCGAAGAAGGCCGGCGCGGATGCCGCGCCAATCTAAGAGCAACAGGAACTCAGTCAGGAAGGACGGGCCATGCGTGCTTTGCTGCTGCTCATAGCACTTTCTATTCTCAGCGCGTGCTCTCAGACAGGAAGACCCACCGTTTCCCCCTATACGCCCGGATCAGGGGACTACTATCCAGGCATCGTTCCGCCGACGCAGTTCTAGGCGCAGGGCCCGCGACACGGAGCGTGGCGGAGAAGAGACGGCTTTCCGCCGATTGAGGCCTGCTGTTCGAAACGTGGGGGAGAGGACAGACAAGGGAATTGATCCTTGGCGAAGGCCGGAATATCAATGGCCATCAATCCTTTAGAAAGGGACCGAGATTGATGCGCAGGATCATATTGTTGCTCGCGCTCGCAACACTCGCCGCCTGCTCGCAAACCGTGCATGTCGGCGGTGAAGGCGAGTATTACCAGGGCATCGTTCCGCCGCGCTGATCGCGGGAACGTCTCCGGGGTGAACCGACCACAGCGCGGGAAAACAAGAAGGGCGCTCGACCCTTCCGGGGAGCGCCCTTCAAACCCGGAAGACGCGAAGGCGCTCGACAAGCATGCCGGCGCACGGTCCTCGATACGGGTGGTGACCGATAGATGGGAACGACCAGCGGGATTTCAAGGGATCCCGCCGGCAGCGCCCGCCAAAAGCCTCAAAAACGCTTCTTCAGGAAATAGCGGGGAATGGCGCGCGGTCCGCCTTCGAGTTCGCCGAACAACTCGAAGCCGAGCTTCTCGTAGAAGGGGCGGGCCTGGAACTCGAACGTGTCCAGCCACAGGCCGATATAGCCACGCGCCTTGGCGATCTTCTCCGCCTCACCCATCAGCCGACGGCCGAGCCCCTGGCCGCGATATTGGTCGGGGACGGCAAGATACCTGACGAACGCCCAACCATAGCCGTCGGTCGCATAGAGCCCGCCGACGGCGGCGCGCGTTTGCGGATCGCGAAGGATGACGGCAAAGCCCGGCAGATCGGCCATGCCGCTATTGGCGTTGTTATAGGCGTCGAGCGTCGCGACGATGGCGCGGATGTCGTCAGGGTCGGGGTTGTCGGGAATGATGTCGAGGATGGGAGCGGACAAGGCGATTCAATCTCGACTTTCTGGAGAGGGCGGCAGATCCGGCGATCACCAGACACCCCGCGGGTGTCCGATGACAAGCTCGGTCAGTAGGCCATGCGCACACCGCCGGGCGTCGCGGCGCTGAAATCCGGAACCGGGTTCGGTCCGTACCATTGCGCATAGGTCGTATTGCCGGCACCGCCGGTACTTGCGCATCCCGATAGGGCCACGGCCACCAATGCCGCAGCGATCAGACGTTTGAGGGGCATGAGATCTCCGATTCTGATTCGTTGAGCGAGGACAACTTGAGGTATCCTCACGTGGCAGTCCATCGGATTCACATCGGCTGACAGGTGTTCCGCTCTGCAATGATCGGATTTCAAGCTGGAAGGTGGTTCATTGATCGCTGAATACGACGAACTCGATGGCCTCGGCCTCGCCGACCTGGTGAAGCGAGGCGCGGTATCGCCATTGGAACTCGTGGAAACGGCCATAGACAGGATCGTCTTGCGAAATCCGCCCCTCAATGCGGTCATCCTGACCATGTTCGACGAAGCGCGGAAAGCGGCAGGCGAAGTTGACGCGGGCGCCGTCTTTGCAGGGGTCCCATTTCTTCTCAAGGATCTGCTCGCAACAGTGGAAGGAATCCCGACCTCGCAAGGGAACCGCCTGCTGGTGAAGTTGCCGGCGACCGGCGACTCCGAACTGGTTGCTCGATGGAAAAAGGCGGGACTGATCGTCCTGGGCAAGACCAACACTCCGGAATTCGGTCTCACTCCCTACACAGAACCCAGCGCCTTCGGGCCGACTCGGAACCCTTGGGGTCTTGACCGAACTCCTGGCGGTTCGAGCGGTGGTTCGGCGGCAGCAGTCGCCGCACGCATGGTACCACTTGCCTCGGGCGGCGACGGTGGCGGCTCCATCCGGATCCCGGCTTCTGCATGCGGGCTCTTCGGCCTGAAGCCGACTCGCGGCCGCACGCCCGCCGGGCCGTTCGCGGGGGAGCCTTGGGCGGGCTTCGCCGTGGAACATGTTCTGACGCGCTCGGTCCGGGATTCGGCCGCTCTGCTCGACCTTGTCCAAGGACCGGATGTCGGTACGCCCCATTACCTGCCCTCACCGCCAGGGTTCTTTCTCGAAGCGGCGGGACGTCCGCCGGGGAAACTGAAAATTGCCGTATCGGCGGCTCCGATGCTTGGCGGGAAAGTAGAACCGGAGATCCTGCAAGCTTTTTCCGCCACTGCAAAACTGCTGGAAGAACTTGGTCACGACATTGTTGAGGCAGCACCGTCTATCGATGCCGAGGCGTTCTCCCTTTCGTTTCTGACCGTCATCGCCGCGGAACTGCAAGTCGACATCGAAGAGGCGGCGAGGGCGGCCGGTGTTCCGGTACGTGTTCAGGACTTCGATCCCTCGACACTCGGGATGGGTCTGCTTGGAGAGACACTTTCGGCAGGCGAACTTGCGGCTGCGCTACGCTATCTAAAGCTCGCGGCGAGAGGCATTTCGCAATTCTTCGAAACACACGACATCCTGATGACACCGGTGCTGGCGCGGGTTCCGCCGCCGATAGGATCGCTTCAGCCGTCTGCTGCCGAGAAGAAAATTATTCGCGCTGTGGGTCGGGTGAAGGCGGGCTGGCTCCTAAAAAGGATAGGCATCGCGAAGCGCCTCGCGGCCGAGACATTCAGCTTCATCCCTTGGACTCCCGTTTTCAATGTCACGGGCCAGCCGGCAATGTCGGTGCCACTCTGCTGGTCGGACCACGACCTGCCGATCGGCATGCATTTCGTGGGACGCTTTGCCGACGAGGAGACGTTGTTCCGCCTGGCCGGCCAGCTCGAAAGAGCGAGGCCATGGGCCCATCGTAAGCCGCCGCTCTGCAAACCTGTCTCTCCGTAGCGTGGGAGGTCCATTTCGGTGATGGCGGCCGCTGTCGCCCCCATCTCGTAAAAAGGGTCCCGCGACTTTGTTCGGGACCCTTTTTGTGCACCTTTAGTGGTGGTGGTAGTGGTAGTAGCAGCAACTAACCGTTATTAGCTGCACCCGCTCGTCGCACCGCAGGTGTCGCACTTTTCGCACGTCCCATTCCGCACCATCGTGAAGTTCTGGCACTCGGAGCACATGTTGCCGGTGTAGCCCTGCATGATCGACCGGGCGCGGCGTTCGGCTTCGACCTTCTTGGCTTCCGACTTGGCGGAGGCGGCTTCCGCCGCGGCCTTGTCGGAGAAGAGGGCGGTCACTTCCTGCTCGACTTCCTCGGCGATCTCCTCGGCAAGCTCGGCGGCGCGCTCCTCATAGTCGCGCTTGAAGGCGACGACTTCCGAGGTGGCGGTTGCCGGCTCCAGCTTGCGGACGGCATTGCCGCTGATCGAGGTCACCGTGGCGCCGCTTGAGGCGCGGGCGGGAGCGCCGGTCGAGGCACCCTTCGGCTCCGAGCGGTCGCCGGAGCCGCCGACGATCGTCGGCTTGTAGCCGCGGGTCCAGCCGGTCGAGACGAGGTTGGTCTTGCCTTCCTGAATGCCGCGGCCGAGCGCCGTGTTGCTGAAGTCGGAGGTATCGACATGGGCAAGGTCGTGACGGCCGAGATAGGAGACGGCGAGTTCGCGGAACACGTAGTCGAGGATCGACGTGGCGTTCTTGATCGCGTCATTGCCCTGGACCATGCCGGCCGGCTCGAACTTAGTGAAGGTGAAGGCCTCCACATACTCCTCGAGCGGCACGCCATATTGCAGGCCGAGCGAGATGGCGATGGCGAAGTTGTTCATCATCGCGCGGAAGGCAGCACCTTCCTTGTGCATGTCGATGAAGATCTCGCCGAGGCGGCCGTCGCCGAATTCGCCGGTGCGGAGATACACCTTGTGGCCGCCGACGATCGCCTTCTGGGTATAGCCCTGGCGGCGGTTCGGCAGTTTCTCGCGGGCGCGCACCACCTTTTCGATGACCCGCTCGACGATCTTCTCGGTGACGGCGACCGCTTGCGCAGCGGCCGGCGCCTGCAGCAGCTCCTCGATCGCCTCTTCGTCCTCCTCGTCCTCGATTAGCGAGGCGTTCAGCGGCTGCGACAGCTTCGAGCCGTCGCGGTAGAGCGCGTTGGCCTTCAGTGCCAGCTTCCAGGAGAGCATGTAGGCGTTCTTGCAATCCTCGACGGTCGCCTCGTTCGGCATGTTGATCGTCTTGGAGATCGCGCCCGAGATGAACGGCTGGGCGGCCGCCATCATGCGGATATGGCTCTCGACCGAAAGGTAGCGCTTGCCGATCTTGCCGCAGGGATTGGCGCAATCGAACACCGGCAGGTGCTCGGCCTTGAGGAACGGCGCGCCCTCGAGCGTCATCGCGCCGCAGACATGGATGTTCGCCGCTTCAATGTCCTTCTTCGAAAAGCCGAGATGCTCGAGCAGGTTGAAGTCCATCGCGGCGAGCTGCTCGTCGGTGACCTTCAGCGTGCCCCTGAGAAAGTCGGCGCCGAGCGTCCACTGGTTGAAGACGAACTTGATGTCGAAGGCCGACTTCAGCGCCGCATTGACGGCATCGACCTTCTCGTCGGTGAAGCCCTTGGCCTTCAGCGTCGCCGGGTTGATGGCGGGCGCCTGGTTGAGATTGCCGTGGCCGACCGCGTAGGCCTCGATCTCGGCGATCTGGCTTTCCGAATAGCCAAGCGTGCGCAGCGCCTCGGGCACCGCACGGTTGATGATCTTGAAATAGCCGCCGCCGGCGAGCTTCTTGAACTTGACCAGCGCGAAATCGGGTTCGATGCCGGTGGTGTCGCAATCCATGACGAGCCCGATCGTGCCGGTCGGCGCGATCACGGTCGCCTGGGCATTGCGGTAGCCATGCTTTTCGCCGAGTTCGACGGCGTTGTCCCAGGCGCTCTTGGCGTGCGCAATCAGCTCCTGGTCCGGGCAATCGGTGTGGATGAGGGCGACCGGGTTGACCGACAGGCCTTCATAGCCCGTGGTCTCGCCATGGGCGGCGCGGCGGTGGTTGCGCATGACGCGCAGCATGTTGTCGCGGTTCGGCCCAAAGCCGGGGAAGGGGCCGAGCTTGGCCGAGATTTCCGCTGAGGTCGCATAGGCGACACCAGTCATGATGGCGGTCAGCGCGCCGGCGATGGCGCGGCCTTCGGCCGAATCATAGGGGATGCCGGAGGACATCAACAGGCCGCCGATATTGGCATAGCCGAGGCCGAGCGTCCGGTACTCATAGGAGAGCTCGGCAATTTCGCGCGACGGGAACTGCGCCATCATCACCGAGACTTCGAGAACGACCGTCCACAGGCGGACGGCATGCTCGTAGTCGGCGATGTTGATCCGCTTGCTGGCGGCATCCTTGAACTGCATCAGGTTGAGCGATGCGAGGTTGCAGGCCGTGTCGTCGAGGAACATGTATTCCGAGCACGGGTTGGAGGCGCGGATCGGGCCGGCCGCCGGGCAGGTGTGCCAGTCGTTCATCGTCGTGTTGAAGTGCAGGCCCGGATCGGCCGAGGCCCAGGCCGCGTAGGAGATCGACTCCCAGAGATCGCGGGCCTTCAGCGTCTTCATCACCCGGCCGTCCTTGCGGGCCGTCAGCTGCCATTCGCCATCGGCTTCGACGGCGCGCAGGAAGTCGTCCTTGATCGAGACGGAATTGTTGGAGTTCTGGCCGGAGACGGTCAGATAGGCTTCCGAATCCCAGTCCGTGTCATAGGTCTTGAACTGGATGTCCTTGTAGCCCTGGCGGGCGAACTGGATGACGCGCTTGACGTAGTTTTCCGGCACCAGCGCCTGCTTGGCGGCGCGGATCTCACGCTTCAGCGCCGGGTTCTGCTTCGGATCGAAGCAGGCGTCATCGCTGCCGTCGCAATTGACGCAGGCCTTCATGATCGCCTTCAGGTGCTTGGCGACGATTTTCGAGCCGGTGACGAGGGCCGCGACCTTCTGCTCTTCCTTGACCTTCCAGTTGATGTATTCCTCGATATCGGGATGGTCGATATCGACGACCACCATCTTGGCGGCGCGCCGCGTCGTGCCGCCCGACTTGATGGCGCCGGCGGCGCGGTCGCCGATCTTCAGGAAGCTCATCAGGCCCGAGGACTTGCCGCCGCCGGAGAGCTTTTCGCCTTCCGCGCGCAGGTGCGAGAAGTTGGAGCCGGTTCCGGAGCCATATTTGAACAGGCGCGCCTCGCGCACCCAGAGGTCCATGATGCCACCCTCGTTGACGAGGTCGTCGCCGACCGACTGGATGAAGCAGGCATGCGGCTGCGGGTGCTCATAGGCCGACTTCGACTTCGTCAGCTTGCCGGTGAAGGGGTCGACATAGAAATGGCCCTGGCCGGGACCGTCGATGCCATAGGCCCAGTGCAGGCCGGTGTTGAACCATTGCGGCGAGTTCGGCGCGACGCGCTGGGTGGCGAGCATGTAGGCGAGCTCGTCACGGAAGGCGCTGGCGTCTTCTTCCGTTTCGAAGTAGCCGCCCTTCCAGCCCCAATAGGCCCAGGTGCCGGCGAGGCGATCGAAGACCTGGCGGGCATCCGTTTCGGAACCGTACTGCTCGTCCTTCGGCAGCGCCTTCAGAGCCTCCATGTCGGGAACCGAGCGCCACAGGAAGGAGGGGACGTCGTTCTCCTCGACGCGCTTCAGCTTGGCGGGCACGCCGGCCTTGCGGAAATATTTCTGCGCGAGAATGTCGGCGGCGACCTGGGAGAATTGCGCCGGCACGTCGATATCCGCGAGGCGGAAGACGATCGACCCGTCCGGATTCTTGATCTCGCTCGTCGCCTTGCGGAATTCTATCTCGGCATAGGCGGACTGCCCTGCCTTCGTGAACCGACGTTCGATCTTCATTGTCCCGTCCTTTGTTGCCATGCGCCCCGAGCGCAATTGTCCCGCCCGGCCGCGAGCTCTCGCAGCCAGCTTCAGCTTCCGTTCTCTAGAGGAAACCCAAATTGGGTCTCCAGTATCTTGTGGTGATGCTGGCCGCAAACACTAAATATAGTATTAACAGGTTCTTTACGCCAGACTTAATGCTGTCTCGACGCCCTAAAAATCGCGCAGGAATTCCCGCTGCGGCCGCGCGGCATCATCCGCTTCAACCACATGCCAGAACCGACGATTTAGGGAGATGAACCGGCTTCTCATTTCCGGTTCGCCGCCGTCGCAACGTGAAATCCATTAACCGTGAATCGCCTTGGGGCGTCAAGGGGTGGTTTGTGACGGAATTTTGAGCGCTATATCTTGTGTGGATCGACTGTGGAAAACGGGGACATCAACCAATCCGTTGAAAATCAGGGACTTCGGGTGGCCGGCTTGCAACAGCTGGCCGACGCGACAAAAAAATCGAAGTTTTCACGGGTAAAAAAACAGGTGGGTTGCGCTCCGCGGTGCTACTAGCAATTGCGCATCGTGGTGGAATGTGATGCGCACGCCTTCGTGATTCGGCTGACTACATGTTGTGGCCGCGAATTGGGGTCCGAAGTCCGGTAGGACCGCTTGAATGCGGCACTGCGGGCGCGACGCCGGCACTCTTGCGGGCGCGTCAGTCCACCCGCTTCTGCAGTTCCCGCGCCCCATTCGGCGCATTCACCTTGCCCGAGCTGATGAAGAAGGCAAAGACGTCGCGCGCCGCCTTGTCGGCCTTTCGATCCGGCGCGCTCTTCTCCAGTCCGTCCGGCTCGCCGCCGGCGGCAAAGGTCTTGAGCCTCTCTGCCCAGAGATCAAGTCCGGCGGGCGCATAGCAGGTCCGGATATCGTCACTGCCCTTCTGCAGCCGCGTATAGACGAAGTCCGCGGTGACGTCGGCGATCATCGGATAGTCCTCGTGCTCGGCGAGGACCGCCGCCACTTTGTGTTTATCGAGGAGCTCGACAAATTCCGGCACCTGGAAGGAAGGATGACGGACTTCGACGACGTGGCGGAGCCTGAGGCCGTCCTGCTTTTCCGGGAGCAGCTTCAGAAAGCCCTCGAAGTCATCCGGATCGAACTTTTTAGTCGGCGCGAACTGCCACAGTATGGGACCGAGCCGGTCGCCGAGCTCCGTCAAACCCTGCGTCAGAAAACGCTCCATGGATTCGCCGGCCTCAGCCAAGACCTTGCGATTCGTCACATAGCGGCTGGCCTTCAGCGAGAAGATGAAACCGTCCGGAACCTCCGATGCCCATTTGGCGAAGGTCGCCGGTTTCTGCGAGCTGTAATAGGTGCCGTTGACCTCGATGGCACGCAGTTCCTTGCCGGCGAATTCGAGCTGCCGCTTCTTCGGCAGGTCGGAGGGATAGAAGCTCTCCTCCCAGGGTTCGAAATTCCAGCCGCCAATGCCGACGCGGATTTTTCCGGTTTCTGCCATCAATTCCTCCTCGCGGCGCGAACGCACCCGTGCTTCTCATCCCCATAAGCCGATCCCGCGCGGCAACCGGCACGCAAACCATGGCGGCTGCGAACAAGCAGCGCCACCCGTTGTCAGGACCAACAGGTCAGCCCGCCCACCGTCGCTGGCCGGATCCGCGCCGCCGATTACTCAGCCGCCACAACCTTCCTCACCGGCCGGCGCTCCAGCAGCTCCTTCAGGAACTGCCCGGTATAGGAGCGCGGTTCCTTCACCACGTCTTCCGGCGTTCCCTTGGCGATAACCTCGCCGCCGCCGTCGCCGCCCTCCGGGCCGAAGTCGATGACCCAGTCGGCGGTCTTGATGACCTCGAGGTTGTGTTCGATCACGACCACCGAATTGCCCTGGTTGACGAGTTCGTGCAGAACTTCAAGAAGCTTGGCTACGTCATGGAAATGCAAGCCGGTTGTCGGTTCGTCAAGGATGTAGAGCGTGCGCCCGGTCGAGCGCTTCGACAGTTCCTTGGCCAACTTGACGCGCTGCGCTTCGCCGCCCGACAGCGTGTTCGCCTGCTGGCCGATCTTGATATAGCCGAGCCCGACCTGGTTCAGCGTCACCAGCTTGTCACGCACGGCGGGAACGGCCGCGAAGAATTCGACGCCTTCCTCCACCGTCATGTCGAGAACGTCGGCGATCGACTTGCCCTTGAAATGCACGTCGAGCGTTTCGCGGTTGTAGCGCTTGCCGTGGCAGACGTCGCAGGTGACATAGACGTCGGGCAGGAAGTGCATCTCGATCTTGATGACGCCGTCGCCCTGGCAGGCCTCGCAGCGCCCACCCTTGACGTTGAAGGAGAAGCGGCCCGGCTGGTAGCCGCGCGTCTTCGCCTCCGGCAGTCCGGCGAACCAGTCGCGAATCGGCGTGAAGGCACCGGTATAGGTAGCCGGGTTGGAGCGCGGCGTCCGGCCGATCGGCGACTGGTCGATATCGATCACCTTGTCGATATGCTCGAAGCCATCGATCCGGTCGTGATCAGCGGGATTTTCGCGCGCCCCCATGACGCGGCGGGCGGCCGCCTTGTAGAGCGTCTCGATCAGGAAGGTGGACTTGCCGCCTCCCGAAACGCCGGTGACGGCGGTGAAGACGCCGAGCGGGATCGATGCCGTCACATTCTTCAGATTGTTAGCCCGCGCTCCTACGACGGTGATTTCCTTCTTCTTTTTCGGCTTCCGCCGTTCGCTCGGAACCGCGACGCAGAGTTCGCCGGAAAGATACTTGCCGGTCAGCGACTTCGGGTTGGCCATGATATCGGCGGGCGCGCCCTCGGCGACGATCTCGCCGCCGTGAATGCCTGCCGCCGGGCCGATGTCGACCACATGATCGGCCGTCAGGATAGCATCCTCGTCATGCTCGACGACGATGACCGTGTTGCCGATGTCGCGCAGATGCCGGAGCGTCTCGAGCAGCCGGGCATTGTCGCGCTGGTGAAGGCCGATCGACGGCTCGTCGAGCACGTAGAGCACGCCGGTCAGCCCCGAGCCGATCTGCGAAGCAAGCCGGATGCGCTGGCTTTCGCCGCCGGAAAGCGTGCCGGAATTGCGGGAGAGACTCAGATATTCGAGGCCGACATCGTTCAGGAAGCGCAGCCGCTCGCGAATTTCCTTGAGGATGCGCACGGCGATCTCGTTCTGCTTGGTGCTGAGCCGCTCAGGAAGCGTTTCGAACCAGTCGCGGGCAGCGCGGATCGACATCTCGGTGAGCTCGCCGATATGAAGCCTGTCGATCTTGACCGCCAGCGCCTCCGGTTTCAGCCGGTAGCCGGCGCAGGCGGGGCAGGGGGCCGCCGACATGAAGCGCTCGATCTCCTCACGCGCCCAGGCACTGTCGGTCTCCTTCCAGCGCCGCTCGAGGTTCGGCACGATGCCTTCGAAGGTCTTCGTCGTGTTGTAGGAGCGGGCGCCGTCCTGGTAGTGGAAGGTGATCTTCTCGTCGGTGCCGTGCAGGATCGCCTTTTGCGCAGCCTCGGAGAGCTCGCTCCAGCGACTGCCGAGCTTGAAGTCGAAGACCTTGCCGAGCGCCTCGAGCGTCTGGTTGTAATAGGGAGAGGTCGATTTCGCCCAGGGGGCGATGGCGCCGTCCCGCAGGGTGCGGTTCGGCTCGGGAACGATCAGCGCCTCGTCGATCTTCTGCTGGCTGCCGAGACCGTCACAGGTCGTGCAGGCGCCGAAGGGATTGTTGAAGGAGAACAGCCGCGGTTCAACTTCCGGAATGGTGAAGCCGGAGACCGGGCAGGCGAATTTTTCCGAGAACAGCACGCGCTCATGCGTCTCGTTGAGCGACTTGTTGGCCGAACCGCCGGCGGCCGTCTCTTCCGGCGGCAGCGGCCTGTCGGCGAATTCGGCGATCGCCAGGCCGTCTGCGAGCGTCAGGCAGGTTTCGAGGCTGTCGGCCAGTCGGGTGCCGAGGTCGGGACGCACGACGACGCGGTCGACGACGACGTCAATGTCATGCTTGTATTTCTTGTCGAGTGCCGGCACGTCGGCGATTTCGTAGAACTGGCCATCGACCTTGACGCGCTGGAAGCCCTTCTTCATCAGGTCGGCGAGTTCCTTCTTGTACTCGCCCTTGCGGCCGCGCACGAGCGGCGCGAGGATGTAGAGCCGCGTGCCTTCGCCGAATTCCAGGACGCGATCGACCATCTGGCTGACCGTCTGGCTCTCGATCGGCAGGCCCGTCGCTGGCGAATACGGGACGCCGACGCGTGCGAAGAGCAGGCGCAGATAGTCATAGATCTCGGTGACCGTGCCGACCGTCGAACGCGGATTGCGGGATGTCGTCTTCTGTTCGATCGAGATTGCCGGCGACAGTCCGTCGATCTGGTCTACATCCGGCTTCTGCATCATTTCCAGGAACTGCCGAGCATAGGCCGACAGGCTCTCGACATAGCGGCGCTGGCCCTCGGCATAGATGGTGTCGAAGGCGAGCGAGGATTTTCCGGAGCCCGAGAGGCCGGTCATCACGATCAGCTTGTTGCGCGGCAGGTCAAGGTCGATGCCCTTGAGATTATGCTCGCGCGCGCCGCGAATGGAGAGGGTCTTGAGTTCGCTCATCGGAAGCCAGTTTTGCATGTCGGTTGAAAGCCTCCTATGTAATGACGAGAACGCCCATGTCGAGGCGCAATCGGCAAAGAGGCGGCTCAATTGCGATTCGGTTGACAGGATAATACGGGAATATTAGAACAAAAAAAGAACAAACATGAGCCGCGGCCTGCCAAATGAGCTGTGGATTATGTAGGATGCGGGGCGTATCGGCGGCGGCTCACCGCTAAGATGCGCGCTCTTGAGGCATTTGAAAGCCGGGCCGGCGGTTCGGTGAAAACACGGGAAAAGCGATATGGCTGGTAGCGTCAACAAGGTGATCTTGATCGGAAATGTCGGGGCCGACCCGGAAATCCGGCGCACGCAGGACGGCCGGCCGATCGCCAACCTCCGGATTGCGACATCGGAGACCTGGCGCGACCGGAATTCGGGCGAGCGCCGCGAGAAGACGGAATGGCACAATGTCGTCGTCTTCAGCGAAGGCCTCTGCAAGGTGGTCGAGCAATATGTAAAGAAGGGCGCCAAGCTCTACATCGAAGGCCAGTTGCAGACCCGCAAATGGCAGGACCAGAACGGCAACGACCGCTACACGACCGAGATCGTGCTGCAGGGCTTCAACGCGACGCTGACGATGCTCGATGGCCGCGGTGAAGGCGGTGGGGCCGGTCGCGGCGGCAGCGATTACGGCGGCGGCGGTTACGAGGATTACGACCAGCCACGCCAATCGTCGGGCGGCGGCCGCTCCGGCGGCCAGCCGAACCAGGGCGGCGGCAATTTCTCACGCGATCTCGACGACGACATTCCGTTCTGATCGGTCAGCGTCCTCGATCGAAACAGGTCCGGCCCGCCTCTACAGCGCCGCGCGTCTTATCAGACGCGCAAAGGTCGCTGTAGCACTTTGAAATGCTGCATGTCTTTGTCCTGAAATCGAAGTCGATTTGCAGTTGCGGGCCGTTGTGTTTTCAGCCCAGGCTCTGAACCGGAATTTGAAAGGCGGAGCGCACGCCGTCGATGACGAACTGAACGGCGAGCGCCGCCAGGATTACGCCGAGAAGGCGGGTGAGAATCGCCCGACCGGTGACTCCCAGGAAACGGTCGATCCGGTCGGCGATCACCAGCGCCAGGAAGAGCGATGCCATCGAGGCGGCGATGACGACGAGAAGTTGGACGCGCTCGAGGACCGAGGGAAAGGAACTGCCGAGCAGGATCGTCGCCGAAATCGCCCCGGGCCCGGCGATCAGCGGCAGGGCGAGGGGGAAGACAGCGATATTGTGGATGTGGTCTTTGGTCACCGCCGTTTCTCCGGTCTTTTCCTTTCTCTCCTGGCGTCGTTCGAAGATCATCTCGAAGGAAATCCAGAAGAGCAGCAGGCCGCCCGCGATGCGGAAAGCGCCGATCGAGATGCCGAGCAGGCCGAGAATGCCATCACCGAAGAGGGCAAAGGCGGCGAGGATGAAAAAGGCGATCAACGAGCCGCGGGTCGCGACCTGAAAACGCTCCTGCCGGCTCAGGCCGACCGTCAGGCTCAGGAAAATGGGCGCAAGACCCGGCGGGTCGAGCGTGACGAGCAGCGTCGTCAGCGCATTGATCAACAGATCGACATTGAACATCCGTTCCCCCTCCGGATCGCCCTCCGGGTCTTTTCCCGGTACGGCGCTGCATTCTTAGGCAACCGATGACCGCTTGGGAAGGGCCGGCTAGCCAAGCGCTACGCGATAGCCTAAACCGGCTTCACGCGAAGGAAAGCCGGATGCATTCGAGGCTTGCGGAGAAGGCCTTCCGAATTATCGATGCCTGCCCTAGAAAAGCCCGTTCCGGCGGCAAAAGACTGTTCAAAACCATTGGCCAAAATTGGCGCTTGAAGCTGCATTCGGCTATAAGAACTGACTGATTCTGAACAAAGATCGTGATCGACATTGACTGAGCAAAGCACTCCCGGCGGCGGAAAAACTCCGCCAGGCATCGAGCCGATTTCCATCATAGAGGAAATGCAGCGGTCCTATCTCGATTACGCCATGAGCGTGATCGTTTCCCGCGCGCTGCCCGATGTGCGTGACGGCCTGAAACCCGTTCACCGCCGCATCCTCTACGGGATGAGCGAACTCGGCATCGATTGGAACAAGAAATACGTCAAATGCGCCCGCGTCACCGGTGACGTGATGGGTAAATACCATCCGCACGGCAACATGGCGATCTACGACGCGCTGGCGCGCATGGCGCAAGACTGGTCGCTCCGCCTGCCGCTGATCGACGGCCAGGGCAATTTCGGTTCGGTGGACGGCGATCCGCCGGCGGCCGAGCGCTATACCGAATGCCGGCTGCAGAAGGCGGCCCATTCGCTGCTCGATGACCTCGACAAGGAAACTGTCGATTTCCGCGACAATTACGACGGCACCTTGCAGGAGCCGGTCGTCGTTCCGGCGAAATTTCCGAACCTGCTCGTCAACGGCGCGGGCGGCATCGCCGTCGGCATGGCGACCAACATTCCGCCGCACAATCTGAGCGAAGTCATCAATGGCTGCATCGCGCTGATCGACGACCCGGCACTCGAACTGCCGGAACTGATGCAGATCATTCCAGGCCCCGACTTTCCGACCGGGGCGCTGATCCTCGGTCGCGCCGGCATTCGCCAGGCCTATGAGACGGGTCGCGGCTCGGTCATCATGCGCGGCCGCGCCCATGTCGAGCCGATGCGCGGCGATCGCGAGCAGATCATTATCACCGAGATTCCCTATCAGGTGAACAAGGCGACGATGATCGAGAAGATGGCCGAACTGGTGCGCGACAAGCGCATCGAGGGCATTTCCGATCTCCGCGACGAGTCGGACCGCCAGGGATATCGCGTCGTCATCGAGTTGAAGCGCGATGCCAATGCCGAGGTGATCCTCAACCAGCTCTATCGCTACACGCCGCTGCAGACCTCCTTCGGCTGCAACATGGTGGCGCTGAACGGCGGCAAGCCCGAGCAGCTGACGCTGCTCGACATGCTGCGCGCTTTCGTCTCCTTCCGCGAGGAGGTCGTTAGCCGGAGAACGAAGTTCCTGTTGCGCAAAGCCCGCGAGCGCGCGCATGTCTTGGTCGGCCTTGCCATCGCCGTGGCCAACATCGACGAGGTGATCAAGCTCATCCGCCACGCGCCGGATCCGCAGACCGCCCGCGAACAATTGATGGAGCGCCGCTGGCCGGCCCATGACGTCGATGCGCTGATCCGGCTGATCGACGATCCCCGCCACCGCATCAACGACGACGGCACCTACAACCTCTCGGAAGAGCAGGCCCGTGCGATTCTCGATCTGCGCCTGCAGCGCCTGACCGCACTTGGTCGCGACGAAATCGGCGACGAACTCAACAAGATAGGCGAGGAGATCCGCGACTATCTGGAAATCCTCTCTTCGCGGCTGCGCATCATGCAGATCGTCAAGGACGAGCTCGCGGCAGTCCGCGACGAGTTCGGCACACCGCGCCGCACCGAGATCGCCGATGGCGGTCCGGATATGGACGATGAGGATCTGATCGCCCGGGAGGACATGGTCGTCACCGTCTCCCACCTTGGCTACATCAAGCGCGTGCCGCTGACGACCTACCGGGCACAGCGCCGTGGCGGCAAGGGCCGCTCCGGCATGGCGACTCGCGACGAAGATTTCGTTACCCGGCTATTCGTCGCGAACACCCACACGCCGGTGCTGTTCTTCTCCTCGCGCGGCATCGTCTACAAGGAAAAGGTCTGGCGCTTGCCGATCGGCACGCCGCAGTCCCGCGGCAAGGCGCTGATCAACATGCTGCCGCTCGAACCCGGCGAACGAATCACGACGATCATGCCGCTGCCCGAGGACGAAACGACCTGGGAGAACCTGGACGTAATGTTCTCGACGACACGGGGCACCGTTCGCCGCAACAAACTTTCCGACTTCGTCCAGGTCAACCGCAACGGCAAGATCGCGATGAAGCTCGAGGAGGAGGGTGACGAGATCCTCTCCGTCGATACCTGCACGGAATTCGACGACGTGGTGCTGACGACGGCCTGCGGGCAATGCATTCGTTTCGCGGTCTCCGATGTCCGTGTCTTCGCAGGCCGCAACTCGATCGGCGTTCGCGGCATTTCGCTCGCCGACGGCGACCGGATCATCTCTATGGCGATCCTCGCTCACGTCGAAGCCGAGCCGTGGGAGCGGGCGGCCTATCTGAGACGGTCGGCGGCCGAACGCCGCGCCGCAACCGGCGAGGACGAGGAGATCGTGCTGGTCGGCGAGGAGGTCACCAATGGCGGCGAACTCTCCAACGAGCGCTACGAAGAACTGAAGGGGCGCGAGCAATTCGTATTGACGGTATCGGAAAGAGGCTTCGGCAAACGCTCCTCGTCCTACGACTTCCGCACCTCCGGCCGGGGCGGCAAGGGCATCCGTGCCACCGATACCTCCAAGACTGCGGAAATCGGCGAACTCGTTGCGGCCTTCCCGGTCCAGCACAACGACCAGATCATGCTGGTCTCCGACGGCGGACAGCTCATCCGCGTGCCGGTTGACGGCATCCGGCTGGCAAGCCGGGCGACCAAGGGCGTTACGATCTTTTCGACCGCCAAGGACGAGAAGGTTGTGTCAGTCGAACGGATCAGCGAGCCGGAAGGCGACGATGAGATCGAGGAGATCGTCACGGCCGGCGAGGCCATCGTCGCCGAGCCGCCGGCCAACGCCGACGAGTGAGCCTCTCTCGCTACACAGAAAAGAGCCCGCCATATGGCGGGCTCTTTGTCGTTGAGACATGGTCTGGACGACAGCGCGGCGTCAGTTCTTGAAGACGATGCAGGCGCCGCCGCTGCGGCGTATCGTCGTGCAGAGCTTGTCCGCCTCGCTTCGCGTCTGGCGGCCGATGCGGGCTGCATAACGCGTTCTGCCTCCGAAGCTGCCGTTGCGCTCGCGCATCAGGAGCGCCTTTTCGCCGTTGATCGGCGCCGGCAGTCTTTTGACGGCGTTCAGGAACAAGCGGTGCGCAATGGTTTTCCTCTGGTGGGCAGCGAGTTGAACGCCCCAGGGCGCCCAGGGAGCCTCGTCCACAACGACGATTTCCCGTAGCCGGCGGCTGTTGGCGAGCGCGACACAGCCGTCCAGGAAGCTCTTGTCCTTGTCGAGCGCGAGATCGAGCGATTTCGGCGGGTTGTCGCGCCAGTCCTCCACCGCGTGGGCGGTGATCGCCAGGACGTACTCGCGCGTCTCATAGGGCAGCCAGTCGATCTCGAGAAACCGTTCGAGGCCCGCCTCTCCGGCATTGTAGGCGGCGGCCGCGAAACCGAGATTGCCGTAGCGGAGCTTGAGTTCGCTCAAATATTCGGCGGATTTGGCGAGCGCAGCGACGGCGTCGAAACTGTTGGTGAGACCGCGCAGCTTCGCCGTTCCCGGCATGAATTGCGCAATGCCCTCGGCGCCTTTCGGGCTGACGGCGTCCGGCTGGAACAGGCTTTCGCGCCAGATCAGCCGAGCGAAAAACGGCGCCGGCAGGGCGTTCGCATCCGCAAAATGCTCGATGATGCTGCAGACGTCCCGCGCGAAGTTCTCACGGGTGATACAGAGCGGGATTGATGGATTTGCCGCAGAGACGCCGGAGTAAAGGCACTTTCGCGCGGTGACCGGCGCGTCGGTCCGAGCCTCGGTCACATCGGCCAAGGCGGCTGCGGACAGGTACAGCGCCAAGCCGGCCCCGGCAGCACGCGCCAGACGTCCCATTCGGTTACCCCAGATGTGGCACCGGCCCGCTCTGCTCGGTCTGACCATATGGCTCCTCGGCGATGAACGAGTGGCCATCAATAGCATTTTCGCCGAAGGCAAGAAACTGCTCAGACGCGCCAGACGACCTAGGGCAACTTTCTCATGGCGGCGGCAAAAAAAGAGGGCCGCAAGCGAACTTGGGCCCTGTCAGTTGTGAAGGTTTCATAACCTCCAGAGGGGAACAGCTGATGCGGCGGCCGGGGAGGAGGAAGCCGCCAGATGCACCAACTGAAAACTATATGGGGAGTGCCTTGCGGGCGTTCAATGGCACCGCCGCAGATTTTCGCAACTGATGGCTGTGCGAGTTTGCGAGCAAAAAAAGAGGGCCACAAGAAAACTTGGGCCCTTGTAGTTGTGAAGGTAATTAAAACCTCCAGAGGGGAACAGCTGCTGCGGTGGCACTGGGAGGAGAAGCCACCAAAAATGCATCAGCTGGGGTTGGTATGCTGTTTTTTTGGGCGAGGAGCAATCATTTAATATGCATGACAGCCATGCCGCCTGCGCATCCCTGCATACTTTTGCATCGCACAGTAATGCTTGCGTCGGACATCTCTTAGGTTGATTGGAAAAATTATAAGAGGAAACAAATAGTTGAAGGCGTAACGCGGCGACTGCCCAGAAACTGAGCAATCGCTCGGAGACTCAAAAGTTCCAGTTGCGCGCCTTGGCGACAATAAAGTCGCGGAAGACCTTCAGCTTCGCGGCGTTCTTCATTTCGTCCGGATAGCAGAAATAGGTATCGAAGGAGGGGATAGCCGCGCTGATCGGCAGCTGGATCAAGCCGGGATCCCGCCCGACGATATAGTCGGGGAGCATGGCAATGCCGATTCCGAGCAGGCAGGCACGCTTGATCGAGGTTTGACTGTTGATTTGCAGGTGCGAAACGCGCGGATTGTCCGGATCTCGGCCGGCAATCTCCAGCCAGTTCACGTCCAGCAGATAGTTTGGTGCCGGTTCGCCGAACGTGATGATCCGGTGGTTGTCGAGATCCTGGATCGACTGCGGCTCGCCGTTTTTGTTGATATAGGAGGGCGCGGCATAGATGTGCATATGCACCGTGAACAGCTTGCGCTGGATCAGGTCCGATTGCTGCGGCTGGCGCAAACGTATGGCGCAGTCGGCATGCCGCATGTTCACGTCGAGCTCTTCATTGTCGAGGATGAGCTGGACCTGGACGTCCGGGTAGAGGGCCATGAATTCCTGGACTTTGTCGGTCAGCCAGCCCTGGCCGAGGCCGACGGTCGTGGTGATGCGCAGCTTGCCGCTAGGCTTGTCGGTCGTTTCGCTGAGCTGCGCCTTGACGCTCTCGAGCTTCATCAGCACTTCGTGCGCCGTCCGGTAGAGCATCTCGCCCTGTTCGGTCAGAATCAGTCCGCGTGCGTGGCGGTGAAACAGCTTGATTCCGACATCCTGTTCGAGCGCGCTGACCTGCCGGCTGATGGCGGATTGCGAGAGGTGGAGTTTGTCTGCCGCATGCGTGAACGAGCCGGCCTCTGCCGCCGCATGAAATATGCGCAGTTTGTCCCAGTCTAGCGACATGAAATCCCCCATAAAGGACCGTTCGGAGGAACAGGGTAGAGTCCTCCGCGCGTCACCGATGCGTCTGTTCCCACACGGGGCCGGCCTCCCGACACTAGCCCCGTTTTGCAGCTTCTATTCGGCTGCAATTGCGACGGGCATATGACCCGCCAGATATTTCTCCGCCTCGAGTGCTGCCATGCAGCCCATGCCGGCGGCGGTGACGGCCTGACGATAGATGTCGTCGGTCACGTCCCCGGCAGCAAAGACCCCGGCCACATCGGTCGCAGTCGAGTCCGGCGCCGTCCAGAGATAGCCGTTGGGCTTCTGGCGCAGCTTGCCCTTGAAGAGTTCGACGGCCGGCGCATGGCCAATGGCCACGAAGACACCGTCCGTTGCTATATCCGAAATGGCCCCTGTCTTGGTGTTGCGGAGCTTCACGCCGTTGACCGAGGCGGGCATAGGCGGCTTTGCCGGCGTGCCGAGATACTCGACCACCTCATGGTCCCAGACGATCTTGACGTTCGGCTTGGCGAACAGGCGTTCCTGCAGGATCTTTTCGGCCCGGAAGGCGTCCCGGCGGTGGACGACGGTGACCGTCTTGGCCAGATTCGAGAGGTAAAGCGCCTCCTCGACAGCGGAGTTGCCGCCGCCGACGACGATCACGTCCTTGTTGCGATAGAAGAAGCCGTCGCAGGTGGCGCAGGCCGAAACGCCGAAGCCCATGAAAGTCGGTTCGGTCTCGATGCCGAGCCACTTCGCCTTGGCGCCGGTCGCGATGATCAGGGCATCGGTCGTCCATTCGGTGCCGCTGTCCGTTTTGATGCGGAACGGCCGCACGGAAAGATCGACATCGGTGACGATGTCGCTGACGATCTCCGCGCCGACATGCGTCGCCTGCTTCAGCATCTGTTCCATCATCCAGGGGCCCTGGACCGGATCGGCATAGCCCGGATAGTTCTCCACATCGGTGGTGATCATCAGCTGGCCGCCTTGCTCCATGCCGGCGATGAGAACTGGCGAAAGCATGGCGCGGGCCGTATAGATCGCTGCGGTGTAGCCGGCAGGGCCGGAGCCGATGATCAGCACTTTGGTGTGGCGGGCGGTCATGCTTTGGTCCTTAATTTGCCGGAGAGACGGCTGGTCGAAGTCAGGCTCGGGTTCGATGCTGGAAAATATCGCCTTAGTTTAGGTATTCACAGCGCGCTCTTTCAAGGCCACTGCTGCTGATACACACAAGTGCTTGCGTCCGCACCATGAATTTGACACCAGATCGGGCATTTTTGCATCGCTTTTGCCGAAACGCACACAATTCCATGTCCCGGCAACCGGCCAGATCGCACGGGCACCCTCGGCGGCAGAAAGGTTTTTGTGCACGCAGGGCGCAGCACTCTCGTTCAGGGATGCGGTTACGTGCTACCCACAGGCTAAGAAATATCGCCTCGGCGAGACCGGCTGCGGCGGACGACAGGAACCTCGTGCACCGGGGTCCATGGAAACGGGGATGTTGGCAAATGGTCCTACGCGTCGACCTCGATGCAATCGACATGAAAATCCTGCGCGAGTTGCAGGGCAATGGCCGCATGACGAATGTGGAACTGGCCGAGCGCGTGGGCATCTCGGCGCCGCCATGTCTGCGCCGCGTTCGCAAACTCGAGGAGGCCGGAGTCATCCGAGGCTACCGGGCGCTCCTGAATGCCTCCGCCCTCGGCTACGATCTCGTCGCCTTTTGCATGGTCGGGCTGAAGCACCAGTCGGACGCCAATCTCAAGGCCTTTGCCGCCCGCACCGCCTCATGGCCGCTCGTCCGCGAGGCCTGGATGGTCTCGGGTGAATCGGACTTTCTGCTTCAATGCGTGGCCGAAAACCTTGCGGCCTTTCAGGATTTCGTTATTGAGGAACTCACCGCAACCGACAACGTCGATACGGTACGCACGATGCTGACGATCCGCCAGGTGAAGGACGCCTGCCAGGTGGAGATCTAGCGAAGCGTCGCCGCAGCCAATTCGTCAGGGCGAGCTCGGCAGCAGAATCTCGATACATGAGCCTTTCGCGTCACGCAGGCGCCGGTCAGAAGATCCCCATGACGTCAAAGCTTCCGCTCTCCGCTTTCATCATCTGCTTGAACGAGGAGGCCTATCTCGGCAATTGCATCGAGAGCCTCGAGCAATGCGCCGAGATCGTCATTGTCGATTCAGGCTCGACCGACGGGACAGCCGCGCTGGTGCAATCCTATATCGACAAGGGCTGGCCTATCCGCTTCATGTACGAACCATGGCGAGGTTATGCCGGGCAGAAGCAATTCGCCCTGGAGCAGTGCGGCCAGTCCTGGTGCTTCAATATCGATGCGGACGAGCGGTTCGACGAAGCGTTGAAGGCTTTGTTGCCGTCGCTCCTGAACGCATCCGACGACATCGTCGGCTGGCGCGTGGCGCGACGGCCTTATCTGATCGGCTACGGCTATACCCCGGAAAAGGTGCACGAACGACGCAATCTTCGCCTGATCCGCCGCGGCCGCGGTCGCTACGACCTGGACCAGAAGGTGCATGAAGGGATCGTCCCGGACGGCCAGGTGGGCGCTGCCCGTTCCGGCAGCCTGCTGCATTATCGGCCGCTGATCCTCGACGAACAGATCCTCAAGGAGAACAAGTATTCAACGCTCAAGGCGGATCAGCAGTTTGCGGAGGGCAGGGTGGTGCGGCCCTACAAGATGCTGTTCGGCCCGCCGCTCTATTTCTACCGGCTCTATTTTCGCAACGGCCTGTGGCGCTGCGGCTTTCCAGGCTTCATCGAAGCGATGACCGGCGCGGTCTACGCGTTCCTGACCGCGGCCAAGATTTATCAGCGGCATGCCCTGAGAGCCCGGTCCAATGTCGACGACGCGCTTTCCCGCTAATCCCCCGGACAGGTGACCCATGAAAGTCATGCATATTCATTTCGGCAAGGAAGGCGGCGCGGAACGGTTCTTCGTGAATCTGGTCAACGCCCTGCATGACCGGGGCGTCGAGCAGCGCGTGCTGATCCGCCCGGGGCGCAGCTGGCGCGGCGAACTCGAAGGCAGCGCCAAGATCTACGAAGGTGTCTTCCGCCGGATTTCGGTGTCGCGGTTCTTCCTGCAGTGGCGGATGTCGCGCATTCTCCGCGAGTTCCGGCCAGATGTCATCATGGCCTGGCAGTTGCGCGCCAGCCGCTTCATGCCTTCCTACAAGAAGGCCTTCCGCATTGCGCGTCTCGGTGATTATCCGGAGCATCTCGGCTACTACACCAATGTCGAGACATTGGTCTGCATCACCCCGGACATCGCCGCCAAGGTGCGCGAATTCGGCTGGCGCCGCGATATCGAAGTGATCGCCAATTTCACGCGAGCAATGCCCGTCGCACCGATCTCCCGGTCTGAGTTGCGGACGCCCGCCGACGCCTTCGTCGTCGTCGGCATGGGGCGCTTCGTCAAGCGCAAGGGGTTCGACGGGCTGCTTCGCGCCGTCCAGAAGGTCGAGGGCGTGTATCTTTGGCTGCTCGGAGACGGGCCCGAACGGGACGAGCTGCAGCGGTTGACCGATACGCTCGGCATAGGCGAGCGCGTCCGTTTTCCCGGCTGGCAGACGAATGCCTATGGTTATCTCGCCGCGGGTGACGTCTTCGGGATCAATTCCTCGCACGAGCCTCTTGGCAATGTTTGCTTTGAGGGTTGGGGCGCCGGCAAGCCGACCATAGCCGCACGGGCCGAAGGGCCTTCCTGGGTGATGACCCATGAGCGCGATGCCTTGATGGTGGACTGCGGCGACGACGAGGGCCTTGCAAACGCGATCCGCAGGCTGCGCGATGATCCCGAGTTGCGCGAAAGACTAAGTGAGGGCGGCCGCGAGACGTTGCAGACGCGCTTTTCCGAGAAGGCGATCACCGACGCCTATCTCGAGCTCTTTGCAAGAGGTGCAGCGCAGCGATGAAGGTCATGCACTTTCACTTCGGCAAGGATGGCGGCGCCGAGCGATTTTTCGTCCACCTCGTCAACGCCCTGGCCGAACGCGGCGTCGAGCAGACAGCGGTCATCCGGCCACAGCGCCTGTGGCGTCCGGAGATCGAAGGCGCAGCGAGGATAACGGAAAGCCATTTCCGCAACCTTTCGCTGGATCGGCTGCTGCTGCCGCGCAGGGTGATGCAGATGGCGAGGCGCGACAGGCCGGACGCTCTGATGGCCTGGGCTCCGCGCGCCAGCCAACTGATGCCGGCCTACAGGGGCTGCATCAAGATTTCCCGGCTGGGCGACTATCCGCCACGCCTCGATTATTTCCGCAACACGGACTGCCTCGTCTGCAATACGCCGGGAATTGCCGAGCATGTCCGCTCGCTCGGGTGGAAGCGCGATGTCGAGATCATCTCGAACTTCACCAGCTCCGAACGGGTGCAGCCTGTCGGCCGGGCAGTGCTCGACACGCCGGAGGACGCGCCCGTCGTCATGTCGATGGGCCGTTTTGTGGAACGAAAGGGCTTTCATACGCTGATCGAAGCGATCGCCAAAGTGCCCGGCGCCTACCTCTGGCTGCTCGGCGACGGCGAGGAAGCGGACAACCTTCGGAAACTTGCCACGGATCTCGGCGTCATCCAGAAAGTCCGCTTCGCCGGCTGGCAGAAGGACACGAGACCGTTCCTGGCGGCAGCCGACATCTTCGTCATGGCTTCCAGCCACGAGCCGCTCGGCAACGTCATTCTGGAGGCCTGGGCGCAGGGAACGCCGGTTGTTTCGAGCCGATCGGAGGGGCCGCAATGGTTCATGCGCGACGGCGAGAATGGTCTGCTGGTCGACATCGGCGACGCCGACGGCTTCGCGCGCGCGATCGAGCGGATTGCCAACGACCGCAGTTTGGGTACCGCGCTCGCAGAACGAGGACACGAGACGCTGGTCGGTCGGTTCTCCAAGGAGGCGATCACCGACGCCTATCTGAGGCTGTTTACCTCGAAGCGGTGAGCTTCAGCGCATCAGGCCGTCGTAGACTGCACCGATCGCCCGAGCTTCGCCCTCGATGGCGAAATCCCTGGAACTCCGCGCCAGGCCGTTTGCGCCGGCAGCCGCAAGCCGCCCTGGATCGTCCATGAAGGCGGCGGCTCCATCGACCATCGCCTCGAGGTTCCCGGCCGGAATGATCAGTCCGGTCTCGTCCGGTCCTTCCGCAACCAATTCGGAAAAGGCGCCGACGTCGCTCGCCACGACCGGCACGCCGCTCGCCATCGCCTCGAGCGGCGTCAGACCGAAGCCTTCCCAGCGCTGCGGTGCGACAAAGAGGTCGAGCGCGCGGTACCAATCGGGAATGTTGGTGTGCTCGCCGACGAACAAAATACGGTCTGCGAGCCCTGCCTTGGCAACGCGCTCCTTCAATTCAGCCTCGAAGGCAAGGTGAGGGCCGGTGGCGCGCCCGGCGACGATCGCGCCCCATTCGGGGCGGCCGGGCAGAAGCGCGATCATGCTGTCGACGAAAAGATCGGTCCCCTTCTGATGGCGGACACGGCCGAAGCAGCCGACATATTTCCGCGACGGGTCGAGGCGAAGCGCTTTTTTCGCAGCCGCCTTGTCGACCGGCGGGTGGAAGCGTTTCGTGTCGATCCCGTGCAGGATTACCGTGCTCGGAACCTCCAGGTAGGCGGCTGTTTTGGCGCTTGTGGCGATCACCGCGTCCATCCGGCGGATCAGGAACTTGCTCCATCCGGTATGCCGCCGCTGCGAGGCGGAGGTGAAGACGATGCGGAGCTTCATCCGCAACAGGTCGCGCAGGAGGATTGCCGGTAGCATCTCGACATTCCGGCGCGCATGCCAAACGCGGAAGCGGCGGCCCGGCGGCTTCTGCCACAGGTGGATCAGGTCGCGATACCGGACCGACGGCAAACTCTTGGGGAGCCCGGGCCCGAGGATCGCGATCTTCTGTCCAAGATTGCGCTGCACGGGAACGAGCTGGATGATCGTCGAAGTGACGCCGGAGAGACGACGCTTGAGGTTGGGCGCAATAACCTCGATGTCCCGGATATTGGCCACGTGAGCGCTCTCCTTGCGCCGCTAGCAATCAGGTGTGGGGAAGAGGGGCCGAACGAATGCCACGCCCCGACCGAGATGGGCGAGACCCTGGTCATGCCCCGCCGCCTCTCTGTGTTTTGGCTGCTGGATTCGGGCGATCAGCCCCACTGAACGGCGAGGATTTCGTAGGCCTTGGAACCACCCGGGGCGTTCACTTCGATGGAATCGCCAACCTCCTTGCCGATCAATGCTCGGGCGATCGGAGAGGAGATAGAAATGCGGCCGGCCTTGACGTCGGCTTCCTGGTCGCCAACGATCTGATAGGTCTTTTCTTCCTCGGTGTCCTCGTCGACGAGTTTCACGCGCGCGCCGAATTTGATTTTCGAGCCCGACATTTTCGAAAGGTCGATGACCTCCGCCCGGGCGATGAGATCCTCGAGCTCGGAAACACGGCCCTCGTTATGGCTCTGCGCCTCCTTGGCGGCATGGTATTCGGCATTTTCCGACAGGTCCCCATGGGCACGCGCTTCGGCGATTGCCTCGATGATTCGCGGGCGTTCTTCCTGCTGGCGCCAGCGCAGCTCCTCCTGCAGATTGGCGAATCCACCCTGGGTCATCGGAACTTTGTCGACCATTTCATCGTCCTTTATCAAGCACGCGGCGCCGCCTCCCGGCGGCGCCGACGCAAAAGAAAACGGTCCCCGGAGCCGAAGCACCGGAACCGTCCGAAAACATCCGAACCGTTCTTATAACAGAAACGGAAGCGCGAAAGCCAGATTTTTCGCGACGGTCCGCGCCGGGGCCCAAGGCTCCGTCCAACCTCGAGATCTTCAAAAAATTGGCCATCCGTGCAAAAAGCCCCTTTACCTCAACAGCACTTGAGGTTGTATCAGTCCGGGTTCCATAAACAAGCGATCGGAACCCACGATGAGTCTACTCGAAGAGAGCCCAAGGACCTCCAGCGTGACGAAGCACAGGCCAGGCGAGGGACGCTGGAGCGAGTTGCTAAAGAGAGATCACTTTGCTGCAACTGTGACCCTGTGCCTTGGTGTCGCGCTGTTTGCATTCAATGAATTCTTTATTTCGACGGCGCTGCCTACGGCCGTCAAGGAATTCGGCGGGGCAGCCCTGTTGTCCTGGGCCTTCACGCTCTATCTCGTCTTCGCCATCATCGGCGGCGCCTTGACGGCCAACCAGAAAGCCAGGTTCGGCGCGCGCAATACGCTGATCGCTGCGGCGCTCGTCTTTGCCGCCGGCACGATTATCGCGACGCTCGCGACCGGCATGCCGCAAGTGCTCGCCGGCAGGTTGCTGCAGGGGCTGGGCGAGGGCATCATTGCCGGGGTTTGCTATGCGTTAATCCCTGAGCTTTTCCCGCCGCGCCTCGTTCCGAAGGTGTTCGGGGCGGAAGCGATCGTCTGGGCGTCGGCTGCCTTTGCCGGTCCGCTAATTTCCGGACTGCTCACGGAATACTGGTCGTGGCGCGCCGCTTTCTTCGTCAACATACCTGCCGTGGCCGTCTTCATAGCGCTCGTCATTGCAAGCGTCGGTCAGCCGAAGCGAGGCGCCGGCGCTGTCGGCGCGGTGCCCTTGCTGCGACTCTTCGCATTCGGCCTCGGCATTGTGCTGATCTCGCTCTCGAACACGGCAGGCAATGCCTATGGAACGGCGGCCCTGCTCGTGATCGCACTCTCCGTTTTCATCACCGCGATTCGATCCGACCGCCGGTCGCCACATTCCATTCTGCCGTCCTGCGCTTTCGCGAACCGAAGCGCGCTTGGCAGCGGTCTCTGGGTGATCCTGTTGATGCCGCTGGCCCAGGCGTCCGGCTCGGTTTATCTCGTCTATTCCCTGCAGCAGCTTTGGGATTTCCGACCGACTGCCGCCGGCTTTTCGAGCGCCTTGATGGCGATGTCCTGGAGCGTAACGGCAATTCTGGTCGCCAGCCTGCCATCGCACGCTGTTCGCGTTCGGCTGATGTGGACGGGGCCGCTGATCCTCTGCCTTGGTCTCATCGGACTGACACTCGCCGTCTGGAGCGACGAGCACCGACTTGTGTTCATCGGACAGGCGGCCATCGGCACGGGTTTCGGCATCAGTTGGGGAACGCTCAGCCAGTTTCTGATGGACATTTCGAGCAAAGAGGAACGCGACAAGACCTCGGCTCTGCTCCCGACGCTGCAATCGGCCGGTTATGCGATCGGTGCCGCACTTTTCGGCGTAACGGCCAATGCTTTCGGCTTCGATGAAGGGGCCAGCGATCATGTGCTGGCGTTGTCGCTGCTTGCCGTATTTGCACTGGCTTGCGTCATTGCCGTCGCATCAGTCTTCTTCGCCCTCAGGACGCTGCGCCTGGCGCGCCCGGGAGCCGCAGGCTGCAATTGAGAGTTTCGAGCCCAGCAGAGGGAACGGCACTCCGAGGGTGATGGCGGAGCACGTCCGGACTGCGTCTGCCCATCAAGGCAAACTGCTCGCGGCCGCGGCCTGCGGATGCCGAAACGGTCGCCAGCAGTTTGCCTTCACTCGATCGCACCTTCACTTGCAGTGATCCATAGTCGACGTCACGGCCGATCCTGTCGGCAATGCGCTGGGCATAATAAAGGGCCGACCCCTCGTCGAAATGGGCAATTCCCTCCTCATCGAGGAATTGTTCCTCGCCCCAGTGAAGATCGAAGAAATACAGCCGCACGTCGTTGCCCCGGGCTCATGCGTTGCCGGTTGAGTTCGGCTTCGCTCGCAATGGGGACAAGCAAACCACGCCGCGCCCGAATGTAGCCTGAACAAAACGTTCAGGTTGCATTCAGAAGCGTAGTTGAGCCTCGGCGCACCCAATCGGCGCCCCGGGGCATTCGTCAAGCGTCGAAATAGCTCTGCAGCGGACGCACTTCGAGGTTGCCCGCCTTCAGCGCCTTGATGGCTTGCGCCGCGGCTTCGGCTCCGGCCATGGTCGTGTAATAGGGGACCTTCTGCATCAGGGTTGCACGACGCAGCGACTTCGAGTCGGAGATTGCCTTGTTACCATCCGTAGTGTTGATGACGAGCTGGATCTGGCGGTTGCGGATGGCATCCTCGACGTGCGGCCGCCCCTCGAGCACCTTGTTGACCTTGATGGCGGTGATACCGTTTTCGCCCAGGAACCGGGCCGTGCCGCCGGTCGCCATCACCTTGAAACCGATATCCGCGAGCACGCGGATGGCCGGCAGCACCCGTGCCTTGTCCTCGTCGCGAACCGAGACGAACACCGTTCCGTCACGCGGCAGGTCGACGCCGGCGCCGAGCTGGGACTTGGCGAAAGCCAACGCATAGTCGGTGTCGAGGCCGATCACTTCACCGGTCGAGCGCATTTCCGGGCCGAGCAGCGTGTCGACGCCCGGGAAGCGGGCGAACGGGAACACGGCTTCCTTGACGGCGATATGCTTCAGATTGCGCGGATCCGGCTTCTTGCCATAGGCGGCGATCGCATCATCCAGCGTTTCCCCGGCCATCACGCGCGCGGCGATCTTCGCAATCGGCGCGCCGATCGTCTTGGCGACGAAGGGAACAGTCCGCGACGCGCGCGGATTGACTTCGAGCACGTAGATCGTGCCGTCCTTGATGGCGAACTGCACGTTCATCAAGCCGCCGACGTTGAGTGCCTTGGCAAGCGCCGCCGTCTGCCGCTCGAGCTCGTCGACGAGGTTCATGTCGAGCGAGTGCACCGGCAGCGAGCACGCGGAGTCGCCGGAGTGAATGCCCGCTTCCTCGATATGCTCCATGATACCGGAAACAAACACATCCTTGCCGTCGCACAGGCAATCGACGTCGACTTCGATGGCATTGGTCAGATAGCTGTCGAAGAGCAGCGGGTTCTTGCCGAGCAGCGTGTTGATCTGGCCCGTCTTGTCGTTCGGATAACGCTGCTTGATGTCTTCCGGCACGAGGCCCGGAACCGTGTCGAGCAGGTAGCTCTGCAGCATGCTTTCCGAATGGATGATCTGCATCGCCCGGCCGCCGAGAACATAGGACGGGCGCACGACCAGCGGGAACCCGATTTCGGCGGCGACGAGGCGGGCCTGCTCGACGGAGTAGGCGATGCCGTTGCGCGGCTGGTTCAGGTCGAGCTTCATCAGAAGCTTCTGGAATCGGTCGCGGTCTTCGGCCAGATCGATCGCGTCGGGTGCCGTCCCGAGGATCGGAATGCCGTTCTTCTCAAGCGCCTCGGCAAGCTTCAGCGGCGTCTGGCCGCCGAACTGAACGATGACGCCGTGCAGCGTGCCGTTTTCCTGCTCGGCGCGCATGATCTCGATCACGTCTTCCGCCGTCAGCGGCTCGAAATAGAGGCGGTCGGAGGTGTCGTAGTCGGTCGACACGGTTTCCGGATTGCAGTTGATCATGATCGATTCATAGCCGGCGTCCTTGAGCGCGAAGGCCGCATGGCAGCAGCAATAGTCGAATTCGATCCCCTGGCCGATCCGGTTCGGGCCGCCACCCAGGATGACGACCTTCTTGCGATCGGAAACCTGTGCCTCGGAGCGGGCGGCGCCGACGAACGGCGTCTCATAGGTCGAATACATGTAGGCGGTCGGCGAAGCGAATTCCGCCGCGCAGGTGTCGATGCGCTTATAGACCGGGCGGACATTCAGCGCGTTGCGCAGTTCCGCCACTTCCTTCGGGCGCTTGCCGGTGAGCGTCGCGAGCCGCGCATCGGAGAAGCCCATCGCCTTCAGCATCCTGAGGTTTTCGGGATCCTGTGGCAGGCCATGTTCGCGGATGCGCGCCTCCATGTCGACGATCGCCTTGAACTGGGCGATGAACCATGGGTCGATCTTGCAGGCCTCGTGGACTTCCGCTTCGGTCATGCCGAGGCGCAGCGCCTGGGCGACCATGCGCAGGCGGTCAGGGGTCGGCGTGCCGAGCGCAGCGCGGATGGCGTTGCGACCATCGCCGTCGTCGTCGAAATCGGGAACTTCGATCTCGTCGAGACCGGTAAGCCCGGTTTCAAGCCCGCGCAGCGCCTTCTGCAGCGATTCCGCGAAGGTGCGGCCAATCGCCATGACTTCGCCGACCGATTTCATTGCGGTGGTCAGCGTCGGTTCGGCGCCGGGGAATTTTTCGAAGGCGAAGCGCGGGATCTTGGTGACGACATAGTCGATCGACGGTTCGAAGGACGCCGGCGTCGCGCCGCCGGTTATGTCGTTCTCCAGCTCGTCGAGCGTATAGCCGATGGCAAGCTTGGCGGCGATCTTGGCGATCGGGAAGCCGGTCGCCTTGGAGGCGAGCGCCGAGGAGCGCGAGACGCGCGGGTTCATCTCGATGACGACCAGGCGACCGTTTTCGGGATTGACCGCGAACTGCACGTTCGATCCGCCGGTCTCGACGCCGATCTCGCGCAGCACCGCGATCGAGGCGTTACGCATGATCTGGTATTCCTTGTCAGTCAGCGTCAGCGCCGGCGCGACGGTGATCGAATCGCCCGTGTGGACGCCCATCGGGTCGATGTTTTCGATCGAGCAGATGATGATGCAATTGTCCGCCTTGTCGCGGACGACTTCCATTTCATATTCCTTCCAGCCGAGGACCGACTCCTCGATCAGGACTTCCGTCGTCGGCGACGCATCGAGGCCGCTGCCGACGATCTCGAAGAACTCCGAACGGTTGTAGGCAATGCCGCCACCAGTGCCGCCGAGCGTGAAGGAGGGCCGGATGATCGCCGGCAAGCCGACGTCGTCGAGCGCTTGAGCCGCGATCGCCATGGCATGGTTGACATAGCGCGCCTTGCGATCGCCTTCGCCGAGGTTCCACTGGTTCTCGAGCTCGTCGAGGGCGGTGTCGAGTTCGCCGCCGGAAAACTTGGCCTTGAGCGCCGCGCGCTCCGCCTCATGCGCCTTCCGGTCCTGGTCCTTGATGTCGGTGGCGTTCGCCAGCCGCGACTTCGGCGTCTCGAGCCCGATCTTGGCCATCGCTTCGCGGAACAGCGCGCGGTCCTCGGCCTTGTCGATCGCATCGGGCTTGGCACCAATCATCTCGACATTGTAGCGATCGAGAACGCCCATCCGGCGGAGGGAAAGCGCCGTGTTCAAGGCCGTCTGGCCGCCCATTGTCGGCAACAGCGCGTCCGGGCGCTCCTTGGCGATGATCTTGGCGACCACTTCAGGGGTGATCGGCTCGACATAGGTCGCATCGGCCAGCCCCGGATCGGTCATGATCGTCGCCGGGTTGGAGTTGACGAGAATGACGCGGTAGCCTTCCTCCTTGAGAGCCTTGCAAGCCTGGGTGCCGGAATAATCGAATTCACATGCCTGGCCGATCACGATCGGCCCCGCGCCGATGATGAGGATCGATTTGATATCTTGGCGCTTCGGCATGGTTCTCATCCGCTTTTCTGGTTGCGCGAAAAACCGGCCGAGGTGGGAGATCACCGGCCGGGTGCACAATGAATGGTCTTTTCAGGCTAGAAGCGGCTTATAGGCAAATGTCCTTGCCAGCGAAACCCCGAAAATTCCGGAATCGACAATAAAGCGCAGGATATTTGCGTGCTCGATCAAAGACCGCCTTGGAGTATCGCCCACCACTTTCGGAAGCACCGTCTTCATCGATGCACCTCCGTGCCGCGCCCCGGTGCGACGGGAACCTGAAAGCGAAGAGACGTCAACCATCGCCAAGGATGAATAGGCGACATTACGGAAAAAGACCGGCCGATGAAACCGCCTCTGCGGCGATTGCGTTTTACATGGATCGCCGCGCAGGCATATAAATGTTCAACGCGCCAAAGTAGAAGCGACGTCTCCGGAGGAAAGATCATGGAATGGAAGGGCCGCCGCCAGTCCAGCAACGTCGAGGATCAGCGGGGCGCGAGCCCCGGCGGCCTTGGAGGCGGCCCCTTCGGCCGCGGCGGCGGGTTCCGCATTCCGACAGGCGGCGGCATGCGCCGCGCCGGCGGGGGCTTGAGCTTCGGCACGATCATCTTCCTGGTCATTCTCTATTTCCTGCTGAAGGCCATGGGCATCGACATGCTCCAGGTCATCGAGGGCGGGCCGGTTAACATGCCGGGCTTCGAGCAGAGCGATGGTTCGCAGGCGCCGCGCGGCTCGGCGGAAGAAGAGGAGATGAAGGCCTTCATGGCGACGGTGCTGGCGGAGACGGAGGATACCTGGAACGGCATCTTCCAGGCTGGCGGCCAACAATACGAAGAGCCGAAGCTGGTGCTTTTCAGCAGCGCCGTCCAGTCTGCCTGCGGGTTTGCCTCCGCTGCCTCGGGGCCATTCTATTGCCCGGGTGACCGCAAGGTCTATCTGGACATGACCTTCTTCGAGGAACTGGCGCAGAAATTCGATGCGGCGGGCGACTTCGCGCAAGCCTATGTGCTGGCGCACGAGGTCGGCCATCACGTCCAGAACCTGCTCGGCGTCCTTCCGAAATTCAACCAGATGCGTCAGCGCATGAGCGAGGCCGAGGCGAACCAGATGTCGATCCGCGTCGAACTGCAGGCGGATTGCTTTGCCGGAATCTGGGGCAAATACACCGAGCAGAAGGGCTTGCTGGAGCGCGGCGACCTCGAAGAGGCCCTCAACGCCGCGACCCAGATCGGTGACGACACGCTGCAGAAGCGCATGCAAGGCTATGTCGTGCCGGAGAGCTTCAACCACGGAACCTCGGAGCAGCGGATGAAGTGGTTCAGGCGCGGCTTCGACAGCGGCAGGATGTCGGACTGCGATACCTTCTCCGGTTCGGTTTGATAGTTCCGGAGTCGGGCAAGACCCGGCTCCCGGCCCTCCGTCATCGTTCGCTATCCATATGGACCAGCTGCGTCTCGGGATAGCGTGCGCCGGCTGCGGCGTCCTTCGGGATTGCATGTTCGATCGCCGCGAGATCATCGGCGTTCAGTTGAACAGCCTGCGAGCCAAGCGCCTCTGAGAGGCGGTCGCGCCGCCGGGCGCCGACGAGCGGGACGATATCGCGACCCCGAGCGGCGACCCAGGCAATGGCGATCTGCGCCACCGTCGCGTCCTTTCCAGCCGCCACGCGCCTCAGCGCTTCGACCAAGGCAAGGTTCTGATCGACGTTGCCTTCCTGAAAACGCGGACTCATGGCCCGGAAGTCGCCGGTCTTGGCGGCATCCTTCTGCCAATGCCCGCTGATCAGCCCGCGCGAAAGCACGCCATAGGCGGTGATGCCGATGCCAAGCTCGCGGCAGGTGGGGAGTATCTGGTCCTCGATCCCTCGGGAGATCAGCGAATATTCGATCTGCAGATCGCTGATCGGGTGGACGGCGGCGGCGCGGCGGATCGTCTCGGCGCCGACTTCGGATAGGCCGATGTGGCGAACATAGCCCGCCTTCACCATATCCGCGATCGCACCGATCGTCTCTTCGATCGGCACATCCGGGTCGAGGCGGGAGGGGCGGTAGATATCGATGTAGTCGACCCCCAGCCGCTGAAGGCTGTAAGCCAGGAAATTCCGCACCGCCTTCGGCCGTCCGTCATAGCCGGACCAGCCGCCCGCCGCATCGCGCAGCGCGCCAAACTTGACACTGAGCTGCACTTGATCGCGGTCCCGGCCGGCGAGCGCCTCGCGAATCAGCATCTCGTTGTGTCCCATACCGTAGAAATCGCCGGTGTCGAGCAGGGTGACAGCCGCATCGAGAGCGGCATGAATTGTCGCCATGCTTTCGGCGCGATCCGCGGGACCGTACATTCCCGACATTGCCATGCATCCAAGACCGATCGCCGAAACGTCGGGTCCGGACTTGCCTAGGGAAACCATCTGCATCTGAGTTCTCCTTGGTGAAACCTTGCTGCCGTTTCCTTCGCCGCAAGGTTTACTCCGTTTCGATCTGTGCGATAATCCGGCATTCACAACACAGCTTGTACGGAATTTAGTACAATGAATGATCTTCCCCTGGCCGATCTCGACGCCTTCGCCGCCGTCGCGCACGAACGCAGTTTTCGGACTGCGGCCAAGAAGCGCGGCGTGTCGGCGTCGGCTCTCAGCGAAGCCCTGCGGCGCCTTGAATCCCGGCTGGGGGTCAGGCTGCTCAACCGCACGACGCGCAGTGTCACCGTGACGGAAGCGGGCAGCCGCCTCCTCGAGCGGCTGGCGCCGGCGCTTGGCGAGATCGCCGGGGCTCTCGACCAGGTGGCGAGCGAACGCGACAACCCGGCCGGAACGCTGCGCCTCAACGTCCCGACGATCGTTGCGCGTGAAATTCTGCCCCCGATCGTCTGTCCATTTCTCGCAGCGCATCCGGCGATCGCCTTGGAGGTCACCGCCGAGGATGGATTCGTTGACGTTCTGGCCGCTGGTTTCGATGCGGGCGTGCGTTACGAGGAACGTCTGGAGAAGGACATGATCGCGATCCCTATTGGACCGCGTGTGCAGCGCTACGTCACGGCGGCCGCTCCGGCCTATCTGGCCCGGCACGGCGTGCCACAGCATCCGCGCGATATCCTCGACCATGCCACGATCCGTCACCGCTTCCAGAACGGGATTGCGCTGCCTTGGGAGTTCGGGGAGGGCGAGGTGGCAATCACCGTGGCGCCGCCGGCTGCCGTCCTCGCCAATTCGATCGATCTCGAGATCAGTGCTGCTGTTGCCGGTCACGGAATCATCCGGACCTTTGAAGAATTGGTGATGCCCGAAATTAGAGCCGGCCGGCTGGTGCCGATCCTCGAAGACTGGGTGACCGGTTTCCCCGGACCATACCTCTATTACGCGGGGCGTCAGCACCTGCCGACGCCGCTACGTGCCTTTGTCGATTTCCTGAGGGCACGGCAACGGCAGTCATAGCAATGAATACACGCAGAAGCCGAAGACTCATCTGTTCCTGTGATCATTCCGATAAGAACCTTTGAAATGTTCTTGGATTGTTTCACTGCAAGCGATGCGATAAACCTTATTTGGTGAGATCGTTCATGTTCTGTCTCCGTTTCGGCGGACAGCGGGGAGGAGCTTGATGCTCGACAAGATCTTTGTGCGACGTGGCCTGTTCCTCGTCTTTCTGATCCTGCTTCTCGACATCATGGGCATCGCCATCATCGTGCCGGTGCTGCCCAGCTATCTTCAGGAATTGACCGGGGCGAGCGTCGGCGAGGCGGCCATCGAGGGTGGTTGGCTGCTGCTCGTCTATTCGGGGATGCAGTTTCTTTTTGCGCCCTTGATCGGCAATTTGAGCGATCGGTTTGGACGCCGGCCGATCCTGCTCGCCTCGGTGTTGACCTTTGCGATCGACAACCTGATCTGCGCAGTGGCAACGAGCTACTGGACGCTCTTCGTCGGGCGAATCCTCGCCGGGATCAGCGGCGCGAGCTTTGGAACCGCTTCCGCCTTCATCGCCGACGTAAGCGACGATTCCAACCGCGCCAGGAACTTCGGGCTGATCGGCATCGCGTTCGGCACCGGCTTCGCCCTAGGGCCGGTTATTGGCGGCTTCCTCGGGGAACTCGGCCCGCGCGTTCCTTTTTATGGCGCGGCAGCGTTGTCCTTCGTCAATTTCGCTGTCGGCCTGTTCCTTCTTCCAGAAACGCTCGACCCGGCAAACCGGCGCCGCTTCGAGTGGCACCGGGCCAACCCGCTCGGCGCGCTGAAGCAGATGCGCAACTATCCGGGGATCGGCTGGGTAGGCCTCGTCTTCTTTCTCTACTGGCTCGCTCATGCCGTCTATCCGGCCGTCTGGTCCTTCGTTTCGTCCTACCGCTACGGCTGGAGCGAGGGTCAGATCGGACTGTCCCTTGGCATTTTCGGCGTCGGCGGCGCGCTCGTTATGGCACTCGTCTTGCCGCCGGTCGTGTCGAAGCTCGGCGAGCGGAGGACGGCTACGCTTGGCCTCACCTTCACGGCGCTTGGCATGCTCGGCTACGCGGCTGCCTGGCAGGGTTGGATGGTGTATGTCGTGATCGTCGCAACGGCGCTCGAGAGCTTGGCCGACCCGCCGTTGCGCAGCATCGCTTCGGCCCATGTGCCGCCCTCAGCGCAGGGCGAGTTGCAGGGCGCTCTCACCAGCATATCGAGCATAACCACGATCCTCGGTCCGCTTCTCTTCACGCAGATCTTCGCGCTCTTCACCAAGCCGGAAGTGGTTTATTCGTTCTCCGGCGCGCCCTATGCGGTGGCGGCAGGCCTGATCGTCGCGAGCCTGTCCGTGTTCCTGCTGCGGGTGCGGCCCGTACCGGGCGGTGCGTTCGAGCATGCGGCGCGGAGTACGACCGATGCTCCGCAGGAGCGGTCGGCACGGCGATCCGAAGCGCCTGCGGATTGATCAATTTTCTTGATAGACCGATGAAAAATTGAGCAGCTTCGCCCTTGTTGCTGGCGCCCGTCCCGGTGGTGCTGTAATTCGGCATATTCCTAGAATTGATCTGTGCCCGCTGCGCCGCAGAGCGAGGATTGTTCCATGCTGACCGCGACCCGAGAACTTGTGCCTGCGCAAACCGACAACTCCTGGGGCACGCACTTTCGCGCCAGCATCTATCTCGGCGTTCCCTTCATCGGTGCCCAGCTCGCACAGCTTGCCATCAATACCACTGATGTCTTGATGGTCGGCAGGCTCGGGGCGGTTCAGCTTGCCGCAATCATCCTTGCCACCCAGTTCTTCTTCACGGTCTTCATCTTCGGCAGCGGCTTCGCAAATGCCGTTGTGCCGATGGTCGCGCAAGCCCAGGGCCGAGGAGACCGGATCTCGGTTCGCCGCTCCGTGCGCATGGGCATGTGGGTGGTTTTGCTCTACGGGCTCATCACCGCGCCGGTCCTCTGGATGGCCGAGCCGATCCTGCTTCTCGCCGGCCAGAAGCCGGAGGTCTCGGCTCTTGCTGCGGAGTATCTCCGCATCGCCCAATGGGCGATCTTTCCCAGCCTAATCTTCATGGTGCTGCGGGCGTTCCTCGCCGGCCTAGAGCGGGCCGGCATCATTCTTTACGTGACGCTTGCGACCTTGGTTCTCAACGCCGTGCTCTGCTATGTGCTGATCTATGGCCATTTCGGCTTTCCGGCGCTTGGCATTTTCGGTGCTGCGGTCGCGGCGCTGGGCGTGGCGCTGCTCGGTGCAGCGCTGACGATCGGCTACATAGGCGGCCAGCCTGAACTCAATCGCTTCGAGCTGTTCGTGCGCTTCTGGAGGCCAGATTGGCCGGCTTTCCGCGAGGTCATCTATCTCGGCGTTCCGATTTCGATGACGATCCTTGCGGAAGTGAGCCTCTTCACGGTCGCTTCTCTGCTCATGGGAACGATCGGCACCATTGAGCTCGCCGCGCACGGCATCGCGCTTCAGTTCGCCTCGATCGCCTTCATGATCCCGCTCGGTCTCGCCCAGGCCGGTACCGTGCGCGTCGGCCTCGCCTATGGCAGCGGCGATCTGGTCGGCGTTCGGCGCGCTGCCGTCGCCGTGCTCGCCCTCGGCTCCGGGTTCGCGGCCATCGGCAGCACCATCTTCGCGCTGCTTCCATATCAGCTTGCGACGCTCTATCTCGACACCGGCCGTCCCGATGCTGCCGAGGTGCTGGCCTTCGCCGGTCCGCTGATCGTCATCGCCGGGGCTTTCCAGCTCGTGGACGGGCTCCAGGCGATCGCCGCCGGCATGTTGCGCGGCCTCAAGGACACGACGGTGCCGATGATCATGGCGATGATTTCCTATTGGCCGATCGGCTTCGTCTGCGCCTGGGCTTTCGCCTTTCCGCTGAACTTCGGTGGCGTCGGGGTGTGGTTCGGCTTTGTGTTGGGGCTAGCGGCTGCCGCCTTGCTGCTCAACTGGCGCTTCTTCCGACTTATCCAGTCGCTGCGCGCTCCAATTGCAGCTTGAATGGCAAGGTGTAGGCATTCGGCAAAAAGAATAGCCGGACGGGCAGGGGATGCCGTCCGGCTCTGAATGAGCGGCCTCATCAGGGGAGAAACGAGACCGCTTAATGTGAAACTTCCTGGCAGAAGTTTCCTGGAGGCATTTCATCTCAAAGCGGCGACACCATCACGCCGCAGTCGCCGTTATTTTCTCCTCAGCCCATCCGTTGCTGCCGACAAGACCGTCACGCGGTCACGAGCCTCGCTGCGAAGCGCATTGATCGTCGCTAAAATCATCGCGAAAAACATCGCCATCGAAAACAGAGCAAGTCCCATGGCCGTCTCCTTTCGTCTGCTAAACGGCGCGCCCCATAGAAAAGTTCCGTTCACTTGTTGTTTCACGCTACAACTTGCGGTGTGAAACCAGTTTGAACGTCGCATTCATCTAGCATTCATTCTCCGATCGCTGCTGTTTCCGGTGGAACTAGGAGAGTCGGATCGGCCCGCCCTTGCGATCAGACGCCGTCCGTGACAAAAGGCTTCACCAACGGAAACAGGCGCGATGACCACGGCTTTCTATCCCGGTTCCTTCGATCCGATGACAAACGGCCATCTTGACGTGCTCGTCCAAGCACTCAACGTAGCGTCGAAAGTGATCGTCGCGATCGGCATTCATCCCGGGAAAACGCCGCTCTTTTCGTTCGAGGAACGCGCCGATCTGATCCGCCGGTCGCTGAGCGAATTCCTGCCGGAAAGGGCAGGGGACATTGCCGTCGTTTCCTTTGACAATCTGGTCGTGGATGCGGCCCGCCAGCATGGCGCTAGCCTTCTTGTGCGGGGATTGCGGGACGGCACCGATCTCGACTATGAGATGCAAATGGCCGGGATGAATCGGCAAATGGCGCCGGATATTCAGACCCTGTTTCTGCCTGCGGGGACAGCATCCCGGCCCATTACAGCCACATTGGTCCGCCAGATCGCATCCATGGGGGGCGACGTCAGCGCCTTTGTGCCCAGAGCGGTCTTTCAGGCGCTGCAGGCGAAGCACAAGGCCTGAGCTTTCACCACGCAAGGAGAACGCATGAAAATCCTCCAACTCGCTTTTGCAGGCGCTCTGGCGCTCGCCACCATCACGGGAGGCGCCCAGGCGCAGTCGAGCGACAATATCGTGACGATCGAGCTCAAGGACGGCCCCGTCGTCATCGAGCTGCGCCCTGACATCGCGCCGAAGCACGTGCAGCAGATCAAGGACCTCGCCGCCGCGGGCGAGTATGACAACGTTGCCTTCCACCGGGTGATCAAGGGTTTCATGGCCCAGACCGGTGACGTGCAGTATGGCGACATGAAAGACGGCTTTCAGCCGCAGCTCGCCGGCACCGGCGGCTCTTCGAAGCCGGACCTGCCGGCAGAGTTCTCGGATGTTCCCTTCGAGCGCGGTACCGTCGGCATGGCGCGCTCGCAGGACCCGAACAGCGCCAATTCGCAGTTCTTCATCATGTTCGCTGCCGGCGACTTCCTCAATGGGCAGTACACGGTTGTCGGCAAGGTCGTCGAAGGCATGGAGAAAGTCGACAAGATCAAGCTTGGCGACGACGCCAACAACGGCGCCGTCACGGACCCTGACCGCATGATCAGCGTCAAGGTCGGCAAATAAGATCAGACAGAAGGAGAAAGACCATGGCCGAGATCAAGGATCCGGAAAACACGATCATCATGGAAACCACCAAGGGCAGGGTGGTGATCGAGCTTCGGCCGGACGTCGCTCCGGGCCACGTCGCCCGCATCAAGGAATTGTCGCGCGAGGGCGCCTATGACGGCGTCGTCTTCCATCGCGTGATCGAAGACTTCATGGCGCAGACCGGCGACGTCCAGTATGGCAAGACCGGCGGCGAGCACTTCAATCCGAGCCGCGCCGGCATGGGCGGTTCATCCAAACCGGACCTCAAGGCCGAGTTCTCCGACATCTCGCATGTGCGCGGCACTTGCTCGATGGCCCGCAGCCAGATGCCGAACTCGGCAAACTCCCAGTTCTTCATCTGCTTTACCGATGCTCCCTGGCTCAACAAGCAATATTCCGTCTGGGGCCAGGTCATCGAAGGCATGGAAAACATCGACCAGATCAAGCGCGGCGAGCCGGTGCGCGATCCCGACTCGATCGTCTCGATGCGGGTTGCCGCCGACGCCTGATTTGCGCTAATGCACGGACCCGTCCCGGTCTGGCCACGAGCCCGCCGGGGCGGGTTTGCTTTTATTCGACATTCAGATGCGCGTAGACCTGTTCGATTTCGACCTGCCGGAGACTTCCATTGCGCTGAGGCCCGCAAGCCCCCGTGACAGCGCGCGCATGCTCGTCGTGCGGCCCGAAGCGGAGCCGGTTCTCTCCGACCACGGCGTGCTCGATCTCACTTCGTTCCTGCGGCCCGGCGATGCGCTTGTGTTCAACGATACGAAGGTCATACCGGCACAACTTGAAGGCATTCGCCGACGCGGAGAGGACGTCGCAACCCAGGTCTCGCTGACGCTGCACATGCGCGTCGGGCCCGACCGCTGGAAGGCCTTTGCGCGGCCGGCGCGACGGCTGAAGCCGGGTGACCGGATCAGTTTCGGCCACGGCGGCAATGCCTGCCTGCTCGGTTCGCTCGATGCAACGGTTGAGGAGAAGGGCGGGGCGGGCGAGGTCACCCTTCGCTTCGATCTTTCCGGTCCGGTGCTCGACGAAGCGATCATGTCGGTAGGGCACATTCCGCTGCCGCCGTATATCGCTTCCAAGCGCCCCGAAGATGCACGTGACCGTGCCGACTATCAGACGCTCTATGCCCGTGAGGAAGGCGCTGTCGCCGCGCCGACGGCGGGCCTGCACTTCACCGATCGGCTGTTTGGCAAGCTCGACGAGGCAGGAATCGAGCGCCACTTCGTCACGCTGCATGTGGGGGCAGGAACCTTCCTTCCGGTCAAGGCCGACGACACCGACGATCATGTGATGCACGAGGAGATCGGCCATGTGGACGCTGCGACCGCCGCACGGCTCAGTGCGGTTCGGGCCCGCGACGGACGCATCGTCTGCGTCGGAACGACGTCGCTCCGGCTGATCGAAAGCGCCGCCACAGAGGAAGGCCAGATCCGTCCCTGGTCGGGGCCGACTGGCATCTTCATCACCCCGGGCTACCGCTTCCGCGCCGTCGATATGCTGATGACCAATTTCCACCTGCCGAAATCGACCTTGTTCATGCTGGTGTCTGCCTTTGCCGGGTTGGACACGATGCGGGCCGCCTATGCCCATGCGATCGCAGCCGGCTACCGATTCTACTCCTACGGCGATGCCAGCCTGCTTTTCCGGAAAGACCAATGACCGAGACGTTTCAATTCAAGCTGCTTGCGACTGACGGCAAAGCGCGCCGAGGCGAGGTTTCGATGCCGCGCGGAACGATCCGCACGCCGGCCTTCATGCCGGTCGGAACCGTCGGCACGGTCAAGGCGATGTATCTCGATCAGGTGCGCGAACTTGGCGCCGACATCATCCTCGGCAATACCTATCATCTGATGCTGCGTCCGGGCGCCGAACGCGTCGCGCGGCTCGGCGGCCTGCACAACTTCATTCGCTGGGAGCGGCCGATCCTGACGGATAGCGGCGGCTTCCAGGTGATGTCTCTCTCGAGCCTGCGCAAGCTCAACGAGCAGGGCGTGACCTTCAAGAGCCACGTCGACGGCGCGCTCTACCAGATGTCGCCGGAACGCTCGATCGAGATCCAGGGTCTCCTCGACAGCGACATACAGATGCAGCTCGACGAATGCGTCGCGCTGCCGGCCGAGCCCGGCGAAATCGAGCGCGCCATGGAAATGTCGATTCGCTGGGCGGAGCGCTGCAAGGTTGCCTTTGGCGATCAGCCGGGCAAGGCGATGTTCGCAATCGTGCAGGGCGGCGACCTTCCGAAACTGCGCGAACGTTCGGCCCTCGCTCTCAAGGAGCTTGATCTCAAGGGTTATGCGGTTGGCGGTCTTGCCGTCGGCGAGCCGCAGGAGGTAATGCTCGAGATGCTCGACGTCACTTGTCCCATCCTGCCGGCGGAAAAACCGCGCTATCTGATGGGCGTCGGAACGCCGGACGATATTCTGAAATCGGTGGCGCACGGGATCGACATGTTCGATTGCGTGATGCCGACCCGCTCCGGTCGCCATGGACTGGCCTTCACGCGCTACGGCCGTATCAATCTGCGCAATGCGCGCCATGCCGAAGACCTGCGGCCGCTCGACGAACAATCCTCGTGCCCGGCGACGCGGGACTATTCGCGCGCCTACCTGCACCATCTGATCCGTTCGAACGAGTCTCTCGGCGGCATGCTTCTAAGCTGGAACAATCTTGCCTACTACCAGGAACTGATGGCCGGCATCCGCAAGGCGATCGAGGAGGGGCGTTATGCCGATTTCATGGTAGAGACCCAGGAAGGCTGGCAGCGCGGCGATCTTCCGCCGGTATGAGCTGGCACGCCGAACGCGTCAGAGCGCCGGGCCGGGCGCGGTCTGCACCATCATCACGCCGTTGATCTTATAGCTGCCGTCCGGTTGCGGCACGAGCTCGTAAATTGCCGTCCAGTCCTTGCCGTCGGCTCCGGAAATGAGCACCTCCTGGATCACTTCGTCGCCGATCAGCTTCGACCGTCCGAAGGCGAAATTGCCTGGGCGATACAGGTGCTGATAGCTCTTCTTGACCATCTCGAAGAAGACCGCCCGATCCGGAAATTTCGCGCGGATGCCGGGGGAGGCGAAGGAATAGGCAGCTTCCGCGTCGTCCTCGACAAAGGCCTGGATCTGCTGGCGGATGACCGATTTTGCTGTGTCGACAGGGTCTGCGTGCGCGCATTCCATACCGAGTGCGAGCACCAGACAGAGAGCAATGGAGAAAGCTCGCGTCATGGGAGCCTCCATTAGAATTTCGTCATCGAAGCATAGGCTCCGCGGTCCCATTGTAAGCAACCACCTTCGGCGGAGGGCGTGGTTTCGGGATAGGAGAGATCTGCAGAAAAGACAGTGCCTAGAGTTCGTTAGCGGCGAGATCTCGACTCGCTTGAGAGGAAGTCACTATTTCGTGATCTCCGTCACTGCCTCGACGCTACGGTCGTGTAACGCGGGGCCACGCGAGCGCAGTATCGCAAACTTATCCCCGCCTCGCGGCTATCCGCTCTGCGCTACGATGACGCGCACCGTGACACGCGGTGTATTTCTTGCCGGATCCGCAAGGGCAGGGATCATTGCTCCGGCGCTGCAGGCGGCCGATCAGGGGCAGCAATAGCGCGGAAGGAATAAGCGAGGTGATGAGAATCGCGAGCTTGGCCGAGAAACCCGGTATCACGAGGCGACGGCCGGACCTGAAACCGCGCCAGGCGCATGCGGCGACATATTGCGAATCGACCTTCGGCAAGACCTTGAACAGCGCCGCGCGGTTGGCGCCCGACCGCTCGAGGAACTCGGTCGATACCGGTCCGGGGGCGACGCAGGTTACGGTTACGCCGGTGCGGTGAAGTTCCTGGTGAAGAGCCTCGGAGAACGACCGCACGAAGCCCTTGCTGGCATAGTAAAGAGCCATGTACGGGCCAGGCGTGAAGCTTGCGACGGAGCCGAGATTGATGACGCCGCCACGGCCGCGCGACACCATGCCAGGCAGGAAGCGAAGGGTGAGATCGGTCAGCGCGCGTATGTTGAGATCGACAATGCCGAGCTGATCACCGGCCGGCAACACCGTCGCACTGCCGCGGAGCCCATAGCCGGCGCTGTTGACCAGGACATCGCAGTAGAGGCCATTGGCCGAGAGAAACGTTTCGAGCTGGCGCGCCGCGTCGTCTCCCGAGAGATCCAAGGAGACGGTGAACACCTCGCCGCCGGCCTTGATATCGGCGGCCGCCGCCGCGAGACCGTCCGGCGAACGCGCCACCAACACCACGGTTGCGCCGTCGCTTGCGGCAGCGCCTGCCATTGCCTTGCCAATTCCGCGCGAGCCGCCCACCACGACGACGGCCGGTCGGAGCTCCAGTTGCTCCGTCATGCCGCACCCGAGGCGGCAGCGCCCGCGACGGTGGCTGCTACTGTTTGACCGGCCACTTCCGCGGCGATTTCGCCATTCAGAATTCTTTCGAATCGCTCCAGCGCCCGCGCCACATTGGCGCCATCCATCACACGGTGATCGTAGTGGATGCGGACGGTAACCAAGCCCTGATCGTCGATCTGGCCGTAGTTGAAGATCGTCGTCAGAGGCGTCATGGGATTGAGCGACTCGGCGCCCAGCCCCGAATAAACGGACAACTGGAAGGTTCCGAAATGACGGCCGCGAGGGCGGCCGAGATTGAGCCCCAACCACATGAGCAGCCAGCGAATCGGCGCCGGCAGCTTGGCGATCTTCAGGGCGCGCCGGAACTCCTTGACGTCCCTGACGGGACGTGTCCGCGCCGCCTCGATCAGGGCGGCGAGTTCGGTGATCGGCCGACGCTCCGGGTTCTTGATCAGGCTGAGAAGCACAGCCCGCTCGCCATCGAGCTCGCGCTCGTGGGCGACCGACGCGATGCTTCCCGGATATTCGTAGAGTTGTGGTCTCGGCAGCTTGACATAAGCCCGCCGCAGCTCCGGCGTTTCTAGCGAAAGAAGTGCGTATCCCTTGAGGAAAAGCACCGTCCAGGAGGGCCTGCCTTGCTGTGCCATCCTGGCTTTCAGCAACGGACCGAGATTCATCTGCCGCTGCACGGTGACCCTCGGCACACGAATCGAAAAGCGCATCAGATCGCCGACGAGGCGCCGCGGCGCCGAAAGCTTGAGAGCTCGGCCTCGCATCAGGGCACCTCTAGTAAAGATAGGGGATGATTCGCTTGGTCTTTTCCATGTAGGCGCTGTATTGCGGGCCGAATGTCTCCAGCATCATACGCTCCTCCTCGTCCACCCTCAGAAAAAACAGGATCGCGAAGCCGACCAGGCCGGCAAGCCCCATGAGCCAGTTCGCCAGCAGAAAGGCCTGTCCAACGCCCATGAGCATGAAGGAAGTGTACATTGGATGGCGCACGAGGGCGTAGGGCCCGCGGCTGATCAGCTCATGTCGGTCGCGGATCTCCAGAGTGATGGACCAGTTGCGGCCAAGTTCCTTGTGCGTCCTGCGAAATACCCACATGGCGAGGGTGAAGACGGCCGCCCCTACGGCCACGGCCCACGCGCTCGCCGGATAGTCGGCCGCCTCGGGGATGCCCGTCACCACATAAAAACCCGGTATGATTCCGAGGCCAAGCAGGGCCGCAAAAAGGCCGATCGTCTCCGAGCGGGAGCGACGGTTGCTGACGACCTCGACCCGCTTCGCACGGCGCTCGTAGGGACGGCGAATGAAGTACCAGGCGACGATGCCAAGCACCCAAATAATTTGGCCTATGGAAGCGATCGACATGCTCACCCTAGCGTACAAGGCTCTTTTGATTTTCGATTGTGCCAATGGCGAGCGGGGGAGGGCTCGAGCCGACCGCGTCAGCCGCCATTCATTTCACGGAGCCTTGTAATGAATTCTTGCGGCCTTAGCCAGATGCCTGGCGTCTGATACCCCATGGAGCGCGCAATCTCCGCCACGAAGGCATTGCAGTTATAGACCGACGCGTGCCAGACGCGCGACTTTTCCTTCAGCTTTCGTATGAAGGCGACGACCTTGTTGTATTCCGCCTCGTTCAGCATGATGCGCCAGCTTGCCGACCTGTATTCCTCTTCGAGGTCGCCGTCGCTTGCTCCCGTCTCTGCCGGCACGGGGAAAAAATGTCCCAGAACATAGGGCGCCGTGTCGTTCGTAGCGGGAGCAAGACCCGCCACCTCGGGGTTGATCATTGCTCCCGAAGCATTGGTCCGGCCGAATACCGCGTAAGTATGGCCGTAGCTCAGCGCATAGCGGGAGCGGAATTCGATGAAATACCCTTGTTCTCGGGTCTGAGAGAGGAGCTTGGTTGACCCGCCAGTCTGGCTGCTCGACACGTAGGCGGGTTGCGGCTTCTCGTCTTGCGTCTGGCACGCCGTTGCAGCGAATGCGACCAGAAACACAGGGAAGATACGGCTTGCTGCAAATGTCATCACGTCACTTCGCTCTGTCGCCGACTTCATTTTAGCAAAATTTGAGCCGGCTTGTATCAACCAGTGGCGTTGTTTGACCGTCTGCCTTGGGCTGATTCGGTCTAAAGGCGCCCCGTGGGAGGGCTCTTGGAGTCTCCCACGGAGCAAATTCAGCTTTTACTTGTAAACGGGAGCAGGCTCTACTGCCGGCTCTGCTGCCACCGGCGGCGGAGCTTTCCCTTTGCCCTTGCCGATCGTGTCGCAAGCGGTCAGGCCGGCGACAGAAAGCAACGCAATCATCACGATTAGAATTCTGCTCATCAAGTAGTCCTTTCCTCAATAGTCGGAATGGTTTATCGAAGGCAACACTCCAAGTAATAGTGGCGATTGGCGCCTAGGCCTAGTGCAAGAAGGACACAGTTGGCATCAGCTTTGTCGGTGCGGAACTGTTCAACGGGCACTTCAAAACACCTGGCTTAATTATTTATACCAAATACGCGCGCAAACACCATCAGATGATCAATACGGTGGTTCCAACCGGGGTCCGGCTGTAGAGATCGACGATGTCGTCGTTCGTCAAGCGGATGCAACCGCTCGATACCGCCTGTCCGATCGTCCACGGTTCGTTCGTGCCGTGCAGGCGGAACATCGTGTCCTCACCGCCTCGATAGAGGTAGAGGGCGGATGCACCGAGCGGATTGTGTAAGCCGCCGGAGACGCCCCCCGCATACTGACGCAGGTGAGGTTTGCGTTGCATCATGTTTTCGGTGGGTGTCCAGGACGGCCACTCCGCCTTTCGGCCGATTCTGGCCCTGCCCTTGAGGGTACGGCCTTCCTCTCCGACACCGATGCCATAGCGAATCGCCATGCCCCCGCCTTCGACGTAGTAGAGATAACGTTCTTCGGTGTTGACGACGATCGTTCCCGGTGCCTCGCCCCCGTCATAGGCTACTTCCTGCCTGCGGTAGCGCGGGTCGATACGCGTCCTAGAAGCGATTGGGCTCTCGATTGGTCGAACGATCGAACTACATCCGGTGGCCAGCAAGGCCAGACTACCCAATACGAGCATGCGACGCGTAACGTGCTTCTTGTCCATCTTCACCTGCTGAGAAAATTCGTGAGTCCCCAGACTGCGTGTTTAACACTGCTGCGCGTGCTGGCCAAGCCTCGCATCTCAGGCGGGCACAACGAGGTGAATTTAGCCTTCGAAATCAGGGGATTGCGTACTCAATTTGGGACGGTACGAAGGGGCAGATGCCCCGATTCGCTGTCGTTATCCCTTTCGATTGCGCCAATCCTGCGGCAGCAGATCCGAGTCGCGAACCACGACCGGCTGACGTGTTCGAGCCATCGGGCCGCCAGCTTGGCGGATAGATTAAACCCTTGCGGCAGCCAGCCGTGTCTGCTCGACTGTGAGTGGGAAGAGGCAGGAAGGATTGAGAGCATGAAACTGGGCTTCGAGGGCAAGATCGCCATCGTTACCGGCGGCGGTTCGGGAATCGGCGCGGCCATCTCGCGGCAATTGAGCGGCGAGGGGGCGGAAGTCGTCGTTGCCGATCTCAATCCCACGGCTGCCCAAGAGATTGTCGACGAGATTCGCGGGAATGGAGGTCGAGCCCGCCCCTTCACCGTCGATATCGCCGACGCTGGCGCCGTCGAGCAACTGGTCGATTTCACTCTCAAGGAATGCGGAGGTCTAAATCTGGCCGTCAACAATGCCGGCATCGAAGGCGTCCGAAAGCCGACGGGGGATTATCCGCTCGACAATTGGCAGCGCGTCATCGACGTCAATCTGAACGGCACCTTCCATTGCATGAAATACGAGATCGCGGCCATGCTGGGACGGGGAGGCGGCGCGATCGTCAATGTGACGTCGATTCTCGCTTCCGTCGCCTTGCCCACCGCATCTGCCTATACCGCGGCCAAGCATGGTGTCATCGGGCTGACGAAGACTGCAGCGATCGAGTATGCTCGTATGGGCATCCGAATCAACGCCGTCGGCCCCGGCTGGATCGAAACGCCGCTTCTATCGGAATATGCCGAGCTGGCGAAGACCCGAAGGCTGGAAGCCCTGCAGCCGATGGGCCGGCGCGGCACGCCCGAAGAAGTGGCAGCCCTTGTCTGCTTTCTCTTGTCCGATCAGGCAAGTTTCATCACCGGCAGCTACCATCTCGTGGACGGCGCCTACACGGCTCACTGAGGGGTCCCCCCGCTAAGCACGCCCGGCTTCCTTGACTGCTCGCCTTCTCCTACAATGCTATCCGGACACAGAGGAGTTCGGTGATGAGCGAAGACGCCTTCAACATGTCGATCCGCAAGTTCCTGAAAGAAGTCGGTGTCACTTCGCAGCGAAAGATCGAGGAGACGGTGCGCGAAGGGCAGACCGGCAAGAAGCTGAAGGTCCGCATGACGCTGACGGCGGAAGGCACAAGTCTCAACCACGTGGTGGACGGCGAAATTGAGCTCCCATAGCCGGTGAATTTGAAGGCAGGGTGAGCCTCTTGGGGCACTGCCGGCGGAATAGCTCGGAGGTCCACCATCCCCGACCGCACTTTCAGCTGAGAATCAAAACCGGATATTGCACGCATGGGCGCGATAGAGGTTGTCGATTACGATCCGACATGGCCCGACCTGTTCGAGGAGGAAAAGCGCCGCATATCGGAGCTGATCGGCAGTGACATGGTGGATGACATTCACCATGTCGGCAGCACCTCGGTCGTCGGGCTTTGTGCGAAGCCCAAGATTGACATCGACGCAGTGCTTCGCAGCGATGCGCTGGTTGTCGAGGCGGTTAAGCGCGCGAAATCGCTGGACAACTTCAGATTCCACGGCGATCCCTATGGTGATGGCATGTGGACCTTCACCTCAGGGCGCGGCTCTCATGGCACTCGGCTCTACCTCTGCGCCCCAGGGAACGCAACGCATGTCAGGCGCGTGCTGTTTCGAGATTGGCTCCGCAGGCATCCGGACGACGCTGCCGAGTACGCCGCTCTTAAGCGTAAGCTGGCAGCGGAGGCAAACGGCGACTGGAAATTCTACACCGGCGGCAAATCGGACTTCGTCGCGAAGATCGTGCAGCGGGCATCTGGCTAGCGCGAATGGCAGCAAGTTGGGGGGGAGGTCAGCGGCGAATAGCGAAACGATGTGCAATGATTTCCAAGGCGAAGCCTTGCTTTTATGGCATGTCGCACTTGGAAATAGAATGTACCCCGCTACAGATCATGTCAAAGCTATTTAAAGATGAGACAAAGTCGTCAACTTAGAAATGCGACATCATCCTATTCCTGATTACTGCGTTTGCAAGTTGCTATATTTACAAAGTACGTAGACGCAAGCCGCCGGCCGGGTGGAGCTGGTCAGGGTTGCGCAGGCCGGTCGGCGGCGGATGGCTCCAGCTGCAGAATAAACTTTGGCTTTGACACCCCGATCACTCCGCCGCCTTCAGCTGCGCAAGGGCTTGCTGGCGCTTGGCGATGACGACCGGATCCTTGGTGAAATCCGTCTTCCGGCCAGGCTTGGTGCCACGCTTCTGATAGCCATTGCTCTGGCTGCCGTCGCGAATGCCGAACATATGGTCCGTCTGGCCGGTGCGGCGCGGTCCGCCCTTGCTGCGCTGTTGCTCTCGTCCGGCCTGCCTCTCGGCCACAATCGAAAGCATGTCGTCCAGGCGCTTGTTCTCAACCACTTCGCAGCGGTGCACCGAGCGCAGCGTGTCGAAGGTCCTGTAGGGCAGGGAGGTCCCCTCATGGGTGACCTCGAGGCGACCATCGGGATAGTCGCAGACAATGAGCTTCTTGCCGGCGAGCGCCGTGGCGAAATCCGTCGGATCGAGGATGAACATCACCTTGTCATAGCGCAGCGTCAGCGAATTCGACAGCTTGCGGATATCCTTGCGGCACATGGCGCCATCGAGGTTCTCATGCGCGGCAAACGGCCGGTGCATGTCCTTCGGATTGCGCGGCGCCTTGCCAAAGCGGCGATTGAAGTCGGCCATGAACTCCGGCGCATAGGCATTGGCCGCCGCGATCGTGTCGATGCCGCGCAGCCGCAGTTCCTTGACGAGCCGATCCTGCAGCGTCTGGCTGGCGCGCTCGACGCGCCCCTTGGCCTGCGGGGTGTTGGCGCAGATGATGTCGATGTTGAGTTCATAAAGGGCCCGCCCGAACTGCGTCAGGCCACTGGTCCTGTCCTTCTTCGACGCATGGGTGGTGCGGAAGATGCCATGCTTGTCGCTGTAGAAGGCGATCGGCTTGCCCCAGTGCTGCAGGTAGGCCTTCGTCGCGTGCAGATAGTCGAAGGTGTTCTCCGATACGGCGAAGCGCAGATGCAAGAGCTTGCCGATGGCATCGTCGATATAGACGAGCAGGGCGCATTTGGGTCCGCGGTTCTCGAACCACCATGCAGCGAGCCGTCGATCTGAACGAGTTCGCCGAAACAATCGCGCCGGCCGCGCGGCTGGAGACCCGCTTCTTGCGCTCGCGTCGCGACACCCAGGTGCCGGCTTCGATCCTCCACTGCCGCAGCGTCTCCTTGCTGACGGCAATCCGGTGGCGTTCGAGCAGCTTCTCGGCCGCCAAGGTTGGTCCAAAATCCACGTAATGCTCACGCACCAGGTCGAGCACTAGGTTGCGGAAATTCTCGCTGTAACGCCGGTTGCTCGGACGGCCGCGCTTCTTCGAGACGAGACCATCGGCGCCGGCCAGATCATAGGCCTGCAACAGCCGGTGCACCTGACTGCGGCTAAGACGAAGCAAGGCGGCCGCCTCGACGACGCTCAGGCTGCCACCGCGAATCCGCTGGATCAGTTCAAGACGATGCAATTCCTTCTGCGACATGGTGATCAAACAAGACATGACGACTCCGAACGCTCATGGTCTCAACCACGCTTCACGTCGCCAGTCTTCCTTCCAAACGTTGACGTTTGACCAGCATCCCGAGAGGCGACGACTGTCGCCGCAGCATCTCTAACTGGCTCATATGTCGCATCTCTAAAATGCTGCTACACGCGATGTGGTGGCCAGGTTGAACTGTCCGCCGGGGCGCAAAGTTAAAATGTCACTTTGGATACGTCTTCAGCCACTTAGAAATACGACACTCGGCATCTCCACTTGCGCTGGGCAAGCCCCCGACCGGACCGGCTGGGCCGGGTTGCAAGGGAAGGGAGGGGGCGGCTGAAGGGCACCCCTTCGGCTAGCTTGGACAGTTGGAGAGCCAGTCATTCCGCCGCATCGAGGTCAGAGAGCGCCTGTCGCCGTCGGGCAATGACCGCTGGATCGTTCATGAAATCCTTCCGACGTCCCGGGCCGCGCGCGCGTCGAACATAGCCGTTCTTCTCGCTGTTCGTCTTCACGGCCGGCTTCCTCTGCTGCTCCTGACGTTCCTTGATGTAGGCCAGGACATCACCGAGCCTTTTGTTCTCGGTGATCGCTGCATGCGTCACCCGCTGGTTTTTGTCGAACACCTGGTAGGGCAGGGAATGCCCCTTCCAGCGCACATCCAGCCGGCCGTCCGCATAGGCATAGGTCTCGACATAGCGACCGACCAGCCCGCGCGTCACCTCGGTCTCCTCCAGCATGATCCGCTGGCGCTCGTAGGAGAACGTCAGTTGCGTGCCGACATAACGCTGCTCACGTTTGCACAGGACGTCGCGCAGCCGATCCGGGGCAAGGTTCAGCGGCCGGTGCAGGTCGTCAGATCGGGCAGGGGGAATGGCAAACTGGCGGTTATAGCGCTCCATGAACTGAGGCAGGAAAGCGTTGCCGTCGTCCATACCGCAGATGCCCTCCAGACGCAGATCCTTGATCAAGCGGTCCTGCAGCGTCCGGTTCATCCGTTCGACGCGACCCTTGGCCTGGCTCGAGTTTGCGCAAAGAATCTCGATGTTTAGCTCAGAAAGCGCGCGGCCGAACTGGGTCATGCCCTGGCCGCCCTTGGCATCCTTCTTCGCCACCCGGAACACCGAATGCTTGTCGGAATAGAAGGCGACCGGAGCACCATGCGCCTTCAGATAGAGTTCCAGTGCCTCGAAATACGTGAACGCACTTTCCGATCGTACGAACCGCAGCTGCATCAGCTTGCCGGTCGCATCGTCGATGAACACCAGCAGCGAACATGGCGGCCCGCGATCCTCAAACCAACGATGCTCGGATCCGTCGATCTGCACCAGTTCGCCATAGGCCTCGCGCCGCAACCGCGGCTGATGAAAGGTCCGCCGCTGCTTGCGCGACAGCCACAGGCCGGCCTCCGACATCCATTGGCGCAAGGTCTCGCGCGACACCGTCAGGCCGTCGCGCTCGGCGAGCTTCTCAGCGGCTAATGTCGGTCCGAAGTCCGCATAGCACTCGCGTACGAGCGTCACGGCATAATCGCGCACGCCGTCACAAATCCGATTGTTCGATGGCCGGCCGATCGCCTTGTGCCGGATCGACGCCGCACCGCCAGCCCTGATCCGATTCAACAGACGACGCACCTGGCGGGTACTCAGGTCCAGCACATGTGCCGCCGACACCAACGTCATACGCCCGGCGATCACCTTCGACAAAATCTCGATCCGCTGCAGGTCGCGCTCGCTCATCGCAATCAATCCCATCCGCAATCTCCCAGGTCATCAAAACCCGGGGAGAGTGACATTCCAACTTTGCAGGAACAGGACACTTTAACTTTGCGGTGTAAGTTCATGCCGAACTGCGACTTGCGCGTGTAACGCTAACCGACACGTCGCATTTGCGCGAGCAGTTTCTTGCGGAAGACTTCCGCGGGCGTTCGGTAGCCCAAGCACTTCCGCGGTGTCGAGTTGAGCCGGTCGCAGATCTCCTTCAGCTCACCGTCGGTGATCGACAGGGGATCCACCTCTCTCGAAAGCCATTTGCGAACCCGGCCATTGGTGTTCTCGACCGTGCCTTTCTGCCAGGGCGACTGCGGGTCGCAGAACCATGTCTGCGTTCCGATGCCGGCTTGCAGATACGGCCATTCGCTGAACTCGGTGCCGCGGTCGAAGGTGATCGAGCGTCGAGCAGCGTGGGGCAGGGGTTGGAGCACCTCGATCAGCCCGTCCATGATCGGCTTCGATTGCCGGTCGTTGTTGCGCAGGAAGACCGCAAAGCGGCTGACCCGCTCGACCAGTGAGGTCACGTTGGCCTTGCCGAACTTCTTGCGAAACTGGATGAGATCGCACTCCCAGTGCCCGAACTGCTTGCGTTCGGCGACAGCGTCAGGACGGTGAAGGATGTTGAGTTCCGGGCTGAAGCGGCGACCGTGGCGCCGCCGGGCATGCCGCGGTCTGCGTCTCGCACGACGCTCAGGCAGGTGCCGCCACAGCTTGATCGCCTGGCCGTCTGCGGAATAGGCAAACTTGTAGATCGTCTCATAACTGACGCAGATCGGATGGCGCTCCAGCCGCATGCGGCCGGCGATCTGCTGTGGCGACCAGCCATGCATAATCCGCTCGATCACCGATTGGCGCACATTTGAGAACCGGGCGAGCTTGCGCAGCTTGGCTCTGCGCTCACGTGCCATCTCGTTGGCGGTCACGCAATAGTAGCCGCTCAGATCCGGCATCTGCGGATCGTCAAAAGCATTCCGCTTGAGCTCACGGAAAATCGTCGACCGGTGCCGGCCGAGCTTCTCGGCGATGACGGTGGCGCTGAGGCCGGCCGCTCGCCAGCGAGCGATCCTGCGACGTTCATCCATATCGATCTGGGAGTAGGTGCGTCTCATGAGCCATTCCTTGCGTGTGATAACCCATTGGTATCTATCGCAAGTCGCACTTCATCCTTGAACCCACCCGGCTACAGATCATGTCACAGCTATTTAAAGCTGAGACAAAGTAATCAACTTAGAAACGCGACATCATCCTATTCATTATTACTCCATTTGCA
>NZ_LNQC01000051.1 GCF_001651855.1 Sinorhizobium americanum | reverse complement strand
GCTCACAGCAGCTCATCGTGTCCGTTACCGATACCTGACCGCTCACCCGCTCCGCCAGACGGGGTCTGCTTGCCGCTTACGAAGATCTCGACCACCCGATGAGTAAGCCGCACCTGGACGGTGCGGCCGATCAGCCGGTGTGGCACCGAATAGAAGGTCTTATCGATCTCGACGTGGTACTCGGGATGGACCTTCGCCGATTTCCATTCCGCGTATTCGAACGGCGTCGCCGGCAGCGGCCTCAAGGCTGTCCGCTCGATCTCCTCGAACAGCTCGCGGCGGCTTTTGCCAACGTGGCGCATCGGCCGGTTGTTCAACTCCTCGAGCAGTTCGGCGATCGCCGTATTGAGCTCGGCCAGCGAGAAGAACATCCTGTTTCCTGAGCCGCGCGAGAATCCAGCGCTCGACGATCAGCACCGCGCCCTCGCGTTCAGCGTCGGCTCGAACCACAGCGCCTTGGCGATCCCAGCCTTCCAGATTGTTGCAGACGATCGCCTTGGTGACGCCACCGAAGCAGGCGAGCGCCCGCACCTGGCCGTCGATCCAATCGGGCAGCTTTTGACTGAAGCTGACAAAGGCGAAGGTCAGGTTGGAGTCGCCCAGCACCGCGACAAAGATCTGCGCGGAGAAAATAACGCCGGTGGTCGGGTCGATCACCGGCACCGTCTGGCCGGGATAGTCGGTCCACATCACCGCGCCCGCCGCATGCAGGTTGCGGAATGTCGGGCTTGCCTGCCGCCGGAAGGCGGCGAACCGGTCTCAGAACCAGGTGAAGCCGTTCCAACACAGCATCGTCGTCGTCTGGCGGCAGTGGCCAGCACGACAACCCCGCCTTCCGCGCCCGCAGCAAATAGTCGAAACCGAGGCCTTGCCGATCTTCAGCCGCTCGGCCACTTCGCGCACCGAAAGACCCTGTTTATGGGTCAGTCGCAGGATCGTCCGGATGTCCTTCACGCTCGTTCGTCTCGCTTGCTCCCGTCTTGGCATGGCCCCTCTCAACGTCTTCGTGAGAGGCACATTGCCAAAACGGCGCGGCCGAGAACCGACCGTAAAAATCCGCCCCGGAACTGTCCGGGACTTAGCGGAATTGCCGTCCGCGACTTACTGAAATCTGTGACCGGGACTTACTGAAACACGCACATGACGTCGCCGCAGCATTACGGATCCATAGGAATGGCGAAACTCGCCTTAATGCGATCTATCACCACCATTGTCTTAAAGCTTTTGATGTCGGCATTCTCATAGAAAAAGCGGCGGGTGAACTGCTCATAGTCCTGCATATCTTTGGCGGTTACGACCAATACGAAATCAGCTTCTCCCGTTATATAGTAGCCGATCATCACCTCGCGCGAATGGCGTATTGCCGTTTTGAAACGATCGACAATGTCAGCTCTCTCTCGCTCGAGGGAGACCATTACGACCATGGTAATGTATCGACCAACTGCTTTGGGGCAGACGATAGATATGTCCGCTTCGATAACGCGCTCACTCCGCAACCGCTTTAGACGCCGTTGGCATGCTGTTGGTGATAGGTGAACAGCCTCTGCCAATTCCTCTGATGTTAGCCGATTATTCTGCTGAACAGCTTGAAGAAGTGCGATGTCCGTACGATCTAACTCGGTCATTGCTGTAGCCTGCAAAGATAAAGATTCCGTCGGTTTGCTTGCCCAAAGATGAGCATCGCAGCTACGCGACAGAAACGACGTTCAGGGGATGGCGACCCAGGATTTCGCGCAGGGTCTGAAGTGCTGCGGACCACTGAATTAATGAAAGTTCTTGCATCTCAATACAACTACGGAGTCACGCCTTGGGTGAAATGTATGAGCCGAATTTGGGCGCGCTTTGAAATATGCGCCACACCTGGTCCTGATACAGCAGTCTGGCAGTGGGCAGGTACTGCGCGAGTCGCCATGCACAAGATGAAAGCAAGCTTTGCCGTCGGATTTGCCATCCCTTTGCGTAGGGGTTGGTACTTCCTAGCAGGCCTAGCAGAGGGACGATTCTTGCTGCAATACGGAAAAACAAGGTGAGCCTCGGACAAATCTCGCCGCCTGCCGACAAGCAGCTGAGATCTCGACTGTATGAAACGCCACCGGCCGGCACACTCAGAAGGTGCGTCTAAACAGCGTCCAGATACAAAAAGAGGCACTCAATGACGATTGCGACTCGATCTTCTCAGGGGTGGCCCCAGCGCGACTTTATCAATCCCTCTGTCTCGCGAGGGCAGCCACTGAGCGAAACCATCCGGAACGGTGGGGAAGCTGTCGTATCTTAACAGACGTCAATCCCCGTGGCTTTGGTCCGTCCAGAGTCCATAGAAAGTGGCTGCCGTCGGGACCTGCTCGAGCGCCTTCATCGCCACGGATGGTGGCGAGATCAGTCAGCTTGTGTAGCCAGTGTTGCATTCTAGCTTCTCCGGGAATGATGGGCGGCTCCGGCATGGTGCTCCCGTGAGTGTTCTGCGGAAGAACTTTCCGGTCGATTATGCCGATCTCATCGTCGCGCCCGTTCGGACGGTGTCCTGCGGCAGCCCAAAGGACACGAATACCGGTTGTTCCTCCACTGCGCTGTCTCTTCACGTCAATTGACTCCTAGCCCCTACGAGATAAGTAGATGGACCAGCGTGAACAGCCGGCGGGCCGTCTCCTGATCGATCTCGACCTTGGATTTGAGGCGCTCTCGGAGCAGGGCGGAGGCTCCATTGTGGATTGCGCGGCGCCCCATGTCGATGGCTTCGAGTCGGTCGGGCTGCAGCCGCGCCGTTGGCAAAGCTCTCGCACACAAGCCTGTAGTCCTTGAGAGCAGCGAATGACGTCAGCGAGACGTGGTGGCACAGGTCGGGTGCGCCGGTCTCGGTGGTGATCGACATCACCAGTCGCCGGACCATGAGTTCAAGATGAAGTCGATTAGGGACCGCCGCCGTGCTCGACCGGAGCAAAGCTGTTGTTGTCCAGGAAAATGGCGACAGTTTGCTCGTGCTTCTGTGCTGCATCCGTCCGGCCGACCAAAGGCGGCTCAAGCGAAATCGCCGAAAGCCGAAACCGGGATGGCGTGGCGCTCATGCAGGTCATCGCGCACGGCCTCCCCGAGCAGTGTCGACCGCGCAACCGCGCTTCTTTGCGGAACCAAACGACGTGGCTGCCGCCGTGGTCCGACGACAGCCACTTTGCCCTGGGAGGCTGGGCAAAAGGAAAATCTGTTCGAAAAGCTCGTGCCCGAGATTCGACGCGGAAACCGGAAGCGGTTCCAATTGCTGTATACTCGCTCCCGAGCGGCAGCGCCACCGCGAGGATTGTCTTGGCGAAGCGCCGCAAGCGTCGCCGGCGGCCGGGCCGGTGGCACGCATACTGTTGCAAGCCGAAGAGAAAGTGGCTGCCGTCGGGGCCTGTTCGACGGCAGCCAAGTGGCCCTGGTCGGCTGGAGTAAATGCCATTCGCAGGGCGGGAGCTGGTCCAGATCGACGCTGACGAAGGCCAAGCGCAGAGATTTCAGCAAAGGAGCCGGCGTCGCACACACGGTGCAAGCATTGCTGTTCTTCGACCTGCTGCCGCATCTCAAACGCTCCTCAGGGACGCGAGACGCGAGTTATCGGCTGGCTCCGGGCGCGAGACGGAGTTGTCCCTCGCTCGATCGCCAGCACGGTTTCAGGCGCGCCAACTCCATCATGGAAGGCGGCAAGCCGCTGGCCCAGTTCCTGGTCGGCCGCTGAGAGGCGATGGTTCATTCGGAGAAAGTCCGTCCAGGTTGGCGTCCGGAAGGTCTCGGTCCACAGAGTGGGGGTCAGCAGGTTTCGCTGGAGCGTCCAGTTTCGTGCCCCCGCCCGGCTCTGGATACGCCGCCGCTCGCGCATGCACTCGAGGAAATCCTCGAGATCCTGCTCGGCAATGGCGTATTCGACTTTGACAACGATAGGTCCGCTTCTCGGCGTCAAGTCGAGTGCGAGCGACGGCGGTACGAACTCCGAAGCTTCTTTCTCCGACTCTTCCCAAAACTCGATCGGCAGCACGAATGCAGCGGCGGCCACAAGCATCAGAACCACGGCTGCGCTCTCGAATGCCATGGTGAGGGAGTAGTTCTGCGCGACAGCGCCCCAGATCCAGCTGCCGGCAGCCATGCCGCCATAGGAAAGGGCGTAGTAGATCGAAAGTGTCCGACCAACGACCCACCTGGGGCTCGACAGTTGGATTGCAACGTCAACGCCGGTCCAGGTGAGCAGCCAGCCGGCGCCGCCGACCGCTAGCGCAAGCGCCGCGACGGGGATCGATGTCGTGAGGGGGAGCAGAAAGCAGCATGTCCCGCACGCGACTGAGGCAAGCGCGATCAGCCGGTCCTGAGGCATGATCCGTCTGAGATAACTGCTGCTGAGCCCAGCGGAGAAGGCACCGACACCGAATGCGGCGAGGAGTGCGCCGTAGACGATCGGCCCGCCCAAAAGATGATCACGGACAATTAGCGGCAGCAGCGCGAGAATGGAAATGCTCGCCACTCCGAAGAAGGTCCCGCGTACGATGGCCGCCTTGATTTCCGAGGACATCGCGGTAAAGCGCAGCCCATCCTGAATGGCCGTCACCACGCGCTCGCGCGGCAGCGAGGACGAGCGCACGTGCCACTTTGAGCGGGAGATTGCGGCAAGCGGCGCCAGATCGCTCAGGGCTGCGAGAACGAAAGCGGCAAGCGGGCCCAAGAAGGCGAGGATCGCGCCGCCAATGGCGGGACCGGTACTTCTCACGATGTTGTAGCCGACCGACATCAGCGTGACCGCCGCCGGGACGTCGCGCTTTTCCAGGATATCCCCGACCGAGGCGTGCCAGGCCGGATCGGTCAAGGCAAAGCCGCATCCGGCGAGAAATCCCAATCCCAGGATCAGCCACGGACTGCCGGGGCCCAGTGCAACCGAGATTGCCAGCGTTAGCGAAGCCAGAGCGATCAGGAAGTGACCGGCGAACATAACGCCGCGGCGGCTAAAGCTGTCGGCAATGGCGCCGGCGACGATGGACAGGAAGAAGGCGGGCAGCGTCGACGAGGCCTGAACCAGCGCCACCATCAAGTCGGAGGCGGAAATCGTCGTCATCAGCCAACTGATCGCGGTTGTCTGGATCAGCCATCCTAGGCTGGAGATTTGCGTCGCCGTCCAGATCGCACGAAACGCCCGGTTCCGAAGAGGAGCCAGGGTGGTCGAAACGGCCGAGTGCGGATCATGCTGCATTTCTTCCTGTCTTTCTCAAGCTCCTAACGCGTTGCTGCAATGCAGCAGAATATCTGGTACCCAAAGACGGATTTCGCCGTTATGCAGCTAAGCCGATGCCGGAAACCGGCGATGATGCGCGTTAGGCGAGTTATCCGGCACGTTACGCCATAACTGTCAAAGCTATTTAAAGATGAGACAAAGTCGTCAACTTAGAAATGCGACATCATCCTATTCCTGATTACTGCGTTTGCAAGTTGCTATATTTACAAAGTACGTAGACGGAGCCGCCGGCCGGGTGGAGCTGGCCAGGGTTGCGCAGCCCGGTCGGCGGCGGATGGCTCCAGCTGCAGAATAAACTTTAGCTTTGACACCCCGATCACTCCGCCGCCTTCAGCTGCGCAAGGGCCTGCTGGCGCTTGGCGATGACCACCGGATCCTTGGTGAAATCCGTCTTCCGGCCAGGCTTGGTGCCACGCTTCTGATAGCCATTGCTCTGGCTGCCGTCGCGAATGCCGAACATATGGTCCGTCTGGCCGGTGCGGCGCGGTCCGCCCTTGCTGCGCTGTTGCTCTCGTCCGGCCTGCCTCTCGGCCACAATCGAAAGCATGTCGTCCAGGCGCTTGTTCGCAACCACCTCGCAGCGGTGCACCGAGCGCAGCGTGTCGAAGGTCCTGTAGGGCAGGGAGGTCCCCTCATGGGTGACCTCGAGGCGACCATCGGGATAGTCGCAGACAATGAGCTTCTTGCCGGCGAGCGCCGTCGCGAAATCCGTCGGATCGAGGATGAACATCACCTTGTCATAGCGCAGCGTCAGCGAATTCGACAGTTTGCGGATCTCCTTGCGGCACATGGCGCCATCGAGGTTCTCATGCGCGGCAAACGGCCGGTGCATGTCCTTCGGATTGCGCGGCGCCTTGCCAAAGCGGCGATTGAAGTCGGCCATGAACTCCGGCGCATAGGCATTGGCCGCCGCGATCGTGTCGATGCCGCGCAGCCGCAGTTCCTTGACGAGCCGATCCTGCAGCGTCTGGTTGGCGCGCTCGACGCGCCCCTTGGCCTGCGGGGTGTTGGCGCAGATGATGTCGATGTTGAGTTCATAAAGGGCCCGCCCGAACTGCGTCAGGCCACTGGTCCTGTCCTTCTTCGACGCATGGGTGGTGCGGAAGATGCCATGCTTGTCGCTGTAGAAGGCGATCGGCTTGCCCCAGTGCTGCAGATAGGCCTTCGTCGCGTGCAGATAGTCGAAGGTGTTCTCCGATACGGCGAAGCGCAGATGCAAGAGCTTGCCGGTGGCATCGTCGATATAGACGAGCAGGGCGCATTTGGGTCCGCGGTTCTCGAACCACCAATGCAGCGAGCCGTCGATCTGAACGAGTTCGCCGAAACAATCGCGCCGGCCGCGCGGCTGGAAGACCCGCTTCTTGCGCTCGCGTCGCGACACCCAGAGGCCGGCTTCGATCATCCACTGACGCAGCGTCTCCTTGCTGACGGCAATCCGGTGGCGTTCGAGCAGCTTCTCGGCCGCCAAGGTTGGTCCAAAATCCACGTAATGCTCACGCACCAGGTCGAGCACTAGGTTGCGGAAATTCTCGCTGTAACGCCGGTTGCTCGGACGGCCGCGCTTCTTCGAGACGAGACCATCGGCGCCGGCCAGATCATAGGCCTGCAACAGCCGGTGCACCTGACTGCGGCTAAGACGAAGCAAGGCGGCCGCCTCGACGACGCTCAGGCTGCCACCGCGAATCCGCTGGATCAGTTCAAGACGATGCAATTCCTTCTGCGACATGGTGATCAAACAAGACATGACGACTCCGAACGCTCATGGTCTCAACCACGCTTCACGTCGCCAGTCTTCCTTCCAAACGTTGACGTTTGACCAGCATCCCGAGAGGCGACGACTGTCGCATCTCTAACTGGCTCATATGTCGCATCTCTAAAATGCTGCTACAATAACATGTCGCATAACATAGCTTATGGAACTTACATGCGTAGGTCCGCCTGAGAGTTAAGCTTTGCTCACCTGAATGCCAGGTCCTGGTGTTCCGTCACGTGGTGTTTCCTCCTTCAGAGCTGTGAGCCCCCGGTCTCTGTTCAGCTCAACAGAAATTGTTGAGGGGAATTGCGCGCGAGAAGTGCGTAATCACCGTGAAGAGCCGACGGGCGGTATCCTTATCGACCAGCACTTTCGCTGAGAGCCGTTCGCGCAAGAGTTCGGCGGCCTCGTTGTGGACGCCGCGCCGCCCCATGTCGATTGCCGCGAGTCGCTCGGGCCCAGGGCGCCTGATTGCATCACAGGCTGTCGCAGATGCGCGTGTAGCCTTGAGCAACCGCCGGAAGGGCGTGATTGACAGGTGGTGACTGACGGCATGCGCTCCATCATCGTCGGCGATATGCAGCTCTAGGCGCCCATCTGCAGCTTCGATCCTGAGACGATAAGGGCCGCCATCGTGACCGACGGGCAAGAAGCTGTTGTTCTCAAGGAGGTCAATAACCGCAAGCGCCTGTTCGCGTTCGACGCGAGGGTCTCGACGGTCGAAGGATCGGCCAAGCGAAGCATCGCAAAGACGGGCTTCCTGGCTAATCGCTCTGCCTTTCCCTAACATCGCTTCCACGCACATGGCTCCAACCTGCAGTTGCCTGGCAATTCAAGTTCAGCACATTCTGAGCCATCGACCCACATCTCGCTCCGGCGCAATCGCGTAGTCTGGAGCGTTTATTCACGGCTCAGCGCCGTCCGACTCAAGCACCCCTCGTCGTGTGCTTGCGAAATTCTCCACTGCATCTACAAATCGGTCGAGATCCGATTGCAAAACCGGAAGGCTCAGCGCGAACATGCCACGCCGAGCGAGATAAAAACCGGTCTGCACCATGTCGAGAAAGAACAGTTCCCGCAGGTCTTCCTCTTGAGCCGTTGGCGAATACGGGCGGCGGATCGTAGGGGCGCGGTAGTGCGCTGTGGCGACGGAGCCCACTCCGCTGAAGTGCATCGCGACGCCGAGCCTCGTAAGTCGGTCATTCAGTGCAGTCCGCAAGCGCTCACCGCGAACGTACAACTCCTCCGCTACTTCCTTTGTGAAAATTTCTCCAAGCGCGACACGTCCTGCAGCCATCGACAGGACGTTGTTATTGAACGTACCTGCGTGCGACAGACGCCCCTCGAAGAGCGACATCACGTCGGCCCGACCGCCGAACGCTCCAAAGCTCATTCCGCCGGCCATGTACTTGCCGAGCGTCGTGAGATCAGGATTAATCCCCAGGCGCTTTTGGAGCCCACCATCAGACATGCGCGATGTCATGACCTCATCGAAGATCAGCAGAGCGCCCGCCTCTCGCGTAGCCTCCCGCAATGCTTTCAGGAAGCTGATTTCCGCTGGGATACAGCCGCCACTACCGAGCATGGGTTCGACAATCACCGCGGCGAGCCGATCCCGATTCTGCTCAATCACCGCAGTGGCAGAGTCCGTGTCGTTGTAGTCGGCCAAGAGGAATGGGAACGGAACGGTAACCGGAGACGGACCCTGGGGGGTGAACAATAGAACACCGCCATGGTAGCCGCCGGGAAATGCAAGGATCATGTCTCGGCCGGTGTGGACGCGGGCCGCCGTTAGCGCCAATAGATTGGCCTCTGTGCCGCTGTTGGTGAAGCGTACTAGTTCCATTGACGGAAACCGCGCGCAGATGAGATTTGCAAACTCGTATTCGGCCCTGCCCACTGCTGCGAGGTTCAAACCTTGCGTCATGGCTTGGTGAACAGCAGCGTGGATCCGAGACTCCGAGTGGCCAAACAGACCTGCGGTGTATTCACCGCAAAGATCCACAAATTCATTGCCGTCAATGTCCCAGAGCGTACTTCCCTCACCTTTGTCCATCGCAATCGGAAAAGGCTGATAATATAGCACCGAGCGGGTGTTTCCACCTGGCATCACGGTGCGAGCTTGGCTGTGAAGTTCGGCGCTTCTAGGATGCCTTGCGATGAAGCGGCTCCTCGCGTCCAGGAGACTCGATTCAAGTGTACTGTTCGATTCCGGGGCTGCCAACATCTCAAGATCTCTTCATTAAGCGTCGCCATCAACGCACATAGGGAAGACGGGGCGGCCGCGCGGCTACTGTCTCGCACCAGAGAAGTCTAGGATTGGCAGCTACCAAGATGTCTTCAATCTCACCCACTTTGTGCGTCTTCCATTTCATCCCTGCGCGCTTTTGATGGTTCTGCTGCACGGATGGCAGCTTTAGAAAAGTTAACAGATCGACTACGAGTTCAAATTCGCACTCACGGTGTGGGCGGCCGGTTGCGCTCCACATATGCAAAAGCTCATGTTGCGGCGGGCCCAGTGCAACCCAATCATAATGACTGATGGGGTATTCGGCTTGCGCTGCATCTGTGGTGGGTGAAGAGAGACGCTGCGTTTCGAGCTAAAGGTAAAACGCGAGATCTTGCTCTCTCGCAATCAAACTTGCCGCGTTGACGTTCCTGAGTTGCCGCGTGCGGAAGTGGGCGATATGTCATTCGAGCGATTTCGTCGCGTGCCAATTTGGCAGTCTCAGCGACCCTCGCTCGTTGATGTTAATACGGACCCGTGAAGTCCTTCCTGACCCGCTATGCAACAAATGGCAACCGTCCTGGCTTCACCGAACGCGGTGCAAAAGGCGCGGCTTACTTCTGTGAAATGTAAGGCACCGGCGGCGAAGACTTCGCGGTTCCAGGGGGGCGCTCGACCAGGATGTTCGTCCGCGGAGGGCTCATTCTTTTGCTCACCTTCAGGAGTTCTCGATCCAGTTCCTTATCCGCATCCGTGAGGCGATTATGAAGCCGATGAAAGTCTGTCCAGGTCGGTGTGCGGAACGTCTCCAGCCAACGGGACGACTGCTGAACGTCGCGGGTGAGGGTCCATTGGCGTGCGCCAACGCGGCTTTGCGCGTATCGGCGTTTCTGCATGATCTCCAGAAACATATCTATGTTTTCCTCAGAGATCGCATATTCCGTCGTGACGAGGATAGGGCCGCTTCTTGGCTTCAGATCAAGCGCGATTGCCGGCGCGCTGAAACCGCCCGACGGTTCGAGTTCCGAGTCAGAACGATTGCTGATCGGCAGCTTGAGACCAAGAGCGGCGACCGCCAATGTCGCGGCACTAGACCAGCCCAGCGCAATGGGAAGCGAATGATTTTGGACGACTACACCCCAAAACCAACTGCCCGCGGCAATGCCGCCGTAGGTGAAGGCGCTATAAATCGATATCGTGCGTCCAACGACCCAGCGCGGACTTGCCAACTGTACGTTCACGCCAAGTCCCGACCATGCGGTGAGCCAGCCAGCGCCGCCGGCGGCAAGGCTGAGCGTTGCGATGGCGAGCGATGAGGTAAGAGCAAGGGAGATCTGACATATTGCACATGCGATGCAGGCAAGTACCACCAGCCATTCTTGGCTTAGTATTCGCCTGAGCTTGGGATTCATGAGTCCGGCGAGAAGTGCACCAGCGCCAAAGCCGCCCATCATAATACCGTAGCTGATCGGACCGCCCTTCAGAATGTCACGAGCAATCAGCGGTAACAGTGCCAAGGTAGAAATCGCTGCAAAGCCGAACAGCGTCCCGCGCACGATTGTTGACTTGATCTCCGAAGATATCGCCGTGAAGCGCACACCATCGTAGATGGCGGTCATAAGTGCTTCGCGCGGAAGCGACGGCGTTTGAACCTTCCATTTGTTGCGCAATAAAGCGGTGAGAGGGGCGACAAAGCCAAGCGTGGTGAGCGCGAATGCGACAAGCGGCCCGAAAGCGGCAACGACTAGGCCGCCAAGAGCAGGACCGACACTGCGTACCGAATTGAACCCGACATTCAGCAGGGTAACAGCTGCCGGCAGATGGCGGCGCTCCAATATGTCGCTAAGGGAGGCACGCCAAGCTGGATCGCTGAGTGCTATGCCGCAACCGTCCAAAAAGCTGAACGCGAGAATCATCCATGGATCGGTTATGCCGAAGGCCATGAGGATTGTCAGCATCGCGGCCGCGGCCATCATGAGGCTTCGACCGACGATCATGACCGTCCGGCGGCTGTAGTTGTCGGCAATCGCCCCAACGAAGACGGCGAGAAAGAAGGCCGGCAAGGTCGATGAGGCCTGGACGAGAGCAACCATCACGTCCGATGTGGAAACGGTGGCCATCAGCCAACTGAGCGCCACCGTCTGCATCAGCCAACCTAGAATCGAAACCTGGGACGCTAGGAAGATCGAACGGAAGGTTCGGTTCTTCAATGGCGCCAGCAAGCTCGTGGATGCGTTTTCTTCGGTAGAAGGCATGGCAAAGTCTCTTAGTAACGGGCAACTCTTGCCCGCTGTCGAACCTAGTGCTTTAGCAAATTTGCGCTGTCAGACCATTCCATTCGATTGCCACAACAGCGCGCCGTCTCGATTATTGCATCGGCGCAAGATAAACCGAGTTTGTTCATGTCAGTCTCCTCTTGATTTCGCTTGGAGCCACCGGCGATGAAGGACCGGTTCGGTATAGCGGTTCGGCTGTTCGCGTCCCTTCAGCACCAGATCCAGCGCGCCTGGAAGGCGATCGTTTCGTCGAAGAAGCTGGCCATCGGCACATAGGCCGGATCGTCGGCATTCTGCCGGTCGACGATCGCGGCCATCCGCTCCAACGTCTCGCCGATCTGCGCCTCGCTAAGATGCCACGATGTAGCCAGTTGGCCATGTGCTGTGCTGAGATGCGTAGCGTCGCGTGGTCCTCCATCAGGCCGACATTGTTGATGTCGTCGAACCTTCGAGCAGCCGATGCCCTGGTCGACCCAGCGCACGACATAGCCGACGGCGATGCCGATGTGCACATCGTTCTGGCGCAGAACGATCTCGGACGGCGCCGCTGCGGTTCCGGAATAGCCGGCGAACTGAGCCGGATTTGCGAAGCCTCGTCCCACCACCGCTCGTAAGGTCAGCGAGAGCGTCGACCCGTCGAGTGCAAGCGCTGCGACCTCGTTCCAGCGGCCCGTCACGAGCGGCGCGCTCGCATCGCGAAAACCCCGAGCCCGGGCAATGACCTTGGCACCGCGCGCCGGATTATAGCCCTTGCCGCGCTCGGCTCCGTCAGTATCAGGAATGGAATCGGTGCCGTAGCGCGCGTCAGTGAGAGAGCCCCCACGCGCATCGGCGGCGTTCAGTGCATAGCGGGCATTCATGACCGGCACGACGAGTTGCGGGCCGGCAATGGTTGTGATCTCGGCATCGACATTGGCGGTCGAGCTGGAGAAATCCGGCCCCCCCGGGAGATAGCCGATCTCATCCAGGAAGGTCTGGTAGACCTCGATATCGACCGACGCACCATGCTCGCCATACCAGGCATCGAGCTTCGCCTGGAGTTCGCCGCGTGACTGGCCGGGCTTTCCCCTTCGCTGGGCTTGTTTCACTGAACGGTCACTTGTGCCTGAGAGTTTCCTTAGGGGGTTGCTCTGTCGGCGCCGGCGCAAAACCGATTCTCCCGAACAGTCTTTGGAACAGCCAATTATACCCCCAATACGGTCTCGACCAGCGTTACCCAGTAGCCAATCCCATACGGCAAAGCCTCGTCATCGAAGTCAAAGGCGGGATTATGACACGCGGGTGTTGGCCCATTGCCAAGGAAAATGTAAGCCCCCGGTCGCGCTTCGAGCATGTACGCGAAATCCTCCGCTCCCATGGCAAATTTCACGTTATCGTCAACGGATGCAGACCCTACAAGACTGCGCGCCGCCTGAATCGCTAGATCGGTTTCCTCCGGGGAATTAAAGGTCGCTGGAACCGATCGGGTATATTTGAACTCAATATCCCCGCCGAAGCCTCGCGCAATGCCTTGAGCAGAAGCAGAAATCTCTTGCTCGGCGAAATCACGAAGGCGAGATGCGGAGGTCCTAACGGTCCCGCCGATCTCGACCTGATCGGGTATGACATTGTACGCCTTCGCGGCTTTTAACTTGGTAACAGAGATCACCAGCGACTCTAGGGGATCGGTTTTGCGCGATACCAACGTTTGCAGGCCAATAATGATCTGGGCTGCAATCACAACGGGATCGACAGTCCTAGAGGGATTGGCCGCATGGCCACCCCGGCCCTTAACGATGATATCGAAGTCATCTTGGGAGGCCATAATCGAACCATGGCGGATGCCGAACTTGCCGACTTCGATGCCCGGGCGAATGTGCATGCCAAAAACCTGAGAGATTCCGAAGCGCTCCATGATCCCTTCCTGGACCATTTTAAAGCCGCCCGTCGGAAATTCTGGCTCCTCGGCCGGCTGGAAAATAAGGGCAACGGAGCCCTTGAAGTTGCGGGACCTCGCAAGATGCTTTGCGGCGCCCAGGAGCATGGCCGTATGACCGTCATGGCCGCAGGCGTGCATTACACCAGAGATTTTTGACGCCCAAGGCTTGTTTGATGTCTCAACTATTGGCAGGGCATCCATATCTGCTCTCAAGCCAATCGTGGGCCCGTCGCCGCCTTCTCCCTGGATCAAGGCAACGACGCCGGTCCCAGCGAATCCGGTTTCAATGTGATTTATGCCAAATGACGCGAGCTTTTCGGCGACAAACCTTGCGGTGTTGTACTCCTGGAAATCCAATTCGGGATTTTCATGAAGATAACGACGCCAATCAGTAACTTCGCCTTGCAACTCCCGGAAATCATTAATCTCTTTCATTTTTCCACGAACCTTTTGACCTCTTGATACCACCTCCCCCTGCATCTCTCGGGCGAAGGTGACATTAGCCCATTTGCGCGATTTGCATTCCCGTTGAGTTTCAATTTGGGCTGTCGCCGATCCCAGTGAAAACGCCTTCGAGCACTGCTATAGAATGGCGCATGTGAGCGAAGCGTTTGCAGCAATCTGTGACCTTCCCTGAAATACTGATGCCACTGTCGGTCGCTCGCTGAAACGATCGAGAAAGAGACACGACTGGAGATGAGGCAGTCGGAAGTCAGTCACTCCAACATATTAACGCGAGATCGGCTCGCTGGGCATCATTGACTGCGTAGCTAGTCGCACGCTCGGTGCGGTGACCAAAACCAATGCAACCTTCTTTGCAACTTCAGTTGCGCGTCGAGGCAACCCTTGGACTGCCGTCCAACCGGGGCGTCCATCCTGAGGTGCGTCGGTGATTGCTGCGAGAGACAACTGCCGAAGACGATTTCCTGCGTAGCATTGCCAGCCCTTCGAGCCTGGCGACGCGTTCTCAGCTACGCGCACCTTAAGCCCGCGCTGGCGTCGTCCGGTGTGTACCGTTCAATGTGAATCGGACGCGGCGCTCAATAACAGCGCTCCTAACCTCTGGCTCGCTCTGGCATTGCCAGTGGCGTATTTGTGAATTTCGTCGGTCGAATCCGATGGCATGAGAAAGCCGCCGTAGAATTTTCATGCCATGCAGATTCGATTGGCGCGATATCTTCTGGTGTCAGTGGCCGCCACTCAAGCCCGTGCTCCTCCGGCGGATGCGTCCGATTTGATTCTCAATTTCGATACGAGTTCCAAACGGCTCCGACAGCTTCTGCATTCGCTCCAGAATGGATCTCGCCTGCTGCCCCTCGGCGAGCCGAGGAACTCCTCTGTTCGCAAACCTGTTCGTGCGACGTAGCTCGATTGGATAGAGCTGCAACTCGGCAAGCTGATTGCCGTCGAAGCGGCTGATCGCAACGACGCTCTCGTAGAATTCAACACCGGATTGAGGACCGACGAATCCTTCGGCTGTCGGGTATCCTTTTGCGACCTCATCCACCGTCACTTCGGCATCTGTATCGATCCGCGGATCCTTGTTATAAATATCGAACATGTCACCGCCCACCGGTGTTCGAATGTCCTGGCAGAAGAAATTCCCTAAACTGTAAAAGATTGGCCGCCCATTATAGATCTCTATTCCTCGCAGGATATGGGGCCCATGGACAATGTATGCGTCTGCACCAGCATCAATCACCCTGCGGCGAACGCTTGCTCGTAGTCGGCTGGCTCTTGACTCCATTCGCCGGGTTCGTGCCCATGGTTGGTCACAAGGCAAAAGTCGGAGAATTGCTTACCCCGACGAATGTTACGCAATATATCGGCGACGTCTCGCGCGTCAGCTTCAAAGCTGTAGCCGGGCGTCTCGCCAGCTATATAAATGGCTCTGCCTAGTACGACCTTGTCGGGAGTTTCGACGGTTGGTTTGTAGCCCGGGAGCACTTCCCGGACACGCTTCAAGCTTTTAAGCATTTCCTGCGGAAGCACCGTACTTTTTGTCAGGCGCAGGGCGTTGAGCCCGGGTCTTCCAGGCGCCTCTCCAGCTGGATCGCACGCCCGAGCCATCGGGCTGAACGTCGTCGCAAATGACACCATACCCGCGCGACCGCGCGGCGTCTCCAGAAAGCGAGCGGCGCCAGCATGTCCGAGAGTTTCTCCGGCTCCTGCGTGGACAATCCCGTGCGCATCGAGAGCTCGGGTGGTCTCGCGCATACCTTCTATGCCCCAGTCAAGCGTATGGTTGTTGGCGCGGCTCAACATGTTGAAGCCCATTGCTTTCAAATCTGATCCCACTTCTGGGGCGCTGATGCAATATGCACCACCGTACTCAGCTTGTGGGCATCCTTTGGACCGAGAACCCAAGATGCTGGTTTCCAAGTTTCCGAAGATGACGTCGGCGCCACTGAATATCCTCAGCACGTCTGATAAACCCGGATAATAACCTGTTGTTACTGGACGAGAATAGAGGAGGTCGCCCACCGCAACCATTGTAAACCCATCTTCAACGTTCGTCTTAATCGAGCCAATTGTATCAAAGCTATCCTGTTCGATTTTTTCGATATTGCTTCCCTTCGAATGACTTTCCATAAAACCTCCATTACAGCGGAAATATTTGTCCCTTGGTCATCTCATCTGTGGCAATGCTAGACCGCAAGTGGACAACAAGGACGGAACGCGAACCGCTTGGAGAGTTGATGGGCTGGATCTGCATTCCACGTCGAAACGTCCGAAGAGTGTCCTTCTTGAGATCCGCTATCTCGCTATAACGCGGTCGTTTGTCGGCTCGATGAGGCGCATCATAACGCAAGAGTCCACTGCGTTATCTTGGACGACATCACCTAGATCGGGCGCCTTCTCGCGGCAGATGTCGATGGCTAACAGGCATCGAGGCGCAAAGCTGTAGCCGACGATCGGCTCACGCAGTCTTGGCACGTTTCCCGGAATTTCTGGAAGACGACGCTGTCGACCTTGCCGCCGATCCGGAACAGAGCGCATGAAGCCGGGTGTAACGCTGAACCGGGGCGGGCGAAGAGCTCATGAACCGTGTCGGCGATAGTTTAGCTGGTTCCAACCCGGCTTATTGTGCTCACCTATTGTTAGATCTGGCTTTGTCTCGCTCACAGCATCTCCTCCGGATTTTGTGCGCAGTGTAAAACTACATAGCGATAACAAGTATGCAAGCGGAGTTTTCGTCAAACTGCGCTAACTGTTGAAATGGATACGGCGCAAAATGGATCGGTATGAAAAGAGTGGTGGCGTCGTGGATCCACGGCGCCACGCGGCTGCAGCTCTTCGACGGTCCAGCGCCCAAAGAATCGTGCGCTGGCTCCCTGGATCGACGCCGGAACACCTGGTGCGGCGATGGGGCGCCTATCTCCGGCCTCTGTCCTCCCCCAAAGCCTACGTCGATTGTTTGATCCTCGACGACTTCGGCGCGTTTCAGCGGACGAGCTCCCCGTATTCCGCGACAGCACCCGATTGGCCGTTTTGGCGGCTCCCCTTTTCTCCGGCGCGATCCCATGCCAGTATTGCGGTCGTCGCGCTTGAGCGCCTCCAATCCACGGCAAGCGACTAGGGCGCAAGCGGATAACGACCGTTCTTAACCACGGCCATTGCGCAAATGACCGAACGAGCTTCAGCACGTCGTCGGCGTACCGCAGGGCTTAAGTCGGACCCCGCGGTTGAGGATGCACCTAAATGGGTGAGCCGTGGCGCCATTCGGCAACCACGGCTCGATGATTTACTATCCTGATCCGTCGAACCATACCGCTCGGCGTAAGCTTCTCGCGCCGGACCCTGCAGAGTCGACCCGCAGCGTTTCGTCGGCCTTACACGTCAAACGCGAATGCCAGCCGTCGAAAGGGTTAGTCTACAAAGGTCCGTGATATCATAGATCGGCAACCCTGTCTTGCGCCGAAGGGCGTTTGTGACAACCGGAAAACCGGTGCACTCGAAGAGTATCAACGCAATCTCGGGGTGCTCGACGCGGAGTCGTGCGATGCAGCCGCCAACCTCCCGTTCGATCTGATCAACGTCAGTTCGCACGAATGGGCGGGCTAGAGCGTTGCGCACGTATACGCCATCTTCAATCCCTCCGATGACTACACGCCTCCGGTCGCCGGGGTGTTGTATACCCAACAGGTCTTCACTGAAATGCCGCGAGTCAGCCGTTATTACCGCGAGCTTTTTCGCTGGAGCTAACTGTCGCAGCAGAGCAGGAACAAAAAGCAGGCTTGAGGTCACGACCGGCACATTGACCGCTGTAGAGATCGCTGCTTGGTGACGAACCATAAAGCCGCAGTCAGCGGTAATCACGCCGGCACCTCGATCGACCAGGCGCTGGGCTGCTGCCACACAAGCGCCTTCAAGCGAAGCGTCACCCCGAATGACTACTTCAGCAAACGCACCATCCACCATTTCTGTGATGATAGGTCGGTCAAAGGTCGCCGGGTGGAAGAGGGAGCCTTCACGCGGAACATAAGTTGGATCATCAGTCGACAGGCCTTCATCCAGCTCAAGTATTCCAAGAACGGTGCTTTGCGAAGACATGGGTTGGCTCCTCGGTGTCAAAAAAGCTTTATTGCTTTGAGATGGTTTTCGGATAACGTCCGGTTTGACACGGGAGCATACACCCCCGTGATCGACTGAATCTGGTAACAAGATGACGCTGGAGGACCCTGAACACCTTGTCCACTGTAAGGTACCATGCGGTCTGTTCGGAACTGTACGGTCAAAGAGTGATTACCCTGCGTGGTGTGTTGGTCAACACTTCGACTCCCGACTCCGTAACGCGGATTGACTCGCTGAACATGTAGCCAAAGTCCTCGTCGAACCAGTTACCCAGCATAAGATGAAAGGTCATGTTCGGCTTCAACTCGGTCATGTCCCCGCTCTGAAAGCTTGCAGTCGGTTCTATCCAACCAATCCCGATGGCATAGCCACAACGCGACTCCTTTTTAAAGCCATGCTTTTCATAAGTTCGGTGAAAAGCATTTGCGACATCGCTACAGGTCTTCCCAGGGCGAATTGTTTCAAGCGCAGCATCTAGTCCGGCAAGGTGCGCAACGTGAACACGGTTGAGACGTTCCGAGGGTTCACCAATTGAGAAGGTACGCATAAGCGGAACAGTGTAACCATGCCGAATACCGGCAAGTTCGATATTGATCTGCGACCCTTCCCGAAATACGTCCTCGCTCCATCGGATGTGCGCTGTTCCTGTTCGTGGAGAAGAGCAAATGGCGTTTGAGGCGATATTTGTACCTGGCTTTCCATTTGCGCCCCGTGCAAGCGTCGCCTCAATCTCAGCGGCCACATCGGCTTCGCGTTCACCAGCACGTATAACTTCGGCTGCCCGCTGCATCGCGGCGTCCGAGATGGCGGCAGCCTCGCGCATGATAGCGATCTCGAGGTCCGACTTAATGATCCGAATCCACGTTACGAGGTTGGTACAATCCTCAAGCTTAGCGTTCGGGAGGCGCGTCCGGAACTTCGTTACCGCGTGGAAGCGCAAGTCCCCGAGTTCAAAACCTACGCCGCGGTTTCCCAAACCTTTTTCGTGTAGAAAATCGATAATCGCATCATAGCCATTTTTTTCGGGAGTACCGATTAACGCTTCCGGATATGCGAGGATGCTGTCACGGCTCATAAACGTCTGATGAATTGCTGCAGGAGCATCCATTTGGCGCAGAATGAAAATGGGTTCTTCTTCGTGAATCAACACCACCAGTCCATCAGGCACGTAGCCTGATGGCGTAGTATACCCTGTGAGATAGGTGATGTTGTGTACGTTGAACACTACAAGCGCTTCGATGTCCCGCCGAACCATCTCCGATTTCACGGCGGTAAGCCGACGTAGGAATTCCGTCCTCGGGAAGACCTGAGGGCCCTTGCTAATAGCCATTATTTTACTCCTGTTATTGAAAACCTTGCGCTCCCTGAAACCACCCCACAAGCAATCACCTTACGAAAACGGTCTCAAGGCGATTAGCGCCGCGATTTCCCGGTTGTTCCTTCGCCCGCAGTTGCCGCAGCAAAAAAGGGCACCGAACTCACTTACTAGGGCGCGCCTAGCTATGGCTTCAAGGGGCATGGCCCCCTGGAACCATCGTTGACGTCGCCGAGCCACTCAGTGCTGCAAGATTTGGCCCAGGAAAAGCTTTGTTCTGTCGTGCTGGGGTTTGGTAAAGAAGTCTTTGGGAGCGGCTTCTTCGACGATGCGGCCTGCATCCATGAAGATGACGCGGTCTGCGACGGCGCGAGCAAAGCCCATTTCGTGGGTGACGCAGACCATGGTCATTCCGTCGCGGGCAAGGCTTGTCATGGTTTCCAGCACTTCCGACACCATTTCCGGGTCCAGCGCCGAGGTGGGCTCGTCGAACAGCATGACGGCCGGCTCCATGCAGAGCGAGCGAGCAATGGCAACGCGTTGCTGTTGCCCGCCGGAAAGTTGCACGGGGTATTTGTTCGCCTGTTCGGGAATGCGCACACGCTCGAGGAATTGTAGGGCGGTCTTCTTGGCCTCGGCTTCTGGCACGTCCTTGATCCACATCGGACCAGCCATACAGTTCATCAGCACGGTCATGTGCGGGAAGAGATTGAAATGCTGAAATACCATGCCGACGTTCTTGCGAACTTCAGTCACGTTGCGCATCTTGTTGTGCAATCTGATCCCATTGACAGTGATCTCACCTTCCTGATGCGCTTCGAGCCGGTTGAAGCAGCGGATCAGCGTCGACTTACCCGATCCGGAGGGGCCGCAGATGACGATGCGTTCGCCCTTGCGGACGGTGAGATTGACATCTGTTAACGCTCTGAAGGTGCCGTACCACTTGGAGACATGGGTCGCCTCAATGATTTTGTCCGAAGTCATCGTTACCTGCTTCTTGCCTGATGGTCCTTGAAACGAAGTTGGCTGCAGGTGCAACATGTCGGCTGCGTCCGTAGGCTCGCGCTGAGAGGGGACATTTTTCAATTGATGTATCTTGCTCGCGGTCATCGCACCTTGCTCCTCGCATAGTGACGCTCGATCCTGCCTTGAATCATTTCCAGACAAACGGACAGAATCCAATAAATAATTGCCGCAGCAATTAGCATTTCCATGTGATGGAAGGTTGGTTGGCCGATCGTTCGAGCAAGGAAAGTCAACTCCCACACTCCCAGCACCGAAACGAGCGAGCTGTCCTTCAGCATTCCGATAAACATATTCCCCGTCGGCGGAATGATGACGGGCAACGCCTGCGGCAGAACGATTCTACGCATGGTGAGGCCAAAGCCGAACCCCATGGACCGGGAAGCTTCCCACTGGCCTCGATCGATGCTAGCAATACCGGAGCGGAAGATCTCCGTCATATAGGCGCCAATGCAAAGTGACAGCGCCAAAATTCCCGAAGGAACAGCATCGATCACAATTCCAAGTTGCGGCAAACCGAGATAGACGAGGTAGATCTGCATCAGAAGCGGCAGGCCACGAAAGAAGGACGTATAGAAACTGGCGATCCCGTATGCAAATCCGTTTGTTGACAGCTTAGCGATCGCGGCCACGATAGCAATCATTGATGCGAACAGAAGGGAGATCGCTGACACGTATAGTGTCGTAAATACCCCCTGCGAAATCAGGAGCGGAAGATTATCCCAGATAAAAGGCAGACTGAGATTGAATAAATTGAAAAAACCGATGAAGAGAACAAGCAATTCGAGCCATACGACGACGATTTGCACTATCAACGGCCCAAAGCCGATTAGAACTAGATTGAGGCAGAACATAACTGCAATCACAAAAGCGATCGCGAATCGCCCATAGAATCCACTCTCCAGTGGATCGCCTATGACCGGGCGCATAACCTCACCCATTACGGTGCCCGTGAGATTGATCGTAAGAAACAACGCGAGCACAAGCGCGAAGATCGAGGCCACAAACCAGGGCTTGTGAACTAACACCTCTGATTCTACAGTATCTTGATAAAGCATGAGAATTCCTCCCGGACGCGGCCCAGACTGACCTGGGCCGCTGCAGTGCTACTTTAGGACGGTTTGGTCCGAGCCGTACCATTTGATCGACAGCTTGGAGAGCGTGCCGTCTTCCCTCATGCTCTTGATGGCCGCCGCAACTTTGTCGCTGAATTCCTTGTCACCATGAAGCACGGCGATCACAGCCGGCGCGGATACGAGCGACCCACCGATAATTTTAAATGGGTAACCGGCCTTGATCATTCCTTTCGCATCCAACTCCTCAGTAAGAAGCCCGTCAATGCGAACGCCATCGCCCAGGCGGAGATCATCCGCATAACCAGCCGATGCGTAGCTCTTCACCTCGCCCGGCGTGAATTCGTACTTTACCGGCGGTGCGTTGTACAATTCGAGCGTCTGTTTAAGATAAGATTCCTCTGAAGAACCTGCAGAGACACCGATCACCTTGCCATCAAGATCAGAAGGCTTGCTTGCCTTGCTATCCTTGTGAACGACGGCAACTGTGTTGCCGTAGATGTATACCGCTGCAAAATCGAATAGCTTGGCGCGCGGCGCGGTCGGCGTCATCTGACCCATGGTAAGGTCCCAACGGCCCTCCCATTTTCCTGAAGTTATGATATCCCAGCCGGGCGTCACAAATTGAGCCTCCACACCCATGTACTTTGCGACGCCTTTGGCAACTTCGATATCGAAGCCGTCGAGTTGACCTTTGTCATTCATAAATGAGGCGGGGTGCCAGTTGGCGCTTGTCGCCACTGTCAGCGTCTTCTTGGCAAGGACGCGGTTAAGTACTTCGCCAGCATGGGCCGAGAGATTGACCGAGAACGACGCAAATGCAAACGAGGCAATCGCCGTGAGAGTTTTCAATGACCAATTCACCTTAGTTCCCCTTTTTTTGTTTGGTGTCCAGTAACCCACAGACCAAGGAACTGTCTGTCCGTTGTTATTGATAATGCATCACGATATGCGTGTTGCGCCAAAATGCGTCGAGCGCCGAAACGGTCGCTTCAAAAAAAGGTGTTTGTTTGAAATGCATCGCTAATCCTCGCCGTCGCGCCATCTGGCGCCACACGTTGGAGGTCTGCCGCGCTAGGAGCCGAGGCAAAGTTGATGGGCGGGTGCCAGAACAGCGCGTGTTCGGTCTGGCGATGGCGATAGGTTTATACGGAGTACGGCTTCGGCATCATAGGAAGGACCGCGGAGGCGGCAGCAGTATTTGGCGGGGCTGACAACGCGGCGCTCTGATAGTGTGGAGATAGCACCATCTCATCGTCAACGGCGACGATATCGCGGCTCGGCTCACGGCCGAGATGCATTAGCCGCTTGCCGAGGCGAATCCGAACCCGTCCGTGCCGCGGCCCATGTTAATGGTATGGGGAAGATCTCGCATCTTTCAAGAATATGCTGCTGAGCAGCCTGCGGGCCGGCGTTGCCGCGATCGCGGTCCGCCTTTATCGAAGTAAGTTCTAATGGTGACCCCGTTGACAATTACTTTGGACGAGGAGCCACCTGTTCGCCGCGTCCGCAGATAGGTTGTCAGTCACGATGCCGTCGAGACTAATGCCCTCGCCAAAGCGAAAATTATTCGCTGCACAGCTAGCGCTTTCGTAGCTCTTCCCGCGGCCGGCGCGTGAATGGCTTGTACTGTTCGGTTGCAGCCAGGGTAACGCGGGACCGTCGCCACTTTTCAGCGCCTTCGTGGCGAGGACGCTTAGCCCGCATGGGCCGAGATAGCGAAAGTCATCGACGCAAATGCGATCGATGTACCCGCTTTGAACCTCATCATAGATGCGTCCATGCTGCGGACGTGGGTCGGATCGGATCACTCCATTATGTTGGCTGTACTCATATCGAGCGGATCGCCTTGGGAGGACAACTCTTTCAGCAGATGATCCATAGAAGCCGCGCTTTCCCTGCATCGATATTCCCTTCGCCGACGCAGCGCAAAAAGGGGAAGCAACTATCGATCGAAAAGCTGGACTACTTCCCGAAACTGGCAGTCCGGGTTCCTCGACGCCAACCTGGCGTCGAGGAAGGCGAACAGGTGACCGCCATGGCCCATTTGACTTCGCGGAACAAGGCGCGGCTTCCAAGGCCAACCGTCTAACAAACTCTTGAAGCCCCGCGACGCCGTTGCGCTGGTCCGTATTGCAGCAAGGGAGGTTGGCGTATCCAGAAAAGCGCCTATGGAGCAATACACCTTAAAGACAATGTCAGCCTCCTCGAACAGAGGCCTACTAGTCTCAAATGCACGAGAAGAGCTTGCGCTCCATGCTGGTTAGGCGTTCCGGGCCTCGCTCTGTCACGAGCACGACGTCGCTGAAGCCCATCCCACCTCCCAATATTCGCATATCAAACACCATTCCCGCCTCAAGGAGCCATTCCACGCCCGGCAAGAACTCGCGAATAAATTCGCCGGCTGAGGGGCGGTAGTTGAGACCAAGCGAATAACCGGAACGGTTCGTAAAAGCTTTTTGCAGACCCATTGCTTGCAGCGGTTCGCGGCATGCTCGGTCGATCACGCTGGCCGGTGTGCCCGGCCGCATCAGCGCGATGGCCTCGTCTTGGACCCGGCTGATCGTCTCAGCGGTACGCTGCTGCTCAGCGCTGAGCTGACCAACAATGGCGGTACGCATCAAACGTGCGCAGTAATTGTGATGGATCCCGCTGAGCTCAAAATTGACAGTGTCGCCACGCTCCAGTCGCCGGTCGCCATAGCATCCGTGTAAGAGATTTGTTCGATTGCCGGAGGTGATGACACCGCTAAGCGGCAATTCCCCGCCTGCGTTCACCAATGCGCCGAACACGGTGCCAGCGAGTTGTCGCTCCGTGATGCCAGGCTTGACGATCTCGATGCCAGCGGAAATGGCTGCTTCAACGCATCGAGAAGCGCCGCGGAGGTAATCTATTTCCCGCGGCGATTTGATCAGGCGCAGATGGTCAACGATGCGCGGCTCTGCGACAAAAGTTGCATTCGGCAGCAGCGCCTGCAACATCTTCGAGCGTTCTTGGGTTAAGAACCATGAGTGTTCATCCACGCCAACACGCCCACCTGCCACGCCGAGGCCTTCGAGGGCTCTTCGTGCTGCGTCGATGGAAGCTCGTATCGGTTCGAGGGGATGATCTGCATAGCTCGTATGGCTCCTGACCCAAGACGTGACGTGAGCCGCCGGGAGTTCCGCATCGCGCATCACCAGCACAGGGTCGCCGTGACTCGGAACCGCTACGGCGTGATATGAGAAAAAACCGATCCCAATGTCGAGACCTGTCAGATATTGAATGTTTTCAGGCTGATGCAGCAGCAACACGGGGAGATCATGCTTAGCCATCCCCTCCTGCGTGCGTTGAAGACGTGTCCTATACTCCTCAATAGAAAAATCCATACCGCTATTCTTGGGCTCGCTCACAGTCGTGCACCTTCATGTTCGACTCAGATCTGGGCATGCGTACCTTCTGCATTCGTTCCAGGGGGAGCAAAACTCTTGTTCGAAGATAGCACTTGGTAAGTCGTACCATCGGGGGAAGGATACTTTGCATCAAAATGAGTCAGCAGCTGGGATGTGAGGACGCAAATACGAGCGCGGTTTGAAATGGGTGCGTCCTTTCGCCACTCAACCGAGGATACTGGGCTCCAGGTTTGCGCATAAAATAGTTTGGCCAGCAGCTCTTGGAGACACTGTACGAGCCTGCGCTGTGAAGAGTGGACGCTTGATACTACCCGCTGCCGGCTGTTGGCGCGCCCCGGTAAAGAAGCAGGGAAGGAGACCCCAATGTTGTCCAGACCGCCTCGATGCACGGCCTCGCCGAAAAACTCCGATGAGGCCGTGCTTTTTCCCGCAGCAAAGTGTCGCTCCGTGTGTCGACAACTCCAATATGTGGCAAAGAGGCGCGGCTTTAGCGTGGCGGAGATTGTGGACGCCAAAGCGAAAGCAGTTGAGACCGTGACTAGATTTCGAAAATCTCCCGCGGGAGACAGCTGAACGTTTCAACCCCGGTTTCGGTGACCCGGAAAGTCTCACTGATCACGCAGCCGAGATCTTCGCCGATCCAATTGCCGAGCATCAGATCGAAAGTCATATTCGGCTTCAAGATGGTCGAATCGCCCTCCTTGATACTGGCAGTCGGCTCTACCCATTCAATTCCCACGGCGTAGCCACATCGCGATTCCTTTTCGAAACCGTATTTCCGAAGCGTGGTATTGGAAGCGGCCGCGACATCGCTGCATGTTGCACCTGGTTTGATGACGGCAAGTGCTGCCTCCAGGCCAGCGACCTCCGCATCATGAAGGCGCCGAAGTTGGTCGGAGGGTTTGCCGATCGAGAACGTGCGCATCAGAGGCGATACGTAGCCATGACGAACCCCACCGAAACAAAGGTTGACTTGGGAGCCTTGCCGGAAGACGTCCTCGGCCCATCGAATATGGCAGGTAGAGGTTCTCGGCGCTGCGCACAGGAAGAAGCCGGCCACATCCGTGCCCGCCTTGCCATTCGCGCCACGTATAAGTGTCGCGATGATCTCTGCTGCAGCGTCGGCCTCCGTTACGCCCGGACGAATTACTTCTTTCGCACGCAGCATCCCTGCATCAGTTATGGCTGCGGATTCACGCATGTAGGCAATTTCAAGCTCCGACTTTATGCCTTTAATCCAGTCGACACTCTTGCCAACATCTACGATCTTCGCCTCCAACGCCCTTGTCTTGAATTTCTCGAGCGTTTGGGTGGGAAACAGCCTAGCCTCGATGCCGATGCATTTCCGTCCCAAGCCACTTTCCAAGATGAGATCTATCACTGCATCCCAGCCATCCTTCTCTGGATCGGCAAGAAGAGCTTCGGGATAACCAAAAATGCGATCGCGACGGATAAACGTCTGATGGATCGCCGCTGGGGCATCTTTGCGGCAGGCGATGAAGCTCGGCTCTTCGTCTCTGGCATCAACAATAAGAGCTTGCGGTGTCGAGCCGGTCTTGGACGTGTAGCCGGACAGATAAGTGATGTTCGCGGTTGATTTGACCACCAGAGCATCAACTCCGCGTCGCTTCATCTCCGCCTTAACCGCGGACAGTCGCCGCAAGTATTCACTCCGCGGGAACGCCTGCGGCCCTTTTGGCATTGCCATTTAACATTCCTCCTTCGTGTCGACGTTTGGCTGAGGGTTTGTAGCCCTCGTTACCATCCTATGCGGTAGGGTTCTCTCTTCGAGAATATTGCACGGTTGAACGTCAATTCTTCACACACTGTTGATCGCCGATTAGATCCCGTCCTAACGACCATTGAAGAATAATGTATGTGAGAGAGCAATTTACGCCAAACCCCGGCGACGCCTGAAATGTGGATGACGCGAAGCGCTGTGATTTGAAACGCAGTCAGCTGTTGAGAGAAACTTCGGGAGGCCGCCAGACGCAGACCACGAACGTACGCCACAAGTCAACGGCGTCCGCCTCGCCCGCGATGTTGGATATCGGCCTGAATGAACCCCCGTCCTGCACGTGCCAGCCCATGTCCTTCACACACAAGATCAGAGATTTACGACCTGCACCCGAACCTTGCCGAGCATCGTGGTATGGTACGCGGAATTGGACGTGCCGCAGTCCCGGCGCTCTCCGACGCAATCGCGCCGCGGAGCAGACACCGCTTGGCAAAGGTGCCCAACCGGAGGCGCATGTTCTGAAGTGATCCGGGTCTTCAATCGCCGCAACGTAGGAGACGGCCGTAACAGCGCCTATGCCCGGAACCGTCATCAGACGCTTCACAGCCTGACCTCCCGCGCCGTCGCGAGTAGCCGACGGTCAAGCTCGGCCGCACGTCTGCGTATGTCGCGCCAGGCATCGAGCAGGGGCAATATGATCCGCCCCAAGCCGTCATTACCACCCAACAGTGTCTTCACATAACCGTCGAACACGCGGCCAGTTCCCTTGGGGACGATGAGACCAAACGTCTTCATCAAGCCGCGAATCTGGTTGCTGAGTTGGACCGAGATGCTCAGGAGCTGATTGCGTGCCCCAACCAGCGTGCGCGTCAGCATGCTGTCGAATGCCTTGACCCGGACGACCTTGTAGAAGCCGGCTTCCGCCAGTTGCGCCAACCCGTCCGCATCATTCGCATCGGTCTTGTTGAGCGTCTCGTTCAAAACTTTTTGCGCATGTCGAGCCTCGATGCAGATCGCCGGCATCCTCTCGGCCGTCAGGGATAGAACCACGTCGACAACGGCCCAGTCTCGAAGACAACGCGTCTTGCATGCGGCGCGTGCATGCGGATGATCCTCGCCAGAAGCTCGGGATCCGAAGGGCACTTCCCGCGCCAGATGCGCTTGCCGTCTTGGCGGATTGAGATCGCTGTGTCTTTCAAATATATGTCGAGCCCGATATACTGGTTCATGGTTGCCCCTAATGAACGATGTTTGGGCTCGCTTCCAATCGAGAGCCCGTATTGCCATTTTATCGGGGGCAACCACCCCTGCCAGAATCAACTGAGAAAATGGCCTGAGGAGATCGCACCGCGATTACCTCATGTTGGAGATTGCGAGCTGATGAACTCGCGCGGCGATTGATATCCTAAGGCGCTGTGCGGGTGAAGATTATTGTAATGCTCGAACCAGAACGGCAGTTGCGCCATGACGGTTTCGGCATCCGGCGTGGGGTTCACCGCGACGTAATCGCGCTTGAAGGTTTTGACGGAAGGCCTCGGCATGCGGGCTGCGCACCGGCGTCGTGCACGGTTCCATGCCGATGTCGCGGAGCAAGGACGCGGTGTCCTTGGCGATGAAGCAGGAGCCGTTGTCGGTGAGCCATTCGATGGGTTTGGACATCATGTTGATGCGGCCGAAGCGGTTCTCCACGGCGGTGATCACGAGGTCCTGCACGTCCTGGCTCTTAATGCCCTTGGTTGTGGCGACATGGGCGATTGCCTCACGGTCGCAGCAGTCGAGGCCGAAGGCGACCCGGACCTTCTCCTTGTTGTCGCAGCCGATCTCGAAGCCGTCGGAGCACCATCTGATGTTCGAACGTTCGACAGGGACCTGACCGTCATGGAGGCGATCATCGACCGCTCCTGTGTGGCGCACCAACAGCAGATTGTGCAGCTTCATGACCCGGTAAACGCGCTTGGCATTGGGCCACGAACGCCCGTCTTGCGTTGCGGCGCAGGATGGCATGGACACGCCGATACCCGTAGGTGGGCAGGTCGGCGATGATGCCTTGATATCCTCCACCAGTTCCCGATCCGGGAGTGGTGGGCGTCCTCTGGCTCTGGAAAAGGGAGCTGTGGCACGCGCAGCGATATTCGACCGGGCGACACCTAAAGTTTCGCAGACGGTCTTCATTCCAAAATCCCCCTCGGAAGAGAGAGCGAGCGCAACAGATGTTTTTTGGGCCACCGGCGATTTCGAGGGCTTCCTTCAGGATTTCGCTCTCCATCGTCTTCTTGCCCAACAGGCGTTGCAACTCCTTCACCTGGGCCTGAAGCGCCCGGTATTCCGAAGCCGGAACGACCTCCTCTTCGGCGGCCGTCGCCGTGAGTGCCCCTTGGGACGCCAGCTTGCGCCAGGCGAACAACTGGTTCGGCTGGATGCCGTGCCGACGCGCGACGATGCTCACCGTCGCGTCCGCCTCATAGGTCTCGTGGATGATCGCCAGCTTCTCTGCCGTGCTCCAGCGCCGCCGACTTTCCGGCCCGGAGAGAACTTCCATCTTAATATTGCTGCTAGTCATATTACCAACATTACTCCTGCCCACTTAGCTAAGTGGGGGAGCATGTCCGGGCCTTTCGGGGGCTAATTCATGATCGAACACCCTGCTCGGCTGCGGCGCTTCTTAATCGGATGCGTAAGAATGCTGCTCATTGCCACGGATAGGTTGTCGCGTGACCGTGGCTTGAGACGACCCTGCAGCCCGATCTTTTCCCAACAAGAACTCATCTGAACTGCCAGGATTTTTTAATAAACCTGCCACTTGGTGCCGATATAGCTATGGAATGACGCCCAATTCTTTCCCGACCTCCACAAACTTCTCGACTGCGCTATCGACATCGGCAAATGAATGAGCCGCCGACATTTGAGTGCGGATACGTGCTTGCCCCTTCGGCACAACCGGAAAGCAAAATCCGACAACATAAATTCCACGCGACAGCATTTGCTCGGCCATACGCTGGGCCAGGAAGGCGTCCCCTAACATCACCGGAATGATGGGGTGGTCCGCGCCCGCAAGACTGAAGCCGGCCTTTCTCATTTTCGACCGAAAATGCTCTGCGTTAACGTAAAGCTTTTGGCGCAAACCACTGCCGTGCTCGACGATGTCGAATACCTTTAGTGAGGCACTGGCAATCACCGGCGCCAGCGTGTTCGAGAAGAGATAGGGCCGAGAGCGCTGGCGCAGCCAGTCGATCACTTCTGTAGCGCCTGATGTATAGCCGCCGGAGGCGCCACCGAGCGCCTTGCCGAGCGTGCCGGTGATAATGTCTACCCTGCCCTCCACGCCGCAATATTCGGCAGAGCCGCGCCCATGCTCACCGACGAAACCAACGGCGTGGCTATCGTCCACCATGACCATCGCATCGTACTTGTCGGCGAGGTCGCAAACGCCCTTGAGATTTGCGATGATGCCGTCCATCGAGAATACGCCATCAGTTGCAATCAACTTGAACCGCGCGCCTTCCGCCTTCCTAAGTTCCTCCTCAAGCGCCGCCATGTCGTCGTTGGCGTAGCGGAAGCGTTTTGCCTTGGAGAGCCGCACGCCATCGATGATCGAGGCATGGTTCAGCGCGTCGGAGATGATTGCGTCTTCTTCGCCAAGAAGCGTCTCGAACAGGCCGCCATTGGCATCAAAGCAGGAGGAATAAAGGATGGTGTCTGCCATACCCAGAAAACTGGAAATCCGCGCTTCGAGCTGCTTGTGCTCTTCCTGCGTGCCGCAGATGAAGCGCACCGAGGCCATACCGTAGCCATAGCGGTCAATCGCCTTCTTGGCCGCGTCAGCGATCTCTTCGTTATCCGCGAGACCGAGATAGTTGTTGGCGCAGAAATTCAGTACAGTGCTACCGTCGGCAACCTCGATCTCTGAAGACTGACGTGAAGTGATAATCCGTTCCGATTTGTAGAGGCCGGCGGACTTAAGGTCCGCCAGCTCCTGTCTGAGATGCGCAAGAAAGGCTTGGGTCATCGATGTATCCTGGGAGTTTTCAGCCAAAAAATGACGGCTCCTCAAAGTGGGAGCCGTCGGATCGAAGCCAGCGCTTACCTAGTCACTCATAGTTCACAGCGGTCGACCAAGCATTGTCCGAATGCTTCTTCCAGTACAGATCCGTCAGTTGGCGCGTCACGATGCCGACTTTGCCGTTTGCGATGGAGCGACCATCGACGCGCGTCACCGGCATGATACCCCCTGCGGTCGAGGTGATGAATACCTCGTCCGCTTCGTTCAGTTCATCACGCGATAGGTCCGCAGCAGCGACCGTTAGCCCGACTTCTTTGCACAGTTCGAAAACGGTCTGCCGCGTAATCCCTGGAAGAACTCCGAAGGCTGGAGTCTTCAACTGACCGTTCTTGATAGTGAAAACATTAAAGCCCGGGCCTTCGGCGATATTGCCGTTAGTGTCCATAACAAGCGCAGTTTCGGCGCCAGCATCGTATGCGTCGAAAAGACCTTTCACCAGGTCAAGCCAGTGGTAATTCTTGATGGTCGGATCCACTGACGTTGGCGGGATTCGAACGGTTTCGCTAATGCCAACGTGCAAACCTCGCTCCAACTGTTCTTTGTTGGCAACCGAGCCGAAAGGCACAGCAAAGGCAATGAACCGGTTCTCAGCGTCACGCGGGTCGCGGCTAAATGTCGGTGAACCGCCGCGCGTGCAGATCATCTCGACATAGGCCGATTTGTGTCCAGAGAGAGCGACGCAGTTAGAAAGAATTCGTTCGACCTCTTGACGGTCGTAGGGCAGCTTCATCCGGAGACGCTCCATTCCCCTGAAGAAGCGATCAAGATGAAGATTCAGCCTAAAGAAGCGCCCCTCCCAGACGTGTACGGTATCGTAGGTAGCGTCCGAATGCAGGAAGCCCCAGTCAAGAACCGAAACCTTCGCCTCCGACATTGGGAGATACTGTCCGTCCATGAAGGCGACACCCTGTGGATAACGGCGCGCATCCTTATGGCTAGGTTCGAGTTCCGGGACTCTCGCCATCGGCTTCGTCGTGGCAACTGTCATGTTTTCTTCCTCTAAACGTGGCTACGCCAAGGTTATTGCGCGCGTCTGCCTTCATGCCGCCCTCAAGGGACTTCATGTACTTCCCACGCACAAGCTCGTTGCTATTATTCGGTCGCTCTAAGATCCCGTTTGATCTGAAACTTCTAGTGTCTGCATGAAGAACAAGAGAACTGAGGCCGCTTGTTCGTACAATCTGGCAAACGCCAGACGTACTTATTCATCGCATCAAACTATGCGCATGCCCGATCAAATCGAGACCACAAGCGCAATAGGTGCATCAAAAAACACCGTCCACTGGCGAAAATAATCAGGTTGAATAGGCCTTAGACCAGAATGCGAGGTTCGAACTTCACACGGTCGAGGGTGATCATGCTTCTAAACTTGCGCACGTTTGGGTTGGTATAGAGCTTTGTCTTCACGAACACGTCGAACGCTTCGACGTCTTCCACTGCCACGATCAGGACGAAGTCTGCATCCCCCGTGACCATGTAACATTGGGTTACTTCTTTTGCGGCACGCATGGCTCGCTTGAACTCGTCGACAAGATCCAGGCGCTCCCGGTCCAGCTCCACGTTAACAACAACAGTCAGGGATTTCCCGAGAGCTTTTGGGTCCACCAGCGCAATGTCGGCAATTATCACACCGTCCGCCCTGAGCTTATTGACGCGCCGCATGCACGAGGCTGCTGAAGAACCAACGATCTCCGCTAGCTCTGCAAACGATAATCGATTGTTCTTTTGAAGTGCGGCGATGAGGCGTCGATCGAGATCATCCAGCATAGTTTTGCAGCTCCAGTATTTCTTTCGATACCGACCGGCGCACCCGAGGTAACCGTTGGCTATCTTAACCTATGGCTTTCTATGAAGCACGCACCAACTTTTGGCCGACGATGCAACGGGCGTTTCACTTGCGATCGATGTATGCAATGACGACAGGGGCGCGGTTCTGGCAAGCTTAAAGTACTGGCTACGATTTTGCGGCACGCCTGGGTGACTTTCGGAGGCTGCGGTCACGTTATGTGCAAGCACCATCTCGCGCCCGCCGGCAATATCGCTGAAAGAGCCCTTTGAGCTCCATTATTGGGGAATGTGAAAGTTGTTGTTCTCGGGTCCGGCATCGTCGGGTTCACGTCCGCCTATCAACTGGCGAAAGCGGGTCATGCGGTCACGGTCATCGACCGCCAGCCGGGTCCGGCGCTAGAGACGAGCTTTGCCAATGCCGGCCAAATCTCATTCGGCTACTGTTCGCGATGGGCCGCCCCGGGCATTCCCCTGAAAGCGTTGAAATGGCTGTTCATGGAACATGCGCCGCTGATCCTGCGCCCGAAGTTCGATGCCGCCATGCTGTCCTGGCTACTCAGGATGCTGTCGAACTGCACCTCGGAACGCTATGCAATCAACAAGAGTCGCATGCTGCGCCTGGCGAACTACAGCCGTCTTGCGCTCGCCGAGCTACGCAATGAAACGGGGCTTGCCTGACGAAGGCATGCAGGGCACCGTCCAGCTCTTCCGGACTGAGCAGCAACTCGATGCGTCTGCAAAGGACGTGAAGGCTCTCGCCGCCGACGGCGTTCCCTATGAAGTGCTCGACCGCGACGGCTGCGTCAGGGTCGAGCCGGCTCTTGCCCATGTCCGCGACAAGATCGTCGGTGGCCTGCTGACGCCGAAGGACGAAACGGGCGACTGCTTCAAGTTCACCAATGCGCTCGCCGGCAAGGCGGAGGAGACAGGCGTCCGCTTCTTGTTCAACACGACGGTCAAGCGGCTCGATGTCGAAGGCGGCCAAGTGCGTGGTGTCGTTACTGGTGAGGAGCGGATCGCGGCGGACGCGGTCGTGGCGGCCTTTGGCAGCCATTCCCCAGTCTTCCTGAAGCGCTACGGTATCAAACTGCCGGTCTACCCAGTCAAGGGCTACTCACTGACGATCCCGATCACCAACGCCTCCCGCGCCCCGAAATCGACTGTCATGGACGAAACCTACAAGATCGCGATCACCCGTCTCGGTGACCGCATCCGGGTTGGCGGCATGGCCGAGATCTCGGGCTACACCAACGATCTCCGCCAAGCGCGCCGGCGCACGCTCGAACACTCCGTCACCGACCTCTTCCCTGGCGATGTGTCCAAGGCGACCTTCTGGTCGGGATTAAGACCGATGACTCCGGACGGCACGCCGGTCATCGGCCCGACGAAGATTGGCGGCCTTTATCTCAACACCGGCCACGGCACTCTCGGCTGGACGATGAGCACCGGCTCGGCCCGCGTCATCAGCGATCTCGTCAGTGGCCGCAAGCCGGGTCGACGCCACCGAACTGGCGGTCGCCCGCTATGCCTGACACCATCTCGATAATTCTATCCGAGGAGGACCTATGTCGATCACAGCTATCTCCACCGCCGATGCGCCGGCCTGTTAGCGATCCATCCCCCTTGTCAAGCGAAGTGAGGAATCGACAAGCGTGTCAAGTTTTTTGAGACTCGGAATTGAACTAACCCGCTGACGCGGGAGAGGTCGGGTTTGGAGGCGCGGTCTCCCAGTGGGATGTTTGGGTGTTGGAAACCAACCCCGACTAGGAGACCGACCGATGACCGACGCCCCGGCAGCGGTGAACCCGCTGCGTCGCCGCACGATCGACTACTCGATGCTCCGCCGCCTGTCGCCGGCCACGCAACCATCCTATCTGCATGCAGTGACAAGGTTCAGCCGGTTATTTCAGCCGCTCCCCGCATCGGCTGGGGCTGGAGGATGTGCGCGCTTTCAAGGTGTACCTGATGTCGCAGGCATCTTCTGGCCAGCGCTCAACCAGATGGCTACGCGCTGCGGTTCCTTTACCGCGTGACGCTAGACCTGGCGGAGACCCCGAGCGGATTGCCTATGCGCGCACGCCGCGCAAGCTGCCGGCGATCTTGAGCGCCGACGAGGTCGTGCGCTTCTAGAAGCGGTGTCGTCGCTGAAGGCGCGCACAGCGGTATCGACCGTCTGTGCTGCGGGACTGTGTGCCTCGAAGACGGTAAGCCTGAAGGTGCGACATCCAGCGCATGGTGATCCAGATTCCATCACGGCAACCGCGCCAAGGATCGCACGGTGAGGCTGTCGCCGCAGTTGCTTGGCATCCTGCGCACCTATTGGCGGCTGACGTGTCCGACGAAGTGGCTGTTTCCCGGACGGGGCGACAAGACGATCGATGTGCAGGTGCTTTATGCCGCCTGCCGTTCGGCGACCAAGGCGGCGGGATTGACCAAGCGGGTCAGCGTGCACACGCTGCGGCAGAGCTTTGCCACCCGTGCTCGAGAGGAGCGTCGATATCCGCATCATCCAGGTGATGCTCGGGCGCACCTTCTGTCGACGACAGCACGCTACACGCAAGTGGCGACAACCACGCGCGCCCGGACAGAGAGCCCGCCCGATCGGCTGCGCCTCGAGGTCGTGCCGCCGGCCTGAGATCGCGCCATGCGACCGGCGCTGGAGGTGGCCGATATCTTCCGCCGTCATGGCGCCCGCCCACCGTCGTTTCGATGACGGTCAATCGGTCGGGGGGAGCGCGACGTCATGGCGGCGCTCGAGTTGTGCCGGACCGTAGCGCTCGGCGGCCATGTCGAGACCTGCGACGACAGCGCCTTGAACCGCATTGTGTACAAACTGCTACAGCCGCCCATTGGAAGTACGTCACCGGCAACAGATCTACCTGACGGTCGGCCAGCGATCGCGCGGGGGACCCCGGCATTGTCGTGTTCACCGTGCTGGCCGAGATTGCCGCAACAGCCTATCAGAACAAGCGGCAGCTCAATATGATCCTGTTCGAGGCGGCCGCCGAGACGCTCAAGACCATTGCAAACCCTCGGCATCTCGGCGGCGAACTCGGCTTCCGGACGCTTTTTTGAAACCTTCATTTCGAGAATCAGCGCCTTTTGGCGCAACCCGCACATCGTGGTGCATTATCAATAACAATGAACAGACCCAATGTTCGGTCTGTGGATTACCGTACACTAAACAAGGAAAAGGGGAACAAAGGTGAATTGGTCATTGAAAACGCTCACAACGACTGCGTCCATCGTATTTGCGTCGTTCGCCTCCGCTATTTCGGCTCATGCTGGCGAAGTGCTTGATCGCGTCCTTTCCACTAAGACGCTCACGGTGGCCGTCGGGACGGACTGGGGTGCGGTCTCGCACCTGAACGACAAAGGGCTACTCGTCGGCTGCGATGTTGACATCGCCAATGCCATAGCGAAGTACCTCGGCGTCGAAGTCAAATTCGTGACACCAGGATGGGATATTATCATGGCCGGCAACTGGCAAGGCCGATGGGATATGGCCATGGGTCAGATGGCACCAAAAAAGGAAAGAGAGCGGGTGTTCGACTTTCCCGCAAATTACTACTACGAGCAGGTGGTCGCTGTTGTGCACAGGGATAGCAAGACAACGAAGCTTGCCGATCTAGACGGCAAGACCGTCGGCGCTCTGGCGAACTCGGCGTATAACGATTATGCCAACCACAAGCTTAACCCAGATTGGAAAGGCAGTACGCCTATTACTTACCAGTTCAAGCCGGGCGCCGTAACGAGCTACGGTGCCACCACGATGGCCTTCGACGACCTCCGGCTCGGCGATGGAGTTCGACTTGATGCAGTGATCGCTGACAAAGTTGTTGCGAATACTGCTATAAGCAAGGGCTATCCAATGAAGATCCTTAACGATCCCCTGTATGCCGCGCCAGCAGCCATCGCGATACTTAAAGGCGACAATGAGTTCAGCGAAAAGATTGCTGCGGCAGTCAAAGGAATGAAGGACGATGGCTCGCTTTCAAAGCTGTCGATCAAATGGTACGGAGCGGACTACTCCACTGAAAAATAGAGTCGCATGTTCCGGCGTCTCAGGCTCGGCCTGAGACGCGTATCCTGTAGGATCCGTCATCAGGATACAGTTGGACGCCTCTAAAAACCTACCGCTTCAGCCAGGCTTGCGCGATTTCAGGGAACGGATGATGCGTGAGTAGCCAGGCGTTTAGGATTTTTGGTGAGCGTTACGAGCGCCTGGGTGCGTCGGCGACCCTTTGGAGACGCGTCTGACGTTACCCGGCGGTTTGTACAAGTAGCGATGTTGCTGGCGTATCGATGACGCTCGAGAATGCCTTTGCGGCCGAGTTAGTGAACGGTCGAAATGCAAACGCCGAGCTGCTGGGTTACTCCCTCGCCGGTGAACATGCCGCTCTCAAGCAGCCGTTTGTAGCGGCTCTTCAAATACCTTCATCACTACTACGGGTCGGTCCGCCCCAGACCCCTGCATCCGTACTCTCGGCTCACGGTGGTGTGCCGCCTGTGCTTCCCCCTTGGCATCAGAAAACTGGTTTTCCGCAGTTCCGGGCAAAAAGCCTTGCATCCGGCTCATGCCCCCTATTCGCGGTCCACTGTCCGCCATGTCACCAAGGCTGCCGGCGGACATGTCCCCAGAGATCTACACGCCCTCGGTTTTAGTGGTACAACGAACTTCTAACGACGCGTCGTCGAAGGATTTGCTTGCGCTCATCTTCCGGATGCCCACGGAAACGGAAAAGATGAGTCCTGTCTATCAGGTCTGTCGCCAACGCGGCGACCTAGCCGCCTAGGTGAACCGCTCCAGCAGATACCCGAGTGCGTTTCGGAGATCCGTTTCGATTGCTTCCGCGACTGCCATACCGTCACGCCGTCTCAATGCGGAGCAAATCTTGACGCGGAGGCTTGGAGACTTCGACAGAGGAAGATATTCGGGTATCAGGAAGCTGAGATAGGGTCCCGACTGCAACCACAGGCTTTCAATTAGCTTTAGCGACACAGGCTTTCCGGCATGCCTGTAAAGCTCGAAGTGAAACTCGACTAGCCTCTCTCGATGCAGGGAGAGGTCGGCAGGAGATTTGGTATCGAGCTGCTCCGTCAGCGCCTCCATCTGTTCAATCGCGCTCTCGGGTATTCGCGCGGCGGCATATGCTGCCGCACGGGACTCGATAAGGATACGGAGCTCACGCACCTCCTTATAGACGTGCCAGTTCGCTTCCGGGACGCGTATCGATTTCTGCAGGGAATGTTCGAGCGTTCCGGCCGTCACCAATTGCAGGAGTGCCTCCCTGACCGGTGTCACGCTGGTATTCAGTTCCTCGGCCAGCGGCCGCAGTTTGATTTTCTCGCCTGGGTGATAGCCGCCGCTGATCAACCGGAAGCGGATCTCATCGTAGACGGACCCCCGGCGTCCGAGACCAGTATCTCGGAATAACCCTGCACTGTCTCCTGTGTGTGTAAGATCGGCCATGATTGCTTGTACGACACCTATTAGTTTGCCATCTGGGCTGCGAGCAACTTGGGAGGAAAGGAAAGCAGATCAGCGGGGTCATCGTAAACAGGTTCTGGACGACAAAAGGCGTCACGTCACAGAAAAACGGTCTCGATCGGCACGCCAATTAGCTACGACGAACGTTTACGCGCACATGCCACACCAACGGTCCCCCCAATCGGCTAACTCAAACGGGCCGGCCGCATCTCGATCGCCGGCACCCTCACCCACCCTGTCGGGCAAACCGACTGCCGACCGTAGCGCCTTGGGCGGCCTCCGACCGCCCGACAATTGTGGCTCCGCTGGCGTCGGGCTTGGACATTGCTGTTCTGCAACCACGGAATCGAAGCCGAAAAGGCCGCTCATCATGTCGCTCGTGGCGCTTGCGATGATCCTCCGAAATTCCTGACAGCCCGGATGCCAAGAGGCCGCCCGCTAGTCTCAGCCTCCGTTTCTCCGCGCCGAGCGCATTTTTGTCATAACAAAACAAGCTACTGCAGCGAGATAAGGCGGACAGGCAAGAAACTCGGCTTTCAATCTCTGCTTCCCAACTGCCCCAATCTATGCCGCGTTACATCAAATAATGCAATCCGGATTCTCTCTCGAAGGCAATATTCTGAGAAACGATTGTTGACAGACGGACAACTTTGATGTTCATTTGTCATAACAAATGTGTCGCGTGAGGGAAGCGACCGTAGTTGCGCCTCCCAGGGCTTTAAGTAGTACCCCGCATTCGTCCCAGCCGGGCCCGATGCATCCCGCTCAATTGGATGTGCGGCGAGCCCTGTTTGAGGAGGCGTCAACAATGATTGCGGAGAAGGAATGCCTGTCGCGTAAGCCCGGATAGCCACGATATCCCGCTTACGACCGCCTATCGTCAACGAAATCACTCGCCGAAATCAGGATATGGACATGACAATGACAAATGGACGCACGTGGAACGAAGTGCGCGCTGAGATGGAATCGTTCAAGGATCAGGACTTCGACTGGAAAGGGGGCCGTCTACCTTCATACATCTACTACCTCGATGAGGAGATGCTGAATATACAACGCGAGGCGTACGGCCTGTACATGGTCGAGAACGGGCTTGGCAAAGGGCGTGCCTTCCCCAGCCTCAAGCGGATGGAAGACGAGGTCATCCGTCGTGGACTCGCGATCTTGGGCGGCTCGGAAGCGAGCGGCGGCATCTTCACCTCCGGAGGGACGGAAAGCATTCTCCTGGCAGTCAAGGCGGCGCGTCAGTGGGCCCGCCAGAGCGGCAAGAAGAAGCCGTATAAAATTCTTTTGTCCGAGACTGCCCATCCGGCGTTCAATCGCGCGGCAGATCTCATGGAGCTCGAGGTAGAACGGCTCCCGATGCGCGATCGCGACTTCAAGTTCGATCTCGACTTACTGCAAACGGCGCTGGACGATAGCGTCATCATGGTAGTTGGTTCGGCACCGAACTATGCTGCGGGAACCTTCGATGACATCACCGGATTGGGCGAAATATGCCTCAAGAACGGTCTGTGGCTGCATGTCGATGCCTGCGTCGGCGGCTTCCTCGCCCCGTTTGCGCGCATGAACGGAAGGAGCATTCCGGAATTCGATCTGAGCGTACCGGGCGTGAAGAGCCTCTCGGCCGATATTCATAAATATGGCTTTGCAGCCAAGGGAGCCTCTCTCGTGCTTTTCTCCTCTGCCGAGGATAAGAAGCTGGCGCATTTCGCGCTCGACTGGTCGAGAGGTACTTACCAGTCTGAGTCGAATCAAGGCACGCGCGCTGGTGGTGCCGTGGCGGCAGCTTATGCCGTAATGAACGTCCTCGGAAACGATGGCTATCGCCGCCTCGCGGACATCACGCTTGGAACAGTTGACCGCCTTACCGACGGCATCGATTCCATCGACGGACTGGAAGTTATTAAACCCTTTGAGCTGTGCATTTTTGCTTACAAGAGCGTCGATCCGGGCATCGAAATTAATGCAGTTGCTGACGAAATGGGGAACAAGGGGTGGTTCATCGGGCGCTCGCAGCGCCCGGCACCTTCAATCCAGATGGCCGTCAACCCTGTGCATGCGAAGATTTGCGACCAGTACCTAGCCGACCTTTCAGAAAGCGTGGCCAAGGTCAAGCAACTCGGACTGCGCTCACAATTTGACAAGAATACTTATTGAGCGGTCGTCTCAATGCAGAGCGTTATTCGCTTCCGCCCGGGACAATACAATAAGGGGAATATCATGAAACAGTGGTGGATCTTAACAATCGTTTTATTTTCTCTCCAGTGCACTCTGCCTAGTGTGTCCCATGCAGGTGAGGTTCTGGATAAGGTTCGGTCAGATGGAACCTTGCGATGCGGTGTAGGCGGCTCGCTTCCCACGTTCTCCCGTTTGAACAGCCAGGGGGTTTGGGTTGGGCTGGACGTAGACTACTGCAGGGCCGTTGCTGCTGCGGTTCTCGGTGACAAGAACAAGGTCACATTTGTACCGCTCACTTTGCAGCAGCGCTTTGCGGCGCTGCAAAGCGGGCAGGTGGATATGCTCGCTCGGGACACCCTCTCCAACCTGACACGCGATGCCTCGCTGGGGGTCATTTCAGTGGCGACGAATTTCTACACCGGAGCTGGGTTCATGGTCCGTCGGGATGCAGGTATCGCGTCAACCGATGACATGAGTGATGCCACGTTCTGCATAACTCACGGCAACTCCGCCGTCGGGGCATTGGCTGACACGATGAAGAAAAAGGGGTTCGAATATAAACTGATACAGCTCGAGAAATTCCAGGACACGTTCCAGGCATTCCTTTCAGGCAGATGCGACGCGGCAGTGGCTGGTGCCGCGGACCTCGCTGGCGTCCAAGTGACGATGGCACCCAATCCTTCGGAACTCGTCGTCCTGGATGAACTAATGTCGGCCGATCCGTACTCCGTCTACGTTGCCCGCGGCGACTGGGAATGGTTTACCATCGTGCGATGGGTTCACTATGGACTGATTGAAGCTGAAAAACAGGGCATTCTTCAGGCCAACGCGCAGCAGCTTGCGACGGCAAGCGAGGACCCGACAGTCCGACGGATGCTCGGAGCTCAGGACGAGCTCGGCAAGCTTCTCGGACTCGATAACGATTGGCTGGTGAAGGTCATTTCGGCAACCGGGAACTACGGCGAGATTTTCGATCGTCACTTCGGCAAGGGTTCTCAGGTCAATATGGCTAGGGGCCAGAACGCCCTGGCACGAGACGGTGGCCTTATGTACTCGCCGCCTTTCAACTGACATCTGGGTAAAGGGGTTGAAGAACCCCTCTCACTGTCTATCTCCGGCGACGACGCTCACAGACATAGATTGGAAGCATCCAGATGATCATTCAGTCGCTCTCGGGTCACCGAAAAAGCCGGAACATGGCTTGGCAAATTATTGCAGTCGTCGTGATCGTAGCGATCATGGGCTGGATGTTCCAGAACGCACAGCAGAACTATGAAGTCCGTAACCTGAACTTCGGCTGGGACTTTCTGACGAGATCCGGCAACATTCCAATTGGGGAGACTTTGGTCGCTTATGCGACTGGCGATGCCAACTATCGTGTGTTTGTAGTTGGGCTGCTGAACACGATTTTGGTTGCTGTTATTGGCATCGCCTTATCAACGTTGTTTGGTACCATTCTTGGGATCGCTCGCCTGTCCGGCAATATGATCGCGTCACGCGCGGCTCTCAGTTATGTGGAATACGTACGAAATGTGCCGTTGTTGGCACATCTCTTCATTATCTACTTCTTGCTGCAGAAGTTGCCGCCGATCCGATCAGCCTGGTCATTAGGCGATCTGGCATATCTCTCCAATCGAGGGCTGGTCGTCCCGGCACTTTCCGGCGGAGCCTTTTCTAACACCTTCCTCGTTGCATCTCTCATTTTCCTGACAATCGCGTTGTTCTCTCATCTTTTGCGGAGAACGACCGTTGGAGTCGGAACCTTCCCAACGTCAATACTGATATTTGCCACCAAGGCTGGATTGATCCTCTCTGCAATATCGCTGGTCTGCTTTAGCGCTTCAATGGAAGTCTCCATTCCGCAGTTTGACCGACGGCGCTTCGTTGGGGGTTGGAGCGTTACACCGGAATTCCTGTCGATCGTACTAGGTTTGACCATCTACTATAGCTCGTTCATTGCCGAGATCGTTCGCGGGGGCATCCTATCCGTTCCCCGGGGCCAGTGGGAATCGGCAGCGGCGCTCGGCCTTAAACGGCAGCAATCTCTGAGACTCGTGGTGTTGCCTCAAGCACTCCGGTTGATAATACCGCCAGCCACCAGTCAGTATTTGGACCTAGCCAAGATGACATCATTGGCCATTGTGATCGGATTCCCAGATCTTGTCTCCGTTACGAACAGCATCATCAATGACACGGGACGAGCCATCGAAGCGGTTGCCCTGATCATGTTTGCGTTTCTTATGATCAATCTGACCATATCGATCTTCATGAACTGGCTTAACGGACGCGTGGCTTTGGTGGGGCGCAGCTAATGAACAACGCTCGCTATACCATGATCTCGCACGCCTCCTACACTGTTCAGCAAACAGCGGTGCGACTTCGCCTCAAGCCAAATCTTTCGGGACTCCTGTTATCTGGCATCCTTCTCCTGATCATCGTCGCGATCGCGATTCCAACTTTGAAGTGGGCCGTTCTGGATGCAATTTGGATCAGTGAGCCAGGCATTTCAACCGCGTGTCGGGCATCTCCTGAGACTGGCGCATGCTGGGCCCTGATCCCGGAAAAATACCGCTTCATTCTCTTCGCCACCTATCCATATGACGAGCAATGGCGGCCAGCCGCTGCCATCATGATCTTGATTGCCCTCTATGCCGTAAGCGCTGTTCCCGCTTTCTGGAGCCGTTGGCTCGTTGCCGGCTGGATTTTAGCGTTGGTTTGCGTAGGGGTTTTGATGTGGGGAGGCTTAGGGCTCCAATTCGTGCCCCAGACGATGTGGGGCGGATTAGTGGTCACTCTCTTGCTATCAACCTTTGGTATCATCTTCGCCTTCCCCATAGGAATCCTCCTCGCCTTGGGCAGACAAAGTTCGGAATTCAAAATTTTTCGGATTATGTCCATCAGCTACATCGAGATCATTCGCGGCCTTCCACTAGTTACTCTGTTGTTCATGGCGACATTCGTGCTTCCAGTCTTCTTTCCTCCGGGCTTTGAAATCGATAAGCTATTGAGGGCGCAGATTGCATTGATCATACTTTCTGCGGCCTATCTGGCCGAAGCTGTTCGCGGTGGGTTGCAGAGCGTTCCAGCTGGCCAAGGCGAAGCTGCAACAGCGCTCGGCTTTGGGTTCTGGCGGATTCAGTTGCTGGTGGTTCTTCCGCAAGCCTTGCATAAAGCTCTTCCGTTGCTGGTGAACACGTTCATTTCGATCTTCAAGAGCACATCTTTAGTGCTCGTTGTCGGAATCTTTGACCTCATGTCAGCCGGAAAAGCAGCAATTGACGATCCGGCATGGCAAAGTTTCGCGATTGAGATGTTCATCTTCGTCTCATTTATATACTTTGCATTCTGCTATTCCATGTCTTTATACAGCAGTTATCTTGAAAGAAGGCTACGTCTTTCAAAGTAGAATAAAAAAATTTGTGAACATTATGCAGTGCAGAGATCGGGAGAAGTTCAAAGTGGCAAACAAAAATTTTAACATTAGCTCGTGGTTATACAAATGGAACCGATGAAGATATTTACAACGAAATCATTGGTATGCACAATCATATAACGAATTTAAGGTTATTACTCATATCAACATGCAGGTGATGCGCGGTGAGCGGATCGTTATCTGCGGCCCTTCCGGCTCGGGCAAGTCCACGATGATCAGTTGCATCAACCGCCTTGAAGAACTCCAAAAGGCGTTGCCAACAGGATCCGCTGGATCTGCAGGCTGACGCTCGCGAACTTCTGGAAGTCCACATTACGGTAGGGGGCAACGGCTGCTGGCTCCAACGCAAGAATCCTTTTGCGCGCGTCACCGTAACGGACGGGGTCGCTCATGCCCCTGAACAGTTGCGCTACGTGACGGCGAACTGCGGAAAGCTCGATAGCCTGATCGAGCTGGAGTTCCGTGACCACGGTCCCGACGCCATTTCTCGATTCGACCAAACCGAAGGTCGTCAGCTGGCGTACGGCTCAGATCCGAACTCCTTGCCAGGGCCGTCTCGCTGAGCGCCTGACCCGGACGGTAGTGCAGGCCGCAAATTCGTAGGAGCAGCGCGTTGAGGATATTCGACGAACTGACTCGCTCGACCTTGCTTTCGTTTTCATTTTCCTCCGCGCCTGATTTCCTGAACCCGTCTTTTTCCTACGGTATACCCGAGAACAATTCAGAAAAACGCTGTACACAGCAGCTGTGTACAGCCATGGAAATGAAAGATGGGAACAAGAGAGACTTCCAAATGCAGGTCCAGCACAGGCCTCCAAGGCCATCGAGATCCGGGAAATACGGAAGTCCTACGGCAAGTTCTGAAGGAACGTATCCCTTACGGCGGCGCGCGGGGAGGTCATTAGCCTGATCGGGAAGTCAAGCTGCGGCAAAAGCACGTTTCTCCGGTGCATAAACTTCCTTGAACGTCCGACGGGCGGCAAGATCGCGCTACCTTGCGCGCCTCGGCGAGAACGCGCTCGACCTCCATCAGCTTCGAGGCCTTGAGACCCGTCGGGTAGTGGGCGGACTGATACCGCAATCCTCGGCACAGCCGCCGGTCTTGATAAGAGCCGGCTCATCTGGATGGCATTGGGGTCGAAATGCGCGCGGTGAACCAGCTGTGCGCGGAATCGCTGAAGGGAGGATTGTAAATTGCCCTTGCCTCATCCACGGTGACCGATTGCATCGGTCGATGTTGATCCAAGTGGAGACCGTCAGTCATGACGTGACCCACCGTCGATCACTCCTCGCTTTTGCTATAAGATTTGCCTGTCGCTACCGGTTCATTTGACCTCTGCGAGCTCGATCAACGTGCCGAAGAAATCCTTTGGATGTAGGAACAACACAGACTTGCCGTGGGCGCCGACCTTCGGCTCACCGCTTCCAAGCACGCGCGCGCCCGCCGCCTTCAACCGGTCGCGGGCGGCGAGGATGTCGGTCACTTCGTAGTAAATGTGGTGCATGCCACCGTCCGGATTCTTAGCCACGAAGCTCGCAATCGGCGAGTTGTCGCCGAGCGGTTCGAGCCGTTCGATCGTGTTGGCAATCGCCACGAAGGCGACGGTGACGCCATGCTCAGGCAGTGCAAGCGGCTCGGAGACCGTGGCGGCGAAGCTATCGCGATAGCGCGCAACGGCGACCTCGAGACTGGGCACTGCCAAGGCGACGTGGTTGACCCATGTAAGGAAATCATGCATTGCGCAGCCTTCCCTGGGTGAGGTCGAGTACCGCGCGGGCTGCATCGACGACATTAGTGCCAGGGCCGAACACTGCAGCGACCCCATGTTCGTACAGGAACTCATAATCCTTGCGGGGAATAACACCGCCGCAGACGACGATGACGTGGTCGGCACCCTTGGCCTTCAGGCGAGCAACAAGCTCAGGCATGAGCGTCTTGTGGCCAGCGGCGAGCGAGGAGACGCCGAGGATATCGACCATTTCGCCCATAGCGAGATCCGCCGCCTCGTCAGGGGTCTGGAAAAGTGGGCCTGCCACGACATCAAAGCCGATGTCTCCAAAAGCCGAGGCAATCACCTTGGCTCCTCGGTCATGGCCGTCTTGTCCAAGCTTGGCAATCAGGATTTTTGGTTTGCGTCCCGACTTGCGGACCTGTTCTGAAAGCCGCCCTTTCAGGGTTTGATATTCCGGATCGTTCTCGCTCGCCGGACCATAGATGTCACCGACGACTTCAGGCACAGCCGAGTAGTCCCCGAAGGCTTCGCGCATCGCATCAGAGATTTCACCCACGCTGGCCCGTGCGCGGGCTGCCTCGACCGCCGATGCCAGGAGGTTCCCCTCACCCGTGCGCGCAACTTTCTTCAAGGCTTTGATTGCACCGGCGCATTTTTTGGGGTCGCGAAGCTGCCGGATCTTTTTGATCCGCCTGACCTGGCCTTCGCGGACGGCGCGGTTGTCGATCTCCAGCGTGTCGATATCGGCTTCCTCGAGCAGGCGGTATTTGTTGACGCCGACGATCACCTCCTCGCCGCGGTCGACCGCCGCCTGTCTGCGGGTGGCCGCTTCCTCTATCAGGCGCTTGGGCAGGCCGCTCTCGATCGCCTTGGTCATGCCGCCGAGCGCCTCCACTTCCTCGATCAGCGCCCAGGCCTTTTCGGCGAGCTCGTAGGTCAGGCTCTCGACATAATAGGAGCCGGCAAGCGGATCGACGACCTTGGTGACGCCGGTCTCGTGCTGGAGAATCAGCTGCGTGTTGCGGGCGATGCGGGCCGAAAACTCGGTCGGCAGCGCGATCGCCTCGTCGAAGGAATTGGTGTGCAGCGACTGCGTGCCGCCGAGCACCGCCGACATCGCCTCGAAGGCGGTGCGGATGATGTTGTTGTAGGGGTCCTGCTCGGCAAGCGAGACGCCGGACGTCTGGCAATGGGTCCGGAGCATCAGCGACGATGCCTTCTTCGGCTCGAACTCCTTCATGATCCGCGTCCACAAGAGCCGCGCCGCGCGCAGCTTCGCAGCCTCCATGAAGAAGTTCATGCCGATCGCGAAGAAGAACGAGAGCCGGCCGGCGAAATCGTCGACGTTCAGCCCCTTGGCAAGGGCTGCGCGCACATATTCGCGCCCGTCGGCGAGGGTAAAGGCAAGCTCCTGCGTGAGCGTCGCGCCGGCCTCCTGCATGTGATAGCCGGAGATCGAGATCGAGTTGAACTTCGGCATCTCCTTCGCCGTATATTCGATGATGTCGGCGACGATCCGCATCGAGGATTCCGGCGGGTAGATGTAGGTGTTGCGGACCATGAACTCCTTGAGGATGTCGTTCTGGATGGTCCCGGAGAGGTTCTCGCGCGACACGCCCTGTTCCTCGCCGGCGACGATGAAGGAGGCGAGGATCGGGATCACCGCGCCGTTCATGGTCATCGAGACCGAGATTTTTTCGAGCGGGATGCCGTCGAAGAGGATCTTCATGTCCTCGACCGAGTCGATTGCCACCCCAGCCTTGCCGACATCGCCGACGACGCGGGGGTGGTCGCTGTCATAGCCGCGGTGGGTGGCGAGGTCGAAGGCGACCGAGACGCCCTGCTGGCCGGCGGCAAGGTTCCGCCGGTAGAAGGCGTTCGAGGCTTCGGCCGTCGAGAAGCCGGCATATTGCCTTATTGTCCAGGGCCGGCCGGCATACATGGTGGCCCGCGGCCCGCGCAGGAAGGGCTCGAGGCCCGGCAGCGAGTCGAGGTGGCCGATGGCCGCGAGGTCATCCTGGGTGTAGAGCGGCTTGACCGCGATGCCTTCGGGCGTGTGCCAGGTGAGGCTTTCGGGGGCGGCCTTCAGTTCCTTCTCGGCGAGATTTTGCCAATCAGTGAGGCACTTCCCATCGCTCATCATTCAAACTCCATAATGATTTGTCTACGGCCAGCGACTGGCCAACCATTGCGCTCACGGACTTGACGAGGGCCTTCTCGTCGGCCTGAGCACGTTTCCATCTTCATGGCTTCCACCCTCGCAAGCGACTGCCCCGCCTCGACCTCGTCACCGTTCTTGACAAGGATTTGTGTGATTACCCCGGGCATGGGGCAAGGCAGTTGCTTCGACGTGTCGGCCGCCTTTTTTACGGTTGCACGCGGCAAACAATTCGGCTTTGCTTTCCTCGAAAGCTAACATTGTGTTAACACGTAAAAACTTGCAAAGACCTGTGAACCTGGCCGAACTTCTTCAAAATACGGCGTCTAATGAGGGATTACACCACCGCAACTCCGCGCGATCGCCCGTGCCATTCGTCGGATCGATGATTGCGATGAACATCCAAGCCTCGGATGCGGCGATTGAAGCTCCCAATCTTTGGCGAGCCGACGGCATCGGCCTAGCCATGCGAAGTCCGCTCCACGATCCAGCGCTTGAGCATAACGACAAATCCCTTGGCCCATCCGAACGCCCTACGATTTCGAGAACCAGGTCCTTGATGTGAGCCAGCGTGGTTTCCAATCCTCGCCGGCAAAGCCGCTCTCTGACAATCTCGGTGACTGACGGGTGCGCCGTCGCGGTCCTGAATGCCTCGTGAACGTTGCCCGCTGTATCGGTGACCATGTGGCCCGTGCGACGCTTGACTTTCTTGCCCGCAAAACCGCGTAGACCGCCGCCGTCAGTCGTCTTCACCGACCGGCTGTCGATAATATGGCTGGAGGTTCGGATTCCGTCCATCAGCAGACCGTTTGCCATAACCAGCGCCTTGTTGACCAACACAAGCCGGCTGCAGTCGTGCCGGACTGCACCGTCGTGAAGGGCGGAAAATCTCTGGGTAGAAGCCGCCATGACAGCTCGACGCTGCAACATACTGAATTGCAATTCCATAGCTCGCGCAAATCGCGCACGCATGGACGTCCAACCTTGCAGCAGCGCCCCAGAAACGGAGCGACAATTTCCCATTCCCGATCGCGCAGTTGCCTGCATGACGCAGTTCGCGTTGATGGCGCCGAGTGATTTCGGTTGGGGGCATCCGATTCTCCGCAGTCTTCGCAGCGCGCGGAGTTACACCCATCAGAAATAACTCACCTTTTGGCCAGCTCTAAAAGCCCATAGGACAAGCCGTTGGAATTATTGTACGCGACAACCACGAGGTTCGATCTATCGGATGTAAACGTTTCACCTTCCTGGCCATAAGCTTCAACAGTCACGAACCCCGCGCTTCGCAACATACGAAAAAATCACAGAAAAGCCGCGTCAAATCGGTCTCGCCAGGGGAAGTGAGCGCATGTCGCCCAGACATACTCAACATTTACTCCGCGTTCGGCCTCATCCGCATCGGCTTTTTTTAGCAAGATCGGCGAGATGTCGAGTCCGGCTAGCCGCGCTCCTTTCTCAGCCAACCGGTTGGTAATTCGTCCATAACCGCATCCAAGTTCAAGAACTAAGCTGTCTTGTCTAAGGGAAAGAATCCCAAACACTTCGACCTGTCGGTCACTTGTCTCCGGCGGATTGACCACATCGCAGAAATAGAAGTAATCGTTGCTGAAGGGTGCTTATAAGGAAACTGTAGCTGTACCACTCAAATCATCATTCATAGTTTTTCCTCAGCTGCTAGGTCGATTTTTGCACGGTTTGCAGAATATTGAAAGAAAACATTTGTGAATTCTTTTATGCGGTTGTTAAATATTTCGGCAACAGCCATTGACCTAGCGCGTTTGAGGTTGTACCGCGAACAGGTGTAGGGCCTCTCAAGGCGCTGCTCTCGAAGGCTCGTAAACATCGATCTCGCGGACGTAGTCCCGGCCCCTCGTAAACAAACGATCCTTACCATCATGCCACATGATCTTCAGGAGGCCTGCAGGCGGTGATTAGCGAGAGCGGAGCGGAGCGGAACGAACAGATTGCGCAGGGCCGAGAAGCGCGAAACGAAGCGTTGCAGTTGGTGATCGGGAGCCTTGCATCATCAGCCTCCCGTTTTCGCAGCGTAACATGTGCGTTCTCCGCCCGGTTGTTTAATCCCTTGTGCGACCAATGCTCGACGTCCGGCATCACCTGACTCCTGGCTGCTCCATACGACCGCAGCTTGTCGGTGATCATGCGCTTCGCCGCGATGCCTTGCTTCTTCAGCAGCCGCGTCAGCAAGCGCTTGGCTGCTTTGATGTTGCGGCAGGTCTGGACGATCTCGTCGAGCACATAGCCATCCTGGTCGACGGCGCGCCACAACCTGCGGTTCCTGCCGGTGATGGTGATGACGACCTTGTCCAGTTGCCCGACATCGTTTCGGCTGTGCTGGTTGCCGCGCAAGCGGCGAGCGAAACGCCGCCGAACTTGATGCACCACCGGCGGAGAGCAGACCACGGCCTATGTCAGTAATCCGCAAGACGCCGGCACAGGTCGTGTCGTTGATCAACGACCTTCTGGAGAGTGCCAACCGCCAGCAGATCGCCGGCCGTATCAATGAACCCGGACATCGCATCGGCGCGGCGAACCCTTCACCTGAGGAATGTCATGCCTTGGGCTGACCTTCGCCGCGCTGCGCCGAGGGGGTCAAACTCCAATGAACCCACCCCCTCAGAATGAGGCTGTTAACCCAGCCCCGGCGATTCGGATCCAGCAGCACAGAGAGAAAAAGCCATGGAACACCATGGGACGGCATTTAGATACTGCCAAACGACAGGCAGGCTAGCGCGGTCGAATCTCGTCCCCTCTCTGGTCGAGCATTTCCCTTCCCCATCGCCAGACCAGGAACGGCCAATTTCCTTTAGTGTCAAATCAAACGCTCCAACTGTCGCAACAGAGCCGTCAACAAGAATTCACAAACCTTTGCGACTATAAATCGCCGATGATGATACATTAGCCACAACATCTGAGATCAGGGTCAGCTGAAAAGGCTGATACCGATTTGTCTTGGCTGTCGCCAATCAGGCAACGTCGGAGTGAATAACCAATGATGAGAGCTCTTATCCTGATTGAAGGCCACAAGGGTAATGGTCTAAAATACGTCCAAGCAGCCCGGCGTCTCGGCATTTGTCCAATTACTCTCTCCGCTGATCCAACTCAGTACGACTACGTTGCAACGGAAAGCGTTCCGACAGTCTGTGTCGAAACAGGCAATCTCGAAGCAATGATCTTTGAATGTTCCCAGCTACGCACCACGTATGACATTGCCGGCATTACCGGCTTCTCGGGTGACGACGAGTCTATCTATGTGGCAGTTGCCAGGCTCTGCCGACACTTCGATCGACCGGGGCCGGACCCCGCATCGATTGAACGGTGCCGCGACAAGTTCGTTCAACGTCAGACCTTGGCGGAGGCCGGCGTTCCAATGCCTGCTTATCGCTTGGCCGCAAATGCGCCGGAGATTGAAACTTTTGCGGCTGAGATCGGCTTGCCGGTAATTCTCAAGCCTGCCGAAGGTAGCGGTAGTAAGGGTGTCCGATTGTGCCGCAGCGTTAATGAGTTGGTCGAACACACGAACTATCTCCTGAAGGGCGAGTACATATGGCGGTCCCCGCCAAGGATATTAATCGAAGAATTCGCACAAGGCCCCCTTTATAACGCTCAGATAATGGGCAATGAGATTATTGGAATTGCGGAGAGTGAGTTCGGCCCCCCACCACACTTCGTTTCTCGGGAGTTGACCTTTCCGATCCTGCTAACCGATCAAGAGCATGAACGTATTGCCGATGTTTCGCTAGTTTGCTTGCAAGCTCTCGGCCTCGGATGGGGGCCCACAAACATTGAATTCCGATGGACAAAGCGCGGCCCAGCAGTCATTGAGGTCAATCCGCGTCTTGGCGGCGCTCCCGACCCACAACTGGTCCAGCTCGCTTGCGGCGTCGATCTTATTACGGAGCACGTCAAGCTTGTCATCGGGGACGAATGGAATTTGGCCAAGACGCATTCGCACACTGCGACTGCCCGAAAGCTCATCGCTGATCGCGATGGCATCCTTGAACGGATCGATGGTGACGATCAGGCGGCTGCTATTCCAGGCGTCGCCGAGGTTAGATTCTACATTCAACCCGGTACGCCGATCATCACAAAAGGAGATTCTCGAGACTGCATCGGATATGTCATCGCCTCTTCACCGAGCCGCGCTCGGACCAAAGCGACACTCCAGCATGCCGTCGATTTAATAGATTTGTCGATCACGCCCTTTGCGACGCCTGGCGGACGGGAACAATTTGGCCCCTCGCACCCTTCGGCTGCGGGTAGTTACTGACGTGGAGCCGCCTGTGTATACTCCCAAAGGTTCGCTGGCGTTTATCACTTATATGAAACTTATACCAGCGCTCAATGATTAGAACTCATCGGACCATTTTCTGTGGCCGATGGACATGACGCGTCAGATGCTGATTCATCAGATGCTGGTTCATGGTATCCATCCGAGCAGTGCCGCGGGATTTTGGGTGCCGCGCGTGGTAACGTCGGTTCATGGAGATCGATGAGGACAAGAT
>NZ_LNQC01000050.1 GCF_001651855.1 Sinorhizobium americanum | reverse complement strand
CCAATGGCTGGCCGAGCAGCGAAATCGACGCACTCATGCCGTGGAACTACGTCGGCTGAATGGCCTCAGCTTGCCGCTTACCGCGGGTGTAGCCGAAGCTGTATTCGCAGATCGGCAGGCTCCGGAGCAAATACATATGGCTGATACCGGTCTTTCCAAAGACGTCTTTTATATCGGATTGGTACCGCTTCAGCTCTCCCGCGACGCCAGCTTTCTCCATGAGCGTAATATCGGGATTGAGGACATCGACCGCAGTTTTCCGTACCCCGGTTTCGCCATCCTGGATGTGTTCTTCCACGAAGGCAGCATGTTCGATCGTCAGTCTGATCGGGTCGAATTTCCGAGCCCAGTCCTTGCGGATCCCGACGGCGATCTCGATTGCTTCACTCTGCAGTCTTCCTCTTTCCAGCAGGCCCTCATCAAACCATCCCTCGCGGAGCTTTCGCATTGCATTGCCGAGATCGGCTCGGTCAGGTGCTGCCTCCGCCCGCTTCAGGAACATTTTTCGGAGAGAGGCGTACTCTTCCCAATCCTCCTGCCTACCCGCGTTTGCCAGGATCGACTCAATTTCCGTATCGGAAGGCTCTTGATACGGTATCGAATGGATCTCAGCGAGCTTCCGCAGAAGCTCATCCGTGTGTGTCGTCCTCATCAGTTCGACGACTTTGGTCTCTCGCAGTTCAATGAAGCTCGCGCGCTGAGGGTAGAAGGCGCTGCTTGCTCGGTAAGAAACCGGGAGCATGTCGATCTCGATCCACTCGAACGTCCTGCCTCCGGCCTGCGAACTGTCGGATTTCAGCCTCTGAAGGACATGTCGTTCGGCCTTCTTAAGATCGCGCGGCGTCCCGCACCCTTCGCACACGTACTTCCACTCGGAAAACACGGGAGCACTGTTCTTCAGAGTGAAGTGTTGCCATCCGCAGGTACAGTGCGTGATCTGCCGGGTCGTTCCCGTACGATCATCGAAGGTGTAGTTGTACGGACTCAGCGGCTCGATGGTGCCGTACCAATGCGCATATACGACGTCGACCTGTGTCCAGCGGGATTCGTGATCCTTGCAGCGAGCAGGGAGCTTCCTGTCAGCAAGTTCAGCGACGCTTTTGTATTCGCGGACGGTCCCACACTCCCCGCACTGGAACAGCAGTGGATAGGGCACATAGCCCACGACGTTCGGCTGGTTCAGAACGAAATCGGTTTGGTTGATCCTGACTTCCTTGGTGGCCAGGTCGTAGAAGGCGTCGTCGAGAATGAACTCGTCTGGCGCATTCGGGCACCCTTCCCTCGCCCTCTCCTTCCAGCTTTCCGCGAATTCGCGGACTCCCTCGAAGATGGTGTCGCTCACGTTTCTCGGCAGACGTTGCGAGAACGGCATCTTTATTGGTACCGACTTGCAGATACCCCTGCCCCCTTCCCATGTCATCAGGACGCCGGGGGCGTAGGAGGTCGCTATCTGTGCCCGCGAACGCTGCATGATTGGTGGGGCGGCCTTCTTGGCCGCTTCGGAGTCCTCGGCGGTTGCGTAGCGCTTCCGGCCGCGCTCCATGTCTAGCGTCTTCGCTCCACCGCTCATCTCAACCCTCCGGTCTCTCAATTTCGCCATCTGTTTCCGCAGCATCCCCGCGCTGCCGTCTGATTGCCCTCATAACGGAGGCAATGTCGGCGGCGTCCATGATGCGCGTGTTTCCTGAGGCGCTGCGGTCGAAGTCCGCGGCGACGATCAGGCCTGCTTCGTCCACGTCGCGAAGCGAGGTCATCGGCTTCTTGAGCGTCGAATCCTGCTCTTCCCAGTAGCGCCGCAACTTGGCCTCATAATTCAAATCCTTCATCGCTCTGCTGAGGTTCTGAGAAGCGGCATCGGTGCGGCTTCGGTAATATTCCCCCGCAACGGGCTGGCCGAGCGCATCAGGCCCTTTTCCTGCGAACCCCATTGAGGCGAGCATGAAGGAGCCGATGTCGTTGGCAAAGCCAAGCGTATCCTTTGCGGCCAGTCGGCTCAGTATCGTGGTTGAGTCCCGCGTGACGAATTCTGACTTCCGATTATCCGGCAGTTTGAGGAAGTTACTGGCGTCCCCGAGCATCGCCCACGTCTGGAAGTACGAAGCTCGAACTCGGTCGATCGCAGCCTCTGACCACCGCTCCACCGCAGGCGGAGCGATCATTCGCTCCAGGAATCGATGGAAGATGTCGTGTGTCTCGATCACATACCGGTCACGGCGGCTTTGCGGGGTGGGAAGCAACATGACGAACCCCACGTGAGTTCGGCCGACGCGGCTCGAGGCCTGGATGTACTCTGCGATGTCAGAAGGCAGACCCGCAAAGAACATGCTGTTGAATCTGTCCACATCGACGCCATGACTGATAGCCGAGGTGGCGACGATGTTTCGGAGCGTCTCGCCGATCTCGGGATATCCTGTCTGAGCGAAAGACGTCTCGGCGTCCTTCATGACACTCTGGATTTCCTGCATGTCGATGCCGCCAGAGATCAGGCTACTGCGGAACTTGGTCTGAGGAATTCCGGCAACCTCGTGTTTCTGCGCTACGGCCGAGTGCAGAGCGTCGATGATCTGGTCGCCGCCCTTCTTGTTGGTCACGTAGGCAAGGGCAATGCGATGGAGGTCGACGAGGGCCATTATTTCGTCTTCGCGCCCTTCGGTGGTAGCGCGCTCGATAGCGGCACGTCTCCAGGCGCCCAGATTTCCGGGCGATACCGATGCAGCAAGCTCCTTGATGGCGGTTTGAGTTTTGGCTGGATCGAGCAGATCTCTCCAGAGATGCGAGATGACGGTGTGGAACGAGCTGAGAACTCCGACCGTGGTCACTGTGTGGGTCGCGTCGTTCGTCATCAGGGAGACGTACAGGCGCATCCACGGCGCCGTCGCCTCCGGAGCGAGGTGGCTCGGTAGCTCCCTCGATAGCGCGACACGTTCGGCGTTTACGGCCGGGGCGCGATCCGGCTCCGCGAAGAATGAGCGATAAATGTCAGGACCAGGGTATGGATACCGCAGTGGCTTCCGCTGGTAGAGTATCTTGAGCTGTCGATCGGGATCGCTGATGGTGGCGGTTGCCGCCACGATCTTCGGAAGACGCGGAACGAGCTTGTTGGACGCGTCGCGGTATCGGCTTACAGCCAATTTTTCTCCGGCTATTTGGTCGACCGTCGTGAATGTGTTGTCGAGGAGGGTGTCGAATAGACCGCTGAACGTGCCCAGGCTTTCTTCGAGAAGGTGTGCTTCGTCCTGGATTATGAGCGACGGGAACGGATCGACGAAGATCTTGCTACCGTGCTCGTAGGCGGGAGAGACGCCACGGAATCCAACGGCCGCTGGACCGTTCTGAAGCGTCTCCCTATCGGACGGGTTCGACAGATGCCCGTCCGGACCGATCCACCGGGCAAGTCCAAACATTCCAAGGATTTCCGTAATGGTCGACGTGCTCTGGCCGAGCATTGCGAGCTTGTCGACAGTGCCGAGGACGATCGCGGGAGCGCGCTGATATATGGTGTCGTCGGTGAGAAGAAATGGAAGTGGACTTGTGCCTTGATGGGCCTTGTTCCACTCGCATTTCGCGTTGAAGCAGATGATGGCGGCGAACTCGGCCTTTCCGCTGGGCGCCTTGAACTTGCGCAGCCCGGTCGGCTGATCACAGCATGGGCAGGTCGGGACCTTGTTGTACGAAGCCTGGACTTCCTGATACCGCTTGGCCTCGCTACTCCGGCCGTAGCCGATTTCGTGGTCGTCCGGATAGTCGCCTAGATCCGGCAAAGCTGCCTTCATTTGACTGAAGCGGTTTGGCGTGTTCGACGACCCGACCCAGAAGCCGATCTCGATCGGCCAGTTTCCAACATTCTTCTCCTTGCGTACCACTTCGCTCCAGACGATGAGGCGCAGGAGGCGCTGCGCCTGCTGGAGAGTAAGAAGTCGGAGCGGATATCGGATCATCGCGGTGTTGCCGCGGTCCTTGCCCCGAAGTCTGTCGAGGAAGATGGCGAAGACCAGCGCGCCGTAGAACGCTTCGGACTTGCCGCCGCCCGTAGGAAAGTAAAGAAGGCTCGCTGCCAATTCATCGCGCTCGACATCGAAGGCGTCGGCATATTCCTCCATCCGGGATGCGAAGGTCGGAATGTGGGCCAGGATGAAAGCGAGCTGAAACAAGCGCCAGCCTCTTTCTGGGTCCCTACGATCACGTCGTGCAAAGGACTCGTTCATCATGAGCCACGCTTGCCACGGCGCCGCCTTCCGCCGAAGCCTGTTCGCCTCCGATCCCGTCGCTTGCCGTGCAGCGAGCGCGGCCTCGCGGGAGGAAATCAGCAGTCGTACGCCTTGTTCGATATGGCGTGCCTCCAATCGCTGCCCGGCGAGATCGGTTGCGAAGCGTTCCCGTTCACGTGCAGCGTCCTCGGGCGAAAGCCCCCGGGCGATTTCCGGTGCGAGATCTCGTTCCTCTTGATCGATCCACTTGCGATACTCGTCGGCGAGAACGAGCAGGTTCGAGACGTCATAACCATCAGCCAGCGGTCGGAACCGATATTCGACACGATCGATCCTTCGCGGAACTATGCGAGGCTGATTGAAGTGTGGCGACCACGTGGTCGCGAGTTCAAGCAGTCCTCCATCGAGCTCCTGGCTATCGACGCCGCAGTTCAGACCTATCGCGGGATAGGACATGAAATCGCGAAATCTATAGGATGGCTCCACGCGATCGAGCTGAACCGCTCGATGGTCGCTTTCGACCATCTTCAGCGAGACGCCCGTCCCGAAGATCGCATTGCACTTGTACCTAGCCTCGATCTTCGACAGCTCGGCGCAGCCGTTGTCGAGAGTGATCCTGATCGATGCGCGCGAAGGATCGACGAAGTCCCGCTGTCGCTCGGCACGGAGCGCCACTGCTCTAAGATCTGGGAGTATCTTCGGATCGGCTGGCGTCTTTGTCAGCTCCGCAATGAAGTTGTTCCAATTGGTTTCGCTGGCCGCATCTGCGGGGGATACCGTTTGATCTCGCCAGGCGATCTTCTCGCCCTCTCCTCGGAGCCAGTCTGCGAGCTGAGCCAGCACCCCTGCAGCCATGCTGTTTGAAAACTGTTCGAACTGTTCCTTCAGGGCGCTTCCGGACAGCGCTGCCGACCAGGTGAACGATGGCAGCTTCAGGTCGAGCCGCTTCCACTTCGGCGGGATGGACGCGGGCGAAAGCAGCGCCGCGGGGATCTGTGCCCCGCCTGTTACAAGGCGTCCCATGAACGGGGATGGACCTGCGTCTGGATCCTCGGTCCCGTCGGCAGGAACTGCTTCCTCCGTTTCTTCAGCTTGGTTGGCCTCCTCGCTTCCGAACTTTTCGAGACTCGCCTTGTCCAGGATGATGCCATGCTTGCCGTAGACGCTGTTGCGAAGGTTGTCGCGGATTTCGCGTCTGCGCGCGTGAAGTGCTTCTCGTTCTTCCTGTGACAGCTCGTTCCAGTCCGAGCGGTCCAGCTTCTCCTGGGCATAGAGTTGTTGGCGTCGTTCACGGATCTCGTGGTCGATTTCCTGCTTCTTGTCCTTGCGAAGCTTGAAATCGATAACGATGCCGAACCGCTCGGTGGAAATCTCCTCCCAAGTCGGTAGGACCCGCACATAGACGGAAAATTGTGGGGCCACGGTGAGTTGCGACGAACTCTCCGCGTCAATATTGAAATCCATACCGATAGCGGCGATCTTGATGTCGGACGTTTCGTCCTCGTTGTCTCTCGACATCCGGGGCAGGAGCTGACCGGAGAAGACACTCCTGCGGGGCGTCTTGCCGTAGACCGTCCTGCCCGCCTCGTCCGTCCCGCTTGCCCTACGGGTGATCATGTTCACCAGTGCGTCGCAGACGGCTTCCTTGAGTTCCACATCGATGCCAGCAAGTTCGCCGGGCGTCTTGGCCTTCATCATGGCTTGAATCTCCTGGTCGATCTGACTGGCGAGACGAACTCTTCCGCGAGACGTATCAGCCGAGCGATTTCATCGGCACGCTTGGCATCCCCGGCAAAAGCGAGAGAGGCGTCTGGATCAGTCAAGATGTTTAGGTAGGCGTCGTGGAACTCCATTCCGGCCTTCATCCTGAAGCTGCGCTGGGCGCGGACACCCCAGTGCCAGAAACGCTTGGCGAGATTAGTCGGAATTCCCAAGGCGGCCGTGAACTTGGCGAAGGTCTCAGGTTGTCTGGGTGCCTGGGTGACAACGTCCTCCAGGCGAGCCTGCAACTGCTTCTCGAGATGAACCCATCGGCGAACAGTTGCGATCTGAAGGTTGGCATCACCCATCTTCTCGATCAGCGTGCGGATCTTGTCGCTCTCGTGGAGGCCGCGGAGCTTTGCGAAGCGCTCCGACACCTCCTCGTGGTAGTCGCGGATCGCTTCGGACGCGTTGGCCTGGATGCTGAGAAGAAGGCGAGCACGATCAACGAAGCTGGAACTGATGACGCAGATGTTGTCCCGCTCGTGGGCATCCTTCGCTTCAATCTTTCTGAAGGTCTGGATCGACCTAGAGGTGTCCAGGCGCACAAGAGCCGATCCCGGGCGGGCGATAATCGTCTGACCGCCCTCCATTGTGAGTTCGATCAGTTCGCCGTCGAACTTGTTGTACGCTCCCACAAGGTTGATGACCGACTCGGAGGGAAAATGAACTTCCTCCGGCAGATCAGGTGTTTCGGTGAGCTTGATCGGGGCCATGCCCAGACCAGTGACATCCTTATCGGCCACATCGGCGAACAGCTTCAGCCGGGACGCTATTTCTGGTTCCCGGACCTGCTCCGCCAATCGGCATGCATCGCGGGACGAATATTTCAGCGTGTCTCCGTCGGCGAGAATGATGACCTCTCTGGGCAGCCACGGCCGTGCGAAGAAACTGAGCACGCCATCGCGTGGAGGGGAAAGGACGAAGATTCTCTTGAACTTGTTCCGTTCGGATGGAGCAAGACCAGCGATGTCCGAAAGACCTCCCGGACCGGAGAAGACGATCATCTCGTTGTCCAGCCTGGCCTGAAAATCCGGGATTTTCCGTCCCAAGTAGTCCACCGCAAACTCGGCAAGAGTTTGCTTGCGGAACATGAAGAGTGTCTTGGACGAGGAGTTGAGTATCCTGCGGATGGCAGTCTCCAGCATCGTCGACATTGGTGTCGTGCGATTGAAGGCCGACATTACGGTCGAAGCCTCCTGCAGCGACGCGGCGAGTTCGGATCCGCCGACGACGAATGCTCGCTGGGAAGGCTGGCGAAGGATCTGCACCTGCTGCGATATCCGGTAGTTTTCAATCACGTCGGCAGCGACAGCCTGACCATGCTCGTTAAAGAGATATTGGTTGAAAGCGGGGAATGATCCGGGAAGGCATGCGGTCCGACGCAGCTTCGCGATGATTTCGTTGATCGCGGCAAGGCCCGTGGGATCCCCTCCCCGCCTCACGCGATGGCGCACCGCCCGAAGGTCATCCATCACCTTTCGCCCCGGCCCGTTGAAGCCTTTGGCGTGGACAGTCTCGACGCCCGACCAGGTCACCGACGTGTCGCTAGATTTGAACACCGACGGTGATATTGCCGTTATCGTCTTGGATCTCGCAGGCGGAGTCTTGCGACCGCGCAGGTCATTCATCTCGCGGAAGATGTCGAACCGGGCCTTGTCGAAGGTCCAAGGATCCTCGGTGATGGCGACGAAGCCTGTTCCGGGAAACATCTTCCGCATCGTCTTGTAGATGCGAGTGGCCCGTTCGACCCATTCCTCGCCAAGCCTGCCCCTGCCTGTCCGAGTAAGATCGAAAAGGATGAGGTTCAGCCCCCCACGGATCTTTCGCATGGAGAGTTCCTCTCCCCTTTTGAGGCCGTAGAGGAAGTACTCGGCTTGGTTTCCGTCATTCGCGTGCTTGCTGACGGTATTGTGCTCCTTGAGATCGGTCCGCGATGCGGTTCTCCAGAGAAGCGAGCCGTTGGGGTGGACGATGCCGTCGCACCCGCCGTGAGGGAGTATCTCATCAAGGGTCGGGTGCTCGAACTCCGGACGCACTGTTCCATCCCTGCCCCTTCCAGAAAGAGTGGAAACGCGACTTAGGATCTGGTGATAGTCCTTGAGTGACCGTGCGTCGTCATTGGAGATGGTGTGTCTGGTCAGATGGTCGAGGTGAGTTCGATGGAGATATTTCCGATCTACCTGGATGTCTCGAGCGAGCTCGTGGGTCGTCCGTGCGTAAGGGTAGATCAGCGCCTTGAACCCCTTTGGTCGTTCGAACGACTTCATCTTTCCGCCGTAGCCGTCGATCAAGGTTTCCGGAGCCACGGCGACCTCCGCAAGGGCGAGGAGCGACGCGATCGCGGAAAGACAGATGTCGCGTGCTGGCCACGTCATCAGGACGGTCGGCTCACCCCTTTCCGACGCCTCGATCGCGGCTCGGAGGATTTCATTGTAGACCTCGGAGAGCGGCTGAGGGTCTTCACCGATGGGTCGAAGCGGAACGCTACCCAGCGCGGAAAGCCGCGCATTCGCGATAGCGGCAATCCTGGAATTCTCGTTGGCTGGATCTTCGGTTTCGAACCGTTTTGGTTTCGGCTGGGTCGAACGGGCCGCAAGCAGTTCGCTTCGGCGTTGAGCATTTTCTTGCTGCTGTCGAAGGCGGTCGGACAGAGAAGTACCCGGAGCTTCCCGGAAGCCTTGACGCTTGCCTCTCATCACGATGCCTCCGAGAACGACTGAACGTTGCCGTTCCGATAGGCGATGACAGCAGCTTCCTCTATGTCGTCCGTTCTCTGCAACGCTGCTCGGAATGCATGTGGGGATGGAAGATCCAGTTCCCGGAGCAACGTCACGGAGACTGTGGCGGTCCCGGAAACCGCTCGGTAGCGTTCGTCCACGGCCTTGGTGTTGAGAAGTGAAACGAGAAGGTCGAGATCCGTGGCGTCCGCTGCCGAGAGTACGATCGTATGGTTTTCCGAGACGAACCCCTTCCAGGGAACAATCGAGTCCCGGTCGACGGTTGCGGCGACGATCCGACGCGGCTGACTGCTGTTCGTGACGCGCTGAACGATGGCCGCAGGTCCGTCGACGATCGCAGTGCTGCCGGGAGGGACTCGTACAAAATCAATCCCGTCGCCGCTGCGGTTCAGGGGACGGCACAGGCTTTTTGCCCTGACGTTCTTCGCCCAGAACAAGGGATACGCCTGCTCATCCTCAGGATCGCAAATTCTGTCCCATTCCCTGTTCCAGACGAAATATCCCGCTTTCGCCGAGACGCCATAGTCCGACAGGGTCGCGCCGCCGCGGTCTTTCCTTGCATCCGTTCCCGCCAGCCAGGGCGACGACATGTCCTTGGGGAGGAGACCAGCCGGAACCGGATGCGAGACGCCCGCCCCCGTGATCGCTGGAAACTTCACAGGCTGCTTGGCCCGATGCGGCGCGCCCTTTCTCACCAGCAAGACGCTCACATCCTGTGCCACGTCGGCGAAAACGTCCGCGCGGTTCGTGACAGTGCCGAGTGCCAGGATCTGTCCTTGGCTTGCAACGAACGACCTCATGCGGTCGTAGAGCGGGCCGCCTCGGAAACTGGAGGGAATGACAAGTGCGACCAGACCGCCTGTTGTGGCGACGCGGAGGCACAGCTCGGTGAAGACGGCATACTTATTGATATGGTTGCTGTACGCGACCTTGCTCCATCTCTCTTTGGCGAGTTCGTCCGGCCTAATGCGGCCATAGGGAGGGTTGGCGACTACTAGGTCGTAGGACTCGTCCGTCTGTGTGTGAATACTATCTCCGACCCTGACAATCTGGCGGCTCCGGAAGCCCTCCAGCTGTTCGGCGATCAGGAATTCGGAAATCCGGGCAAGTCGCTCATCGATCTCTATACCGTTCAAGCGATCGGCGATGTCCTCTCTCGAAATTCCTGCACGACACATCCTATCCGCAATCAGGGAGAGAAACGCGGCTCCTCCTGCGGCGGGGTCGAGGACGTCGTGCTTCTCCATATCGAATCCATGATCCAACGCCATGTCGATGACGGCGTTGGCCAAATAGGGCGGCGTGAAATAGGCAGCTTGAGCCCGACGATCCGCGGGCGACATCATGAGGGTATACAGCGTGCCGAGCCAGTAATTGCGGTCGTGTACGGCAAGAGCCGCGAGCCTGGCTTTGAAGCTCGCGACTTCCCTATTTTCAAAATAGTTCAGATTGATGCATACGCCGCCGATATCACTGTGGTCTGGCAGATCCTTGAGAAGCGCGCGCGCAGCAGCTCTCGCCACCGTAAGCATCGGCAGCTCACCACCCACCGGTTCTCTACCCATCCGCCCCCCACAAACCGCGCCGACCTGGCAACTCAGAATGCAACGCCAAGGCGCATAACGCAACAACCGCAAACTCAACTGACGATTTCAGAGTTTCGTTAAAATTGCATGTGGAATCCCGATTCTAATTCACAGTCTTTCTGCTTGGCGTGCGTCAGCAGGTGTTCCCGCGACCCAAACCAAAGGACCTGCCGGTTTACCTCGCTTGGCCTCACCTAAGCTATCGATCGACCCTGAAAGACGGAAGAGACATTAGCCGCACGGCCACTGAGAGAGCGAAGCTAGCGTCGCCTCTCAGATGTTCCTCAATAGCCACGCCAGTGTCCAACATGCGTCGAGTCAAGTTCGAGGGATCATCTAAGTTGCGGTAGTGGGACAAAGGATTGCGAAGTTTCATAAGCCGCCGAAGCGCGTCGGCATCAGGTTCTGAAATAATGGCGGTCGACAGGCACCGATTCAGGGTCTCATAAAATGAGACCTTCGGAGGGAGAGGTACTGCCCCAACGTTGAGCTCCACAAACGACGCCAGAAGATGCTCAGCCAATCCTTGGCAGAGCATGACTGTTGCGATGTAGTTTCCGTGCACGAAGCTCGTTCGCGCCTCTACCCAAGCGTGATAGGTCGTCTTCCCACCGGTTAACAATGTTCCGTTCGCGCCTAAGGACACGGAAAGATCCGCGAGTTGCCGAAACCTTTCGACTTTACCAGTTAGGTCATCATGCAAATCCGCGAGGAGAAAACTTACGAACCCGAGATCTTTCACTGGCGAGAGAATGTCGATCTGCTCTTCTTCTTCCATACCGTTATCCCACAGGTAGACGCTTCTAAACACTGAAGCTGCATCCGACTATTCAAGTTCCGGAACGCTGGCTCCTGAGCAAGCCGCAAACACTTCCTGAACTAGGAGCATGTGCTCTCCATCGAAAGCAAGCTCGCGGCACAGGCGATCCTCGACTAGTGGGTCGGTGTGCGGGCGTCGTTATCGGACCCGTGCCGCTGAAGTAGCACCAGGTCCTCAACGCACACCGCTGACCGTCGATGCAACGAGCCAGGCATCGCAGGAAGGGGCCAGTGATCCAATAGTTTCGATCGAAGAAGGGGCGAAGGCTGAGACTTTTCGACATGAGTGACCGCAGAGGCATGTTAGTGCACAACTTAACTCAGAATTAACCATCTGAATTAACGTCTGAAATTTCACAAACAGAAATCAAAAAGCAATTTACTTCCGTCATCCGGACGCCGATTTCCGCGCCCCATTACTATCGATAGGGACCAAGTATCGATAGTGATGGATCTGGAGTCGCAAATCCCCTATGTTCGCGTCAAGCCACGCTGAGAGGAGCTAAAGTCGGATCGGCTCACATTTGCGCTTGGGATCTCAGTTTCAAACCAGATACGAGTTCCAGGCGCTTGCGACGACGCTACGACGAGGTAGAATATAGCTGATTAGGAACCAAGGAACCAGAAATGGCGCTCAGCATTAAAGATCTAGAGACGGAACGCCTCGCAAAGGCACTGGCCGAGAAAACCGGCGAAACCATTACCATGGCGACCCGCCGGGCACTGGAGGAACGGCTGCGGCGCCTCGCAAACGTCGGAAATCGCGATGTCCTTCTCGAGGAGCTTGCTGCCAGCCGTAAACGCTGGGCGAGGCTGCCTGTGCTCGACAACCGCTCTGTCGACGAGATTTTGGGGTATGACGAAAACGGGCTCCCCAACTGATGGTCATCGATACGTCCGCGATCGTCGCGATCGCCTTCAATGAGCCGGAAGCGGAAACCTACGAGCAAAAGGTCGTCGACGCTCCGCAACGCTTTCTCTCGGCCGCCACGCTCCTGGAACTCACCATTGTCATCGAGGCCCGCCTCGGCGAGGCAGGGACCGCAGAGCTCGACCTGTGGCTCCATAAGGCCGGCGTCGAAATCGTAGCCGTCGATGCGGAACAGATCGCGGTGGCAAGGCGAGCCTGGCGCAGCTATGGCAAGGGCCGACATCCGGCGGGGCTGAACTATGGGGACTGTTTCTCCTATGCGCTGGCCAAGACACGCAGTGAACCGCTGCTCTATAAGGGCGATGATTTCTCGCTCACAGACATCGAGGGGGCATGAGATCGCATCCGTTGCACCCGGCAGCCGGCGCAAGCAGCGTTATGACTCGAGATTTCAGTCGGCAGCTTGCTTGTCCGCCAGGAGCTCGGCATTGAGATGATCGAGGCACGGCTCCTGTTCCGCCTTCTCGACCGCGGCAACTTCGGCGTCATCTCAACACACCTTTTTCCGGAATATTCGGATTTTCCGTAATTTCCGCAAGATCGTCGGAGACTAGGGTCAATGATCGACAATCATAGAGCGGCGGGTTCAGACAGCCAAGCTGTGCTTCGTCGCGCCGAAGAACTCGACGCGCTCGACGCCATCCTGCCCTTCGATCGCCGTGACCAGCTCGCCGCGCTGCTGACCGACGACGATGTCGCGACTCTCAAACATCTGGCCGGCGAAGGCATGGGCGAAAACACCCTCCGTGCGCTTGCTTCCGATCTCGGTTATCTCGAGGGCTGGTGCCAGTTGGCGACCGGCTCTCCCCTCCCCTGGCCGGCGCCGGAATCGCTGCTGTTGAAATTCGTTGCCCACCATCTTTGGGATCCGGNTTAGCGGCGCTTTCGGCGCACCGTCGCTGAAGAGCGCTCTGGGGCTCGCGGTGAAGGCGAGCAACCGTCCGCGACAGCGCAAGAGCAAAAAGGCGGTGACCGGCGACGTGCTCGCTAGGTTGCTGGCTGTCTGCGCCGGCGAACGCTTGGTCGATCGGCGCGACCGGGCTTTGCTCCTCACCGCCTTTGCCTCCGGCGGCCGTCGCCGATCGGAAGTGGCGGCCTTGCGTGTCGAGGACCTCGTCGACGAGGAGCCGGTGCGCGCCGATCCGAACGACCCAAACTCCCCTCCCCTGCCCTGCCTGTCGATCCATCTCGGCCGCACCAAGACCACGACAAGCGACGACAACGAACACGTTCTCTTGATCGGGCGTCCGGTGACCGCACTGAAGCGATGGCTGACGGAAGCCGGGATCAAGGAAGGGCCGATATTTCGGCGCATCGATCAGTGGGCCAACGTCGACCGGCGGGCGCTGACGCCGCAGTCGGTCAACCTGATCCTCAAAACCCGTTGCAAACAGGCCGGCCTCGACCCGGCGCTGTTTTCGGCGCACGGCTTAAGATCCGGCTATCTGACCGAGGCCGCGAACCGCGGCATTCCGCTTCCGGAAGCGATGCAGCAGTCGCTGCACAAATCGGTGACCCAGGCGGCGAGCTACTACAACAATGCGGAACGAAAGAATGGACGAGCGGCCCGGCTGATCGTCTAAGCGTGACTACGCGCCGAACAATTCATCGGCGCGCCTCTCAAACGACTACCATTCTGCCGGCTCCGCTTCCGTCTGGGATCTATCGTGCCGGTCGGCGGCCGATGCAGCTGCACCGACACGGTGGAACTGACCTCCCCAACCCGCGATCCTTGTTTCGCAGTCATCGTCGCGGTATATAAAAATCTAAGAAGCTCTGCGGTAGGAAGATGTCGATTGTTGCAGTAAAGGTTCTGTCCACTGTCAACGCCCCTTACGGGACGGCGCTTTCGGCTGAGCAGTTGGCCTCCAAGATTTCTGATCCTGCCAGCGCAGTCGATTTCGACCCCTCGGCATTCTCCTTCTTTTCCGAAGTGGACGAGGACCTTCAGAACTCATTCCTGGACGAGATGCACGTTGATCCATCGATCGCCGCCAACCTGGCACGGGAGTTCTCGGCCCTTGCTGGCTACCTGCTTCCTTTGGCGCGAGCGGCTAGTTGATTGAACACCCAGCCAGCAGATGGGGTGACCTGTTTGAGCAGGCTGGCCGCATCTTCGATCAAGCGAACTCCGAACTCACATTGATCGACGGTTGGACTTTTGGAGGCGGCACTGCCCTAATGCTCCAGATCGATCATCGTGAGAGCTTTGATGTCGACATATTTCTCGATGACCCACAGGTCCTGCCATACCTGAATCCGAAGACACAGGGCTACACGCTCGACATTAGCCCTGTCGGCTATGAGTCCGACGGATCGAGGACGTTAAAGATCGTCTTCGAAAATGTCGGTGAAATCGACTTCATCTGCGCCCCTAGCCTGACCGACAACCCGACGGTGAAAGCGGAGGTGCGCGGAAGAGACGTTCTGCTTGAAACTCCCGCAGAAATCATCGCAAAGAAGATATACTACCGCGGCGCCGCGATGCAGCCCCGCGACATGTTCGACATCGCTTGCGTCCTGAGAACGCACGGAGTGGAGTACCTTAACGAGGCGCTGGCGCCCTTCCGCGACAAATGCGAGGCCGCACTGAAAGTCGCCCGCCAGATGAACCCGCAGTTCGCGGAGACCATCATGACGAAACTTCTCTCCCGCGAGAGCTTCTCTGATATTCCGCGCGTGGCTCAGGCGATGACGATTGAGCTTTTGGAAACCATCTGCACTGACGCAAAAACCTAGCATGTCACCCACCCTTCGACGCTACGATGCCTTGCATCCAGGAGCGCCGTTCGCCCGCATTAGTGCCATCAGCATCGGCCCAAGCGAAAACTCGCCGCGGGCCGCCTTTCGCGTGAGGTCGCGCAGATAGCCGCCGGCCGAATTGATGTGCCCTCCCCTCTCAAGAATGCACGCCATTACTGCCGCGGCGTTCTCCGGCCCAAGGGTCTCGCAAGCATCCTGGTAGGCGCTCGGACTGACCCCGAGCATCGATCGCACCACCACCGCAGCCGACATCAGGTCGCGCCAGTTTGCGACGGTGCCTCCCGGTGCGTAGTCCGCAATGTCCGGGCAGGCCTGCAGCACCATTGCCAATGGGAATGCCTTTACCGCCACACGCGTCGGCCAGATATTCTGGCTCGGCTTCGCCCCCTGCTCGGTTCCAGAGCTAGGTTCAAGTTCATTGCTGGATTCGGTATTTGAACTCTGTATGTGACGTTCATTTTGAACAGCATTGCTGTCCGTATTTTGGGAATCTTCCTGAATTTCCATCCGGTTGAGGATTTCCTCGCGCAGCATTTGCATTTCGTCGAGGATCGGCTCTATATCCGCAATCGTCGGCGTACGGGGGATGCGGCCGGTCAGCTCGAGGAACATCCCCTCGATGCGTCCCCAGTCGCCGGCAGCCCCCTCCTCTATCGCGGCGGTGAGCAACTTACGGACGTCTCGGCGGCAGATGGACAACGCTTCCTTGGTAGAGCGGAAACGTCGGCGCTCCGCTGCCATCTGCTGCGCGGCCAGCGCAAGCTCCTCGGCACGCGCGAGCAGTGGCGCCAGGCTAAAGCCGAACGCCTCCTCGATTTCGCCGCTGTCGTCCTTGCGGGCGTAGCGTTTGCCATTGGCGCTGTCCTTCCGCTGGATCAATCCGGCGTCGACTAGAGCCGCCAAATGCCGCCGCAGCGTCGTGCCGGCGATGCCATGCGCGCGGACAGAAAGCTGATCGTTCGACGGGAAAACGACCAGACCGCGCTCCTCGCAAAGCTCGTTGTCCGGATAGAACGTCAGCAGCGCATCCAGCACCGCAAGAGCACGATCCTGAATGCCGAGCACGGCCCTCGCCTCGCAGGCATCGCGGAACACCTTCCATTTGTCGGCGGTCTTGCCCGGCTTGATCTCGGCCGCTCGCATCTGCCCTTTTATTAAGGCAAGCGACATCGGCCGCCGCCCGAAGGGCGTCGTCACATTTCGACTCAGCATTTTCCTTTACCTTTCAGAAGGCAAAAGAAATCCGCTCACCAAAAACGGTGCCAATGGACTCTTGACTAGGATTCGGGGAAATGCGATTCTCGGTTTGCTACAACACAGAGAGGGCTTCCACGACGGCAACGTTTGGGGGCCTTTTTCTTTTGCGGTTATCCTCCTAGTCCAATTCTGTGAACTACTGTCTATTTCGCTGCACGAACTGATCGTGCAGCGCCTCAATCTGCGCCGCAACGAAGTCGACGAACCCAGCTGGCACGGATTTGTTGAAGGCGAGTTTGGAGCCGGATTTGGCGTGGCTCACCTGCCCCAAAACAAGGCCGTGGGCTACGAGCTGCGTGGCGTCTGCGGTCGATAAGGCGGAGTCTCGCTCCGTGCCGAGCACGTCAAAGACGGCGGTAAATCGGGCGTCGCTTCCTCCGCTCAGAGTTTCGGGTCGGCTGAGCGCTTCCCGGGCCGCCTGGAGCGGCGCCGCATGTGCCGCCCATCGAGCTTCCAAGTCTAGCCAGCGCCGACGGCCGATCTCTCGGGCCGGGCCAATCTCCAGCACAATCTCTCGCGGCAACGTGTTGGCGAGCCGGATCATTTCCGAAATATGCGATTTGCCAGTGCTCAGTGACTTACAGATCACATCGCGACCGAAACCGGCCGCCTCTTGCGAATGCGCGAAAAGGCAACGCTCTATGAAGGAGAGATCATTGCGATTGCTATTCTCCTCGCCCTGGAGAACGACCGCATCCTCATCACTGAGATCCCGTGCTATCGCCTTGAACTTAATGCCCAAGAGTTTGGCGGCTGCGAGTCGACGGCGACCGAATACGATCTGAAACGGCTTGGCGGCTCCCTGCACTGAGCGCACAAGGCCCGGTGTACTCTGCCCATGCTCTCCCATCGACTGCATGAGTTCGGTGAGATTCGCCGCATCGTATGCCGACGCGAAGCGATCCGGAATCGCCGAATCCAGAACATCGTCCGGGTCAACCTCGATGATCTGACCGCCATCCTTCAGCAGCCGCTCAGCGAACTCGCTGCGCTCCTGGATTTGCCTAACCCCAGCCGCCACTTTCAGAAGATGTGGGGACGTCGTTCTCTGACCACCTCCCCTTTCGGGAGAGCTCTCGAGCTGACCCAGGACGTTAGCAAACAGACCTTTCGAATCCTTGCGGCTCATTCTCTCCCCCATGCCTTCCAGAACAGGCTTTCCAGTTCGGCGTTGGCCGCATTGATGGACTCGATGGCGCGGTCATAGGTCTTGGGAGCGGAGAAGCGCGTCCGCTGCACCTCGTACAGACTTTGTTTCCAGGTGAGCGCATCTGCGACCGCAGTTGACTTGATGACGGAGTTCAACAGCAGGTCTTCACCAAACACCTGCCGCATGAGGGCTGACATATTGGCCTGAGGGTGGTCGTTAGGTTCAAATTTCGTAATGAGGAACTTGGCGAAGTCCCATTGCGCCGACGTGCCTACCTCATCGAGGATCTGCATGTATGATGCAGCGAGCTCGAGGAATTTGGCGGTCGAGTCCACGTCAAGCATGTGCGCCGGAACAGGGATAACGACGCCTGTCGCAGCGGTGAGGGATGACAGCGTCAAGAAGTTCAAGGATGGCGCCGAATCCATCAGAATGAAATCGTAGTCGTCCGCAACCTGTTCGAGGGCCTGGGAAACGCGAAGCAGAAAGCTTGTCCCTCCAGCCCGTCGCATCTCCAGCGCCACAGCCGTTTCAAATTCGGTGAGTTCGAGGCCGGCGCATATCACGTCGAAGCCCGCGATATGCGTTTGGTGAACGATCGACTTTGTTGGAACCGGATCCTCGAAACGAATTGCCGAATAGAGGGTATCCCCGCCCCTGTAGTCGAAGTTCGGGAGATTGCCATGCAGAGCTGTCAGAGACGCCTGCGGATCAAGATCAACGGCTAGAACGCGGTAGCCGCGTAAAGCCAGGTAATGTCCAAGATGGATGGTGGTCGACGTCTTGCTGGAGCCGCCCTTGAAATTGGTGACTGCGATGATCTGGCACTGTTCGTCGCCTGAACGGCGCGGATTCATCCATTTCTTTCGGCCATTGGCGGCGAGCGCCATCCGCAGTTCGAGGACCTGCTCTAGGGTATAGAGCCGGCGACCATTGGAGATTTCGGGGGAAGGGCCCTGCTCCTTTGCGGCAACCTGCCGGATGTAGGCTTCGGTGACATCTAAAAGCTGAGCGACTTCGGTAGATGTGAACTTGCGCATAGTGCGCCGCGCATCCGGCGGAAACTGCGCCATGCTCAAATTGTTCAACGCCAGCTCGAGCTTGCTGGAGAAATTCTCCATGAAGGAAAGACTGCTGAGGTGTCGCGTCATCAAAAGAATCCTTGGTGGTCACTGTCGCCACTTAACCGCTGTTGTGGTTAACGATCTGCTAACAACCCCATAACTACTCAAAAACCCGCAATTTCGAGTTTTATCCGCAACTAACCGGTACTCCGATTCGGCCCGGCGCATCAATTGTGGCACGTGAATTCAGATCAGATGTGAATGGCTATGTTTTTCACAGTTCCCCGCGAGGAACTTCGGTACCAGAGGGAATAGGCACCCAGCGCCCCAGACCCTGAAGCAAAAACTGAATATTCCCGTCCGTGCCGGCGAACCGCAGCAGTCACGACGAAGTTTGCCACCCGGTTCCCCGAGGGGAACTTGAACATGAAATTGATCGAACTGGCGCCAACCCAGTCGTTCCGACTCGGAGAAGATGGGTCATGATCGGCAAAAGGCTGCGCTAATGATGCGGCGGCCTAGGCTGCGCAGCGGCAGCTTGTCCATAGTTCCCCGCGGGGAACTCGTTTCCGGGGAGCGAGCCCCCTCCCCTCCCTCAGATTCATCACACGCAAATAGTGATGCTCGTCTGCGCTGACGAACAAACCGCCGGCCGCGACGGAATTCGCGACACAGTTCCCCGCGGGGAACTTTTGCGCGGATCATACTGGCGGAATGCCAGTCGTTTGAAGTTCGTGCAGATAGTCGGCTGCTGCCTGGGCGTTGGCGGCCGCGGTGATAATCGCCCGCTTGTCGTTCTTCAGCACCTTGACCCAGCTTTCCAGGTAGGTTGCGGTATTGTCGCGAGGGTCGTGAGCCACTCCGAGATCCGCGCAGAGGAACGAAGCAGAGAGCTCGGCAACCAGCTCCTCGATGGCGTAGCTTTCACGGCCGAATCGGCCGCTCAAGTCACGGTCGAGGCGATGCTTTGCGCCTGACCAATGCGACATTTCGTGAAGCAAGGTCGAGTAAAGGTGAACCTCGTCGACGAAGCGTGCCCGGTCGGGCATGAGGACGTCATCGGGGGCGGGACGATAGCACGCGGTCGTTCCGCCGTAGGTGATCGCCGCGCCGGTGTTGCGGACGAAAGTTTCGACAGTCTCAAGATGTGGAACTGGCGTCGCCGGCAGCTCCTCGGCCGGTCGATAGAACCGATCCGGAAGATTCTCGATCTGCTCGACATTAAAGACCGTGTAGCCCTTGAGATAGGGGATTGCGCGTTCGTCATCTTCGCGCTCCTTGGGGGTGAAGGTGCCGTACTTGACGACGAAGGAGCCTTTCTCGCCCTTTCGGACCTGGCCGCCGAGATCCTGAGCTTGGCGGTAGGTCATCCAGGTGTTTTCCTCGTACCCGGCGAGCTCGCTTGCGAGCCATAGCATCAGGACGTTGATCCCGCGATAGGTTTCGCCGGTGGCGCGGCGCGGAACGAGGGAGCCGCGGCTGTTTCCGCGCCAGGGCCGGATCCACGGCTTTGTGCCGGCTTCAAGCTGCTCGATGATGGCATCGGTGATGCGCTGGTAGGTGTCCTTGATGCTCTGCATTGCCGTCTCCTTCCGTTGGTTGACGGCAAAAGACAGAGATAGCCGAAGCGAGCCCACGCACCCGAAGGGCCGCAACAGAAGTGGAGGACCGCGCCAGCGGTTGCGTAGGGGAGGGGCTATCGTAGCTTGTCCGTCAAATCACCCAACGGAAGGAGAGGGCGCAGAGTATCGGCACCTCCCGCTCACGGATAGCTCTTGCAGCTTTAAAAGCCGCTGAGCCGGTCACCGCCCGCGATCGGCGCCATCGCGCTCACGGCTGCGCTGTGCCGTCATTTGCGCCTCGATCGCCTTCAACTCCGGGTTAAGGTCCTGCTGTGGCTGTCTCGCTGGCGCCGGCTGTTGCGATTGCGCCTCCTCGGCCGGCTGCTCTCGCCTCACTCGCGAAAAGTGGATCGGGCAGTGAAGGTAATCTCCTCGTCGTCCGGCAACCTCTCCGGCAGATCCGCGCGATCGGCGACGACAATCCCTTGATCGATCACAAGGCTGGCAATGCGATCGTCGTGGCCGAGAACCGTTCCTGTGATCTCCTCGCCCGGGCGGGCGGTGCGAACATGGTGTTGCAGAGGCTCTTCGCCGATCTCTCGCAAATCTTCGAATGCGGATCGAATGGCCTCCCGGCGGGCCTTGTTCATCGCGTTCTCTATCACATGCTTCATTGCGGGACTGGACGGGTCGTTCGTGGTCTCGATCGACGCCTCGATCATGCGCGGCCTGGTGATTACGGAAACATCGATCTCTTGGCCGTCATGGCGGCCCAGCTCGGAAATAAACGCCTCCTGGGCACGTCCGTTCCCCTCTCTGACCGGGTGCTCATAGTTTAGCTCTGAGAGGACTCTTCAGCCCGCTCAGCTCCTCAGGCGTCGCATTGCGAGGGCCTGCGGATCTCGGATCGGCTTTAGGGACTCGTCCAGACCCATTTCCAGGCGCGAGCCGGGCAGGAAGGAAGTGCCGCCTTTAGAGAGGCCGCCGATCGGCTCTACGCGCGCTGCCGTTCAACCACCTGACTTTCGTTGCGCGTATGACCGGCCCATTCGTAGACATCCTGAAAAATGTGGCCGTGAATCGCCTTCAGGTGCGCTTTGTCGAAATTGCCTTGCGGGCCGTCTCCTTCAGCAATTTCCGCCATCCGACAATTCCCCATCTGTTTTTCAGAACGTTCGTCCGGTCTGGATGGTCCGACGTGGCGGGATAGGGGTAGGAACTTTGGGGCGTTCATCAGCCATGGCGAAGCTCAACAAAAAGCCGCCAGCTCTAAGAAGGCGGCCTTCTGCTCTTGAAGGTTGATCCGGAGGTTATCTGACAGGCGGCTCGATCATGAGCTGCCGGTATTCCTCGCGGGTGATGTCGCCGGCGACATACCGCGCTGTCGCCTCCTCGAGGGCAGGATCGTGAACGTAGCCCTGCCGGATATTGGCAGCGCGCGCCTGCTCGGCGGCATTGCGCCGCTTCTCGATAGCTTCCGGGGAACGATCCGGACGGCGGGAATGAACGTTCATCGGCAAATCTCCAGTTATGGGCGGTAGCAGGAAAAATGCTGAAAATCCAGCAATTTGTGGGACTTTCGGGCCTTTCGAAGGTGAGCGCCCGGCTACCAGCCGGGCGCTGTGAGCGGATTAATCGCGGGGTTCCCATTCGATGATCGCCTGCAGGGAGGCGTCGTCCTGGCCGGGGAAGCGGCCGAGATTGGCGTTGTAGCGAAGCTTGCGGATCGAGAGGGTGTAGTACGGCTTGCCGTCCTGGTTCTCTTTCTTCCAGATGCCGCCGACCTCGATGTCATGGCCGCGCGGTGACTTGGCGTAGACGCGGTGCGTCGGGGCCTTTTCATTATCGGACTCGAACGGCACGACCTTGATGTCCATGTCGCGGTCGATAGTCGAGATGAGGCCAGCGCCCTTTGCGGTGTCAAGGCTGTCGCCGTCGAACTGGATGTAGTTGGTGATGTTCATGTCTTTCACTCCTCTTTGGTGGTTGCGATGATCGTTCCAAAGGCACGGCGGAAAGCGGTGCGCACCGTAGGCCGGAGCGTGAGCGGAGGAGGCGAGAGGACGCAAAAATTTGCTTCGCGAGGGAGCCGAAGGCGGGGAAATTTTTGTGGCGTCCGCTTTGCGTAAACCGCGTCGACGTGCGAACGAGCGTCACAAGGAACCGCCTTGGAGGAGTATGGCTTGAACCGTTTTGGCAACGTTTCCCCGTTTGCTAGCGCCGTACCAACCGCACAATCTGCGCCAATATGATGCAACGACGCGACCTGATCAACAGGTTTTGCGGCGATTCCGACGACGACACTGAAGCAATATGCTCCGCGCACCGTCGGCGCCACTGCTCCGTATGGGCTATCTCGCGGGTCACTGGTTCCCGGAAGATTTGGAACGACGATAGACGTGCGGGCTCTCGATCTCGGCCGACCACATACCAAAGCCATTATCGCGGGCGCGGTTCTCGGCCTGACCGTACTCGACCTCGCTGATTGAGTGGGTCGCCGGCAGATACCGCAGCATCGCCTCCGCCAGTCCGGCGTTCACCATCGCAAGGCCAACATCGGTCGCTCCGATGAAGCAATGGCCCACCAGGCGGTGATACTGATCCCGATCGATGATGTTGCAGCGAACATGCTGGCCGTCGACCATCTTTCCCAGATAGCTGCGGGCTGCGACGCCACAGCGCCAAACCTTCCCATCTCTCAATCCGGTCTGGTCGCGCTCGCAAGCATCGATGGCTGCTATCCTGATCCGCTGATTCCTGATGCTGATGGTGTCGCCATCGATCACACGGGCACGGCCGGAATAATCGGCGGCCTCCGCCGAACCGTGAACGATGACCAGGGCGGCGAATAGCGCCGGCAAAGCGTTACGTCTCAATGTCTGACCTCCATGGGATTTCGGGCGGCGAGCCCGAAGACAGAGCGGGCGAGATGCAATTCGCCCGCTCTAGCGCGGTCCGTCATGGCCCGCAAATAGCCTCCCGGCGAAGTCACGTCCTGCCGATCGTATTTCTCGAGTGTCACGGCGACCGCGACGGCGGCTTGCTGCTCACCCATCTGCTCGACGGCGCGGGCGCGGGCATCCTCGGAGATCCCGGCAAAGCGACACATCAGCGGCACGGCCCGCGCCAGTTCGGCCCAACTGATGGGCGCAAACCCGTAGGTCTTCAGCGCTGGCACCGCCCTAAGCACGTCTTGCAATGCCACCATTGCCTGCTGCAAGCGCCGTGGCTGGTTGCTTTCGCTCCGGCGTCGCCTCAGGCTTTCTTCAAAAGCCGATTTGCTGGCGGAGGCAGCCTTAGGCGAATTAGGTTGTTCGGCGTTAGCCGAACGTCGTTCCTCACTACTATCGTCAAAGGGATGAGGGGTTGTAATCTGTACGTGCATGCCGTTTTCGACATGCGGGCATGTCATATTCTTGGTTTCCGACCCCTCTGCAGACCGGCGGGGGAGATGCATCAGCCGCTCCACAAGCCACTCCAAAATGGCGATTGCGCGACGAAGGATCTCGCTCGAGGCCTTGCCGGCAGCTCCGACAAAGTTGCTTACGCGCTCAATGCGGGATCGGATGCGATCCAATATCTGTCCGGAAAGCTCTGCTGCTGCCGAAAGGGCATAGCGGGCATTGCGAAGCGCCCCACGATAGCGCCGCAGCGCAGCGTCGGCGGCTTTCTTCTGAGCCCGAACCCGTCTCACGAGCTCGTCGAGTTCGGCATAGCGGACGATCAGAATGCGAAGGTCGATCCCGCAACCGTCCGTGATCTCGCCGTCGCCGTTGCGGATCGGATAGCGCTTATAGTTGCCGCTGTCCTGCATCGTGATCAGACCAGCGTCGAACAGGCGCGACAGCATCCGGCTGACGCGACCGATCGACCGGCCGATCTCAAAGGCCAGTTGCTGGTTGGACTTGAAAACGATCGGCCTGCCGGACTTGTCGAACGATTCGGCGGGCGTCGTGTTGATCAGCGCCACCAACAGGTGGCTTTCGGTCCCGTTGATTAGCCCTGTGCATGTCAGGCTTTGCGCAAGCACGGCCAATTGAGCACGCGTCACCGTTCCGATTTCCGCCGACTCTGCCAGACGCCGGAATTGCGCACGCTGCGGCGTTATCCTGCGGCCGATTGGCCGCTGATGACTTTGGGTATTCCCCATTCCTCGTCTCCACTTAGGGACCAGGCAAAGCTTCGCCGTTCACCGAAAAGGTGCTTTTGCAATTGACAGGGAAGGGAGGGTCTGCGAGAAAGGATTCGGCTTATTTATTGACTCATAGACCCCGCTTCCGGACTTGTTCGGGAGCGGTTTTTCTTTTCTGGTCGGGCCTGTCATCTCCGTGAAATTTGATCAGAATGTGTGGGCGCCGGAATCACGACTGATTCCGCCATTGAAAAATAACCTCATAAAGCAAAACGGTGCAACAACGTGCTACACGCAAAGCCTGTAGAGGCGCGCGTTAGGCGAAAGATTCTCTTATTTCTTAATGTGTTGCCGCATTTTTGTTGATCTTGAAACGCCACCTTTGAGCCCCAAGGATGAAGCATTTTGATGCAAAACGGTTCCTGAAACGCACGAACACCCGAGCGGGAAGGGGAGTTTGATGGTGTGGAACGGCCCTCCGAGCCGTCGCGGAATATGACTATGCTGGTTCTCGAAGCGACGGCATCAAGAAGGGGACAAACGCGTGCTGTCGGCGCTGTAGGTCTGCGGACGTTCCTCGGGTCGGCGTCCAGCTTGCTCAATGCAACGGTAATGATGTCAGTCATGATGGTTCCCTTTTCCCTATTCCCGCGAAGCGGTCTCATGCCCGAAGGGGCAGGAGCCCCGCTCCTGCTTCCCGAGCTCGCGCGGAGCAGCGGGGGAGAGGGGGCAAGGTGACAACTCGGAGGGGGATCACCCGCCCGAGGCTATGCCGAAGGGGCGACGCATGATCCGCTCATGCGGATCCGCGTCGATCCTGCACGAAGCGAGCGACAGGCGAGGGGAGGAAGGACGGGGAGACCGATTTTCCCCTTGTTGGGGGAGAGGCGGGCAGAGCCCTCTTTCCCCCTCAAAAACAAACAAATGAGCATACCAGGCGCAGGCACTGCCGAAGCCAGTTCGCGCACCGCTTGACCGGTTAAAAGGGCAGCCGTAGGAGGTTTAGCATTAGCGCCGCCCGAAGGGCGGAAACCGGGACCGACTGCACCCGGCAAGCGGTTCATTTTGGTCTTCCACCTCTGGTGCCGGCCGGATCCCACGAGCCTTCGGCAAACCCTACGGCGCTACCTGGCGGGCGCGGGTTGCCTCCGGCTGCTCCGCTCACCTGAGGTTCGCTGCGGCCGTTTGCCGGCCTGTGCCGGCGCGGCTGGAAAACGCCTCGCGCGACCGCGCTGAACTTCTCAATTGGGTTGGGAAAGGGACTTTCGGCCTCAGCTCTCCGATTGCACGTTCGCGACCGAGAGCAGTCGTAGCTTTACGAGCATCGTCAGCGTGTCGGGGATGTTCGAGTTCTGTGCTCAGGAGAGCGCATAATATGTCCACGGGAACACGGCAACTGAACCCTCCAAAGATTTCAGCCCTGGCCATTTCCAGTTGTGCGCACGGTTCACTCCCGGCTGGCAGCGGTGCAGGTGGCTCCGAGTCGACCTTCCGCCACCCGCGCCCGCGCTCGTGCGATCACCTTCTCTGCCCAGGCAAGGGGTTCTGCACGGGTATAGTCCTCAAGCACCGCGGCATGGCGCTCTGCCTCGTCGCAATCGCCCCCCTTGAGGCAAGCCTCGATGGCAGACTTCCTAAACTCCAGCTGGTTGAGCACAGCCGCTCCTTTCGCAAGCAGTCCCTCTGCCTCGGCGAGCGACGATGCCCGGACCTCCGGATCGTCGGTGATCAGCGCCAGTTCGCCCAAGATTCGTGGCCCTGCGAAGCCTATCCCTGTCTCACGTGCGATTGCGAGGGCTTGGTTCACATGATGAAGCGCCTCATTCAGATCACCCGAGAGCCGCAAGAGGCTGGCGCGTATATATAAACCCATGGCTTCGAAGCGCCTTGCACCGAGAGTTCTCGCCAGGTCAAAGGCTGCCCGGGTGTAACTGAACGCTTTGCCATATTCGCCCAACTCGCGATAACAGAGGGCAGCGGCGTATTGAGCAAGGATTTCCGCCCGCTTGTGGCCTATCTTTGCCGTGTCCGATATAGCGAGCAGGGCAATGTCCAGAGCCGCCGCCGTGCTTCCTGAATAGTATTGAGCAAGGGCCGCCATGGGGCGGTTCGCCGCAGCAATCCTGCCGAACCCGCATTCCTGGGCCAACGTCACACAGCGGTCAAAGAGCTCGTAAGCAGACAGCATTCTGACGCGTATGAATTGCGCGTCGGCCAAACCGCCGAGCGCCATGGCTTCAAGCTCGACCGAGCCAGCCTGCTTCGCCAACTCAAGGGCCTGCTCGTGCTCGCGGCTGCAGCCTTCGGCGTTACCGCTCGGGAAGTAAAGATTGCCGCGTAGAAAGTGAATGCGAGCCAGCTCCGCCGTGAGGCCAAGCTGCGAAGCGGTGTTTTCGGCCTGCTCCAGGTCAGAAAAGGCTCCATCAATGTCGTCAATGGTCCGTTTCGCTCCTGCGAGGCCAATCAGGGCGTGACAACGGCCCCGATCGTCAATCGCTGTCGCCAAAGCGACGTCATAGGCCGCCACCGCTTCCCGAATCCGGCCCAATTGCTCCAGAATTTCGGCCCTGGATTGGGCCAATTCGTAACCCTCGTCAGCGGCAACGGCAATCTCAAGGCCTCGCTCTGCAAGTCGAAGCGCGCTCTCGTACCAATAGCCTCCGAGCTGCATCTGCACTGCAGCCAGGTATGCAGCGGCTGCCCTCGTGTCTTCGGCGCGATCGAGATGCTCCGCCCGTAAAACTAGGTCGCCATTCGCTGTAAACCATTCGGCAGCCGCTAGATGGAAATCGCGGCGCCGATTTCGGAGCAAAGTTTCATACACCGCATCCCGAATGAGCGAGTGGCTGAACATAATCGCATGGCCATAAAGCCTGAGAAGGCGATGTTCGAACAACCGATCCGGTATGTAATGCGGGTTTCCGATAACGTGCCGCAAAGCCCCTAGGTCAAGCCTCTGTCCCATGACGGAAGCCGCCTGGAGAGCCGTCTTGTCGGCGGGGTCGAGCCGGTCAAGTCGGGCCTGCATCAGGCTCTGCACGGAACCAGGAACTTCAGGCGTTCCAAGCTGCGTCTCCGTCAGGAGCTGCTCAAGGAACAGGGGATTGCCTGCAGCACGCTCAATGCAGCGCTCTACGAAACTCGTGCTCGCCGCAAGCAGTCCACTGGCGAGTGAACGAGCTTCGTCCGGCTGCAATGGTCCGAGATCGACAGTGATGAGCGGGGCTCCAGAGAGTTGCTCACGCCACGCGGATGCAAGAGGATCGCCCTCTATACGCGACGTCATAGCAACAATGGTCATGCACCGGGCGGTCGCAATGGCGATTTCCGCAAGTTGGGCCAATGTCATCTCATCAGCCCAGTGGAGGTCCTCGACGACAAGGAGGATAGGATGGTCGCGGCTTGCCCGCTTTACCAGGCTGGCGGCCGCAGTAATCCTGCCGGCATGTCGGGTGTCGTTGTCCATCGCCTCGGCGAGAGGTCGAAGATCGGGAGGCTGCGGTAGGTCTAGGAGATCGTTCAGGAAAATGACCTCGGTCTGGCCCACGAGCCCATTGGCCTGCGCCAAGTCAACGGCGGAGTATCTGGCCGAATCTTCATCGTTTAAGCTGATGTTCAGGAGACTTCGCACCAAAGCGCCGATTGCGTCCCGTCCAGTCCCGCCTCCAAAGTCGAGAACAAGAGTGGCGTGGCAATCAAAGCCGGCGTCGCGGGCGACGTGTTGAAGTTCCTCGACCAAGCGGGTCTTTCCAACTCCGGCTTCGCCGCGCACGTAGAATGTCTGACCTCGGCCAAACGCTCGGCATGCCGCCGCTGCAGCCTGGAACATCTGAATCTCGACCCGGCGACCAACGAGAGGACCTTCTTCCGAAGAAACCTCTGTCCTGCGGCGGAGTACTTGCCACGCCCGTACAGGTTCTGCAAAGCCCTTTACGGTCAGCAAACCTGCGTCAACACAATCAATCTTTCCGCGCGTCATCCTCATGACGGTGTCGGAAATGAGAATGTCTCCCGGTAGCGCCGCAGCCGCAAGTCGCGAGGCGAGGTTCACGGACTCGCCCGTTACAGTGTATTCGTGGTGGCTAACGCTGCCAGTCGTGCTTGCGAGCACTTGGCCTCCAGCGACCCCTACATGGACCTGGAGCCTGCGGCCGTGCATTTCTGCGAGTTCTGAGACAGCGTCGCGAATTTCCAAGGCTGCATAAATCGCGCGGACGGCGTCATTGCCATAAGCTATGGGTGCACCGAAAACGCCCATTACGCAGTCACCGATGTGCTTGTTGAGGTATCCTCCGTGGTTCACAACGACCGGGTCCACACGCTCGAAGAAACCGTCCACGAGATTATGCAGTTCCTCGGCATCCAGCTCCCGGCTAAGGGCGGTAAAGCCAACCATATCTGCAAAGAGGATGGTGACCTGACGGCGCTCGCTATCCAGCCGGTGCGTTGATGCGCCCGACCATCTCTCGTCGTGGGATGCGGCTAGTTTCCCGATCGCGTCGAGCAGCTTCTTGCGGTGCCCTAGCGCAGAAACACCCAAGTCGCGCAAATCCTGATCAGTCAGGCCCCGCAGGACTTCACCGTCAATGGCGTTTTCCTGAAACGACCCGATGTATTGCTCGAGCTCTAGTGAGCGCAACCAGCTGACAACGTCCACCTGCCCGGTCCTTTCAGCTTTAAGGGGACGGCGGAAATATTCTTGAACCGAAGTGAGCCGACTCGCGTTCTCAAGACGCCCTCGTCAGCGACCCTCCTTAATCGCAATATAGCACAGGACATGCAGCCGCCGATCAACAGATGAAGTTCGCTGTGGCTGCAAGCGGGTAACCCGACCTGCCCACGCATCCGCCCCGATCAATCGTCTTTCATGCGTTCTCCAGCGCCGCACTCTCAAGGTTGGCGCCGAACTCCGGTTGCCTCTATGTGGTCAAGGCCAACCAGCTGGTGAAAGAGCAGGTTCAAGTCGTAGCCAAAGTCCCGCAGCACCTCTGGACCGGACTCAGCGTGCCAACGCTCAGTATCCAAAAGCAGCCGTCTGGGTGGAGAACGAGGTGGGTCCGTGGAGCATTGGCCCGCTTTGAACCCCACTCTGAGCCGGCACGGGAAATCCGGTAGCTGGAGGGTTCTGTTAAACTCCGCCACCTGACTGGAACCGATCAACGTTACTGCCCTCGGCTGACGGTGCTATATTCGTCGACGGCGAGGAAGCAGTTATGTCGGACATTGCCTCTTGGCTGGACCGCCTCGGACTAGCCAAGTACACAGCGGCGTTTACCGCCAACGAGATCGACTTGGATGCGCTTCGTCACCTCAGCGACGACGACCTGAAAGAACTGGGCTTACCCGTCGGCCCTCGTCGGAAGGTTCTGGCGGCAATCGCCGCGCTAGCGGCTGGCACAATGTCGGCTCCTGCGCCACGCGAACCCGAGCGGCGGCAGCTGACCATCATGTTCGTCGACCTCGTCGGTTCTACTCAGCTGTCGCAGCGGCTCGATCCGGAGGAGATGCGCGACGTCATCCGGGCCTATCAAAGCGCGGTCTCGGCCGAAATCGGACGGTACGAGGGCCGCGTCGCCAAGCTCATGGGCGATGGCGTGCTCGCCTATTTCGGCTGGCCGATGGCGCACGAGGACGACGCCGAACGGGCGGTGCGCGCGGGTCTGGCCGCCGCGACCGCGACCGCAAGGCTTGCGATACCCGCCGGAGACGCCCTTGCAGGCCGTGTCGGAATTGCTACCGGGGTAGTCGTGGTGGGCGACCTGATCGGCGAAGGATCGGCCCAGGAAGCGGCAGTCGTCGGGGAAACGCCGAACCTCGCGGCACGCCTGCAGGCCCTGGCAGAACCAAACACCGTCGTGATCTCCGACGGCACGCATCGGCTGGTTGCCGGCTTGTTCGAGACGATCGATCTCGGCTTGCAACAGCTGCGGGGCTTCGCAGCTCCGGTCACCGCCTGGCGTGTCGTTGGCGAGGCGGATGCCGAGGGCCGTTTCGATGCGCTGCATGGGATCGCGACACCGCTGGTGGGGCGGTCCGAGGAACTCGAGCTTCTGGTCCGGTGCTGGCACCAGGCTCGGGCGGGAAAAGGCCAGGCGGTTATGCTCTCGGGCGAAGCGGGGATCGGCAAGTCCCGGCTGATCGCCGCGCTCGAAGAGAGCCTGGACAAGGAGCCGCACCCACGGTTGCGCTATTTCTGTTCGGCTTACCACGTGAACAGCGCACTCTATCCCGTAATCAGGCAGCTTGAACGCGCCGCCGGACTGACGCGGGGCGACAGCGACAGCGCGAAGCTCGACAAGCTCGAGGCGCTGACGCTGCAGTGGGCTTCCGACACGACCGAGGCGGTCCCGCTATTGGCGGCTTTGCTGCCGATCGACTCCACTGGCCGATACCCGCCGACGCAGCTGACGCCGCAGGCGCAGAAAGCCCGCACCCTTGGCATACTCAGGCAGCAGATCGAAGGGATGGCGGCAAGCCAGCCGACAGTCCTCGTCGTCGAGGATGCGCATTGGATCGACCCCACGACGCGCGATTGGCTCGACATGATAATCGAGCGCCTGCACGACCTGCCCGTGCTTCTGGTCGTCACCTTCCGCCCGGAGTTCCGCCCCGCGTGGGTGGCGTCGAACGTGACGGTGATAACGCTCGACCCGCTCGCCCCCGACGAGGGAGCCGCCGTCGCCGACGGGGTGGCCGCAGGCAGGACGCTGCCCTCGGAAATCAGGAGCGAAATCCTGGCCAGAACGGAGGGCGTGCCTCTGTTCGTCGAGGAGTTTACCAAGGCCGTCCTCGAAACCAATTGGGTGACGCCCGTCGGCGACCGCGACCGATCCAAGGGTCCGACGACGTCGCTTGCGATCCCGTCGACCCTTCAGGATTCGCTGATGGCGCGCCTCGACAGGCTTTCGTCGGCCAAGAGCGTTGCCCAAACCGGCGCATGCATCGGCCGCGTCTTCCATCACCGGCTGCTGGCGGCGGTCGCCGGATGTGGGGACGCGAGGCTGACAGCCGATCTTCTGAAACTCGAGCGATCGGGGCTTGTCTTGCGCAACGGCATCCCGCCGGAGGCGACCTACGCCTTCAAGCACGCGCTGGTGCAGGACGCTGCCTATGAGAGCCTGCTCAAGAGCCGGCGGCATCATATCCACGCGATCATCGCCTCGACGCTTGAGTCGGAGTTCCCGGAAGTCGCCGAGGCCGAACCCGAGACACTCGCGCGTCACTACACATCCGCCCAGCTCCCCGACCAGGCCGCAGAGTACTGGCTGAAGGCAGGTCAGCTTGCGCTGAAGCGGTCTGCGAATGTCGAAGCCGTGGCGCACCTCCGCAAGGGCTTGCAGGTGGTAGCATCGCTGCCCAGCAACGAGGACCGATTGAGGCGCGAGATTCATCTTCAGAACGCCATGGGGGTGGCCTCAATGGCGGTGAGAGGCTGGGGGGCTCCGGAGGTCCTGCGCGCCTTCTCGTCGGCCCGGATGCTTTGCGAGGAGCTGGGCGATAGCAACGAACTGTTCGTGGCGGTTCGGGGCGAAGCCTCATACCAGTTGATATCGGGCCACCTGCGCGAGGCGAACGACCTCGGTTGCCAATGCCTGAGGATCGCTCGCTCCGCCAATGACAGAAGCCTCCTCCTCGAAGCGCATCATCAGCTGTGGGCGACGAGGTTCTTCCTTGGGGACTATCGGGCCGCCGAGAAGCATGCGGACTGGGGAATGGCAACCTACGATCCCGATCGGGATCATCCCCTGACCTACATCTTCACTGGCCACGACCCCGGCGTCTGTTGCAGGAATTTCTCGGCCCAGATGCTTTGGATTCGCGGCTATCCAGACCAGGCTCTTGCGCGCATACGGGAGGCGGTGGCTCTGGCAAGGCGGGTTGGCCATTCCGTCACCATGGCCACCGCCCTGAACAACATGGCCAATATCCAGCTCATGCGCCGCGAGCCCGCGGCAGCCCGCGAGACAGCGCAAGAGCAGCTCGAGGTGGCTACGAAATTCGACCTGAGGCTCATGGCGGCCGCGGCCCTGTTCAACATCGGCTGGGCGCTCTCCCAGCAAGGGAAACTGGAGGATGGGATCCGGGAAATGCGAAAGGCGCTCGAAGGCTTCGAGGCCACCGGTGCGGACATGGGCATGAGCTTCTGTCTTTGTGTCCTGGCGCAAGCCTACGGGGAGTTCGGCGCGGGTAACCAGGGGTTGGCTTTGCTGCAAAAGGCCTTCGAGATCACCGCCAGAACCCGCTCGAAATACCAGCTGCCCGAACTGCTGCGCACCAAAGGTGAACTCCTGTGGCGTCTCAATCCGCACGATGAGATTGCCGAGAGGTGGTTTAGAAAGGCACTGGCGATGGCCCATATCGAAGGTACAAAATCGTCCGAGCTAAGAGCTGCAGAGAGCCTTGCCCGGCTCTACATCGACGAGGGGCGCGACGATGCGGCACGAATCCTGCTTGTCCCAATTTACGACTGGTTCACCGAGGGCTTCGATACTGGCGATCTTGTCGAGGCCAAGGCACTTCTCGACCCCTTGCGTTAGCAATGCTGTTTGAAAGATGTGACGCTGAAGGTCGGCATGCCGCCGTTCGTGCGGGTACCGGAGCGGCTTTGTCGCGGGCCGGAGCAATTGCCGGTGGAACACGGCGAAACTCACCGCTGGTGGTGCTGGGCTGCACGGAAATCTGCTGCTTGTTGCTTCGGATGACAGCCCAGTACCGATCTTCGATACTACCAAGCTGCATGCGGTTGCGGCCGTGGAAAAGGCGTTGCTTTGGCCATCTGTGAAATTCTGAGCTGGCGGCAACAACGACGCGTGGTTTGAACAGGTTGACGCCCACGCTCCGAAGGGCGCCTGTGCGCCAATTGTTGCCATTTGCTTGTTGTCGGCGGGACGACCGTTCCCCACCCGCTGCGGTCATTTAGAAGTGTCCAGTTCTGGCGGGTGGGTGGATTGCGCGCGTTGTAAGTCGTCTGGATACGATCGGCTGCTAACTTTGTCAGTCAAGCCACCGAACAATTTCGTAGGCCGGCATCGGGCGGTGGAAACCTTTCAGAGTCAATTCGCCAACAGGAATGGATTCGACTAATGGCTCGACGGCGCCGAAGACCCGTTGGCTGACGAGAATCTGACGAGATTTGGCCTCCTCGCACAATCGGGCCGCATGGTTCGGGACCGTACCGATGACCGCATAATCCGAGCGCTGGTTGAAGCCAATCTGTCCGATGGTTGCGTGGCCCCGGGCGATGCCGATTCCGAAACCGAGCAAATAGCCCCGCTTGCGCCATCGCTCTGAATGCTCGTCGATTGCGTCACGCATCGCCACGGCCATTGAAACAGCGCTCTCGGTGTGGTCGGCGCAGGGCAGTGGGTCGTTGAAAACCACAAGAATGCCGTCGCCCACGAACCGTTCCAACGTCCCTCCGTGGCGAGTGATTTGTTCACCGAGACAGGAATGGTACTCCCCAAGAACTGTCATCACCTCTTCAGGCTCGGCAGTCTCGGCAAATGCTGTGAAGCCGCGCAGATCGCAGAAAACGACCGTCACCTCGCGGCGATGGCTTTGGAGAAGCGCGTCGCCATTGCCGGCCGCAACAATGAGATCGACAACCTGAGCGGGCAGAAACCGTCGGAGCCGAGCCCATCGCTCGATCTCCGTGACCTGCTCCGCCACTTTCTGTTCGAGGGATTGGTTCCATGCCGCCAATTGATCGGCCTGTTCCTGAAGGCGCCGGGCCTGGGCTTCAACCATATCGTGGAGCGCCTTCTGCCGCAGCATCGACCGGACACGCGCCAGCAGCGCCTTATGCTCGAACGGCTTGGTCAGATAGTCGTCGCCGCCAGCGTCCAACCCCTCGACGACATCTCGCGTGTCGGCTTTCGCAGTCACGAGAATGACCGGGATCGATCGTAGCGAAATGTCCTGCTTGAGCAGGCGCACGGCGCTGATGCCGTCCAACTTCGGCATCATGATGTCGAGAAGGATGAGATCAGGCTTGAGGTCGCGTGCTTTTGCAAGACCCTCTTCGCCGTCCGCGGCGGTCACCACTTCGTAGCCATTCGCCTCGAGTCGCATCCGCAGGATTTCGAGATTTTCCGGCGTGTCATCGACGGCGAGAATGCGGGCCGGATCATGCATGGTGCGGCCTCCCTCAAGACAGAAATTCCTGGATTTTCGCCAGCAGTTGGCGCGGACTGAACGGCTTGGCGACATAGCCGTCGCATCCTGCAGCAAGGGCCTTCGCCTCGTCCCCCGACAACGCATAGGAGGTGACGGCGATGATCGGAATGTGCCGGAGCGCCGCGTCGGACTTGATCTGACGCGTCGCTTCATACCCGTCCATCACGGGCAGCTGGATGTCCATTAGAATCAAGTCCGGCTTCTGCGCCGCCGCAGCGGTCACGCCGGCGGCCCCATCCGCAGCCTCTATCAGCTCGTATTCGGTGGTAGCGATGAGGTCGCGTACGATCTGGCGGTTGTCTTCAGTGTCTTCCACCAACAGGATTCTTTTGCTCATGGCGCTTCAAAGTTCTCCTCTGCATTGATTGGTATCGTCACGCGGAACGTCGCCCCGGAACCGGGCACCGACTCCACGGTTATCGTTCCGCCGTGCATTTCGACAAAGCGTCTCGAGATTGCCAGACCGAGACCCGTGCCCCCTTTCTGCTTGGTGCTGCTGTTGTCGACCTGCTGGAATTCCTCGAAGATGAGCCCCTGGTCTTTAGGCGCGATGCCCGGACCGGTGTCCCGCACGGCGATCTCGAAGTGGCCATCGTCTGCGCTGGCCAGAATGTCGACGGAACCCGCCTCGGTGAACTTGACAGCGTTACCGGCAATATTGAGCAGGACCTGGGTCAGGCGGCGCTCGTCGCCGCGGCCGGTCGGAAGGTCGTTGGCAACTGTCGTAGTGAACGCCAGGCCCTTTTCCCGCGCCAGCGGCTCGACCGCGGCGGCGGTAGTTCGAACAATCTGCCCAAGGGAATAATCGTCAAACGTCAGTGTGAGCTGGCCGGCTTCGATCTTTGAAAGATCGAGCACGTCGTTGATGAGCCCCAGGAGGTGACGACCGTTGGCCTGCACCCGCGCCACCGTCGCTTTTGCCCTGTCCGGAAGCTCACCGTAAATGCCGTCGACCAGCAGTTCGGCGAAGCCCAGAACCGAATTAAGCGGAGTCCTCAGCTCGTGGCTCATATTCGCGAGGAACTGAGACTTGTGGCGGCTAGCGGCCTCCAGCTCCCGGCCTTTTTCCTCTATTTCGCGGAACAGCTTGGCGTTTTGAATGGCCAGCACCGACTGTGCGGCAAAGGTTTCCATAAGGTGGACGACCCGCTCGTCGAATTCGCCGGGATTGCGGCTCCTGACGACGAGTGCGCCGACAATTTTGTTCGGCCTGAGCAATGGAACAATCAACACGCCGCGATATCCCGCGTCGCGGATAATTCTTTGAACGGGAGTCGGCGTTCCTTCACCGAGTTCGGGCACCTGCACAGGTGCGCGCCGCCGTGCGGCGTCACCGATGCCTGGATCATTCAGGCCGATGCGCTGCCCAAAAATGGCGGCAACGAGCTCGTCGCTCATCCCACAGGTTGCACGCGGGCGGAATTGCTGCGTCGTGCTGCTGAACACATAGATGGTACCCGCATCCGTGTCCGACAGTTGCACGGCCTTTGCCACGATCGTCTGCAGCACGGTGTCGAGATCAAGCGTCGAATTGACCGCCTTACTCACCTCCCCGAGTGCCTCCAATTCGGCAACGGAGCGCGCGAGTTCGGCGGTCCGGGCCTGGACCTCTTGGAACAGACGCACATTCTCGATCGCGATCACCGCCTGGTCAGCGAAGGTGGTGAGCAGTTCAATTTGCTTGCGGTCGAATGGCCGAATCTCGACTCGCCGGATTATCAGACTTCCGATGGCTTCGTCTTCCCGCAGGAGCGGGGCAGCAAGGGTCGTCCGATGGCCAAGCCGCATGGCCATTTGCCGGCCCGCGGGGAAATCGTCGCCTGCGGCGCTGAGATCGCTTACATGCACGGACTTCCGGTCTACAAAGGCGCGACCGGCAACCCAGTCACGGCTGATCGGCCATTTCACGAAATCAATCGGGATCGGGCCGTGATGCGCTCTGATTGTCAGCGACTCACCGTCTTGCAGGAGTATGGCCGCGTCGTAAGCGTCGCAGAGCTTTGCCGCGCTCTCGGCAACGGCATTCAGGACGGGTCGAATGTCGGTGGGGGAAGCGGCGATCGTGCGCAGGATCGCGCTCGTCGCCATCTGCTGCTCAAGTGTTTCGGTCAGCTCCCGGTTGCGGGTCTCGATTTCCCGATACAGCCGTCCGAGTTGCGCTGAGGTCTGGTTGACATTGTCGGCAAGCGCTCCAAGCTCGTCCCGGTTGCCAACCGCAACCTGTTGGGCAAAGTCGCCGGCAGCTATCTGACGCAGACGCAACTCGATCTTCTTGACGGGGTCGACCAGCGACCAGGAGATGCCGTAGCCGAGACCCAGTGCTAGCAGAATGCTACCCACAGCAAAGGACACTACGACCAGTCGCGAGGTATCGTAGGCTCCCTCCGTCACCTCGATTGCCGTCACCATGTCGGCTTCTGCCATGTTGACCAGCTGATTTGTCAGCCGTTCGAGCCGGTCGGCCGACGGCATGATCTCATTGAGTTGAACGTTGCGTGCTTCCTCTGTCTGACCGGCGCGGATGAATTCCGCGACGCGCGTCACGCCGGCCGCAAACCGATCATACTCGAGCCGCACCTGACCGAGCACTTCCACCTCGCTTATGGCGACGAACTCCATGCGGTCGAGATCGTAACCGAACTGGTTGAGTTGGCGTAGCGCCGCATCCAGCATCCTCTCATCCTGCAGCAAAAGTGCCGTCGAGATGCCGTAGAGCTGGTTGGTCGTGTCGTGCTGGACCTGGCGATAGGCTGCGATCCTGCGCTGCAGCTTGATCAGTTCGGTTGTCTGATCGTTGATCCCGCTCAACACCTGCAACCCGACCGCCCCAAGCACGATCAGCATTGCGACAATCGACAGGAACGCGATCAACAGCTTGGTCTGAACGCGCACCGGCAGACGCGCAACCCAACCAATCAGCCGGGTCGCAACATTACCGGGGTTCATCCACGAGTCTGAGAAGATCACTCCGGAACTCCTCCAGATCGAAGCCAGCGCCGACATACTGCACGCGCAGGCTGCCATTGCGGTCCACGAGCGACGTCAGCAGAATGTGGTCGACGTCGCCTTTCGCTGTCTTCTTCGAGATGACGCCGTACCTCCGTCCGACCTCGTGGACGACTGCCGGATCGCCGGTAAGAAACAACCACCCCTTGACATCGGCGGCGAAATTCCGCGCGTATTGCTTCAGCACGTCGGGCGTATCTCGCTCCGGATCGACGGTGATCGAAACGAAGCTGATCTGCGGCCCGAACACAGGGCCCAGCGCGTCCTTCACACGCGCCATGTTGTCGGTCAGCATCGGGCAGATGTCGGTACAGGATGCAAAAATGAACGCTACGGCGACTACTTTGCCGCGAAGATCGCGAAGTGACACAGGTACACCGTCCTGCGACGTCAGGGTAAAGTCTGGCGCCGCTCCAATAGTCGGCAAGCGCTGGTCTTGCGATGCATCATGCGCCTGCGCGGGCCCAGCTAGCAGCACCAACAGCAAAACCAGTGCCGGCCACCTCCTCATGTCTTTAACTCACGCCTTAGTTCGTTGACGAAGCGCCAATCCGTACCGTTGGCGATGATTTCTTTGGGACTCGACCTGATCATCCCCGTCTCCTGCATGCGCAGCGCGTAGAAGCGCAGAGAGGCTTCAGCGTCATAGTCGTGCCATCTATCGTAGCGGATGTCGTTCAGAGTCTGCAGCGCGATTTCGTAGCTGGGGACGAAACCTCGGTCGACCAACTGCCGTGCAACCAATGCAGGATCCGAAGCACAAAGGTCGGCTGATTTGAAGATTGCCCGTAGGACACGCTTGGTCGCTACCGGGTATCTGTTCACATAATCCTCGGTGACGGAAATCATGCAGCAGAAATGCTGCGACCACGGTGGGTCAATGGTCGAGTTGAGGATCGTATGGCCGATTTTCTTGGGGCGCAGCACTTGCACAACGGGTGGCTGGCCGAGGAATGCGTCGAATTTTCCTTCGACGAAGCTGTTCGCCATCGTCTCATCGTTCGGCACGATGATCCAATCGATATCGTTGACCGGATCGAGTCCGACATAGCCGGCCATCAGAGCGACGAACACATACCCCGCCGAGTCGAGGTCAAACACGCCCACCCGTTTGCCTCGCAGATCCTTGATGCTGTCGACGCTGTCGTTGGCGATCAGTTCGAGGCATCCGGAATGCAGACCGCCAAGCACCTTGATCGGTATGCCGGCCTCGATCGACGAGACATGAACAGGCGCGTAGTTCACACTGAAATCCGTTTCGCCGTGGGCAATCCACACCGACTGATCGACCTTGGGGTCGCCTTGCACGTATCGCACATCGGTGAAGCCCTCGGCGCGCAGCAGCTCTCCTGCGAGGTACAAGCCCGCCCAGCAGTAGGCGCCACCGATCCACCGCGGCAAGCGAACAGAAGTTGTCTCCGGCCCCGGCTCGGCCAAGGCCTGTTCCGTGGTGCCGAGAAAGCCAAAGACGCCAGCTGCCGCTGCGCTGGTCAAGAAAGAGCGGCGGTTCTGGATGATCTGCATTGGGACCCCTCCTTCCCCTTCGAAAGAGCGTGCCGGCCACCCGCTTACGTCTTCAGCTCGCGTTTCACCTCGTTGAGGAAGCGCCAATCGGTACCGTCGGCGATGATTTCTTGCGGGCTCGACTTGATCATGCCCGACTCATGCAGCCGCAGGGCGTAAAACCGAATCGTGTCCTCGGGATCGTATTCGCGCCATTTGCCGTAAGGCACCTCGCTCATCGTCTGCAGGGCATAATCGTAGTTAGCTGTGAACCCGCCATCGACGATCTGCCGCGCGACGCGCTGCGGCTCGGCAACGCATAGGTCTGCCGCCCTGAGAATGGCGCGCAACACGCGCTTGGTGGCTACAGGGTTGTTCCGAACGAAATCCGCATTGCCGGCCAGCATGCAGCAGAAGTACTGCGACCAGGGACGATCGATGGCACTGTTTACGACCACGTGGCCAATGTTGCGGGCGCGCAGTTCCTGGGGTTCGGGTGGAAAACCGAGGAACGCGTCGACTTTCCCTTTGACGAAAAGCTCCATGGGCCGGACCGATGGATTGGTGACCCAGCGGATATCCTTTTGTGGGTCAAGTCCAACATAGGCAGCCATGCTGGTCACGAACACATGCGGCGTTGAACCCAGGCCTTGTACGCCCACAGTTTTGCCCTTCAGATCCGTGATGCCGCGAATGCTTTCGTTTCCGAACAGTTCGAAGCAGCCGGGGTGCACGCCGGCCAGAACAGTGATCGGGTCACCCGCATCGATCGCAAGGGCAAGTGGTGCAGCGAAGTTCAAACTGAAATCCACATCGCCGCGCGCGATCTTCTCGGCCTGGCCGTAGCCTGCTTCCGCCATCACATAGCGGACGCCTGTGAACCCCTCCAGGCGCAGCAACTCCTCGGCGATGTACTGGGGGGCGATGCAGATGCCCCCGATCTTTGCCAGGCGGATAGTGCTGGTTTCCAATGGCGCTTCAGCGGCGAATGATTCCGCTGCGCCGACCCGGCCAGCGACGACCACCGATGTGGCGTTTGCCAAGAAGCGGCGGCGGCTGAGCATGAGGTGCATCGTGCTCTCCTTCCTGGAAAAGCACATCGTTTAGATTACGTCCGCACGTTTTGGCAGCGTTTCTGAACGATCAGCATCGGCCTGCACCAAACTCAGCAGAAAAATTCCAATCAGAGTCGCTCAAGAAATCATCCCAGAGGGCAGAAGCTCCGTGCAAAGTAATTATCAATGCGGAGTGCGCCTTACCAAGAGGAGTGGTTCTCGCACCGGGCACTGAGTTCCACGTAACTATACGCCTTAGATGCGCCGGTATCGAGAGGAAAGCTCTCATTCAGCATCCGGCTCGACTACTACTTGAGCATCTGTTCGCGCCGACTTTGATAGTTCGCTTGAATCCGCCGACCGCCATCATGGCGTCGCGCCGGGGAGACGGCGCAGCTTGCTCAGCTCGTAGCCGCTCGTATGCATGGGCGCCACATCGCGGCTCCTGCGAGCGAATACGCCGCGCGCAGTTCGAGCGATCGCGCCTACCGCTCGCGGGCTACTCGATCGAACGGAGATAGCATTGCTTCGCTTCCGTGCACCGAGCCGCTGGTTCAACCTCGCGTGCCAATCCGTGGCACTATGTGTTATCATCGCCCATCCCGTTAAATCGTATGAGGCTGTACCTGTTCATGCACGGTCGGAGGCGTCCATGGGTACGTTCTCGGTTCACACTGGCCAGCATTTGGAAGGGAGGGAGCCATGCATACCCTATACCCTGGACGGTTCAGCCGCCGGAAGTTTCTGAGTGGGATGACGCTGGCGGGGACTGCGGGGCTCCTGGGCTGGCACCCCGGGCCAGCCGCTGCGGAGCCCCCGCCTGAGACGACGCGGATCCGGCTCGTCCGGATTCCCAGCATCTGTCAGGCCCCCCAGTTTGTAGCCGAAGAACTGCTGCGCAGCGAAGGGTTCACCGAGGTGCACTACCTTCAAAAAGAGGGGACCGCAGACATCGCGCCGGCCCTCGCCTCCGGTGAAGCCGACCTCAATGGGCATTTCGCCGCCCCGCTCCTTCTCCGCCTGGAGGCGGGGGATCCCATCGTCATCCTGGCAGGACTCCACGTCGGCTGCTTTGAGCTGTTCGGGACCGATCGCGTCCAGGCGATCCGCGACCTCAAGGGGAAGACCGTGGCCGTACCAACGCTGGATTCCAGCCGATTCGTCTTTCTCGCCACCATCACGGCTTATGTGGGCCTGGACCTCCACAAGGACATACACTTCGTCACGTATCCGGGACCCGAGTCCATCCGGCTCCTCAGCGAGGGGAAGATCGATGCCTACCTAGGCTTTCCCCCCGAACCGCAGGAGATGCGGGAGCAGCGGATCGGCCATGTGGTGATTAGCAGCATCGTGGACCGGCCCTGGTCGCAATACTTCTGCTGCATGCTGGCTGGGAACCGGGAGTTCGTCCGCACGAATCCGGTGGCCACCAAACGCGCCCTCCGCGCCATCTTGAAAGCGGCGGATTTCTGCGCCAGCGAGCCCGAGCAATCCGCTCAGTTTATGGTGGACCAGGGCTATACTGAGCGCTATGACCACGCCCTCCAGGTCATGAAGGCGCTCCCCTATCAGTGGCGTGAGTATAGCGCTGAGGACACCCTGCGCTTTTACGCCCTGCGCCTCCACGAAGTCGGAATGCTCAAGAGCACACCCCATGAGCTCCTGGCCCATGGCACCGACTGGCGTTTCTTGAACGAACTGAAGAAGGAGTTGAAGGGATAGCAGGGGGAGAGGGGAACGCGGAGGCGAGATGGGGCTGGAGGGGTGGGCCGCCTGGGGCTCATCTTCCGTCATGCCACCCCAGAGTGTGAAGCCTGGCCAAGTATTTGGCCGGCGCCAGAGGTGAGTTTAACGATCCAGGATTGCAGGCGCGGGTCCCTCAAGGAGCTGCGCGGGAAGATGTCGTGGTGGTGGCCTTTATCTTCGCCTCCCGCGCCGACGCCTGTCCACAGCTGACCGCGAAGCTGGTCGGGCTGCAGGCAGCGTAAGTTGGATTCTGCTTTCGTCCGGTTCTGGGACATTCAGCTGCGTCGCAGCGACCTACCGGGACGGGTCATGGGCGTGAATTCGACCGGGGCAGGCGAACTTCCGCTTGGGTTCGGAGCGGTCTCCGCAAGCTATTCGGCCGCAACGCCAACTTCGACGGGATCAGGCACGGTTGCGCTGAAGATGTCCATGATGTTGCGGCGCTTGGTCGGAGACTTGTCGCCAAGCTTCTCAGCTTTCGTCTCGACCACTTCCTTGAGCTGCGCGGCCCTTGGTTTGAGGCCCTCCTCGATGGCCTTTATCCGGGCTTCCATTGCATCAAGGCTTGCACATGCTTCCGCACCAGCCGCTTTTGCAGCAGTCGCCTTGGGCTTCGGGCGCAGCGCCTCTTTATTGGCGGTGCGTTTGGCAGGTGCTGCAGCTTTCGCGTCTGCCGCAGGTTCTGCCTTGACCGGGCCCGCCTCCGCCGCGGCGGCCGTCAAAGGCTTCTCCGTTACTGGCGCCGGCGCGGCAATTTCGACGGAAGGATCTCCCCCCTTGGCATATTCCGGAGTTGTCGCCGGAACGGGTTTCGGTGACAGATAATCGACTTCCGGAACGGGAGCGTGCCGCACTTCGGCGACTCCTCCTCATGAGGATGGGAGGAGCCCAGTGTCACAGGCGTAATCCGGCCCCATCGGGGCGGACCTCGCGCTCACATGACCGTCGAGAGCGCAAGCTCTATGCCTGGCCGGCGCGCTCAAAGCGCGGACCGTCCCCTGACGCACCATAAGTCCGTATGTCCTTCTTCGTGGCTGAGGTGGCTCGCCCTACTCTGGTCTTCCGAGGGTTGCACGGATAGGCCGAGCCGATCCTCACGACAGGAGGACGAGCCGTGGCAGATTATAGAGAAGCTTTTGTCGGAATCGATGTTGCCAAGCTGAAGAACGCGATTGCGATTGCTGAATGTGGCCGGAACGGAGAGATCCGTTATGTCGGCGAGGTTGAGGCATCGGATGCCAGCATGCGCCGCATTATCCAGCGTATAGCCGCAAAGTTTGATCACGTGCATTTCTGCTACGAGGCCGGCCCCACCGGTTACGGCCTCCACCGGCTCATCAAGTCGCTGGGCCATGACTGCATGGTTGTCGCTCCGTCGCTAATCCCGAAAAAGCCTGGTGACCGCGTCAAGACGAACCGTCGAGACGCGCTTGCGCTCGCCCGGCTATTGAGGGCCGGCGAGCTCACGGCAGTCTGGGTTCCCGACGAGGGTCACGAAGCTATGCGAGATCTCGTTCGCGCCCGCTCTGCCGCTGTCGAGACGTTGCGGGTTCATCGGCAACAGGTAAGTGCCTTCATGCTCAAACACGGGCGCGTCTATCCGCGCAAGAAAGGCTGGACGATGCGGTATCTGCACTGGCTGCAAGAGCAGTGGTTCGATCATCCGGCACATCAGATAGCGCTGCAAGAAATGGTCGAGGCAGTTCGCATCTCGAAGGAGCGTGTCGAACGACTGGAGAAAGTGATCGAGGAGTTCGTCCCGAACTGGTCTCTCGGCCCGGTTGTTCGAGCCCTGCAAACGCTGCGCGGGGTCGATCTGATTGTCGCCGTCACCTTCGCCACGGAAGTCGGTGACGTGACCCGCTTTGAAAGCCCACGCCAATTGATGGGCTATCTCGGTCTCGTTCCTGGCGAGCGATCCACGGGGGAGACCGTAAGACGAGGCGCAATAACGAAGGCTGGCAATGGACGAGTCCGACACATGCTTGTTGAGAGTGCGTGGACGTATCGGCATCCACCGAAGCTGGGCGTTAGGAAGCTGTACCACCTGCAGGCAGCCCCGCCGGCAGTCAGAGAGATCGCGTGGAAAGCTCAGAGCAGATTGACGGCTCGATATCGTTTGCTTGCCGTACGGGGAAAACGAACGACAGTAGTTTGCACTGCAATTGCCCGAGAACTGGCCGGCTTCATGTGGGCTGTTGCAAGGGAGGCGCAGGCGATCAGAACATAGGTCACTGCAGCAAACTTGCACCTCGCGCATGGGCGGAGGCGGGACAACGGCAGGGGAATATCCGTCAGCCGCTTTGTGGCCGGCACTGACCGACGCCCGCAGTAAGATAGGAACAGCCCCGGACGCATTATCGGGAATGCGGTATCCAATCCGCGCATCAGAGCTTGATCACCGACGTCCTTGAGTCCCGCCTCCACCCATACGCGATCATCATCATGAACAGCCGTTCGTTTGGACGGTCGGTTCCTCGTGCCCAAAGCATTGACAACGGACATCAGAGCGCTGTTCCCCTTACACCTTGATCAGGTTGCGCCGGAATCCGATTTTGCTTTTTGCTCGGCGAGCTAACTGTGCTCAGAACACAGTGGTTTGAGAGGGGTGATAATGGTGCCAGTAATCTATGAATGCTCGTAATTTTGGTAGTGCTTGTTTTCGGTCCGGAAAGTAGATGAAAAAACCGGGGCTTATAGGCATAAATGCTTCGAGGCACTTCTCGAGGAGACCCTCGCGGATCAGCGGTTCGACAACAACCTCGATATTGTAGGCTAGACCTACCCCTGCCTGCGCCGCCGAGAGGGAAGTTGCAGGTCCATTCACGGTTAGACGCCCTTCCACGTCCATCACGAAGGATCGGGTCCCATTCTCCTTACTGTGCTCTACAAAATCCCAGCGGTAGACCGCGCCTCCGGCGAGGCGAATATTGATACAGGCATGATGCTCAAGCTCTTCCGGCCGCAGAGGTTTCCCGCGATCTGCAAAGTAAGCAGGTGACCCTACAACCACCCTCGGAGAAGCTTGGGTGAGCCGTACGGCCACCATATCCTGTGCGATCATTTCTCCGACCCTGATGCCAGCATCATAGCCTTCTCCGGCGACATCGACAAAACGGTCCTCAAAGACCAGTTCGAGTTCGATGTCCGGGTATGCGTCAGTAAATCCCTTGAGCATGGGCTCGATAAGCGTCTGCGCCACATAGGGTACGCTCAAGCGCAGCAGCCCTCTTGGGTTGTCACTGAGGCGCTGAGCTGCCTCATATGCAGCTTCAACGTAGGCGATGCCCGCTGTAGCCTGCTCCAAAAAGAGTTGTCCCGCTTGGGTAAGCCCGACAGATCGTGTTGTGCGGGTGAAAAGCGGCGCGCCCACACGCGCTTCCAGTTGCTTGACCGTCCAACTGATCGCAGCAGGCGTCACGCCGAGTTCGAGCGCAGCAGCGGTAAAGCTGCGTCGTTCCGCGACACGGGTAAAGACGACTATTCCATCCAGTAGGTCCGCTCGCATTATCAAATCTACCTTAAAAACCCTTTCATATTTTTGCAGATTATCAAACTGGATTCCACCAAATATTATTTGAGCGAATAATGAGGAAGCGCCGACAATGCCCCTAACAACGATTACTCGCCGGAACCTCGGTCTAGCTGTCGGTGCGACCGCCTTCCTTCTCAGCGCAGGAAAAAATACCATGGCACAAACCCTTACCGAGCGAACCCAGCCAGTGCCTGAAAAAGTCAGCTTTAAGAGCGGGGACGGTTTCGTCGTAGCCAATCTTTATCTTCCAGAGGGACATGATCCATCACGCCGCTATCCGGCCGTGGCGGTCGGCGGTTCGCTAACCTCGGTGAAGGAGCAGATGGGCGGAAATTATGCCGGCGAGCTTGCCCGGCGCGGCATCATTGCGCTCGCAATTGACTATCGCAATTACGGCGAGAGTAGCGGTGCGATGCGGCAGTTCGAGGACCAAGCTTCAAAGGCAGAGGACTTGTCGGCTGCCTTGCGGTACCTGAAGAAACGTAGCGACGTCGCCGGGACCGGTATCCTCGGAATTTGCACGTCCGGCGGCACGGCTCTTTACACGGCTGCGAAGGACCCCAATGTGGGCGCGTTAGCCACTGTCGCAGGTTTTTTCTCCGACCCGGAGCTGGTGTCGAAGATGTTCGGCGGCAAAGAGGGTATCGACAGCCGGATCGCGGCAAGTCGAGAGGCGCGTAAGCGCTATGACGACGAAGGGGTAATCCAAACGGTCTTCGCCTATATGCCGAACGACAAAACTGCGGTGAGCTCCGGCCCCAACGAATACTATATGGATCATTCACGCGGCGGGAGCGTTCGTGCCTGGCGCAACGAGTTTGCAGTTATGGCATGGGAGCCCTGGCTCGCGTTTGATCCTTTGGCCCAGGCTCCGCATGTTACGGCACCAGCTCTCGTAGTTCACTCAGATGGCGCAGCGTTCCCTGATCAGGCTCGCAAAATGTATGGCCTTTTGGCGGGTCCAAAAGAATTACATTGGACAGAGGGAAAACACTACGACTTTTACGACCAAGCCGAGACAGTCCGTGCGGCTGCTGATCGGGTTGCGTCGCACTTCCACAATAAGCTGGGTTAAGTCAGAAGCTGTGGAGGCGGTGTGTCAAGGCGAGGCGATCAAGGTTTGGGGTAGCCGAAGGCTTCAATGGCGTCTTTGAATTAGCCCCCGAAAGGCTCGGACATGCTCCCCCACTTAGTTAAGTGGGTAGGAGTAATGTTGGTAATATGACTAGCAGCAATTTTAAGATGGAAGTCCTCTCCGGGCCGGAACGTCGGCGGCGCTGGAGCATGGCAGAGAAGCTGGCGATCATCCACGAGACCTATGAGGCGGACGCGACGGTGAACGGGTCTTTGTGCAACTCGTTCTTGACCAGTGCCGCCAGACCGTCGTGACCTTCGCGAAAGTCTACAGGCTTGGTCGCCACCATTAGCCGAGCATGGTTCGAGGGAAAGATCATGCCGGAACCGCTAAGGCACATGCGACAGCGGCGATCCGACTAGCAGACGCGCCTTCTTCCAGACGTATCGTGACAGCGCCGACGACGATCTCGGGATGGCTGGCTTTTTTAATCGGCGGCTCCGCAACAGGAGGATCAACGATCACTGCTGCGAACTCCACCTATCCACAGGTGCAGGCAGAACCAACTTGCCCTGCCGCGCCATCGACCGTCCCGCACCCGCGTTTTCACACGTCCTCGGTCGATCGCTCCGGTTCAGGGTCACGTCGCAGTGGGTGGACAGCGGCCCTTTGCCTCGCTCATCTGAACGAGCAAGTTGCGCCATGAGCAGACATACCAGACACTCCGCGCGAAGTCTCCGCAGTGCCTTGCCAGAGTCATCGCTGCGAAGGTTCCTCAGCCGCCCCGTCTGCAGCGGCAACCTGTTCGCGCCACTGCTTGACGAGGTCGCGCCTTCGGCCGGGATATCGATCACGGATGGGGTGTTCGAGACCGAGTCTTCGGTCCACCGCCCGCCGCTAGCTCCGCGTTTGACACGGGCTGGACCAGCCTACGAGGCGATGAACATGAGGACTTGCTTACGTGTCTTGAAGTGCGGCGCGAGGCCGCGTGAACGCGACGACGAATACGAGCGTATGCCTGGGGGTGAGGTGGGTGCCCCGCCGAACCAAACGTCCGCGTCGGGCCGAACCGTGCAATTCCTGGTGCGGTTCCCGCCGACCGCTTAGGGTCGACCTTTCCGGTTCCCATCCGTCGGGAAGGGTGGTGAACGGAAATTGGCAGAAAGACAGCCGAATGGCGGAGCCAAAGCTACCGTTCCGGAATCAACTAACACGAGCTCGCCCCGCGCCACAGCCTGGATCGGCGAGCACTTTGCCGAACGTCTCAGTTGGATTGGCATTGCGCCTGAGTGGACACGGGCCAATCAGAAGCGCAATTTTGTGCGCAGGAAGGTGAGAGGCGTCGATGTCCTACGCGGGGTTAGGGTCGCCTGCAATAAGGAGGTTCCCAAGTCAAAAGGGCGCTCGACACCTAGCTGTTCCATCCGCATTCTGCGACACGCTCAGACAGTGAACCGCCAAAAAAACGCTGAGCCGTTCCCGGAGGAAACATGCTGACGCTACGCCAAATAGAAGTGATCCGCGCTATCATGGTCACCGGCACGATCGCCGGCGCGGCGAAACTTCTTGGCGTCGCGGCACCCGGCGTCAGCCGGCTGATGAAGTATACGGAAGACAGCCTTCGGGTCCGCCTCTTCAACCGCAGTCATGGGCGCTATGTGCCGACACCGGAGGCCAGGCACATTTTCGGCTTGCTCGATACCGTCTATCGCCAGGTCGAGGATCTGCAGTTTGCCGTGCAGCGGCTGGAAAAGGGCGACGGGCTGGAACTCAGCGTCGGCTCGGTTCCCAGCATCGCCAATGTGATGGTGCCGCGGGCGATCGCCAAGCTGCGCCAGCAATATCCATCACTTTATGTCGACATCAACATTCTGAAGATCGAGGAGGCGATCGACTATCTGCTCGTCGGCCGCGGCGAGGTGGTGGCGATCAGTTCCTATCTCGAGCACTCGATCATCCATTTCGAACCGCTCGCCACCGGCCGGCTGCTCTGCATCGTTCCGCAGGACAGCGAGCTCGCCGGCAAGGACAGCATCGCGCCGGAAGAAATCGTCCGCCATACTCTGATCGGCATCGATCCGAACGATCCCTACGGACGGGTTATGACCGAGATTTTTCGTCGTCAGAACCTCGCCTATGATATGAAGATCAAGGCGCGTTTCGGCACGACCGTCTGCGCCCTCGTCGCCGCCGAGCTCGGCATTGCCATCATCGACGAGTTCACCGTCGCCGCCGGCCAAGTGCCGGGAATCAAATGCGTGGAAATCGAAGCGGACACGACCTTCCCAACCTTCGTCGCCTATCGGCGCGACGTTCCGCTGTCGATCTTTTCGGAACGCTTCATCGACACGCTGAGAACCGAAATGAACCGCGCCAAAAGATAACATGATGTTATTGACTCTTCATAACTTGATATTTGCCGTTACGTAAGAGATGGGACAGTATCACGCAGCTGGGCGGGGGAGGATCGCCGCCCATGGAAGAACGACATAGGAGGAGAACATGACGAAGAGAGCACTTGCGTCGATCGCAATTGCCGTGGCGCTATCGGCCGGCCTGCCGAACATATCCTGGGCGGACACGATAAAGATCGCCAACGTGATCGAGCTTTCGGGCGCCGGCGCCACCGTGGGAAGCAACTGGCGCGACGCGCTGAAGCTCGCCTTCGAGGAGATCAATGCTGCCGGCGGCATCCTCGGCGAACAGGTCGAGGTGACCGATTACGACACGCAGACCGACCCGACGACCTCGCGCGCCATGGTGCAGAAGGCGATCGACGACGGCGCCTATGTAATCATGGGGCCGATCTATTCCGGCTCGGTCAAGGTCAACATGATGGTCGCCCAGCAGAACGGCGTGCCGCAGCTGACCGGCGCCGAAGCCCCATTCATCACCGACATGGGCAATCCCTACATCTTCCGCACCTCTTTCGGCGCACAGCAGTCGATGCCGAAACTGGTCAAGTACCTCACCGAGGAAATGAAGGTGAAGTCGGTCGCCGTCGCTTGGGTCAATGACGACTTCGGCAAGGGTGGACGCGATTCCTTCGTAGCCGAGCTGGAGAAGAACGGCATCGCCGTCAACGCCGACGTGTCGAGCGAAGTGGGCCAGGCCGATTTCGCAGCCGACGTCATCAAGCTGAAGTCGAGCAATGCGGACGCGATCTTCGCCTATCTGCATGAAGAGGAAAGCGCGCGGCTGCTCAAGGAAATCCGCAAGCAGGGCGTCACCCAGCCGATCTTCGGCGAAACGACGCTGATGAACCAGAAGGTCGTCGACCTTGCCGGCGAAGCGGTCAACGGCGTGCGCGGGCATGTCGGCCTCAGCGCCAATGCGCCGATCCCCGGCATCGAGGAATTCGCCAAGAAGTTCGAGGCGAAGTACAGCTACAAGCCCGACCACAACGCCATCAAGGCCTATATGGGCGCCTATGTGGTGAAATACGTCACCACCAAGAATGGCAAGGTCGACCGCCAGGCCTTCGCGGATGCGCTGCATGGCCTGACCATCACGCCTGCCGACGAACCCGGCATCCTGATGGAGACAAGCTGGGACGACAAGGGCGAGGTCAACCGCGAAAGCTTCCTCGTCGAGGTCAAGGACGGCAAGCAGACCGTCGTGACCACGCTGCCGAAACTCTAAAAACGGTGAGGCTTCCGGCCCGCCGGGCCCGAAGCCCCCTTTCTTGGGGACATCTTCCATGAATACGTTTTTCCAGTTGTTCGTCTCCGGACTGGCAACGGGGTCGATCTATGCGCTCGCGGCGATCGGCTTCACCCTGCTCTGGCAGGCGTCGCAGACGATCAATTTCGCCCAGGGCGAGTTCATCATGCTGCCCGCCTTCTTCGTTCTGGCCGGGACGCAGTTCCTCGGCCTGAGCTTTCCGGTGGCGATGGCGGTCGCGGTGGTGCTTTCGCTGCTGCTGCTCGGCCTCGGCTTCAAGCGCATCATCATCGATCCCTTACTGCCGCACGGCGTCCTGCCGATCGTCATCGCCACGATCGCCCTCGGCATCCTGATGAAGGAAGGCGTCAAGCAGTTCTACACGGCCGAGGCGCTGCCCTTCCCAGCCCTGTTTTCCGACCGCACCCTCAACGTGCTGGGCGCCGCCATCTCGGTACAGGACATCGCCGTTCTGCTGATCGCGCTCGGCGCCGTGGCGCTGCTGCAGCTCTTCCTGAACGGCACGAAGATCGGCCGTTGCATGCAGGCGACGGCGCAGAACCCGAACGTCGCCGAAATCCTCGGCGTGCCGGTTCGGCGGATGATCCTCTACACGTTCCTGATCAATGCCGGCCTCGCCTTTCTCGCCTCCATCCTGATCTCGCCGATCTACCTGGCGAAGTTCTCGAACGGCGAGACGCTCGGCCTGATCGCCTTCATCGCGGCGATCGTCGGCGGCTTCAACCAGATCCGCGGCGCGCTGGCCGGCGGTCTCCTGCTCGGCGTCATCGACAATCTCTCGGCAGCCTACGTTTCCGCGCCGTATCGCTCCGCGGTGCCGCTGATCCTGCTCATCATCATCATTCTCGTGCGGCCGCAGGGCCTGCTCGGAAAGGCGGAAGGACGCACCGTATGAGCAAGCACACTCTCGCTACACTGGTCGCGGGTCTCGCGATCCTGATCCTGCTCCCCTTCACGCAGTCGAATTACGGCGTGTTCGTGCTGTGCTCATGGCTGGTCTATTCGATCTCCGCCATGGGACTCAACCTAACGCTCGGCTATGCCGGCCAGGTGTCGCTCGCCCAGGCCTCCTTCATGGGCATCGGCGCCTATACGACGGCGCTCATGACCATGGCGGGCGTGCCGTGGCCGGCGGCGATGATCGCCGCGATGGTGCTGTGCTTCGTTATCGGATTTCTGCTCGGCTACCCGGCGCTCCGCGTCCAGCATCACTTCCTCGCTTTCATCACGCTCGCCTTCAACGCACTGGTGGTGCTGATGCTGCGCAATGAGGAATGGTTGACCGGCGGCACCTATGGCATCGTCGGCATCCCGCGGCCGGAACTCTTCGGCTTGCAGACGCAGAAGCCGCTCGCCTTCTACTTCTTCGTGCTGGCGCTGTTCGTGCTGATGGCTGTCGCCCTCTACGCCATCATCCGTTCGCCCTGGGGCCGCGCCTTCAAGGCCCTCCGGGAAAACCCGATCCGCGCCAACAGCCTCGGCGTCGACATCCGCAAGACGACGCTGCTCGCCTTCGCCATCGGCTCCTCCTATGGCGGGCTTGCCGGCAGCCTGCTAGCCCAGCTCACCCAGTTCATCGATCCGCATTCCTTCGGCCTAACCATCTCGCTCAAGGTCCTGCTGATGGTCATCGTCGGCGGCGCTGGCTTCTTCTTCGGCCCGATCCTCGGCGCGCTGCTGATCGTTCTGGCGCCGGAATTCCTGCGCTTCACCGAAGGATATTACCTGATGATCTATGCCACGCTGGTCATCGTGCTGATGGTCTTCTGCCCGACCGGCCTGCTCGGCCTCGTCGAGCGTGCCCGCACGGCGCTGAAGCTCAGGCAGAACCCCAACGCCACGACCTGGGAGGCAGGACGATGACGCCGGTCCTTTCCGTACGCAATGTCAGCAAGTCCTTCGGCGGCGTCAAGGCGGTGGACAATGTCTCCTTCGACGTCCACCAGGGCGAGATCCTCGGCCTGATCGGTCCGAACGGCAGCGGCAAGTCGACGCTCTTCAACTGCGTCCTCGGACAGCTGCCGGCCTCGACCGGCACCGTGCTCGTCGACGGCAAGGAGGTCGCGGGCAAGCCCCCCTGCGATCTCAACAAGCTCGGCGTCGGCCGCACCTTCCAGATGCTGCAGGTCTTCCCCGAGATGACCGTGCTCGACAACATCATCCTCGCCGGCCAGGAGCACAAGGGCACGATGCTGTCGCGGCTCTTCGGCAAGCCGGATGCGGGCCTCACCGAAGAGGCCCTGCGGATGATCGACTTCTTCCGGCTCGGGCACCAGACCCACGAGAAGGCGGGATCGCTTTCCTACGGCCAGCAGAAGCTGCTCGACGCAGCCATGGCCTTCATGGCGGGGCCGAAGCTGGTGATGCTCGACGAGCCGGCCGGCGGCGTCAACCTCACCATGCTCGCCGACCTCAAGGAGCGGCTGAAGGCCTTCAACCAGGAACGCGGCGCCACCTTCGTCGTCATCGAACACAACATGGAATTCGTGATGTCGCTCTGCACGCGCATCATCGTTCTGGCGAACGGCAGGATCATTGCCGAAGGCGACCCGGAAACGGTGCGCAACGATCCGACCGTCATCGAAGCCTATCTCGGAGGTTGAGCCATGCTGGAACTCAAGCAGGTCTATGGCGGCTACGGCAAAATGACGATCCTGAACGGCACGTCCTTCAAGATCGACAAGGGGACGATCACCACGGTGATCGGCCCGAACGGGGCAGGCAAGTCGACGGTCTTCAAGGCGATCTTCGGGCTTCTGAAAATCCGCTCGGGGAATGTGCTCCTCAACGGCGAGGACGTCACCTCCCTGCCGCCGGCCAAGATGCTCGGCAAGGGCGTCACCTATGTGCCGCAGGGGCGCAACCTCTTCCCGATGCTCTCGGTGCGCCACAATCTCGAGATCGGCGGCATCTCCTCCGGCGACCAGGCGAAGATCGCCAGGCGCATCGACGAGGTGATGGAGCAGTTCCCGATCCTCAAGGAGAAGGCGAAGGAACAGGCGATCACGCTTTCCGGCGGTCAGCAGAAGCAGCTCGAGATCGCCCGTGCCTTGCTGCTCGATCCGTCGCTGATCCTCATCGACGAACCGTCGATCGGCCTTTCGCCGCAGATGATCAACGAGACCTTCCGCACGCTGATCCGGCTGCGCGACCAGGGCGTGACCATCCTGATGGTCGAGCAGAATGCCAAGCCGGCGCTCGCCATGTCCGACTTCGGCCTGGTGCTCGAACAGGGCCGCAGCCGGATGTACGACAGGGCCGACAAGCTGCTCGCCGATCCCCGTGTCGGCCAGCTCTTCCTCGGCGCCCATCTCGAGGAGGCATGAATGCCGCCCGTCCCGGAGATTACCGGAAAGACCGTCTTCATTCCGCTCATCGGTCACCCCGTCGAGCAGGTGAAGTCGCCGGGACCGGTGAACGCGTGGTTCTCCGACAATGATGTGGGGGCCGTCCTCATCCCGGTGGACATCTTCCCCGAGAAGGTGGCGGCGTTCCTTGATGCCATTCGAGGAACGCCCAATTGCCCCGGCGTTTCGGTGACGATGCCGCACAAGCAGGCGGCCTGCGCCGGCGTCGACGAGCTGACGGAGCGGGCCCGCCGGGCCGGTGCCGTCAACATCATCCGCAGGAGGCCGGACGGCACGCTCCTCGGCGACATGGTCGACGGCGACGCCATGGTTGCGGCGCTTGCCAGGAACGGCGTCACCGTCAAGGGCAAGACCGCACTGGTCGTCGGTGCCGGCGGTGCCGGGACGGCGATCATCTATGCGCTTGCCGAGGCGGGTGCGGCAACGATCATCGTCATCGAACGTGACCAGGCGAAGGCGGACCGCCTGATCGGGCAGTTGCGCCGCGACTATCCTGAGCTTCACGCCCATGACGTTTTGCCCGACGGCATCGATGTCGACATCGCCGTCAATGCATCACCGGCCGGCATGAATCCTGCCGATCCCTATCCCTTTCCGCCGGAGCGGCTGACAAAGGCGGAAATCATCGCCGACGCGGTGACGAAGCCGCCGGTGACACCCTGGCTCGAGGAAGCCCGGCGCCGCGGCATCGCCATCCAGGCCGGCGCCGAGATGACGCTCGCGCAGCTGCCGACGCAGATCGCCTTCTGGGGCCTCGACAAGGGCGATCGCGACGAAGGTGAGCGGCGATGAAGACTTCGATCGCAACGGTTTCGATCAGCGGCGAGTTGCCGGACAAGCTCACGGCGATCGCCGCCGCCGGTTTCGACGGCGTGGAGATCTTCGAAAACGACTTTCTCGCCTTCGACGGCAGCCCCGCGGATGTCGGGCGGATGGTGCGCGACCATGGTCTCGAGATCACGCTGTTCCAGCCGTTCCGCGACTTCGAGGGCATGCCGGAGCCGCACCGCAGCCGCACCTTCGTTCGGGCCGAACGCAAGTTCGACGTCATGCAGCAGCTCGGCACCGATCTCCTGCTCGTCTGCTCGAACGTCTCGCCGATCTCGCTCGGCGGCATCGATCGCGCCGCCGCCGACCTTCGCGAGCTCGGCGAACGCGCCGCGAAACGCGGATTGAAGGTGGGCTTCGAGGCCCTGGCCTGGAGCCGGCACATCCATGACCATCGCGACGCCTGGGAGATCGTCCGCCGCGCCGATCACCCGAATATCGGCCTGATCCTCGACAGCTTCCACACGTTGTCCCGCAAGCTCGAGGTCAATTCGATCCGGTCCATCCCGAAGGAAAAGATCTTCATCGTCCAGCTCGCCGATGCGCCGCTGATCGACATGGACCTGCTCTATTGGAGCCGGCACTTCCGCAACATGCCCGGCGAAGGCGACCTGCCCGTTGCCGAGTTCACCCGGGCGATCGCCGAAACCGGCTACGACGGCTATTTCTCGCTGGAAATCTTCAACGACCAGTTCCGCGGCGGCGCCGCCAAGCCGATCGCTGCAGATGGCCATCGCTCGCTAATCTATCTCGGCGACCAGGTGCGGCGGCATCCGGATGCCGGCTCGCTCACCGTCAAGCCGATGCCGGAGCGCGCACCGGTCCAGCGGGTCGGATTCGTCGAGTTCGCGGCCGCTGACGAGGACGCCGCCGACCTCACCGCCATCCTGAAGACGCTGGGCTTCCGCAAGGCGGCCAGCCACCGCTCGAAGAAAGTCGACCTCTACCAGCAGGGCGACATCCGTATTCTGGTCAATACTGACGACAACGGATTTGCGAGCTCCTCCTATGCCGTTCACGGCAGCTCCGCCTATGCCGTCGCCCTTGTCGTCGACGACGCGCAGCAAGCCATGGAGCGGGCGCTGGCGCTCGATGCCGAGCCCTTCAGCCAGCCGGTCGCCGCGGGCGAGGTCGAGCTGCCGGCGATCCGCGGTGTCGGCGGCGGGCTCCTCTATTTGCTCGATGATAAGAGCGATCTCGGCCGCATTTGGGACATCGACTTCGAGCCGTCCGTCGAGGGTGGCGAGGTGGAAGAGGCCGGGCTCCGCCGCGTCGACCATATCGCCCAGACGGTAGCCTACGAGGAGATGCCGACCTGGCTCCTGTTCTACACCTCGATCTTTGCGGCCGCAAAGACGCCGATGGTCGATATCATCGATCCCGCCGGAGTGGTGCGCAGCCAGGTGGTCGAAAATGCCTCCGGGTCGTTGCGCCTGACGCTCAATGGCGCCGAGAACCGCCGGACGCTCGCCGGCCACTTCATCGCCGAGACCTTCGGCTCCGGCATCCAGCATCTCGCCTTCCACACGGACGACATTTTCGCAACCGCGGCCGCGCTCCGCCGCAACGGCTTCCGCCCGCTGCAGATCTCGCCCAACTACTACGACGACGTCGAAGCACGCTTCGGCCTCGAACCGGCTTTGACGGAGCGCCTGAGAGCCGCGAACATCCTGTACGACCGCGACGAACACGGCGAATTCTTCCAGCTATACAGCCCCACCTACGGCGAAGGCTTCTTCTTCGAGATCATCGAGCGGCGTGGCTATCGCGGCTATGGCGCCGCCAACGCCATCTTCCGCATCGCCGCGCTGAAGAAGCACTTGCGGCCGGAAGGGCTGCCAAAAATTAATGGTTAACAATCGAGAAATAGAGGGACTCAATTGCCTTGATTATCCGACGAGATCGGTCTTCCCCTCTTTACACGCTGCGCGGCGCGCTTCAGATTGTTTGGACAACCTCAGACTGCACCCGAGGACTGCGCATGATGACCGATCCGAATGCGTATTATGCCGGGGGCCTCGGTGTCGAGCTTTACGACCTGTTTACAGGAGGGGGACTGCTCACCGGCGACGTCGAATTCTACCTGGATTCGGCGCGACGCTCTGGCGGCCCGATCCTTGAGCTCGGGACCGGAACCGGGCGCGTATTGATCCCGTTGGCGGATGCAGGCCATGAGGTTGTGGGAATGGACCTTTCCCGTCTCATGCTGGATCGAGCCGCTGCAAAGCTCCGCAACCGGCCTGAGCTGACCAGTCGTGCCCGCCTCGTCGAAGGTGACATGACGAGCTTCGACTTGGAACAACGGTTTGCGCTCGCCCTCGTGCCGGCGCGAAGCTACCAGCACGTGGTCACGCCGGAAGGGCAACGGCTGGCGCTGAATTGCATTCGGCGCCACCTCATTCCCGGCGGCCATCTGATCCTGGACCTCTTCGATCCGAACTTCGAATTGCTGTTTGGAAACGGTAGCAAGGCTCCGCCGCGCGAGGCGCAGCATCCCCGCTCAGGCCATCTGATCCGCAGGACGGTCGTGGCCCGACACACCGACCCCTATCAGCAGACGGTCCATGAAGTCCTTCGTTTCGAGGAATTCGATGGAGCGGGAAATGTCGTGGGCTCCGAAGAAACGTCGTGGTCGCTGCGCTGGAACCTGCGGCAGGAAACGGCCTACTTGCTCGAACTCACCGGTTTCGAGGTGATCGATCTTTATTCCGATTTCAGCGGATCACCGCCTGATTACGGCCGGGAACAGCTTTGGGTTGCGCGCGCCAGACAATGACGCTCAGCGACGCAGAGCCGTTCAACATTGAAGCTTGCAAATGAAAGCCAATCTTCCCGAACTCCGAAGCGCCCGTCTCATCCTCCGCAGTCCCATCCGCGAAGATGTGGACGTGCGCCTTGCGCTCGGGCGGCACAAGGAAATCGTCGAGGCATATGGCGGCACCTTCGACCCTGAGGTGCCCTTTACGAGGGAGCACGCGGAAGCCGCCATTCGCCTCATCGAGGAGCAGGAATATGCATGGATTATCGATGCTGGCCGCTTCATCGGTCATGTCCGCTTTCACAGTATGGACAGGCACGACAAGCGCGCCGCCCTCGCTATCGGCATCGATGACCCCACATATCTTGGCAGGGGATATGGGACAGAAGCGATCAGGCTCGCTCTGGCTTATGCATTCTCAACCGGTCTACACCGGGTTTCGCTACGGGTGCTGGCTAGCAACACCCGCGCGATCGCCTGCTATCGTAAGTGCGGATTCCTCGAGGAAGGGCGAGAGCGGGAATCAGCCTTCATCAACGGCAGATGGGCAGACGACATAATCATGGGGATGCTGGACAGAGAATTCTGTCCGTCCTGAGTGGCCGTGATGGGTGGATAGTGTTGAAGAAGTCAGCTTTTAGCCGGAAAGGTAGCTCGCTCAGGGCGTCGCAATTGAGGTCGACGTGACCTCCTCGCCCTAACTGGCCGGGATCACCGTCCGCCGGCTGCAGATCTTGGCCAATTTCCTGAGATTCTGGGCGATGGCGGCGAGGTGGAACTCATCGCGGGCACCGCAGGGGCCGCGTAGTCGCAATCTATCGAGCTTCAGAATGCGTTTGAGGTGCGCGAAGAGCATCTCCACCTTCTTCCGCTGATAGCGTGACGTCTGGTACGCGTCGGTTTTGGCGATGTCGCGAGCCATGTCGCGCGCGCCCTCATAGATTGAGCGCGTTACCTTGCGCGCCGGCGTATTGGGACAGCAGCGGGGCTTAAGTGCGCAGGCGTCGCAATCATGCTTGCTCGCCAGATAACGTAGCGTGTTGTCCTTTCCCACACCGGTCCGCGGTGTTGTGAATCGCCGGCGGTAGTGCTGAAGAAGCTTGCCACCTGGGCAGCGGTAGGTGTCGCTTGAATGGTCGTAGGCGAAGTCCTCCCGCGAGAAGGTGCCGTCCTTGCACTTGGACTTATCGAACACCGGGATATGCGGCTCGATCCCGCGCTCATGCACCAGCCAGTTCAGCATCTCGGCCGAGCCGTAGCCAGTGTCGGCAATCAGCCGTTCCGGCCACAGGCCGAATTCGTCGTGAGTACGTTCGATCATGGTCTTTGCGGCCGTCACCTCGGCCTGACGCACCGCAGTCGAGGGCTCAACGTCCACGATGATGGCGTGCTCCACATCGATGAGATAGTTGGTGCAGTAGGCGTAGACAGCCGGGCCGCCCCAGGAGGCGGTCCAGCGTGCTGCTGGGTCGACCGGCGAGATGAACTTGGGCTCCACCGGCGTGGCGGCTCCGAAGGCGGCATCATCAAGGGTGGCGAGGTACTCGGCCACAGCCCGCTTTGCCGTGGGGTTGAGCTCCTCAGCCGTTTCGATCCCGCGCTGACGATGAGCGTCCGCCACGATCATGCTGGCATCGACGGCAAAGCCCTCGCCGCCGCCGAGGCCTTCTCTCATGCAGCGCCGCACGACGGTCTCAAACAGCTCGCGCAGCAGATCGGCATCGCGGAAGCGGCCATGGCGTGTCTTGGAGAAGGTCGAATGGTCCGGCACATCGCCCTCTAGGCCAAGCCGGCAGAACCACCGACAGGCCAGGTTCAGATGGACTTCCTCGCACAGCCGCCGCTCCGAGCGGATGCCGAAGCAGTAGCCGACAATCAGCATGCGGATCAGCAGTTCAGGGTCGATCGAGGGACGGCCGATCGGGCTGTAGTACGGCGCGAGGTGCTGGCGGACACCGGAAAGGTCAACGAAGCGGTCGATGGCTCTGAGCAGGTGGTCCGCCGGCACGTACCGTTCCAGACTGAAGCCATAGAACAACTCCTCCTGCATCGCACTTTGCTCGCCCATCATCGACTCAATCTCCTTCCGATACGAAGACTGAGTCAGTGCTTCAAGACTGTTTCAAGCCGGACTTTTTCAACACTATCGGTGGATAGCCGAAATTCATTGGAACGGCGCTGAGTGACCGCTATGCGCCACGCATCGGATGCTGGTGCTCGGCCAATGATGGGGACAACGCAGACCGAATTGATCTGGACTGCTCGGTCCCTCCAAGAGCGCGCCACGATCTCACGATGCGGATAAAGGATCTACCGCGCTTCAGCATAGAAGAACCCGGCTTGCGTGCCGGGCTCTTCTTACCTTTTTGGGCCGGTTTGCGATAGAGCATCGAGGTTCCTGTCATTTGATCTCCCACGACGTGTTATGCGGTATGTCCATCGCAGTATAGCCGCCGGGTCCAGCCAGTGCAGGCATCTCCATACACGCAAAGGGCTCACGCCCGGTAATGCCCGCGTACTTGCCGGTGCCCCCGGTGATGATATGGGTGCCACAATCCATTTCCGGCTGCGACTTGTCTAGGTCACGCGTATCAAAGGTCGAAAAGATCTTGTCGCCATCCTTGTCGGCTAACACACAGGCGCCATCAATGAAGTTCTTGTCACCCGAAGCAACGCTTACCGCCGTACAATGTGCTGACATCTTGTCGAGCATTGCTTCTCCCTTCATATTTTCGGTGGTGCCGACGGCCTCCAGCGCGGTGGCCTTACCGACGCCCGGAACGTCAATGCTCATCAGGGGGCGAAAAATGAAGTGCGTCACGTAGGGTGTGGTCCCCTTCTTTTCGATAGGAGCCCCCAGGACGACTTCGGGAGCCAGGGCAACGAGTAATCCGGAGAGAAGCGCACTTTTGACAGGCGTTATCGCTGCCGCGGATGCCGCGATCAAGTTTTTCATTGGTTCCTCCTCGGTGTGAGCGGCGGATTCAAGCCGATGCTCAGCGCCGCCGCAGATTTTTGAGGCAACGTGCTTGCGTAGAGACGTGTGTGGTTCGCCCCGAGCGCTCGTTTTCACCGATCGAGATCACGCTTGCGGCTGTAAGCCGCCCGACTAGCTTCGACAGTGCCTGAGCCGAGACTGCATCTCCGATAGCCGATGCCCCGGAATCCCCACATGCCGTAGGTACGCATGAGCAACTGCCTCCCAACTAGGATATCAGAATTTGGCATGGCGAGCCACGTTCGGCTGATCTGCTGCAAATAGAAGCTGCTTTCCTGCGACTGGAGATGCATAGCGACGATGAGCACTGAACGACAACAACGGAGTGGGGACTTGCCCGTCAACTTCCCGGCAGCAAGGTCCGAGAAGGGTCAAGAGCGACAGCCTCCTTCCAACGCACCCGCGAGCCCTTCCCCCAAGGCGTAAAGGTGAAGCCACGGCAACGTGCCTGCATGCGTGACCATCGAACAAATCAACTCTCAAGTGACCGCGATAGGAAGCTTCTTTTCTCCTTAGCAAAGGAATTGCACATAATTTTGCTAGATTTAGTCGACAAACGCGCGTGAAATACCGACCGTATCCTCAAGAATTCCAAGGACGGTCCTGAATGACGACCACGCTCAAACGACTCGCTTTCGCCGTGGCAGCCGTTGCTGCCACAAGCTTTTCGCTGCCAGTCGCCTTTGCCGAAGAGGCAAGCCAGCCGGTGAAGGGTGGAACGCTCGTTTACCTGGAGCAACAGGCGCACACCAATCTCTACCCTCCGGCCGGCGGCTTCTACCCGAACGGCGGCGTGCTCAACCAGATCACGGACAAGCTCACCTACCAGAATCCGAAGACCTTGGAAATCGAGCCCTGGATCGCCGAATCCTGGACGATCAATGAGGACGCGACCGAATACACGTTCAAGATCCGCCCCGGTGTTACTTTTTCCGACGGTACGCCGCTCGATGCGGCAGCGGTCGCGAAGAACTTCGACGTCTACGGCCTCGGCAACAAGGCGCTGAAGCAGCCGGTCTCGGAAGTCATCAACAATTACGACCGCAGCGAGGTCATCGATGCGCTGACGGTGAAGTTCTACTTCAAGAAGCCGGCGCCGGGCTTCCTGCAGGGCACGTCGGTGATCGGCTCCGGCCTCGTCTCCTTGAGCACACTGGCGCTGCCGTTCGAAGAACTCGGCGACGCGACAAGGATCATTGGGTCCGGTCCCTTCGTGGTGGAAAGCGAAACGCTCGGTAAGGAACTGAAGCTCAGGGCCCGCGAGGACTACGTCTGGGGTCCGGCGAAGCTCTCACATCAGGGTCGAGCCTATCTCGACGGCATCACGTACATCATCACCGGCGAGGACAGCGTCCGCATCGGTGCATTGCTGGCAGGGCAGGCGGATTTCATCCGCCAGGTGCAGGCCTATGACGAAGCCCAGGTCGAGGCCCAGGACTTCCAGATCTACGCGCCGTCCACCCGCGGCGTGAACAACAGCGTGGTCTTCCGCCCGGACAATCCGCTCGTCGCCGACGTTCGGGTACGCCAGGCGCTCCTCCACGCGACCGACACGAAGGAAATCGTCTCGACGCTCTTCTCGAAGAATTATCCGCAGGCGACCTCGATCATCGCTTCGACCGCACTCGGCTATGTCGATCTCTCCGACAAGCTGACCTTCGATCCGGAAAAATCTAGGACGCTTCTGGAGGAGGCGGGCTGGACGCTCGGGCCCAACGGCCGGCGCCAGAAGGAAGGCAAGGAGCTGGTGCTAACGGCCTACGAATCCCTGCCGCAACCGCAGAACAAGGAAACCCTCCAACTCGTCGCCCAGCAATGGGGCAAGCTCGGCGTCAAGCTCAACGTGCTCGCCGGCGACAGCGGCAGCAAGACAGTCGACGACCTCGACCCTGAGAAGACACCGGTGTCGCCGGCGATGGTCGGACGCGCCGACCCCGACGTCATCAAGAGCCAGTACTACCCGAAGAATCGCGACGTGCTGCGCCAGAAGGGAGGGCTAGGCGACAAGGTCAAGAGCTTCGTCGACGAGAGGCTCAACGGTCTCCTCGAACAGCTTGCCTCCGAGCCCGACCGCGACAAGCGGCTCGCGATCGCCGGAGAGGTGCAGAACTACGTGATCGACCAGGCCTATGCCATTCCGATCTTCGAAGAGCCCCAGGCTTTCGCCGGCGCGCCCTACGTGCACGGCGTCGCTTTCGAGGCGGTCGGCCGTCCGAGCTTCTACAGCACCTGGCTGGCCGAGCACTGATCGCCATTGGTCGGCGTGCCACCGAGCGCACCGCCGATCCAACCGGATCAAACGGTGAAAAAACCATGACGTCCCGATATCTGTTCAACCGCATCGGCCAGGCACTTCTGGTGCTGTGGGCGGCCTTCACGGTCTCCTTCGTGCTTCTGCAGGCGATGCCGGGTGATGCGATCCTCATCAAGTTCCAGAACCCTGATCTCGGCCTGACGCCGCAGCAGATCGCCGAGATCCGCGCGGCCTACGCCGCCGACAGTCCGCTCTGGCTGCAATATGTCCAAACCATCGGCAATTTCCTGAGCGGCAATTTCGGCTATTCCGTCCAGGCGGGCGTGCCCGTGAGCGCCAGTCTTGCGGCGCATCTGCCGGTGACGCTGAAGCTCGCGGCCATCGGATTCTTGACCGCAGCGATCTTGGCGGTTGCGATCGCCTTCCTGTCGAGCCTTGCGCCCTTCGCCTGGCTTCGTTCCGCGATCCAGTCGGTCCCGTCGCTCTTCATCTCCATTCCGACCTTCTGGCTCGGCATCATGTTGATCCAGATCTTCTCGTTCCGGCTGAAGCTTGTACCGGTGATCAATCCCGGGCCGTGGCAGGAATTCATCTTGCCGGTCGCGACCCTCGCAGTGCCGATCTCCGCGCCGCTTGCCCAGGTGCTGGTGCGCAACATCGATGCGGTGCTGACCCAGCCCTTCATCACTGTCGCGCGCGCCAAGGGCGCCACGCAGGGCCGGGTCCTCTGGCGGCATGTCGCGAAGAACGCGCTGCTGCCGACGTTGACCATCGCCGGCGTGCTCTTCGGCGAACTAATCGCCGGCGCCGTCGTCACGGAGACGGTCTTCGGCCTCAACGGCATAGGGGGCCTCACCGAGCGCGCCGTCGGTACGCAGGACGTGGCCGTGTTGCAGGCAATTGTCGTGCTTTCCGCCGCGGCTTTCGTCGCCATCAACCTCATCGTGGATCTCCTTTACCCCGTGCTCGATCCGCGCCTCAGGACAAGATCGGGAGCGACGGCATGACCACCTTAGACACGATCCGCAGTGAAATCGGTGCAGACGGCCGTGCCGGTTCCTCGCGGCGTGCGCGGCTCGCCCGCCTCGCAAGGCGACTGCCGCCGGGCCTTGCGCTCTCCTGGCTGATCCTTGCCACCGTGTTTCTCTGGGCGATCGCCCCGGCGCTCTTCACGAGCTACAATCCCGTCGAGGGTGTTGGCGGTGCGCAGCTCAAGCGGCCGGATGCACTCCATCTCCTCGGTACCGATGCGCTCGGCCGCGATCTCTATGCGCGCATCGTCTACGGCGCCGTCCACTCGCTAACCGGTGCTTTTGTGGCTGTCGGTCTCGGGCTCATCGTCGGCACGACGCTCGGCGTGATCGCAGGCTCCGTCGGCCGCAGGCTCGACGACGCGATCATGCGCATCGTCGATGTTCTCTTGTCGATCCCGCCGCTTCTCCTTTCGCTGAGCATCATCATCCTGCTCGGTTTCGGCACTGTGAATGCTGCGATCGCTGTCGGCTTGACGTCGGTGGCGGGTTTTGCGCGTCTTGCCCGGTCCGAGGTCGTGCGGGTGCGCAGGAGCGACTATGTCGAAGCAGCGTTCGGAAGCGGCGGCACGTTTCGCGCGGTACTCTGGCGGCATGTGCTCCCGAATTCGCTGACTTCGGTGATCGCCATCGCAGCGCTTCACTTCGGCTCCGCCGTTCTGCAGATCTCGACGCTCGGCTTCCTCGGCTACGGCGCGCCGCCGCCGACACCGGAATGGGGGCTGCTGATCGCCGAGGGCCGCAACTACATCTCGACGGCCTGGTGGCTGACGACCGCCCCCGGTTTCGTGGTCGTGCTCGTGGTTCTCGCCGCCAATCGCGTCAGCCAATCCTTCGGAAAGGTGACCTCATGACATTCTCGGCCGATCAGGGCACTCCGGTACTGGAGGTGTCGGACCTCAAGATCTCCTATCACGGCGGCGAGCGCTACCATCCGGTGGTCCATGGTGTGAGCTTCCGCGTGGAGCCCGGCGAGGTCGTGGCGCTCGTCGGAGAGTCCGGCTCCGGCAAGACGACGACGGCACAGTCCGTCATCGGCTTGCTTCCCGCCAACGGCCACGTGGACCGCGGCACCATCAGGCTCAACGGCACGGATATTTCCCGCTGGTCCGACAGGCAGTTCGATACGATCCGGGGCGCGCGCATCAGCCTTGTGCCGCAGGATCCCGGAAGTTCGCTGAACCCGGTCAAGACCATTGGCGCCCAGGTCGGTGAAATCCTGGAGATTCACGGAGAGGCACGTGGGAAGGAGCTGGAGCGGCGGGTGCTTGCGCTGCTGGAGTGTGTCGGTCTCCCGGATCCGGAACTGCGGGCGCGGCAATATCCGCATGAGCTCTCTGGCGGCATGCGCCAGCGCGTGCTGATCGCCATTGCCATCGCACTGAAACCCGAGCTCATCATCGCCGACGAGCCGACAAGCGCTCTCGATGTCACGGTGCAGAAGCGGATCCTCGACCTCATCGACGAGTTGCGTGCGGAATACGGCACCGCGGTACTGCTCGTTACCCACGATCTCGGCGTTGCCGTCGATCGCGCCGATCGGCTGGTCGTGCTGCAGGGTGGCCGTGTTCAGGAGGAGGGGAGGGCAAGCGAGGTTCTGGCCGCCCCGCGCAGCCCCTATACAAGGCAACTGATCGCCGATGCGCCATCGCTGTCGCGTTCGGCAGCGTGGGTCACGGCGACCGCCCGCTCGTCCACCGGCACTGCGGCGACGGACGATGTCGTAGTGGTGGAGCAACTGGTGCAGGAATTTCCCCGTCCGACGAGGGGCGAGGCGCCGTTCTCCGCCGTCGACCACGTTTCCTTCCGCGTTCGCCGCGGCACGACCCACGCGATCGTCGGCGAGTCCGGCTCAGGCAAGACCACGACGGTCCGGGCGGTGGTCGGCTTCCAGAAACCGACCTCGGGCAAGATCGAGATCGACGGCACCGACCTTTCCACCCTTGGCGGCGAGACCTTGCGGCAGTTCAGGCGCAAGATCCAGCTAGTCTACCAGAATCCCTACGCCTCGCTCGATCCGCGCCAGACGATCTTCGAGATCGTCGAGGAACCGCTTCTCAATTTCGGCAACCTGTCGCGGCTGGAGCGCCGGGAGAAGACGCTCGCCATTCTCTCGCGCGTGGGCCTTCCGGAAGCCCTCGCGACCCGCCGGGCGCATGCGCTTTCCGGCGGCCAGCGACAGCGCGTCGCTATTGCCCGGGCCCTGGTGCTCGATCCGCAGGTCGTCGTCCTCGATGAGGCCGTCTCGGCGCTCGATGTCACGGTCCAGGCGCGCATCCTCGACCTGTTGGACGAGCTGCAGCAGGATCTCGGGCTCACCTACCTCTTTGTCTCGCATGACCTCGCGGTGGTCCGGCAGATTGCCGACACCGTCTCGGTCCTGCGGGGCGGGCGACTGGTTGACGAGGGGCCAGTCGCCCAAGTCTTCGACCACCCCGGGAGCGACTACACCCGCGAACTCATCAGCGCCATTCCCGGCCGGAAGCATCCGGCCTTCGCGTGACGCAACGATCGACAGGAAGGCCATGACAAAGACACCATCGCGCAAGCGCCTCGGCTTCTTCACCCGTGTTCTCGATGACACGACCGCGGGCGTTCGCTATCGGCTGGCGGCGGAGCAGATCGCTCACGCCGAGCGCTTCGGCTTCGACAGCGCCTGGGTGGCGCAGCACCATTTCCATGCGGATGAAGGCGGGCTACCGGCGCCGCTCGTCTTCCTCGCCCATCTCGCCGCACAAACGTCGCGCATCCGGCTCGGCACCGGCGTCATCACGCTGCCGCTCGAAAATCCGATCCGCGTCTCCGAGGACACGGCCGTGCTCGACCTCCTTTCGCGCGGGCGGCTCGAGGTGGGCTTCGGGACGGGCGGAACGCCGTCGTCCTTCGCGGCCTTCGGTCTGGACAGCGGCGTGCGGGGCGAGATCTTCGCGCGGCATTTGAAAATCGTTCTCGATGCCTGGTCGGGACTGAGCCTCGAAGGCGGAGACAGGCTCTATCCTGCAGCGCCTGATCTCGTCGATCGCGTCTGGCAGGCGACCTTCTCGGTCCAAGGCGGCGAGCGGGCGGGCAAGACGGGCGACGGCCTGATGCTGTCGCGCACCCAGCCAAGGCCCGCCGACCGGCTCGGCGCGTCGCTTGCCGATCTGCAGAACCCGATCATCGACGCCTATCTCGATGCGCTCCCCGAGAGGCGAGCCCCACGCATTCTCGGGTCCCGCAGTCTTTTCGTCGCCGACAGTCGGGCGGAAGCGCTGCGCTTTGCCGAGATCGGTCTCCGCCGCGGCGCCGAAAGACTGATCGCCGCCGGCCACAAGGTAGAAGGCGACACGCTTGCCGATCTCATCCGCGCCTTCGACGTCCATGTCGGCACGCCGGAGGACGTGATCGCGAGCCTTTCAGCGGACGCGACGCTTGATCGGGTGACCGATCTTGTCTTCCAGGTCCATTCGGTCGATCCGCCGCATCCCCTGATCCTGCGCTCGATCGAGCTCGTCGCCACCAAGGTGGCGCCGGCGCTGGGCTGGGCGCCTGAGCGGCCAGCCGAGACCAGGCGTATCGGCTCCGTCGGCTGAGAAGCCGGCGTCAAACCGGTTTGGGAAAAACCCGGCCGCGGAAAATACAAGGAAGAGAGGAGACAATGCCATGAGCATTTCCACACCCGACGTCATCGACCTTCTCGCCGGCGTCAAACCGGGCTCCGAGCTCGACCGCATTCGCGCTCAGAGGCCGCAAACGCGGGAGCAGGCGCAGAAGAGCTACCTCGCGCTTTTTCAACCGAGTGATCCCGGCGACGTTTCTGTTCAGGAGCGGCATGCCGTGGCGAGCTTCGTCGCCGGACTTCATCGCCATCCCGACGCGTTCGAATTCTACGCGGCGCCGCTGGAGGACCAGGCCGCTGGCACCTGGCTTGTCGAGGTGCTGAAGGCGGAGATCGGCCGCGCGCAGGCGACTGGGCCCTACGGCCGCTATCCCGCCGGTCCGCTGACCGCCGAAGATCAGGAGGGGCCGAGCTATCGCACCTCGGAGGCGAGCCGCGAAACACTCGGACCGCGGCTTGCCGCGGCGCTTGAGCACGCTCATCTCCTTGTCTTCCACCCGCGTGACGCGAGCCCCGAGGCACTTCAGGCGCTGCTTGACGCCGGATGGACGACGACCGGCGTCGTGACACTCTCGCAGCTCGTTTCCTTCGTCGCGTTCCAGATCCGGGCTATTGCGGGTCTAACCGTCCTCGCCTCGGCGACGAAGCGTGCAGCCGCGTGACAGCCGAAAGGGAAGAACCATGACAGAACAAGTGATCGCCACGCCGGTCAAGAACCCCCCTATCATCTTCACCCAGGACGAAATCGGCTGGACGCCCTGGATCGCACCGCTTGCGGAGGAGGATTTGACGGAGCGTCACTACGCCGGGCTGGTCGAGGAAGCGAGAGCCAAATCGCCCTATTTCCGGCTTCTGGTCCGCGATCCGGAAGTGCTGGAGGCGCGCACCAGAACGGACAAGGACATCTTCTACAATACAAGAACCGGCCTTCCGCGCGCCGAACGCGAGCTCGCCGCCACTGCCGCCTCGCGTTTCAACGGCTGCATCTTCTGCGCCTCGGTGCATTCCCGCTTCGCGTCGCATCACTCGAAACGCAAACAGGTTGTCCAGCGATTGCTGGACGAGGGGGTTAAGGCGGATCTCGGAGAGCGGTGGAATGCGATCGTCGCCGCGGCGGTGGCGCTTACTGCGACACCGCCGACATTCGACCAAGCCCATGTCGAGCGGCTGAACGCCGCGGGCCTCGACGAACTCGATGTCGCTGACGTCATCCACGGCGCGGCCTTCTTCAATTGGGCCAACAGGCTGATGCTTTCGCTTGGGGACCCAACTCCCGCAAGATGACGGAGGGCTTCGCTCTCTGCCACGTTCGGGAGTGGAACGACATCTGACCGGGCGCGCTTAGATTGACAGCGCCCGTTCCGGCATATGCAGGTGCGACCACTGTGATGTCCGCCCGTTACCCCAGGGCGTGCGGACGCGTTGGTGGGCATACTTATCCCCGCCGCGCTACCAGTTCTGGCAAAGCGATACCCCTATCTCGTTTTCTATCGCGAACACACCGGCTATATCGACGTATGGCGCGCACTGCATGCCAGACGGGACATGCCGCAATGGATGCAGGAACCAGACAACCACTAACCCTTCGAACATTTCCGCAGGATTTCGGCTCTATTGGTAGGCCGTCGGTCCGACTTCCATCGCGGCGAGGGATAGCAGTTGACCTCCCGGACTGGGCGGCATGTTGCCGGCGCCCGGTCGTCTAAGTTGGGTGGAAAGCTGAAGTCGGAGTGCGTCCCGCCGAGTGACAGCAATGCGCGCGACAACCTGACAATTCGCCAAGTGCCTACTCCACGCTGACGAAGCCGCTGGTCTCGCAGACCCTGTATGAGCGAGGGAGGCGCTGTCGGAAGCAGTGCGATGCTTGGTGGGTTGGTCAGGCTGCCCAGATGCCAGCAGCACCAACGTGTCGGCACTGCTCCTGGGCCAAAAACGAGTTCACTCGTTGCCGTTCTCATCAATCGCCAGAGAGTTCGACAATTCGCGGTAAGCGTCGATCTGCTGCTGCAGCAGGGCGATCTTCTGCTCGGCCACTTGGATGGCGTCAGTACCAGCCAGGAACCGTCGTGGAAGTTCGTCCTGGTCGGTAAGCGTGATGAGGGCACGTGCAAGCTTGGCGGGGTCGCCGCCCTGCTTGCCGTTTTGGGACTTCCAGAACGCGATCTGCGCCGTCCGCCGCTCGCGATAGTCCTCGATTGAGTTTTCCGCATAGTTGGTCGACTGCTCGGTGAGGAGCTCCGTGCGGAAAAAGCCCGGATTGACGATCATCGTCTCGATGCCGAACGGGCCTACTTCGGTCTGCAGCGCTTCCATCCAGCCGTCGAGGCCGAACTTGGAAGCCGAGTAGGCCGTGCAGAACTCAAAACCCATCAGGCCTGCGCTTGAAGAGATCGAAACGATGCGCCCGGAACGCTGCTTGCGCATGGCCGGCAGAAAGGCCCGAGTCACGTTCATTGGGCCGCCGAGGCTGGTGCGAAGCTGCAGTTGCACCTGTTCAGGGGACAGCTCTTCAAAGTACCCGGCGTAAAAGCTTGCCGCGTTGTTGACCAGCACATCGATACGGCCGAAGCCCTCAAGGGTTGCCTGTGCGGCGGCTGCGGCGTCCTCCGCGCTGGTGACATCGAGCTTCACGACAAAAAGATTGTCGGAAGCGCCGATGGCTTTCGCCACACGCTCGGGATTACGGCCGGTCGCGACAACCTTGTGACCCGCTGCCAGTGCCGCTTTTGCGATGTCCAATCCAAGGCCGCGTCCTGCGCCGGTAATGAACCATACGTTGTCACTCATCTCGTATTTCCTTTGGGTTATTTTCATCCCCATCTATGGCCGCCCTGTGCGGCCGAGGGGGCAGAAGTCTGTCGAAGCGCCTTCACATCGCCTGGACGGTCGGACGCACGAGAATCTCGTTGAGGGTGATCCGCTTTGGCCGGCTGAGCGCGAAGGCGATCACCTCGGCAATATCCTGCGCCGGCATCGCCACGTTATCGCGGTAGTCCTGAGCGGCCTTCTTGCTCTCATCGTGGGTGATGTGGTCGGACAGCTCCGTTGCCACGGCACCAGGCTCGATGACCATCACGCGGATGTCGGGCTGGAGCTCGACGCGAAGCGCCTCCGACCAGCCGTTGATCCCCCACTTGTTGCCGAATAGGCAGCAAAGCCGGCCGGTGCGACACGTCCTGCGACGGAAGAAATGTTCACCAGATCGCCGTTCTTGGCACGAAGCTGATCGAGGAACACCTCGGTCACGGTCATGGCGCCCAGAAGATTGGTTTCGACCATCTGGCGGTGCTCGGAGCGCTTCTCTGAGCCGAACGGCGCCGTCAGCATGACGCCTGCATTGTTGACCAGGACATCGGCGCCGCCAAGTTCGTGTTGGACGCGCGCGGCCGCTGCAACGATGGACTCCCGGTCGGTCACGTCAGTCCTAATCGCAAGCGCCGCGTTGCCCAATTCATCTGCAAGGTCTGCGATCTGCTCAAGGCGGCGCGCCAGAAGCGCAACACGGTATCCCTCTGCGACAAGCTCGCGTGCGAGTGCCTCTCCGATCCCGGAGGATGCACCGGTGATCACCGCAACTCGGTTGGTGCTAGTCATGACAGTGTCCTTTTGGTTGTTGTTCTGTCTGGAGAGTTCTGATCCGGGGCCCGATGTAGATTGGCCGGTGCGACAGGCCGCGGCTCCCGGTACAGGAGCCGCCAGGGGAACCGGTGGGACATGCAGCCCGCCGGCTCCCGAGGCTTGCTACCGAACGGGCGACATGCCGCTTCCGCCCTTGGAGCTCGTCCCAAGCTTGGCGCCGGTATCGATCATCGCGAGCATCGGCTCGCTCAACCGCGCGCCCTGCACCTTGATCTGGGCGAAGCCGTCCTCGATTTGCTTCATGTCGCCGGCGGTCAGTCGGACTTGCAGCGCGTCCATGTTCTGATCCATCTGGTCCTGCGTCGTGGGACCCGGGATCGGTACGATCCATGGCTTGCGGGCGAGCAGCCACGCCAGCGCTACCTGCCCGGAGGTCGCCTGATGACGGGCACCTAAGCGCTGCAGCAATTCGACCACCGGCCAGTTGGCGCGACGGGCCTCGGTGGTGAAACGCGGCAGGTTTGCCCTCAGATCGGCAGGACCATGCACCATCAACCGCGTGACGGTTCCGGTCAGATAGCCCATGCCAAGCGGGCTCCACGGGACGAACCCGATGCCCAGGTCCTCGCACGTCGCCAGAACTTCCAGCTCCGGATCACGCGTCCAGACGGAGTATTCATTCTGCACCGCCGTGACCGGCTGCACTTTGTGAGCCCGGCGAATGGTCGCTTCGCCTGCAGCGGAGAGACCGAAATGGCGAACTTTGCCTTCGCGGATCAACTCCTGCACGGCCCCGGCTACGTCCTCGATGGGCACGGTGGGATCGACGCGATGCTGGTACTGAAGATCGATGTAGTCGGTCTTCAAGCGGCGAAGCTGTTGCTCGGTCACCCGCTTGATATGATCCGGGCGGCTGTTGACGCCCCGGACCTGGCCGTCGGGCGTGATGTCGAATCCGAACTTGGTTGCGATAACGACTTGGTCGCGGATCGGCGCAAGCGCCTCGCCAACAATGTCTTCGCCTAGAAACGGTCCGTAGACTTCAGCGACGTCGAAGAACGTCACGCCGCGGTCATGAGCTGCCCGGATAATTCGCACCGCCTCCTGCCTGTTCGTCGGAGGACCATACATCCCGGCAAAGTTCTGGCAGCCCATCCCGAGAGCCGAAACCTCCAGCGAGCCGAGCATGCGGCGCTGTGCGCTGCTTGCGCCTGAACGCTGGCTAGCAGTTTCCGGTGTTGCCGTCTGGGCTCTCAAGGCGGAAAGCGGCAGCAGTGATGCTGCAGCGATGCCCAGCCCCGCGGCCAACAGTTGACGACGGCCCGGCATCGCGGGTGCGCCGATTTCGATCTCTCCGTCTCTATGGTTTGTCATGATGCTGCGCCTCCAATCCGTTGGAACAAGCCTCCGAAACACAGTGGCCTGTGTCGCTGGACTTGCTGACTGGGTGGAGATTACATTGGCCCACACTTTCGAAAAATGGCATTCCGGTTGATGTGACATTAACCAGAGGTTCATAATGGATAAGGATCAGCTCGATGGGCTTGTGGCGTTCGCGCTCGTCGCCGAGAAGCGCAATTTCACGGCGGCCGCCGAAGCACTCAGGATCTCGCCGCCTGCAATCAGCAAGATGATCCGGCAGCTGGAGAGGCGCCTGGGCGTCACCCTGCTCACCAGAACGACGCGAGCTACAAGCCTGACCGAGGCGGGCGAGAAGTTTCTTCACCAGGCAGGACCGGCGCTGGACGCGATCCTGTCTGCGATGAATGAGGCGGGAAGCACCGCCGACAAGCCAGCCGGGCGCCTGCGTTTAAATGTCCCGCAGACCGTTTATCCGAATTTCCTCAAGCCCGTCATCACGAGCTTCTTGGAGCAATATCCCGATGTAACGGTGGAGATCTTCTTCGAAAACGCTGCGACCAACATATTCGAGCGCGGATTCGATGCGGGAATCCGGGTGTCGGACATTCTTGCGAAAGACGTCGTGGCGCTGAAGCTCTTCGGCCCGGTGCGCTGGGTGGTTGCAGGTGCGCCATTGTACTTTGCACAGCGTGGGCGTCCTAAGCATCCGAAAGACCTGCTGGGGCATCCGTGCATTTGCGCCGGAGCCGGCAGCCGCGTGTACGACCGTTGGGAATTCGAAAGCGACGGGAAAGAGTTCGAGGTCCAGGTGAAAGGCCCGCTCATCTTGAACGACGTGCTGCTGGCAATCGACGCGGCCGGAGACGGGATGGGATTAGTCTACAGCCCTGAAGAGGCGGTCCGTGACAAGCTGAAGAGCGGCAAGCTCGAAGTCGTCCTCGAGCGGTACACTGGAACTAGCTCGGGGGTATATCTCTATTACCCGCAGCGCTCTCAGGTTCATCCAAAGCTGCGAGCGTTCATCGAGCACGTCAAAGGTTTCAGCTTTTCCACCATATAGGTGCCTGCAATACGCTTCGGACAGGCGATTGAAAGCATGGCCGCAGGTTCGCATCCCTCTCGAGAGCGAGGGATAAATAGCCAACACTACGGACGGGCGCTCAGCAGTTTGACGACTGTCTCGGTTGGGTGGAATTTTGCTGTCTGAGCCAACTGCCGGAATGCGAGATCGCGCTAAAAGCGGTCATCGATCAGATAAGCGCCCATGGCGGAGCGACCTAGAACATGCCGTTCGAATTGGCTGACTTCTCCGGAACGACTTGCAGCACGTCCCAGTGCTCCATGATCTTTCCGTCCTTGTCCAGGCGGAAGATGTCGATCCCCGCGTAATCGCGGTCGTTCGGCCAATGCTGGAAGCAGTGCAGGACGACCAGATCGCCTTCGGCAATCGCTCGCTTCACCTCGACACGCTTGCCTGGCCACCCGCGGGCCATGCGCTGGAAATAATCGACGAAGCCCTCCTTGCCCGTCGCGACATGCGGATTGTGCTGGATGTAGTCAGCACCGACATACCGCTCGACAGCCTCACGCGGTTTGCTGTCGTTGAACATCAGTTCGTAGAAGGCGATGACGTTCGCCTTGTTCTGATCGACATCGGCCATCGAGCCCTCCATGACGAGAGGGGCGCTTTCGCGCCCCTGGACTAGAACCCGAATTTTCCGTTTTGGTTTTTCCAGTCAGCTTTCGCCGGAACGGTTTCGATCGTGTCCCAATGTTCGGCGATCTTACCGTCCTCGACGCGGAACAGATCGTAAAACGAAGTCGGCTTGCCAGCAAATGTGCCTTCGCTGACGGTCAGCACGAAATTGCCCTCGCCAAGCACCTTGTGAATGGTGTCGTATTTCATGGTGACGCCCTGCTTCGCCATAGCTTCGAGGGCGGCACCGAGGCCGGAAAGGCCGTTGCCGATCTGCGGGTTGTGCTGGATGTAGTTGTCGCCGTTGAAATAGCCGTTCAGCTTTTCCATTCGGCCATTGACGAGGATGTCGTCGACGAAGCTGCGCACGAGCGCCTTGTTTTCTTCGGTCTTGGTCTGGTTGGTCGGTTCGGTCGGACCGTCGATCATGGTGTTGCCGCTCGGATTTGCCGAAGTCGGAGTTTCCTGCAGGTTATCCCAGTGCTCGACGATCTTGCCGTTCTCGAACCGGAAAATGTCGAAGCCGATCTTGGGGCCGAAGAAGTTGTAGTCGGTATGGGCAAACACGTAATCGCCGTCCTGGAATACGCGCACCGTGTTGACCTTCGCCGATCCGGCAGGAAGCGCCGCAAGGGCCGCACCCAACCCGGCGAGGCCGTCTGCTATGCCGAGATTGTGCTGAGTGTACTTGTCGGGATTCACGACCGCGACGGGCTTTGCAGCGCCAGTTTCAATAGCTTTGAGCAGATCAACGACCTGTTCTTGTTGAGTGGTCAATTTCTCGTCCTCTGTGTGAGCATAGGTGACGGAGTTGGGGGCCGCCATGGAGATGAAGGGCAGCAGCGAAGCCGCGGCGGCAAAGCCGATGGAACGATAGGTGGAGCGCATATGTGTATCTATTTCTGTTACAGATATAGCGTAACTAAGGCAGTTACACATATTTGTAAAGCCGTTATCTTTTTCGACTAAGCCCGCTTGCGGTTCTCGGCAGCGACGCCGCTTGCCATATCCGCAATGGTGGTCGTCGAAAGCTGCTTCTGCATCGCCTGCTCGGCGGCGGCGATCCGGCCTTTGAGAACCGTGTTGATGACGCGGCCCACCGGACATTGCGGGTTCGGCTGATCGTGCAACGCGAACACGGCGTTGTTGTCATCGATGGCGTGGTACACGTCGAGGAGGGTGATCTGGTCGGCTGGACATGCCAGCAACGCCCCGCCTCCGCTCCCCATCTGCGAAGTGGTCAGCCCAGCCTTAGCGAGCTGCGACAGCAACCGCCGAACAAGGGCCGGGTTTGTGTTGACGCTTGAAGCAATCAGCTCGGACGTGGCCGGTTGCCCACCCTGCGTCGCGATGAAAGTCAGGATGTGGGTGGCAACAGCAAGGCGGGTGTTCATGGGGGCGGCGTCCGTATCTGTAACTAAGCTAGGTACATCTTATTGAACAAGCAAGCTAGAAGGGCGTTGCAGGAATCAAGTTGTATGCCCGCCGCCGTTTATGCCCTTCCAGCAGTTTGCGCGGTGCATGCGTCTAATGCATTTCACGTCCGCTTGGGCCGACACGGGACGTTCTCTCCGCACTGTCGTCGGCGACGGCTTTGGGTCGATCTTTCGGTTTGATCCGTCGGGGTCGGGTGGTGAGTGGAAACTGGTGCGCAAGGCGCCCATTGGCAGCAATCGCGCCGGAAGCCGTCATTCGGAGCCAAGCTGTTTGCCTCGCCAAGGCCTGATCCGTAGGGCGGTCTGATGGGCGGAGACATGACAGCCAATTCGGCATAGCGAGTAAGGTTGTTGGAGGAGCGGGAGGCAGAATCGGGGAGCAATGAAAAGGTATCTGCGGGTCGCTGCTCTTGCGCTGAAGTTCAGTTTCAGTCCTCGTTTTGGCCGTTCAAGTCAGCGACGATCGAGGTCGTCAACGGGTCGATTCTTCGGTTTCCCATCTGTCCTGGCAAGGTGGATCGCGTAAACTAAGCAGCCACTCGGACGTTCGCCTAGTTTTTTGGCTGGATGCGTTAACGCTTGCATGGTCGGATCCTGAAGAAGCCCTCCAAGAACGGAAAAGACCAGGGACCTGTGCTATCCTCTGGCATGGACGAACTGTCTCTGATCGAGAAGTATTTGGGCGGCGGAGCGCGACGTGGCGGATGCTACCAGGCGCGCAATGGTTCAACGCGAACTCGTTGCCAAGCTCGAGAGGGACGACCGAGACGCCACAACGGCTCGCAAATTATTGGTCACTTTTGAGCTGAGCCTCGCGTCGCACATTCGCGAGCGCGACCGCCTGATCAGAGAAAGAAAGAGGCTTGCAGGCGGGACATGAGAAATGTCGCCGTCGTCGAGAAGAGTTCCTCTGGGCATCGAACGTTGGAAGTTAAATTCTGCTTATGCCCCAATCTGCTGCACGGTCTGAACGACTCGATATATCGGCCGATTGGTCAGTCACACTCGATTGAGGCGTCAATCGCCGCGGCGACAAACGCGTGGCGAGAGAGCGCGAGATCACCGTTCGCTTCCAATGCAGCATGGCAGCGGATCTTAGCCCGTTCATAGAACCAGCCACCGCCGCTCGGCCACTCCGAAAGGCATTGCAGCGCCTCCTGGGGTCCTCTAACCCAGCGCTCGCGACCTCCGGCATAGCCAAGTTTCACTGGCTCGTCCCAGAGAATATCCTGCATGGACCCCTCCACGAGTTGCGCCCTTGCCGGAAAACGCCGGCACGGGCAGTCGATCGGCCCCGATCGAATGGGGTCGGCTAAGCTACATTCTTGCCTCTTGATTTCTGCTTGCCGTCTCCTGAAGGAGAGACGGTTTCGCTCATGCGTTCTGCGGTTTCTTGCCCGTCACTCGGATCGGACGAGCGACGGGAGGATTCTATTCCAGATTCTTCTTTTCTCAATTCCGCTTCAGCCTCCTCCCAATGGCGCTCGTGATCGCCATGCTTGCGGCCTTCCCGCTCCCATATCTCGTAGGCACGTTCGCGGATCCTGTCCTCTCTACTGTTTTCATCGCCATCCATTTCAGTGCACTCCCGTATTCGACCGTTCCGCCCTTCGCGATCCTCCTCAGCGTGCACCTACTTGGCAGCGAGGAGTCGAGGCAGGCACCACCCTCACGCGCGCAAAGACAACCTCTTTAGCATTTCAACGTCGCGCACTCCGGACTGGAATATCCCCACCAGCCTGGCTGCGAGGTCCTCAGCTTTCTGCCCTTCTCGCGGAATCTGATATTCGTGCAACAACTGCTCGAAGATGGTGCTGAGCATCTCAACTTCTTCAGGACTTATCGACTTGGATGGGTAGTCGCGGCGCTTCATGACGCCATTCCTTTGTTTGGGGACCAGAGTAAATCCCTCTTCCCATCATGGCCGCCCGTGCTGCACGCCAATGATGAAAGCATACGCCACTCTGCGCGGATCTGCAGGAACATTTGAAAATTGAAGGGCTCGAGTTCGGTGATCAAAGTCATCGTGAGAACACACAAAGGTGTCACCCGAGCCGTGAGGTGCCTTTCCGGATTTGTCGGTTACGCAGGGGCCGTCGCCCTTCTGAAAGACAGGGTTTTGCGGCAGTGTGGAGCTATTCGGGAACCAAAGCTCCGGCTTCGAACGTTGGCTTTTGGATTGGAAGCGGGCATTGTTAACTGATGTGTCGTCACTTTTTTCCTGGCCGCCGCGGAAACGCGCGGTGACAAGCGCCGTCGGCCTGACCCACTTAAGAAGGAAGCGGCATCCTGGGGGCCTTTAGACTACCGCTTCCTTTTCTCATATCCCTTTCGTTCCGTCGCTTTGTGCGACAATACGAAAGAACGTTAGCCTTGTAGATTGGTTCCCGACGCCAATAAAAAACCCGAGCTGTCGCCCCGGCGTTGTCACACGATGCCGACCCTCCAGAGTAGAGTGATGCGTTCAAAAGCAGAAAGGCCGCGAAGCGCACGGACACAGTTCAGTCACGTCATACCGTGACCGGAGGGTGAGATGCCCGAAGGTGATTTTTGTATCCCGAGGACGGTTTAACAGCCAGTGGGCACCCCTTCAAAATGCCTCATGTCAGGCGCATTCTTCCAATCATCAGCGGCTATGGGCAAGGGCGCCGCTGGCGGGAAGATATTTTGTGCTTTCGCCCCAACCATGGAGGCGCGTCATGTATTCTTTCTGCGATTCCGACTGCGTCATCCGCCCGGATGACGTGAATATCCTCCAGCGTGTTTTCGAGAACGAACTCGCCAGAACGAAGCTGACATCCGATACGCCGGAAGCTGAAGAACTCGCAAAGAGGCTGATCGCGATCTGAGCCCAATAATGTTGGCCAGTCTGATCGTGACAGAACGGCTCGAGTTGTCCAGTAGGCATTGTGGCACAACAGAAACCGTTGCAGCCCGTGACGTCCAGCGACCTCAGTACGGTGCCCGCAAAATGAGCGGACACCGCCTGGTGCACGTAGGGAGGAGAACAACCGCATGCGCTCGGATAGGAGCCGCGTCACCTTAACCGGTGGCTCGAGAAATTGTTCCGACTCACGCCTGGTCGCTCGCTTCGCAACGGGCCAAACCACAGCAGCGCGATAGCAGCTTCAAGCGGCAAGGCCATGACGATTATGAAGACAACGGCTTGCATGTAGTTCTCCGGAGCACTGGAAGGCTCCGCTAGTGTTTGGCGGTCTTGCCCTGCTGATCACGTTCGAGAAACGTGCGGGTGATCTCGGCGGCGTGTTCGTCAAGCCACTGCGCCATGGCCAGCTCCTGCTGCAGGATCGTTTCGCAGACGCGTTTCGTCTCCTCATCGCCGGCGTGGTCGGCGGCAGCGATGAGGATCTTGTAGCTGGCGATCTCCATCTGCTCGAAGGTAAAGCTGGCGAGCGAGCCCTTGACGACTTCGTCGTTGACGAACAATCCGCTCAAGCCCTGCCCGAACGCGACTATCTTGCCGGTAATGTCCTTGATCCCGGAAGCGCCGCCGCCGGTGCGCTCAAGGCAACGGTCGAGCATGGCGACCTGATCGCGGGTTTCCTGAAGGTGTTTTTCGATTTGCGCCTTGAGCTCCGGATAATTCTCCAATCTTCCGGACTGGCTGGTGAGCATCGTGATCGCTTGTTCTTCCATGGCATGTGCATCCCTGAGCCAGGCATGCAGATGATCGGCTGGCGTTCCCATTGTCGCTTCCTCTCGTCCTTTGTCCTTGCAAAGGTCGAACCAGAAGCATCCACAAACGTTCCGGGTTCGTCGAACCGGAATGTCCTAAGGGACAGGAGGAACATCTTCGTCTTTGCTTGGTTTGCACGCACCTGCTTTTTCGCACCAACCATCCAAGAGCCGGAGGAGCAAGCATGGCTGACGATCGCAGCAACCGCCGCGCAAGTAACAAGGAGGAAAACGATGGGAACCGACAACGAAATGGACGAGCATGTTCGCAGGCGCGCCTATGAGATTTGGGAGCGCGAAGGCCGGCTTGACGGAGACCATGAACGCCACTGGCACCAGGCTAGCAAAGAACTTGAAAACCAAAGCGATGTTGGCGCCGCTCCTCAGGAACGGTCGGGCAACGGAGCCGTCAGGAGTAGGAAGAGCCGCCAGTAAACTCAGGCGGGAATTGCGGGCCTGAATGGTGACCATGGGCAAAGAATCATCGTAGTGTGGTGAACGAACAGAACGGGTTGAGGGTTCTAAGTACGACCTTTGAGGAGGTCCGAAAATGAGAGAAGTGCCTTGGCGTAGACCCCTGTGGGTGACGCTGCAAAATGGCATGAGACGCCAGTTCTGCGGGCTCTATGATGCCCTTGATTTCCTCGAGAATGAATGGCCCAGCCATGGACCGCTGCACGCACGTGCCGTCGGAGCTTGTCGTGCAGCATTGCATCACCCAGAATATGCGAGTTCGGCAAGGAACTGCTTCATGGCGGCATGCGTCGAGGCGTCATTTGCATGCAGCGAAGCTGGAAATCTGCGCTCTCGCGCTGAAACGAAGATGGTAAGTCGGTACCGGTGACTGGCCTGAGTTAGAGCTGCACCTTTAAGACATTAGAGCCGCCACGGTGCCTGCCGGCCGGTCACGAATTTTCATGTGGCGCCATGATTCGGATGTTGCGATTTCCGTGACAGCGTGGCAATCGCTGCGCCGTCGCTATGTTCCACGCGCGCTTCAGGCAACTTCAGGGGCGTTACTGAAACGTGAAGCGGGACCGCTTGTGCTATATGCGGTCATGGATCACCTTGCCCTCATTGAGGAACACCTGGCAGCGGCGGAAAGGCACGTCGCGGATGGTGGGCGCCATGTTGCGCTTCAGCGCGAGATTGTCGGCAAGTTTAGAGGGGAATGGCAGTGACACTGCGACGGCGCGTCAGTTTCTTTCAAGGTTTGAGGAAGCGCTTGGGTGGCATATCGCCGATCGCGATCGGCTCATCCGAGAAAAATTGGATGCCAGCCGATAAAACTGCGAAACGAAGCCGGCAAATGCGCGAGTGCCGCAACAGCCGCTTCCGACTGGGGATCCGGCCGTTCTGATTAAATGCCGGCGAAGTCCGCAACGGGTCGATCTGTCCGGTTCAGATCGCGTCGCAGCGAGGGGAGCTGTCGCTCGTCGCATCCGATTAGAACGAGCAACTCGCGCTCTATCCTGACTTCGACGGCTGCGAGGAATGGCTTGTTGATGGTATGGTTAGCTGCCGCATCTGATCCCGTGCCGGTTGTACTTGCGGTTTCGCAACGAAATTTGTTTCGGATCGAGGTTCAATCATGATCGACAACCGCCTCACCATCCTGAACCTATACGAGTTGAAGGGAACGCCGGAAGACTTTGAGATCGCGGTAAGCGCGTTGGCAAGGCGGGTCGAAGCCGAAGGTCATCCGGGAGTCCTGTCCTACAGGTTCTTCGTTAACGCGTCGGAGAGGACGGCGCGCGGCGTCATCGACTACAAAGATCCTGACGCCTGGATCGGCCACCACGACATCGCCATGAACTGGCCCGAAATGACCGCGCTGCATGCGGCGGCGACGTTAGCGGAAGTCATCTTCCTCGGCGCGCTAACAGCCGAAATCCAGGCCTGGATTGAAAGCTCGGCCCTGACGGCGCGAGTTCGTAGCGGGAATATATTCGCAGGCGGATTCCAGAGGCTGAGTGGCCGGTCGGACGAATGATCGGATGGGATCAACTTGTGCCGTAGGGGCAAGCAAATCCCGATGCTTGCAACGAGCCGAACTTTCGCCTCAGCAGGCGAGCGGGCGGCGCTTCGAATTGAAGCGCCGCCTTGAGTGCTACAGCTCCACTTGCTCAGAAATGGCTAAGGCGTCGTCCACCTCTATTCCGAGGTACTGCACGGTGCTCTCCAGCTTCTTGTGGCCGAGCAGCTGGGAAACAGGTGATCCCGTTCACCGAGCCTCCGACGTCCGATCCAAGCACCGACAGCTTCCCGTCTCTGATCGGTCAGTTCGAACTGCCCTGGTCGGCCTGTTTTCCGTTGGATAATGATCGCGCGGTCGCGCACCCTTCCGGAAATTGCAACATCGGCAACTGAGATCGCGACGAGATCACAAGCGCGCAGCTTGCTGTCGATCGCGAGATTGAACAGCGCCAGGTCGCGGACCGCACCCGTCATCTGAAGGCGGGTTCGGATGGCCCAGACCTCCTTTGGCTTCAATGGAGGCTTCTGACCGATGATGCGGCCTGAGTTTCAGCTAGACATAGCCTTGCTCCTGAAAGCCACCCTCCGCTGCCGCAGCGCTCAATCTACAAGCGGCACAATGGTAATCCTTTTGGAGGACCTTTCGGGTGGAAGACGGCCCTTCGCCCTGCTCATCTGAACGAGCAAGTCGCGCCAAAGGAACACCGGTTAAATCCGAAGCCAGTTGCCCTCGCAGCTCGCGCAGCGAGAGAGGTGCAGCCTTCTTCACCTCTGCGACTATGTCCTCTCGCTAATAGGTGCGCTGGTTCGCGGCAAGCTCGCGCGGCACCCAGGCGGCGACCGCATCGATAAAGGCGCGCACCTGAGGCGGCAAGAACGCGCGCTCGGGGTAGACGAGCGCGATCTGCATTTCGGCGCCGATGACGCCGGCGAGCACCTGCACGAGCGCGCCGCTCTCGAGGTGCGGCGCCACGAGATTGTGCGGCAGGAGCGCGATGCCGAGGCCGCTCACGGCGGCGTCGCACAACAGGTTGATGTCGTTCGAGAAGAATGCTCCCTCGACGTGGAGCTTGCCTCCGGAGGTCATGGGCCAGTGGGTCTCCGGCAGCTCGCCGCCTGTGAAGCCGAGGAGACAGCGGTGACTCTTGAGATCGCGGTGCGTGCGCGGCGCGCCGCAGTCGGCGAGGTAAGCGGGCGACGCGACGGCGATCATTGGGTCGCGCAACAGCGTGCGCGCGATGAGACCGGGCTCGATCTGGCTACTGGCCCGGAGCGCGACGTCGTAGTCGCCGCGGAAAAGGTCAACACGTTGGTTCGAGGTGTGGACGCGGACGCGCAGCTCGGGGTGGCGCGTCGCGAATTCGCAGAGCATCGCATGGAAGCCAACGCTCGTCATCGGCGGCACCGAGACGCGCAAATCGCCGCGCACGACGTCGTCGGTCATCCGCACGCTCTGCTCGGCGAGGCGCACGGCCTCAAGCGCGATGCAGGCCTGCCGATAGAACACCTCACCGACATCAGTGAGGACGAGGCTTCGCGTCGTGCGGCGGAGGAGCCGCGCGCCGAGACGCTCCTCGAGACGCGCGAGGCGGCGGCTCACAGTAGCGCGCGGGACGCGCAGCTCGGCGGCGGCACGCGAGAGGGATTTGGCGTCGACCGTCTTTGTGAAGGCGACGAGTTCCGCGGTTTCCACTGGATCGCTCATATGGCTCGAATCCTGGCAGATGATGTCAATTGTTGAAGCATTGTTACGATTTTCGCTCCGGCGCAAGATGTAGCCGAAGATGATCACGAGGGCCGTCTCGCGTTCCCGCGGGCGCCTGAAACCAAACGGAAAGAGTTACAGATGGCATCCAACGACAAGAAGCTGATCGCCGTGTTCGGCGCAACGGGAAATCAGGGGGCCGGCGTGGTGCGTGCCCTGAAGGCCAACGGCCAGTTCAAGGTGCGCGCGCTCTCGCGCGAACCGGGCAAGTATCAAGGCCTCGCCGACGAAGTTGTCGCAGCGGATCTGGAACGGCCAGAGACGCTTGCAGCGGCACTCGAAGGCGCGCACGGCGTCTTTCTCGTGACTAACTTCTGGCAAGAAGGCGCCGATGAGATCAAGCAGGCAACAGCGGCAATTCAGGCCGCGAAAGCTGCGGGCGTCAACCACCTGATCTGGTCGACCCTTCCAAACGTCGAGGCAATCAGCGATGGCAAGTTCGACGTTCCCCAATTCACCGGGAAGGCGAAGGTTGACTCGATCGTGAAGGATGCTGGATTCCCGCGTCACACCTTCGTCGTACCGCCTGCATACTATCAGAACTTCGCGGGACCATACGGTCCGCAAATGCAGCAGGACGGAAGCTTAGGCTGGGTATTACCTATCGATCCAGCGGTACGTTGCTTTCACATGGGTGACATCAACGAACTGGGCGACATCGTGGCCGGCGCGTTCGCGAACCCGGAAGAAACTGGCAACGGCGCATATCTACCGTTGGTCGGCGACTTCCTGACCTTCAACGACCTCCTCGGCACGTTGAATCAGTTGGGCCATAAGCTCTCGTTCACCCGGGTTCCTCGGGAGGTGTACGCAGGCTTCTTCCCTGGGGCTGACGCGTTAGGGGAGACGCTGTCCTACTACGAAACCTATACGTATCTTGGACCGGGCTCCCACGACGCTGAGATCGCGCTCGCGAACAAGGTGGCGGGTAAGACACCGACGACATTTGCATCATGGGCTCGGGACAATTTCCGGCTCGGCGCCGCTTCCGCGGCTTGAACCATCACGTCATTTCAAGTCACGCACGAACGTGAACGGGACGAATGCCCACCCGTTCGTCGCAGAACGCGCATCTGAGCGGAGTGGCTCCTCGACGATGGCAAATCGGCGCAAACCTGCCGTTCACGAGCAACGAATTGGAGTCCGCTTAGGGTCGTCTTAGCGATTCAATCGGTCGCAGTTGATAGTGCGAGTCAACTGAGACCGTGCGGGACAGCCGCTTTGCACGACCACGCCCGGGCATAGACAGAAGGCAGCCTAATCGCCAGGCTGCACTTAAGTCTCCGTCGCTGAGTGTCAGCCCGCCCAATGACCACGCGCTATCGCATCTGACATCATCGTGCGCAATCAATCGTCAGATTGCATTATTCTCGTCAGCCAGTCGGCGAAAATCCTCGCCAAGCGCCGTTGACTGCCAGATTTCGGATAAGCCAGGTAGTGCCCGATGTAGCGCGTGTCGCGACACCTGCCTGCGAAGGGCCGCACCAGTTTTCCGTTGTCCAATTCGCGGCGCGCCAGCACGTCCGATTCAAGTGCGACACCCAACCCGTTAGCGGCGGCGTCTACTGCAAGGAAGCTCCTGTCGAAGCTCATCGTTGGAGCGGGAGGCGGCCCGAGGTTGTTCGCCTCGAACCAGTCGACCCACTGGATGCGCTTCAGGTCGCTGCGTATGAGCGGCTGTCGTACGAGGTCACGGGGCGATTTGAGTTCCTTCGCCATCTCTGGCGAACAGAGGGGAGCGACGATCTCCTCTCCGAGGGGAATGACGATGAGGTCCTCGCGATCCAGAGGCTCGCCATAGACGATGTCCGCATCGAAAAGACCGTCCACGAAACGGGCATAGTTCGTGCTGGCGGCGAACCTCACTTCGATGCCGGGGTTCTCTTTCAGGAACAGCGGCAGGCGCGGTGACAAAACTTGCGCGGCGAAACTTGGCGCGCAGTGGACGCGCAGCAACTGCGCCTTTTTCGATGAAATAAGTTCAACACCACGACGCAGATCCTCAAAGGCATTGGAAGCATGGGTGAGCAGCGTCTGGCCCGCCAGCGTCAGCTCGACATTGCGTGTAGTCCGCTCGAAAAGACTGGCGCCGAGATCCCGCTCCAGTCGCATAATCGCATGGCTGATAGCGCTCGGCGAAAGCCTGAGCTCCTCGGCTGCCGCTCGAAAGGAGCCGAGGCGGGCGGCCGATTCAAAGATGCGCATGGCGGAAAGCGAAATCATGTTCAGCATCGGATTAGTGAAGCAGAGTCATCTACCGATGTAAACTTGGCGTTTGCAGCAGACCGCTCGTTCATTCAATTCTCTCCCCGTCGAAGCGGCGGACCGCCATTCGGACGAAGAGGACCAGAGGCTCCAGGGAGGAGCGTCGGGAGGAGATCTGTATGCTACTGCGAGGAAAGACCGCGGTCATTTCGGGCGCGGCGAGCAAGCGCGGTATCGGCCGTGCTACAGCCGAGCTTTTTGCGGAGAATGGTGCCAGAGTCGCCATCCTGGACATCGATGTTGGGGCCGCCAGCGAAGCGGCGTCGACCCTGCCACCGGTTGAGCGCGGCAGTCACATTGGTCTCGGCTGCGACGTCACGGATCGGGCGTCGTGCAAGGCTGCGGCGGAGGCGGCAATCGAGGCGTTCGGCGCCATCGACGTGCTCATCAACAACGCCGGTGTCACGCAGCCCGTGAAGACGCTCGAGATTTCCGATGCTGATTGGCAGCGCATCGTTGCGGTCAACATGACGGGTGTTCTCAACCTCAGCCAGTCCTTTATCCCAAACATGCGCGACAATGGCGGCGGATCAATTGCCTGCATGTCTTCGGTCTCCGCCCAGCGGGGAGGCGGCATTTTCGGCGGTCCGCACTATTCGGCGGCCAAGGCGGGCGTTCTTGGTCTCGCGAAGGCGATGGCGCGCGAATTCGGCCCAGCAGGCATTCGCGTCAATTCGGTGACCCCCGGTCTCATCCAGACCGATATCACTGGTGGCAAGCTGACCGAAGAGATGCGGGCCGACATCATCAGGGGCATCCCGTTGAACAGGCTCGGCGAGGCACGCGACGTCGCGAGCATCTATCTGTTCCTAGCCTCGGACCTGTCGGCCTATGTCACCGGCGCCGTGATCGACGTCAACGGTGGAATGCTGATCCACTGAACCGGCGACTCCAGTGAATTGGACGAAAGGAAGAGAAGAATGACCGAGATTGGTCACAATGTGAGCTTGAGCGAGCGCGCAAGGCGCATCCGCCGCAACGCGCTCCGGATGGGAGAGGTCCAGGGCCAAGGCTATATCGCGCAGGCGCTTGGTGTCGCCGATGTGCTCGCCGTGTCCTATTTCCACGCCACCAACTATCGCCCGCAGGATCCGGAGTGGGAAGGCCGCGACCGCTTCCTGCTCTCGATCGGCCACTACGCCATCGCGCTCTATGCAGCCTTAATCGAGGCGAAGATCATCCCCGAAGACGAGCTCGGGACCTACGGCATGGACGACAGCCGGCTGCCGATGTCCGGCATGGCGGCCTATACGCCGGGCATGGAGATCACCGGCGGATCGCTCGGCCACGGGCTTGGCATTGCTGTCGGCATGTCCCTGGCGTTGAAGCGCAAGGGCTCGAAATCGTTTGTCTACAATCTGTTCTCGGATGGCGAACTGGACGAGGGCTCGACCTGGGAAGCGGCGATGTCGGCCGGTTCGTACAAGCTCGACAACCTGATCGGCATCGTCGACGTCAATCAGATGCAGGCAGACGGACCCTCGCTTGGTGTCATGAACTTCGAGCCGCTCGTACCGAAGTTCGAGGCTTTCGGTTGGTTCGTGCAGCGCGTCGACGGCAACGACGTCGACGCACTGGTCAAGGCGTTCGATGCTGCCCGCCACCACGAGGGCGCACAGCCGCGCATGATCATCTGCGACACGAAAATGGCGAAGGGCGTGCCATTCCTGGAGGCGCGCGAGCGCAACCACTTCCTGCGGGTCGAGCCGCATGAATGGGCCGAAGCCCTGAAGATCATCGATGCAGGAGCCGTGGCATGAGGCGTTCCAAGTATATTCGGCCGGAGCACTTGCTGAACAACGGCGACAGACCACGGCTTACGACTTCAGCGATGATCGCGTCCATCGCCGGGCCGGACCAGCCGACGAAGCCAGCACCCTTCGGCCACACGCTCGCGGCGTTGGCAGACAGGGACCCTCGGATCGTCGGCCTTTCCGCCGACTTGGCGAAATACACCGACCTGCATATCTTCCGCGCCGCCCACCCGGACCGGTTCTACCAGATGGGGATGGCCGAGCAGCTTCTGATGATGGCGGCGGCCGGCATGGCGCGAGAAGGTTTCCAACCGTGGGTCACTACCTATGCGGTCTTTGCTTCCCGCCGCGCCTACGACTTCATCTGCCTTGCGATCGCCGAGGAGATGCTGGACGTGAAGATCGTCTGCGCGCTTCCCGGCCTCACCACCGGTTACGGACCGAGCCATCAGGCAACCGAGGACATAGCGATGTTCCGAGGCATGCCGAACCTGACGATCATCGATCCTTGCGATGCGCACGAGATTGAGCAGGCGGTGCCGGCGATCGTCGCCCACAAGGGCCCGGTCTACATGCGGCTGCTTCGCGGCAACGTACCGCTTGTGCTCGACGAATACGGCTACGAATTCGAGCTCGGCAAAGCGAAGTTGATCCGGGATGGACGGGACACGCTGATCATTTCGTCCGGCCTCATGACGATGCGGGCGCTTGAAGCCGCCAAGGAACTCCAGAAGGACGGTGTGGATGCGGCCGTGCTGCACGTTCCCACCATCAAACCGCTCGACGAGGCGACGATCCTTGCGGAGTGCCGAAGAGGTGGGCGCCTCGTCGTCGTTGCCGAGAACCACACTGTGATCGGCGGGCTTGGCGAGGCCGTGGCCGCTACGCTCATGCGCTCGGACGTCCGCCCCGCAGCCTTCCGCCAAATCGCACTACCGGATCAGTTCCTGGAGGCGGGTGCCCTGCCGACGCTGCACGATCAGTACGGGTTCTCCACGGGCAAGGTGGTGTCAGCGATCAAAGGTTGGCTCGACGAATAGTGGAGATCCGGCTTGGAGGAGCTGGATCGCCTTCAAAATGTAAGCACTTTAGGAGGAGACAATGAGCTTGCAACTTCATAGACGTACGTTTCTCGCATCGGCCGCGGCAGCGCTTGCCGCGCCCGCGCTCGTCAGCACCATCCGACCCGCCAGGGCCGAAACGACGTTGACGCTCGGTCACGGCGCCGCGCCGGGAAATCCACGGACCGTCGCCGCCGCCAAGTTTGCAGAGCTGGTGGCCGAGAAGACGTCGGGACGCGTGAAGATCAATGTCGCGGGAGCCGAGACGCTCGGCAGCGACGCGGCCATGTTGACGAGCCTGCGCACCGGGGCACTGGACTTCACGGCAAACAGCCAGGGCGCCACCTCGGCTCTGGTGCCGGAGCTGGCGGCCCTCGGCTTGCCTTTCCTGTTCGCGAGCACCGAGAAGGCGATGAAGCTTCTCAACGGCGCCGTCGGACAGGAGCTCAACAAGCGTTTCGAGGCGGTCGGCGTCGTTCCGCTCGACTGGTGGGACAACGGCATCCGCCACCTCACCAATTCGAAGCGAAAGGTCGTCGCGCCGGCCGATGTTTCCGGCATGAAGATACGCACGCCGGCGGATCCGATGACCATCGACATTTTTGAGTCGCTCGGCGCGACCACCGAGCAGATCGCCTTTGGAGAGCTCTACATCGCCCTGCAGCAGGGCGTCGTCGACGGACAGGAGAATCCACTCGCCAACATCGAGAGCTCGAAGCTCTACGAGGTCAACCGCTACATCAGCCTGACCGCGCACAAGTGGGAGTCGACACCGTTTCTGATGTCGAAGATCGCCGAGGCGCGGCTTGGAGGTGACCTCGAACCGGTGAGGGTGGCAGCCAAGGAGGCCGGCGACCTGCAGCGAAAACTCTCCGCCGAGAAGGCTTCGGAGGTCCTGGCCGCCTTCAAGAGCAACGCAAATGTTGAAGTCGCCGAGGTCGATCGCGAGGCGTTCGTGAAGGCGACGGCTCCCGTTGCCGAAATCTGGAAGAAGAAGCCGTTCGGCGATTTCGTCAGCCAGATCGAAGCGGAGGCGAGGGCGTAACCGTCCTCGCCAAGCCGGAGCCTCGCCATGCTTATGCTGTTGCAGCTCGTCGACGTCGTCGAGAAGGTCATCGTGCGGCTCGCCCGCTTCGTCGTGATAGCGAGCGGGATCGCGCTCACCCTCGTCACCACGGGCAATGTGATCGCCCGCTATACCCTGAGCGGCGGCTTCTCCTTCGCGCAGGAGCTGCCGATGCTGATCTTCCCCTGGTTCATTCTGGCAGGGATCGTGCTGGCCGCACACGTCGGCGGACACATGGCCGTCGAATGGCTCTACGACAAGCTGGGACAGCGGCTTCGTATTGCCGCCTTCGTGCTCGCTAGCGCGGTCAGCGCCTCAGCCTTCCTGGTGCTCAGCTATCAGGCAATGGTCGTGGCGGAGATCGCGGGCGTGGAACACAGTCCCGTGCTGCAACTGCCAAACAGCGTCGGATACTACTCGCTGGCTGTCGGCGCCTTCCTCGTCGCTATCGTCACGGTCTCCGTCGCGGTGAGGGTGCTTCGTTTCGGCTGGGAACAGCGGACCAAGGTCGGGGCAGAGGAGATGCCGCTATGACGCTGATAATGATCATCTCGTTCTGCATTCTCATGGTGCTGGCCGTGCCGGTGGGCTACGCGCTCATTATTGCGGCGGCCGTCGGTGTGCTTTTCAATGGCTACGTGCCGCTTTCCGTGGTTGCACAGCAGGTTTACGACCAGACCCAGTCCTTTCCCATGCTGGCGCTGCCGTTTTTCATGCTGGCGGGGACGCTGATGCTCGGAGGGGAACTCGGCCGGCAGCTCCTGGCGCTTGCGTCAAAGGCGATGCAGCGGTGGCGCGGTGGCCCGTTGTCGACGACGGTCGTCTCCTCCGTCGTCTTCGGCGGGGTGTCGGGCTCGGCTGTTGCGAATGCCAGCGCGCTCGGATCGGTGCTCATTCCGTGGCAGAAGAAGCAGGGCTATCCCCCGGCGCTCTGTGCCGCGAACAATGCGACCTCGGCAGTCATTGACGTGCTCATCCCGCCGTCAATACCGATGATTCTCTATTCGCTCATCAGCGGTGTCAGCGTCGGCAACCTGTTCCTGGCGGGTATCCTGCCCGGTCTCATCATGGCGGCGAGCTTCGTTTTCGTCTGCTGGTTCGTGTCGCTTCGGCGTCGATACGACGCGCAAGCCGTGAAGGTGAAGAAGAGTGAGCTGGCGATGCTCGCGCTCAAGAGCTTTCCTGCAATTCTCCTGCCCATCTTGATCGTTCTGTTCCTGCGCTTCGGTTTCGCGACCCCGACCGAGGTGGCCGTGCTGTCGGTCGTGTATTCCCTTTTGCTGAGCCTGCTGTTTTACCGCGACCTGACCTGGACGCGGTTCTGCGAGAATGTGGTCGAGGCGGGCGTTGCGACCGGCGTGGTCATGCTCGTCATCATGGGAAGCGCTGCTGTCGGCTGGGTCCTCACCTTCGACCAGGCGCCGCAACAGATGGCGGCATGGGTGGCGGACAACATCTCGAGCCCCATCCTCATCATCCTGCTGATGAACATCCTGATGCTGATCGTCGGCATGCCGCTCGACATGCCACCGGCAATCCTCCTGCTCGGCCCGATCTTCGTGCCTCTGGCGGACGCGATTGGCCTCGACCGTGTGCAACTCGGCCTGATGATGGTTATCAACCTGGGGATCGGCCTCTACACGCCGCCCATCGGGACGACTCTATTCATCTCTTCCTCGATCGCAAAGACACCGCTTGGTGCGACGACACGGGAGCTGTGGCCGTTTTTCGGCATGGCGATGCTTCTTCTGCTCGCCGTCAGCTTCATTCCCGGCCTGACGATCTATTGAGGGGAGAAGCGTGATGTCGAACGCACAACAATTCGTCCTATCGGTCAAAGGGCTGACCAAGTCCTACGGCGCTACTTCCGTGCTCAAGGGTGTCGATTTCTCGGTCGCTCGCGGCGAAGTCCACGCGCTCCTCGGAGGAAACGGCGCGGGCAAATCCACTTTGATCCGCGTCATCACGGGTTCGGCCACAAAAGGTGAGGGCGAAATCATCTTTCGGGATCCTGCCGGTGCCGCTCGCACCGAAGCGGAGGGGCGGCGAAAGGTGGCGGTCGTTCATCAGGAGCTGGCGCTGTTGCCGCATCTGACGGTCGCCGAAAACATCGCCCTGCCGCATTTTCGAAAGGGTTTTGCACCGTTCAGCCGCAAGGGCGCGCTGCGGCACGCCCACGAGGCGCTGTCCATGATCGACCGCGATTTCGCGTCGGCCTCCGTTCATCGGCTTGTTGGCGACCTCAGCCTCCACGAAGGCCAAATGGTTGAGATCGCCCGCGCACTTTCTTCAGGCGCCGATTTGCTTCTGCTTGATGAACCCACGGCAAACCTGACCGCAGCCGAAACGGAGCGCCTGTTCTCGGTCCTGAGGCGGCTCACCCGCAATGCGGGGCTCTCGGTCGTCTTCGTGTCGCACCGAATGAGGGAGATCAGAGAGATTGCAGATGTCTGCACCATCATCCGCGACGGTCGTACGGTCGTGGACCGGGTGCCGACGGCAAGTCTCAGCGACGCGGCGATTGTCGAGAAGATGGGTCAGCTCGCCGCTTTCCATTCCGCCGAGCACGCGCCCCTCGCACGAGCGAGGGTCAGCGGCGAAGGCCTGACGGTCCGGGAAGACGGGAACGAGCTGGAATTCGCGCCGGGCACCATAGTGGGGATTGCCGGTGCTCCCGTCGGACCACAAGCGCTGATCGATGCTCTCGTGGGCGCTGCCCGGTCGAAGCGCTGGACCGTCTCTCGTGCCAAATGGCCGACCCGGTTTTCTTCGCCGCGGGAGGCGGCCAGGCTCGGGGCCGGATTCGTCACCGGCGACCGGTCGCAGAAGGGCATACTTCACAGCCTGCCCATTCTCGACAATGTGCTGGCGTCTCGGCGCGTCGTTCGCGGCAGCCTGTTCGCGGGCGCCAGCGAGCGGATCGAATGTCTGGATCTGTTGCAGGCACTCAAGGTTAAAGCCGATTCGATCTGGGACCTGCCGCACACGCTCAGCGGCGGGACGCAGCAGAAGCTCCTCGTGGCGCGCTGGCTGGGCGTTCCCTCGGATCTCCTCGTTCTCGAGGAGCCAACACGCGGCGTCGACATCGGGACAAAAAAAGAAATCTATCAACTCATCCGGCAAATGGCGTCGACCGGCACGATCATCGTCTGGTGGTCCACGGAGAATGTTGAGCTTCTGGAGGTATGCGACAGGGTCATCGCCTTCGATACCGAGGGACGTTGTTCCGGCCTGATAGAGCATGGCGATTTGAGCGAGGACAGGCTCTCTGAACTGACGGGATTGGCGGCATGACACATACGACCACACAAGGCACGCAAGCGGCTGGTCAGACGCCTTGCGCAATCAGGCACCGTGAGAGCATCATCGGGACGTATCGCACCGAAGTTGCAATCGCCGTTGCAATCGCGCTTCTAGCGCTTGCCGTAGGCTCGCAGGTGCCGCAGGCGCTGAGCTGGGGCAACTTCGCCAACGTTACCCAAGCTGGAGCGCCGCTGATCATCATGTCACTCGGCGTGCTTCTCGTCGTCATCACTGGGGGCATCGATCTGTCCGTTGGCTCAGTCTTTTCGCTGACCGGCATGGTAACTGCGCAGGCCATGGCGTACGGCTATGGCGGCGTCGCGGCAAGCATGTTCGGCTTGGGCGTGGGCCTTGTGTTCGGCTCCATCAACGGCTTTCTAGTGACGATCGCAGGGCTCGCGCCCTTTGTGGTGACGCTGATCACATTCGCGGTTGCCGGCTCCCTTGCCTTTATCGTGACCAATGGTCGCTCTATGCCGATCCCAGATCCGGATTTCTGGCTCTTGAACAGTGGCAGCCTCATTCCAGGCCTGCCTAACTACATTCTGTTCTGCCTGGTCCTTCTGGTAGCGATCGAAATCTTCCTGAAGAAGATGGTGGCCGGCCGGTGGTTCTACGCCGTAGGCAGCAGCGCCGCGGCAGCCTATCTGCTCGGAATTCCAGTCAAGCGCACCAAGTTCTTCGCCTATGTGGCCTCGTCGCTTCTGGCGTCTTTCTCCGGCCTGCTGACGATCTCCTATATTTTGAATGCCGAATCCACCGCCGGCTCGAGCCTCATGTTGCAAGCCATCGCAGCGGTGGTGATCGGCGGCGCGAGCCTCCTCGGTGGCACGGGGACCGCAGTGGGAGCCGTGCTCGGCGCTCTGATGATCACTGTCATTCAGAACGGCGTCAACCTGATCGGCATCAACAGTTTCTGGCAAGGCTCGGTGACGGGTCTCGCAATCCTGATCGCGGTCGTGATCGACCGCTTCAGCAAATCCCGGCGCGGGGCCGGCTGAGAGTGACATCGGCGTCCGCGCCGGTTCTTTTGGAGGAGGAGAAAAAGCATGAAGAACAAACTTACGACAGCGCTTATCTTGACTGCTGCCATTGTGGGAGCAGGAGTTGGCCTTACAGGCGTACAGGCGGAGGAGAAAAAGACGGTCGCCTATCTCGCGCCCTCGCTCGACATTTCCTACTGGCAATGGGTTGGCTACGGGGTAAAGAAAAAGGCCGAGGAACTCGGCATGGACTATGTCGAATACACGTCCGAAAACTCGCCCGCCAAGCAGATGGACAACGCCAGGACGGCGGTAACGAAGGGCGTGGATGCGATCGTGATCGGTCCGGTGAGTTCCACCAGCACGCCGCCACTGCTTGCCTACCTGAAGTCACAGAACATTCCGATCGCTTTCGCCGGCATTGGCCCCCAGCCCGGACAGACGGACTATACGTCGTCGGTTACCGCGAACAACTACGAGACCGGAAAGGCTCAAGGCAGTTTTGTCTGCAAGCTCGCCAAGGATCGCGGCGGAAGCAAGGTTGGCATGTTGTCGCTGCCGCAGGATCGGGAAAACGCGCAAAAGTACCTCAAGGGTGCCAAGGAAGCATTCGCGACCGACGGATGCGAGTTGGCGCAGATGCTCGAAACCCGCGGCCTGACGGTTAACGAGGCCGTCACGCAGGCGAACGACATGTTGACGGCGCATCCCGACATCAAGGCAATCTACGGCATGTATGACGAAGCCGGAACGGGCGCGGCCAAGATACTCGAGACGCGTGGCCTCACCGGCAAGGTGGGCATTGCCGTTGCAGACGGCAGCCCAACCACCATCGGTCTCCTGAAGGCGAACGCCATCCAGGGCATCTTCTTCCAGGAGGCAGTCGGACAGGGGCTCGATGGAACGCAACAGGTGTTCAATGCACTCACCGATGCGCCTGTTACGAAAGACCTGGCCTTGGTCATGCCGCTCGTCACCGCCGACAAGGTAGACTCGCCCGAAGCCAAGGCTGTCGTCGCTCGCGTCTTCCCGCCCAGCAACTGATATCGATAGGGTGTCGGGACTTGTCCGGGCACCCCCTGCCTCCCAATCGGAAACGTCAAACATGGATGACCTTCCTATCGTCGACCCCCATTTCCATCTCTGGGACTTGGACCACAACTACTATCCTTGGCTCTCCGACGGCGTGAAGCCGTCGGCTTTCGGCGACTATACCGCCATCAACAAGACCTACCTTATCGGTGATTTCCTTGCCGACGCGAAGAACCAGAACCTCGTCAAGGCGGTTCACCTCGACGTCGGTTATGATCCGAAGGATCCGGCCGGCGAGACGCGTTGGCTGCAAGGCGTGGCGGACAAGCACGGATTTCCGCATGGGATCGTCGGTTACGCTGACTTGCGGAAGCCGGATGTGGGCGAACTTCTCGACGAGCACATGCAATATGCGAACTTCCGCGGCATCCGCCAATCCATGAACTTCCATAATGACCCGGCCAAGACCTACCTTATCGAGGCGGAGGTAAGCAGGACACCCGAATGGCGGCGGGGATTCCGTGAACTGGCCAAACGCAGACTGAGCTTCGATCTCCAGCTCTACTACTGGCAGATGGAGGAGTTTCTTAACCTCGCGCGCGATTTTCCGGACGTTCAGATCATTCTCAACCACACCGGCATGCAGGTCGACGGACCCGATCATTTCCCAGGTTGGCGTGAGGGAATGCGGTTGCTATCGCAGGCGCCGAACGTCGCCTGCAAGATTTCCGGCCTTGGCATGGGTGACTGGACCTGGACGACGGCATCGATCCGGCCCTACGTCGAGGAAGCTATAGCCGCCTTTGGCGTGGAACGCTGCATGTTTGCTTCCAACTTCCCCGTGGACAAGCTGTTTTCCAGCTACGATGCAATCTTCAACGCCTTCAAGGACATCACGAAAGCCTACTCAGGCGATGAACGCGCCGCTCTCTTCCACGATAATGCGGTGCGGTTCTACCGTCTTTGATTCTGACGCGAAAACCCAGCGCTGCCATGGATGGGGTCGGCTGAAGCGAGCCGCTGCTGCGCAAGCTGCACCCGCCGGCGAAGGTCTGCAATGACTCCAAAATTGAGACGCTCTCGCCTTAACCGCAGGTGTCTACTTCGGGTCGATTCTGCTTGTTCCTGTAGGCCTCATCAGGGTCGCACTTTGCCGTCTACAGGAGACTATCCAACGGCTGTTGTGGCGAAACCCGCCAAAAAATCCCTATCGTGTGAAAGGTGTCATGGTCGCTAGCGTAAACCGCCCGATCGCTTAAGGTAGTAATTCGTCCCCTCCCAACAACGACCCCTTCGAGATCGTCGTCTACCTCTTATGCGGCGCCGGAGGGCAGCCGATGAGAAAGATAGTCGCGCATCTGGCGAAGTGCATCTTCACGTGTCAGGCCCTCCGACTGCAGACCGAGGCGCAGCCACAGTCCGTCAATCAGCGCGGTAATTCCAAGAACGACGGTCTCGCATTCCTCCTCCGGCAGGAAATGGATCAGCGCCGACAGGAGGTTTGATCGCATTCGCGCATGAATGACTTTTTGAATGCGCGCTAGCTGCGGGTCGCGCGGCACCTCGGCGCAGAGCGACAGCCAGGCATGGCAGATCGACGGCTGGAAGAAGCGGTCCTCGAAATTGCCTTCGATGATTGCTTCCAGTCGTTCAAACGGGGTGTTGGCGCGGTTCAGCCGCCTCACAACGGCATCCTTCAATACGGCGTTTGCCTCGCGCATCGCATGCTCGAACAACTGCTGCTTGTTGGCGAAGTAGTGCAGGACGATGCCCTTCGATGCGCCTGCTTGAGCCGCGACCTTCTCCAGTGTTGCCCCCGCCATGCCTTCACGCTGTAGGACCTCGAACGCCGCCCGTCTGAGTTCACGTTTTCGGATATCGCTGATCTTGGTCAGTCTCATTTGCACGCCCTCACTTTCGCCCACATTTGACAAACTTTCCGAAAAGATCAATAATTGACCTATGGGACAGTAAAATGACCAACTGGATAAAAGGGGAATACGATGGAGCGATCTTTAAAAGCTGGGACGGCGGCGTTTGCTCTCATCGCCATTGCCGCTCCTGTGTTTGCGGCAGAGCCGGAAAGCTGCAAAATAGTGCGGTTGGCTGAGCCGGGTTGGAATGATCTTGCCTTCACCACCGGGGTCGGTCTGACCTTGCTGAAGGCGCTGGGCTACGAGGCGAAGAGCCAGCTTCTCGGTATCGACGTCATCTACACGAGCCTGAAGAGCAAGGACCTCGACGTGTTTCTCGGCTATTGGCACCCAGCCATGGTCGCTTACTACAAGCCGTACAAGGAGGAGGGCTCGGTCGAGACGGTTCGGACTAATCTCGAGGGTGCCAAATACACCTTCGCCGTTCCGACCTACGTCTGGGAAGCTGGCGTCAGGGACTTTTCCGACCTGCAGAAGTTCGCCGATAAGTTCGAACGGAAGCTCTACGGCATCGAGCCAGGCTCGAACCAACTGATGCTAGACGCGATCGAGGATCCAGCCATCGGGCTTGAGGAATGGGAAGTGGTGGAGTCGAGCGAGCAGGGCATGCTCTCGGAAGTGGTTCGTCGGACACGCGACAAGTCGTTCATCGTCTTCCAGGGTTGGGCGCCCCATCCGATGAATACCGTCTTCGACATGAAGTATCTGACTGGCGGTGACAAGTTCTATGGCCCGAATTTCGGTGCGGCAACGGTCTCCACCCAAGTGCGCAAGGGCTACCTGCAGGAGTGCCCCAATGTCGCAAAGCTTTTGAACAACCTCGTTTTCGATGTCGAATACGAGAACCGCGGCATGGCCTACATCATGAACGATGGAATGGAGCCGGAAGAAGCGGCTCTGCAATCGGTAAAGGACGAGCCACAGCGCTTGGAAACCTGGCTGACCGGGGTATCAACTTTCGACGGCCAAGCGGGCCTCGCCGCGGTTAAGGCAGCGCTCGGCCTGTGATGTGCAGCGTCAAGGACGAATGGCATCGTCGCAAGCGGCGCGTCGAATTGCCAGGGGGAAGGCCGATCGCTTTCGCCGACAGTAGCGGAAGCGGGCCGCCGCTTCTGCTGCTGCATGGCTATTCTGACACCGGCCGCAGCTTTGCCGCGCTTGAGCCCTTTCTTGCCGGCTACCGTCTGATCATTCCGGATCTCCCCGGACACGGTGAGTCCGCTTTGGGGGATGGGATGCGCGTCAGCGATTTTGCCGCAAGCATTGACCGGTTTCTGGCGTTTCTGGGCATTTCAAAGTTTGCCGTTATCGGCCATTCGATGGGCGCAATGACAGCGATCGAGCTTGCCGCTTGTCGTCGCGATGACGTGACCGCCCTCGTGCTTATGTCTGCAAGCCTGAGGCCGGATTTTGGCAGCATGAGCCCGCTGTCGCGCGGAATCCGCGCACTTCGCGACCCGATAGACCCCGCGGGGCATTTTCTCCGGGACTGGTATTCCTGCAGCCGGCCTGTCGAGCCCGACTTTCTGTCGAAGATGAAAAGGGACGCGGCGGCAATGCCGGCGGCCGTCTGGCACGGCATCTTGGAGGGCTTTGCCGAAACCGATCTCCGGCGCAGCGCGATGCGGGTCACCGCGCCGGTGCTCTGTATCGGTGGTTCGGCTGATCCGCTCTTTGGCAGCCCGCATCGCGAGGCACTTGCACAGGCATTCCCCTCAGTGCGATCCATCACGCTCGAGGGGTATGGACATAACCCGCATTGGGAAGACCCGCAGAGAGTTTCAGCGCTTATGCTGTCGTTTCTTGCGGAAGCAAGAATGGCCTAGCCGCGGCCATCAGAGCTCCGGCACAAAACGCAATGGGCAATGCTCAGGTGCCGTCGTCGAACGTCTGCAGAGCGTACTTTTTTGTCATTCGGCGCGTGAAGCCCGATGTCTGCCACGGGTCGATCCTTGCAGTTCAGATTACGTCGCAGCAGGGTGGAAAGTCGAGGTCGGGCAGCCGCTCGGTCTGGGTCTGGTCCGCCGCCTCAAATCGCATAGGTAAGCCGCATCAATGGCTTAGCATTCAATTGGACACCGGTCCTTCACGCTAAATCATTAGGCTTTTCCGAAAAGTGTCCAGTCTTCTCGCCGGGCTCGGAATCCCGCTGAACAGATCGCCCGCTCTTCCGCAGCCGAATGATATCCGCGGCGTCGAGCAGCGCGCTTCGTATTTCGCGTTCTGAACGGTGTGGAGCGGATACGGCAACCTTTAACAGTGCGATAGTGGCGTCCTGGACAGTGTTGTTCGCCTCGACGCCCTTTATCTCCGGCATGTCGTGGATTACCGCCACAGCGCGCTCCAGCAGCCGGCGGGCCGCCAACGGAGTAAGATGATGGACCTCATTGGCGGCGCGGCATAGCTCGGAAACGAAACTCGTTACCGTGGTCATCATCGGATTGCTACCTACTTTTCAGATGGAAGTAGTATATCTACTAGTAAATACATCTACTCCGTGTAGCCGTCAAAGGGACACGAGTGCGCGCGTCGCCCCTTTGGGCGGTGCCCCCTAATCCTTGACTGCCACCGGCGCTGTGCGACGCTGAACGCAAAGCGAGATGCGAAGGATGATGAAACTCGATGACGACGTGGAGACGGCGCTAGCCCTCTCCTGCGAAGAGCTCCAGATGACGCGGGAAGAATTGATCCGCCTCATCATTCGCGAGTGGCTGCAGGGATACGGTTACCTGCCCATCAATGACTTGGACGAGGGGAGCGAGACCGAAGGGAGTGCGTAGGTGAGCGGCTTTACTGATGAAGAGCGAGCGGCGAGCTAAAGCGCCGCGACGACGCCATTAAACGGCAAGCGGAAGCTCAAAAGGCTGGGAAGCGTCTTGCTGAACTGGAGGCACTGGCGCGCGCGGAGACGAGGTGCCTCCATTGCGGCAGACCGATGCGATGGTGGGAGGCGACGAACCCAGAAATTCCTTTGTGCGATATCTGCCTCTGACACGCTCGAACCGAGCAGGTTGCGCTCGTGTCACGCAATCGACACCATCTCGCCATTGACCACGGATGTACTGGCAATGGCTGCAGGAAGGTCGGGTTAGCCCGGCCTTTTTTGTTTGGTAGGTTCAAACCGGCCGTAAAGGATCTAGACACAGAAAGAGCCCGCGGTGGGGGGGACCATGTGGCGGGCTCTTCAAATGCGCCCGCCGATTAGACGGGCGCCGAGTCTGCTTACAGGACTCTTCACTCCTTTTGGAGACACGTCATGGCAAACGCGGGAGCGATCCGAGAATTATGCTCGAAAAACGCGAGCAATGCCAGTGGGTCAGACCTTAGGCGCAAAGGTCCTGATCAAAGAAGCTAGAGCCGGCTCGTCGACGAGAAGAGCCGCATCTTCTGCAGTTAACCAAGCCATCTTTCGCTCACCCTTCTCGGGCCAGCTTGCCCGCTGCGTCTTTACCTCGAGCGGATAGACCAGCACTTGAAGCCGTTCAAATTCGCCGTTACCGCGCTTCCAATATGTGTAGCTGCCTGCCGCTTTGCTCGCGACCTTGCCGACAACGCCTGCCTCCTCAAAGGCTTCCCTCGCGGCGGCGTCCCATTGCTTCTGGCCTTTCTTCCGCCATCCCTTCGGTATGATGAACCGACCGGTATCGCGTGAGGTGATCAGGAGAATTTCAATGGAACCGCGCTCCGAAACGCGAAACGGCAGGGCGGCAACCTGTCGTCGCAGGGTAGAGTCGTCCGTCGACGGCTGCTTTTCTTTCTTTGTCATCTCGACGGAGATTTAGCGCACCGCACGAGCGAGGCAAATCGAAACGGGCAAAGCCCTTGCGCAGGCCTTAAAGCCTGGCGATGTCATCGACCAAGTATTCGACCTGATACCGGACGGAGTCAGCTTGCTCGCTCAATACTTGCCATACCGCGCGGCTGTACGTCCCCTCGGTGGTGATCCAATCGACCGCCACGGGGCAGCCCAACACTACGATATAGAGCAGCAAGTCGCGCATGTCGGAAGTGTACCACAGATAGATTTAGTAGTCTCTAATATGCCGTCATGCCCCGACCGCTCCTGCTGGGGTGAGGCGCATAGCAATCCCGCCTTCAAGAAGTTATCCGGCGCTGAGCGGCGCGGGACCATTGATGATGAGGGGATCGAGTGGAACGACCCGATATATCGGCCACTGCAGACCTTCGCGCTATCGACGAGCAATGGCCGTCTTGGGTCGAGAATTCGCCTTCACCAGCGTCGTGGGTGGGTGGAACTCTGCCATATGGAATCGTTGGCGGAATGGCTTGTTTGCTGAGAAGAGCGGTCAGAAGAAGCCATCATCAAGCCGGCAACCCGGCTCGCCGCAAGCCCTCGCGCAACCGTTCCGCGTCCTCGTCCCGACGCAGGTACAAGGTATCCACGAGCCAGTCCACATATTGCCGCGGCCCCGCCGCCGGATCGCCCTTCCAACACTTGCCGACCGACTCAATGGAGGCCCTGGCACATCGCTGCGCCTCCTCGGTGCGCCCCAAATGACTGCAGGCTGCCGCACGCAAGGAGAGGTATCGAGGGTGCCGCCGCGCCGGCGCGTCCGCTATGAGCCGCTCCAGGAGATCGGCCGCTTCTCCGTCTCGCCCGAG
>NZ_LNQC01000049.1 GCF_001651855.1 Sinorhizobium americanum | reverse complement strand
CCCGATCTTGTAACGGCATCAATTTTGGTGCCAGAATTACTATGAGCACAATCAGTCGTGATCGTCATAGGAGCGCCGTAGTGAGCGTGCGGCATAGCGGTGGTTATCGATGGTCTTCGGTAGGGTCGGGTTGCTGACACCAACCTGATTCGAAGGAACCATCGATGACCGACGACATGATGAACCTGCGCGCGCCTGGAGAAGACCCCCGATTGCGATCTCCTGCGCGAGATAATCGGCTTCGCCGCCGAGCGCCTGATGGAGCTTGAGGTGGGGGCCGCCACCGGCGCCGCCTTTGGCGAGAAGACCCGGCTGCGGCTGGCCAACGCAACTGCTATCGCGACCGCGACTGGGATACGCGGGCCGGCACGGTCGAGCTGCGCATTCCGAAGTTCAGGAAAGGCCCCTACTTCCCGTCGTTCCTGGAGCCGCGGCGCATGGCCGGGAAGATAGCCGTCGGCCGAGTTAATATTCTCCGCCCTTTTCAGAATGGAGGCGACGAAGCACTAGCGAGCTCTGAAAACAGATGTCAGGTCACGCCCGCTGCGCCAACTCCGCCAGCCTCTCCGCACAGATCCCCTCGACAAGCCGGTGAAGAGATTCGGTCCGCTCAAGAAGCCAATCAAGCGCTTCGTCGGTGATTTCGAAGTGCTTCGAGTAGCGCGCCTTGACGTAGGCCTCATTGAGGATGTTGTACCAGGCAGTAAAGCGATGCTGGTCGCGCGGCCATGCATCGACGAGCCTACGATCGTGATCCTCGGCGAGTCCTCGAAGGAACTTCAAATTGTGCGAAGGCGGGCTGTAGTTTGTGAGAGTCAACAGAAAGCACGAGTAGGAGGCCTCGATGCTCTGGTGCAATTGGAACGCCGCTAATCTGGGATTTCCCTTCTGAACGAGGAATTTCGCCATATGCATAAAGTCTTTAGCGTCCGGAAAGCGCCTCTCAAAGTGCTCCTTTGCCACCCTAAGGGCATCGGCGGGCGAGAGCCGCTTTGGCTCCGCCAGCGGCCGATCATCGAGTTCGTAGAGGACGATGCCCTCGCGCAGGATGTCGACGAAGAAGTATTGACCATCGGCAAGGAAGTTGTTCACCTCCCGGGCACCATGGACGATCGGGCTGACCGGCGCCGAGATCCCCTTGTCCCACATCAGCCGGTCGGTCGCCTTGTCCCAATATTGCGGTTCGGCAAGCTTCTTCGAATTGACGATGACAAGGATGTCATAGTCGGAGCGGTAACCCTTCATCGTGTGCGGCTCGTCGACGAAAGTGCCGCGGGCATAAGAGCCGAAGAGAATAATCTTCAGGATCCGCCCGCGCTTCTTGAAGGCAGCCGAGCTTCCCTCGAGTGCGTCGGCGAACTCCTCATGGATGATTTCGACGACACGGGCAAGTTCGCGCTGCTTCTCCTCCGGCAGATGTTCAAGGCTCGATCTCATGCACAACCGATACGGCAAACATGACTCGCCGTCTACCGCGGGAGTTCATCGGATCTAGCCTTCTCGCTCCGCGCCGGAAACTCCACGGCCCCATTCAAAGCCTGCTTCGGGCCGGCCGCGTGTCGCGCCCGATCGTTGCCGTTGCTCGGTGCCGGGGCACCCGCTGTCCGAGCGGATTTTCCGTGATCGGCTTCGACGGCACATCACTCGCTAACGCGGCCCGGGCGCAATTGCAGGTGCCCGAGAATCCGGTGCTGGACTCCCGTCAAACGCGCAGGGAGCCGATGCACGGCAATACCACCATGCCGATCTGGCGCTTTGCGCGAGGCCGCGGCTTACGGGACACCGGACGAGGCAGATATGCGCTGGAGTGCCTCTGTGGCTTCGCGGATCGACCTAACGGCCGTGATGCTCCCGGACGATGATGCGCGCTCTGCGCGCGAGCGGCTTTCACTCCAATGCGGCTCGCAGTGCCGTGGCAAACGTATCGAGATCGCTTTTCAGCAAGTAGATGTGCGGAGAAACTCGCATGCCCTCGACAGCTCCACCTTGCGATACTTTTCGTGCACGTGATGCTTCCAGATCCCGTTCGAGCTCCTTCATCTCGGCCGGCGATCGAGAACAAGGTGATTGCCCCAAGGCTGTCGGTGTCGGTGGCCGTATGCAGCCTAAAACCGAGAATGTCACTGGCGAGCGATATCCAGTAACGGGTGAGCGCGTGTAGCCGCGCATGCATCTTCTCCGCGCCGATCCTCCTGTGGAATTCGATTGCGGGCGCAATCACTGCCTGTATCGCCGAATTGTAGGTGCCGAGGTTCCAGTGGTCGAACTTGTCTATATGGCTCAATCTGCCTTTGTGGCACCGGCAAGCAGAACCTCATGTCGAACACTCGCCACTGCCGGATGCGCCCTCGAGATCTTGCGTCGAGGATCTTCCTTGGTCACGGAGAAAAAAGGGGGCACCATTCGCGGTGCCCCAGTCCTGGGAGATTACAACTTGCCCCAGAGCTTCTTGTATTGATCCCGATAGCCGTTGTCGGGATCGAAGGTGTTCTTCGGGCCGCCGTCGAACTCGACATTGTCGGCCGTCACCACGTGCAGCGGCGACAGGTAGCCCGACCATTTTTCGCCGGCGAAGGCGCGGTTCAGCTCGTCGACGAGCTGCCAGCCCTGCAGGTTGAGCGGCTCGGCGACCGTCACCTTCTGGAACTGCCCGGCGCGGATTCGCTGATAGGCGGACTCCGAGCCATCGCCGGCGGCGACGTTGATCGGCGCATCGGTGCCGCCCTTGCCGGCGGCGGCGAGAGACGGTCCCATGAAGTCGAAATAGAGGTCGTTGATCGCCAGCGAATGGGTCCACTGGTCGCCGTATTTCTGCAGGAGCGAGGTGGTCAGCTGCGGCATGCGCTGCGACGTCTCGGCGATCGGCGTGTCGACATATTCGAGCACCTTGCCGCCGAGCGCTTCGATTTCGGCCTTCATCTTGTCGGCCTTGGCAATGGCGATCGCATAGGTCGAGTCGGTGAAGATTACCACGCCGGGCTTGCCCTTGGCGTCCACGAAAGCCCAGTTGGCGGCTGCCTTCGACACTTCCATCGCGTCCGTGCTGACGTTGGCGAAGAGCCCGGTCTTCTCGTCCGGCCCGATCACCGGGCCGGCGTGCCACGCGACGAGGGGGATACCGGCGGCCTTGGCCTGCTCCAGAGCCGGAGCCTGCTCGACGGCGTCGAAGCCGTTGATGATGATGCCGGCCGGCTTCAGCGCCATGGCCTGGCCAAAGGCCGCCGTGCGGCCGCCGATCGAACCGGCACCGTCGATCACCTTCACCTCCCAGCCGATCGCCGCGGCAGCCTCCTCGACCCCGGTAGTGACCCCGAGAATGCCGCCGTTCTTCAGGTCGCCGGCGAGCACGACGATGGTCTTGCCCTCCTGCGCCTTCGGACCCGCGGCCGGACCGTCCCAGGCGGTCACCTTGTTGGCGTATTTGGTGACGATCGCCTCGGCATCGGCCATCGGATCGGCAAAGGCGACACTGGCGCCTATCAGCGCGATTGCCGCAGCCGTGCCTGTCATGAAAGTCCTGCGTTTCATATACCCGTCCTCCCTTGGGTTTGCTTTGATATGCAGATTTCTGAAGTGTTACTTCTTGCCGGCCGGGTCGACGGTTACCGGCGGCGGTTTGCGGGCGACAATCCCGCGCCTGCGCTGCGCATAGCCGGCAATGCCGATCGCCACGAGCAGCGTGACGCCGTTGAAAAGCGGTTCAACGAAGAACGAGCCGCCGACTTGCTGGATGCCGGAGATGCCGACAGCCAGAATGATCACGCCGATCATCGTGCCCCAGACATTGACGCGGCCGGGCTTGATGGTGGTCGAGCCGAGGAAGGCCCCGACGAGTGCCGGCAGCAGATATTCGAGGCCGACACTCGCCTGGCCGATCCGGAGCTTCGAGGCGAGCAGCACGCCGGCCAGCGCGGCGAGCGTGCCCGAGGAGACGAAGGCGCCGATGACGAAGCGGCGCACCGGAATGCCGTTCAAGGCGGCCGCCTTGGGATTGGCGCCGATCGCGTAGACATATCGGCCGATCGGCAGATATTCGAGCACGAGCCACAGCACGACCGCGAGAATGAGCACGTAGAAGCCGGTGATCGGCAGGCCGAGCACCATCGTGCCGTTCAACGCATAGAAGCCTTCCGGCAGGACACCGACCACCTGCCGGCCGCCGGTGTGCCAGAGCGCCAGCGCATAGAGGATGGTTCCGGTGCCGAGCGTGGCGATGAAGGAGTCGATCCGCGCCACCTCGACGAGCAGGCCGTTCAGGAACCCGGTCAGCGCGCCCAGTAGCAGCACGATCACGACGGCGATCGGCCAGGGCACACCGAACATCGTCTGCAGGCTGATCGCCAGGATATGCCAGAGCACGATCCCGTAGCCGACCGTGAGGTCGATGCGACCGGAGGCCATCGGGATCATCGCCGCCAGCGACAGGATGGCGATGATCGCCTTGTCGGAAATGATCGAGCGGACATTGAGGACCGTCGGAAAGGTCTGCGGCAGGAGCAGCGAGAACAGCACGATCAGCAGCAGCGTCAGGATGACGAGGCCGTAGACCGGCAGGAAGCGGATAAGCTTCTGTGCGAGACTCAGTCCGGCAAGCTCGCCGCGGGTCGGTTCAAGCGCGGTGGATTCGATCGACTGCATGTTCTTCTCCCGGAAACTCAGGCGGCTTCGGAGGCCGAGGCGGCGGCAATCACCGCCGCGGTCGTCAATGCTTCGCCCTTGAGCTCGCGGACGATGCGACCACGAGAAAACACCAGGGCGCGATGGCAGATATGGGCGATTTCCTCGAAATCGGTCGAGACGACGACGACGGCGAGCCCCGCCTCGAGCGCCCGGGCGATCAGCCGATAGATGTCAGCCTTGGCGCCGACGTCGACACCCGCGGTCGGGTCTTCGGCGACAAGCAGCTTGCGGCCGGTTGCCAGCCAGCGCCCGACCACGACCTTCTGCTGGTTGCCGCCGGACAGCGCCTCGATCGGCAGGCTCTGGTCGTTCGGTCTCAGCCCGACGCTGTCGCCGATCGCCTCCGCCATGGCAGCCTCCCTTGAGGGCGCGAGAACCGAAAACAGGCCGCGGCCGGAAGCTTGCGGATTGAGGAAAGTATTCTCGCGCAGCGACAGCGACATGGCGACCGATTCCTCCGTGCGGTCGCGGGCGATCAGGCCAACGCCGGAGCGCATCGCCGCCACCGGGCTCGTTAAATCGGGCAGCTCGCCGCCGATCGTCACCGTTCCCGAAAACGGCTGGCAGCCGAACAGGGCACGCCCGACCAGTTCCTGGCCGGCGCCGCGCAGGCCGACGAGGCCGATGAGCTCGCCCTTGAGCACATCGAAGGAGACCGGCCCGACGCCCTGGCAGGCAAGCTGCCTGACGCTGACCACCGCTTCGCCCGGCCGGCTCTGCGCCTTGACGAAGAGCTGGTCGGCCTTGCGTCCGACGATCATCTCGATGAGCTCGTCCGGCGTCGTCTCCGCAACCGGCTTCTGGCCGACGAGACGGCCGTCGCGCAGCACCGCGACGCGATCGGCGATGCGGAAGATCTCGTCGAGCCGATGCGAAACGTAGATCATCGCGACGCCGCGCTCTTTCAGCGGCCGGATGGCATCGAAGAGCCGCTCCACCTCGTCCGCCGGAAGGCTCGCCGTCGGTTCGTCCAGCACCAGCACGTCGGCCTCGACGGCCAAGGCGCGTGCGATCGCCACCAGCGACTTTTCCGTGCGGGTCAGCGCCTGAACGCGGGTCGAGGGATCGAAATCGCAACCGACGAGATGCAGCGCCTCGCGCGCCCGCTCCTCGGTCCGACGCCAGTCGATCAGCCGCGTCCGCATGGAAAAGCCCTGCGCCAGACCGACATTCTCGGCGACCGTCATCCATTCGATGAGGCCGAGGTCCTGGTGGATGAAGGCCACCGGCTGCCGCTTGTTCGGCTTCGGCGGCTGGTTGACATAGGGCTCGCCGCGGAATCGGATCTCGCCGCCATCGGGACGGTAGATGCCGGCGAGCGTCTTGATCAGGGTCGACTTGCCAGCGCCGTTCTCGCCGAGAAGCGCAAGGATTTCACCGGCTTGGAGATCGAGCGAGACCTGGGACAATGCCCGCGTGCCGCCGAACTCCTTGGTGATCGAGCGGAACTCCAAGAGCTTTTGATGATCCATGCGCTCCTCCCAAAGCCGCTGGTTGAGGAGGAGCTTATGTTATCGATAACATGCTGGTCAAGGGGGTATCCACGCAACGCCGGATTTGTGGCTTCGCGCCGGTACTATCGCGCTCTTGCAGGTCTCACCCTAAGGTTGTTTTGGACATGGGAAACCCCGGAAACGGCTTCCGCGGAGTCCTCCGCCCGCCACTTGTCTTTTCGGCCGGAAACGACACCGCCGAGGGTCACTTCGCCGTTCGAAACCGAGACTTCGATGTCGGAAGCGTCGAGCCATGGGTCTTCGGTCAGCCGGTCGTTGACGTCTTCCGCGATCCGCGCATCGGATCGTTTGTAACCGCGCGGCCCTTTTCCCCGGAAGCTCCCCTCTTCCTCGCGGCTCCTGCGGCCGGCGGGCCAGTCCTCCTGGCCGGAGCGGTTCCGGAAGGGCGGCACATTCTCGTAAGGATCGAAGGAACCGAGAGCCTCGATGCGGTGCGCCAGATCCCGACCCGAGAGGCCATGAGGATCGCCGCGGCCGCGGTCCGGATGTCGCAGCGCCTCCGCGGACCATACGCCTTCGCCGCTCCGGTCGCCCCGGCGATCCCACCGCTCCTCGTCAAAACCCCTCTCGCGGAACGATCCGCCATGCCATCCATCGCGACGGCCGCGCCGCGGCTCGGCACGGGCTGGATTTCGTCTCTGGTCCTGCCAATTGTCTTTCATCCACCCTCCTCCGACCTCTTGGAAGAAATGCCCGCCGGTCGATCCGGCGAGCATCGGTGTGTGCGCCGATCGCTACGCCAGGATGACGACGATCTTCAGCGACGACGGTTCGACGATGACGATCCGGCCGTCGGCGAGGACGAAGAACAGATAGCCCTCGTATCTCGGCACGATCTTGATGACGCGCGCCGGGACCGGCCTCAGCTTGACCTTGACGGTTTCCGGAACGGCAACGCCGACCGACACATCGAAGTCGATGTCGATCGGCTCGACCTTTTCTTCTTTGATAATCTGGGTGATCTCGGTCTTCTGCTCCACCGTCACGTCGACCTCCGTGGACGAGCCCGAGGCCTGGCCTTCCTGGGTCTTCTGCTGCTCACCTTCACCCGACTGCTGCTGCTCGGTCTCGCCCTTCTGCTGGGTCTCGCCTTGGGCAGGTTCTTGTTCCGTCCCGGACTTGGAAGCATCGCTGTCGGTCTCTTGCTGCTGACCGGAACTATCCTGGCCTTGCTGCTGTTGTTGCTGCTGCTGCGTGCCGGTTTCCGTTTGCTGCTGCGTGTCGGTGCCGCCCTGCTCGGGCTGCGACTGTTGCTCGCCTGACTGGCCCTGCTGACCAGTCGCTTCGCCACCCTGTTGGGTCGCTCCGCCCTCAGCATCGGGTTGCTGGCCCTGTTCGGCGCCGCCTTGCGGACATTCTGTGCCCTCCGGGCACGCGGTCGTTTGCCCCTGCGCCGGTTGCTCCGTCTGCGCGAGCGCCGGCCCGTAGGCGACGCCCAGGCTCAAGGCAAGGGCGCTTTTGATAAGGATGCCTTTCATCGACTGTTCTCCAGATACACAGTCCCTTCCGCTGGCCAACCGCGAGGCGAAAAGTTTGTTCCCTGGAGGTTCTTGCCCAACCGGAGTTTGCCCTAATCCATAAGGAGTAGGGCATGACATTTCGTTCCCGAACCGTTGCTCCGCTGTTCGTACTTATTTCAGCCATTGATTGTGGAGGCGGCGCGCAGCGTGGAGGCGCGGCTTTGGCCCGTTGGAACAACTTGCCGCGGGCCGGGTTGAAGGCAGCCAGGCTGAAGACGAGAGTGAAAATGAAGCAGCATCTGAAGGCCATCGCCTCGGCGTTGAAACGGCGGCACGCGGTGTTGTTCGTTGGCGCCGGCGTTTCGATGAGCGTTGGCTTGCCATCCTGGAAGACGCTGATCGACCACATGCTGAAGGACCTCGATCTCGATCGCTCCGTGATGAAGGGCCAGGACGTTACCTATCAAACGATCGCCGAGTGCTACCGGCTGGACCATGGAAATATCGATGCGCTCTGTGAATGGATGCGTAAGAGTTGGTGCGTCTCGCCGGAACGCATCAGGAAATCCGCCTTGCATCGTCTGATCGTCAGCCTCGATTTCCCGATCATCTACACCACCAATTACGACAGCAATCTCGAGGTGGCCTACGAGGTTCACGGCAAGCCCCACGCGAAAGTCAGCCACGCTAGAGACATGGCCAGCGCTCCTGCCGGAGTGACGCAGATCATCAAATATCACGGCGACTTCGACGATGTCGAAACGCTCGTCCTGACCGAGACCGACTATTTCAACCGGCTGTCGTTTGACTCGCCGCTCGATGTGCGCTTCCGCAGCGATGTCCTCGGAGCGACTGTGCTCTTCATCGGCTACAGCATGTCAGATCTCAATATCAGGCTGCTCCTGCACCGTATCTGGAGCACCTGGCGGAGATCCGGCTACGATAGCGACCGGCCGCAATCCTACGTCTTCATGTATCGGCCCAATCCGGTGCAGAAGGCGGTCCTGAGCAACTGGGGCGTGACGGTGCTCGACGGAGAAGGGCCCAACCCTCAGGAGGCGCTGCTCGCTTTCATTCGTGCCCTTTGCTCAGAGGTGGGCTATCGTGAGACTAGGCCCAAGTCCCAGAAACTAACGCTTGGTGCATGATTCGACTGTGCCAGTTTCCTCTGCTGTCAAAAGCACAATGTCGGCGCGCCTCAGACTCGAATGCGCACTGTCAGGTGGAAACCGGTAGCTCTGGCAAGTCGTCTGGCACGCGATCCCAAGGAGCATGGCTGTGCCGGAAGAATGACCACGTCGGCTTGAACACCGAGGGATCGTCGAGCGTGCCCGCGTAGATGTTTACGAAGTCGGGAATTACCTCGGGCGTGCTGAAGAGAAGACTGCCACAGGTGGGACAAAAGTGGCGGACTGTCATCTTCCCGCTCCCTCCCCGAGCCGCGTAGCTTCTTGTCTTGCCGCTAATCGTTACCTTCTTTCGTGGCATGCTCATCGCGGGGACATGGCCCGAACCGGAAGCCCTTTGGCAATCCCGACAATAGCAGACCAATGAACAATCCGGATCACCCTCGCACTCGTAGCGCACCGCACCGCACAAACAACCGCCAGCTATCATCGCCATCTCCTGAATCACGCCGGACTCCCTCGAGAGCCGCAGTCCCGATTCTCGCTCTTACGTCAGGATCACTCGATCTCACACTGAGCGGGTAAGCCCGCCATCGACCCGGATATTCTGGCCCGTGATGTAGCCGGCGCCCTCGGAAGCGAGGAAGGCGACGGTGGCGGCGATCTCCTCGCTCGTGCCGTAGCGCTTCATCGGCACGCTGTCGCGGCGGGCTTCGGTGGCCGGCAGGCTGTCGATCCAGCCCGGCAGGACGTTGTTCATGCGAATATTGTCCTTGGCATAGCTGTCCGCATAAATCTTCGTGTAGGCGGCGAGCCCGGCGCGGAAGACCGCGGAGGTCGGAAACATCTCCGAAGGCTCGAAGGCCCAGGCCGTCGAGATGTTGATGATCGAGCCCGAGCCCTGGCCCTGCATGATCGGCGTCACCAGCCGCACCGCGCGGATGACGTTCATCAGGTAGGTGTTGAGTCCCTTGTGCCAATCGTCGTCGCTGATTTCGACAATCGGTGCGCGCGGCCCATGACCGGCGCTGTTGACGAGCACATCGATCCGCCCCCAGGTCGAGAAGGCAAGATCGACGAGCGTCTTCAGGTCCTCGTTCGACTGGTTCGAGCCGGTGACCCCGACGCCGCCGAGTTCCTTGGCCAGCGCCTCGCCCTTGCCGGAGGAGGAAAGAACCGCGACCCTGTAGCCGTCCGCGGCGAGCCGCCGCGCCGCTGCCGCCCCCATGCCGCTGCCGCCTGCCGTCACGAGCGCCACTCTGTCCTGTGCCATAACCTGTCCTTTCGCCTGTCGATTCGGCCGAGTTTGACATGCCGTGCGGCCCGCGCAAAGCCGAGTGCGTCCGATCGATGCGGGACTGGCTCATCGCCAGAGCCGCGCCAACCGCCAACGGACGTCGCGAATAGAGCCCGATTTCGGAACGACGTCCGCGACATCTGCGCAATTCGGATATTCCAGCGCGATCAGGCTATCAGCAGGGCGCGTTATTTACCGAAGTCTAATGTTTTCAATGGACCATGGGCTCGGTTCGTTCCTGCTCGCATACTGAGGATTGGCGACAGATCGCTTCGGCGCCTGCCGCAGAGCGGAGATCGGACCCTAGAATTGGCAAGGCCGCGATGCACCTCGCATCGGCCTTCGATGCGGTGTGGTCCTGGGCATTTAGAATGAATACGCATTCGGTAGAGAGCCGCTTCATACTGATCGTCTCCAGCGCTCTCCTGCTGCTGATCGCCCCGCTCTTCGCGCTCTTCTTCTACCTTTCGAACGAGCGCGCCTATCGCGACGTCATCGATCATGGCCAGGTCCTGCTCAAGGCCAACTCTCTTGCCCTCGGCAAGCCGCTCTGGGATTTCGACGAGGAAAGCGTCCGGCAGATCGCCGGCACGATTCTCGCCGATCGTTCAGTGGTTTCCGTCCGGGTCCACGAGGTCGCCGGCGGGCTCGACGTCAGGCTGCCGGAGCGCACCCGCGATAAGGATGCGCCCGGTGAGATCCTGTCCACCCCCGTCCACTACCGCTCGGTCGATGGCACCAAGACTGTCGGCAGCCTGGAAATCGCGCTGCGGCAGCGCGACCTCCGCTCCGATTTCGAGTTCGACGATGCCGTCTATATCGGCATCTTTCTGTTTGCGATCGTGATCATCACCGCGGCGGCCATCCTGGGCAACCGCCTGATGGTGACGCGGCCGCTGCTCCGCCTGACGCACGCCATCGAGGCGACGCGCCGGCTCGGGTCGCGCCATGTGGTCGACTGGGTATCGGCCGACGAAATGGGAATGCTGGCTGCCAACTTCAACGAGATGCAGGCGCGCCTCGCCCAGGAGGAAAACGATCTCAAACGTGCCCATCAGAAGACGACGCGCCTCTACAACCTCACGCCGGCGAAGCTCTATTCGATCGATGACGACGATCGCCTGACGGCGGTGAGCGACTATTGGCTGCTCGCCACCGGCTATGATCGCCAAACGGTCATCGGCCGCCCTTTCGCCGATTTTCTCGACCCGGCGACGCGCCGCGCCTACGAGAACCGCAGGCGCCGGGCGAGCGAAGACGTGGAAGGCGCCACGGTCACCGTCAAGTTCAGATGCGCCGACGGACGGCTGATCGACGTCCTGATCAAGGAGGCGCAGGCCTTCGAGGCGGACGAGACGCTGTCGCTCGCCGTCATGACCGATGTCACGGAACTGAAGACCGCCGAACAGCGCAACCATGTGCAGGCGATCACCGACCATTTGACCGGCCTCCTCAACCGCCCCGGCTTCGAGACGGCGCTCGACGCGGCGATTCAGCAGACGGCCGCGGACGGCGGAGAACTCGCCTGTCTGCTCATCGACCTCGACCGCTTCAAGCCGATCAACGACAATCTCGGTCATGCTGCCGGCGACGAGGTCTTGCGGCAGATCGCCGGCCGCATCCGCGCTCAAGTGCGCGGCCAAGACAAGGTCGGGCGCCTCGGCGGCGATGAATTCGTCGTGCTGATCCCCGCAGCGAAGGCTGAGAACGCCGCCCTGCAGATCTCCGAGCGCATCGCCGCCGCCTGCTCGGAGCCGGTGGTGGTGGACGGCAACTCGCTGTCGCTGAGCGCCAGCATCGGCATCGCGCTCTATCCTGCCCAGGCCAGGAGCGCCGCCGAGCTGCTGCAGAAGTCGGACATGGCGATGTACGCCCGCAAGCACAATGGCAAGAACGGCGCGAAACTCTTCGACCCTCTGATCGCGAGCCTTGCGCAGGATAGGCTGAAGATCGACACCTATATCGAGGACGGGCTCAGGCAGGACTGGTTCGACGTCCATCTGCAGCCGATCGTCGATCTCAAACTCGGGAAGGTCGCCGGCTTCGAAGCGCTGATGCGCCTCAACCATCCGGAACACGGCGTACTGCCGCCGGCGGACATTATTCGGGTCGCCGAAGAAACCGGCGCGATCCTCAAGATCGGCGAGCGCATCTTCGAAAAGGCCGTGGCCCACCTCGCCCGCCTCTCCTGCGTTCCGGGCCTCGAAAACGCCTATCTCGCCGTCAACTTCTCGCCGCTGCAATTCTGCCCGAAACTGCCGGCCGCCACGGCTGCGACCCTGATGCAATGGGGAATCCCCCCGGGCCGCATCGTCATCGAGATCACCGAAGCGGTGCTGATGCATCACAGCCCCGACATTCGTGACGTCCTTGGCGCGCTGAGCGGCGCCGGGATGAAGATCGCTCTTGACGATTTCGGCACCGGCTATTCCTCACTCAGCTATCTCGTCCATTTCCCGGTCAGCATCATCAAGATCGACCAGGCCTTCACCCGGTCGCTGACCGATGACAGCGAAACGGTCCGCCGGCGGGTGCGAAAGCTCATCGCCGGCATTCAAATGGTCGCCAAGGAACTGAATTGCCAGGTCGTCGCCGAGGGCATCGAGACCGACGAGCAGTTGAGCACGCTCCTCTCCATGGAAGTGAACTGCGGGCAAGGGTATTTCCTCGGGCGTCCCCAGCCCGTCACCGACATTCTTTCCGGACTTCAGATAGAGCACCGGCCGCTGCTGGCCGTGCCAGGGACCTGACGATGAAACAGCTCTTCCTCCTGATGACACTTCTCTTTCCGCTCGCCACCCAAGCCGCGGAGGTGAAATTCGTGACCGAATCCTACCCGCCCTTCAATTTTCGCGAAAGCGAAGTCTACAAGGGCGCTTCAGTCGAGCAGGTCCGGCTTCTCATGGACGATGCAGGTCTAAAATACACGATGGAGATGATGCCCTGGGCCCGGGCGCTCTTCCTGGCCGAGAGCCAGGAGATGCATTGCGTTTTCACCACCGTCCACAACCAGGAGCGCCACGGTCGCTTCAAATGGGTCGAGCCTCTCCTGAAGAGCCGCACGGTGCTGATCCGCAAGGCGGGCTCGCCCGTCGATCCGAAGACGCTCGACGAGGCGAAAGCTTTCAAGGTCGGCACCCAGCGCGACGACTTCACCCAAACGATTCTCGAGGAGAACGGTTTTCCGCGCATCGATCTCGCCACCGACCTGGAACTGACGCTCAAGAAGCTGCTCACCGGTCGCATCGACCTGATGCCGATCTCGGAGAAATATTTCGACAAGCTGAAGCGCGACGGAGCGCCGATTGAATCGACGGTCGTCCTTGCCGAGGACATCTACTCGATCGCCTGCAATCCTTCCATACCGGACGAGCTCATCGGCCGGATGCAGAAGGGCCTCGACAAGGTCATCGCCGACGGCACGCAGGCACGCCTGTTCGAGAAATACGGCCTCGCAAGCGAAGAGCAGAAGTAGGCCGCTGGTCTAGCGCATCGGCCCGAAAATCGGAATCGATTTTTGGAAGGGAAGATGCGTATATTCAAAGTGTTACAGCGTCCTTTGCGCGTCTGAAAAGACGCGCGGCGATGTAGGCCGCCGGCGGACGGCGCTATATGATCGGCGGAGTTCACGCCTTCGGGAAGAGGCTGCGACAGATGTCCCGTATCCTGATCATCATCGGCCTCATCATCGTCGCCGTCGGTATTCTCTGGCCCTGGCTGACGCGCATCGGCTTCGGCAGGCTGCCGGGCGACATTCTGATCGTGCGCGAAAACGTCTCCATCTATATCCCGATCACCACCGGCCTCATCGTCAGCATCCTGCTGACGGTCGTCCTCTGGCTCACTAACCGGTAGGGCTCGCGCACGACCGCCGTTACAGGAAAGGAACGAATCCGGTTTCCCTCGGTTAAGTGCTGGAAAGATAACATCCTGAATTCCAAGGGAGCTTTTCATGAGCGACCCGATCTATCCGAGTCCCGCAACAGCGCCTGCCGAGCCTTTGGTCTCCATGGCGCCGAGGAAGCTCGATTGGGCGGCGATCTTCGCCGGCGTCGTCCTGGCGCTGGCAGCCCAGTTCCTGCTCAATCTCCTCGGCGTCGGCCTCGGAGCGGCGGCCTTCGACCCTGGCAGCGGTGACAACCCGGGTCCCGGCACCTTCTCGATCGCCAGCGCCATCTGGTTCGCTTTATCGGGCATCGTCTCCGCCTTCGCCGGCGGCTATGCGGCCAGCCGCCTGTCGGGGCGTTCCGGTACGACGACGGGGGCCTATCACGGGCTGACGAGCTGGGCGGTGACCACACTGATCGTCGTTTATCTGCTGACGACCTCGGTCGGCACGCTGCTCGGGGGCGCGCTGAGCGGCCTCTCCTCGGTGGTTGGCGGCGCCGGGCGCACCGTTGCGACGGTCGCAACAACGGCGGCACCTGCCCTTTCGACCGCAAACGACCCTTTCGCCGACGTCGAGCGGCAGATCCGCGAGACGATCGGCGGCGATGATCCCGCCGCTGTGCGGGATGCTGCCGTGGCGTCGATCCGCGCCCTCGTCACCGGCAACGAGTCAGAGGCGGAAGAGGCGCGCAACCATGCAGCGCAAGCCCTTGCGCGGGCCCAGAACATCCCGCCGGATCAGGCCCGCGCCCGCGTCGACGAGTACGAGCAGACCTATCGTTCGGCTGTCGAGGATGCGCGACGGAAGGCCGCCGATGCGGCGGATACGGCCGCGACCGTCGTCTCCAGCGGCGCATTTCTCGGCTTCTTCTCGCTGCTGCTCGGCGCCGCCGCCGCCTGGCTCGGCGGCTGGTACGGCACGCGTCGCCTCGATGGGCTGACGGACGTGTCATGAGCGGGACAAAACCGGCCCTGAGCTTGGCCCCGTGGCAGCGATGCCTCAGGGGCGGGCAAATCAGACAATCGCCCGATCCCAGCCGCCGTAATGCTCCTCGCTGCGCGTCCCGCGCGGCAGGCTGAGGGCGATCAGGCCGAGGCCGGCGAGGATATCCGCCACACTTGCAACGGTGCCGCCACCGGAAAGCAGGAACGGTGAGGCGGCGACCCAGGCGCCGAGCGCGACATTGAGAAAGCGCACCGGACGCGCCACCTCGGCCATTGCCGTGACGGCGACCATGATGACGAGACAGCCGACCACATGATCGCTGTAATAGAGCGGCGGAGAGCTGCCGAAGATCAGCGGTGTCGTCATCAGCATCGCGCCGAGACCCACGCTTGCCACCAGCGTCCACGGGAAGTTCACCCCGCCGGTAATGAACTCCTTCAGAAGTTCGGAAGCCGGCCGGTCGAGATCGGGCGCCGGCGACTGGTTTTCGGACAAGGCCGGGCCGCCCACCCAGAAGGTGCGCCAGAACGGCTCGCCCGCCTTTGTCGCCCGCCAGAGATATTGCACGGCGGCCAGCACCTCGTCGATCGAATAGGGGATCAGCACGACGGTGACGGCCGCCTGGACGATGCAGAGCGTGCAGAGCGCGCCGATCAGCGGCGGCTGGATGATGATGAAGGAGACGCTGACCACGCCGAGCGGGATGATCAGCAGGCCGAAGAGCAGCACCATCCATGGCATGGTGCGCCAGCGACGCCGGTCGCCGATTGCGCCGGCGAGGATGTCGAGCCCATAGGCAAAAGCGCCGAAGCCGGCATCGGCGATCGGAAAGCCCTTCGAGACCCAGGACGTCACCACCGCTTCGCTGCCGTTGCGGACGGGAGCTCCGCCCGGACCGAAGAACGGGTCCCAGAGGCCATCGACATGCCCCATCTGATAGGCTGCGAGATAGCGTGAGACGAACAGGCCGACGAAGGCGAGCGCGACGATGGGAATGCGCTGCGTGAAGGCGGAAGGCGAATAGCTCCAGCCAAGCGGCCGGTCGTCATCCGCCGCCAGCGCCCGGCTGCTGATGCCGGGCGTCGGCGGGATCATCACGGCAAAGACCGGGATCAGCAGCCCGACCAGCGTGTCGATGGCATAGGCGGCAGCGCTGGTCGTCCAGAAGACGAGCGGCGCCAGCATGATCCAGACGCCAAGTGCGGCAGTGATCCACTGTGTCCAGGACCAGCGGCGATACATGCCGAGAAGCGCAAAGAAGACGACGAGCAGTCCCGACAGGACCTCGCTGGTGCCAAGCCGCGCATTGCGGATATCGGCGGCTGCGATCTCGTGCCCGAGGGCGGGCGGTGGCGGGACGGTCACCGGATCGAAAAGGCCGAGCGTCATCGGCGAGGCGACGAGCCACAGCCCCAGCGCGACATTCGCCATCGGCGCCCAAAGGGTGAGGAGCCGTTGGCGTTCGACGGCGGCCTCCACTTGCGGGTGGCTGCGTTCCAGCGGCTTATCGAGCCTTCGTTTTGCCTGCTCGATCTCCGGCTGCGAAGCTGCGACGGTGGAGGGCTCGAGCTTGTTCTTCTCGTACCAGTCGGTCGGATCCTCTTTGAGCCGCCGGATCATCTCCGGCAGCGTGCGGGAGAGGCGGTGTCTCGGCTCCCAGCCGATCAGGCTGCGCGCGCGGGATATGTCGATCTCGAAATGATCGTCGGAATTCTCGATCATCCACGGCCTGATGTCGCTCTCCTGGTCGAGAACCTCCGTCTGCATCCATGACCCCGTCTTGGCGAGCCCCTTGGGGAGCACGAAGGTGCGCCAGTCCTCCCCGTGCAGAAGCCGACCGATGCGCTTCTGCAGCTCCCCATAGGAAAGCGTTTCCTCCTCGCCGATCAGCATCACGCTTTCCGCCGGCAATTCGGCGCGCCGGTTGACTGTGCGCACGAAGGCTTCGACCAGGTCGTCCTTGTGCAGATACGGCTGCCCCGCTTCGAGATCGCCGGTGAACAAATAGGCGGTCGGCAGCCGCTCGAAGATGCGGGCAATCTGCTGGGCGATGAAGGCGGCCCGGCAATCCTCGTCGTAGACCCCGGCGAGCCTGAGGATCACCGTCTTGATCTGCCCGCGCTCGTCGGCAATCACCGCTTCCGTCTCCGCCTTCGACTGCGGATAGGCCCAGGAAGGCTCGAGCGGTGCATCCTCGTCGATCCTTGCGCCCTTTTCCGAGCTCGGCGCGTGCACCAGCAGGGTGCTGGAAAAGATGAACTGCTCGGTCTCGAGTGTCTTCAGCGCCGCAAGCAGCCGGCGCGTCCCCTGAACATTGACCGCATCATATTTCGGGTCGTCCTCACCGGTCGTGTCGTAATAGGCGGCGAGGTGGATCACCGAGGCGACGCGACCGCCGCTCCGCTTGCGCACCTCCTCCACGGCCTTCTTGACGCTGTCTTCGGAGGTCAGGTCGATCTCGATCGTCTCGAGGCGGTTCGACGCGCCTTTCGGCGCAGCCACGTCCAGGCCGATGACGCGGTAGCGGTCCTGAAGGCCGCGCGCGATCGCCTGTCCGAGAAAACCACTCGAGCCGGTGATGAGGACCGTCGGTCGATCTGTCTCGTTCGGCATTTCTTGAAACCCTCGCGGGAGTTGCGTTGCAAACGCCGCTTTGATGGGAAGGTTCCGATCCACATCGTCCGGGACGCTCGGGGCGCCGCCGCAAGCCAGAAACCGATTGAGGATCGTCCGCGGCCACACGCAGTTCGTTGGCGCTCGGCACAACCCATTTGCGAGATGACAGCGGCTTCTGCAGCCGCAGGCAGCCAGCCTCTGCCCTTCGGGAACAAGAGCCGCTTTCGGCAATTGTTGCAGGAGAGATTGTCCTTGCCCTTTTCGAGCGAACGCCCCCGCCCCCCGCCTTCGCTCCTTTACAGGAGTTCAGTAATGAGAATTGCCCAGATCGCCCCGCTTGCAGAACGTGTTCCGCCGAAGCTTTACGGCGGAACGGAGCGGATTGTTCATTGCCTTACCGAAGAACTCGTCAGGCTCGGCCATGACGTCACGCTCTTTGCGAGCGGCGACTCGCTCACTTCCGCCGAGCTGGTGCCCTGCTCGGAGGTCGCCCTCAGGCTCAATCCGGACGTGACCGACTTCCTTCCCCATCACGTCGTCATGCTCGAGGAGGTGCGCCGCCGCGCGCAGGAGTTCGACGTCCTGCATTTCCATATCGATTTGCTGCATTTTCCCCTGGTCAGGGATTTCGCCGACCGGACCGTGACGACACTGCACACGCGTCTGGATTTATCCGATCTCCAGCCCTTCTATCGGCTGTTTACCGATATTCCCCTCGTCTCAATATCCGACGACCAACGCCGGCCCATCCCGCCGGTGAACTGGAGGGGTACCGTCTATCATGGCCTGGACGCTGCGGTATTGCCGTTTACCGAAAGGCCGGCCGGCAACTATCTGGCCTTTCTGGGCAGGATTTCACCCGAGAAGGGCCCCGAGAGGGCCATCGAGATCGCCACGCGGGCCGGCATGCCGCTGAAAATCGCGGCAAAGGTCGACAAGGCGGATCGCGCCTACTGGGAACGCGTAGTCGAGCCGATGGTGGCGAGCCATGCCAATGTCGAGTTCATCGGCGAGATCGACGAACACCAGAAGCCGGAGTTCCTGGGCAATGCCGCCGCACTTCTCTTTCCGATCAACTGGCCAGAACCCTTTGGCCTGGTGATGATCGAGGCCATGGCCTGCGGCACGCCGGTGCTCGGCTTCCGCTACGGCTCCGCCCCGGAGGTCATCGAAGACGGCCTGTCGGGGGTTCTCGTCGACTGGGTGGAGGACGCCGTCGTAAGGATGAACGAGGTCCTGAGCCTAGACCGGCGGAGAGTCCGGGCAGCCTTCGAGCGCCGCTTCACCACGGAGCGGATGACGCGCGACTATCTGGACATCTATCGAAATCTTCCCGGCGTCCGGAGTGACACGGGAATTGTGCGCGCGGCGGCAGGTGATCGAATCGGCCTCGAGGTCGCCCATCAACCGTGGCGAAGCGCAGTCGAGAGCGCTTTGCCGCTTGCCGACGCCGGCAAGAGCCGAGGGGCCATCCAGGTGATCCTCGATGGCCCCCAGCCCCTTGGAACGGAAGAGCCCCGCGGCGGGCGGCCCGGTCAGTAAGATTTCTGCAAGTGCGAGGATGCGACCGCCTGTGGGCCGCCCTTCTCCGCCTGCCGCAACGCCCGGTACTCGGCAACCGCCGCCAGACCGGCATCGCGCAACAGCGCCACGTCGTGAGGCCCGGCGATGATGCGATAGCCGCGGTCGATCAGTTCGCCGACGGAGGCACCGGCGTTCGGCACCGTGCCCATGATCTTGCCTGAGGCGAGGATCGCCCTCTCGGCGCGTTGAACCAGTTGGCGCACCTCCGGATGGCCGGTCTGCTCGAGCCGGCCGATCGAGCCGGCGAGATCGTTGACGCCGATGAAAATGATGTCGGCACCTTCGGTCGCCGCGATCGCCTCGGCATTGTCGACGGCGACGTGCGACTCGATCTGCACGGCGATCAGCATGTTTTCATTGGCCTTGTGGATATAGCCGGGCTCGAGCCCGAAGGTCGAGGCGCGCACCACGCCGGCCGCATAGCCGCGGATGCCTTGCGGCGGGTAGCGGCAAGCGCGGACCGCCGCCAGAGCCGCTTCCGCCGTGTCGACCGAGGGGATCATCACCGACTGCACGCCGGCGTCGAGCACCCGCTTCAAAAAGACATGATCGTTCCAGGGGACCCTGACCAGCGCCGGGGAGGGCGTCGTCTCGATGGCGCGCAGCGTGTCGATGATCTCGCTGGTCTCGCCGACGCCATGCTCATGGTCGACGAGAAGGAAATCGAAGCCGGCGTGGCCGAGGATTTCCGCATTGGTCGGCGCGCCGCCGCCGACCCAGCATCCGAACGCGACGTGACCGGCGGCAAGGTGGGCTTTCAGACGGTTGGGTGTGTACATGGACAGTCAGCCTCGAATTTGACGGGGGAAGCATGGGGCGCGCCGTCACGCCCCATACGATCACAGATTTCAGTTGGCGGCGCGCACCCGCTCGATCGTTTCGTTCAGCGCCTTGACGAGGTCCGGATTGGCGGAAGCCGCGAATTTTTCGGCAACCGGCTTGGTCTTCTCGCGGAAGCGGGCGATTTCCTCGGGCGGCAGCTTGGTGACCGTCATGCCGGAGGCGGCAAGCGCGTCGACCGCCTTCTGGTCGGCATCGCGGGAGAGCTGGCGCTGGAAGGCAGCCGCCTCGGTGGCTGCAGCCTGCAACAGATCCTTCTCCTCCTGGTCGAGCTTCTCCCACAGCGGCTTCGAGAACAGCAGCACCATCGGATTATAGGTGTGGCGCGTCAGCGTGATGTACTTCTGCACCTCGTTGAGCTTGGCCGTCAGAATGCTTGGCGCCGGGTTTTCCTGGCCGTCGACGGTACCGGTCTCGAGCGCCGTATAGACCTCCGGGAACGGCATCGGCACCGCATTGGCGCCGAGCGCCTGGAACATTTCCAGGTAGATCGGCGACTGCACGACGCGGATCTTCAGGCCCTCGATGTCGTCGACCTTCTCGACGGGGCGGCGGCTGTTGGTGAGATTACGGAAGCCAAGCTCCCAATAGGCGAGCACGACGAGGTTCTTGTCGTCGAGTTCCTTGGCGAAGGTCTTGCCGACGTCGCCGTCCATCACCGCGTCGGCTTCCTTGGTCGATTCGAACAGGAAGGGCAGGTCGAGAATGGCGAAGTCGGGCGCAAGGCTTGCCATCAGCCCGGCATTCATCACCGACATCTGCAGGAGCCCGCCCTGCAGCGCCGTCACCGACTGCAGGTCGCCGCCGAGCATGCCGGCCGGGAAAACCTTGACGTCGATCTTGCCGCCGCTCTTTTCCTTGACGATATCGGCGAACTTGCGCTGGCCGATGACGAGCGGCGAGCCTTCGGCGCCGGCGCTGGCGAAGCGGATCGTCTGCTCGCGGATTTCGGCGCTGGCCGAGAGCGGCGCGACGGATGCCAGCATCAGGCCGGTCATCAAGGCCATCAAAGTCTTACGCATGTCGTTTCCTCCTTGATACGATGCGATTTTCTTGAATTCAGCGTCCCAGCCAGGCTGCGGGCCAGGTGACGAGTTCGGGGAAGGCGATCATCAGCCCCAGCACGATAAGCTGGGCGACCATGAAGGGCGTGACGCCGCGGATCACCGTTTCCATGTTGAGACGGGAGACACCGGCGACGACGTTCAGCACCGTGCCGACCGGCGGCGTGACGAGGCCGATGGAGTTGTTGATGATGAACAGCACGCCGAAATAGATCGGGTCGATGCCGGCTGCCTGCACCACCGGCACCAGCACCGGCGCCAGGATCAGGATGGTCGGCGCCATGTCCATCGCCGTGCCGACGATGACGACGAGGATCATGATCGCCAGCATCAGGAGCTTCGGGCTGTCCATCAGGGGCGAGAGCAGTTCGATCACCTGCCCCGGCAGGTCGGCGATGGTGATCAGCCAGGCCGAGACGAGGGCGGCCGCGACCAGGAAGATGACGACGCTCGTGACCTTGGCGGAGGAGACGAAGACGGCGTAGAGCTGGGAGAGGCTAAGCTCGCGGTATATGCAGGTGGCAACGAAGATCGAATAGACGGCGGCGACGACGGCGGCCTCGGTCGGGGTGAACAGGCCGAATTTCAACCCGAATATGATGATCACCGGCAGGCCGAGTGCCCAGAGGCTTTCTCGCAGCGCCTTCAGCCGCTCGGCGCCGCTGGCGCGCGGCCGGAGTTCGATCGCCTCCTTGCGCACCATAAGCCACCAGGCGGCCGCAAGCCCGACGCCGATCATCAGGCCAGGCGCGATGCCGGCCATGAACAGCTTCGAGATCGACAGGTTGGCGGTGACACCGAAGAGGATGAAGGCGATCGACGGCGGGATGATCGGTCCGATGACAGACGCCGAGGCGACAAGGCCGGCGGAACGCGCCTTGTCGTGGCCGGCCTTGACCATCATCGGCACGAGCAGCGCGCCGAGGGCGGCCGCATCGGCGACCGCCGAGCCGGAGAGCGCCGAGAGCACACAAGCGGCGATGATCGCCACATAGCCGAGCCCGCCGCGTACATGGCCGACGAGGGTCAGAGCCAGCGCCACGATCCGCTTCGACAGCCCGCCGGCATTCATCACCTCTCCCGCCAGCATGAAGAAGGGAACAGCCAGCAGCGTGAAGCTGTCCGTGCCGCCGACGAGGTTCTGCGCCAGGATCTGCGGATCGAACATGGCGAGTTGCACCATCAGCGCCACGCCACAGATGAGCAGCGCATAGGCGATCGGCATGCCGATCGCCATGGCTGCGAGGAGGGCAGTGATGAAGACCAGAATTGTCATCGCGGACCACCTTTGCCGGAGATGCAGAAGAACCAGGTCCCTCAGCTCGCGGCTGCAACTTTCGAAAGCGCCGAGGGCGCATGGAGACGGCTCGGCAACACCCTCAGCGCAGCGGCGCGCTGCCGGGCGGCAATTGGGCGATGTCGAAATCCTCTTCCGATTCCCGGACGCCGATCAGTTCCTCGTCGCTGATCCGGCCCGTGAGCGAGCGGATGAGCGACAGGCAGAACCAGGCGGCTGCAAAACCGGTGAAGATCAGCACCGGCACGAAGAACCAGGCCTGGGAGATGCCCATGACCGGCGTCGTCATGCCGAGATTGATGCCGAACTGCTGCCAGGTGCCGGAGAAGATCAGCCAGGTCGTATAGAGCATCAGCAGATTGGAGAGGACGAAGCAGGCGAGCCGGCCCTTGCGGGAGAGCCGCCTTACCAGCGTATCGACGCCGAGATGCGCCTGCTCGAACAGCGTCACCGCGGCGCCGAGAAAGACCACCCAGACGAACAGCAGGCGCGATAATTCTTCCGACACGGAAATTCCGGTGTTGAAGGCATAGCGCAGCACGACATTGCCGAAGACGAGGACCAGCATGGCCGCAAGGCAGGCGGCAAGCAGGAACTGCACCGGGTTCAGCAGGAATTTGCGGATCGCGATCAAGATAGCTCCTCCTCCGACAAGGGCTTCCCCGGTCCCGCGCCTCGGCGCAAGACCGCCTCCTGAAAGCCGATCAGAATGTAAGCGCTTACATAGCACTTTCAGGTAACCTGTCAAACAGAAAGTAAGTGGGTTGGAAATGGCGATGTAAGCGTATACATACCTAATCGATTGAGGAGAGATCGATTCCCATGGGACGTGGAGGAAGAGAGCGGAACGGACAGACGGGGGCCCGCGCCCTCGATGTCGCGGCACTCGCCGGGGTATCGACCGCCACCGTATCGCGCGCCTTTAATGCGCCGGAAAAGGTTGCGCCGGAGATTCGCGAGAAGGTGCTGAAGGCCGCGGCCGAGCTTGGCTGGATGCCGCATCCGGCCGGCGCGGCGCTGGCGAGCCGTCGCACCTGGCTCGCGGGCGTCCTCATTCCGACGCTCGACAACGATGTCTTCGCCTCGCAGGTCGGCGCCTTGCAGACGCGTTTGTCGGCAGACGGCGTCACGGTGCTCATCGGCTGCTCGAACTACGACGCCGACCAGGCCGCCAACCAGGTCCGCACGATGCTGGCGCGTGGCGTCGAAGCGCTGGCCGTTGTCGGCGAATCGCACCGTCCCGGTCTTTTCGAGACGATCGCCGCGCGCGGCGTGCCCTATGTGGTCACCTATTCGCACCGGCCCGGCTCCCCTCACCCGAGCGTTGGCTTCGACAACGCCGCCGCCTTCCGGCGGATCGCCCGTCATCTGCTCGATCTCGGCCACCGCGATTTCGCGCTGATCCATCAGCCGTCGATCGACAACGACCGGGTCGTGGCGCGTATTGAAGGCCTGCGCGCGGCGCTCGCCGAAGAAGGCATGGCGCTCAGACCGCAGCATGTGCGCGAGGGGCCGGCGAGCATTACCTTCGGCCGCCAGAGCCTGCGCTCGATCATGGAAGCCGCGGGCCCGCGGCCGACGGCGGTCGTCTGTGGCAACGACGCCTTGGCGATCGGCGCGCTCATCGAGGCGCGCGCGCTCGGCATGAGCGTGCCGGAAGAGCTCTCCATTACCGGATTCGACGACGTGGCGATGGCGGAGCAGACCGATCCGCCGCTCACCACCATGCGCGTCGACAATGCCGAAATCGGGCGGCAGGCGGCGGATTATCTGCTCGCCTGCCTCGCCGGCCGGCCGCCGCCGCCGCCACCGCCGCTCGAAAGCCGCCTGATCCTCAGGGCATCGACCGGTGCCCCTGCCCGTACCGCCTGAACATTTCCTCCCAAAACGGATGCTCGCATGACCGACGTTACACTTTTCGATGCAGCCGATCTCGCCCAGCGCTTTGCGACCGCAAAGGATCGTATCGCGGCCGCAGAGCTGCCGGTGCCGGCGACCATTGCCCAGGCTATCGCCGTGCAGGCCGCGTTCGTCGCACCTGAAGGTGCCGCTGGCGCGGGATACAAGGTGGCCCGCTCGCCCGGAGGCATGAGCGTCGCCGGTCGTCTCTCGCCGATCGCGGTCCACCCCAATGCTGAGCCGGCTACCTTTCGCTGGCGCAACGGCCTGCGTGTCGAAGCGGAGATCGGCTTCCGCCTTGCCATGGACTTGCCGCCCCGGAAAGCCGGCTATAGCCGGGACGCAGTGATCGCCGCCATCGGCTCCATCCATCTCGGCGTCGAGGTCCTCGACAGCCGCATCGAAGAGGGCGGCAAGGCGCCATTCCTGCTCTTCCTCGCCGACCGGCTCGGCAATGCCGGCTATGCGCTCGGGCCCGAGCTGCCGCGCGAATTTCTCGACGGCGCGGATGGGCGGCCGCTGGAAGTGAGCCTCGACGGAGCCCGGCTGTTCGCAGGCGAGGCTCGCCACCCGGCGGGCGACGTGCTCGCCTGGCTCGTCGGCTGGGCCAATGAAATGCAAAGAGCGCAGAACACGCTCGCGGCCGGAGAGATCGTCACCACCGGCAGCCTCTGCGGCGCCCTCGATGTCATCGCACCCGGCCGCATCGACGTGAGGCTCGACGGCAGATGGAGCCTGCCGGTTCGGTTCGAATAGCGAAAATGCAGACCCGGAACGGCGAAGTCGTACCCCTCTGCCCTTCTTCCAATCTCCCCCTTGTGGCGGAGATGCCCGGCAGGGCAAAGGGGGGTGAGCAGTTCGGCGCGGCTACCCCCGGCCCTCTCAGAACTCCTGCCATTCCTCCGCCACGGCGGCGTTTGCGCGGAAGGATTGCGCCACCTTGGCGACCATCTGGCGCGCCGGTGAAGCAACCGCGCCTCCGCTTGCAGCCGGCGCTTGGCGCTTCGATGCGGCGCCGATGTCGAACTGGCGCAAGAGCTGGAACAGCGCGTCCGCCTCCTTTGCAAGACCATGGGCGGCGGCTGTCGCTTCCTCGACCATCGCCGCATTCTTCTGCGTCCCCTGGTCCATGGTGTTGACCGCCGTACTGATCTCCTTCAAGCCCGTTGCCTGCTCCCTGGAGGCCTCGACGATCGCCCCGACATTGCCGTCGACCTGCTGGACCTGCTCGACGATTTCCTCGAGCGCCTTGCCGGTTTCGCCGACGAGGGCGACGCCGTTCTTGACGTGGTCATTCGAGGTGTTGATCAGCTCCTTGATCTCCTTGGCGGCCTTGGCGGAACGCTGCGCCAATTCGCGCACTTCCTGGGCGACAACGGCAAAACCCTTGCCGGCCTCGCCGGCCCGCGCCGCCTCGACGCCGGCGTTAAGCGCCAGAAGGTTGGTCTGGAAGGCGATCTCGTCGATGACGCCGATGATATTGCCGATCTCGACCGCCGAGGCTTCGATCTTGCCCATGGCGCCGACCGCGTCGCGCACGACGCGTCCGGAGCGCTCCGCATTGTCCTTCGTCTTTCGAACGAGCTGACCCGCCTCCTGGGCACGATTGCTGGAGTCGGCGACCGTTGTGGTGATCTCGTCGAGCGCCGCTGCTGTCTCCTCGACGGAAGCCGCCTGCTGTTCCGTCCGCTTGGCGAGATCGTCGGAGGCCGAGCGTATCTCCTGGGCGCCGGCTGCGATCGCGCTTGCATTCTCGGCGACCGCCTGCATCGCCTGGCGCAGCTTTTCGACCGCGCCGTTGAAGTCGAGCCTCAGCTTGTCGAGCGACGGGATGAACGGCGTGTCGATCCGCTGGGTGAGGTCGCCCTCGGCGAGATTCTGCAGGGCGGCGGCGAGTTGATGCACGGCCTGGCCTGTCTGCTCCGCCAAAGCATTGCGCTGCTTCGCATCCTCTTCGAGCCGCTGGCGTTCCGTCATCGTCCGCGACGTCTCCGCATCCGCCTCGCGTTCTGCCTTTGCGGAGATCGCATCCCTGAGTGCGGCGACGGCACGCGCCAACATGCCGATCTCGTCGCGGCGCGCTTCCAGGTGACGATCCCCCGTCAGGTCGCCCTCGGCCATCGCCTTCAGCGACAGCTGCAGCCTCGTCAGCGGTCCGATGATCGAGCGCGCCGACAGCGCCGCAGCGATGATCGAAAGCAGGGCAGCGACACCAAGCGCCGTGAATGCCAGCGACTCGAACCCGCTCGCGGCACCGCGCACGTGGCTGCCGATCGATTTGTTCAGGGCCTCCTGATAGTCGATGAACTTGTTGATGGCACCGAGCCAGGCGTCAAAGAGCGGCCGAGCCTGCTCCAGCAGGATCCTGCGCGCGCCGTCACCATTTCCCTTCTCCTGGAGGGCGATGATGTCGGCGACGAGCGGATTGGTCTTGGCCTGGATGTCGGCGATTTCGGCCAGAATTGATCTTTCCTGATCGCTCGCGCCGGAAGCGATCATCTCGGCCATCCGCTTCTGGTTGTCGGCATAGGTGGCGGCGAGCTTTTCGATCAGCGCCTCTGCTTTCTTGCGCTCCTCTTCGGAGGTCACCAGCGTGACGTCGCGGATGGCGATCGCGCGATCATGCACGCTGCCGCGATAATTTATCGCAAAGCGTTGCTTCGCGCTGTTCACGTCGTTGATGGTGGCGAGATTGCCGTTGATCTCTTCGACCTGAACAACGGAATAGATGGTCAAGCCGACCATCATGAGGAGCAGGAAGCCGAAGCCGATGGCGAGGCGCGCGACAATCCCGAAGCTCTTGAAATGGCTCATCGATTTTTCCTTGTCCCTTTGACGCATCGCCGCGCCTCGACCGCTCTCAGCCGGACCGTGGTTCGCTTGCGCCCTTCAATACCGACCTATCAAGGAGGCGCGAGCGGGCGCATGGCGCCGCCCGCGTCAAAACCGTCCCAATGCTGTGAAACCCAGTCCCAGCGGCGGCTTGCGCCGCAAAGGCCACCCGCCTTCATGGCGGTTGAGACGAGCGTTACATCGCTTCGCTTTGTCTCAAGAAATGTCACCTGTTGGTTGCGAAATCGTGAATAATTAGCTTTGCTATAAAAGTAATTTCTAAATTGCCGTGACGATCAGGCCGTCTGGCCGGCCGCGAGCAGGCGGATGAGCATCATCCCGGCAAGCAAGCCGAGCAGCGAAAAGACCACGGAAGAAGCGGCATAGATTACCGCAGCCATCCACTCGCCGCGCTCATAGAGGCCGATCGTGTCGAGCGAGAAGCTGGAGAAGGTCGTGAAACCGCCGAGCACGCCGGTCGCCAGGAACAGCCGCACATCCTGAGGCAGATGGACGCGCAAGGCGAAATACTCGGCAATGAGCCCCATGGCGAAAGAACCGGCGACGTTGACCGCCAGGGTGCCGAAGGGAAAAGCGGCCCCGAGGATCTGAGCGGCGAACTGATTGACGCCATGGCGCATCACGCCGCCCAATCCGGCACCAAGAAAGACCAGCAGATAGGCCATTGCCGTCCCCTTTTTCCTCTCGCGGCCCGAAAGTTCGGCACAATAGGTCTGCAAGTCGCCGCCGACAAGCACCGAGCCGACGATGTCTGCGGCGGCATTGCGGTGCCTCCAAGGGCGGGTCGATGCCGTTTCAGATCGGAGCACTGGTCCTATCCACTTTCTGCATCGGCCTGTCCACTTTCCGCTGCGAACTGTCCGATGCGCAGCGTATTTAAGCGTTTGTTTACTCAAGACCGCTTGGGTGGCGATTGCGATAGTAATCGTCACTGCAACCGCCGGACGGTGTCCGACACGCTCCGGGGTGGCGATTCGAAGGGCGACCGGTGCATCCGTTCGCTCCAGCGGGATGAGCCCGCGGATGTCCAAGACCGCATGATTTCGAGGAGAAGCTGGCCGCGCTCGGCATGGAGCGCGGAAGGAGAGCTGCGTGCTCGAATTCCCGACCGCTCTGCTGCCGTCTTCGCCGGAGGATACTCCCATCGTCCGGCAGCGAAGCAGCAGCAAGGGGAGCGACCCCGGCCAAGTCTCGACCAAAGGGGACCTCAGTCTCCCGCATACAGTAGAGGTAGTGATAGTGAAACGACCAAGTGTGAAATTGTCCCTGATCGGCTCGATTGCCGGCATGGTGCTGACGACCGCCGCAATCTCCTGGGTATCGATCAGTTCGCTCTCCGGGATTGACGCCAAGAGCGACGAGATCGTCGACAATTGGCTGCCGAGCGTCGAGCGATCCAAGGAGATCGATACCGCTCTTTCCGACCTGAGGGTAGCCTTCAATCGCCATGTCCTGGCGACCACGGACGACGAGGAACACGCGGCCGAAACGACGATCGAAGAGGAGAAAGCCCGCTTCTTCAGTGCGATCGACGACTACGCGGCGCTCGTGACCGAGGCAGACGAACAGACCGAGCTCGCGAAGATCAAGAACACGGCCGGCCAGCTGATCGACGCGAGCCGCCGGATGATCGTTGCTTCGGCCGCAGCCAGGGACGATGAGGCAAAGCAGATTATTTCCAAGGAAATGGCGCCGCGTTTTAGCGAGATCGCCGAGTCGGTCGACGTTGTCGTCGGCCTCAACAAGGAGGGTGCCGCCCGTTCCGGTGCGGAAATCCAGAAGCTCCTCGAAAATACGCTGAAGCTTGTCTCCATCCTCTGCGCAATTGCGGTCTTCGCCGGCGGCGGCGTCATCGCTTTTGCCGTTTCCGGCATCGCCAACCCGATCACCCGGATCACCGGCGCCATGCGCAATCTCGCTGGGGGGGACGCGAAGTCGCCGATCCCCTTTGCCGGCCGCGACGACGAGATCGGCGCGATGGCCGAGGCCGTCGAAGTGTTCCGCCAGAACGCGCTTGCCAACGCGCGCCTCGAAGAGGAGGCGGCCGACACGCGCAGCCGCCAGGAGGCCGAACGGGCAGAGGTGCAGCGCCGAACGACGCGCGAAGCGGAAGCGCTGCGCTTTGCTTCGGACAATCTCGCCGCCGGCCTGAAGCGGCTTGCCGCCGGCGACCTCGCCTTCCAGCTCAACGACGCCTTCGCCCCGGACTTCGAACCGCTTCGCCAGGATTTCAACCAGTCGGTCCGCCAGCTCGGCACGGCGCTCGCGTCGATCTCCGAAGGCATCGGCACGATGGACAACGGCACCCGCGAGATCGCCTCGGGTGCCCAGGACCTTGCCAGGCGCACCGAACAGCAGGCGGCTTCTCTCGAAGAGACTGCCGCCGCGCTTGACCAGATCACCGCCAATGTCGGTTCCTCGACGAAGCTGACGGAAGAGGCGCGCACGGTCGCGACCCAGGCCAATCAGAGCGCCGCCAAGTCCGCCGAGGTTGTGTCGCATGCCGAAGAGGCGATGCGCCGCATCGAAGAGAGCTCGCAGCAGATCTCGAACATCATCGGCGTGATCGATGAGATTGCCTTCCAGACCAACCTTTTAGCGCTGAATGCGGGCGTCGAGGCGGCGCGTGCCGGCGATGCCGGCAAGGGCTTCGCGGTCGTTGCCCAGGAGGTGCGAGAGCTCGCCCAGCGCTCCGCGCAAGCCGCCAAGGAGATCAAGGGACTGATCCAGAACTCGACGACCGAAGTTGAAAGCGGCGTCAGGCTGGTACGTGATACCGGCGAGGCGCTGAACGTGATCGGCAGCTTCATCGGCCAGATCAACAGCCACATGAACGCAATCGCCGTCTCCGCCAAGGAGCAGTCGACCGGGCTTGCCGAGATCAACACTGCGGTCAATTCGATGGACCAGAGCACCCAGCAAAATGCCGCGATGGTCGAGCAGTCGACCGCGGCGGCCTCGAGTCTCGCTTTGGAAGCGGCGAAGCTCCGCGACCTCGTCGCCCGCTTCAAGCTCGAGGGAGTTGCAGGCCCGCGCGCCGCCGGCGAAACGGCGAGGCCGGTCGCTTCGCCTGCCCGTGCGCTCGGCAGCCGCATCGCCCGGGCTTTCGGCGGCAAGACGGCAACCGCGGCCGCCGTCGACGAATGGGAGGAGTTCTGAGCCTCACGAACTGGACCGACGCTATCCCGCGCCCTTTCATCCCTGCCGCAAAGCAGCAGGTTTGCGGCGCCCGATCGTACCCTCTCCCCGCCTAGGGGGCGGGGCCAGGATACGGGCCGATGCCTTCGCGCCCATTCATACATACGCATACGGAGCCATATCCAGTGTCGAATATCGCCGTTTTCCCCACCAAGAAGCCCGAGGACCGTTTCCGCATGGCCGATATGGAAAGCGCCAGGGACCGCCTGCTCTCGGTCGCTGCCCAGCTTGACCACATCCTGGCGGAATTGTCGCGCGAAGGCTTACGGCCTGCCTACGGACAACTGCCAAAGACCGGTACCTGATCGAGGAAGGGCGGAGGGGGAACAAGTTGCTAGCGGAGCGGGCTGACGAGATGACTGGACGATCGGAACCGCCGAGCAAGCCTCGGCAATCGGTGGAGACATACATTCGGTCGATCGGCCGGCACTACGTGAATGCCGTCATCGTGATGACGCTCTTGATCGCCGCCACCTATCTGACCATGCTGGTCGCCCTTGACCGCCATTCGCTGCAGCAGAAGATCAGCTTCCTGACCAGCAACCAGTTCATCCGCTTCCAGCAGCTCGCCAACCAGACGCGGGCGATGATGCGGGCCTCGGCCGATCCCAACCTGCCGGAACACATCATCAGTCCGATGCGCGACGATATCCATCGCGCCATAGGGGATATCCGCGCGATGAGCGGAGAATTGCACGCGCTGGATCAAAGCATCGGCGGCAATCTCCTCGAGCGTTTCAATCCGGGCGACGAGATCGCGGTGCAATTGCGTCACGATCTCAACGCCCGGCTCGAGGACTTTCTCGAACGGGCGGTGCGGATTGCCGATATCAGCACCGAGGACCGGCGGCAGCGCTACTCTTTCTGGGGTCCGATCGATTTCGCCGTGGCCGCCGACAGCATGCTGATGCGCCAGTTCGCCGACCTGATCCGCCACGCCCATGGCCGTAGCGGCGTCAGCATCGACAACGCCAAGCTGATCGGCACGGGATTGCTGGCGCTGATCGCCGCCACCGTCATTCTGGCGAGCGTCTTTCTGTTCAGCCCGCTCCTGAAGAAGCTGCGCAACGAGCATCGCCTGACAATGGCTTTCGAGAAGCGGCTGACGCTTCTCGCCCACACCGACGCTCTCACCGGTCTCGACAACCGTTCGTCCTTCAATGCCGCGCTCGGCAATCTATTCGGCGAGTTGGGACGGACCGGCGCCGGCTTCTCCATGCTGCTCGTCGATCTCGACCGCTTCAAGAGCATTAATGACGGCCTCGGCCATCCGGCGGGCGATGCGGTGCTGCGCCACGTCGCCCGCGCCCTGCAGAAGACCTTGCGCGCAAGTGACGTGATCGCCCGGCTCGGCGGCGACGAGTTCGCCGTGCTGCTGCCCGGGATCGGCGAGGCCTCCGCGCTCCAATCTGTTGCCGAGCGCGCCATTGAGGCGGTCGCCGCAGACATTGCCTTCGAGGGACGCAACCTGCAGGTCTCGGCCAGCATCGGCGGGGCCATCGTTCCCGATCACGCCTCGGACGAGGCCGGACTGATGCGCATCGTCGACCTGGCTCTCTATACGGCAAAGGCCGGCCGCAACAGCACGGTCATCTTCGACGAAGCGGCGCTGGCCCGGCGGCTCGAGCAGAATCAGCTCTCGCTTGCGCTCGTGCTTGCAGCCGACCGCAACGAATTCGTCGTGCACTACCAGCCGAAGGTCGACCTCACGACCGGCACACATCTGGGCTTCGAGGCGCTGGTGCGCTGGCAGCATCCGCAGCTGGGGCTGCTGCCGCCGGGCCGCTTCCTGCCCTTGATGGAAGGAACGCAGCTCATCCGCGGCATGACCCGCGCCGTCGTCGCCACTGTCGGCCGCGACCTCAAGGCCTGGCGGGCCGCCGGGCTCGCTCCCGGTCCCGTGTCGATCAACCTTCCCGAGGTCCTGCTCGTCGGCGAGGAAGGCTACGCGCTCTTCGCCGCTGCGGTCCGTGAGAACGGCCTGGAATGGCAGGATTTCGCGGTGGAGATCACCGAGGATGTCTTCCTCAATCGCTCGGCCGACCAGATTCTGGCGACGGTGGCGCGCTTCCGCCAGCACGGTTTGTCGATCTCGCTCGACGACTTCGGCACCGGCTTCGCATCGCTCGTGCACTTACGCGATTTCCCCTTCGACGAGTTGAAGATCGACCGGAGCTTCGTCGACGGCATAGGCAAGGACGCCCGCAGCGAACAGATCATTCGCGCCATGATCCAGCTTGCCCAGAACCTCGGCAAGCGCTGCGTTGCCGAGGGCATCGAGACGGAAGGACAACGGCGCTTCTTGATGGAGGCCGGCTGCGACGTCGGCCAGGGATACCATTTCGCCAGACCCCAGCCCGCCGCCCTTGCCGGCGCGCGGCTGCCGCAACGGGCCGCCGCCGACCGGCGCCCGGCCTCGAAAGCATCGGTTGCGCTGCGGCGGATCGCCCGGCGGTGACTGTTTTTGATCGAGGAGAGGACCTGAAATCAAGCAAGCCTGTCTGACGGCGGCACTGTTGCTGGCAAGCTCCCAGCCACCTGCAGCCGCCGATTAGCGCGGCGCAGTCGATGTCGTGCATTTCTGGATTTCGCAGAGCGAGGCGGCGGCACTGGATGTCTTGCGCAAGGCATGGATCGCATCCTTCCACCAATGGGCCGAGCTGCCAGCGGAAAACAAGGTGGCGGTGCACAGAATCGTCAGCGATCGCATCGCCGACAGCTATGCGCCAGCCGTCATGCAATGGAATGCCAATGAGGGTTCGCGCGAGCTGCCGGAATGGGCATCGTGCTCGACATCGACGAGGTCGCGAAGGCCGACGATTGGCGCCGCGTCCTGCCGACAACTCTGCTCGATTGCATCACCTACAAGGACAAGGTGTTTTTCGCGCCCACGAGTATCCACGCCGAGATTTGGCTCTGGACGAGCGAGGCCCTCTTCCGCGAACTCGGCCTGAAATCTCCAGAGACATGGGACGAGATCGCGACGGCTTCCGCCCGCTGCAGATCTCGCCCGACCATTACGACGACGAGGCGCGCTGCGGCCTTCGAGCCGGCTTTGACGGAGCGGTTGAGGGCTTCGAACATCCTCTACGACCGCGACGAGCACGGCGAGTATTTCCAGCTTTTACAGCCCACCTACGGCGAAGGCTTCTTCTTCGAGATCGTCTAGCGGCGCGGCTATCGCGGCTATGGCGCCGCCAACGCCATTTTCCGCATCGCCGCGCCGAAGAAGCACTTGAGGCCGGAAGGGCTGCCGAGGCTGTAGCGGCTGGCTCTCGCTCCACCCGAAGCGCTTTGCAACTGGAAGACATTCGTCAAGGTGCAACGCCTGCCGCATCTATTCTCCCCTTAGTGGGGAAATGGCCGCAGGCCAGAGGGGGTCTTGTCCCAGTCCCCTCGAGAACGCCCTAACCCGCATCACGGGGGCTCGCCGACAGCAGCCGTTCGCACAGCACCGCCGCCTGGGTGCGGCTGACGACGCCGAGCTTCTTGAGGATCGCCGAGACATGCACCTTGACGGTCTGCTCGGCGATGTCCATCTCGCCGGCGATCTGCTTGTTGAGCTTGCCCTCGATGACCTTCGTCAGGATGCGCAGCTGCTGCGACGACAGCGAAGCGAGGCGGGCGCTCATCGCCGCATCCGGATCGGCGGCTTCGCTGTCGAGGCGCGGCGGCGTCCAGATTTCGCCGTCGAGAATCGCGCGGATCGCGCTCGCCATCTCCGGCAGGTCCAGCGACTTCGGGATATAGCCGGAAGCTCCGAAGGTGATCGCTTTTCGGATCGTCGCCGCGTCCTGCCGGGCCGAGACGATCGCCACCGGCAGGGTCGGGTAATGGGCATGCAGCAGGAACAGGCCGGCAAACCCGTCCGTGCCCGGCATAGTCAGGTCGAGCAGGACGAGGTCCACCTCCTGCCGATCGCCGGATAGCGCCTCCAGAACCTCGTCCACCGAGCGGCAAGCGATCAGATCGAGGTCCGGCAGTACCGCCACGAGAGCGCTGCGCAGGGCTGCCTGGACCATCGGATGGTCATCCGCAATGACGATGCGCGTGCTCATGTTCTTCCTCCCCCTACTGCAAAGTTCTGCGCTTCTACTAAGACGCGCCGCGGTGTAGTCCGGCGCCCTTTTCGAGGGCGACGGCATCCAGATAGCGTCTCAAGGCTGCCGGCTTCACCGGCTTCGCCATGACTTCGCAGCCGAGCGCCTTCGCCTCGGCGCCGACGGCCTCGCCGCGATCCGCAGTGATCACCAGGCCCCTGACCTCCCGGCCCCAATGTTTGCGCAACTCGCCCAGCACCTCGACGCCGGTCGTGCCGTCGAGGTGATAGTCGACGAGCGCCAGATCTGGCACTTGCCCGTTGCAATTGGCAAGCGCCGTCCTCTCGTCACTCGCGACAATCGGCCTATGTCCCCAGCGCGACAGCAAGGCGGCGAGGCCATCCCGTATCGCCCCGTCATTGTCGATGCAGAGCACCGCCAGCGCGCGCTGGCTCGCAGCCGAGGCAGCCGCAGTTTTTTCCGCGGCCGCAACCGCGGCGCCCGCCGCCGCGCGCGGCACGGTGACGGCGAAGCAGGTTCCGTAACCAGGCCGGGAGCGCATCTCCAGCGGAAAATCGAGCAGGCGGCAGATGCGCTCGACGATCGCGAGGCCGAGGCCGCTCCCCTTCTCCCGCTCCTCGCCCGTATCGAGGCGGCGAAACTCCTCGAAAATCTCCTTCTGCCGCTCCGGCGCGATACCGATGCCGGTGTCGCGCACCTCGATCCTGATGCCATCCTTCCGCCGCCGGCACCCCAGCAGAACCTTTCCCTCGGGTGTGTAGCGAATGGCGTTCGAGAGCAGGTTCTGCAGCACGCGGCGTAGGAGCTGCGGGTCGGTCCGGGCCGAAAGCCTTGAGGCCACGATCTTCAGCGTCAACCCGCGCTGGCGCGCCATGGCGGAGAATTCCAGCTCAAGCTGGGCGAGCAACGAGCCCACGGAAAAATCGGCCGGCTGTGCCCGCACCGCACCGGAATCGTAGGACGAGATGTCGAGCAGCTCGTCGAGCAGACGCTCCGTCGAGGAAAGTGCCGCCGCGGCATTTCTCGCAAGCGCCCGCTCCTCGTTAAGCAGGCCCTTCCCTGCTTCGTCGGGCTTCAGGCTCTCGTCAAGCGCCGCCAGATAGAGCCGCGCCGCGTTAAGCGGCTGTAGCAGATCGTGGCTTGCCGCGGCGAGAAAGCGCGTCTTGCCCATATTGGCCCGCTCCGCCTCGGCCTTGGCCTGCTCGAGCGCCTGGGTACGCTCCTGGACGCGCCGCTCCAGCTCCTCGTTGGCGCGCCGCAGGCCGGCCGCGGCCCGGTGCCGCTCGGTCACGTCGGTATAGGTCGAGATGTAGCCGCCCTCGGCCATCCGGTCATAGGCGATCTCCAGCACCATCCCATCCGGTCGCTGGCGCTCGTACACATAGGGCCAAATCTGCGTGGCGAGGTCGCGGTTGACGAGAAGCGCCTTGAGGTCCTCGGCGTCGTATTCACCGCGCTCGCGGTTGAAGTCGACGAGATCGGCGAGCGGCAGGCCGACGCGGATCAGGTCTCTCGGCAGGTCGAGCAGGGTCAGGAATCGGGCGTTCCACGCCTCGATGGCGAGGTTCGCGTCGAAGACACAGATGCCCTGCGGCACGCTTTCGAGCGCCCCTTGCAGGAGCTTCCGGTTGAAATGCAGCGCCTGCGACGCCTCGTCGAGCATCACCACGGCGGCCTTGCGCGATAACGAGCGGCTTTCGAGCGCCGCGGCAATCACCACGCGGGCCGAGGCCGCACCGAGCGCCCCGGCGATCAGGTTCTCGGTGAAGCGCATCGCCTCCATATCGGCGAGCCCATCCTGACGCGCGCGGCGCTGTTCGACGAAGTCGTCGAAGGCGGAGGCGCTGCGCTCGGCTCCGACGAAACGCGCCGCGAGCGTCTTCAGGTCCTCGAGCCGCGTGACGAGCGGCAGGGAGGCGAGCGGTGGCGGCTGCGCCGCGCCCCCGTCGGCGAAGGCCTCCGCCTGGAGCCGCTCGAGCGGCGAGCGATCCGCCAGCAGCGAAACAGCCGCAAAGACTAAGAGATTGGCGCCGAGGCTCCAGAGCGTCGCGTGCGAAATCGGATCGAGGCCGGTCACGCCGAAGAGCGCTTGCGGCTTCAGCCAGGCCAGCCCGAACGGTCCATTGACGACGAGGGCGTCGACGGCGGGAACGAGCGGGGCAATCGAAGGAACGAGCAGCGTGTAGATCCAGAGGGCGAAGCCGACGACGATGCCGGACACCGCCCCTGCGCCCTTGGCGCGCCGCCACAGCAGGCCGCCCAGGAAAGCCGGTCCTAACTGGGCGATCGCCACGAAGGAAAGCAGCCCGATCACGGTCAGCGGATAGGCCTGGTCGACCAGCCGGTTCATCATATAGGCGAGCAGCAGGATGCCTGCGACCGAGATCCGCCGCACCAGAAGCAGCGCCGCAGGCGACGGCCAGATCGCGCCGCTGCGGCCGACCAGGCGCGAGCGCAGCAGCAGGGGGACGATGACGTCGTTGCAGAGCATCGTGCTCAGCGCCACCGAGGCGACGATCACCATGCCGGTCGCCGCCGAGAAGCCGCCGAGAAAGGCGAGGAGCGCCATCAAGGGCGCATCGGCGGCGAGCGGCAGCGAAATGACGAAGGTGTCGGGGTTCACCGTATCGGCGAAGGTCGCAAGCCCGGCAATGGCGATCGGCACCATCAGCACGCTGAAGACGAGGAGATAGGCCGGATAGAGCCAGGCGGCGGCGCGCGCCTGCGACAGCGACTGGTTCTCGACCACCGCGACATGGAACATGTGCGGCAGGCAGAGGAAGGAGATCGCCGCAATGATGGTGTTGGAGATCCAGGTCGGATCGGAAAAGTCCGGCGCCAGCAGGGACGCCATGCGCGCATCGGCTTGCGTGCGGGCGACGAGGTCACCCAAACCGTCGAACATGCCGAAGACGATGAACAGCGCGACGACGACGAAGGCGGAAAGCTTGACCAGGCTCTCGAAGGCGATCGCCGCCATCAGGCCGCGGTGATGCTCGCTCGCGTGGATGTGCCTGACGCCGAACATGATGGCGAAGAGCGCCATGGACGCGGCGACGGCGAACGTGCTGTCGCCGCGGATCGGCCGCGGGCCACCCGGAGCGACGGCCGGCGCGGTCAGGATGTCGAAGCTGGTGCCGACCGCCTTCAGCTGCAGGGCTATGTAAGGCAGCACGGCAAGCAGCGCCGCCATGGTGACGAGCGCGGCAAGCATCTGGCTCTTGCCGTAACGCGCGGCGATGAAGTCGGCGATCGAGGTGATGTTCTGGCTCTTGGCGACCGTGACGATCCTGGCGATCAGCCGCTGCCCGAAGACGAGCACCAGGGTCGGGCCGATATAGATCGCCAAATAGTCGAAGCCGCTCAGCGCCCGGCCGACCGACCCGTAGAAGCTCCAGGACGTGTTGTAGACGGCAAGCGTCAGAGCGTAGCCGAGGGCCGCCAGCCATTCGCTGGGCACGGCCGAGCGGCGACTGCCACCTTGCCGATCCGTCCACCAGGCGATCAGGAACAGGATGACGACATAGGCTGTGGAAACGGAGAGGACGACCCAACCGGGCATGGCACCTCGCTGCCCAACTGCAGCAATTTCAAAGTGCTATAGCGACCTTGCGGATTTCATCGGACGCGGCGCCGTAGCAGCGGACACGGGGCCGCTATCGGTTCATTGCCATATCGGCCGACGAATGGCAACGCGCTCGGCGCAAAGGGCCGGCCTGCTACGGCCGGCCCTTTTTGACTTAGCTGCGCGAGTCCGCCTCGGCGACCGTGAGGTCATCGTCGGCTGTCTCCTTAGCCGGCATGACGAGGTTGACGACCACGGCGACCGTGACGTTGAGCGCCAGCGCCAGCAGTCCGGTGTAGACCGAGACGGTGATGCCGTCGAAGGCGAGCGCGTGCAAGGGTTTAAGCCCATCCGACCAGACAAGCGCCGAGCCGCCGATGAAGCCGGCCGCCCAGCCGGCGAGCAGCGCCGGAGCCCGGAACCAGCCGGTGTAGAGGCCGAAGACGAGGGCCGGCAGGGTCTGCAGGATCCACAGGCCACCGAGCAGCTGCAGGTCGAGCGCGAACTGGGTCGGCAGCAGCAGGATAGCGAGCAGCGCCCCCACCTTGACGAGCATCGAGGTAATCTTGGCGACCTGCGCCTCGCCGGCGGGCGTGACCTCGGGGTTGACCCAGACCTTCCAGAAGTTGCGGGTGAAGAGGTTCGCCGCACCGATGCTCATGACCGCGGCCGGGACGAGCGCACCGATGGCGATCGCCGAGAAGGCGAAGCCCGCAAACCAGCCCGGGAACAACGTCTTGAACAGCGTCGGGACGACGTCGTTGTTGCTCTGAAGCTGCAAGCCGGCAGCGTGGCCCATATAGCCGAGCAAGGCGAGCAGGCCGAGCAGCAGCGTATAGGCCGGTAAGAGCACCGCGTTCTTGCGGATCGTGTTGGCGCCGGACGAGGCGAAGATGCCGGTCAGCGTATGCGGATACATGAAGGCGGCGAGCGCCGAGCCGAGGGCGAGGGTCACATAAGGGACAAGTTGAGTCGGATCGAGCAGGATGCCGCCCTTGCCCTTCGCCTCGAAGGCCGCGTCGGCCGCCGAAAAGACTGCGCTGTAGCCGCCGAGCTTCGAAGGCACGACGATGATCGCCGCGAGCACGACGATATAGATCATGATGTCCTTGACGAAGGCGATCAGCGCCGGCGCCCGAAGACCGGACGAATAGGTGTAGAGCGCCAGCACCAGGAAGGCGAGGATGATCGGCATCTCGCCGGTCAAGCCCAGCGCCTTGATCGCCACTTCCATGCCGATGAGCTGGAGCGCGATGTAAGGCATCGTCGCGATCACGCCGGTGGAAGCGACCGCAAGCTCGAGAGCCCGCGATCCATAGGTTCCGCGCACCACGTCGCCGGCGGTCACGTAGCCACGCTCCTTCGCCGCCTTCCACAGAAGCGGCATGACGGCAAAGACCAGCGGATAGACGATGATCGTATAGGGCAGCGCAAAGAAGCCGTAGGCGCCGATCGCATAGACCAGCGCCGGCACGGCGATGACCGTATAGGCGGTGTAGAAGTCGCCGCCGACCAGGAACCAGGTGATCCAGGTGCCGAACTTGCGGCCGCCGAGACCCCATTCGTCGAGATGGTCGAGCGATTCCGCCCGGCGCCAGCGCGAGGCGAAGAAGCCCATCGCCGTGACGAGCACGAAGAAGAAGATGAACACGGCGAGCGCCGACATGTCGATATTAGCCGTCATGACGCACGCTCCTGTAGACGAAATAGGTGATGAGCGAGGTCAGCGGTACCCAGGCGAGCTGGTACCAGTAGAAGAAGGGGAAGCCGAAGAGCTTCGGCTCCTCGAAATTATAGAAGGGAACCCAGAGCAGCCCGATATAGGGCGCCAGCAGCAACAGGCGTATCACGTTTTCCTCCCGCGATGTCTGGACTTGAGCGGGATCGAGGAAAATATGCGCGGCTCTCCGCCCGCTTCCCGCTCGTGACTGATCGATGGCACGTGATCCTCGGCACGTGTGCTCATCGAATAGCCCCAAACGCCGCGCCGCGGCCTCCCTACTTTCGCTCCGGCGCCCCCCTACTTTCGCTCATCGGCCGCGCTGAAGATCCGGGCCGGCGCTAGAGCACAATCACCTTGGCGCCGATCTTGACCCGCCCGTAAAGGTCGATGACGTCTTCATTCGTCATGCGAAAACATCCCGAAGACGAGGACCGGCCGACGCTTTCCGGCTCGTTCGAACCATGGATGCGGTAAAGGGTGTGGCCGAGATAGATAGCCCGCGCACCGAGCGGATTGTCAGGACCGCCGGCCATGTGGGCCGGAAGCTCCGGCCGCCTGGCGCGCATGTCGGCCGGCGGCCGCCAGTCCGGCCAGGCACGCTTGCGGCTCACCGTCTCGGTTCCGTGCCAGCTATAGCCTTCGCGGCCGACGCCGACGCTGTATCGAAGAGCCTTGCCACCCGGGACGATGTAGTAAAGCGCGTAACGGCGGGGATCGATGATGATCGTGCCGGGCGCTTCCTGCGAATGATATTCCACCAACTGCCTCGGCAGGAACGCCCCGCGATGCGGAGAGACCAAAGCCCCGCGTGCGTGCCGCGGCGGGTAGGCGGGCGGCGACATCAGGAACTCGATATAGCCACTGTCGATCCAGACTTTTCCAGACCTGCGGTCCAGGACCGGCGGCGAGGGCTGCTCCGCCATCGTATCGGTGACCACCCCTGCCCAAAGAAGGATAGGAAGCAGCGACCCCAGGCGAATCCTCGGCGGCAGATCCGACATGTGAAATCTCCTCGGACGTTGCGGGCGTTCAAATCAAACCATTGGCGACGAGCGCATTCGCCACTTCCTGGAAGAGCCGGTCGGGAACTGGCGCTCCGATGGGCGTCTTGCCGAGTTCGGCGGCGAGTTCAGCGTCGGCGAGAAAGGGAATGCCCCGGCTTCTCGCCTGCGCCCGCATCGAAGAGGCGGCCGGACCGAGCGCCCGGCAGACGACGATCGGCACGGGCGTTTCGCCGCGGACGTAGCGAATCCCGACCGACACCGACGGCTCCTTGCCGATCAGCAGTACGGCGCTCGCAAGACCGGTCCTCGTCGTTCCAGAGAGGCGCGCCAGCTTGCGGCGCTCCTGCCGGATCAGCGGGTCGCCTTCCGTGTCCTTGTGCTCGCGCTTGCTCTCGGAGCGGGTCATGCGCATTTCGCGCAGGAACAGCCAGCGCTGCAGGAAGACATCCACCACGCCCATGACGATGAAGGCAGCGATCGCGATCGACGCGATGGTCTTCAGCATGGAGAGCGACGTCGCGTGCAGGCAGGCAAAGCCGCAGGTCGGCGACTGGAACAGCGCTCCCAATCCCGCATGGAAGACGACGGCGAAGGCGAAGGACAGCACAAGGATCTTGAACAGCGCCTTGCCGAAATCGACGACGCTCTTCAACGACGCGATCCGCTTCAACCCCGAGGCCGGATTGATGCGGTTGAAATCCGGCTCGAGCGGCTTGGCCGAAAAGACGAAGCCCTTGGTGATCGCCACATTGGTGGCAAGAATGGCGATGATGGAGATGCCGAGGATGGGCAGCACCGTCGTCCAGAGCGCATCCCCGGCAATCGCGCTCAGCCGGTACCAGACATCGGCGAAGGGGCGCGCGTAGATCTGCGACGCTTCGTCCAGAAGCAGGTCGATCTTGAGCTGGAGTTGCGGTGTGACATAGAAGAGAAACAGGGTGGAAAACAGCACCACGATGCCGGAAACCATGTCCGGGCTATGCAGCACCTGACCTTTCCGGCGCGCATCCCGAATCTTCTTTTCCGAAGCCGGAAGCGTTTTCTCTTCGCTCGTTTCGCTCATGTGACGCCGTCGTTCCTGGACGCCGCCAGCAGGCCGATCTCCTGGGCGCGCCGGGCGACGTCCGGGATGGAACGCAGCTTCGCCGCCTTGGCGAGGATCTGGCTTTTCTGTCTCGCGGACATCTCAGGCACGGCAACGGAACGCGCCTTCTCCGTTTCGCCGGCCATGGTCAGAACGATCAGGTAGTTGACGAAATGCCGCCGTTCGGCGAGCGGCGAGCCTACGACGCCCGCCATATGCGTCACCGCCTGCGTGAGATTGTTCGACAGCGCTTCGGCCAGCGCCAGGTTCGTCGCGGTATCGAGGTTGGACGGCTGCAGCGCGAGCGCCCTCGAAAAGGCTCCCTCGGCCGCCCCTCCATTGCCGCTGAAGACGAGTGCCGTTCCCAGCCGATTGTAGGCCACCACCGAATTCAGCGCCTCGGCCGCCGGTGCCAGGCTTCGCGCCGCCGATTCCGCCTCGCCCTTCTGCAGCTGGGCGGTGCCCAGCCCGAGCAGCGCATCCGGGTCCTTCGGATTGATCTCGAGAGCGGCGCGGAAGGCTTCCTCGGCCGCCTCGGCGTCGCCGGCCTTGAGGCGCGCATTGCCGAGCCGGACCCGCATCGACGCATCGTTCGGCGCATTGACGGCGGCACGTTCATAAAGCGCCAGCGCCGTCGCGCTTTCGCCTTTCGCTTCGATGCTCTCGGCGACGCTCAACAGCTTCGTCTGGGCACTTGCCTGCTTGTCCTTCTCCTTATCGGCAGGAACCGTGGTGCAGGCCGAAAGCGCCAGGAGCGCGACGACGATGCCCATCCCCGATCCCACAGCATGCCGACACCGTCCGGAATTCGGATTCCACCACGTTTTCATTCGACCCCCGTCTCATTGGCCGCGGTGCCGCGTCGGCGGCCTTCGTCCCCGTAGCCGTCGATGTAGTCCTTCGCCGCCCGCGCCACGGGAGCTGCCATCGCCGGTCCCATTTCGCGCCCTTTAAGCAGGTGCCGCTGATCCGCAGCCATGAGCTGCAGATTGAGGTTGTTGGCGCAGCCGGGCGGCAGATAGAGCGGCTGGTCGGCCGTATCGGGTGTGATGCAGGCATCCGGCACCAGCACCTCGTTGGCGGTCGTGTCGTAGCCCTTGCGAACGAGGCCGCCCTTGGCCGGCGCGCCGTGCATCGAGAGATGGCTGTAATTGGGAGAATAGGGCTGCGGATGCGAACCGCTGCAGCCCGCCAGGGCGATGAGGCCGGCGATCAGCGTCGTGGCCCCCGCCACTGCCGAAAGAGGATCATTCGACATAGAAGCCGTATCCCTTGTTGACCGCGGGCTTTGCCTTCTTGCGCGGCGAGGTAATGGCACCGGCGGGGCTGTCCAGCGGCGTTTTCATGCTTCGCTCGGAGGTGGGGGTCACCAGATAGGGGGTGATCAGGATGACGAGTTCCGTCTCGTTGCGCTGGAAACGCTTCGACTTGAACAATTCGCCGAGGATCGGCACGTCGCCGACGACGGGCGTCTTGTTCAGCGTCTGCGATTCCTGCCGCTGGAACAGGCCGGCGATCGCAAAGGTCTGGCCACTGCCGACCTCGACGGTCGTGTCCGCCCGGCGGATGCGCAGCGAAGGCACCACCAATCCGGCGATCGAAACGACGCTATCCTGCGAGACGCTGCTGACCTCGGGGCGGACCTGCAGCGCGATGCGGTTGTTCGGCAGCAGCGTCGGCGTGAATTGCAGCGACACGCCGAACTGCTTGTACTCGATGCCGATCTGGCCGTCGCCGGCCGGCACCGGCACGGGAATTTCGCCGCCCGCCAGGAAGCTCGCGGTCTGGCCGGTGACGGCGGTGATATTGGGTTCGGCTAGGATGGTCAGGATGCCGTTCGCCTGCAGCGCGTCGAGCAGGACGTTGACGTTCACATTGTCGCCCCGCGCGCCGATGGCAATGCCGGTATCGTCCTCATTGCTGGCGCCGCCGGTCCGGACGATGCCGAAGGAAAAGGACCCGCTGTTGACGAAGACGCTCCAGTCGATACCGAAGCGCGGCAACTCGTTGCGAGCGACTTCGGCAAAGCGGACGCGAATATTGACCTGGTTCGCGCCGGCAATCGTCGTGTTGTTGAGCGCCGGCCTGTCGGGCGTCGAATAGCTCTGCAGGACGCTTTCCATGTCCATCGCCTCGCCGACATTGCGGGTCTGGCCGGTGCCGACATATTGACCGCCGAACAGGCTGATATCGACCCTCGTCGTCGGCTGCAGTGCCAGCGCCGACTGCTCAGCGGCCCTCGCATTGCCGCTGACCCGGACCTGGACGGTACCGCGCGTCATCTGATCGGCGCTCAGTGCGATCAGGTTGGTGTCGCCGGTCTTCGTGGCGTAGATATAGACGACGCCGGGCGAGACGACGCGCACGTCGGCGATCGCCGTATCGGCAAGAAAGACCGACTCGACCGGCTCGTCGAAGCGGAGGATCGTGCCTTCGCCGACGGTCAGTTCCAGAACCTGGCCGTTGATGGCATCGACCTTCACCTGCGCGCTCGCCGAACGGAGCGCACAATGGACCGCAAGGGCGGTCAGCAAAATAAACAGAAAGAGTTTCCCCGTCGCGATGAAGCGAAGGCTTTGCAAGTCTGGCATTCCACTCCCTATTCGTTCCCCTCGCCCCGCGCCCCCGCGCGAGCAAGACATGAATTCTCCTCGATGGTTTCCGCTGGCGACCTCATGCGCGACCGTCGCCTTCGAGTTCCGGCACCCCGGAGACCGGAAGCGCGATATAGCCGAGGCACTGAACGTTGAACTCCGCAGCGATCTCCTGGTAGGACAGAACCGCGACAGGGACGTCGTGGCGCATCAGCAGGTTTCGGACGTGCCGGCGAAGGTCCATCGAGGTCAGGATCGCGGTGCGCGACTGCGCGTCCGCCTGCTCCCGCCGCTTCTTGAGCTCCTTGAGGATCGGCGCCGCCAGGCGCTCCGGAACGGTGCCGGCCGGACCGCTGCTCTGCTCGATCGCCGCCCTGAGCTCGTCTTCGAAGGGGCGTGTCAGAAGATAGGCCGATACGATCCGGTTCCCGTCGGCGAGCCGGAAGCAAATCTGCCGCCCGAGGCTCGCCCGCACATGGTCGGTCAGCGCCTGCAGGTTCTGGATCTGCGAGGCGCGCTCGGCAACCGTCTGGAGAATGATGCGCATATTGCTGATCGGGACATCTTCCTCGATCAGCCTGCGCAGCACGTCGGCAAGCTTCTGCACCGATACCGCCTCCAGAACCTCCTTGATCAGATCGCCGAACGGCTCCTCCAGCCGGCCGAGAAGCGCTCGTACAGCCTGCGCATCGATGAATTCGGGCGCATAGCGGCGTAATACGCGTTCCATGAGCGTCAGCGCCACGTCTGCCGGCTCGCAATAGCCGACGCCGGCAGCGTCGAGGGCTGCCGCCTGGGAACGCTCGACCCAGACGAGCTTCAACCCCATCAGGTCCGGCTGCGTCACATAGGGGATCGCCATGATGTCGAGATCGACGGTTTCCTCCCAGACCATCAGCTGGTCGAGCGGAAGCGCACCGTCGACGACGGGAACGCCCTCGAAATCGATGCGAAACTCGCCCGGAGCGAGGCGCGGATCCGTGAGCCGGCCGATCGCCGGAACGCAAATGCCGAGGTCTTCCAGGATCGCCTCGGCGAGGCCTTCCGTCCGTTCGGTGAACAACAACTCCGGCAGATGCTCGCCAAGCCCCTCCCCCATGACCAGAGTGAGCCTTTCTGCCATTCCGGTGCGCGTGCCGGCACCCGGCAGATTGCCGGCTATATGATCGACGACCCGTCCGCCGGTCCGAACCGGTCGGGGCGTTTCGCGTCGGCGCGGCGAATACCCTGCAACCTCGTCCTCCGCCTGTCGTCTGCGCGCCGCATAGGCGAGCAGTCCGGCCACGCCGGCGAGCGCCCAGAAGACGACGAGCGGAAAGCCCGGAACCAGCCCGAAGCCGAAGAGGATCGCCGCCGCCAGCGCCAGCGCGCGATCGCTCGCACCGAGCTGCCCGAGGATTTCGGAGCTCAGGTCCTGCGGGCCCCGGCCGGACGGCACCCGTGTCACCACCGCCCCTGCCGCCACCGCCATCATCAGCGCCGGTATCTGCGAGATGAGGCCGTCGCCGACCGTCAGTAGCGAATAGGTATGCGCTGCCTCGCCGACCGTCAGCCCGCGTTGCAAGGATCCGATGGTGAGCCCGCCGATGAGATTGATCGCAATGATGATCAATCCCGCCACCGCGTCGCCCTTGACGAATTTCATCGCGCCGTCCATGGCGCCGTAGAACTGGCTTTCGCGCTCGAGGTCGTCGCGTCTGCGGCGTGCCTCCTGCTGGTCGATGTCGCCGCTGCGCGCCTCGTTGTCGATGCTCATCTGCTTGCCCGGCATCGCGTCGAGGGCGAAGCGCGCGCCCACCTCGGCAACGCGCTCGGCGCCTTTGGTGATCACCACGAACTGGGCGACGGTGATGATCAGGAAGACGATGAGCCCGACCAGCACGTCGCCGCCGACGACGAAGGAGCCGAACGCCGCGACGATCTGGCCGGCGTCCGCATCGGTCAGGATCAGCCGCGTCGTGGTGATCGCCAGGGCCAGCCGGAAAAGCGTTCCGAGCAGGATGATCGACGGCAGCGAGGAGAATTGCGCCGGGCTCGAAATATAAAGCGCGCCGACGAGAATGAGCAGGCTGTAGAAGAAGTTGAAGCCGATCAGCACGTCGACGAGCACGGTCGGCATCGGAATGATCATCATGGTGATCGCCAGCATCACCACGGCAGCGATGACGATATCCGACCGCCGGGATGCCGCCCTGGCGAACTGGTTGACCGTGGCGATCGCGCTCATTCCGCCGCCCTCGCCCGAAGATAGGCTTCGAACGCTTCGCGGGCTCGATGCTTCTCGCCGCTGAACCACTGTGCCTTGCTCCTCAGCCGTTGAAGGAGGGCCAGGTCGATGGCTTCGGAAATGTCCTCGATCCGATCGATGGCGGCAATCGCGCGCGGGCCGGCGCCGGTCTCGGCGAATGCCTCGGCCAGCGAATGCAACACGGCGGTATCGTCCGGCGCCATTTTCGCCGCAAGGAGAAGGAACACCATGCCGCGCTCGTGGTGGCCGGCGCGACAGTAGAGCGAGCCGAGCGCATGAAGGAATTCGAGGCTGTCGGCGTTTCGCTGCGTCAACTGCTTTGCGCCTGCATGAGCCGGTGCTGGAGATCGCGTCGGCTTTCAATCTCGTCGGTCAGCATCGAAGCGGTGAGCTTGGCGATATCCTCGTCGAGATCCAGTCCGGGCAAGACCTCCCGGACGATGTAGGTGAGGATCTCCTGGGAACGCGACAGGTCGAACAGGCTGGCGTTCGAGAGCCTCGCCCGCTCGGCCGCGCCGGTCCGGACATTGCCGGCCGGCATCTTCTGGCGCGCCTGGCGGATCGACTGCAGCAGCCGCGCGTCGAACTCCTGCGTTTGCGCCCGTCCGGCCGCCTCCGGTCGCAACGACACCGCACTCGGCTGGCCGCGGCTGCGATTGTCGTGACGGCGGACCTCGATGCTCATCTTGCTGCCCTCCCGTCAGGCCTTTAGAAGCGGAGGACGAATTCTTCGCCCTGCCGCGCCGCCGTCAGGCTGCCGTCGCGGATATCCTTGATGTACCAGCCGTCCTCGAGGGCAGCCCCCTTGTAGAGCCGCGCCCCGTCGGCACTGATCGCATAGGGTGTCTCGCCGAACCAAACGGCCTGCAGGTGGAACTTCGGGGCGCTCTGCGGAGCGGCCTCATCGACCAGGCTGGTCAGGACATAATTCGTGCCGTAGCTGCGGTCGAACCAGGCCTGGACCTCGCCCCAGCTTTTGCGGCCTGCGTCATCGACATCACCGGAAACGGAAAGCCGTGTGCCGTCGGCCTCGATCTTCAGGTCCGACAGGCCGGCTTCGCCAAGCCGTGCCGCAAGCGCCGCCGAGACATCCTGCGGCGAGGGAGCCGAGGAAGCGATCGTCCCGGTCGTCACCGTCTTGCTGTCGAGACCCATGACGGACGGCCGATGATCGACCTCCGCGACCCCCGCCTGCACCGCCGCTATGGTCAGAAGCGAAAAGGCGGCCACGCCGCCGAGCATCCAGCTTGCCCGCGAGGACTTTTCCGCCTTTCGACCGGCTGCTTCCCGCACCGGCCGGGAAAGGCTGAGGCTGGCGCTGCCGAGCGTAACGGTCACCGGCACCGGAACCTGAAGCCCGTGCCCGACGGGCACGGTCGTGTCGCCCACCACGAGATCGGCGCCGAGGGCCTCGATCATCACCTCGGATCCCGCAAACTGCAGACGCACGTGTTGCGCGGACACGTCATGGTCGCTGAGCATCAGATCGCAATCGGCCCCGGAGCCGATCAGATAGGCGCCCTTCTCCAGCGGCAGACAGACGCCGCTGTGAACGCCCTTAAGGACATCGAGCGTCAATGGCGCGGCCGAATTCCTCAAGACCAGATTGGATGCCATGGAATCATCACCTCGCTCGCGGATAGCCGAGACACCGACGCCGTGCACAAAGCACGGCCCGGTCCAAGTCAGAAACCTTGCAAATGGATGAAGGGCGGCCCAAGGCCGCCCTTCGGGCTATCTTAGCCGTTCGGACGCTGCTTTGCGGCGTCGAGCGCGACCTTCTTTTCGGTCGTGATTTCGGTGATCTTGGCGGACTTCTCAATCGCCTTGTCAAAGGCGTCCGTCATTTTCTGGATCGAATTGTCCGAGGTTTGCGTACCGCCCACACCGGAAACTGCCATTGTCTTCTCCTTGATAATTCGGCCGGCTTGGGAGTGCGGCTCACGCTGCCGGCATGCTTTCCTTATCGAGTCGACTACCCTCCATCGGGCGCAGCAATGGTTAAGGTCGAAGTTCCGGAATGACAATTTCCGAGAGCATCACATAATATTTCAATATGTAATTCTTCGTGATATTAAACGATTGAATCGCGGCCAAATCGGTTGTTCATTGTATTATAACACGACGATATAGTTTATTTCATAATACCTTCCAGACATCGCTTGTTTAGCGCTCATCGTTGGCATCGAATTTGCCCAACTCCGAGTTGCGCGTTCCGATCTACTGTTATAGCTTTCAGCCGCTCGACGCGGACAATCGGAACGTTTGCCATGAAGATGGTCATGCTCACGGGGAGGCTCTGTCTGTTTGCTATCACTACAATAGCAACCACAGGGCTTGCCTTCGCGGAGGCGCCGCGGTGGTATGACAGCCGATACAGCTATGTCCTGATCGACCAGGATGTTCGCGACGCACTGAAGGAATTCGGCCGCAATCTGTCGATTCCCGTAGTCCTCTCCGACAGGATCCGCGGGCAGGTGCGCGGCGAAATCCGCGCCGCGACGGCAGGTGGCTTCCTCGACAGGCTGACGCAGGCCAACGGCCTGATCTGGTATTTCGACGGATCGATCCTGCACATCAATACCAGCGACGAGTTCTCGACTGAGATCATCGGTATAGGCCGGGCGAACGGCCGCTCCGTCATCGACGAGATCGAGCGCCTCGATCTCATGGACGGCCGCTTTTCGGTGCGCGCCACCGCCAATGCGCCGGCGCTTCGCGTTTCCGGGCCGCCGCCCTTCATCGCGATGGTGAAGCAGGTGGCGGCATCCGTTCAGCCGCCGCCGGCGACACAAACCGACGATCCGCGGGTGCGGATCTTTCGCGGTGGGCAGCGCGACGAGGTGACGGCGGATCTGGTCGAGAGGGATCGCCAGACCGCCGCAAACTCCGACACCAATTCCAATGCAAGCACCCCCTCGGGAGGAGATCGACGATGACCGGTTCGGTAGCCACGACTGCAGCGCAGGCGGCCACGCAGACACAGAATGCGGACCCGTCTCAGGCCCGGTTCGACGAGGCGCTGCAGCAGGCCGTTGCAAGCGGCGGCGGGCAATTGATTGCGCAGGAAATGATGAAGATCGCCCAGGAAGTCCTGAACGAAGCGCTGGCCGACGAGGAATAGTCCACCCCTACATGCGACAGGAGACGCAGCCATGACGGTTGTTCCACCAGTTGAGAATGCCTTCGCCATCTCCCCTGCGCCGCAGGATTCGGTCGCCATCACGTCGCAAGGCCTGTTCGAGCACGCGGCGCTCAATGCCGGGAGCCTGCCGCACGGCGCAAGCCCGGCTGATCTCGGCCGAACGATCGTCGACAACCTGAAGGGCTTTGTCGAGCGGGCCGGGAATTTTGCCAATGGCAGCACTCTTCTCGCCGAGCCGGGCAAATCGCTGACGGCGCCGTCCTTCCTTCCGAGCGCGCCGAGCGGCGCAGCCAGTGCCGCCCGGACGCCCGACAGCGACGCAGGACGGCTTGTCGAAACCTTGGGGCGGATTTTCGACCATGCGATCGAGACGCAGATGGTCGTCCGGGCTCCGACGCAGTTCACCAGCGCGACGATGACGCTCACCAAGGGTCAATGACGACCTTGCGGCGGTTCCCGGCAATTGGGCGCGGACTGGCGCTCGCGGTGGTGGCTTTGTCGCTGCAGGCCTGTAGCGTCGACCTCTATACCAATCTCGACGAGCGCGAGGCGAACGAGATGGTCGCCACGCTGCTCTCGAAGGGCATCGCGGCGGGCCGCGTCGTTGAGAAGGACGGCAAGCTGACGGTGACCGTCGACGAGGATCAGTTCTCGCAGGCCGTGACCGTGCTCAACATGGCGGGTCTTCCGAAGGAGAAGTTTGCGACGCTCGGCACGGTGTTCCAGCAGGAGGGGCTTGTCGCCTCGCCGGTGCAGGAACGGGCCCAGATGATCTATGCGCTGAGCGAAGAGCTGTCCCGCACGGTTTCCGAAATCGACGGCGTTCTATCGGCCCGCGTCCACGTCGTCCTGCCCGACAACGACCCGCTGCAGCGCAACGCCATCCCGGCCTCGGCTTCCGTGTTCATCCGACACGAGGCCGATCTCGACGTCAATCCGCTGATCCCGCGGATCAAGACCCTGGTCGCCAACAGCATATCGGGCCTCACCTACGAGAAGGTCTCGGTCGTGCCGGTCGCCAGCCAGCGGGGTAGCGAACCGGCCGGGGCTGCCGAGCTGACCTCCTTCCTGGGGATCTGGATGCTGCCGGCGAGTGTCGCCAAGGCAAGATTGATCTTCGGCTGCCTTCTGGGTGGCCTCGTCGCGGCGGTCGGCTGCCTCGGCTATCTGGCGTGGCGGAAGCAGAGCCGGCGCCGGAAAGTCTATCCGCTGCAACCCTACGGGCCGGCGAAATGAAGGAAACTTTTCCGGCAGAGGGTTCGGCGGATGCCGTGCCGCGGGACGTTTGGGCAATCTTCCAGACGGCTCCGGCCCGCCTCGTTCAACCCCGCCATATCGTCCATGCCTATGACGAGGCGATCTCCCTCGAAACAGCCGCGCGACTGCAGCAGTCCGCCCGGGTACAGCGGCCGCTCGCACGCCTGCTCGGCGAAAAGTATCGCCTTCCCGAGCCATTCTCCTGTCCACGCCCGGCAGAAGGGGACCTCCAGCTGCTCGCATTGCCGCCCGAACGGATCGAGCACTACAGCCATGTGGCCGGCGCTGTGTTCTGGGGCCATGTGCTGGCCGGCGAAATCCGCAGCCGGGAGGTCGCCGAGATGAAATCGCGGATCGGCGACGCCGCCTTTCAGCTCGCCATCCACAACCGCGACCTCGCCGCCGGCCACGCGCCGCCGAGCGACCGCGATCACCTGATGCAGGCGATCGAAACCGACGGCCGCAAATGCTGGGCAAGCTGGCAGGCCTCCCTGCCGCAGCCGCTGGCGGCCTGGCTGCGCCTTCGCGACGAGACCGACGAAGACGTAGCATTTCTGCAGGAGAGCGATGCCGAGCGGGGTGCGGCGATCGTCAGGCGCCTCATGCAGGACAAGAATATCGAGGCGATGGCGAAGGAGGCCGGATGAACGAGCTCCCTCCAAGCCCCACCAGGAAAATTCTCCGGCAGGCGGAAGCAGAGCATTGGCTCGCAGGCTTCGCCTTCCTGGAGGCAGCGAAGGCCGAGGCGGACCGGCAGCGCGCGGAGGTGCGCGCCATCGTCGAGGAGAGCAGGAGGGAGGGCTACGAGGCCGGCCGGCTCGACGGAGAACGCCAGGCGGCAGCGCTGCTCCTGAAAACCACCGCAGACGTCAATGCCTATATGGCCGGGCTCGACCGGCAGATTGCCGAGCTCAGCCTGGCAGTCGTCGAGAAGTTGATCGGCCGCTTCGATCAGGCCGAACTCGTCGCGAGGCTGGCGCTGCAGGCGCTGCAGTCGTTCCAGCATGAGCGTGAGGTGACGATCACCGTTGCTCCGGCGCTTGCCGAACGCGTCACCGAACTCGTGCATCGGGAAAACGACAGTGGCACGCTGAAGATCGCCGTCCTCGCCGATCCGCGGCTCGACGGCAGCAAATGCGTTCTCGCCAACGCCGTGGCCGTGGTCGATGCCGGGCTCGACACCCAGCTTTCGGTGATCCGCGAGGCGCTGCTCGGCGCCCGATCCAGCCGCACGGATTTACCCGCATGAACGAGCATTTCTTGGCCGATCCGGGCGACCTTGTCCGGAGGCTGCGCGAGCGCGCGCTCGGCAGCGAAACGCGGCCGGTGCATGGCCGCGTCCGCCGGATCACCGGCATCATCGTCCACGCGACCGCGCCGATGGTGCGGATTGGCGAACTCTGCCATCTCCGCGATCCCGTGTCCGGTGCGACGGTACCGGCGGAGGTGGTAGGCTTCGAGGACGAGGAGGCGGTGCTGACGCCGATCGGCGACCTCGACGGCATGTCGACACGCGCTGAGGTCATCGCCACCGGCCGGACCCTGCAAATCCCCGTCTGCGACGACCTCCTCGGTCGGGTGCTCAACCCCTTGGGCGAAATCCTGGATCTACCCGACGGGCGGAGAACTCCGGTCGTCACCGACACCTATTACCCGACGCATCGGCCGCCGCCGCATCCGCTCCAGCGCGACCTGATCACCGAGCCGCTGCAACTCGGCATCCGGGCCATCGACGGCTTGCTGACGGTGGCGCGCGGCCAGCGCATCGGCATTTTCGGCGAGCCCGGCGTCGGCAAGTCCTCGCTGCTTTCCGCCATCGTCCGCGGCACGCAGGCCGACGTCATCGTCGTCGGGCTGATCGGCGAGCGCGGCCGCGAGGTGCGGGAATTCATCGAAGCGCAGCTCGGCGAAGAGGGGCGCCGGCGCTCGGTCGTCGTCGTCGCGACTTCCGACCGGCCGGCGATCGAACGGGTGAAGGCGGCCTATACCGCAACCGCGATCGCCGAGTATTTCCGCGATCAGGGACGCGACGTCCTGCTCTTGATGGACAGCGTCACCCGTTTCGCCCGGGCGCAGCGGGAGATCGGCCTTGCGGCCGGCGAGCCTCCGACGCGCCGTGGCTATCCGCCGTCGCTCTTTGCCGCCCTGCCGCGCCTGCTCGAGCGCGCCGGACCGGGACAAGGCGGCTCGATTACCGCACTTTACACGGTGCTGACCGAAGGCGACGGCGCGCTGGACCCGGTCGCCGAAGAGACCAAGGCCATTCTCGACGGCCATATCGTGCTGAGTTCCGATCTCGCCGAGCGCAACTTCTTCCCGGCGATCGATATCCTGAAGAGCCGCAGCCGGTTGATGGAAACGGTCGCCGGCAGGACGCACCGGGACGATGCGGCCCATATCCGGACGCTGCTTGCCCGCTATCAGGAGATCGAGCTCTTGCTGCGGGTCGGTGAGTACGAACGCGGCGCGGACTCACTCACCGATGATGCGATCGACAAGCGGGAGGCGATCGAAGCCTTCCTGCGGCAGACGAGCGAGGAGTTTTCGTCGCTTGAAGCGACCATCGAACACATGAAGAGGTTGGCTGCGTGACCCGGAAAGGCGATTTGCGGCAGCTCGTCGAATTGAGGGCGATGCGGATGCGACGGGCCGCGGAACAGGCCCAGCGCCAGCACAACCGGCATGACCAAACCGTCCGGGCGCTGGAAGCGGCGAAGGCTGAAAACCTTGCGCATGAGGAACAGCGCCGGCGGGAAGAGCAGACCCTCTACACCAATCTCGCTCAAGGTCCCGTCGATCATCGCGACCTCGAGCGATATCGCGGCGCGCTATCCGACCTTTCCCACCGCGCCCGCGAACTGGAGGAGCACAGCCACGACGCGAAACGGCAAGAAAGGCAGGAGGCCCTGAAAAGGGAAGAGCTTGCAGCCGAGTATCGGCGCAAAGAGAAGCTGCATGACCGGATCCTGATCGTCGCCGGGGAGAAGCAGCGAAAGGAAAAGAAGCGCTCCGATCTCGCCACCGAGATCGAGGACGAAGAGGCGATCCGTCACCCGGGCAGGAAGCGGTAGGATGAGCTCGACCGTGCAGCCAAGGATCAGCGCCACCGAACTCCGCCCGCCGGCGGAGGACGCCTCGTGGCTGCCGGAAGTGAACGCGGCGCATGTGGACCTCACCAACCTGCTGGTCGGGACAAGGGCCCCGTTCCGGCTGTCGCTGCCGCCGAACGAAATCGGCTTCGAACCCGGCGAGAGCACGGGGAGCCTGGCGGAACCGGTCGAGCTGGCGTTCCGGATCGGCACCTCACCGGGTCGGTGGCTGGTGCCTGCCGCCGCCCTTGACGCGATCTCGGCGGCAATCGGGGTCCGTGGCAGAATCGCGGACCTCACGGCACTGCAACGCAACATACTCCTCGAAGTGACCCTCGCTCCTTCTCTCGAAGCACTGGAGAAGCGTCTCGGAGAACCGCTTCGCCTCGGCCCGCCGGACTCGACCCCGGACTTTCCGATCAAGCTCTGCTGGACGATCGACGGCAGCGAGGTGCCGCTCCCGGCGGAACTGCACCTGAGCGCCGCGGCGGCGTTGAAGCTCGGAGAAGCCTTCGATACCCGTGCCGGCCTGCTGAATGCGGTGACGGGCAATCTCGTCCAACCGGTCCAGATCCGCGCCGGAACGCAGCAGCTGAGCCTCACCGAATTGGCAAGCCTGCGCCCCGGCGACGTCGTCATGTGCGAGCAATCCCATGCCTGCGATCCTATCGCGGTGCTTGGCAATCACCTCATCGCCGCGCTCCGCCGCAGCGAAGCCGGCCTCGTTTTCGCCACCGGCTGGCAAGTCTTGAAACCAAGTTGGGAATCTTCCGCCATGTCAAAGCAGGAAACGCCTTCGTCCGAAGAGCTCGAACCGCTCGCCGACCTGCCGGTCGAGCTGGTCTTCGAGATCGGGCGTGCCGAATTTCCGCTGAAGGAGCTCGCCAGGATGGGCGAAGGCACGGTGCTTCACGCAAGCCCGAGCCTCTCCAGCCCCGTGAATATCCTGGCGAACGGGCGGCTCGTCGGAAAGGGCGAATTGATCAGGATCGGCGAAGGTCTCGGCGTGCGCGTGGTGCGGCTTTCGACCGATGGGTGAGACCACCACCAATCTCATCCCGATCATCATCATCGTCTCGACGATCGGGCTGATCCCGCTCGCGGTGGTAACGATGACCGGCTTCCTGAAGATCTCGATCGTCCTGTTTCTGATCCGCAACGCTCTCGGCATCCAGCAATCGCCGCCCAATTTGGTGCTCTATGGCGTGGCGCTGATCCTCACCGTCTATGTGACGACGCCGCTCGTCGGGGAAATGTACCGCACGCTGTCGAGCGAGCAGGTCGACGTGCAATCGATGGACAGCATGATGCGCGCGGCCGACCAGCTCAGGGCGCCGCTGCAGGCGCACCTCACCCGTTACACGGACGAGAACGAGCGCCAGTTCTTCCTGCAGGCAACGGAGCGCATCTGGTCGGAGGAAGCGAGAGCCTCGGTGAAGACCGACAGCCTGCTGATCCTCGTTCCGGCCTTTGTCAGCTCGGAGCTCACCCGCGCCTTCGAGATCGGCTTCCTGCTCTACCTGCCGTTCCTGGTCATCGATCTGATCGTCTCGACAGTGCTGATGGCGATGGGGATGATGATGGTCTCGCCGACGCTGATCTCGATCCCGCTCAAGATATTCCTCTTCGTCGCCGTCAACGGCTGGTCGCGGCTGATGCACGGCCTGATCCTGAGCTACGGGTAGCATCAATGGATCAAACCGCCTTCCTCGCCCAGATGCAGAAAGCGATGCTGACCGTGCTGATCGCCTCGGCCCCCGCGCTGGCGATTGCGATCGTCATCGGCGTCAGCGTCGGCCTCATCCAGGCGCTCACCCAGATCCAGGACCAGACGCTGCCGCAGGCGGTCAAGCTGGTCGCCGTCATGCTGGCCCTGGTCGTGCTCGGACCGGCGCTCGCCGTGCAGGTCGCCAATTTCGCCAGCAACACGCTCGACATCTTTCCGGCCTTGACACGGTAGGAGAGCGGCGTGGATTTTCTCTCCGCCACGCAATCGCTGTTCGACCTCATCTATCCGGTGCTTGCCGGCACCACGATCGCCATGGCCCGGGCGCTTGGGATGATCGTCATCACCCCGGCCTTCGTCCGGCTCGGGCTCACCGGACTGATCCGCTCGGGCGTCGCAATCGCCATCGCCCTGCCGCTGATACCGAGCTTCACGGCGACGCTCGCGGAGGGCCAGAGCCTCTCGACCCTGGTTGTGACCGGCCTCATCCTGAAGGAAATCATTCTCGGCATCATTATCGGCGTAGTGCTCGGCATTCCCTTCTGGGCCGCCGAAGTCGCCGGCGATCTCGTCGACCTGCAACGCGGCTCGACATCGGCGCAGCTCGTCGACCCGCTGCAGGCGACCGAAACCAGCATCGCCGGAACCCTGTTCGTCCTGGCGATGGTCGCTCTGTTCTTCAAGTCGGGAGGCTTTGCGCTCCTCGCCGAGACCTATTACAGAAGCTATGAGATCTGGCCCGTCACCAGCTTCTCGCCGGCCCTTGGTTCCGGCGCGGTGGAAGCGCTGCTCGCCATTCTCGACCGAGTCATGCAGATCGGTGTTCTGCTGATTGCGCCGATCGTGCTTGCCTTGCTCATCGCCGACCTGATGCTTGCCTATTTGTCGCGCATGTCACCGCAGCTCCACGTCTTCGACCTGTCGCTGGCGATCAAGAACCTGCTTTTTGCGATCCTGATCGTGCTCTATCTGAACTATCTCCTGCAATACATGGTTGCGGAGTTCGCCATCCTGAAAGAAGCGCCGGTGATGCTGCGCGCTCTTCTGGGGTCGGCATCCAACTAAAGCCCTCGCTCGCGGCCCAGGAAATCCGGTTCCTGTCATCAAACCATTAAGCAGGCCCGCCATAGTGGCCTGCGCGCGCTCGCGCGCCACAGACCAGCGTCTTGATTTCAGAGACCATTCTTCGCTTCCCGCGCCATACCGCGGGATGTGCCGCCCTCGTGCGCCGCATGGAGCCAAGGAGTTCCCACCATGTCCTATCGCATCGATATCGACGGCAAGCGCCGCTACGACGCCGGGGGCGACCGCGCCACCGCCGTTTCCGAAGAGCAGCGACGGTTCTTCGTCGAACAGATCAACCAGGCCGTGCGCGAACGGGCCGCGGCGGGTGGGCCGAAGACTATCGATCCGGCGACGGAAAAGGCGATCGTCGTCGAAAAGGGCGACAGTCTCTGGGAGATCGCCAGAGAGAACCATGTCAGCTTCAACGATCTCGTCGCAACCAACCGCATCAAGTCGACCGCGGGCACGGCGCCGATCGACCCGAACGACGTGGTCATCGTGCCGCTCGCCTCGCCCGAGCTCGTCGCGCAGGGGCCCGTCGACGGCAAAGGCATTCCCGAAGGCGAGGCCGCCTTCATTAGCGATCTCTATGGCCGCGGCAACAAGCTCGCCTATGCCGACGATCCTTCGAAGATCGACTATACCGCCGAAGGCAGGGACATGCGGCGCGACGTCGGCGCCTATCTCGACACCCTGCCGAAGGCGGAGCGACAGGCGGCAGCGCTGCGGCTTGTGAACAGCGACTGGCTCGATGCAGGACCCGCCGGCAATGCCGTCAAGGCGGCGATCGAGGAACGCGGCCTGAAGACCAACGCGGAAGCCGTGATCGCGGGCGAGATCTATGATCGCGGCAATCGGATCCAGTATTCCGACGATCCGAAGATCGACCATCCGGCGGCAACCGGCGAGATCGCCAAGGACGTCAGAAGCTTTGTCGAGACGCTGCCCGAAAAGGAGCGATCCGAGACGCTGCAGCGCCTCTACGACCGCGACTGGACGGATGCGGCGCCCGCCCGGATGGCAATCGAAGACGTGGCGAAGGCGCTGAATGTCGGCTTGCGCCCCTCAACGCATGCCGGCGCCGATGTCGAAGACACGGCACGCGACATTATCGACACCGCAAATGCCGCCGGCGGACCGGACAAGGCGTTCGAAGAGCTCTCCTCGGCCTTTGGCTCGGCAACGCCGGAGGTGCAGCACGTCCTGCTGCGCTCCGAAGACGCGAAGGCCCTGATCGACAAGGCGGCAAGCTGGGCATCGAAGCCGCTCGCCGACTATCGGCCGGAACAGGCCATGAGCGACCAGGGCAATGCCGCAACGACGATGAGCAATCTCGAGCGGCTGACGGCCGGCGCCGATCCGCGGCTGGCCGTCGATCTCGTCTCCGCCGCCATTCCGGTGATCGAAGCCGCCAACGCCCGGAAACAGGAGAAGGTCGGCGGCGAGCTGATCGGCATGAACGGGCAGACAAACATGATGACGATCATCGACCGCATCGGCGGCAGCCCGGGTGCCGATGCGCTCGTGGAGCGTTTCGCCAAGATCGGCGGATACCACCCGAACTCAATACCTATGGCGATCGCCAACGGCTCCCGCCTCGACTATCCGCTCGCCGTTGCCGCCGAAAGTGCGCCTGCCTCACCGGATTTCGTCGTCCAGAGCATCGTTCCGCACGTCAAGCAATATGCCTCGGCCAACGTCAACCAGGACGTCATCGCCTATTCGGCCCATATGCAGGAGCTGCAGTGGCTGGTGTCCAACCACGGCAGCACCATGACCCCCGAGCAGCTCAGCAAAGCGATCGACGACTACAGGAAGGAAAAGGGCTCCCAGTGGGCGGAGACCGAACAGCGCCTGGAAGACAACATCGCCGCGAGCGGCGAGAAATTGCTGCAGCAGCTGACGGCGCTCGGCAACCTGCCTCCGCAACTGGCGTCGCAGCGACAGGCCGTCGACGATGAGATCGGCAGGATCCTATCGGACGAGAAGACCGCGATGGCCGTCGAGATCGCGATGAAGAAGAATCCGGCGCTGCTCGACAGTCCGGCGGTGCTGAACCTGATGGGCTACCAAGCTCGTCTGACCGACCGCGGCCGCAAGCTCGCCGAAGAGGCGACGACGCAGATCATCCGCCACAAGGTCCTGCCCTCCTTTGCCGATCTGCAGTCCGGCGGTCCCGGGGCGCTTGCCAAGGCCAAGGTCGCCCTGGAGGAGCTAAAAGACGGCAAGCTCTCGCAGATGCTCGGCATTCCCAAGGCCGACATGGATCGGGCGATCGATGCGGTCGCCAAGTCGCTGCCCGAGCCGGGCGAGACGGTCGAGCAGTCCCGGGCGAAGATGGCCACCCTCAATGGCGACCTCAACGATCTCAAGAGCTCGAGCGGCGTCCGATCCTTTGCGAACACCACAGGTCCCGGCCAGATGCTCCGCCTGATCGGCCTTGCAGCGACGGGAGCGAGCGTCGCAAATTCCGCGACGGCAGCCCAGACCAACCCCACTCTTAGAAACAATCTCAAGGTGGTGATCGATGCGGTCGGGCTCGGCCAGCGCACGGTCGAGATCCTCGGTGGAATGGATCACCTCAATGCCGACTCCGCCGCCGTCAAGCATTTCGGCAGCAGCAGCCGGCCGGCGGTGAAGTTTCTCGGAGCGCTGAGCGGCGGCTTCGACGCCTGGGTCGCCTTCGACTATTTCAAGGCCGGCGACCCGCTGATGGGCAGCCTTTCGGCTGCCGCGGCGGGCGGAACGATCATGGCGGCACTCGGCACCGGCACGATGTTCGGCCCCGCCGGCCTCGTCATCGTCGGTGCCGCGGTGGTCGGCCAGATGATCGTCGCCGACACGCGCGACTCGAATAAATACATGACCGATACCTCGAAGCGCTTCCTCGCCCATTCCGGTCTCAACGAGACCGCCACCGGCGCGCTCATCGACCAGAGCGGCGATGGCCACAGCCCGGTGCCGATCCTCGCCAGATACGCGGAACTGAAGGGCTTTCGTCTCGATCAACCGGCGGACCGCCGGCGCTTCATCGACTGGCTGAACGGCATGCCGAAGGAAGGGCTGGAGAAACTGCGCGACAATCTGCACCATAGTCTCGACGCGTTCGGCGGCGATCCGGCGAAACTCGCCGCAAGCGCAGATTCCGATGCAAACTACACAGACCCGCAACGGCTGAACGAAGGCTATGTCAGCGGCGAGATATATGTGCCGAGTATCGCGGCGGAGATCCGCGCCGGAAACGGCTCACCCTCCTCGGTCAGGCAGATCGACGTGGCACTTTCCGAACTCGGCATCGCCGTCCCGATCGCCTGACGCGCGGACGCCGCCCGAGCGCAACGGCCGGGCGGCGTCGGGCACAAAGGCAGCATCAGCTCGTCAGAACGAGATTCTCACGTGTCCATTCGGCCAGTTCCGGAATCGTGCGCGGGCGACCGAACGACGGATCACGCGGAACCGTTCCGCCATCCGGCATCTCCAACGGTTCGAGCCGCTTCGGAGCCGTCATCGGATAATTCCCCTTGTCATCCGGCTTGGTCTGATGCACGCCTGCCACGAATTCTCGCAGCTTAGCCATGTCTTTGGTTGCCCGCAGACTTTCGGTCAGGGCCTGGGGCGTCATCCCCAGTTCCTTGGCAAGAGGCTCGATGATCAAGCCGACGCTGTTTCCATCTCCGTCGTGATTTGAAAGTTCCTTCGCCGCGTTCTGCGGGAATCCGGCCTTGATGAGAAACCTTTCGGTCGGCCCCTCATAGTAATTTGCGGCCTCGCTCCGTCTATACTGGTTATAGATAGCCTCGCCGATGATGCCGACCACGGCAAGTCCAGCGCCCCATAGGCCGGCCTTTGGCGACTTCATCAGCGACAGGAACGTCCCGACGGTCGTCGTCGCCGCAAAGGCCGAGTTTGCCCATTTGCCCTTTGCCGCATAGTCGAGGGTATAGGCGACCATCAATGCTCCGCCCGCGCGGTCGAAATACTTGGAGAACCAGCCCCACTTCGACGTGCCGCTGACTTCGGCAAAACGCGTCGCCTTGTCCAGGAAGCCACCCTTTGCCACCGTGCCCCGTTCGATGAGCGAACGAACGCTGCCCGCGGACAATTGCGCTGCCTCCTGCGCGATCCCCGCCGTCAGCCAGACGCCGAAAGACTGCGTCAGCAGACCTGGTGTGGCGAAATTGTCCTTGGCACTTCCGAGATAGAGCAAGCCTTGAACCCCGGCCAGGCCCTTGCCGAATCCCGAGGCCGTCGTGATCCCGGCACGCGGGTCGAACTTGGATCCATCGAACGCCTTGCTGAGACTTTCGATAGCCGCCTTGCGCGCTTTCGGATCAGTCGCGGCGTTCGGCCCGTTGAGCAGCAGGGATGAGCTTTGTGCCAGCTTCGGGTCGAATTGCCCGGGGCTCATGCGCGAAGCCGTGTCAATGCTGCCCGGCGTCGGCGGTTTGTAGGCCTTATTGCCGCCAAGGGCCTCATAGGCGGCGACCGTTCTGTGCATGCCGATGACCGCCCGGCCAGACCAGTACAGGGTTGGTGCCGCGGAAACCGGTTCGGTTTCCGGCTTTGCGGTTGCCTCGATGTAGGCCTTGCCCATTTCCGTCCAGGCCTGTTCGCTGTTGCTCACCGCGAACTGACTTTTCTCGTCCTGTTCCAGGCCCGTGGTCGCGTTCTTGTAGCGGTCGAGGCCGTCGAGCCCCTTAAGATCTTTCAGTCCGTCTTCGGCCGCATGAAGCGCGCTCAGGGTACGGAAGATCCTTGCACCCTGTTCATCCATCTTGTCTTTGCTGCCCTGCTTGTTGGCGATCGAATCGTCGATGCCGTCGGTCAGTTGTTTGGCAGAGAGCGACGATTTCCAGTCATTGGCGACGACGAGATGATCCTTGGCGAAGTCGCCCACGACATTTTGACTATTCTTTGTCAGGTCGTCGGTGCCCTTGATCACAGCATCGAAGACCGCATTCGCGCTGCTGGTGTTGCCGGATTTGTTGAGCTCCCTGACGACGGCGAGGCTCAGGGTCGGATCATTGCCGCCTGCAACGGCTTTCCGGAAAGGTTCGCCAGCCGCCTCAGGGTCGACAGGTTTGATCTGCGGATAGGGGATGCCGATTTCCTTGCCGATCTTCTTCTTGTCTTCGAGCGAGAACGTCCTCGCTTTTTCGGGAAGCTTGGCTTCCCAATCCGCAAAGGTGTTGTCCGTCGTATCCTTTACGGCCTTGGAGATCGATTTTGCACTGTCATCGATGAGCTTGGCTCCACCGGGAGCTTTCGAAATCCTGCCGAGAGCTTCGGAGTAATTCGCAAACAGGTCGTGTTGCGCCAGAGTCCGCCAGAGGTTGGTTTCCGGATTGACGTAGCGACCCGCCAGGCTGTCGGGAAGCGCGCCGGAATTAATCGCCGTTTGCTGGCCGATCGTTTGCTGGATGACATCCAGCACTTTTGTGTCCTTGTTTCCGAACGCCTCGATCGGTTGATTTGCCTGCTGAACAATCAGGACCGCGGTTTCGTCGGTGACGTTCTTGGTCACCTCGTTGAGTACCTTGGCGGCGCGGGCGGCACCGTCCTCTTTCTTGAACTGTATGGCGTCGGCTCCGTCGAAACCCTTGAAGTCGTTCTTGCCTTCGCGGAACGCGTCTTGCACGCGTTTGGCGGGTCTATTGACCAGAATCTCGCGCCCGCTGGCATCAAGCGCCTCGACAAAGCCCTTGTCGGACGGGCCAAAGGTCTTCAGCGTCTCGCGAGCGCTGTTGATCGCGGCTTCGCCGCCGTCGGGTGCGTCCTTCGCGAGTTTTGCGAACTGGTCGGTAAGTTCGGTTTGAACCTTCCCCCATTCCGCGGGATTCTGCTGCGCTGCGTTCACCAGCTTGCTGAGCGGCTCGAAAACAGCATTCAGATTGCTTTCGACCGTCTTCCGCTCGCTCTGCACGAGCTTCTTATATTCGTCGGTTTTTGGCCCCAGCGCGATGAGATCCGCCTCGCGCTGATCGAGGGAGGTCTTGAGCTTCTCGGGCGTATAGGCCTCGTTCTTGCCGGCCGACTGCAGATCCGTCTGGACCGCAAGCTTCAGCGCCTTGGTTTTTTCATCCTTGTCAGCAGGACTTGTCGCCTTGTCAGCGTCGGCTTGAAGCTCGGCGATGGTTTCCAGGCTGGTGCGCCGCTCCTCGCTCAATATCCGCAAAGAGCCGCCTTCATCAATCACGTCGGGATTGCGGATGGTCGGGTTCGTCAGCAGTATGTCGGGAACACTCTGTTCGTAGAGCGGCGCAATGCCGGAAAGCGTCTCGTCTTTCTTGATCTTGTGGTCGACGCGACCGTCCTGCTCCTTTTCAGGATTGCCCTGCGGCACGGACGGCTGCTTGGCTTTTTTTACGGCGTCGGAAAATTGGCTCGCTTTTGGATCGTGGAGTGCAGCCGTAGCGCGATGAAGTGTTGTGCGCATAAGACGATTGAAGTCGAGAATCCCCATACTGTCATCTCCCATGGTCTGTCACAAAAGCGTTGCACATCTATCAGAGGTTTGGAATTGTGGCAAACGCCATAAAATATTCGTTCAATAATAAACAGCTGTATGTCACTAACGGGACAGTACCTTTCGAGATAATGTTTTAGGGTATGCTGATGTTCTTGGTGCAAAAATCGCGGGTGCCGCAGGAATAACTCTGCATTTTCACTTCATTACGTTATTTCCTAAAAATAGATATTACGAATATAGCTACCGCACTGTGCTGAAACGCACGTTCCGTCAAGACCTTGCCGGGCAAGGTTCGGTAGCCGCTCAATCGGGCCGTCCACCACCCGCGGCCGGGCTTTCCTATAAGTTTCCAGCCAGTTTGCCGTTGCCATTGTCTGCCGAATAGTCAACGCATACCGAGTGATGCTTTGGCCTCGCCGTTGCCCGACCGTCGCAGAAAATCGCCAGGGCAATTTCCTTCAATAACGCCGGCCGGCCGGTGCTTACCTTCCCGGCAACTGAAACCAAGAGGAAGACCCGTGACACGCTGCGCATTCGTCATCGACCAGGCCCTGCCGCGAGGCCTGATCGCCAACACCGCCGCCATACTGGCCATGACGCTCGGCAAGGAGCGGCCGGATCTGATCGGCCATGCCGTCCACGATGCCGACGGCAACCGTCATCAAGGCATCACCACCATCGTCATGCCCATGCTGATGTCGGATGCCGGCGGCCTGATGGAACTCAGGATACGGGCGGCGGCGCAGGAAACATCCGGGCTTGGCATGATCGGCGTCACCGAAACGGCGCAGCGCGCCAAGAGCTATGAGGCCTACGAGCTCGGCATCGGCGAAATATGCCACGGCGATCTGCGCTATCTCGGTCTTTGCCTTCACGGCCCCGCCAAGCTGGTCCGGTCGCTGACCGGCGACCTGCCGCTGATGAAATAGGTGGCCGATGTCGCTGGCGCTCTATTTTTTGATGAACTCCTTCGCGCTCGCCCCCTCGATCTCGCCGGGACCGGTCAACATCGTTGCGCTGACCACAGGCCTCCGCCACGGCTTCGGCGCCAGCACCGGCCACGTGACCGGTGCGACGGCTTCACGGGGCAGGCCTTGCATACTGCCGCGGCGTCGCCGCCACATGCTGCTTGAAGACCCGCTGGAAATGGGCCTGGTCGGCAAAACCGGCCGACAGCGCCACATCGACGATCGGCCGGCCGCGACGCAATTCACTTTGCCCGAACTGGATGCGGCGGTTGAGCTGGTAGGCGTGCGGCGTCATGCCATAGCGCGCCCGGAAGGCCCGCACCAGATAGGACGGTGACAGGCCCGAGACATCGGCGATCTCTCGGAGCCGCAGGCGGCGCGTGCAATGCTCGGTGATGAAGTCCGCGGCCCGGTCGAGGCGGGACGTGGCCGGCGCAGCCGGCGCCTCGATCCTTTCGAGGCGACCGTCGAGTTCGCCGAAGAACGCCGCCGCCGCGCATTCCTTGGCAAGCGTCTCGATTCTCGTGTCGAACAGCATGTCAAACAACCGCTCGAGGCTGCGATAAACATCGGGATCGGTACTCACCACGGCGGCATAGGGGATGAAGTCGGCCGCCCCTCGCATCTCACGCAACCATGCCAAGTCCACATAGAGCATGCGGTAGCTCCAGGGGGCGTTTCGAAGCGGATTGCAGGCATGCGCCTCTTCCGGGTTCATGAGCACGACCGCGCCGGCCTCCACGTCGTGCCGGTGGCGGCCGTTGCGGTAGCTGCTGCGGCCGTTGGTGACCGCACCGATAGAGAAGGTCGGGTGGCTGTGGAGCCCGTAGCAGATGTCGCGCCCGTCCGCGACCTGGCGCGCCTCCAGAAAGGGAAGCGCCGGATCGCGCCAGAAGGAGTGGGCGGCGACGGGCCGGTGAGCCATGCTGGCCTCGCAGGAAACTGTTTCGGACGCCACTGTCATAGGACGGATTGCCGCCCGGGACAAACGCTGCCTAGCAATGAAGCACCCCTGCCAAGCCGCATTCGTGCCGTCGCGGCAGGCCAAAAGCGGCACTGCCGGGACCGAAAGCAAGCTCCCGCGCGGACGCCTTTTGATGATCCCCGCAGGTCATGCACAACGGGAATAACCTGCAAAAACCGCCTATTGCAGGATTTCTTGAATTCGGCCCGATTTCAGGATAAAATTACACCAGCAATTCAAGGCGTTACGGCAACCGTGCAAACGGCCTGCGCTGGAACGTGTGTTGCACGAGAGTGGTGACGCTTTGATCAAGCTTCATACGTGGAGGTTGTCATGCCCAACACTCTCATGGCAGGAAGAAGAAGCCAGGATTGGGCCAATCTGGTCCTGGCAGTCTGCCTGTTCCTCTCTCCCTGGGTCATCGGCTTCGCATCGGATACGACGGCGACCTGGAACGCCTGGATCGCCGCGATCGTGCTCGGCGCCTTGGCGGTCGCGACCCTTTCGGCCTTCGCTGAATGGGAGGAATGGGCCAATATGGTGATCGGCCTGTGGTTGATCGTCTCTCCCTGGTTGCTCGGCTTCATGGCGAATGTGAACGCGATGTGGACTCACGTCATCCTCGGCGTGCTCGTCGCCGCAATCGCCGCCTGGGCGGTCTGGGACTATCGTCACCACTCGCATGCCTAAAGCGCGACGGCTTCGCTTCACACCGAAGCCGTCATCATTTGAATGAAGCGAGCGGCGATAAATTGCTGCTCGGGGCGCGCTCCTTGTGAACGCCGAACGCGATGCCTGTCTCCCGCCTTTGGAATGACTTAAGGCGGGAGCAGATTTGTCACCCGCCGACGGCGAGCCGCCCGTCCTGGGCCCATTCCATCTCGGCGACGCCGAGTTCCCGCCGTTCGCGTTCGGTTTCAATGGCGAGATCGAGCACCTTCTGCAGGTCGGCGGCATGGCGGAAGCCGGGCTCGGCCATCTGCCCCGTCTGAACCGCGGCGACGAACCGCTCATAATTGGTCAGCACGGTGCCCGCATCGACCTCGCGCCAGATGGCCTTTTCGACGTCGGGCCCGAGGCAGGCGCGCAGGCTCGAGCCGTCCGGCGTGTGGATCACCTCCAGCGCACCCCTGTCGCCATGCAGCCTCAGCCGCAGCTCGTTCAAATGGCCGGTCGCCCAGCGGCTCGCATGGATGACGCCCATCGCGCCGCTGTCGAACTCCACCGTCATGGCGAAACTGTCATTGGCATCGAGGTCGTATTCGCCGATCCGGTTGCCGGGTGCCTTGTCGAAGGCCTTCAGCCGGGCGAAGACGCGCTCGACCGAAATCCCGGCGCCGTAGCCGGCGAAATCCAGAATGTGGATGCCGACATCGCCGAGCACGCCGTTCGAGCCGTGCCTGGTCGAGAGCCGCCACAGCCATTTCGACTCGCTTGCCCAGTCGCCCCAGGCCTTCGAGACCAGCCAGCTCTGCAAGTAGGAGGCCTCCAGATGCCTGACCTCGCCGATCGCGCCGGAAAGCACCAGTTCGCGCGCCTTCTGCAGCGGCGCCACGTTGCGGTAGGTGAGATTGACCATGGCGACGAGACCGGAGCGCTCCGCCGCCGCGGCCATTTCCGCGGCCTTCTCGTAGTTCTCCGCCAGCGGCTTCTCGCAAAGCACGTGCTTGCCGGCGGCAATCAGGGCCAGCGTCGTCGGATGGTGCGCCTTGTCGGGCGTGACATTCGTCGCGGCATCGAACTCACCCCAGGCGATCGCCTCCTCGAGCGAGGTGAAGGTATGCTCGATGCCGTGCTGCTCGGCAAAGGCCTTGGCGCGGTTCGGGTCGACATCGACGGCGCCGACCATCTCGACGCCGTCTATCTTGGCGAAGGCGTTTGCATGGCTGTTCGCCATGCCGCCGGTTCCAACTATCAAAAGACGCATCGGCAGCCTCCTCATCTGTAACCGGCCTCGCCGGCCCGGTGCAGCTTCGGGCCGCGCTCGACGATCGGCTCCAGCGCCTTTTCCACCGGCACGTTCGGCGCTTCGTGGATCGCCTTGTAGGTGCCTTGCGGGTTGTAGGCCCATTTCACCGAATTGCGCAACACGTGCTGAACCGTCTCATCGTGGTAGGTCGGATAGGTCTCATGGCCGGGGCGGAAATAGAAGATATTGCCAGCACCGCGCCGCCAGGTGAGCCCCGAGCGGAACACCTCGCCGCCGGCGAACCAGGAGATGAACACCGTCTCCAGCGGCTCCGGCACAGAGAATTGCTCGCCATACATCTCCTCGTGCTCGATGACGAAATTGTCGCCGAGGCCTTCGGCAATCGGATGGCGCGGGTTGACCACCCAGACGCGTTCGCGCTCGCCCGCCTCGCGCCATTTGAGCGCGCAGGGCGTGCCCATCAGCCGCTTGAAGACCTTGGAGAAATGGCCGGAATGCAGGACGATCAGCCCCATCCCCTCCCAGACCCGCTTGGCGACGCGCTCGACGGTCCTGTCGTCGACGGCGCCATGATCCTTGTGGCCCCACCACAGAAGCACGTCGGCGGCCGCGAGCCGCTCTTCGCTGAGCCCATGCTCCGGCTCCTGCAGCGTCGCCGTCGTCGCCCTGATCGCGGGGTCGCTGTTCAGCGCTGCGGCAATCGTGTTGTGCATGCCGTCCGGATAGATTTCCCTGACGACGGCGTTCGTCTGCTCGTGGATGTTCTCACCCCACACAATGGTGTTGATAGACAAGCTCGTTCTCCTGCTGATTGGGGCATCCGCCGCGGGTGCCCGCTGTGCGTGAATTGAATCTGTCGACCGGGGTTGGGCTGGGATTTCGCCCTACCGGGTCTAACGTCTGGCTTTTGGAAATGATCCGAAATCGATGCGATCTAAATTAGGCGGCACCTCGCATGATTTGCCGGCCGATCGACCGCCCCGCCGCATCGAAACGGTGGATTTGTCCGGCATCCGGCGAGATCCGCACCGTCTCCCCGGGCTGATGCCGGGAGGTGCCGTTCTCTCGCACGATCACCGGTTCGCCGGCGCCGATGTCGAGATAGATATAGCTGTCCGACCCAAGCATTTCGGAGTGGACGACGGTTCCGGCCCATGGCGCGTCCTCGCCGGCGATCTCCAGGTGCTCGGCCCGAATGCCGATCGTATTCGCCTGGTAGAGCTCGGCGAAGGGTCCCGAGAGGAAGTTCATCTTCGGCGAGCCTATGAAGCCGGCGACGAAAACCGAATTCGGGTTCTCATAAAGCTCGAGCGGCGTGCCGATCTGCTCGACGCGCCCGTCGCGAAGCACGCAGATGCGATCGGCGAGCGTCATCGCCTCGACCTGGTCGTGGGTGACATAGATCATCGTCGTCTTATGCATGCTGCGGTGAAGCTTGGCGATCTCGATGCGGGTCGCGACGCGCAGCGCCGCATCAAGGTTGGAAAGCGGCTCATCGAACAGGAAAACCTTCGGATCGCGCACGATCGCTCGGCCGATCGCGACGCGCTGCCGCTGACCGCCCGAGAGCTGGCGCGGCAGGCGTTCGAGATAGGGGGAGAGCTGCAGCATTTCCGCTGCCGCTTCGACCCGCTTGCGGCATTGCTCCTTGTCCTTGCCGGCAAGCTGCATCCCGAAGGCCATGTTTTCAAAGACGGTCATGTGCGGATAGAGCGCATAGGACTGGAAGACCATGGCGATGCCGCGTTTCGACGGGACCAGATGATTGACGACGTTCCCGTCGAAGGCGAGCGTGCCGGAGGTGATCTCTTCCAGACCGGCGATCAATCTTAGTAGGGTCGATTTTCCGCAGCCGGAAGGGCCCACGAAAACCATGAACTCGCCCGCCCTTATGTCCATGCTGACGCCCTTGATCACCTCATAGGCGCCGAAGGACTTGCGAATGTCGCGCAATTGCAGCTCTGCCATCTCTTTCTCCCTAAATTACGCGGGATGCGGGCGGAAAACCGCGCACACTTTCCTCATCCCGCGCTAGCCTTTGACGCCGCCGGCCGTCAGGCCGGAAATGATCCGCCGCTGGAAGATCAGCACCAGCACCACGAGGGGTACCGTGACGATCACCGATGCGGCCATGATGTTGCCCCAGGGGATTTCGAAGTTGCTGCTGCCCGAAAGCAGCGCGATCGCCACCGGCACGGTGCGTTGCACGTCCGACGAGGTAAAGGTCAGCGCGAACAGGAATTCGTTCCAGGCGGCGATGAAGGCGAGCAGGCCGGTGGTGACCAAGGCCGGCCACATCAACGGCATGAACACCCGCGTGATGATCACCCAGGGCGAGGCACCGTCGACGATCGCCGCCTCCTCGATCTCCACCGGCAGGTCGCGCATGAAGGTGGTCAGCACCCAGACGGTGAAGGGCAGCGTGAAGATCATATAGGAAAAGATCAGCGCCAGCGGCGTGTTGAAGATACCGATTCCGCGGATGAGCTCGAAGAGACCGGCAAGGACGGCAATCTGCGGGAACATCGACACCGACAGAATGGTCAACAGCAGCAGCGACCGGCCGCGGAAGCGCACCCGGCCGAGCGCGTAGGCGGCGGTGACCGCGAACAGCAGCGAGATGGCGACGACCAGCGTTGCCACCAGCAGCGAGTTTCCGAGGTTGCGGAGGAAGCTGCCGCTCGAGACGACGCTCGTGTAGTTGGCGGGCGAGAGTTCGCTCGGCCAGTAGTCGACGCGGAACAGGGCGGTGCCGGATTTGAGGCTCGTCAGGATCGCGTAATAGAAGGGAAAGACCGCAATCAGGATGATCGTGGCGACGAGCAGGTAAAAAGCGGTGCGCTTTGCGAGCGTGGCGGCCATCAGCGTTCCCCTCCATCGAAATTGACGCGCCCGAACCACATGTAGAGGACGGTGATCGAGGCGATGATCAAAAACAGCATCGTCGAGGCGGCCGCCCCATAGGCGAATTTGTCGAAATCGAAGAGGTTCTCGCGGGCGAGCACCGACATCGTCTTCGTCTGCGCATTGTTGGGCGTCAACACGTAGATCAGGTCGAAAATGCGCAGCGCGTCGAGCATGCGGAAGATCACCGCCACCATCAGCGCCGGTCGGATAAGCGGCAGCGTCACCCGCCAGAACACCCGGAACGGATGAACCCCGTCGATCTTCGCCGCCTCGTAGATGTCGACCGGCACCATCTGCAGGCCGGCAAGGATCAAGAGCGCCATGAACGGCGTTGTCTTCCAGACGTCGACGATCAGCACGGCGACCATCGCCGTGTCGGGGCTGGCGGTCCAGGCGATCTTCTGGCTGATCAGCCCGAGCCCGAGCAGGATCTCGTTCAGAATGCCGAACTGGTCGTTGAGCATCCAGGCCCACATCTTGGCCGAAACGATCGTCGGGATCGCCCAGGGGATGAGGATCGCCGCCCTGACCAGGCCGCGGCCGGGGAAATGGGCGTTCAGCACCAGCGCCACGACGAGACCCAGCGCCGTCTCGATGCTGACCGAGACGACGGTGAATTTGAGCGTGTTCCAGACGGCGTTCCACCAGGCCGGATCGGCGAGTAGGCCCTTGTAGATGGTGCGGCCGCTCTTCAGCGTGATCCAGGAAAGATAGTTCTGCAGGCCGACGAACTCGGCGCCGGAAAGGTTGGTCAGCGACGCATTGGTAAAGCTGAAATAGATGGTTCTGACGAGCGGCCAACCGGCGACCAGCGCCAGCACCAGAAGGGTCGGCGCCAGAAACACCCAGGCGGAGCGGACGCGCTGGGCCTTGAGGTCCGAATTGATATGTTTCGCATGCGCAAGCGCGGCCGGCGGGTCCGCAACAGTGAGGTCGGTCATCGATTTGGCTCCCCTTTGCCGTTCGGCTTTCGCCAGCATTTTGCAGTCAGGTGAAATCACCTGACGTCGCACAAATGCGGCAAAACAGGCAGATAGAGCGGTGGCGCGAACGTATGTGAGCGCATGTCGCTCGAGGTTTTTGAGGGGGATGGCGGCCGGAGTGGCCGCCATCCCCGGCGACGGCTGCAAGGCGGGGAGAGAGGTACAGAGTTTTACAGTGCCTCCCCGCCCCGGGGAGGTTTACCAGCTGTCGCCCTTTAGATCGGTCAGCTCGACTTCCAGCAGTTCGAGGTTCTCCGCCGCGGTGCCGTCGCCGGAGAGCGTGTTATGGACGGCACTCCAGAGCTTCGAGGAGACCTCGTTGTACTTGACCTTGGTCACGGCGGAGGGACGCGGCACGGCGTTCTGGAAGATCGGCTTCCAGTTTGGCATGAAGGGCTGCGCGGCGGCGACTTCCGCATCGTCGTAAAGGGCGGCGATCGTCGGCAGCTGCGACAGTTGCAGGGCCCGCGCTTTTTGCACTTCCTTCGACGAGAGGAACTTGACCAGCTCGATCGCTGCTTCCTGCTCATCGGAGTATTTCGACACCGCGAGGTTCCAGCCGCCGAGCGTCGAGGAGGGTTTTTCGCCATCGGTCGCGGTCGGCAGCGGCATCACCTCGAACTTGCCTTTGACGGCGCTGTCATCGCCATTGCCGAGCGCATAGGCATAGGGCCAGTTGCGCATGAACACGGCATTGCCGGTCTGCCAGACGCCGCGCGATTCTTCCTCCTGATAGGCAAGCACGCCCTCAGGCGAAATCGTACCGATCCATTCCTTGGCGCGCTCGATCGCCGCGGCCGCCTTCTCGTTGTTGACGGAAATCGTCCCGTCGGGCTCGACGATCTGGCCGCCGCCGGAGGACTTGATCCATTCGAGCGCATTGCAGGTCAGCCCCTCATAGGCGTTGCCCTGGAAGACGAAGCCCCAGATATCCGCCTTTCCGGCGGCACGTTCCTTCTCCTGGATCTCCTTGGCGGTCGACGCCAGCTCATCCCAGGTCTTCGGCGGCGCCTTGCCGTATTTCTCCAGCAGGTCCTTGCGGTAATAGAGCGCCGGCGCGTCGGTGAAGATCGGCAGCGCCACGAGCTTGCCGTTGACGGTCTGCGACTGGATGATCGAGGGGAAGTGTTCGTCGGCCACGTCCTTGGCCGCCTCGGTCAGGTCGAGGAACTGGTCGGCGAGCTGTGGCGCCCAGATGACGTCCGTCTGGTAGACGTCGACATCCTTGTTCCCGGCGGCCAGCCACAGCCGGTACTGGCTGAATTGCTCGCTGCTCGACGGCGGCATCGTAACGAGACTGACCTTGTGGCCGGTCTTCTTCTCGAAGGCGTCGAGCTGCTCGCGCATGAAATTCACGTTCTTGCCGGTGGTGTTGGCCGCGAGCGAGAGCTCGGCGGCGGCGGCAAGATCGGCGGCGCCGAGTGCGGCGCAGAAAGTCAAGGTCCTCAGAAGCAGTGTCATGGTCGATGGCTCCTCCAAATCCCCCACCGCTCGAAAGCTCCTCAGCAAATTCGAAAACGGTTTGGCTGGAAAAAGCTGTCAGAAGACCGGATTATTGTCAATACGTCGCTGCATGTGGCGATATTCGCCAGATGCAGGGCAGCTTAACTCTGTTGTTTCAGGGATTTACGCTGTTTACAACTTCTCTTTGAAAGTTCCATCCCCGAAAATGATCGGGCGGGCAATTACGCGGAAATTTAAAACGATTTGGTTGACTGCCCCGCCACCGGGGAGGCAAGTTCGAGGTGCGTCGATCGGTTGTCCCTGGTGCCAAAGGCGTATATTCCTCATCGAGGCAACGGGGTTAAGGGAATAGATAGGCCGCATGAAGCTCAAGGAGTTCGCCCGCCAACTGGGGCTTTCGCCGACGACGGTCAGCCGCGCGCTCAGCGGCTATCCGGAAGTCAGCGAGAAGACCCGCAAACGCGTCGCGGAAGAGGCCGTGCGGCTCGGCTATCGCCCCAATATCAACGCGGTGCGCCTCGTCACCGGTCGCGCCGGCGCAATCGGCGTGGTCATGGGCCGGACCGGCGAATTCCACTTCGCCGAATATATGAGCGGCATGGCCGAGCGGCTCGACGGTGAGGACATCGATATCCTCGTCAGCCCGACGGCGGATCGCGACTCCACCGACGAAGTATCGCTTTACAGCAGGCTGGCGACCAGCGGCCGGGTCGATGCGGTGATCGTCCATTCGCCGAAGCCGAACGACGAGCGCATTGCCCTGCTGCACGAGCTCGGCTTCCCGTTCCTGGTGCACGGCCGCTCCGAGACCGACGTGCCGCACGCCTGGCTCGACATCGACAACGAGACAGCCATCCGTCGCGCCACCTCGCATCTGATAGACCTCGGCCACAGGCGCATCGCGATGATCAACGGACGGCACGGCCGGACCTTCTCGCTGCATCGAGACAAGGGTTACCGCGACGCGCTGCAGGAACGCGGCATTGCCTTCGATCCCCGGCTCCTCGTCCACGACCACTTCACCGACGAGCTCGGCTTTCGCTATGCCCGGGCCTTCCTCGAACAGGCGCCGCGGCCGACCGCCTTCGTCGCCGGCTCGATGATGACGGCGCTCGGCGTCTATCGGGCGGTCAGGTCGCGCGGCCTCGTCGTCGGCAAGGACATCTCGGTAATCGCTCATGATGACGTGTTTCCCTATCTGACGGCGGAGAACATGGTTCCGTCGCTGTCGGCGACGCGCTCGTCGATGCGCGCGGCCGGGGCGCGGTCGGCGGATCTCGTCCTGCAACTCCTGGGCGGCCGGGCGGCGGAGGAGATCCAAGAGCTCTGGCCGGTCGAACTGATCCTGCGCGAATCAACCGGACCCGCGCCAGCGGAAGCACAGTCTTGAAGCCAGCTGAGCGAAAAGAGGTCGCCATCATCGGCGGCGGTCCGGCCGGCCTGATTGCGGCCGAGCTGCTATCCGCGGCCGGTCTTGCGGTGACGATTTACGAGGCGATGCCGACCGCCGCCCGCAAGTTCCTGCTCGCCGGCAAGTCCGGTCTTAACATCACCCATGCCGAGGACTATCGCCGCTTCACCACCCGCTTCGGCGCCGCCTCCGATCGACTGCGCCCGGCCCTCGACGCCTTCATGCCGGACGACGTGCGGGCCTGGGCGGCAGGGCTCGGCACCGAGACCTTCGTCGGCTCCTCGGACCGCGTCTTTCCAAAGGCGATGAAGGCCTCGCCGCTCTTACGCGCCTGGCTGCGCCGGCTGGAGGCGCAGGGTGTCACGCTCCTGACGCACCATCGCTGGCTGGGCTTTGCCGAAGACGGTTATCTCCTCGAGACGCCGGAGGGGCAGAAGATCGTCCAGCCGGACGCGGCCCTGCTGGCGCTCGGCGGTGCAAGCTGGCCGCGGCTCGGCTCCGACGCCGCCTGGGTGCCTTGGCTGAGCGAAAGAGGCGTGGACATCCGCCCGTTTCGCCCCGCCAATTGCGGCTTCGACGTCGCCTGGAGCGCGGCGTTTTTCGAACGCTTTGCCGGCGAACCCTTGAAATCCGTGATCGCCTCGTCCGAGGCCGGCGCCTTTCAGGGTGAATTCGTGGTGAGCCGCCACGGCGTCGAAGGCAGCCTCATCTACCCCCACGCGGCGGCTCTCCGCGATCGGCTTGAACGGGATGGTAAGGTTTTTCTTACGCTCGATCTCGCGCCGGGCCGAAGCCTGGACCGCCTGACGCGCGACCTCGCTCGCCAAGACGGCAAGGCAAGCTTTTCCAATCGCCTCAGAAAGGCCGCCGGGCTCGAAGGCGTCAAGGCGGCGCTCTTGCGCGAACTCATGCCGGAGGCCCCCAAGGCCGACCCGGCGCGGCTAGCGGCCGCGATCAAGGCCCTGCCCATCCCGCTCCTCCGGCCGCGGCCGATCGCCGAGGCGATTTCCGCGGCGGGCGGCATCGGTCTCGATCAGATCGACGACCACTACATGCTGAAGGCGCTTCCCGGCCTGTTCGCCGCCGGCGAGATGCTCGACTGGGAGGCGCCGACCGGCGGCTATCTGCTGACCGCCTGCCTTGCGACCGGACGCGCCGCGGCGCGCGGCATCGAGGGGTGGCTGGCACGCGGCTAGTGCAAGGCCCGATCCGGCTGAAGCGTTGCGGCGGTCGGAGGTACCCCCCTCTGCCCTGCCGGGCATCTCCCCCACAGGTGGGGAGATCGGCTCGAAGCGCCGCTCTGCCCCACGCCAGCGTGCGTTGCCGAAAGCACCTTTAAAGCCCATGCATTGGATACTCGGTGGGGGGACGTTGCCACTTGCCAATCTCCACCCTTGTGGGGAGATGCCCGGCAAGGCAAAGGGGGGTGTCAAACGCTCCCGACTGACGCCGTTTCCATCCGATCGGGTTCCGCTCCAAGCCCAGCCGGCCCATGATCCGTAAGCCCATCTGACCTTCATTCATGAATTTCATTCACAGGCGTTTCGACAGGCCCGCGCCTTATCGGAGCGGCGCGCCGCCTGCATATTGCACTGCGAAAGACCATCACCTCAACGCCTCTTCAAGCCTCCTTCCCTTTCCGAACGGAGGCGGAAACGGACTTGCCATGCCTTTAGCCATCTTCGCCCTGACGATCGCGGCCTACGCGATCGGCACCACCGAATTCGTCATCGTCGGCCTGCTGCCGACGGTCGCGGCCGACCTCGCAATCACCCTGCCGCTCGCCGGCCTGATCGTCAGCGTCTATGCGCTCGGCGTCACCTTCGGCGCACCCATCCTCACCGCGCTTACCGGCCGGATCGAGCGCAAGCCGCTGCTCCTCGGCCTGATGGCGCTGTTCATCGCCGGCAATACGGCCGCCGCACTTTCGCCGAGCTATGAAATGCTGCTCGCCGCCCGGGTGCTTTCGGCCTTCGCGCATGGCGTGTTCTTCTCGGTCGGCTCGACGATTGCCGCCGATCTCGTGGCGGAAAACCGCCGCGCCTCGGCGATCGCCATGATGTTCATGGGGTTGACCGTGGCGATCGTCACCGGCGTGCCGATCGGCACCCATATCGGTCAGATCTTCGGCTGGCGCACCACTTTCTGGGCGGTTGTGGCGCTCGGCGTCATCGCCTTTCTCGCCGTGGCGGCGCTGTTGCCGAGGACGCTTTCCAGGACCGCCCCGGCAAGGCTCGTCGATCAGCTCCGCGTGCTTTCCTCCGGCCGCCTGCTGATCGTCTTCGCCATGACCGCGCTCGGTTATGGCGGCACCTTCGTCGCTTTCACTTATCTGGCGCCGATCCTTGAGCAGATCACCGGCTTCTCGGCCGAAAGCGTCAGCCTGATCCTGGTGCTCTACGGCGTCGCCATCGCCGTCGGCAACATCGCCGGAGGTCGGGTCGCCAATGCCAATCCGGTGAAGGCGCTTGCCGGCCTCTTTCTCCTCCAGGCTTTGGTGCTCCTCACCTTCTCCTTCACGGCGACTTCGCCGGTGCCGACGCTCGTTACGCTGGCTGCGCTCGGCTTCCTCTCCTTCGCCAATGTTCCGGGGCTGCAGCTCTATGTCGTCCAGCTGGCCAAGGAGCACCGCCCCGGCGCCGTGGAGGTCGCCTCGGCGCTCAACATCGCCGCCTTCAACCTCGGCATCGCCCTCGGCGCCTGGCTCGGCGGGCGGGTGGTCGATTCCGCCCTCGGGCTTGGCGCAACGCCCTGGGTCGGTGCCGTACTCGTATCCGTCGCCTTGCTGCTGACGCTTTGGAGCGGGGCACTGGATCGGCGTTCTACCGCCGCCCCGCAGGCCGCTTGAGCCTTACCGTCAGAACGCCGGTGGGCCGAACGAAATGGACGGCCCACCGGCAAACTTCCCTCTCCCGCGCCCTTCAGTCGTCGATGCGGAAGCCGACCTTCATCACCACCTGATAGTGGGCGACTTCGCCATTGACGATCTGTCCACGAACCTGATCCACCTCGAACCAGTCGAGGTTCCGCATGGTTTTAGAAGCCCGCGAAATCGCCGTTTCGATGGCTTCGTCGATCGAGTTCGGGGAACTTCCGATCAGTTCGACTTTCTTGTAGACGTGTCCGCTCACCGTATCCTCCTCAAGGGGGTTTTCCGTTCTTGCATCTTGGCATGGTCGTGCGGAGCGGCCTGCGTCGCCGCTACCTTGACGATCATGCCCCCGTTGTGCCCCGGCCGCCAGCAAAAGCTCGTAACCTCCGGTCGACCGGTCCGGCAAACGCACCGGCAAGACGAAAATCAATTCACCCCGGCGGCCGCGCAGGCTATAGCGATCGGCGATCGATGCATTCCTGGAGCTCGCCATGGCCGACACCGTCACCGACCGTTTCCTGCGCTACGTCGTCATCGATACCCAGTCGGACCCGAAGTCGCCGGCGCAGCCCTCCACCGAAAAACAGAAAACGCTCGGCCGCCTGCTGGTCGAGGAATTGCTGGAGATCGGGCTTGCCGACGCCCATCTCGACGAGCACGGCTATGTCTACGCGACCATTCCGTCCAACGTCGACAAGGCGGTGCCGGTGATCTGCTTCTGCTCGCACATGGATACGGCGCCGGATTTCACTGGCACGAACGTCAAGCCGCAGATCGTCCAAAACTATGCCGGCGGCGATATCAGGCTTCCGGGCGATCCGCAGCAGGTGATCCGCGTCATCAACAATCCGACGCTCGCCGACCAGATCGGCAATGACATCATCACCACCGACGGCACGACGCTGCTCGGCGCTGACGACAAGGCCGGCCTCGCCGAGATCGTCACCGCCGCCCAGCAGCTCATCGACAATCCGGACATCCGCCACGGAACGATCAAGCTGCTGTTCACGACCGACGAGGAGATCGGCCGCGGCGTCGACAAGGTCAACCTTGAAACACTCGGTGCCGAGTTCGCCTATACGGTCGACGGCGAGACCGCCGGCCATATCGAGGACGAGACCTTTTCGGCCGACAGCGTCGACATCACCATCCACGGCGTCGCCATCCATCCGGGCTTCGCCAAGGGTAAAATGGAAAACGCCATCAAGATCGCGTCGGCGATCGTCGCGGGGCTGCCGAAGGACATGGCGCCGGAGACGACTGCCGGCCGCGAGGGCTTCGTCCATCCGACCGGGCTCACCGGCTCGATGGAAAGGGCAACCTTGAGCTTCATCGTCCGGGACTTCGAAGAGGCCGGCCTCGCCGCCAAGGAAGCGATGCTCGACCAGCTGGTCCGGCGCGTCCTCGAGGACTATCCGGGCTCCGGCTATAGCTTCGAGGTCAAGGAGCAATATCGCAACATGAAGACGATCCTCGACCGCCACCCGGAGATCGTCGAGCATGCGCTGGAAGCGATCCGCCGCGCCGGCATGACCCCGGTGCGCGGCAGCATCCGCGGCGGCACGGACGGATCGCGCCTGTCCTTCATGGGCCTGCCTTCCGCCAACCTCTTCGCCGGCGGCCACGCCTTCCACTCGCCGCTCGAATGGGTGAGCCGCCAGGACATGGAACGGGCGGTAAAGACGATCGTCGAACTGGCGAAGGTCTGGGCGGAGCGGAGCTAGCGCATATTGACGCCGGGTGGAATCACGCGGCGTCTGCAGGCGCGATCAGTTCACAACAGGCGCGGCCGCTTCGCCCCAGCTGGAAAAGGGCTGGCCGGCCTTGGTCGTCACCCGCATGTCGTAGAGCTCACGCGAGGCCTGCAGCTGCCGCATGTCGTTGCAGCCGTTGATGATGCCGCCGATATATTGCACGCAGTCGCTGGCGCGGCCCTGAACCGAACCTGTCGCCCAGTCCTTGACGATGCCGTCGGTGCCGACCAGGAAGTAGGAAAGCCGATTGTTCTGCGAAAGCGTGGAGCTGCCGACCAGGCCGGCGAAATTCGTGCCCGTCTGGGTCTCGGCGCTGGGCGCCATATGCCGGTAGATCGTCATGCCGTCCGCAAGCCGCGTCTCACCGATCAGGGGCCCGAAGGTCGCATCCGAGCCGGAAAGCCGCGCCATTGGCGATTGGCCGAGATTGGCGATTCGGCATAAGGCTTGCCGAGCGCATAGCTGGTGAAAGAGCGGTTGGCGGCTTTCTCCGCCTTCTCCGCTACCTGAGCGCACCCCGCCAAAGCGATGGCGAGACCAATCGAAAGAACTGCAGGGAAGCGCATGCAGACCCCTTGCCGGGAGCCGTACGCTTCGAAAGCCCAAAGCCTGCCGATGGCAGTGCGTTCCGCCGCCTGTCCCTCCAACCCGCCCTCTTCCTAGCGGATTCTCGGGCGTTACGAGAGCGGGCCTTTGTTAGCCGGACGATGCGTTGAAAACCGCCAACTGAGCGGCGAAAGCCCGCTTGTATGCGCGCCGCGCCTCGCCGCGGGCGACATAGGCGGAGAGGTTCGGGTATTCCTCCAGTATTCCCGATCCTTTCAACCTGAGCAGCACCGTCACCATCAAGAGGTCACCGGCGCTGAACCCACCGTCGAGCCAGTCGGCCTCGCCAAGGTGCCTGGAAAGGTCGCCTAGCCGCTTGCGGATGCTGTCCTCGAGGAGACGCAGGCGCCCCTCGTACCAAGGCTCGTCGCGCTCGAGGATCGTGGCGAGGGCACGGTCGAAGATCGGCGGCTCGACCGTGTTGAGCGCGGCGAACATCCAGGCGATCGCGCGCGCCCGGGCGTTCGCGCCATCCGGCAGCAGGCCGGCATGGCGCTCGGCGATATGGAACACGATCGCCCCCGACTCGAACAAAGCGAGGTCGCTTTCTTCATAGGTCGGAATCTGCCCGAAAGGCTGAAGCGCGCGATGCGCGGGTTCCTTCATCGCCTTGAACGAAAGCAGCCGTACCTCGTAAGGTTCGCCCACTTCCTCGAGCGCCCAGCGAACGCGCATGTCACGCGCCAGACCCTTGCCGCGATCGGGCGAGCGTTCAAAGGCGGTAATGGTGATGGCCATTGTTGTTCTCCATAGCTTGTCCGTCTTGAAGACGATTGGCTAAACGAGATTCCGACATTGCATGCTCGAGATCGTGCTGGTTGGAGTACGCAGGCTTTTGGAGTTTGCGCTCATTAAGTCGAATGTCGGCGTTCGGCCCTATGCGTCACCTGCGCGCCCGCTCGCCTCTGTTGAAGTTGCCTACGGTGGACACGGAGGAGTGGGGGACACGTAATGTCTGATCTGCTGCTCTCGAGATCACAGTCGCTTGGCCATCCAAAGGTGCGGCTGGCCCTCGTCCTCGCAGTCAACATCGCTGATCTGCGTATAGCCCTGCTTGGCGTACAGATCGTGCGCATATTCCTGGGCATGCAACTTCACCAGTTTGGCGCCGGCCTCGCGCGCGGCCTCGTCGCTCGCGGCAATGATCACACTCGCCAAACCCCGGCGGCGAAACGCCGGCATCACGGCTACGCGGCCCAGCAGGTACTTCTCCCCTGCCGTCACGCCCTCGTCGAACATGCATGTGGGCGACTGAGGACTCTCAGGCGCAAGTGCGCGCTCCAGTAGCTCGGGGAACAGGCGTGAGCACCCGGCCAGCTCGCCATCGATATAAAGCGTCACGTGTACGCAGGAAGGGTGGTCGTCGATGCCGTCGAACTCATTCTCATAGCCCTGCTCGTCTATAAAGACAGTGCGCCGCACCGCAAAGGCGTCGTCGCGCACGTTGGTCTTGATCTGCGGAGACATGAAGGCCCCTCTATCCGTCGGTTCGCTTGCGCACCATTATATCGGCAGGCAAACCATGTCACCCATATCTCCTGATTGTATTGTTTCGGTGCGCCTAGTCACTTCGTGGTTCATCCGCTGTTGGCGCATCGCGGTCGAGGGGTTTTCCGTCTCCTGTCGGCCCGAAGCGGACCTCGGCCCTTTGGATGCTGAGGTTGCCGTGGTGGGAAGGAGACCTGTCGAGTGTTTCGATGGCGAGTATGTTTTTATGTGTGTCGGCCCTTTTCGCAATTGTCAATCCGAGCAAATATCTAGATAGGTTAGCCACTCGTCTAAAGAGAGTCGCATTTTGAAGCTCAATATCTACAGATCGTGTTTGATGATTTGTCTCGCAGCAGTCGTGTATTACTGGAACATTGCGGCTATCTTCATTATCGCCTGGTGGGTTGGGGCCCTCATCGGTCTTTTGGTGGAAAGAAGCGATCCCTCACATGGTAAGAGTTCAACTTCTCAGATCATAAACACCGAGTCGCTCGGACTATTGTCGATTTGGCGCGGTGTCTGGAATGGCTTCTACGTCTGGAAAGACTTGGATCACGACTTTCATCGCCGAAACCGTGAGTGATTTTCTAACCGAAGTCCGCTGAGGTCGATCCTGGCCGCTGATCGGTGTCTCGCCGTGCGACTGCTGTTGGCGCAAGTGGTCCGTTGCCGGTGGTGGCATCTGCTACCCGAACCCGCCGTTTCAAGCCTTCCCGTAACCGCCACCGGTCGGCGTCACCACCGTGAAGGCCTCGCCCGTCTCGAGCACGGTATGCGCAGAGCCGGCGAATTCTTCGATCCGGCCGTCATTGCGCCGGACATGATTGCGGCCGAGTTCGCCCGGTTCGCCGCCCTTCAGCCCGAAGGGACGGATGCGGCGGTGGCCGGACAGGATGGCGAAATCCAGCCGCTCGCGGGCTCGGATCGTCCTTTGCGTGCCGTCGCCGGCCGACCATTTGCCGCGGCCGCCGGAACCCTTGCGGATATGGAAATCCTCGAGCACCACCGGAAAGCGCGTCTCGAGGATCTCCGGGTCGGTGAGGCGCGAATTGGTCATGTGGGTGTGGACCGCGTCGGCGCCGTTGTAGCCTGGCCCCGCCGGCGCGCCGGAGCAGATCGTCTCGTAATATTGGTAGTCGGCATTGCCGAAGGTCAGGTTGTTCATCGTCCCTTGCGCCGCGGCCTGGGCTTCGACGGCGCCAAACAGGCAATTGGTCACCGCCTGGCTGACCTCGACATTGCCGGCCACGACGGCCGCCGGATAGCGCGGCGAAAGCATCGTGCCTTCCGGGATAACGATGCGGATCGGCCTCAGGCAGCCGGCATTCATCGGGATGTCCGCCTCGACCAGCACCCGGAAGACATAGAGCACCGCCGCCCGCGTCACCGGCTCCGGCGCGTTGAAGTTGTCGGCACGCTGTGCCGACGTGCCGGTGAAATCGACCGTCGCCTCGCGCCTTTCCCGATCGATGGTGATCTTCGCGACGATCCGGCAGCCCTGGTCCATCTCGTAGGAGAATTCACCGTCGCGGAGCTGGTCGAGAACGCGGCGGACGCTTTCGGCGGCATTGTCCTGCACATGGCCCATATAGGCCTCGACGACGTCGTCGCCGAATTGGGCGATCATCTTCTTGAGCTCCGCCACGCCTTTCGCGTTGGCGGCCACCTGCGCCTTCAGATCGTTGACGTTCTGAAGGATGTTGCGCACCGGATAGCGCGCGCCGGTAAGTAGCCTTTCCAGTTCCGCTTCTGAGAAGCGGCCCCGGTCGATCAGCTTGAAATTGTCGATATAGACACCTTCTTCCTCGATATTGGTAGCGAGCGGCGACATCGAGCCCGGCGAAATACCGCCGACATCGGCATGGTGGCCGCGGCTTGCCACCCAGAAGCGGATCGCGCGGCCCGCGTCGTCGAAGACTGGCGTGCAGACCGTCAGATCCGGCAGATGGGTGCCGCCATTATAGGGCGCGTTGATCAGGAACACGTCGCCCGGGTGGATGACCGGGTTCTCACGGATCGCGGTGGCGACGGACGCATCCATAGAGCCGAGATGCACCGGCATGTGCGGCGCATTGGCGACGAGGTTGCCGCGGTTGTCGAAGACGGCGCAGGAAAAATCGAGACGCTCCTTGATGTTCACCGAATAGGCGGTGTTCTGCAGCGTCACGCCCATCTGCTCGGCGATCGACATAAAGAGATTGTTGAAGATCTCCAGCATCACCGGGTCGGCCTTGGTGCCGATCGCCGTGCGCGCAGGCAGCGGCTTGATGCGCGTGAGCACGATATGGTCCCTGGCGGTCAGCTCCGCCTGCCAGCCGTCCTCGATGACGATCGTCTGGTTGGCTTCGACGACGACGGCCGGGCCCGTCAGCGTCTCGCCCGGCTTGATTTCCGCGCGCAGCGCCACCGGTGCGTCGTGAAACGCGCCCTGCGAATAGAAGCGGGTTCGCCGGCTAACGGCTGCTTCGCCCGAAGCCGTCACCAGACCGTCCGTTTCCATCTGCGCCGCCCCGCCGCCGACCGTCTCGACCTCGACGGCATCGATCACCAGCGGCTTGTTCTCGGCGACGAAGCCGAAGCGGCGCCTGTGCAGCGTCTCGAATTCGGCGCGGAGCCGCGTCGCATCGTCAATTTTCGGGAAGGGCGCCTCAACGGCGAGCACAGTATCAGTGCCTGCGTAGCGGACATGGGCGCGAAGATGCGTGCGGATGCGGTCGCGGCCAACCGCCTGCGCGTCGAGTTCCGCCAGGCATTCGGCCTGCAGGTCCGCCCCGAGCCCGGCCAGCGCCTGCGGCGCGGCATCGTCGTGCGCCACGCCGAGCGCCTTCTGCCGCGTCGAGCGGATATCGGCAAGACCCATACCGTAGGCGGACAAGAGACCCGACATCGGATGCAGCAGAATGCGCGTCATGCCGAGCGCGTCGGCGACGAGGCAGGCATGCTGGCCGCCGGCGCCGCCGAAGCAGTTCAGCGCATAACGCGTCACGTCATAGCCGCGCTGCACGGAAATCTTCTTGATCGCCTCGACCATGTTGGCGACGGCAATGCGGATGAAGCCGTCGGCGACCTCCTCGGGGCTGCGGCCGTCACCGATCTCGGCCGCAAGCGCCGCGAAACGCGCATGCACCGTTTCGACATCGAGCGGCAGGTTCTGCTGAGGCCCGAACAGCGCCGGAAAAAATTCCGGCATCAGCTTGCCGAGCATGACATTGGCATCGGTGACGGCAAGCGGCCCGCCGTTGCGGTAGCAGGCCGGGCCGGGATTGGCGCCGGCCGAATCCGGCCCGACGCGGAAGCGCTCGCCGTCGAAATGGAGGACCGAACCGCCGCCGGCGGCGACTGTGTGGATCAGCATCATCGGCGCCCGGACACGGACGCCGGCGACTTCCGTCTCGAAGGCGCGTTCGTATTCGCCGTCGAAATGGGCGACGTCGGTCGAGGTGCCGCCCATGTCGAAGCCGATAACCCGACCGAAGCCCGCCGCCTCGCCCGTCCTGGCAAGCCCGACAACGCCGCCGGCGGGCCCGGAAAGAATTGCGTCCTTGCCCTGGAACAGGTCCGCCGCCGTCAACCCGCCGGACGACATCATGAACATCAGCCGGGCGCCGGACCGGGCGACATCCAGTTCCTCCGACACCTGCGCGACATAGCGGCCAAGCACCGGCGAGAGATAGGCGTCGATCACGGTCGTGTCGCCGCGGCCGACATATTTGACGAGCGGCGAGACCTCGTGGCTGACCGACACCTGCTCGAAGCCGAGTTCCCGGGCGATGCGGGCGACTGCGGCCTCATGCTCGGGAAAGCGGTAGGCATGCATGAAGACGATGGCGACCGCCCGGTAGCCATTCGCCTTCAGCGCTTCCAGTTCCCGCCGAGCGACCGCCTCGTTGAGCCCCTTTTCAACCGTCCCGTCGGCGAGCACGCGCTCGTCGAGCTCGACGACCTCGGAATAGAGCGCTTCCGGCTTGATGATCTCGGTCGCGAAGATCTTCTTGCGCTCCTGATAGCCGATCCGCAGCGCATCGCGAAAGCCGCGCGTCGTGACGAGCGCCAGCCGTTCCCCCTTGCGCTCCAGGAGCGCATTGGTGGCGACGGTCGTTCCCATCCTCACTTCGCCGATCAGCCCGGCCGGCACCGGCTCGCTGGCGGAAAGGCCGAGATGAAGGCGGATGCCGTGGACGGCGGCGTCGCGATAGGCGCCGGGATTCTCCGAAAGCACCTTCAGCGCATGCAGCCGGCCTTCCGGGTCGCGGCCGATCACGTCGGTAAAGGTGCCGCCGCGATCCACCCAGAAGTCCCACCTGGCAGCCATCGTCGTCTCTCCTCGCTGGAATACCCGTTCCGGGTGAGTGCAACAAAAAGCATTTTATTGACAATTTGTCGATAAAATGTTGTCGTCGAGCAGATCAGGAGTGTGCCGATGACCAAGAAGCGGGCGCGCGAAAAGCGGGCTGGTGCCGCCCCGCCCGACCACCCGGAACCCGTCTCCGCTATCGGCCCGATCGTGTCGTCGGCTCACCTTGCCGAAGGCGGTTCGCCCGGGCTTTCCGAAATGGAGTACGGCCTGATCCTCGCCTCGCATGCCTTCCAGCGCTGGATGGTGCGTTGTATGGCCGCCGCCGGCGTTCCCGGCCTCTCGGCGATGGAAATCATGATCCTGCATACGATCCGCCATCGCGACCGTGGCAAGAGGCTCGCCGACATCTGCCTCGTTCTCGACATCGAGGACACTCATGTGGCGACCTATGCGATCCGCAAGCTCGAGGGTGCGGGCCTTGTGACGACCGGCCGGCAGGGCAAGGAGAAGACGATCCACATCACCGAGAAGGGCGCCGGGGCCTGTGCCCGTTACGCCCAGATCCGCGAGCGCCTGCTCGTCGCCTCGACCGCCAGGGCCCGTCCCGCGGAGGAGACCCTTTCGGAGATCGCCGCCGTGCTGCGCTTCCTCTCCGGCGCCTACGAACAATCGGCCCGCGCCGCGACTACGCTATAGATCGTCCGACCTGAACCGCCCGCTGACCCATGTTCCCCGACAGCAAGGCCTTTGCTACACTGACAACCGCAAGCTGACGGGAGGGGACAGAAGCGCTTTCCGATCGGCCCGCAATCCGGTGGAGGTGTCGGTGATCGTTCGGCTTGCTCTCGCCTGCGGCCTCATTGCGGCAACAGTCGCCATCCAGGCGTTTTTCATGTCCGCTGGCCTCAGCGCCTTCCGGCAGGCGGAAAAGCGGCGTGAAGACGTGTTGATCCGCTACCCGACATTCGTCACCGTGGCCTGGGTCATCTATCTGATCATCCCGATCATCGTCGATGTCGGTCTGTGGGCGGCTTTCTACTACTTTTCGCAGGCGCTCCCGAGCCTTGAGGATGCGCTCTACTTCTCGACCGTCACCTTTACCACTGTCGGTTATGGCGACATCGTTCTCGGCAAGGACTGGCGTCAGGTCGCCACCTTCGAGGCGGTCAATGGCTGGATCATCTTCGGCTGGGCAACGGCTCTGATGATGGCGGTGATCCAGCGCCTCTATTTTCGCGCCGACAATGAGGCACGGCCAGGAGCACACGGTGAATGAAAGGGCCTGTGTAATTCACGCCGGTGGCGGCAACAAAAACAGCGTGAGCCCGAAGACGGCGTAAACTGCCAGTGCCATCACACCCGCATACCATGCCGCGTGCCCGCCATTGGACAGAAGCGTCGCGGCCATCGTTGCGATCAGCATCATTGCCACAGCCCCCGGCCAGAATTGCAGGGACATCGGCTCGGGACCGACAAAATAGCTGACGAGCACGAGGACGGGGGCAACGAAGAGCGCTATCTGCGCGGCACTGCCCAATGCGATGCCGACGCTGAGGTCGAGGCGATTTGCGCGCGCCGCGGAGAACGCCGTCGTCATTTCTGCGGCTCCGCCGACCAGAGCAACGACAATGAAGCCTACGAAAGCCGGCGTCATCCCGAGATGTTGCGCCGCGACTTGCACCGAGCCGACGAAGATCTCGCTGACCATCGCGACGAAGAGCGTGACAATAACGAGCACGACAATTCCGACCGGAAGCGGCCACGGTTTCTCTTCCTCTTCGGCATGGCCGACGCTTGCAAACAGCTCCTTGTGGGTTTTCAGCGAAAACAACATGCCGAGCCCGTAGACGGCGATGAGCAGGATCGCCAGGCCCAGGCTCAGTTGGCGGGAAAAAGCGGCTGCCGGCGCACGGTCCACCTCGCTGATGAGCGACGGGACCAGGATGGCGATCGTCGCCAGAAACAGGAGGCTCGCCTGAAACCGTGCGTTCACCCTGTTGAATTCCTGCAGGTGATGCTTCAGTCCGCCAAGGAGAAAGGCGCCGCCCAGCATGAAAAGTGTATTGGTGACGATCGCGCCCGCGATCGAGGCCTTGACCAGAAGATATTGCCCGGCCTGAAGCGCCGCGAGCGAGATCACGAGCTCGGTCAGGTTTCCGAGTGTGGCGTTGAGCAGGCCTCCGACCGCATCCCCGGTCTTCGCCGCCACCGATTCCGTCGCGCGGCTCAGAAGAGCCGCGAGCGGGACAATCGCCGCGACCGACAGGAGGAACAGCCAAGTATGTGCCTGCGGCGATACCCGCTCCAGCAGAATGACGATCGGTACGAAGACGACGAGCGCGAGAAGCGGCGTTCGCCGCAACTCCGCGAAGGTTGCCGCTACGGCGGAACCATGCGAAGCGGAGTTTCTATCGTCGAGTGTTCGCATTGCTTCAACCTTCAACGGCGCCATCTGGAAGTGCGCCAGCCGTCGAACGGTTCGCCGCGTAGTCTGCGCCTTGATCCGTCGAAGAGCATTGATCCGGGTCAACGGGCCGAATTGATCGGTGGCCAATGCCGGCCGGATTTGTGGTATCTGTCCCGACGGCGCCGACTATGCCAGACGGAAAAGCCTCAACAGCAGGAGATTGCGCAGGTGAAGCAGCGCCCCTCGCCGCACAGGGACGGCAATGGTGGGAAACATGGCTTACACGCAGGAAGACGCGTTACGCTCGCCCGTGCGCTCTCCAAGCTCGGCTATTGCTCCCGCACCCAGGCCGAGAAGCTGATTGCCGAGGGCCGCGTCACCGTCGCCGGCCGCAGGACCACGGATCTTTCCCACTGGGTCGACATCGACAGGGACAGGATCGCCGTCGACGGAACCATGATCGCTGCCGAGGAAAAGATTTACCTGATGCTGAACAAGCCGCGCGGCTTGGTGACGACGCGCGACGATCCGGAAGGGCGGGCGACGGTGTTCGATTGCCTCGCCGACGTCGATGCGCGCTTCCTCTCGCCGGTCGGCCGGCTCGACAAGGCGAGCGAGGGGCTGCTGCTCTTCACCAATGATACGGTGCTGGCACAGCGGCTTCTCGATCCCGCCACCCATCTCGGCAAGATCTACCATGTCCAGGTTCGCGGCCTTTTCGATGCGGTCTCGACGCAGGCGATGCTCGACGGCGTGAGCGAGGGCGGCGAATGTCTGCAGGCAACGCATGTCCGAGGCTTAAGGAGCGGCGACAGGAACTCCTGGATCGAGGTCGAGCTCCAGGAAGGCCGCAACCGCCAGATCCGCCGCATGCTGGAGGCGCTTGGCTTCGAATGCCTGCGGCTCGTCCGTGTCTCGATTGGCGAGATCAATCTCGGCGACCTACCGAAGGGGGCAAGCCGGCCGCTGACCGACGCGGAAATCCAGTATCTGAGACAGCGCACGGGCGGCTGAGGCGTGACAATGGGTGGAAATCCACCCATCGCCGAATGCTTTTGTTTCCAAATCCACCCATCACGCGGCCGCCGGCGCGACAAATGCGCGAAACCGCCGCGCTGGGCGATTGTCTGTGGTAAAATCCCGTTTGCTAATGGCTGCAACCAGGACCGGCGGGAGGAACCGTGCCGGCTGGTGGACAATGTCATCCGGGAGGAAAAAGATGAAAATTTTGAACGCGCTTCTGGGCGCCGTCGCCGCAGTTTCCCTGTTTGCCGCTTCGGCCAGCGCCCAAACCTATCCGGAGCGCACGATCACCATGGTAGTGCCCTTCTCGGCCGGCGGCCCGACCGACACGGTCGCCCGTCTCGTCGCCGAATCCATGTCGAAGGACCTTGGCCAGCAGATCATCGTCGAGAACGTCGGCGGCGCCGGTGGCACGCTCGGTGCGGGCCGCGTCGCCCAGGCCGATCCGGACGGCTATACGGTCCTTTTGCATCATATCGGCATGGCGACCAGCGCGACGCTCTATCGCAAGCTTGCCTATGACACGCTGAACGCCTTCGAATATGTCGGCCTCGTCACCGAAGTGCCGATGACGATCGTCGCCCGCAAGGATTTCGAGCCGACCGATCTCAAGGGCCTGATCGAATACGCCAAGGCGAACAAGGACACGGTGACGGTCGCCAATGCCGGCATTGGCGCCGCCTCGCATCTCTGCGGCATGATGTTCATGAGCGCCATCGAAACGCCGCTCACGACCGTACCCTACAAGGGCACCGGCCCGGCGATGACCGACCTGCTCGGCGGCCAGGTCGACATCATGTGCGACCAGACGACCAACACCACGAAGCAGATCCAGGGCGGCACGATCAAAGCCTATGCCGTCACCTCGCCGAAGCGCCTGAAGATCTTCCCCGATCTGCCGACGGCCGAAGAAGCCGGTCTTGCCGGCTTCCAGGTCGGTATCTGGCACGGCATCTACGCGCCGAAGGGAACCCCTGCCGAAGTGACCGACCGGCTGTCGAAGTCGCTGCAGAAGGCGCTCAAGGACGAGAACGTCGCGGCCCGCTTCGGCGAACTCGGCACCGAACCCTCGAGCGAGGCGGATGCGACCCCGGCGGCGCTGAAGGCCAAGCTTGAAAGCGAGATCGCCCGCTGGAAGCCGGTGATCGAGGCCGCCGGCCAGTACGCCGACTAATGGCTCCCGCGAGCCGCCGCCGATCTGTTCTCCTACCGGGAGCGGGCGGTCGGCGGCATCGCCTCCGACCGGCCGCGCGGTGGGGCAGCGGCCGGTCGGAGAAACGACGGACTGTCCGGAAAAGTTGACAGCCGTCAACTTGCGCGGGACGTTTAAGTCCAGCCGGACAAGAAGCGAGGACATCGCCAAAAAATCAGGGCGCCGGCGGCCGCGCCCGAACGAGAACATGGGGACAAGATGAAAGCCATCTCCTTCGATACCACCAACGCGCTGTGCGGGAGTATCCTGACGGCCGTCGGTCTTTTCTTCGCCTGGCAGTCCTTCGGGCTCGAGCTCGGCACCGCCTTCCGAATGGGCCCGGGCTATTTCCCGCTGCTGCTTTCCGTCGTGCTGACGCTGCTCGGCGTCATCATCCTGGTGCAGTCTGCCCGGGTGAACCACGAGCCGATGGGGCCGATCGCCATCCGCGGCATGCTCTTCATCCTGCCGGCGCCGATCTTCTTCGGCCTGACGGTACGCGGACTGGGCTTCGTGCCGGCCGTCTTCCTGACGGCGCTGATCGCCTGTTTCGCCTCGCATCGGATGAAGCCGCTCTGGGCTGTGGCGGTTTCGCTGGGGCTCGCGATCTTCTCGGTCGCCGTCTTCAGCTACGGCCTCAACCTGCCGTTCGAGCGTTTCGGTCCTTGGGTCCGGTTCTAGGAGGCGACGATGGATCTCTTCAGCAATCTTGCCCTCGGCTTCGCCACCGCCGCCTCGCCGGCAAACCTTCTCTTCTGCCTGATCGGCGTCCTGCTCGGCACGCTGATCGGCGTGCTGCCTGGCATCGGCGCCACGGCCACCATCGCCATGCTGCTGCCGATCACCTTCCAGCTCGAGCCGGTCTCGTCGCTGATCATGCTCGCCGGCATCTACTACGGCGCCCAGTATGGCGGCTCGACGACGGCGATCCTCATCAACATGCCGGGCGAATCCTCCTCCGCCGTCACCGCCATCGACGGCTACCAGATGGCCCGCAACGGCCGCGCCGGCACGGCGTTGGCGATCGCCGCGCTCGGCTCCTTCTTCGCCGGCACCGTCTCGACCTTCCTCGTCGCCCTCTTTGCGCCACCGCTCACCGAGATCGCGCTGGAATTCGGCGCTGCCGAATATTTTTCGCTGATGATCGTCGGTCTCGTCTCCTCCGTCGCACTGGCGCACGGCTCCGTGGTCAAGGCGCTCGCCATGGTGGCGCTCGGCCTACTCCTCGGTCTCGTCGGCACCGACATCTATACCGGCACGCCGCGCTTCACCCTCGGCATCCGCGAATATTCCGACGGCCTCAACTTCGTGGCGCTGGCAGTTGGCGTCTTCGGCATCGCCGAGATCCTGCGCAATCTCGAAAGCGAGAAGACCCGCGAAGTCTTGATGGCAAGGGTCAGCGAACTCCTCCCCACGAAAGAGGATTTCAAGCGGATGTTCGCGCCGGTGATCCGCGGCACGGCGATCGGCTCGGCGCTCGGCGTGCTGCCGGGCGGCGGCGCCATCCTCGCCGCCTTCGCCTCCTATACGGTGGAAAAGCGGCTCTCCGACCGGCCCGAGGAATTCGGCCGCGGCGCCATCGCCGGCGTCGCGGGGCCGGAAAGCGCCAACAATGCCGGCGCGCAGACCTCGTTCATCCCGCTGCTCACCCTCGGCATTCCGGCCAACCCAGTGATGGCGCTGATGATCGGCGCGATGATCATCCAGGGCATCGTGCCCGGCCCGAACGTCGCGACGGAACAGCCGGCGCTCTTCTGGGGCATCATCGCTTCGATGTGGATCGGCAACCTGATGCTCGTCGTCCTGAACCTGCCGCTGATCGGACTTTGGGTGAAACTCCTGAAGATCCCGTATTTTGTGCTCTTCCCGATCATCATGGCCTTCTGCTCGATCGGGGTCTACAGCGTCAATGCCAATGTCTACGACCTCTATGCCGTCGCCTTCTTCGGTCTTATCGGCTACCTGCTATTGAAGCTGCGCTGCGAGCCGGCGCCGCTGCTGCTCGGCTTCGTGCTCGGACCGCTGCTCGAAGAAAATCTGCGGCGCGCCATGATTCTCTCGCGCGGCGACCCGACCACCTTCGTCACGCGGCCGATCAGCGCCGGCCTGTTGTTTATCGCCGCGATCGTGCTCGTCGTCGTCTTCCTGCCGGCCGTCAAGGCGAAGCGCGAGGAGGTTTTCGTCGAGGAGGATTGAGAAGGGCCATCTCTTGGAGCTCTCACGGCCCCGCGCCTTTTCAGGCGCGGGGCCGTTTTGCCTAGAGCCATCGGCGCACGCCGAACCGGCACGCTCTGCCGGCAACTCGGACCGCGCAGGCGCGGGCGCGTCAACCGCGCCGTGCCGCCTCGATTGCGGCGACGTCGATCTTCTTCATCGTCATCATCGCCTCGAAGGCGCGCTTTGCTTCGCCGCCGCCGGCCGCCAGCGCGTCGGTCAATACGCGCGGGGTGATTTGCCAGGAGATTCCCCACTTGTCCTTGCACCAGCCGCAGGCGCTCTCCTGGCCGCCATTGCCGACGATGGCATTCCAGTAGCGGTCGGTCTCCTCCTGATCGTCGGTGGCGATCTGGAACGAGAAGGCTTCGTTGTGCTTGAAGGCGGGGCCGCCGTTCAGGCCGAGACAGGGAATGCCCGCGACCGTGAATTCGACCGTCAACACGTCCCCCTCCTTGCCGGACGGGAAGTCACTGGGCGCACGGAAAACGGCACTCACCCTGCTGTCGGGAAAGACCTCCGCGTAGAAGCGAGCGGCAGCCTCGGCGTCCTTGTCGTACCAGAGGCAAATCGTGTTTTTCTCCATTGCCAGTTCCTTTCGCTTTGAACCCGTTCGAAGCGTTCCCACTGCGAAATAGGGAGGCAACCGTTTTTCTCCACCCCGGAATGTTCGTCCCGCTAGAGCGCGGGCCCGTCATTCCTTCGAGCCTCACCAGTTGCCGGGATCGGCCGTGTGATCGACAGCGGCGAACTCATCGGCCTTTGCCCGGTCGAGCGTCAGATCCCTTGCATTCCTCGCCTCGTCCGTGACCGAATACTGCAGAGGTGCGGGCCCCTTGACCAGTTCCTGATACATGAGCAAGGCGGCCTCCTCGGCGGTGTCGGCCTCGAACTCCTTCATGACGACAACTGTGAACTTGTGCATAGGCTTGACCTCGTCCGCGCCAAATTCAATGCCCCGCGCTCGGGATGTCCGATGATGCGCGCCCCTGGTCACGGCAGCAAGTTATATGAATACACCGCATCTGCCTTCGGGCACGATTATCGCCCCGCAAAAGGCGCTCTGCACCGCGGTACGGGGCGTTGCCTGCTGAGCCTTCGGCTAGCCGTTGACGATCGCCACGAGCTGCGGACGCTCGAATCCCAAAGACTTCGATTTTAGCCTGGGGCTCCTCGATCGCTCCGGAGTGCGCGGACACCATACAGGGCGCACGCACAGCAGTTTTCGCAGACACAGACATCTTCATTCTTCCACTCTCTATCGCCGGGCCGGGGGTGGCCCGACGGAATTGCGCACGACAAGGTCTGGCCTCAGCAGGATTTCAGTTTCGGAGGCAGCTCGGTCCGAGAGCATGTCGAGCAACAATGCCATCGCGTGTTTTCCGATCGCGGTGCGTGGTTGGCGGACCGTGGTCAGCGACGGCGTCATGAAACTTGCTTGTGGGACATCGTCGAAGCCGGTGACCGAAAAGTGGTCCGGAATATCGTAGCCGCGGGCCTTGAGGCCGATCGAAACGCCGAGCGCCGTCTGGTCGTTGACGCACATGAAGGCCGTTGGCAGGTCGTCGCGCATGAAGAACTGTTCCAGCGCCAGTCTACCGCTTTCGACTGTGCCATCGCCGTCCAGGATCAGTTGGCGGTTCAGCGGGATGCCGGCCGCGGCAAGCCCGGCCTCGTATCCCGATCGGCGCCGGCGATAGGCAAGACGCGTGTTGGAGTCGCCGATGAACGCGATGCGGCGATGGCCTTCGGAAATGAGCAGATCAACGGCCTTTCGTGCCCCTTCAACGTCATCAACGCCGACATAGGGAATGCCTCCGTTGAAGACGGGTTCGAAAACGCCGACGCTCGGCGGCAGACTGTCGGTCGCGGCCTGATGGCCGAAGGGAAGGATGCCGGTAAATAGGATCAGTCCCGCGGCTTGGTAGGAATTGAAGAACTTCAGATACTCCAATCCACGCTGGGCGTCGTTTTGAGTATGGCCGATCAGCACGCCGTAGCCATGGGCGCGGGCTTCGTTTTCGAGGCCAGCCAGAATGCTGGAGAAATTCGGGTCGCCAATATCGGGTGCGACCACAAGGATCATGTTTGACCGCCCCAGCCTCAGGCTGCGCGCCATGGCGTTGGCCGTATAGCCGGTAATCGCGATCGCCTGATTGACCTTGAGCCGCGTTGATTTGGCAACCTTTTCCGGCATGTGAATTGCCCGTGAAACCGTCGCGATCGACACTTCGGCGATCCGTGCGACGTCTTCGATGGTTGCGGGTGTGGAATTGGACACTTGATTGGGCCTCGGACTTTGTTGCGAGACACTACACAGACTTGCCCGAGGGTCAAACGCACAGGGCAAGAAAATTGTCGACCATGTTCGATGTAAACCTTTACATCGGCCACTGTAAAGGTTTACATCTGCGAAATGGGCGGTGGAGGCCGCAGGGAGGGGAATATGACCACGGAGGTTGTCGACGGGGCTCCCGTCGTGCTGTCCGCGCGCCGCATCAGCAAGTCTTTTAGCGGCGTGCAGGTGCTGTTCAGCGTCGATTTCGAGCTGCGCCGGGGCGAGATCCATGCGCTCATGGGGGAGAACGGCGCCGGCAAGTCCACGCTCGTCAAGATTCTCTCCGGCTTCGAACAGCCGACTTCGGGCGAAATCCTGCTGGACGGTAAGTCGGTGAAGCTTCCTCCCGATGGCGCTGCCGAAGCGCTCGGCATTGTTATCATCCACCAGGAGTTCAATCTCGCCGAACACCTCACCGTCACCGAGAGCCTTTTTCTCGGCCGCGAGGTAACGCGTTTCGGCGTGCTCGACCGCAGGTTCATGCGCGCGGAGACGCGCCGTGTGCTCGAGCTCCTCGGCTCGCATGTCGACGAGAACGCGATGATCGGCTCCCTTTCTATTGCAGAAAAGCAGATGGTCGAGATCGCCAAGGCCATCAGCCGCGACGCCCGTGTCGTCTTCATGGACGAGCCGACCGCGGTGCTGTCGCGCGAGGAGACGAACTTTCTGTTCCGGTTGGTGCGCAAGCTGCGCGACAAGGGAACGAGTTTCGTCTTCGTGTCGCACAAGCTCGATGAAGTCATGGAACTCACCGACCGAGTGACGGTGTTGCGCGACGGCCAGTGGATCAAGACGGCGCCGACATCCATTCTCGATGGCGAGGCGATTGCGCAATTGATGGTTGGCCGAGAGCTGTCGAGCCTCTATCCCGCCAAGACCGAACCCGACGTCGACGAGGAGGTCGTGCTGCGGGTAAATTCGGTATCAACTGGCTATGTCCGAGATGCCAGCTTCGAGGTCCGTCGCGGCGAGATTCTCGGCTTTTCCGGGCTGATTGGCTCTGGCCGCACCGAATTGATGGAGGCGGTCGTCGGGCTGCGCTCGCGCGCCGCGGGCGAGGTCCTGGTTCGTGGCCAGGCGGTGCCGTCGGGCGACGTGCATGCGGCGAACAAGGCCGGGCTAGCCTATATGACCAAGGATCGGAAGGCCAAGGGTCTGTTGCTCAACGCCGGCATGATGGCGAACCTGACGCTGCAGTCGCTCGGCCGCCATGCTCGCCTGGGTTATCTCGACCCGGGAAGCGAGCAGGCGGCTCTCGTCAAGGCGCGCCGCCGCTTCGATATCCGCGTCAGGGATGACAGCGTCGTCGCCGGTCGCATGTCCGGCGGCAACCAGCAAAAATTGCTGCTCGCCAAGGTCATGGAGACCGACCCCAGCATCATCATCATCGACGAGCCGACGCGCGGCATCGATGTCGGCACCAAGCAGCAGATCTATCACTTCATTTCGGCGCTGGCCCGGGACGGTCGCTCGATCATCGTCGTCTCGTCCGAGATGCCCGAGATCATCGGCCTCTGCAGTCGCGTGGCGGTCATGCGCGAGGGCCATATCGCCGGCATTCTCGAGGGAGACGAGATTTCAGAGCAGGAGATCATGCGCTACGCGGCCGGCCTGAAGAAGAAGACGGCGGCTTGAGTCGCGCGGGCTGCGCCGGCGCCGACAACAAAAAGATTCCCGACAGGTGGGATGGAGGTTCGATTGGATATGAGCGTGAACCAGGAAAGCAGCCAGCAGGCGATCCGCCGACGCCGCTGGCGTGACATAGATCTGAGAGCCGTGGCGCCATTCGTTGCCCTGGCTTTGCTGCTGCTGGTGGGGGCGCTGGTCAATCCCAACTTCATCAGCATCAACAACCTCGCCAATGTCGCCACCCGAAGCGCCTTCATCGCAATCATAGCAGTCGGCGCGACCTTCGTGATTTCGTCGGGGGATCTGGACCTCTCCGTCGGGGCCATGGTCGCCTTCATCGCCAGCCTGATGATCCTGTTCATGAATTCCGGTGTCATCGCCGACCCCGTGCTCATGTTACTGGCAGCGATCCTGTTCACCATAGTTGCCGGCGCGCTCTGCGGTCTCACCAACGGGCTGATTACCACGGTCGGCAAGATCGAGCCCTTCATCGCCACGCTCGGCACCATGGGTATCTATCGCGGATTGACGACCTGGCTTTCGCAGGGCGGAGCTATCACCCTCAAGGAGCCGCAACTCCAGGAGATGTACCGTCCCGCCTATTTCGGCACGATCCTCGGCGTGCCGGTTCCGATCGTCGTGATTCTCGCCGTGACCGCAGTTGCCGCCTTCATCCTCTATCGCACCCGTTACGGACGGCACGTCGTTGCCGTCGGCTCCAATCGCGACGTCGCGCGATATTCCGGCATCTCCGTCAACCGCGTTCGTACCGTCGCTTTCGTGATCCAGGGCCTATGCGTGGCCGCAGCCGTGCTGCTTTATGTCCCGCGCCTTGGCTCGACCTCGGCGACGACGGGCATCCTGTGGGAGTTGCAGGCGATCACCGCCGTCGTCGTCGGCGGCACGGCGCTCAAGGGCGGCGCAGGCCGCGTGTGGGGCACCATCTGCGGGGCGTTCATCCTCGAACTGGTCGGCAACATCATGCTGCTGTCCAACTTCATCAGCGAATACCTGATCGGCGCCATCCAGGGTGCGATCATCATTATTGCGATGCTCGTTCAGCGCTCGCTGGTACGGAAATCGTGAGACGGCCGGGTCCACAGGTCTCCCGGCCTACAACAGACTGACCTGTTTTTGGGAGGAAGTTAATGCGCAAAAAGCTATTCGGCCTGACCCTCGCAGCCATGACAGCCCTGGCTGGCGTGACGCACGCTCAGGAGGAAAAGAAAGTGACGGTGGGCGTGTCTATCCCGGCGGCCGACCATGGCTGGACGGCCGGCGTGGTCTTCCATGCCGAGCGCGTCGCCAAGCTCCTGATGGAGCGCAATCCGGGCCTGAACGTGATCGTCAAGACATCGCCCGATCCGGCAAGCCAGGCCAACGCCGTACAGGATCTAGAGACACAGGGCATCGATGCGCTCGTTATCCTGCCCACCGATCCGGATCCGCTGGTCAACGCCATCAAGGAGGTGAGGGGCAAGGGTACTTTCGTCGCGCTTGTCGACCGTGCGCCAAGCGTCAACGACAATTCGGTGCGTGACCTCTATGTAGCGGGCAACAACCCGGCCCTCGGCCAGGTCGCTGGCGAATACATCAAGGCAACGACGCCGGAGGCCGAAGTCGTTGTCATCCGCGGCCTTCCGATCCCGATCGACCAGCAGCGGCAGGACGGTTTCGACAAGGGCATCGAAGGCTCAAACGTCAAGGTTCTTGACCGTCAGTACGGCAACTGGAACCGTGACGATGCCTTCAAGGTCATGCAGGACTACCTAACCAAATACCCGAAGATCGACGTCGTTTGGTGCCAGGACGACGACATGGCCGTCGGCGTACTGCAGGCCATCGAGCAGGCAAAGCGCACCGACATCCAGTACATCGTCGCCGGCGCCGGCTCAAAGGAAATGATCAAGAAGGTCATGGACGGTGACAAGATGGTCCCCGTCGACGTGCTCTATCCGCCGGCAATGATCGGCACCGCCCTCGAAATGACCGTCGCCAATTTCTACGGTCAGGTTCCGGTCCGCGGCGTCTACACGATTGACGCGACGCTGGTGACCAAGGACAACGCGAAGGACTTCTACTTCCCGGATTCGCCGTTCTGATCCGGAGCTGTGGCAAGGGCGGCCCGCGTTTGGCGGGGGCCGCCGTCTTCTCGGCGCTCAGGGCCGATCCGAAATCACATTGAGCCGCGATGCCAATTCAGTAGCCAGAAATTCGGCATCACCCTGCTGCCGCACTGGCCGGCCAAGCTTGAACCCGGCACAGGCCTCAGTTGGCGCCCGACGCCGAGGCGGCCGTCAGCTCTTTACCACGGCCGGCCATTCGCTCGTCGTGCCGGGCTGCACCGGCCGCTCCAGATAGGTCGACAACACGACATAGCTGCGCGTCGCCTTGACGCCCGGCGTGTCGTAGAGGCGCGCCAGCAGGCCTTCGAGCGCATGGGTGCTTTCGGTTCTCACCTTGAGCAGCATGCAGGTGTCGCCTGCGACCGAGTGGATCTCCTCCACCTCCGGATATTCCTCGATTGCCAGCAGCGCCTGGGTCTTGCCCCAGCCGGTCGTATCCACATGGACGAAGGCGAGCAGCGTTTTGCCAACCGCCTCGGGATCGATCAGCGCCGCCACGCGCCGGATCGCCCCGGAACGCCGGAGGCGCTTCACACGCTCATGCGCGGCCGGCGGCGAAAGCCCGACGCGGTCGCCGAGCTCGGCGTAGCTCGTCGTCGCGTCCTCGACTAGCACGCCTAATAACTTTCGGTCCATCGCATCGAGGTCGCGCTCCGGCGGGCGCTTCCGCCGAACGTCATCTGTATTTTCTTCCATTCCGCTATTTCCCCTTGATGCCGAATTTGGTTCTGAGATTATGCCGCAATGACGAACATCGATCAATCAGTTTCCTCATCCGCCGACCGGGCTCCCATTCCGCCCTTTGCCCTGGTGCTGACCGCCTCGATCGGCGTCATCGGCTCCAATTCGCTGGCGCTCGGGCCGATCGCGCCGCAGGTGTCGCTAAGCCTCGGCACCGGCGTGCCAGCGGTGATGACGGCTTCCGCCGCCTTCGGTCTCGGCACGGCGGCGAGTGCCGTCTTCCTCGGCCGCCTCATCGATCGGCACGGCCCGCGCCGCATGCTCGCGGCAGCGCTGCTACTTTTGGCCGGCGCACTTGCCGCAAGCGCCGCCGCGCCGGCGTTGCCGCTGTTGGTCGCAGCCCAGCTCGTCGTCGGGATTGCCGCGGGCATTGCGCTTCCCGCCATCTATACGCTGGCCTCGGTGATCGCCCCGGCCGGGAGAGAGAGCGAGACGATCGGTCTGGTGCTGACCGGCTGGACGCTCAGCATGGTCGCCGGCGTGCCGTTGTCGGCGGCGATCGCCGATTACGCCGGCTGGCGGGCAGTCTATCTCGTCGTCGCCGGAGCGGCGCTGACCGCCTGCGCCGCCGTCCGGCGCGCCGCGGTGCGGCAAGCCGCCGCCGGCCACGCGACGTCGCCGCTTGCGGCGCTCGGCGTGCCCGGCGCCACGCCGCTGCTTATCGCCTGCGCCGCCTTCATGGCGGCCTTCTACGGGGTCTATGCCTTTATCGGCGACCATCTGCATGGCGGCCTCGGCCTGCCCCTCAGTGCCAACGGCCTCGTTGCCGCCTCCTACGGCTTAGGCTTCGGCTGCGCCGCCTTCCTCGACCGGCTGATCGATCGCGTCGGTGCGGCGAGGCTGCTGCCGCTCATTTTCCTTTGCGTCGCCGGCGTCTATATCGCGATGTCGGCAGCAAGCGGATCCTATCCGGCGCTGCTGGCCGTGGTCTTTCTCTGGGGGCTTGCCAACCATTTCGGGTTGAACGTGCTCATCATGCGGCTGACCGCACTCGATCCCGCCCGACGCGGCGCGATCATGGGGCTGAACAGCGGCGTTACCTATCTCGCCCTCTTCGCCGGCACGCTCGGCTTCGGCGCGGTCTATGCCACGGATTTTTACATTCTGCCGCTGGCCGCGGCGGGGCTGATGCTCGCCGCCGCCTTCTCCGCTAGCCGCGCGCCGCGCCACTCTTCAACGCAGTAGGCGGTGCTTGGCGACCAGGGTGACCTCGCGCGTAAGCTCGGTCAGCCGGTCGGCGGCAAGACGGTTGATCTGCCAGTACAAGGGAATGTCCAAGGGCGTGCCGGGGATCAGTTCCACCAGCCGGCCGGTCTCCAGATGCTCGCGCGCCAGCTGGATCGGATTCATCGCCCATCCCATGCCCGCAAGGCTCGCCTCGAGGAAGCCTTGCGTCGACGGCAGCCAGTGGGTCGGATAGGTCAAGTCCTCCCCGAGCGCCTGGCGTATCCACCGGCCTTGAAGCCTGTCCTTCTGATTGAAGGTCAAGGCCGGCGCGCTGGCGATCGCCTCCGGCGTGACACCCTCGGCGAAGTACCGGGCAACAAATTCAGGGCTCGCCGTCGCATGATAGCGCAGCGTGCCGAGCGACACACGCCGGCACCCCTGGATCGGCTTTTCCAGGCTGGTGACGGCGGCGATCACCCGCCCTTTCTGCAGCCATTCGGCGGTATGGTCCTCGTCGTCGATGGCGATGTTCAGCAGATAGGGCGAGGACTTGGCGAAGTTCGACACGGCCGCAACGAACCACGTCCCGAGGCTGTCGGCACTCGTCGCGATGTTCAGCGTCACCCTTTGGCGCACCTCCCCCGGACCGACGAGGGCCGGCAGGTGCTCGAACAGCTCGCCTTCAAGCATGCCGACATTCTCCATGTGGCGGCAGAGCCATTCTCCCTTCTGCGTCGCGGTACAGGGATTGCCCCTGGCGATCAGGACGACGCCGAGCCGCTCCTCGAGCTGCTTCACCCGCTGGGAGACGGCCGAAGGCGTCACGTGGAGGACGCCGGCGGCCTTTTCGAAACTGCCCGTCTGAACGACGGCCGCGACGGCGCGAAGGGCGGAATAATCGAGCATGACTTAGTTTCGCTTAATCAACGTTAGCAACATTAACTAGCCTGAATTCTCCCGTGGCGATACCGGAAACGCTGACCTCATTTCGGGAGCGCTTCGCCGAGCATGAATTCTTCGATCTACGTCACGGGCCTGCTGATGGGGCTCAGTCTGATTGTGGCGATCGGCGCGCAGAATGCCTTTGTGCTCCGCCAAGGGCTGCGCAACGAACATGTGTTCGCCGTCTGCCTTGCCTGCGCCCTGTCCGATACCTTGCTGATCGTCCTTGGGGTAACCAGCTTCCAACAAGTTGCCACGCTCTTGCCGTGGCTCGATCCGGCGATGCGCTACGGCGGAGCGGCGTTCCTGATCTGGTACGGCGCAAAAAACCTCTATTCCGCCTTGCGGTCGTCGGGAGCATTGGCGGCCGGAGAGGCGAGCTCGTCGAGCTTTCGGCAGACCGTTGCGACCTGCCTGGCGCTCACCTGGCTCAATCCGCATGTCTATCTCGACACGGTCGTGTTGCTCGGCACGATCTCGACCCGATTTCCGAGTGGCGAGCTTTCGTTCACGACAGGCGCCGTCACCGCCTCCTTCCTGTTCTTCTTTTCGCTCGGCTATGGCGCCACATGGCTGCGACCGATCTTCTCAAACCCGCTGTCCTGGCGAATCCTGGAAACGCTCATTGCTTTTACAATGTGGATGATCGCCTCTAAACTCTTGACCGGAATGTGATTCCGCCGCGCCTCGCAGATTTCCTCGGCTCATAAGGTCCCAAAAGCTTGTCCACCTCCGTCCACCAGCTTCTGCTTGTCTACGCCGCCTATGTGATCGCCGCCGCCAGTCCCGGCCCCAGCAACATGCAGATCATGGGCGTTGCGATGAATAACGGCAGACGGGCAGCACTTCTCCTGGCAGCCGGCGTCGTCAGCGGATCGATCTTCTGGGGCATGATGGCCGCCACCGGCATCTCAGCCCTGCTGACCCGCTACGCCGAAGCCCTGGTCGTACTCAAAATCTTCGGCGGCCTCTATCTCCTTTACCTCGCGTTGAAGGCTGGAAGGGCGGCTTTTTCTTCCGGCGACAAGGCCGTACAGATGTCGCGTGACGACGCGCTCTCCGGCGGCTCTCTATCGGCGGGGATTGCTGATGCATCTCACCAATCCGAAATCCGTGCTCGCATGGATCGCCCTGGTGACGCTGGGTCTCGGACCGGAGGCGTCGTGGCAAAGGCTTGCGGCGATCCTCGGCGGCTGCGCGGTTCTGAGCGTGACCATCTTTTGCGGCTACGCCCTCGTTTTTTCGACCGCGCCGATGGTGGGCCTCTATCGCCGCGCGCGGCGCTGGATAGAAAGTCTGTTGGCCGTGTTTTTCGGCGTGGCCGGCCTGCGGCTCTTGCTGTCTCGCGCTTGAAGAGGAGGCGATCGTGACGCTCTTCACCGGCCTTTCGGCCTTTCCGATCACTCCCACCGATGCTGCCGGCCATGTCGACACGGGCGCACTTGCGCGTTTGCTCGAGCGGATTCATCTTGCCGGGGTCGATTCGATCGGGCTGCTCGGCAGCACGGGCGGTTACGCCTTTCTCTCGCGCGGCGAGCGGCGACGCGCCGTCGAGACGGCGATGGGCTCCGTCGGCGGTAAGACGCCCGTCATCGTCGGCGTCGGAGCGCTTCGAACCGATGAGGCGCAGGCATTGGCGCGCGATGCCAGGTCCGCCGGCGCCGACGGCCTGCTGCTGGCGCCAATGTCCTATACGCCGCTCTTCGAAGAAGAGGTCTATCAACACTTCGCTGCGGTCGCCGATGCGGGGCAATTGCCGCTCTGCATCTACAACAATCCGGGCACCACAAGATTCACCTTCAGCGACGCATTGATTGGGCGGCTATCCAAGATCGCGAACGTCGCAGCGGTGAAGATGCCGTTGCCTCAGGAGGGCGACTTCGCCGGCGAGATGGTGCGCCTTCGCGCCGAAACGCCGCGAGGGTTCTCGATCGGCTACAGTGGTGATTGGGGAGCGGCGGCGGCGCTGCTGGCGGGCTGCGACGCGTGGTACAGCGTGATCGCCGGCCTTTTACCCTCGGAAGCCTTGGCGCTTACCCGGGCCGCGCAAGTCGGCGATATTGCCGAGGTCGAGCGGATCGATCAGGCTTTTCAACCCTTGTGGAGCCTGTTCAAGGTGTTCGGCAGCTTCCGCGTCATGTACGCGATCGCGGAAGCGCTCGGCCTTTGCCGGGCCGACCCGCCGTGCCCGATTTTGCCATTGCCGCAATCCGAAATGGCAGGAGTGAAGAACGCCCTTGATCGCGTGCTTGGCTGACCGGCCGGCTCCCGCCAGAGCCGCGATGCCAGCCGCATCAGGCCGCCGGCAGGGCTTCCGGCAGGGCGAAAGTCCGCTCATCAGGCAGGTGATGCTCGATCCGATCCCCTACGCGCATCTTTGTTCTTTATTTGTTCCAGCCGGTGTGCAATGCTCGTTCCGGGATATCCGACGAGGTCGCAAATGGACGACAAGCGCGCATTGTTTCGGAAGTTGCACGAGGGCCCCGAAGCCTTCATCATTCCCAATCCCTGGGACATCGGCACCGCCAGAATCCTGGCGGCCATGGGTTTCCCAGCTCTTGCCACGACCAGCGCCGGCATGGCGTTCTCGCTCGGCTTGCCAGAGGGTTCCGCCTCGCGCGAACAGACGCTTGCCCATTGCGGGGCGATCGTCGATGCGACGCCACTGCCGGTTTCGGCCGATCTCGAAAAAGGCTTCGGAGACGATCCCAAGAGTGCTGCGGAGACCGTCGCGGCGGCGGCCGGCATCGGCTTGGCCGGCTGTTCCCTCGAAGACCACACGGGAGATCGGAGCCGTCCGATCTTCGACTTCGCTCTGGCGGTCGAGCGGATCGAGGCGGCCGCCGAGGCCTCTCGGTCCCTTCCTCACGATTTCGTTCTGACGGCTCGGTGCGAGAATTTCCTCTGGGGACGCGCCGATCTCGACGACACGATCAGGCGGCTGCAAGCTTTCGAGCGGGCCGGGGCCGATGTGCTCTACGCGCCCGGCCTGGCCGACCTCAATTCGATCCGAGCTGTGTGCGATGCCCTCACGAAGCCGGTCAACGTCGTGATGGGCATGCCGGGAGCGACGTTCAGCCTGGCGGATCTGGCCGAGGCCGGAGCGAAGCGCATCAGTGTCGGTTCCGCCCTGGCGCGCCTTGCTTACGGTGCAATGGTGGACGCTGCGCGGGAGATGCGGTCGCAGGGCACGTTCCGGTTCTCGGAGAAAGCCATGGGCTTTGCGGAACTGGAGAATTATTTCCGCACCTTATCATAGACGAGATCAGCCTCTCGCGGGTGGAAGTTCGCCCTGACCACCAGCTAGCAGCGCCACAGTCTGCTGTCGGATCGCCCCGCCGGCACCTGAAAGGTGCTCTCGCGCGAACATGCAAGCGCAGCGTCGCTGGCAGTAAGGAACAATCTTACTCGGCAAAGAGATCGGGACCAAAAACCTCGTAATGGATGCGCGCTTCGGAAATCCCGAGCTGCAGGAGCTTGTCATGCTGCAGGCGCATGAAGGGAATCGGGCCGCAGATGTAATAATCCGCGTCGTCGAGGAGAATGCTGTCCTTGATCTTCTCGAGGTCGACGAGCCCCGGATGGTCGTAGTCCCGGCCCTCGACGTCATTCGGCAGAGGCTCGTTGTAGAAGATGAAAAGCCTGAAGTCCGGATAGGTCTTGGCAGCCTCCTTCAGCCGGTCGCGCATCGCGTGCACCGCGCTGTTGCGTGCACCGTGCACGAAGACGACTTGCCGCGGCGGCGTCTGGAGCGCTCTCTTCAGCATGCTGATCATTGGCGTCAGCCCGACTCCACCGCTGATCAGAACGATGGGTGTCGTCGCTGCAGCGTCGATATAGAAGTTTCCATAGGGTGGGGCGAGCCTGACTTCGTCGCCGACATTGATCTGGTCGTGGAGCAGCGACGAGAGGTAGCCCGGTGTCCCCGCCTTCCCGCCGTCCTCGCGTTTCACGGAAATGCGATAGGAGCGCCCGTTCGGCGAGTCCGACAGGCTGTACTGGCGGATCTGCTGGTGTCCGAGCCTGGGCACGTGCAGGGCAACGCTGGTATACTGGCCCGGTTCGAAATCCGCCACCGGCCCACCATTCGCGGGCTCGAGCACGAAAGAGGTGATGACGTCGCTTTCCGGGTTCTTCTCCCGGACGATGAAACTGCGCCAACCGTTCCAGCCGCCCGGGCGCTCCGCCGAGCGCTCGTAGAGCGCGCTCTCCATCCCGGCCAGAAGATCGGCGAGGTTCCCATAGGCCTGCGCCCAGGCGGAGATGACCTCATCGGTGGCGGCTTCTCCCAGGACCTCCTTGATCGAGGCGAGCAGATGCTCGCCGACGACAGGATATTGCTCTGGCCGCACGCCGAGGCTGGCGTGCTTGTGGGCGATGTCCTTCAACACCGCCGTAAGACTTGCCGGATCTTCGATATTTGCGGCATAGGCATAGACGGCACGCGCAAGCGCCTGCTGTTGCTCGCCGCGTTCCTGATGCGCCATGTTGAAGACGCTCTTCAGTTCGGGGTGGGCCTGGAACATCCGCTTGTAGAAATGCTGGATGATGGCATAGCCGTGCTGTGCAAGCACCGGGGCGGTGGCCTTGACGATATCCTTTGTCTTCTGGGTGAGCATTTCGGTTCTCCTTTGGCGTTAAGCGGCTCCTAGGCCTGGCGATCTAACGGCTTCGGTTCGGGCATGGCGAGTGGACCAGATGTCACGCGGTACTGTGCCTTGCCTGCCGCAACGGTGCATCGCGCGTGCGCCGTCACGACCCGCCGGCGCAGTTGGGCAGGCAGGGTCGGCCGAGGTATTTCCGATTGGGCAGGCATTCTGCCCATAAATTCCCCGACCTTTCGGTCCTGCTCAACCACCCCGGGAGGGCTCAAGCGGCAGCGCCGTCGCCGCACCGGGAATCGTGATAACCCAAGGCCGGTGTGATAAACTCGTTCCTCCCGGAAGGAGTGGTCGAGGAGAGGCCATATGAATATTGCAACTTGGCTCAAGAGCTTGGGCCTGGAGCAGTATGTTCCGGCCTTCGACGACAACGCAATTGATGCCGATATCCTACCCCGCCTGACGGCCGATGACTTGAAAGAAATCGGCGTAGGCGCGCTGGGCCACCGCAAGCGCATCCTCGAGGCGATAGCCGAGTTGCAAGGACAGCCTGAGACGGCGTCGAGGAAGCCAGATTCGGTCTCACCAATTCCAATGTCGCCGTCGGTAGAACAGCGCGGCGAACCTGGACGCCCGCGCGAGGCAGAACGGCGGCAACTGACGGTCATGTTTGTGGATCTCGTCGGTTCTACCGCGCTTGCCACGCGGCTTGACCCGGAGGACATGCGCGACCTCCTGAGGCAGTTCCAGAATACCACGGCTGGCGAAGTCCTTCGCTTCGCGGGATACGTCGCGAAACTCATGGGCGACGGCGTGTTGGCCTATTTCGGTTGGCCGCAGGCACACGAAGACGAAGCGGAACGCGCCGTTCGTGCGGCGCTTGCGGTCGTCAGTGCCGTGAATGGTCTGCCCGTCAAGGACGGTCAGCAACTCTCGGTCCGGATCGGAATCGCCACCGGGGTGGTGGTTGTTGGTGACCTCATCGGCATCGGGTCAGCACAGGAGAACGCAGTTGTCGGAGAGACTCCCAATCTTGCCGCGCGCCTCCAGGCAATTGCCGAGCCTGGAACGGTCGTCATTTCCGAGCTTACCTATCGCCTTATCGGAAATATGTTCGAGATAACCAGCATTCGGCCACAGAAGCTAGCAGGGTTCGACACCCCCGTCAGCGCATTCAAAGTGATTGGAGAGGGTGGCGCGGAGAGTCGGTTCGACGCGCTTCATGCAAACGAATCTGCGCCGCTTGCCGGGCGCGACCACGATATCGCCTTGCTGCTCGATCGGTGGCGGCTGGCGGCGTCCGGTGAAGGACAAGTGGTCGAACTGTTCGGCGAGGCCGGTATTGGCAAGTCCCGTATTCTGCAGGAATTGCGGGAGCACATGAAAGACGAGCCACATACGCGACTGCGATACTACTGCTCGCCCTATCACGTGGAAAGCGCCCTCTATCCTGTCGCGGATCAACTGCTCCGAGCTGGAGGCATAAGGCGGACCGACCCTCCCGAGCGTCAGCTTGACTTGCTTGAGCAACTCCTCGCCGGTTCGACCAGGCACTCAAACGACGCCATACCGCTGATCGCGGCATTGCTGTCCATCCCCACCGAGGGGCGCTACCCTAAGGTCGACCTTATGGCGCAGAAGCAAAAGACGCGCACGTTCGAGGTGCTGTTCGAGCAACTAGAGGCCCTTGCACGCAGCCAACCAGTGCTGATGCTGCTTGAAGACGCGCATTTCCTGGATCCGACATCGGCCGAGCTATTTGACCAGATCGCAGGTCGGATTCAGCGACTACCTGTAATGCTGATTGCAACATCGCGACCGGAAGGCGCGGCCCGCTGGAGCGGTCTTCCGCACGCGACGTTCTTGACGCTGAACCGGCTCAGCCGTGCCCAGGCGGCCTCTATCATTGCAGCGATGACCGGCGGCAAACAGCTACCGGCCGAAGTGCTTGATCAGATACTCTCGAAGACCGAAGGCGTTCCGCTGTTCGTGGAAGAATTGACCAAGGTCGTCCTGGAATCGGGCCTGCTTGAAGTACGAGATGGCGAGCTGGTTCTGGCTGGCCCGTTACCGCCGCTCGCGGTTCCCGCGACGTTGCACGACTCGCTGATGGCCCGCCTCGATCGCTTGGATTCCATAAGGGACGTGGCGCAAGTCGGGGCGGTGATCGGACGCGAGTTCACGCACGAGCTGCTGGCGGCAGCAACGGGCCTGCCCGAATTGGAGCTTGAGCGCGCAACGAGCCAGCTAGTAGCAGCCGGCCTTGTTTTCCGCCGCGGCAGTGACAGTCAAGCAAGCTATGCCTTCAAGCATGCGCTGGTCCAGGATGCCGCGTACAGCAGTTTGCTGCACAGCCGTCGTCAGCAGCTGCATGCCCGGATCGCTTTGATACTCGAGGAACGCTTCCCCGAAATCGTCACGACAGAGCCCGAACTGCTTGCGCACCACTTTGGTCAAGCGGGCCTTTTGGACAGGGCTGTCGAGTACAATGAACTCGCTGGTCGCCGGGCGCTTTCACGCTCCGCCTTGGCGGAAGCACGTACGCGTTTCGACAACGCCCTGAGCGGGCTTTCGGCGATACCTCCGTCCGAAGAGCGTTCGCGCCGAGAACTTTCAATCCAACTGGCGCTCGGCAGCACGCATGTTGCGGCGCACGGCTTCGCCGCGCCTCCCACAGCAGATGCCTATGGTCGAGCGCGCCAGCTTTGTGAAGAGCTGGGCGAGACGCGTCTGCTCTTCCCGGTGCTTTACGGACTATGCCTCTACCACCTCTATGCTGCCGAACTGGCGGAAGCACGCAGTGCGGCCAACCGGCTGCTTGAATTGGCGGAACCGAGTAATGATCGCGGACTTTCCTTCTTTGCTCACCGGGCCGCCGGCGTCAGCTCATTGCCTGCCGGTGAGTTCGTCGGCGCCCGGGCACACCTGGAGGAGGCTCTTGCACTTTACAATCCTCGAGAGCACCGATCGCCGGCATTTGTCTACGCCTTTGATCCGCGCGTGGTGTGCCTGGATTATCTCGCCCGCACATTGCTGCCACTCGGCTTTCCCGATCAGGCATTGGCAGCAAACGACGAAGCGCTTGCTGAGGCGCATCGTGTGGGTCATCGCAACAGCCTCGCCCTGCCCCTGTTCTTTGGCGGGGTTATCCGCCAGATTCTCGGCGACCACCAAGGCGTCCAGGAGCGGTGCTCGGAACTGACCCGCATTGCCAGCGAAGCCGGATTCCGCTTCTGGCTTGCCGGCGCCACGATGCTGAACGCTTGGAGCATCGCCGACGCGGGCGATTTCGATCGTGGACGCCGCGAACTCCAACGAGGTCTTGCTGAATGGCGCGATACCGGCGCAGAGTACATGGTTCCCTATTTCATTGCTCTTCAGGCGCAGCTCGAACTGAGAGCGGGCGACCCGGGTGCTGCACTCGTTCTGCTCGAAACAGCCGAGGCAAGGATGGAACGTACCAAAGAGCGTTGGTTTGCGGCCGAGATACTTCGCCTCCACGGGGAGGTGCTGCTGCAACTTGGAGAGGACAAAGCCAGAAATTCCGAGGATCTCTTTGTGGAGGCAATGGCGTCGGCACGGGCACAGCGCGCGCGCTTCTGGGAACTGCGTGCGGCGCTCAGTCTCGTGCGAGCCGGCCTTCCCGCGCCGGGCGCTTGCGAGCGGCTCGCACTGATTTATTCCGGATTTACCGAGGGCCTGACGTTACCTGACCTGCAAGCCGCACATGCGCTCACGGCAACAGCTGAAGGGCTTCGGGCGGCCAACTGATTGATCCGGCCAGGGAGGACGCGATGACACAATCATCTGAAAATATCCGCGGCGAAATTCAGCGGGCAAACGATGAATGGAATTCCGCCTTCAACAGCGGCAATGCTGACGCGGTAGCCGCACTCTATGCGCCGGATGCGGTAGTTTTACCGTCTACGCACGCAGTCATCAGGGGAGCGAGCGCAATCGAAGACTTCTGGAATGGGTTGATCTCGGCTGGAGTGAAGGACCATCGAATCGAGATGGTCGATGCCCAGTCTGGCGGCGACATCGCCTATGCAATAGGGAAGTGGTCGGCCAGTGCTCCCGGCGAAGGCAGTGAAGCGCAGCGCTACGAGGGGACCGTCGTTACGGTCTTCCGACGCCAAGGTGACGGATCCTGGAAGGCTTGTCTCCACACTTGGAATTGAGCCTGCGCCGCGGCTGGGTGGGAGTCCGGACCTGATTTAAGGGCGAAATCGCTGCCGGCCGGCACGCGCGTCCAGTCATGGATGGGCCGCCCCGACCCCCTCCCCGCCCTTCAGATAGCTCACCACTGCGTCGGCGATCATCGTGCGGTGCCGGCCGATCGTCTCCGGCTCGGAGAGGTCGCGGCGGAAGATCGTGCCGAACGTGTAGCGGTTGGAGACGCGGAAAAAGCAGAAGGCGCTGATCAGCATGTGGATGTCGATCGGATCGGCCGTGCGGCTGAAGGTGCCGTCGGCAAGGCCGCGCTGGACGATGGCATCGATGGTCTGGATCACCGAGACGTTCAGCTCGCGGATCGCTTCCGAACGCAGCATGTGGACGGCATGGTGGATGTTCTCGATGCTGACGAGGCGGACGAAATCGGGATTGGCCTCGTCATGGTCGAAGGTGGTGGCGATCAGCGTACGGAGCGCCTGTTCGGGCGGCAGGTTGGCGAGCTCCAGATCGGCCTCCAGCGTGCGGATCTTGCGGTAGGAGCGCTCGAGCACGGCGAGGTAGAGCGCTTCCTTGCTGCCGAAATAGTAATAGATCATCCGCTTCGAGGTGCGGGTCCGCTCGGCGATCTGATCCACCCGGGCGCCGGCCAGCCCGTGGGTTGAAAACTCCTCCGTCGCCACCTCGAGGATGTCTTCCTGTGTTCTCGCCGGATCGTTCTTCCTGCCGTTTACCTGCCGTTCGGCCATCGTCGCGCGCTGCCCCGCTCTTCCACAAGCCCTTGTTCCGTTGACCTTATTGCCCGCTTTTCCAGATCGAGCCGGAGGCCCCTCTCCCATGCAATGCATCTAGACATATTCAGCTTGGCCCTTGCTTTCAATAGCAAGCCACTTGACATCCGAACTAGTTAGTACATTTTTAGAGAGACAGTGCCGGACACGCGGAGGAGCGCGGGGTTCCGGCGGCCGGAACCCTCCGGCACTGGGAGACAAGCTCGCGCAAGCGCGTCCGCCAAGGCTCGCCTGTCGCTCGGGAGGAGCGCATGACCCGCATCATCGATTTCTATTTTTTCGCGCTGAAAGTGACGATCGCCCTGCTGCTGGCCGGCATGGTCGTGCTCGTCTTCGGCAATGTCGTACTGCGTTATGCCTTCAACCAGGGGATCACCGTTTCGGAGGAGCTGTCACGCATCTTCTTCGTCTGGCTGACCTTTCTCGGCGCCGTGGTCGCCATGCGCGAGCATGGCCATTTGGGCGTCGACACGCTCATCAAGCGGCTGCCGCCCTTCGGCGCAAAGGTCGCCGTGCTCATTGGCCATGCCTTGATGCTCTATGCCACCTGGCTAATGATCAGCGGCAGCTGGGCGCAGACGCTGATCAATATTCATGTCGGCGCGCCGGCGACCGGCCTTTCGATGGGCTTCTTCTACGGCGCCGGCCTTGCCTTTGGCATTCCGGCCTTTCTGATCCTCCTTTCCGACGTCTTCGCCATCGCCACGGGCCGGATCGATGTGACGACCGCGGAGCTGGTGCGCGAGAGCGAGGACGAGATGGCGCTCGACGATCTTCCCGAGCCCGCGCTCGGGCCCGCGCCGGCGAAGCATTGAGGAGGCGACGATGACCGTATCCATCTTTATCGGCGCTCTGCTCGGTCCGATGGCACTCGGCGTGCCGATCGCCTTCGCCCTGATCTTGAGCGGCGTGGCCTTGATGCTCTATCTCGGCCTCTTCGACGCGCAGATCGTCGCGCAGAACGTTCTGAACGGCGCCGACAGCTTTCCGCTGATGGCGGTGCCCTTCTTCCTGCTTGCCGGCGAGGTAATGAACACCGGCGGCCTTTCGCGCCGCATCGTCGCGCTGGCGATGGCGATGGTCGGCCATATCCGCGGCGGCCTCGGCTTCGTGGCGATCTTCGCCGCCTGCATACTCTCCAGCCTCTCGGGCTCGGCGGTCGCCGATGCCGCCGCGCTCGGCGCGCTGCTTCTGCCCATGATGCTGAAGAGCGGCCATGACGCGGCCCGCGCCGGCGGGCTGCTGGCGTCGGCCTCGATCATCGGCCCGATCATTCCGCCGTCGATCGGCTTCATTCTCTATGGCGTCGTCGGCGGTGTCTCGATCACCAAGCTGTTCCTCGCCGGCATCTTTCCCGGCCTGATGATCGCCGCCGCGCTTTGCATCACCTGGTTCCTCGTTGCCCGCAAGGAGCAGTTCGAGCTGCCGCCGCGCGAAAGCGGCGCGGTGCGGCTCAAGGCGCTCGGCGACAGCATCTGGGCGCTGATGCTGCCGGTGATCATCATCGTCGGGCTGAAATTCGGCGTCTTCACGCCGACGGAAGCCGGCGTCGTCGCCGCCGTCTATTCGCTCTTCGTCGCCATCGTCGTCTATCGCGAACTGCCGCCGGCCCAGCTCTTCCATGTCTTCGTCTCGGCCGCCAAGATCACCGCCGTCGTCATGTTCCTGGTCGCCTGCGCGGCGGTCTCGGCCTGGCTGATCACCGTCGCCGACGTACCCGGCGCTCTCGCCGCCCTCGTCGAGCCGCTGATGGATAACCAGACGGCGCTGCTCATCGCCATCATGGCGCTGATCGTCGTCGTCGGCACCGCCATGGACATGACGCCGACCATTCTGGTGATGACGCCGGTGCTGATGCCGATCATCAAGCAGGCGGGCATCGACCCGGTCTACTTCGGCGTGCTGTTCATCATCAACAACTCGATCGGCCTGATCACGCCGCCGGTCGGCACCGTCTTGAACGTCATCTGCGGCGTCTCGAAGCTCTCGATGGAAGAACTGATGAAGGGCGTCATGCCCTTCCTGATCGCCGAGCTGATTGTTCTGTTCCTGCTCGTCCTGTTCCCCGAACTGGTGACCGTGCCGGTCTCCTGGTTCGGGCACTGACACTGACTTTCGATTTCAACACGGCCGGTGGGAGTACCGGTCCAACCCTGGGAGGAAAACATGTTGAACAGACTGACCAAACTGGCACTGGGCCTCGCCCTGCCGCTCGCCCTGCTGGCAGCCGGGCCGACCAATGCGGAGATCGGCGAACACACGCTGAAATTCGCCTCGGCCAACAACAAGGGTCACCCGCAGGTGACCGGCATGGAGAAATTCGCCGAGCTGGTGAACGAAAAGAGCGGCGGCAAGATCGAGGTGAAGCTTTTCCCGGGCGGCACGCTCGGCGGCGACGTGCAGACGATCTCGGCGCTGCAGGGCGGCGTGATCGAGATGACGGTGCTGAACGCCGGCATCCTCTCCAACAACATCAAGCAGTTCGGCGCCGTCGACCTGCCCTTCCTCTTCAACAGCGGCGAGGAAGCCGACAAGGTGATGGACGGCCCCTTCGGCGAAAGCCTCACGAAGCTCCTGCCCGATACCGGCCTCGTCGGGCTCGGCTATTGGGAGCTCGGCTTCCGCAACCTCACCAACAACCGCCATCCGGTGACCAAGCTCGAGCACATCAAGGGCCTGAAGATCCGCACCATCCAGTCGCCGATCCCGCTCGAGCTCTTCAACACGCTCGGCGCCAATGCCGTGCCGCTGCCGTACACCGAACTCTATACGGCGCTCGAGACGGGCACCGTCGACGGCCAGGAGAACCCGGCGGCGAACATCCTCAACGCCAAGTTCTACGAAGTGCAGAAGTACATGACGCTGACCCGTCACCAGTACAACCCGCAGATCGTGCTCGTCAGCAAGAAGTTCTGGGACGGGCTGAACGACGAGGAGAAGGCCGTGCTGCAGGCGGCCGCCACCGAGGCGCGCGACTTCCAGCGCAAGGTGTCGCGCGAGAAGGATGCCGAGGCGCTCGCGGAAATCAAGAAGACCGGCATGGAGGTGAGCGAGCTGAGCGCAGAGGAAACGCAGAAGCTGCGCGATGCCGTCAAACCGGTGATCGAGAAGTTCAAGGCCGAGATCGGCGCGGAGACGGTTGAGGGGCTGTTCAAGGAGATCGGCGCCGCACGCGGCCAGTAACAGCCGGGGAACCCTCGGTCCGCCGTTTCAGGCGGCGGACTGGACGACCGGCGCGGGATGGACAACGTGAAAGCGGGAAGCATGACCGAAACGCTTGTAAGACCCTTGAAGGCCGGGCTGATCGGCGCCGGCATCCAGGCTTCGCTGACCCCGGCGATGCACATGGCCGAGGGCGCCGCCCAGGGGCTCAGCTATGCCTATGAGCTGATCGACCTGCAGGCGCTCGGCGCCACGGAAGACGACCTGCCTCGTCTCATCGCCGAGGCGGAAGCCCGCGGCCTTGCCGGCCTCAACATCACCCATCCCTGCAAGCAGGCGGTGATCGCCCATCTCGACGAGCTCGCCCCCGACGCCCGCCGGCTCGGCGCCGTCAACACGGTGGTGCTGAAGGGCGGCCGGCGCTATGGCCACAACACCGACTGGTGGGGCTTTGCCGAGGCCTTCCGGCGCGGCCTGCCCGACGTCGATCTTTCCGCCGCCGTGCAGCTCGGCGCCGGCGGCGCCGGCGTCGCGACGGCCTATGCGGCGCTGTCGCTCGGCCTGCGGCAGCTTACCGTGTTCGACCGCGAGCCGGAGCGGGCCGAAGCACTCGCCGACATGCTCTCGCCGCTCTTCCCCGAGGCGGAGATCGCGGCAGGCACTGATCTCGCCGCGGCGATGACCGAGGCGGCCGGGCTGATCCATGCGACGCCGACCGGCATGGCGAAATATCCGGGGCTGCCGCTCGATGCCGGGCTGCTTGAGCCCCGCCACTGGGTCGCCGAGATCGTCTATTTCCCGCTCGAAACGGCGCTGCTGAAGGAAGCGCGGCGGCGCGGCTGCCGCACGCTCGACGGCGGCGGCATGGCGGTGTTCCAGGCGGTCGGCGCCTTCCGGCTGTTTACCGGGCTCGAACCGGATGCAGGGCGGATGCTCGCGCATTTCCGAGCGATGACGGGGTGAGGGTTTGGTCGGGCGGTTCGGCAATACCTGCCCTGCCGGGTATCTCCACCACAAGGGGGGAGAACGTTCCGCAGCGAACCTCCCGCTTCCTCGACAAGGTAGACCTCCGCTGCCGGCTGAGCAGGTGGTCGAGGGCGGTGCCTCCCCATTCTCACCCCTGGAGCTGCCCGGCACGGCAGAGGGAGTTTCAACAATATCTGTCTCAAATTGAAAGCGAGGACAGGACGATGAAGACCTCGATAGCGACAGTTTCCTTGAGCGGCGATCTCAGCGACAAGCTGCGCGCCATCGCCAAGGCCGGCTTCGACGGCGTCGAGATTTTCGAGAACGACTTTCTCGCCTTCGACGAGAGCCCGCGCGAGGTCGGCCGGATGGTGCGCGACTTCGGCCTGGAGATCAGCCTGTTCCAGCCGTTCCGCGACTTCGAGGGCATGCCGGAACCGCTCAGAACCCGCACCTTCGACCGGGCCGAGCGCAAGTTCGACCTGATGCAGGAGCTCGGCACTGACCTCGTGCTCGTCTGCTCCAACGTCTCGCCGGCAGCCCTCGGCGGCATCGACCGGGCCGCCGCCGACTTCCGCGAGCTCGGCGAGCGCGCCGCGAAACGCGGTTTGCGCGTCGGCTACGAGGCGCTCGCCTGGGGCCGCCACATCCATGATCATCGCGACGCCTGGGAGATCGTCCGGCGTGCCGATCATCCGAATATCGGCCTGATCCTCGACAGCTTCCACACGCTGTCGCGCAAGATCGAGGTCAATTCGATCCGCTCGATCCCGAAAGAAAAGATCTTCATCGTCCAGCTCGCCGATGCTCCGCTGATCGACATGGACCTGCTCTACTGGAGCCGGCACTTCCGCAACATGCCCGGCGAAGGCGACCTGCCGGTGACCGAGTTTACCCGCGCCGTGGCGGCGACCGGCTATGACGGCTATCTGTCGCTGGAAATCTTCAACGACCAGTTCCGCGGCGGCAACGCCAATGCGATCGCCGTCGACGGTTACCGCTCGCTGATCTATCTCGGCGACCAGGTGAAGCGCGCCGAGCCGGATATCCGGCTGCCGGTCCCGGACATGCCGCCGCGTGTCGACGTGAAGGGCGTCGCCTTCGTCGAGTTCGCCGCTTCCGAAGAGGAGGCGGGCGAGCTCGAAGCGCTGATCCGCACATTCGGCTTCCGGAAGGCGGCGCGGCACCGGACGAAACAGGTGCTGGTCTACCGCCAGGGCGCCGTCAACCTGGTGATCAACACCGAGCGCGAGGGCTTTGCCAGCGCCTCCTATCTGGTGCACGGCACCTCGGCCTATGCCTTCGGCCTCCTGGTCGACGATGCGGCCGCGACCGCAGACCGGGCCCGGGCGCTCGGCGCCGAGCCCTTCGAGCAGGCCGTCGGACCGGGCGAGCTCAAGGTCCCGGCGATCCGCGGCGTCGGCGGCGGGCTCATCTATTTCCTCGACGACAAATCCGAGCTCGCAAAAATCTGGGAGATCGAATTCGAGCCGGTGACCGACGATGCCCCGGCGGCGCCGGCCGGCCTCACCGTCATCGACCACGTCGCCCAGACGGTCAAATACGACGAGTTGCTGACCTGGCTACTGTTCTACACATCCTTGCTCGACACCAAGAAGACGCCAATGGTCGACATCATCGACCCGGCCGGGATCGTCCGCAGCCAGGTGGTGGAAAACGACGCCGGCACGCTGCGCCTGACGCTGAACGGCGCCGAAAACCGCAACACGCTCGCCGGCCGCTTCATCGCCGAAACCTTCGGCTCCGGCGTCCAGCACCTCGCCTTCGCCACCGACGACATCTTCGCGACCGCCGCGGCGCTGAGGGCCAACGGCTTCAAGTCCCTGCCGATCTCGCCCAACTACTATGACGACGTCGAGGCCCGCTTCGGCCTCGACGCCGAACTGGTCGAGCGGCTGAAGGCGGAAAACATCCTCTACGACCGCGACGACAGCGGCGAATTTTTCCAGCTCTACAGCCCGACCTATGGCGAAGGCTTCTTCTTCGAGATCATCGAACGGAGGGGTTATCGCGGCTACGGCGCGGCAAATGCGATCTTCCGGATTGCGGCGCTGAGGAAGTATTTGCGGCCGGAGGGGTTGCCGAAGGATTGAGGGAGAAACGCAATGCCTATTTGGATTTGGTCTTTGCGGCCTCTGTCCCCTTTGCGCCACAATCGGGACGACGTTAGACTTGACTTGAGTGAGTGGCCGGTTTGGGGCCGGAAGCGGACTTGCAGCTTCTGGACAAGGGAAGCAAATAGCGGACGTTCAGCGCTAGCTCCCAGATTGCTGTCGGCACGAGCGGTCACGACGTCTGCACATCCATGCCGAGGCACATTGGCAGTGCTGCCGCGGCGAAAGTGAGCGTGTAAACGACCCCAATTGGTACCAACATTGCTGTTACGATTTCGACTGTTCAGCCGGACGCTAAGGAAAGCCGTTGCCAGTCTGATAGCAAGACCATGCCGAGCTCGCGTACGACGTTGACAACCAGCGGGTGTAAGCCCCAAGCCGCGATCAGAGCAGAAAGACCGGTCACGCTTCCCAGCCGTCGCTTTTGATGAGCGCGATCTGGGGGTGCTTTGTTATGTCTTAATCGGTCCCGTTACAGGTGTGGCAATCGATAGTTTATCCTTTCCCACTGTTACTCTATCGCTGCTCTAAACGCCATTTCACGTTTTCCACCCCGAGTAAGGGGCTCGTCAGAACTGGAATGCTGTGTGCCATGCCCCGCACCGCAGGCGCCATCGATGCCTGCGCCAAGACGATTACGTCGACCTTCTGCGCCAGTTCTTCGAGAGCTTGGCGGATTTGCGCGTCATGGGCCTCGACGTCCCCGCCAGCGAGGAGTTGAAACGCGCCCTGAACAAGCACATGGTCGATCGCCACGTCCTTGCCCGACTCGTGTGCCTGGCGCTTCAGCAGACCCACTGTCGGGACCAGCGTCGTGGACAAGGTCGCCAGGACGCCTATGCGGGTTCCATGCTCGACGGCGGCTTTGGCCATGCCTTCGTCAACGCGGAACAGCGGCACAGGGCAAAGCGGCGCAATGGCATCGACTGCCGGTCCGAGAGTCGAGCAGGTGACGACAATCGCATCTGCCCCGGCGTCGACTGCCGACCATATGTAGGTCGCGAGCCTCCGTTTCGTCAGATCGGACAGCGACCCGCGCTCAATGGTATCCCTCAAGAGGCTCTCGTCGAGAATCGCGAACGGCTTCCAGTCGGGCAGATGTTGTTTGGCGAGGCCCTCGAACTCGGAAACAAGACCCGAAACGGTATGGATGAACGCCAGCTTTCTGGCGGGAGCGCTCGTGCTTTGAATTGACATATGATTTTCCATCTAGCTGCTACGAAGATCGCGCTCATCTGCGGCCAAATCGCATCAGATGGCGCCAACTTCAATTTTCGATCTGTCCGCAAAACGCGACAGCCGGAATGGAGTCGGATCGACGCATGGCGCGTCGCCCGCGACCAGATCCGCCGCCAGATGGCCAATGCCAGGGCCAGCGCCGAAGCCGTGTCCGGAACAGCCTGCGGCGGCGAACACGCCTCCGATGCTGTCCACCGGTGAAATCACGGGTATGGCGTCCGGTGTGCAGTCGACGTATCCACCCCAAGAGGACATAATGCCTGCATCGGCAACGGCGGGGAACAGGGCTTTTACCCGCGTCATTATGGTTGCCACCAGCCGCATGTCCGGAGCAGGATCGAGTACGCGGATGCGTTCAAAAGGGGTTGGCCCGTCGAGATGCCAGCGACCGAGTGTTTCTGGACCCTGGAAGAACGAGCGGCCTATGCCGATCTCGATGGCACTGAGTCGCTTGATGAACATCGGCATAAACGGGCGGGCATAGCGGATGCTCTGCGGCGTGAGTTCGAGCGTCGCCCTGCCGCTGACGGCTACCGTGTAGCTGCCATCGATCCGGCGCGTCAGGGCACAGTCAGACGTATAGATTGCCCCGCCAAAATCCGGTGCAGGACCGGTCCGTAAGGCGGTCTGACGGACGCTGGCCTGAGGCATCGAAACCGCATGCATCCGCAGGAAAGCAGAAGCCCAGGCGCCGGCGGCACACAGTACCGCGCTGGTGCGGATAGTGCCGTTCTCAGTGACGACGCCACTCACTTGCCCATTTGTGATGTCCAGGCCGCGTGCCGCGCAGTTCTGATGAATAGTCGCGCCATGCACGCGCGCGCCCTGAGCTATCCGAGGGGCGGCGAGCCAGGGCTCGGCCTTGCCATCGTCTGCCGCATGGACACCGCCCAGCCACTTGCGGCCGCCAGCCGCAGGGACGGCGGCAGTGGCCTCATCGGCCGTAAGCATCCGCGTATTGACGTCGAACCGTCCGGCAACCTCGCGCCACTTGTCCCATTCGGCGAGTTGCTTTTGATCGGCGCTCGCATAGATGAGCCCGCAACGGCGGAAGCCAAGGTCATGCCCGATCTCTTTGGTGAGCTCTTCCCACAGCCGTAGCGCCAGATTGGCAATCGGCAGCTCACGTGCATCGCGGTTCTGCCGACGGCACCAGCCCCAGTTCCGGCTCGACTGTTCGCAGCCGACATACCCCTTTTCGATCAGCGCCACCGACAGGCCGCGCCGCGCCAGAAAGTAGGCCGCGCTGGCGCCGACAATCCCGCCGCCGACTACCACGACGTCCGCTGACTTGGGGAGCGTTTCATCGCTGCTGATGTCGTGGATTAAAGGGGACATAGGGACCTCGGCAAATCAATGAGAGCTAGCAGTATCTTCGACTGGTGCCGCAGAATGCACCGACTGCAGCTGCGTTTTTGGTATTTTGCCCCGAATATCGCCGGCATTCGGCCAGTGACGCGGAAGAGGCGAGGCGAGCCTCGAGACCGAAGCAATGCGACAGCGCTTGCGCCGGTGGACCCGGACGGGAGTGCGTGGTGTTCGAGAATCTCTGGTCTTCAGGGGGAGGCTGCTGAGCGTCGCCTTCTCGCGCTTCGCACCCTGGTGTGGCCTGCAGGATGACAGCTTTCGGGGAATGGCTTAGCTCTGCTGAACGACCGATATGACGGCGCTAAGCGGCAGTTGAAGGCTTTGATCGCAAATGTCTGCATTGGGGCCGCAAGCTGCCGCTTCCCCTCATAACTCCGGGACAGCCGTCCAGCCTCCCGCTACGCCGCGTTGAAAAAGGACGAAGAGGAAATTGCCCGCCGACTACGCCCGACTGAACCACATTTCCCGGGTGCTTCTGACCGGCGCCCACTCGCTACAACGTCCCCACCAGGGACTGCAACTCACCCGGTTCCAACCGCGACTCCTGCGAGCCGATCGACATCCTGTTGCCGCGCCAGTCGGCGCTGCCGGCGAGCCAGCTGCGGATCCAGATGATCGGCAGCAGCAGGTCGCGCGTGAGCATGGCGGCGAGCGACCAGCGGGAGAGATGCCAGTTCTTGCGATGGACGAGCAAGAATTCCGGCAGGTAGGCGGCGGTGACGACAAGAGCGGCGATGGCAGGCAGGCTGTGGCCTGCCGCGACGGCGGCGATCGCCGACATGAGGAGCGGCGGCACGATGCCGGCCAGAACTTCCGGCGCGAAGAACTGCGGAAAGGTGACACGCCGCAGCCGCGCCCAGCGGCATTGCCGGGCCCATACCTCGCGGAACGTCCTCGTGCCGAGCGGCTGGTCGAACGGCGCGGAAACGAGGTGCACCTTCAGGCCGAGGCTTCTCACCAGCTTCGTTGCGGCCGCGTCCTCGGCGATCTCCGCCGCCAGCGCCTGGATGCCGCCATTGGCATCGAGCATGCTCTTGCGCCAGAGCATGCTCTTGCCCTGCGCGAAGCCGAAGCCCAGCGCCTCGCCGGCATATTGCCAGCGCGCCTGGTGGGCATTGAGGAAGGCGCATTCGACCTCGGCCCAGAAGCCATTCGGGCGTGAGCCGAGCGGGGTCGAGCAGATCAGCCCGGAGTCCGACCGCCACGCCGCCATCAGCCGGATGAGATAATCGGCCGGCATCAGGACGTTCGAGTCGGCGAGAACCACCCATTCATGCGCGGCCGCAGTCCAGCCCTTGACGCAATTGTTCAGCTTCGGATTGGCGCTGATCCGGTCGTCGCCAACGAGAATGGCCGCGGGAATGCCCGGGTGGCGCCGGCGGACGTCCTCGACCAGCGGGATCACCGCATCCTTCGCGTCGGCGACGCAGAAGAGGATTTCGTAGTTCGGCCAATCCAGCCGAAACGCGCTCTCGAGCGTCTCGCGGGAAAATTCCTCGCGGCCGCAGAGCGGGACCACAATGGAGACGGGAGGGCGATAGGTCGTGCGAGGCTGAGGGCCGAGGCGGGGCCAGATGCGCCAGCCCGCAATCATCAGGCTCAAGAGATTGATGGCCAGGAATGCACCGGCGGCGAACAATATCAGCATCATTTACCCGGTTAACGACCCGCGATTCCGAGGAAGTTGCGTTCCGGATAAACATCACCGGACGATGACAGGCGGATGACAGTCGGCGCACTTTTGGGGGTGGCAGAGGCGAACCCTCAGAGGGGGTTGGACACCCGGGTTCGAGCCGCTGCTGCGTGGACGATGGACTCTCTCTTTCGAGAGACGCCCCAAGTGCTGCTGCCACACCGATCGCCCAATTGAACAAATCCCCTGCCCGATTGGTTATATGTCTGCGCAGTGCGCCTTTTCAGGGCGCCCGACGGCCGCCGCTTGTTCCCTGCCCTGGCCTCGTACCGGAACAGGCAGCACAAGAATTGCGAAGACAAAGATGATGGATTTCGTCGAGACCATCAACGTCACCGCGGCGTCGCTCCAGAGGTTCGTGCTCAACGAGTGGATGCTCTATCAGTGCGCCGTGATCGTCATCGGCTATTTCGCTTGCGGCCTGCTCGCCAAGCGCCTAGAGCCGGCGCTCGAAGCCCGCGCCCGTATGATCAGGGGAAACCCGGACCTGCTGCGCGTCATCATCGCCTTCATGCGGCGGCTCAAATGGCTGTTCCTGATCGTCTGGCTGTGGATCGCCGATGTCATGCTGTCGCGCTACGGCTGGCCGTCCTATCGCTGGCTGGTGGGCACGGTGCTGACCCTCGTCGCCGCCTGGTTCATCATCGCGGTCCTGACCCGCATCATCCGCAACCAGACGCTGGCGCGCGTCGTCGCCGTCCTTGGCTGGCTCTACTTCGCGCTTTACGCGCTCGGGCTGGATCGCCCGGTGCTGACGGCGCTCGACAATGCCGCCGTCAATCTCGGTGCCGTTCGCCTTTCGCTGCTGCTCGTACTGAAGGCGATCGTGCTCTCCGCCGCAATGATCTGGCTCGCCGTTCTCACCGGCAACATGTCGTCGAACTGGATTCAGAAATCCGCCGACCTGACGCCGTCGCTGAAGGTGCTGATCAGCAAGCTGATCAAGATCGGGCTCATCGTGCTTGCCGGCATGATCGCGCTGTCGGCGACCGGGATCGATCTGACGGCGCTCACCGTCTTTTCCGGCGCCGTCGGCGTCGGCATCGGCTTCGGCCTGCAGAAGGTGGTGTCGAACTTCATCTCCGGGATCATCATCCTGCTCGACAAGTCGATCAAGCCGGGCGACACGATCACGCTTGGGGAAACCTTCGGCTCGATCCGCGACCTGCGCTCCCGCTTCGTCTCCGTCATCACCCGCGACGGCAAGGAATATCTCATCCCCAACGAGGACTTCATTTCCCAGCAGGTGGTGAACTGGTCGTTTTCCAGCGACTATGTCCGTATCGAGGTGAGTTTCGGAACCTCCTATGACAGCGATCCACATGAGGTTGCGCGGATCGCCATCGACGCCGTCAAATCGATCCCGCGGGTCGCCAGCGCCTATGCCCAGCCGGTCTGCTGGATGACGGGTTTCGGGGAATCGTCGCTCGATTTCAAGCTGCGGTTCTGGATCTCCGATCCGGCCAACGGGCTCACCAATATTCGCGGCGAAGTCCTCATGGCGATTTGGGACGCCTTCAAGGCAGCCGGCATTTCGATCCCCTACCCGCATCGCGAGATCATCATCAAGACGCCGTCCGAGGTTACCGGCGCAGAAGAGCCGACAACTCGCGAAACAGCCGCTCGTCCTCGCACTGTGCCACGTTGAAGCGCAGGAAATTGCCGGCCGTCTGCGCCTGGCTGAAGACATTGCCGGGGGCGAGCACGATGTTTCTGGCAAGCGCCCTTCTCGCGAGCTCCGCCGCATCGATACCGTCCGGCAGGCGGCACCAGACGAACATGCCGGCCTGCGGCTCGATCCAGGGCTCAATGTCGAGCGCCCGGAGCCTTCCGATCGTCTCGGCCATCGCCCGTGACAATCGCTGCCGCACCGTCTCCATGTGCTTGCGATAGCTGCCGTCCTTCAACAGCGTCAGCACCAGCTCGGCGGCAAATCCGGGACCGCCGAAACTGGTGGCGATCTTCAGGTCGGCGAGCGGCTCGATCCATTGGCGCGGCGCGGCGATGAAACCGCAGCGCACCGCCGCCGACAGCGACTTCGAGAAGCTGCCGATATGCACGACCCGCTCGAGCCCGTCGAAGGCGGCGAGCCGCGGTGCCGGCGCCTCCTCGAAATCGGCGAAGATGTCGTCCTCGACGATCGTCAGCCCCGCCTGGTCGGCGAGCTTCAACAGGCGGTGGGCGACAAGCGGCGAGAGCGTCGCGCCGGTCGGATTGTGGAGGGCGGAATTGGTGATGTAGAGGCGCGGCCGGTGTTCTTCGAGCGCCGCGGCGAAGCGCTCGATGTCCGGCCCGGCCGGCGTATTGGGAATGCCGACGATTTTTGCCTGATGCGCCCGGAGCAGCGCATGAAAATTGAAGTAGCACGGATCGTCGACGAGCACAGTTTCGCCCGGCTCGACAAGGAAGCGGCAGAGGAGGTCGATCGCCTGGGTGCCGGACTCCGTCAGCATGATCTGCTCCGGCGAGGCCTCGATGCCGTGCTGCGCCAGCCGGCGGGCGAGGAGCGCGCGCAGCGGCAGCAATCCGAGCGGCGGACCGTAGTCGACGAGCGTCGAGGCACTTGCCCGCGCGACCGTCCGCAAGGCCCGGCGCAGTCCCTCTTCCGGCATCCATTGGGCCGGCAGCCAGCCGCAGCCGGGCTTCAAGAAGTCGCCGTCCGCCTCGAGCGCCTGCCGCGAGATCCATAGGGGATCGACCTCGCGTTCTACCTGCGGGCCGATTTCGGCGAGCGACAAGGGCGCCAGCGGCGCGGCGACGAAGAAGCCGGAGCCCGGTCGCGAGCGGATCAACCCCTCCGCCGCCAGCCGCTCATAGGCCTCCACCACGGTCGACTTCGAAACCTTGAGGCTCGTCGCGAAGCCGCGGATCGACGGCAGCTTCGCGCCGGGCGTCAGGCTGCGGCCGGCAATCCGGTTCCTGATCGTCGCCATCACCCTTGCGATCAGCGTCTCGCCGTCGGCGTCGACAGTCTGCGGTCTCATCCGTACCGGTTCCTTCTACATGACAGTTCGGCGCAACTGTACTCCACCGTCTCTGGCAGCGCCAGCCGCCTCAGCCGATAGAGATGGGCCGATTGGGGCGAAAGGAGCATGGCATGGACAGGATCACGAGCGGCTGGATGAACGGCATGGCGGGCGTATTGATTTTCTCGGGCTCGCTGCCGGCGACGCGAATCGCGGTGATGGATTTCGAGCCGATCTTCCTGACGGTGGCGCGCGCGACGATTGCCGGGCTGCTCGCCTTCGGACTGCTCGTCGCCTTCCGCGAGAGGCGGCCCGAGCGTGGCGATCTGCTGCCGCTCGGCATCGTCTCGCTCGGCGTCGTCGTCGGCTTCCCGCTGCTGACGGCGCTGGCGCTGAAGCACGTGACCTCCGCCCACTCGATCGTCTTCGTCGGACTGCTGCCGCTCGCAACCGCGATCTTCGGCGTGCTGCGCGGCGGCGAGCGGCCGCGGCTGGCCTTCTGGTTGTTTTCCGGCCTCGGCAGCGCCATCGTCGTCGGCTTTGCGCTGCGCCAGGAGTTTTCGGCCTCGCCGGTCGGCGACCTCTTGATGCTGGCCGCCATTCTCGCCTGCGGTCTCGGCTATGCGGAAGGGGCGAAGCTGTCGCGCAAGCTCGGCGGCTGGCAGGTCATTTCCTGGGCGCTCGTGCTGTCGCTGCCCGTGATGCTCGGGCTGGCGCTTGCCACCCTGCCGCCGAGCTTCGGCGACTTGCGCCCCGCCTCCTGGCTCGGCCTCGGCTATGTCTCCGTCTTCTCGATGCTGGTCGGCTTCATCTTCTGGTATCGCGGCCTCGTCCAGGGCGGCATCGTCGCCGTCGGCCAGCTGCAATTGCTGCAGCCCTTCTTCGGGCTGGCCTTGGCGGCGACCCTTCTCGGCGAAACGGTGAGCTGGACGATGCTTGTCGCTACGCTGGCGATCGTCGGCTGCGTTGCCGGCGCGAAGAAATTCGCGAGCTAAGCGCGGCCGCAGAACCACTTCCGGGCGGTTGCGGGACCTACCGCTCGACCATCTCCCTAAAGCTGTGTCCTGCCTCGCGGCGGTCGATGTTAGTATCGCTGCGACGGGAACTTCCTAGCAGGCAGTGCGTTGGATCGGATGGGAAACGCGTCCGGCCTCGGACGATGGGGGAGGCAATCACCGATGATCAGACATCTACTCGTCGCAGCCATGCTGTCCCTTTCTGCGGGCGCGGCTCAGGCCGACGAATCGGCCTTTCTCGGATCGCTGGAGGGGCAGTGGACCGGCGGCGGCATGGTGAGGGTTCGTGTCGACAGGACGCCGATCAACGTCTCCTGCAACTTCGATTCGCAAGCGACCGAGGCCGCCCTATCGATGCGCGGCACGTGTCGCGGCCTGATCGTCGTCTCGCGCTCGATCGGCGCCGACCTTCAGTTTACCGGTGTCAACTATAGCGGCACCTATGTCGGGCCGAGCGGCCGCAAGTCGACCCTCACCGGCAAGCGGCGCGGCAGCGCCATCAACCTCACCATCCATTGGGCGCGCGAGGTGAACGGCGACCGCCGCGCCAACCTGACGCTGCAGAAGGTGGGCGACAACGGCATGAAGCTCGTGACCGTCGACGTCGATCCGCGCTCCGGCAACCGGGTCGTCACCAGCGAGATCAATCTGCAGCGGAAGTAGTTTGCCGGCGGCGCCCGGCGTGCAGCGAGCTCGTCGGTTGCGGTACGGTAGGGCTTCACCTTAGCACCTCATTCCTGTGCTCGTCACAGGAATCCAGCCAGCCAAGTCCTTGGCTGGAAGGCTCTTGCGCGCCGCAGGCGCGGCGCTGCTGTGACAAGCACTGTGATGAGGGGGTGCCGTCGCGTGACTGAACTTGAAAGCAGTATACTCGAGGCGCGGGACGTCAAATAACCCCCCAGCCGCGATAGCGTCCCCTGCCCGTAATCTCGCGCACGCCGAGTTCGCGCACGAGATTGAGCGCGCCGCGCTGGGTGACGCCGAGATGCCGGGCGATCATCGCCGTCGAGACCACCGGCCGGGAAAGCACGAGATCGATCAGCCCGGGCAGGTTGCTATTGGAGCGCCGGTCCTTGATCCGCATCTCCATCTGTGTCCTGGCGAGCGACAGCCGGTCGAGCTCCTTCAGCCCGAGATCGGCGGTCATCGCCATCGCCTCGAGAAAGGCGCTGAGGCGCGTGAGCCGGTCCTTCGAGCGACGCCGCTCGTGGCGGATGGTCTTCAGCCCGGTGTTGAAGGCCAGCACATGCGAGGCGACCTTGCCGCGATACCGCAGATAGGCGCCGACGAGCAGCGAGCCGAGCCAATGCTGGCGGCGCAGCGGCTCGATCCGCTCCCAGGCGTCGAAGAGGATGGCGGCGCCGAGGCCGGCGGGCAGCTGATCGGCAGCGGCGAGCACGCCGCGCCAGGCATCGAGCCGCGCCCCCTCGTCCCATTCCTCGTCGAAAAGCAGGCCAAGCTGGCCGGTCGGTTCCGCTACCGCCCTCTCCGCCGACAAGGTGGGGGCGGGCTCGGGGAGGCTGCCGGCGTGGAAATCCAGAAGCCGCTGCGACCGGGCGATTGCCGCATCGAGTTCGGCGAACTCGTCGGCGAGCGGATTTTCATCACGATCATCCGCACGTTCGGACACCGCGTCGGCGCTCGGCCGGGCGTTTGGCGGCTCCGGATACCCGTCATCCGCGGCGACGCCGCCCTGCTCTCCCCTCAGCGCATTCATGCCCGGCAAGGTCAATGCCCAGCCGGGCTCGGCCAGTTCCAGGCGGCGCCGCGCCCGCAGCACGCCATGGGCGATCGTCAATTCGTGAGAAGGCGCTCGCGCATCCATGTGCGAATCGTGTAAAACGAGATCCTCGACATGGACGAGTTCGCCTGCTACCCAGAGAGCCGCCGCCGCGTCGAAGAACTGTCCGCGTTCGCGAAACCCCTCGGCAACGGCATGGCGGGCGGCGCGTTCATCGAGCCGGGCAAGCCCGTCCTCCGCGGCGATCAGGCCCGGAAGCAGTGCTGGATGAAGCGGATCGGGTGTTTCATATCTCATTAAAAAGACGAAGCCTTTCGCTGAAACGGAAGCTAACACGCGATTTCTTTCCGTCACAGGGTGAGGCGACGTTGCCCACTGGAATTTCGTCAATCGGCAGGCGCCGGCTGGCCAATGGCCTATTCACGAGCTTGCACGGCCCTTGAGGCGGCGAACACCGGCCGCTGATCAAGTTGACACCTGTCAACAGCATCGGAGTACGGCCGGCGAAGCGGTTCGCGTCCAACGGAGCATTCCCGGCAAAACTTCTTCGCAGGTCTTCTGCCCTGCCTGCCGCTGTTGACAGCTGTCAACTTCCCCATCGGGTGCCGGCGGCAACTCCCCTCCCCCCGGCACCACGCGTCCCGACCCGCGCCGCCAGCTGCCGGCCTCGCGCCGCGCATCTTGCCATGGGTCGGCAATTCCTGCTTTAAGACGCCCGGGGCTTTTCCGGTGTTGCGCGTTTTCCGCAGGCACAGACATGAAAGAAGCGACGGTTCATGACAAGCGTTCTGGCAGCAAGCGGCGGCGTCAAGCAGGTGATCTGCATCAGTTGGGGCACCAAATACGGCGCGCCCTTCATCAACCGGCTCTATGCCATGGTGGCGCGCAACATCACCCCGCCCTTCACCTTCACCTGCTTCACCGACAACCGCGACAAGCTGCGCCCGGAAATTCTCTGCGAAGACCTGCCGCCGCTCGATGTCGAGATGCCGAAGAACACCAAGGGCATCTGGCCGAAGGCACGCCTCTGGGGCCCGAAGCTCGGCAGCCTCCAAGGGCCGGTGCTGTTCCTCGATCTCGATGTGGTGATCGTCGGCTCGCTCGACAGTTTCTTTGAGGTGGGCGGTCCGGAGGACGTGGTGCTGGCGGTCAACCAGACGACGCCTTTCGAACGGCTCGGCCAGACGTCGGTGTTCCGCTTCGCGGTCGGCAAGCTCGTGCCGTTGCAGGAGAGGTTCCGCGCCGATCCGCAAGGGGTCGCGGACGAATATCGCTTCGAGCAGCGCTTCGTCACGCGCAACGCGCCAGGCGGGGCAAAATTCTTCCCGCGCCGCCATGTCCTGCATTTCCGCCAGGATTGCCGCTGGCCGTTTCCGCTGAATTATTATCTGGCCCCGCGCCTGCCCGCCGACGCCCGTATTGTTCTCTTCCCGCGCGGGCTGCTGCCACAGCACGCGATCGACGGCCAGTTCGGTTATAAGGGCCGCGCCGCCACGCCGCTCGGCCACGTCCGCGGTCTGTTTTCTTCCGAGCGGCGAGAAAGAAACCCGTTCCGCTATCTGCGCCACTATATTCGACCGACCGGCTGGGTGGCCGAACACTGGCGCGAGTGATTGCCGGGTAAAGTTGACAGCTGTCAACAGGGCTTAGAGCCTGACGCTGTTTCGTCCCGCGTCACCGGTGACGAGGCTTTAACTCGGTCCCGGTCTCCAATTCTGCTTTCCGCAAAGCGGACCGAAAAGACGTGGACGACAACCTTCGGCGTGCCTGGGAAAGGGCCGAAAATCTTGAGCCGATGTAGCGGAAACAATTGGCGAGTTAGCTTCCGTGTGGTGAATCGGGGAGCTTTTCCGTCAATGAGTTATGATAGGCGCAATTTCGTTAAGAACAGGTGTCGAATTCCATGCGCAGATGATGGAGCATCCGCGAAATGCCTTCCTCCAGGCTGACGCCCGGGGCAAGCCCATAGGAGCGCTGCAAGGCCGTATCGCCGCAGCGATAGAAGACGCCTTCAGGGCGATCGCTGAGGCCGCTCACGACGGGGTTCCAGCCGATTTGACGGGCGATGATTTCCGCCAATTCCATGAAGGATGTCGCTCTGCCGGTCGAAAGGTTGAGGCTGGCGCCATCCGGCAAGAGTTCCTTGGTCTGCCAAATGAAATCGATACAATCCTCGATATGGATGAAGTCACGGCATTGCCGCCCCGAACCCCAGACGAAGACTTCCGCAGCACCCCTTTCATCCAGCAGGCGACGACAAATAGCGGGGACCGGATAGGCAAGGTCCTGATCTCCGCCATAGCCGCTGAACGGACGATAGGCGACTGCCCGGTTGCCGTAACGCTCGACATAAAGCTTCATCAGATATTCGCCGGTCAGTTTCGCCCAGCCATAACTGAGATCAGGAACGCCGATAGCCTCTTCGAAAGAGATCATATCTTCCGAAAGCAGCTGATGGTTGGCGACCGTCTGTAGCGAAACAGGGTAGGCGGCACTGGAACTGAAGAACACGACACAGCCGGGTTTGGCGCGTGTGGCCCATTTCCACAATTCGGCATCCACCGCCAGATCCTCGGCGACGTCGAGGGTGCGTGACTCCAGCGTGACACGGCCGCCGACCAGCGCGGCAAGGTGGAAAACATAGTCGAAATGTTGCAGAGGGCGGAAAAAGAAACGCCTACAATCTTCCTCGAAATACGCAAAGCGCGACCCGGGAAAGCGTTGCCAGAGGTCGGGATGCCTTGCCCCCGTGCCTTCGACGAGCGGATCGACGCACACGACATCCAACCCCTCGGTCAAAAGCCGTTTGATCAGATGCCTCCCGACGAACCCACAGCCTCCGGTCACCAAAGCCCGCGTCACGTAATGCCCCCTTTTTACTGAGCGAAAAGGCCGCTTCTGCCTGTATAGATATCGACCATGCGCCGGCCCCATTCTGCCTTGCTGGGCGCAATCCGCTGGCCCAGCGCGAGCGCGCCTTCGCAAAGTCTCTGCATCAGTCTGTCGTCATCAGTGCTCGCCAGGCGTTCGGCCAGCGAGCCGGCATCACCGCTTCTAAAGACCAGGCCGGCGCCGTTCCGCTCTACTTCGGCGGCAATCAGCGCATTGCTGCTGATGATGACGGGAATGCCCGACATCAGCGCCTCGGCGGCTACCAGCCCATAGGGTTCGGGCATGCGCGACGGCATTATGAAGACGCGCGCTTCCCCCGCCAGCGTCGTCACCTCTTCATCGGCCAGCCAGCCTGGCACCCAACAATGCGGCAAAGCCCGCTGCATTTCGTCGAGCAGCGGTCCGCGGCCGATCAGCGTCGCCGTTCGCCCGGTCTTGTTCAACGCGTCGGCGAGCGTGCGGACGCCCTTTTCCCAGCACATGCGTCCCAGGAAGACGGTACGATGATTGCGCCAGGCCTCCACCGGCGTCGGCGTCAACGGCTCAGTCGGTGTGCGCAATGTCGTAAAATGTTGCAGCGGTCCCGAATGCAAAAAGGGCTCCATGCTTTCATGGGCCAGCACAATGCCGACGCGGCTCCAAAACTCCTCGCCGACGCCGCGCTGGGTAAGAGTGCGGCGAAAGCGCCAGAGTTTGTGGAGATAGTTTCGCTTGTCGCAATTTGTCGTCAGACATGCTGTCGACAGCGGGCGGACATCGCAGACAGTGCCGCTCTGGAAATTGATGAGCCCTCCGTTCGGACAACTCAGGAAGAAATCATGCGCTGTGACGATGACCTTGGCCTTGTGTTTGGCGAGTGCGTAGAAAATCGACGGCGAGAGAATCTGCGACCAGCCGTGCACATGCACGACGGTCTCCTCGTCCGTTTCCTTCAGTAGACCGTCGAGCGCATCGTAGGCATGCTTGTTGTAATTCTTCTCGAAGACGTCGGTGAAGGTAGGACCGTCGCGAAGGGGTCGTTCGCCTAGCGCAACCGTCCGGATGCCGGTAAAGCGCGGCATTAGCCCTTCGCCGTCGTCGCCGACAAGGACGGCGCAATTCAGCCCTGCCTGCCTGCTCGCATCGATGCACTGCAATGCCACTTTGGTCGCACCGCCGCGAATGATGGAGACATCGTTGACAAGAATGAGACGCATCGAACCCGGCACTCACTAACCCGTATTGCTGGGACCGGCGGAAAGGGATTCACCTTTTACAGCATGCCCCTGGCGGTATTCAGCGGCCTATTCCGGTAAAATTCAATTACTCCTTTCGCACTAAGGCGAGTGGTCGCATGGCAGACGCGAGTAGGTTTGAACCGAGCTACCTACGCCACTGCATGTTTCCTTAGATCGGCCCATTTTCGGGAAAGCACGATGCGTGGTTTCAAAGAGTTACAGCCTCGTCCTTTGTACGTCCTGCGATCCCTTTTAGGCCGCCCTCCTTGCCTGGGACAAAGCGCCAATCATCGGTGCCAGCGAAAAGGCCTGCTGCCTTGCGCGTCGGGTGAGATCCCTGAGATAGCCTCCCGGCGAATTGATCCGATCGGCTCTTTCGAGAATGCAGGCCATGACCGTTGCGGCATTCTCGTAGCCGAGCACCGCGCAGGCATCCTCATAGGCATCGGCGCTCACCTCGAGCATCGTGCGGACCACGATTGCCGCGGTCATCAGGTCGTTCCAGTTCTGCACGCGGCCGGATGGTCCATAGTCGGCAATTTGCGGGCAGGCTTGAAGCACCGCAGGCAGGGGTATTTGCCGGCGAAGCCGGTCGACAGGTGCGGCGGGCGGAAGGGAGCTGTTTGGCAGCCGGGGAGAGGCCTCGTCTCGCCATCGCTGTTCAGGTTCTCCCGTCCGGTCATGGCTTTTCGTTCGGTAGGAGTTGTCCGCCAAGTCGACCTCCCCACCTTTTCCTAAGCCCGGTTCAGATTCAAATTGGGAGTCTGGGTCTGAATTCTGTTTGTGGCATCCATCCTGGTGATCATTGGCGGCCGTTTTTTCTGAATTCAGCAACGTTTCCAATCGATTGGTGAGGCTGCCGCGGAGCTTTGCGAGTTTCTCGAGAAGGGCTTCGAAGACTCCGGCCGGCGCCTTGCGCGGCAAGCCGGCGATCAGATGCTGAAACTCGGACTCGAGTCCCAAGCAGTCAGCATCCGGGCTGATCTCGCGGCTGAGCTCGAGCAGCTTTGTTATGTCGCGTCGGCAGAGGCTAAGACGCTCGCGAACGAGCCGGAGGTGCTGCTGTTCGGCGGCAAGCTTTGCCGCAGCGCCCCTGAACTCGTCGGCCCGGGCGATCAGCGGTGCGAGGTCGAAACCGAAAGCTTCGCCGATTGCGCCATTGCGGCTTTTGCGGGCGTAACGCTTACCGTTCGGGCTGTCACGCCGGACGATCAGCCCCGCTTCGACCAGGCAGGCGAGATGCCGGCGGAGCGTCGTTCCGGCCATGCCGTGGGTGCGAAGCGAAAGCTGCGCATTCGAGGGAAACACGACGAGGCGGCTTTCGCTCGAGAGTTCGGCAGCGGGGTAGAAGCTCAGGAGAGCATTGAGGACGGCAAGCGATCGATCCGAGATGCCGATCTCGGCCTTCGCCTCACAAACCGTGCGAAACAATTTCCATTTGTCGACCGACTGCTTCGGCGGAATATCGCCGGCAGCGATCTGCCTTGCGAGCATGCCAAGCGTCATCGCCCGGCGCCCGAAAGGCGTCGTCACATTTCCACGCTCCATTTTTCTTTACCTTTTCCAAGGCAAAAGAAATCCGTTCGCCGACACGACGTCAAAAACGCTTGACACTGATTCGCGGAAATGGGAATCTCTAGTTGCTACACGAGAGAAGGGTTTCCGCAGCGCTAGTCGTTCGGAAGCCTTTTTCTTTTGCTCTGCTTAGTCTCCTGTTTCCTGTTGGTACTCGAGGTAGAGAGCATCGAGCCTCTGCCTCACGAATTCTGCAAAGCCGGGCGCCGCCTTCTTGCTGAAGGCAAGCGTCGTCTCCGTATCGCTCTCGCGGATGCGGACCGGACGCGTCCGGTCGGGCGCAAGCCAAGCCTCGACGCCAGCCCGCGCCCTGGTCTCAGTCAGCAAGGTGAAAAGCTTTTCGAAGCGCCGGTCGCTGTCCATTTCTGTGAAGGCGCTCTGGCGAATGTGCGAGAGCGCCTTGGCCCGCCGCCCGCCATGTTCAAGCCGATCGGCCAGTTCCATCCAGCGCCGTCGTCCGAAGGCGGGTGCGGCACCGATCGCCTCGATGATTTCAACCGGCAGGCGGCGCACGACGGTGATCATCTTCGACAGCGCCGCCTTGTCGACGCCGATCGCCGACATGATGGTCTCCCGCGAAAAGCCGCGGTCCTCGAGCCGGGTCGCAAACAGCGCCCGCTCGATGAAGGAGAGGTCCGTGCGGGCGTTGTTCTCCTGGCCCTGGGAAATGACGAGCTGCTCGTCGCTCAGCGCGCGAATGACGGCTTTCACCTTGCCGCCGATTTCGCGCAGCGCCGCCAGGCGCCGATGGCCGTAGGCGACCTGATAGCGGTTTTCCGCCTCCGGATGCGGCCGCACCAGGATCGGTACCTGTTGTCCGTGGTCGCGGATCTGCTCGACCAGCGCGGCTTGCGCCTCGGGAGTGACGCCCAGCCGGTCGACGACGAAGGATGCGTCGATCAGTTCCGGATCGAGTTCGACGATCGCGTAACCCTGCGCCAGCTGGCGTTCCAGCTCCTCGGCCCGCTCGACCCTCTGGGTGATGTTGGTGAGCGATCTGGTGATGCCGCCGACCAGCGCATTGGTTCGATGCCCCGGCGTCAGCCCGGCGATCGGCCGCTCGACCGGCGGCCGTTCCGCGTCAAGCGGAGCGGCGGAACTGTCGGAGATGCCGATCAGGTTCTTGCGGGCCATCGATTACTTCCTTCCCCAGACGCTGCGGATCATCTCTTCGATCTCCGCATTGACGAGCGAAAGGGAATCCATCGCCCGGTCATAGGTGCCCCGGATGAATTGCGACCGCTCGACCTCGTAGAGCGTCTGCTTCGTGACGCCGGCGTCCGAGATGGCTGTCGACTTCACCATGGCATTGTGCAGCATGCGGTTGCCGAAGATTGCCCGCATGAAGCCGGTCATCTGGCTCTGCGGGCCGTCATTCGGCTCGAAGCGCGTGACGAGATAGCGCATCCAATCATAGCTGGTACGGCCGCCGGCCTTCTCGACGACGGTCATGAGTTCGCTGGTCATTGACAGGAACTGCGACATCGACATGACGTCGAGCATTTGCGGGTGGACGGTGATGAGTACCGAGGTCGCCGCGCAGAGCGCCGACATCGTCAGGAAGCCGAGCTGCGGCGGGCAATCGATGACGACGACATCGTAAAAGCTCTCGATCTCCGTCAGCACCTCGCCGATCCGTGCGAAAAACAGCGTCTCCGCCGATCCGCCGATCATCGCCTTCGGGGTTTCGTGCTCGAACTCCATCAATTCGAGATTGCCGGGGATCAGATGCAGATTGGTCGTATAGGTCGAGCGCACGACGTCGGCGATCGGGCGAGGGGTTTCGTAGCGGATGGCGCCATAAAGCGTCTCAGCCTCGCCGACGTCGAGCTCGGGCTGGTGGCCGAAGAGCGCGGAAAGCGACGCCTGCGGGTCGAGGTCGATCGCCAGCACGCGATAGCCGCGCAGCGCCAGATATTGCGACAGGTGCGCCGAGGTCGTCGTCTTGCCCGAGCCGCCCTTGAAATTCATCACCGAGATGACCTGCAGCTTTTCGCCCGGCCGCCGGTGCGGAATGTATTTGCCCGTCTTGCTGCCCTCGTCGAGGACACGGCGGATCCGCTCGATGTCCTCGACCGCATACATCCGCCGGCCGTTTGACAGCGGCTGCGGGCCGTGGCCTTCTGAGGCGATCTGGCGGAGGTAGCCTTCGCCGATTCCGATGAAGGAGGCCGCCTCCGCCGGGCTGAAGAGCCGCATCGACTTCTGTGCCGTCGGAGAGAAGATCTTCCTTTGATGTTCCTGCAGCTGGTGAGCGAGTTCCTGAGCGTCGGCAGCCAGCAAGGAGGGCAAATGCTCCTGCTCGTCGACACTCTGGACTCTCGGCTGCAACATGATGATCTCCTGAAACTGCGCAAAATTCGGCAATAAGAGCGAATCTGCGCAGTTATACTATGCGCCGATTCGTTGCCGAATGACAAACGCTTAGCAAATGGTCGGCTTTTGCTGTGCGGACGGCTGGTTTCACGAATATCGCAGCTGAAGTTGTCCGCGGACAACTCAGTCGCGCGGTTGTCCGCGGACAACGTTGCCTTACTCTTACTGGAGCCATCGCGTTGCATGCGCGAAGCCGCGGTGGAAAATCACCAGACCGAGACTGTCGCCAGCGGCGGAAACCGCTAAGGTGCGGGACTGGGCATCAGCGAGGTTCCGGCCATTTCCAACGATCATCCTACAGCAGACAGAGGCCGCTCCGAGCAGTTGTCGCTGCACCAGAGGATCCTGAACGACGTCGAGGGGAATATCCTCTCGGGCCTCTGGCCCCCGGGACACCGGATACCGTTCGAGCACGAGCTGACGGAGCAGTATGGCTGCTCACGGATGACGGTGAACAAGGCGCTGAGCGACCTCGTCAAGCGCGGCCTGATCGAGCGCCGGCGCAAATCCGGCAGCTATGTCACCTTTCCGCATGTCCAATCGGCCGTCTTGGAGATCCATGACGTCAAGCTCGAGGTCGAATCGCTCGGCCTCGACTATGCCTACCGGCTCGACGAGCGCGTGCTGCGCAAGGTTACGACCGCCGACTCGGCACGCATCGACCTGCCCGGCTCGGGGCGCCTCATCGACATCACCTGCCGGCATTTCGCCGGCGGCCGACCCTTCTGCCTCGAAGAGCGGCTGATCAATCTTGCGGCTGTGCCGGAGGCGGAAGCCGAGCCTTTCGATGCGGTTGCGCCGGGCTCGTGGCTGCTCGGCCAGATTCCCTGGAGCACCGCCGAGCATCGCATCCGGGCCGTGGCGGCCGGCCGTTCGGCGGCCCAGGCGCTCGACATCGCCCCCGGGGCGCCCTGCCTAGTGATCGAGCGGCGCACCTGGAGCGGCGGCGCGCCCGTCACCAGCGTCAGGCTCACCTATCCCGGGGATCGGCACGAGCTCGTCGCCGAATTCGCTCCCGGCGCGAACGGTTAATGCATGTCGCCCAAAAGTGTGCAGCGGTTTTGGGATAACGACATGCACAAAAACGAAGACCTAAAGCGCGCCGCGTGAATACGTTTGAACGCGACGCGCTTTAGTCACCGGCTGAGACACCCGGCCGCTCTTATCAGAGACATATCACCGGCCCGATCCGCGTCATCAGTTCATCAGCAGCAGAATTAAAATTGACGTTATTTCAAATAGATAAGCGTTACATTAAATTTCGCCTCCGGTTGCCTATCCGGTAAATAGCTCCACAACCGTCGCTCAATGCCGCCTCTGGCTTGGCGCTCTCTCGACCGCCAATGGCAAGCACAGCTCCGGTCCACAGCCTTCACAACTGCTCCGGCTCGGGCACAGACATCCCCGACGCCTCCCGCCGAGAAAAAACAGCAATCTCTGGTACTTTGCCTCCGAGAGGGGCATCCTATCTTCATAGAAGTGTCATCCTGGCAGAGGGAGGAACGCGGATGCGCTGCTTTACGGTACTCGGTCCTTCGCAGATCGGAAAATCCACGCTCGTGGAAAGGTTGGGCTCGCTAGAAGGCGAGCCGAAAAAGTCAGTTTCCCCTTACGGTCTATCCATCACTGAATTCGATTTTGGCGGCGACGCCTGGTGTGCTCTCGATGTGCCGGGCAATAACGAGGCGCTTGCCCATGCGCAGGATGCGCTGCTGGCGAGCGACGCCTGCGTTCTCTGCGTTTCGCCTGTGGTCGACGAGGCGGTACTCGCCGCTCCCTATCTCAGGGCGATCGAGGCCTCCGGCACGCCCTGCATCCTCTTCGTCAACCGCATGGATGAGCCGCGTGGCCGGCTGCGCGACGTGGTTGCTGCGCTGCAGGACTATTGCAGCCGGCCGCTCGTTCTGCGGCAAATTCCGATCCGCGACGGCGACAGGATCATCGGCAGCTGCGATCTCATCTCGGAGCGCGCCTGGCGCTATCGGGAGGGCCAGACCTCATCGCTTTTCGAGCTTCCCGAGAATACGATCGAGCGCGAACACGAGGCGCGCGCCGAGTTGCTGGAGCATCTGTCCGAGTTCGACGACTGGCTGCTCGAGGAATTGATCGAGGACCGCGAGCCTGCGAGCGACACGATCTACGCGATCTCGACCCGGGTCTTGACCGAGAACAGGATCATTCCGGTGCTGCTTGGCGCGGCGAGCCACAGCAACGGCATCATGCGGCTGATGAAGGCGCTGCGCCACGAGGCGCCGCGCGCCGATGCGCTGCGCAGGCGCCTGGCCGGTGCCGCCGGCATCGACGAGGCGACGCTGACGGCGATCAGCTTCCACGCCTATCACCGGCAGAGCGTCGGCAAGACTGTCGTCGCCCGGGCGCTGCAGAACGGCGTCAAGCAGGGAGCGGTGCTCGGCGGTGCCGGGCTCGGCGCGCTTCAGGACCCGGCGAGCGGTAGGGCGATGGCGAGCGGCATAACCGTCGCCGGGCAGATTTTTGCCGCAGTGAAATCCGACCACCTCAGCGTTCCAGCGCTGCTGACGCCCCATGCGACGGTCGCGCCGCCGGAATGGACGGCACCGCCGACGCCGATCCTCGAGCGGATCCTGGTGCCGGAAAGCGAGCGCGATGAGAACAAGCTTTCCGAGACGCTTGCCAAACTCGCCGAAACCGATCGCGGCCTGACGGTCACGCAGGAGGAGGGGACCGGCGCGCAGCTGGTCAGCGTCCAGGGGCCCGTGCACCTTCGCGATATCTGCCGGACGCTTTCCGATGTCTTCCATGTGGCAGTCGGCGAGCGGCCGCCGAGCCCGGTCTATAGGGAGACGATCTCGAAATCGGCTGAGGTCCATTACCGACACCGCAAGCAGACGGGCGGTGCCGGCCAGTTCGCCGATGTGAAATTGAGCGTCCATCCGAACGGGCGCGGCGAGGGGTTCTCCTTTGCCGAAACAGTCAAGGGCGGCGCGGTGCCGCGCAACTTCATCCCGGCCGTCGAGGCCGGGGCGCGCGAGGCGATGGACAAGGGTCCGCTCGGCTTCAAGGCGATCGACGTCGGCGTGCTTTTGACCGACGGCCAGCACCATTCCGTCGACAGTTCCGAATATGCCTTCCGGACGGCCGGAAAACTCGGCGTCCGGCAGGCTCTTTCGCAGGCCGGTGCGGTGCTGCTGCAGCCGATCTTCCGGGTGGAGATCCACGTGCCGTCGATCTATTCCGGTGCGCTCGTGCCCGTCGTCGCAACTCTCAAGGGCCAGGTGCTCGGCTTTGACCGCGACGAGGCGGCGAAGGGATGGGACATCTTCCGCGCGCTCATCCCCGGCAGCGTCTTCGAGGAATTGGCCCGGTCGCTGAGATCGGCGACGCAGGGCATCGGCTATTTCTCGAAAGTCTTTGATCATTTCGAAGAGCTCTACGGCAAGGAGGCGCAGGCGATCGTCCATGCCCATGGCACGCATCAGAACGAGCATTGAGGAGGCGAGGGGAGGAAGATAGTGTCGGGCAGATCTGCAACCCTCGGGCCTCAAATGCGTCCATGCGGGGGTACGCGTATGAGACGAACGGCAATGACCGTCACTGCCAAGGGACAGGTCACGATCCCCGGCAGGTCCGCGACCTGATGGGAATCGGCCCCGGCAGCAAGGTTGAGTTTCACCGCGCGGTCGACAGCAGCGTGGTGCTCGTCCGGGCCGGCAAGAAGCGGCCCAAGGGCCGCTTTGCCCGGCTGCGTGGACATGCCGGCGAGGGGCTCAGCACAGATGCCATCATGGCATTGACGCGCGGCCAAGCATGACGCTGGTGGACGCCAGCATGCTCCTCGACGGTGTTACCGACGGTGGGGCTGCTATTGATCAACATGATCGCCCCGACGCCTCATACGGCGCTGTTCGTCGCTGAGAACCACGTCATCTCCGCGTCGCAAGATTCCTGCTATACTCGGCATGATTGCGATAACGCTCCGGGGGAACCCATGAAGCTCAAGCGGCTAAGCATAGGCACCTTCAACCTCTACAATCTGAATGAGCCGGGCCTGCCGATCTACACGGACGCCGACGGCTGGTCGGAGGAGGAATACGGCCGCAAGATCGACTGGACCCAGCGCACCATCCGGCTGCTTCAACCCGACATCTTCGGCTTCCAGGAACTTTGGCATGCGGATTCGCTGCGGCGCGCGCTTGCCGCGTCGGACCTTGACGCGGACTACGATCTGTTGGCCCCACAAGGCGCCAACGGCTCCGGTATCGTCTGCGCCGCGATCGTCCGCAAGGGCCTCCTGGTCGGCGAACCCGAATGGATCGTCGAGTTTCCCGACAAGTTCGTGCTGCACAGTTCCGGCGACGATCCTCAGACGCCGGCCATCAGCGTCGACATTCCGAGCTTCTCTAGGCCGGTGCTGCATTTCAGGGTCCGGCCGCGCGAAGACCAAGAGCCGGTGCATGTCTATGTCTGTCACTTCAAGTCGAAGGCGCCCACAAAGGTCTTTCGGGAGAGCTGGTTCAGGGCCGAGGACGAGACCTACGGCAAACATGCGGCGAGCCTCGGCGCGGCGATCTCGACCGTGCGCCGCACAGCCGAAGCGGCGGCATTGCGCTTCATGCTGACCGAACAGATGAAGGGCAACCGCACACCGGTCATTGTCCTCGGCGACATCAATGACGGCCAGCACAGCAACACTGCCAATATCCTGACGGCGCAGCCGCGCTATCTCGTCGGCGATTCGACCGGCGGCGGCGACGTCAGCCTCTATACGGCGCAGACGCTGCAGGAGTACCGCAGCACACGGGACGTCTACTACACCCACATCCACCAGGACATCATGGAGTCGCTCGACCACATTCTCGTCAGCGAGGAATTCTACGACAACAGCAGGCGGCGCCTGTGGATGTTCGACGGCATGACCGTCAACAACGACCACCTCAACTTCGACGACCACGCGGAGAGCGGCACCAACGATCACGGCGTGATCGTTGCCGCCTTCAAGTACAAGCCCATCAGGGCCGAAGCCAGCAATATCGTCGAAGAGCAACCGGCGGGCCGCGGGGGCGGGGGTTAACTCCGCTCCGCCGAGACCGGGCAGGAGTATCTGGGAAGGGCGGCCGTCGGCGATCGGTGGGGAGGAGGATTCTCCGCACACCGGGGAGAACAGCCGCGTCGCCGGACGAAGCTGTCATAGACGCAATCGCGGCTATCTTTGCGCCGTTCGATGCCTCGAGGGGGACAGTGCTAAGCCAACGAAATGCCGAGCAGTTTTTTTATGGAGACCTTTACCTGCTGAGCTGCCTTGGACAGGCCATCCTCGCGCTCCACGAGCTGAATACAGCTTGGCGGCAGGTCTGGAAGGCCAGTCTCCTTGGGTAGGGTGGCGAAGCCGTAAGGCAGGGTTCCTTCCGCCATAACCGTGATCGCAGTGCCTGAGCTAACCGCACTTTTGATCACCTCGCCGCTGGCCGTGGTCAGGACCTCACGATAGGCGTGTCCTTCTCGCTTCAAAGCGGCCTCTGCGGCGGCACGAAACGCGCAGCCTTCGGAATAGAACGCCATCGGCCAAGGCTTCCTCCGATCTACGACATAGTCTCCCGAGCAGACCCACACCAGTTTAGGCTGGCTCAGAAGTGTCGAATGGCTCTTCTTGTCCGGCAACGTGACGATCGCCAAGTCCAGCTTCCGTGTCTCCAGCAGCTTTTGCAGCTTGACGCTCATCTGGCAGGTGACATTCAATTCAATCCCAGGGAACGAGCTGTCGATGACGCGCATCAGGCGGGAGAGGAACGCCTCGCCATAGTCCTCTGCAATACCTAAGCTGACGGCTCCCGCTACTTTCCCGCTCCGCATCTTGTCCACGAGCGCATCATGGTGGTCGAGAATGATCTGGGCGTCCGGCAAGAGGTCCTTTCCCGCAGCACTCAGTTCAACGAGATGATAGCTGCGGTTGAAGAGCTTTCGGCCAAGCATATCCTCGAAGCTCTTGATGCGAAGCGACACGGTCGCTTGCGAGCAGCCAAGGCGCTCGGCTGCGCGGGAGAAGTTTCTTTCCGTCGCGACCGAGACGAAGGATCGCAGCAGTTTCATATCGATGTCGTGCACGATTAAGGTTCCCAATCGTAACCATATGATCTTCTCATTTTACCAATAGCGGAACCTGCGTCTAGTCTCCTCCGAACAACGTGTCCGGAGGATTGAATGAAAGTCGGCTTCATCGGGCTAGGCACCATGGGCGGCAACGCCGCCAAAAACATCATCCGTGCGGGGTTCGAAACTTTTGTGTTCGACCTCCGGCGCGAAGCGGCAACCGACCACCTTTCCATGGGAGCGAACTGGGTCGACAGCCCGCGCGAGATGATCAGCCATGTGGACTGCGTCGTTTCGATGGTGTTCGGCCCCCCGCATCTCGACGCGGTCCTGAACGGTTCAGAAGGTCTGCTCAGCGGCGATTGCCGCGGCAAGCTCTGGATCGACATGACGACCTCGTCTCCGCGCTTCATGCGCGACCTGATCAAGCCGTTCGTCGAGGCCGGCGGTCGGCCGATCGACGCGCCTGTCACCGGCTCCGTCGATGCTGCGATCCGGGGCGATATGCCGATGTTCGTGGGCGGTGAGGACGAGGATGTCGAGGCCGCCCGCCCGGTCATCGAGGCCATGGGCGAGTTGAGAAAGGTCGGCAAATACGGAACCGGCTACGTCGCCAAGCTCGTCAATAATCAATTGTGGAAGGTCCACGCCGCGGCGATCGGCGAGGCCATGGTCTGCGCCAAGCAGGCCGGCCTTGAGCCTGACGTCTGGTGGGAGGTGATGAAGGGCGGCGCGGCGGACAGCTTCGTCATGCAGCACGACGTCCCGTCGATCTTCGCCGGCCATTACGACCCTTCGTTCCCCCTGAAACTGTGCCTGAAAGATCTCGGGCTGATCAAGGAACTGCTCGAGGACACCGGCACGCGTTCCGAGCTGCTCGACGCCTGCCATGTGCGGTTCCGCGAAGCGAGCGACCGTTATGGGCCGGACGCCGGCGAGATGACCGTCTGCAAGGTCGTCGAGGATGACGCCGGCGTCGAACTGCGCGTCGAGGGCGACTGGATGGCACCCTGGCTGGTTACACACCAGGCGGCCGAGTAGTCGCTCTCGACCACCAAATCCATGGCCAGGCAGAAGACAGAAAGGCAGCCATCGCTGCCTGACCATGCAGGGAATTGTCGGGTGGAAACACCCGATGGCTGCCCCTCCCGGTCGGGAGACATAAAAACAACCAACGGAGTAAGGAACATGAGAAACACCGTACTTGGTGCGGCCATTGCACTGCCATTCGCAGCATTCGCCCCCGCCGCCATGGCGGACTGTGGCGAGGTGACCATCGCCAGCATGAACTGGCAGAGCGCCGAAGTGCTCTCGAACATCGACAAAATCATTCTCAACGAAGGTTACGGCTGCAGCGCGGATATCGTGGTCGTCGACGCCGCGTCGGGAATTACCTCCCAAGCAGAAAAAGGCAAACCCGACATCATTCCGGAAGCATGGGTCGACCTTTTCCCCGAGCTGGTGAAAGCACCGCTCGCCGACGGCCGCGTTGTCGCCCTGGTCCCGTCGCTTTCGGACGGTGGTCAGGCCGGCTGGTTCATTCCGCGCTACATGCTCGAAAAGAACCCGAACCTCAACAAGATCGAGGAAATTCTCGCCCATCCGGAAGCCTTCCCCTCGCAGGAAGACCCGTCGAAGGGCGCGATCTTCAACGGCCCGACCGGTTGGGGCGGCACCATCGCGACGAACCAGCTTTCAAAGGCCTTCGACGTCGCAGGTAAGGGCTTCACGGTGGTCGATACCGGCTCGGCAGCCGCGCTCGACAGCGCCATGGCCAAGGCTTACGAGCGCAAGGAGCCTTGGCTCGGGTTCTACTGGGAACCGACCTCACTGCTCGGCATGTACGACATGGTGCCGGTCGATTTCGGTGTGCAGCACGATGCCGCCGAATGGAAGCGCTGCACATCGGTCGATACCTGCACGGACCCCAAGCCCAACACGTTCCCGAAAGACAACGTTCTGACGCTGGCGTCGAAGTCCTTCATCGATCGCACCGACCCGGCGGCGGTCGAATACATGAAGGCGCGCAGCTGGAGCAACAAAACGGTCAACACGCTGATGGCGTGGATGACCGAGAACCAGGCAACTGGCGAGGAAGGCGCACGCCATTTCCTCTCCGAGCATCCGGAAATCTGGACAAAGTGGGTCTCGTCGGAGGCCTCGGAGCGGATCAAATCGTCGCTCGAGTGAGATACCTGGGGAGGGGCGTGTCATGCCCCTCCCTCAAACCGTTTGTCGCCTGGAGGATTTGCCGTGAGGACGTTCCGCGCTGAAGGATACGACTACATCATCGTTGGCGCGGGAACCGCGGGGTGCGCCCTCGCCAGCCGGCTCAGCGAAGACGAGAGTGCCTCGGTTCTGCTGCTCGAAGCAGGACCGTCCGACCGTAGCTGGATGCTGCGCATGCCTGCAGGCCTTCGCTCGGCCTTCAAACCCACCAGCACCTATAATTACTGGTACAAGACCACGCCGCAGCGCCAGCTCGACAATCGTGAGATCGATCAGCCGCGTGGCCGCGTGCTCGGCGGCTCCTCCTCGATCAACGGCATGACGTTCCTCAGGGGCAATCCCCGCGATTTCGACGATTGGCGGGACAGGGACGGTTGCGATGGCTGGTCGTTTGCCGATTGTCTTCCCTATTTCAAGCGTTTTGAGCGCCTGGAAGGCGCCGAAGGCCCTTTCCGCTCGTCCGACGGGAAGGTGAAGGTCAAGCGGCAGGAGAACCTCGGCGCGTTGAATCAGGCGTTCCTCGATGCCGGCAAGCAGGCGGGACATCAGGAAGTTTCCGACTTCAACGGTTACCGGCAGGAAGGCGTCGGCCGCTTCGAGATGAGCGTAGGTCGCGGTGTCCGCTCCAGCTCATCGAATTCGTATCTGCATTCCCAGCCAGCCCGGAAAAACCTGCGCGTCCATACCGGCTGCCAGGTGCTGAAGCTCCTGTTCAAGGGCAACCGCGCTATCGGCGTTCGGGTCCGGCGGGGTTCGGAGACGGTCGATGTCTTCGCCACGCAGGAAGTCATCATGAGCTCGGGAGCTTTCGGCAGCCCTCAGGTCCTGATGCTGTCCGGGGTCGGACCGGCGGACGATCTGAGAAGGCTTGGAATCCAGCCTCTTCTCGACATTCCGATGCTCGGGCAGAACCTGCAGGATCACTTCGAGACGCACATCCAGGTCGAATGCGACCTCAAATACAGCCTCAACCAATATCTTCGGCCCGACAAGATGGTCGTGGCTGGCATCCGGTGGTTTGCCTTCAAGGGCGGTGTCGCGGCCCTCAACCAGTGCCATGTCGGGGCTTTCCTGCGCAGCGACAGGACCGTCACCCATCCGAACTTGCAGATTCATTTCTTTCCGGTCTTCTTCGGACCGAACTGGATCCCCGATCCACGGGTCGGCGGCTATCGGCTTGGCGTCGGTCCGATGCGGCCGGAGAGCCGCGGCTCGGTACGGCTTCGCTCGTCGGATCCGAGAGACGCACCGCTTATCGACCCGAACTATCTCGCGACGGAGCGCGACCGGCTGGACACGCTGCAGGGCCTCAAACTCGGTCGGGAAATCCTGGCGCAGCCGGCATTCACACCTTTCCGAAAGCGCGAGGACGCGCCGGGGGAACAATGCCGGACCAACGCGCAACTGAAAGCGTTCATCCGCCAGGATGTTTCCAGCTCGTTCCACCCATGCGGAACTGCGCGGATGGGAAGGCCGGACGATCCCCGCTCGGTCGTGGATCTCGAACTTCGCCTGATCGGCGCGGAAGCACTGCGTGTCATCGATGCGTCCGTCATTCCCTCGATCCCGAGCGCCAACATCAATGCGACGACCTTCATGATCGCGGAGAAGGCTTCCGACCTCATCCGCGGCCGCGAGCCGCTGCCGGCAACGAAGGTCGATTACTACAGGGCTAACACGGACGGGAATCATGACCATGCAGTCGGATCGTAGCTTCAAGACGGACCTTTTCAGACGGGATCGCGCCACGCCGGACATCAAAAGAGAGGTTGCCTGCTGGACGAAGTGGGAGGCTCGCTCCAGTGAGCCGTTCGAGATTCACTACGATCGCGCTGTGTCGTTCTGGGTTGTCGAGGGCCGGGCAGAAATTGCCTTCACCGACGGGACGAAGCTCGATGTCCAGAAGGATGATTTCGTGACGATCGAACCGAATATCCGGGGTGTGTGGACCGTTATCGAGCCCATCACCAACCTGTATCGCTATCGAGACGGCAAGCCGTAAGTCCCCAAGGCCGTTCTACAGGGCCGCGCATCCAGTTATACGCGCAGAGGTCGCGGTAGCACGGAGGCTCAGAGCTGCTTCAGCTGCGGCTTCGCAGCTCGTTTGCCGCTCCAGAACGGTCGCCGCGCGCGAAGTTACTAGCGCATCGGCCCGAAAATCGGAATCGATTTTCGGAAAGCACGATGCGTAGATTCAAAGTGTTACAGCGTCCTTTGCGCGTCTGAAAAATCGCGCGGCGCTTCAATGTAACACCACCCCCGGCTTTATGGGGGTGACAAATCAAGGGTTGCAATAACATATTCCGAAAGGGTGGCGGGGCCGACAGGCAGGCGCACGCAACGCGTGTGGAAAATTGGAGGAACCTCACGATGCCCAATTCAGGCCAGACGAACGACGAATGGTGGGTCAACGATCAGACGCCGGACAACCCTTATGGCAAGAGCGAGGATTATGAGTCCTTTCTCGACTATCTCGGGGCATTGCCCCGCAGCCTGACGCCGGAGATTGCGGCGGAACCGCTGAGGATCAACGTTTCCGAGCTCAACGACCACCCCGAATACAAGGCCGCCGCGATCGGTGCCTTGGAGATGTGGGCTTCCGTCACCCCCTTGAAATTCGAGATCGTCGACGACGCGCCGTTCGACAGCGCCACGGACTGGATGGAAGTTGTCAGCCCCGAACTCGGCGAGGAGGACGATGGCAGCGCCTATTCGAGCAATCGCTATGTTAGCATCGGTCAGCGTTTCCACGACACGGAACCGAACAAGACCGATATCGGCGGCTACGTCTTCGATTCCTTCATCCATGAATTCGGCCATGAATTCGGCCTGAACCATCCCGGCCTCTATAATTACAGCGGTCCCGGCGGCGTGCAGATCAACTATCTGAACAATGCGACCTGGACCTACGATCGCCAGCAATACAGCGTCATGTCCTATTTCGACGGGATCGATGTCGGCGAAACCAGCCGTTGGTCTGCATCGACGCCACTTATGGCCGACATCGAGGCCGTCATTCGTCGCTTTTTCTCGACCGTCGACGAGAATGGCGTGCGCACCTATCAGCACATCGAGCTCAACACCGGGGACAATGTCTACGGCTTCGGCAGCACGCAATATGGCTACCAGCTGACCTCGTCCGGCATGCAGCATGACATCGGCTTTGCGATCCATGACACCGGCGGCACCGATACGATCGACTTCTCCGGCTCGACGGCGGGTACGATCCTCGACCTGCGCGCCGGACAGTTCTCCAGCGTCAACGGCCACAGCAACAATGTGTCGATCTTCGCCGGACACAACGCCGATGCGACCGACTATTATGTCGAGAACGGCATCGGCAGCAGGTTTGAGGACATCCTGATCGGCAATGACGGCGCCAACACGCTCGACGGCCGCGGCGGCGGCGACCGCATGGCCGGCAATGGCGGCGACGATATCTATTTCGTCGATTCATGGGAGGACATCGTTCGCGAGGAGACGAACGACGGCAACGACACGGTCATCCTCCTGTCCAGGCACCTGAAAATCAGGAAAATCGCCAACGTCGAAAACATCATCTACGCCGACGAGTCGACGGCGCAGCCTGGCGATGGCGGCGGCGGGACCCCGCCGAGTGTCGGCGACAACACGATGACCAGCATGCTCTTCGGCACCGACGGAAACGACACGCTCGACGGCGGCGCCGGCGACGACACGATCTTCGGGCGGGGCGGTGACGACCTGATTATCGGCGGTCGTGACTCGCTCGCCAGCCGCGACGTCAACAATACGATCGATGTGGAGGACCTGGAAGACCAGACCGAAAGCGATGACGGCAACGACACGCTCTACGGCGGCGGCGGCAACGACACCATTCTCGGCGGCCAGGGCAACGACATTCTCGATGGTGGCGACGGCGACGATACGCTGAGCGGCCAGGACGGAGTGGATATATTCAGGGGAGGCGCGGGGCTCGACACGGTCGATTTCAGCAAGGAGAGCCCTTTCCAGCTGCTCGTCAACCTCGCCACGAATGTCGCCAGCGGCGGCACCGCCTCGGGTGACACTTTCTACAGCATCGAAAACCTGATCGGTTCCGATGACCGCATCGACCGCTTCATCGGCACGGCCGCCGCAAACCACTTCTGGGGCCAGGGCGGCGGGGATTATTTCAACGGCGGCGGCGGCAATGACGTCCTGGATGGCGGCAATGATGGCGACATCCTCTACGGCGAAGCCGGCAACGACACGATCGTCGGTGGCGCCGGTCAAGACTATCTGGACGGTGGCTCCGGCATTGACACGGTCGTCTACGCCGGTAGCCCCGACGGCGTGACGATCGATCTTGCCAACGGCACGGCCAGCGGTGGCGACGGTGATGGTCCGGTGCAAATCGTCGGCCGGGGTGCAGCGATCCGGCACGATATGCTCGTCGGCTTCGAAAATGCCATCGGTTCGTCGTTCGATGACCATCTCATCGGCAATGCGCTCGCCAATGAGCTCTCCGGCGGTACTGGCGACGACACGCTGACCGGCAGCGGCGGGGCTGACAGATTGAACGGTGGCGCCGGGAGCGATACGGCAGACTACGCTGACGCAACGAGCGGGGTCCGGCTTAGCCTTACTGGCGGCAGGTCCGGCGGAGATACCTATGTCTCCATCGAAAACCTGGCAGGTTCGGGCTTCAACGACCGACTGATCGGCAACAGTGCGGCCAATGTGTTGACCGGCCAGGGCGGGAACGACAGGATCGACGGCGGCGGCGGCGATGACACCCTGCTCGGCGATTTCGCCTATCAGGGCGACGCGCCGCCACGCCCGGGCATGGGAACCGGCTACACTACGCTCGGACCGGACGCGACGAACAACTCGATCGCAGCCGCGTTCGACATCTCCAACAACTTCTCGCTGACCGCCGACCCCGACATCTTCGATTCGACGACGGTCCTTCACACGACCGTCAACGCGACCGGGAACGGCCAGGGCGGATACTACAAGATCGATCTGGCGGCCGGCACTGTCATTACGATCGACATTGACGGCATTGCCGATCCGAATGTCCATGACAGTTGGGTCAGGCTGCTCGACAGCGCCGGCAACATCGTCGCTCAGAACGACGACGGCGGCGGCGACCCCGGATCTGCAAGCAACCGGGATTCCAGCCTGGTATTCGTCGCTCAGGAGACCGGTACCTATTACATACTGGAAGGCAGCTGGTCACCGACGGCGCCGGGCGATGGTTGGGCGGAAGCCGTGCCGGCAGGCTCGACCTATGAGTTGAACGTATCGGTCGAGTTCCCCCCCGCACCGGCCCAGCCGGGCGTTGCGGGCTCCGACACGCTCAATGGCGGCGCAGGCAGCGATCTTCTCGATGGCGGCCTGGCGGCCGACACGCTGACCGGCGGCGAGGGAGAGGATAGCTTCCGCTTCTCGACGGAGCTCGGCAGCGGCAATGTCGACTGGATTAGGGACTTCGGGGTCATCGACGACACGATCCTGCTGGACAACCTCATCTTTGAAAGCGTGGGTGCGGACGGTGCGCTCGCCCTGGGCGCGTTCTACGGGAGTGCTGCGGGTGTCGCTCATGACGCCGACGACCGCATCATCTACGATACCGATAGCGGCATCCTGTCCTATGACGCCGATGGCGCCGGAGACCTTGCAGCCATTCAGTATGCGCAGTTGAGCAGGAATCTGAATCTTTCGGCGAGCGACTTCATTATCGTCTGATTGAGGAGGGGGCGCTTTCAGGCGCCCCCCTCCAGTACTAGATTACCGTTGGTTTCTGTTTTCGAACCCATGGCTGAGCGGCAATGCCGCTAACGTACGGGACTCGCGGGGCAATCATGGAGAAAGTGTGTGATGAAGCACCCGACCGACCGTCGCACAGTGTTGATGACCGTCGCAGCTGCGGCTGTCGCCGCGGTCGCCGGGTCAGTCGCCGCGCAACCGGCGGATGTTCGCGGCACAGTCACGTTCGAGAGCGGCGCCGCTATCCCGCAGGGTCAGCTCAAGATTTATCTCGAGGACCCTGCCGTTCGGGACAATGCGCGACGTCGCATCACGGAAACGAGCATCAAGAGTGACGGAGGGTCAAAGACGATAGTCTTTTCCTTGTCCTCGCCCGCAAGCTCCACCACTTCGCCAAAACTGCGGATCGTTGCGCGCTTGGAGCGTGCGGATGGCTGGCTGCTTGCGCGCGGCAGCACGCAGCTCGAGCCGGGTTCGCCTGTCAACGTCACGCTCAACACCGTTGTGTATTAGAGGCCGGCGAGGAAGCGCTCCACACGATCCCATGTCAGTCTTGCGGCCGCGGCGTCGTGATCGGCGAGGGTGGGGTCGGTGTAAATATGGCCGGCGCCGGGATAGGTGAACATTTCGAGGGCGATCGGCGCTGCGGCGGCAGCCTTCCAGGCGGCAACCTCGTCGGCCGGCTCGAAAATATCCGGATCGGCAAGATGGACCTGCAACGGCACGCCCGCTCGGGCATTGGCGGGGAGTTCGGCGATGCTGTGCAGGAAGAGCACGCCGGCGGTTTCGGGACGCTTTGCCCAGAGGCTTGCGGCGACGGCCGCGCCCATCGAAAATCCGCCGAGCACTGCGGTCGCCGGCAGGTCGGCGACCGCCCGCTCGGCCCGCTCGAAAAGCCTTCGCCAGCCGATCCCGTCCCTCAGGGCGACAGCCTCGTCGACCGAGCCGGCAACGCGGCGATCATAAAGATCCGGCGTCACCACCTGGTGACCGAGCGCGGACAGGCGGTCGGCGGCATCGCGCTCGAGCGGGCGCAGGCCATAGGCGGAATGGAAAAGGATTACGGTCGCCATTCTCATACCTCTCGTGTTGGTTGCAGTGCCGGTGCAGTAAACCGGGCGGCAAGGGATTGAGCCTATCGCGTCAGTCGCGCCTCGCTCCAGTCCAGCGCGGCGAGGTCCTCGACGCGCGCTTCCGCATTGTCCGTCAGGATGAATTCGTCGATCTGCGGCGGCGGAACGCTGGTGCCGGAGAGCATCGAATGGATCTGGCCGCGGTGGTGCTGGCCGTGCAGGAAGACGTGCAGCAGGGTGTCGGCGACGGTCTCGGTGAGCGTCCGGTCCGGCCAGGGGATATTTATCTTCCGCGACAGCGCCTCGACCGTCAGCGTCTCACAGAAATCGACCAGCCAGTCGTCGACCTCGGCCCGTTCGGCCGCGAATCCGGCGGGCGTCGCGCGGCTGCCGGGCGGCGTCGACGGGCCTCTCAGATCGCCACGCAGCGTGTCGATATAGTAACGATCCGCATTCAGAAGGTGAACCATGGTTTCCTTCAACGAAGGAAAGAAGGACGTCCGGGTCGCCTCCCATTCGCCGGGCTGCAGCGCCACGCAGGCGCGATCGAGCCGCGCATTGGCAAGCCGGGCGTTGCGCGCCAGCTGGCGATAGGGTCGGCAGATGAGATCCGGCGGAGGGGTCACACCATCCATCCCTGGTTGCTTCGTCCTTACGTCCCGCACTTTGTGGGGCTTGCGGCAGGCGGAGTCAACGCGAGGACGCATGTATGCCGACCAGCCGCAGCCCACACTTGCGTGGATTCTCGCCCGGCGATCCTCTACATTCGTTCTGTGGGAGGGCCGTGTTTTGGAGCGCCGCCTCGCCGCCATTATGGCTTCCGATGTCGTTGGCTACTCGCGTCTGATCCGGAACGACGAGGATGGCACGCTCGCGGCGCTCAAGTCGCTGAGGGGTGATCTCATCGGGCCGAAGGTCGCGGAGCATCATGGGCGCATCGTCAAGCTTATGGGCGACGGCCTGCTGGCGGAATTCCCGAGCGTGGTGGAGGCGGTGCGGGCCGCCTGCGAGATGCAGCAGGCGATCGCCGATCGCAACACCGACCTGCCGGAGCGGCAACGGATCGAGTTCCGCGTCGGCGTCAATCTCGGCGATGTGGCGATCGATGGCGACGACATCTACGGTGACGGGGTGAATGTCGCGGCCCGCCTGGAGGCAATGGCCGAACCGGGCGGCGTCTACGTTTCCGGTGCCGTTCATGACCAGGTGCGCGATCGCCTCGATCTCCGGTTCGAGGATCTGGGCAAGCAGCAGGTGAAGAATATCGATCGCCCGGTGCGCGTCTGGCGCTGGGTACGCGACGCCGCGGCGCCCGACCACAATGTCGGCCAGCGGCAGCAATCGCCGGCGGGCCGGCCATCGATCATTGTGCTCCCCTTCAACAACATGAGTCGCGATGCCGATCAGGAGTATTTCAGCGATGGGATCACTGAGGACATCATTACCGATCTCAGCAAGGTCTCGGGCCTTTTCGTGATCGCGCGCAATTCGGCCTTCGTCTACAAGGACAAGGCGTTCAACGTCTCTCAGGTATGCCGGGAGCTCGGCGTCCGGCTCGCACTCGAAGGCAGCATTCGCAAGGCCGGAAACCGGGTTCGGGTGACCGCCCAGCTCATCGACGGATCGAGCGGCGGCCACGTATGGGCCGATCGGTACGATCGGGATCTTACCGACATATTCGAGGTCCAGGACGACATCACGCAGCAGATCGTGACGGCATTGAAGGTGACGCTCAGCGAAGCGGAGAAATCGCGCAATGCTGAGGCGGGCACAAGGGATGCCGGCGCCCACGATCTATTTCTGCGCGGCCGGGAATTGCTCCGAGCGGTCAAGAAAGATCGCGACATGTTCGAGCAGGCGACGGCATGCTTCCGGCGGGCGCTCACGCTCGACCCGAACTATGCCGCCCCTCATGCCGGCCTGGGCATGGCCTATATACTCGACTACCAGAACAGCTGGAGCGCCACGCCCGAGGCCTCGCTCCACAAGGCCGAGTGCTTCGCCGACGAGGCGATCGGCAAGGACGGCCAGGATCCGTACAACCACTTCGTGGTTTCCCTCGTTGCCATGTTCAGGCGCAATTATCAGCGCTGGGCGGAGGAGGCCGATCGCGCCCTGGCTCTCAATCCCAATTTCGCCTCAGCCCTGAACATCCGTGGGGTCCTGCACATCTATACCGGCGAGCCTGAGAAGGGGATCCCTTATATCGAACGGGCCATGCGCCTCGATCCCGCCGTGCAGCAGCAATATCTGCACTTCCTCGGCACCGCCTATTTCGTGGCTGGAGAGTACGAAAAGGCGGCCGCTCTCTTCAGCGACAGGATCGAAGTCAACCCGACCACGGATCTGTCGCGCGCCTTTCTCGCCTCGACCTTGGGGCATCTCGGCAAGCTTGACGAAGCCCATCGGGTTTGGCGCGATCTCATGGAGATCAATCCAAACTATTCGGCTGCGGAGCATGTTGCGCGATTGCCGTTCCGGGATGCTTCCGACGCCGAAAAGTTCACTGAGGGCCTAAGCAAGGCGGGCTTGCTCGAGTGAGGCTGCAGCAGGCCGCCAGGCGTCAGCTCTCCCGGCGCGGCTGCGCAAATTCCGGTATCTTGAAGCGCCGGCGATAGCTTCCCGGCGTCACGCCCGTCAGGCGTTTGAAAAGACGGCGGAAGAAAGCCGGTTCCTCATAGCCGACCTGCCAGCTGATTTCGTCGACCGGGGCCTTCGTCCGCTCAAGCCGGCGCTTGGCCTCTTCGATCCTCAGGCGCTGCACATAGGCGATCGGGCTCAGGCCCGTCGCGCCGGTGAACCTGCGCTTGAAGGTGCGCTCGGTCAGACCGGTCAGGCGGATCATCTCTTCGAGCGGATTGGCGACCGGGAAATGCGCCGCGAGCCAATCCTGGGCGGCGCTGATGGCGAGATCGTGATGATCCTTGCGCCCCTCGAAGGTCATATAGGGGGCGAGCCCGTCCTGGTGCCATTGCAGCGCGAAGAGCCGCGCAACGGCCTGGGCGGCGGTGGCGCCGGCATGGCGGGCGATCAGGTAGAGCACCAGGTCGTGCCAGGTCATCGAGGCGCCCGAGCTGATCAGTTCCTCGCGTTTGCCGGAGACGACCAGCACCTGTTCGGGCCGTATCGGCACCTTCGGAAAGGCCGACTCGAAGGCGCGCGCATAGCCGAAATGCACGGTCCCGTCCACGCCGTCGAAGAGCCCGGTTTCGGCGAGCAGGAAAATGCCCGAGCAGGCGGAGCAGAGGAGCGCGCCGTGCCGGTGCATCGCCTGGAGCCAGTCGACCAGCTCGGCGTGCCGGCCCTTTCGCCAGCCTTCCGGTCCGAGCAGGACCGAGGGGACGATGACGATGTCGGTCGTCTCGAGCGAGGCGATGCTGCGCTGGACGGAGATCGGCACATGACTGGCGAGCTGCAGCGGACCCTCATCCAGTCCGACGATCTCGACGCGGAAGGGCGGCGGGTCGAGCGGCGCATGGCCGAGCGGACCCATCAGGGCGAAGGCGTTCAAGACGTCAAAGATGCCGGTCAGCGTCGAGACCACCGCCTCGGGAATGGCGACGAGGCTGACATGGATCGGTTCAGGGCCGGTCTCGGCTCTCTGGCCTGGCATCTCGAATTCCCCCGTTGGCTGACGACGCCATGCAAACAGGCGGCGTGTGGCGCAAACGGCCCGATTGTGGACCGATCGGCTCTGCCGCTCAACCGCGATCGCTGCGATCCTCAGCCATCGCCGAAATTCATCGGCGCCCGTGGAGGAGAGACGAAGATGCAACAGACCCGGAAAAGGAGCGTGGACGCCGCCAAACTCGACGCGTTCGTCGCCCGCGCGATCGGCGACCTCTCGGCCGGCTATGGCGGCGTGATGGTGAGCCTCGGCCACCGGCTCGGGCTTTACAAGGCCATGGCGGAAGCCGGACCACTCACCTCGCGGGAGCTCGCGGGGCGCGCCGGCTGCGCCGAGCGCTATGTGCGCGAATGGCTGGGCTCGCAGCTTGCCGGCGGCTATGTCGGCTATCATGCGGTCAGCGACACCTATGAGCTTGCGCCGGAACAGGCGCTTGTGCTGGCCGACGAGGACAGCCCCTATTTCATCCCGAACGCCTGGGCGGTGCCGGCGTCGATGTGGACGGACGAGGAGAAGGCGCTCGAAGCCTTCCGAACCGGCAGGGGCATTGCCTGGGGCGACCATGACGGAAAGCTCTTCTGCGGGGTTGCGGCCTTCTACCGCAATGCCTACAGGGCAAGCCTGGTTTCCGAGTGGCTGCCGGCGCTCGACGGCGTCGTCGAGAAGCTTAAAGCCGGCGCACGCGTCGCCGATGTCGGCTGCGGTCACGGCCACTCGACGGTGCTGATGGCCGAGGCTTTCCCGGCCTCCGAGTTCCGCGGTTTCGACAATCATCTGGACTCCGTGGCGGAGGCGTGGAAGGTCGCCGCCTTGGCCGGCGTTGCCGAGCGGACGAGTTTTGCGACCGCCTGCGCCGACGATTATCCGGCTACCGGCTACGATCTCATCTGCTTCTTCGATTGCCTGCACGACATGGGCGATCCGGTCGCCGCCGCCGCGCATGCCGCGAAAGCCATCGCACCGGGCGGCACCGTGATGCTGGTCGAGCCCTTCGCCAACGACCGGGTCGAAGACAACGTCTCGCCGGTGGCGCGCATCTACTATGCCGCCTCGACGACGATCTGCTGCGCCCATGCGATCTCCGACGGCGGCCGCCTGGTGCTCGGCGCCCAGGCCGGCGAAGCGCGCCTCGAGGACGTGTTCCGCAAGGCCGGCTTCAGCCGTTTCCGGCGCGCGCTGGAAACGCCATTCAACCTGATCCTGGAGGCGCGCCTTTAGGACGCCGGTGGGACCTGAACCGTCCGGGCAGTAACGCGACTGCCCGGAACAATCGTCGCCGAGCTCGATTACGGGGAAAACGGAACCGCCGCTGGACGTGTGCCATGCCGAAAAGCTCTGAGACGAAGCCGACGATGATCGAGCCGCGCAAGGGAACGCCAAGCCCGAGGCTCGTGGAGAGCGAGTTTCGCCGGCGCTTTCTCATACGATTTCAGGACAAGGCTTTCGACGCGCTTCGCCCGGAACTGGACAGGATCGCCGCGGCGGCATGGGACGCCTACGACCATCAGCGAAAGGCGCCGCACACCCGCAAGGCTGGGCCTGAGTTCAAGGATCCCGACTATGAACTGTCGGTCGATTGGCTCGCGGCACGCGACGCTATTCATGCGGCGCAAGCGCGCCACGACGACCCGGAGGGGCCGGTGCGCATCCTGTTGATCAGCGGGTCGTCGCGTAGCGAGCACACCTGTCCCGGCGAAATGTCGAAGTCTTACAGACTGACGCGGATTGCGCAGGATGCGATGGATCAAACGGACGGGGTCACGACGACCGTTCTCGAGTTGCATCGCCTCGCTTCCGAATATGGGCGCATGATTCATCCGTGCAAGGCCTGCTTTTCCACGTCGCCGGCTTTGTGCCATTGGCCGTGTTCCTGCTACCCCAACTATTCGCTCGGCCAGATCGACGACTGGATGAACGAGATCTATCCGATGTGGGTCGAGGCGCATGGCATCATGATCGTCACGCCGGTCAACTGGTATCAGGTGAGCTCCCCGGTAAAGCTGATGATGGATCGGCTGGTTTGCGCCGACGGCGGCAATGCCGATCCGACCTCGACGAAGGGCAAAGATGCGACACTTGCCAAGGCACTCGAACTCGAGGGCTGGAGCTATCCGCGGTATCTTGCCGGGCGGCTCTTTTCGGTCGTCGTGCATGGCGACGTGGAAGGGGTCGAGAACGTTCGGCGCAGCCTGTCGGACTGGCTCTGCTACATGCATCTCGAACCGGCCGGGGCCCTGGCGGAGCTGGATCGCTATATCGGCTACTGGAAGCCCTATGCGCTGAGCCATGCGGAGCTCGACGCCGACGAGGCGGTGCAGGAAGAGGTCCGCAACGCGGCGCGGACCCTGGTGGAGGCGGTAACGTTCAAGCGACGCGGACAGCTGGTATCAGCCGGGAGAGAGCTTTCGCCACCGCGCCAGAAGTAATCGAAGCTCGCGGCCAGCGACGCCAGTAAACAACGATCGGTGCCGTGGACAAGCTCATAGTGCTGAGAGGGCAGCGATGTTCTTCCGATGGACCCCCTCGTAGGGCTCGAAATACGAAACGGCCCCCGTCGCCAGGTCCTCGGCGATGAAAACCTTGAGGGATGCGATGTCGGTTCGACCCTGTTTGATCGCATGCATCAACTGCTCGAGGTAACGGCGGTTGGCGTCGATGAGGCTTGCACCATATCCGCCTGCCGCGATCCGATCCGGATCGCCGTGGTTCGGCAGGATGCGATCGATCGGCCAGGTCGCCAGGCGCGCCAGTTCGCGAATGTGTTTCGCGGTGTTCTCCGCTTCGGACACATAGGTGACGGTGTCTTCGAGGGTATCGCCAGCTACAAGAATATTATCATCCGGCAACCAGAGGATCGTGCCGTCGGCACTGTGGATGTCAAAATGGTGGAGCTCGACACGGCGACTTCCGACCTCAAGATCCAGCCTCGCTTCAAAAAGACGATTTGGCATGACGAGCGGGCTGATGGGCGGGACGCGTGTGGTTAGCTGCTCGCGATTGGCATGAAGCAGGTCGGCGGTCAGCTTCAGCGCGATGATTTCACAATCGGCAAAGACCGCATTGCCGGCGACATGGTCGTTGTGCCAATGGCTGAGGGCGACCCGGATGGTCTTTGCGCCGAGCTCCTCGAGATGGCGCCTGACGGCTTGCGCATGGGCAAGCGAGATATGCGTGTCGTAGACGAGCGCCTCGCCTGCATCAAAGACCGCATAGGAGGCGACGCCCAGCTCATAGGCACCGTCATCGAGCCAATTCGGCTCCGCGCCATGAAGCCGCCGTCCCTCGATGCGGCCGTCGTAATAGGCAAAGACGCCGGGATGCGGTTCAAGGGTTCTCAGTGTCGAGGTCAGGTCTGACATGGGAGGCTTTCGAGCAAATTGGCTTGAATCGCTGCCGCGGCGATCCGCAGTGCGGCAGCGGGCAACGGCATTCGCGCGCGGGGCCCCGCGCCGGCGATTGATCGTCCTTTCTCCGGATCGTCAGGTCATCCGGCGAACCACCCAGAGGGACCGGCCCGCATGGGCGATGCCCGAGACGAGCCGCAGGCGAGGATCGTCCTTGAGCCGCTCGGCCTCGGCCGCATCGAGAAGCAGCGCCTGCCGGTCGGTCTCGTTGGCGTTCGGCGTAATCCAGCAGCGTCGGTCCTCGCAGCAGAGTCCGGCTTCCGGATGCTCCAGCAGGTATTCGATCGCGTATCCGGCTTCCACCTTTCGCAGTTCCGCGTCGATCGACATCTTCCTTCCTCCCGACCTGAGATGGCTCGGGGATTATACCTGATTGTGGGTGGGCCCCAAGTAGCGGCCACCTCGTCGTGCCGGCAGTGTGTGGGCTTCGTCGAAATGTCGGTGGGCCGGACTGGCCTTGACCAGCTGAGATCAACGATTTAAGCAAGCCGTCGACGGTTCCCCGACGATGAAGCGAAGGGGATTAATAGGGAACACGGTGCGGACGACCCAATAGGGACCAAGACCGTGGCTGCCCCCGCAACTGTAAGCGGATTGCCGCCCATCCTCGTGACGCGAGTAGCGTCATGCCACTGCGAAATTGATCGCGGGAAGGCAGATGGACGGCAGATATCCGCGAGCCAGGAGACCTGCCGTCATGCGTTCACTCCAATCACGGGCGGGGATGCCCGGAACAGGACACACGATGACCTCTCCTTGCGCCGACCCGCGCCTTGCCTCCGGTCTTTCCCGTTCCGCGAAGCCGCCGAGCTGTCCGCAGCCGGGCTGACTCCGTCCGTCCGCACTGCGACCGACTGAATTCGAATCCGGGGAATAGACTCATGAAAAGCATATTTGCGAAATCGAAACACCGCGTCCTGTGCGCTGCCGCCGTTCTCATGGCGGCGATCGGCACGGAGGCGAAAGCCGCCGAAACCAGCTATCCGCTCACGCTCAGCAATTGCGGCCGCCAGGTCACCTTCCAGAAAGCGCCCGAACGGGCCGTCTCGATCGGCCAGAGCAGCACGGAAATCCTCTATCTGCTCGGTGTCCAGGATCGGATGGTCGGCACCGCCGTCTGGATCGGCCCGGTGATCAAGGGCTACGAGGAGGTGAATGCCAAGGTCGAGCGGCTCGCCGACAACGACCCGAGCTTCGAAAGCGTCGTCGCCAAGAAGCCGGATCTCGTGACGGCGCAGTTCCAGTGGCATGTCGGGCCGGAAGGCATCGTCGCCACGCCGGAGCAGCTCGAGGAGCTCCGCATTCCGGTCTACACGTCGCCGGCCGATTGCCTCGGCAAGGACAATACCGGTGGCGGCGATGGCGTTCGCCATTCGGTGTTCACGATGGACCTGATCTACCAGGAAATCACCGAACTCGCCCAGATATTCAACGTCCAGGACCGCGGAGAGAAGCTCGTCACCGAGCTGAAGGCGCGTGAAGATGCGGCCAAGAAGAAGATCGCCTCGGCGGACGGCAAGCTTTCCGCAGTGTTCTGGTTCTCGAGCGCCGAGCTCGACATCGATCCCTATGTCGCCGGCAAGAACGGCGCGCCGGGCTATATCATGCGCTCGCTCGGCATCAAGAACGTCATCGACAGTGAAGAGGAATGGCCGACGGTCGGCTGGGAAACGATCGCCAAGTCCGGCCCGACATTGATCGTCGCAGGCCAGATGGAGCGCCGGCGGTTCCCTGCCGACGACGTCGCCGTCAAGCACAAGTTCCTGAAGTCCGATCCGGTCACGAGCCTGATGCCTGCCGTGAAGGACGGCCATGTGGTCGAAATGGACGCCCAGGCGATGAACCCGACGATCCGGACCATCGAAGGCATCGAGGTGCTGGCCGAGGCGGTCGAGAAATCCGGACTGAACAAGTGATCGGCACCGCGCCATCCCTGTCCCGGACAAGCGCCAGCCTGCTGGCGATCGTCGTGCTGCTCGTCGCGCTCTGGCTGGGTGCGGCAATCGGCGAGACGGCCATTCCGATGGGCGTCGTCGCCAAGACGGTCGCCAACCGGCTGTGGGATGCCGGCTACAGGCTCGATGCGCTCGACGAGGGCATCATCTGGAATTACCGGGTGAGCCGCGCCATCGTCGCCGCCAGCTGCGGTTCGGCGCTGGCGCTTTCGGGCGTCGTGCTGCAATCGCTGCTGCGCAATCCGCTGGCCGACCCCTATATCCTTGGCATTTCCGCGGGTGCATCGACCGGTGCGGTCGGCGTCGCCGTCCTTGGCATCGGTGCCGGGCTGTTGACGCTGCCGCTCGGCGCCTTCGCCGGCGCGCTGCTGGCCTTCGGTCTCGTCAGCCTGCTGGCGATGCGGGCGGGCAGGGGCAATGGCGCGATCATCCTGGCCGGCGTTGCCGGTTCGCAGCTCTTCAACGCGCTCACTTCCTTGATCGTCACCAAGGCCGCCAACGCGGAGCAGGCGCGGGCGATCATGTTTTGGCTTCTCGGCAATCTCTCCGGCGTGCGCTGGCCCGATGTCTGGCTCGCCGTGCCCGTCGCCTTGGTCGGCCTCATCTTCTGCCTCTGGCATGCCCGCGCCCTTGACGCATTCACCTTCGGCTCCGAATCCGCCGCCTCGCTCGGCATTCCGGTGCGCCGCGTCTATGCCGTGCTGATCGGCATATCGGCGATGATGACGGCGACCATGGTGAGCATCGTCGGGTCGATCGGCTTCGTCGGGCTCGTCATTCCGCACGTCGCCCGCATGATCGTTGGCGTTCGGCACGGATTGCTGCTGCCAGTCTCGGCCTTGGTGGGAGCGGTGTTCATGATCGCCGCCGACATCGTGTCACGCATCATCATTCCCGGGCAGGTGCTGCCGATCGGCGTCGTCACCGCGCTCGTCGGCGCGCCCGCCTTCGCCGTCATCCTCAGTCAGCGCAGGACAGTTCGATGAACCTCTCCGCTTGCAACGTCTCCTGGTCGGCCGGTGGGGGCTCGATCCTCGAGGACGTCTCGCTCGACGTCGTCGCCGGTGAGTTCCTCGGCATCGTCGGTCCGAACGGCTCCGGCAAGACCAGCCTGATGTCGCTGCTTGCCGGCCTGCGGCGCCCCCGGTCCGGCCGGGTGCTGCTCGACGGAGAGAGCGTCGACAGGCTGGGCCGGAAGGAGATCGCCAAGCGCATCGCGCTGGTTGAGCAGCAGGCCGAAACGGGCGAGCGCATCTCGGCGCGCCAGGCGGTGGAACTCGGCCGCACGCCGCATCTCGGGCCGCTCACGCCATGGTCGGCTGTGGATGAGGCCATCGTCGACGAGGCCATCCGCAATGTCGGCATGGCAAAGCTCGCCGCGCGGCTGTGGCACACGCTGTCGGGCGGCGAGCGGCAGCGCCTGCACATCGCCCGGGCGCTGGCGCAGCAGCCGCAAATTCTTCTTCTCGACGAGCCGACCAACCACCTCGACGTCGGCCATCAGATCGGTCTCCTGCATCTGGTGCGCCAGCAGCAGCTGACGGCTGTCGCGGCACTCCACGATCTCAACCATGCCGCGATGTTCTGCGACCGGGTCGCGCTGATGAGCGGCGGCCGGATCGCTGCGCTGGGACGCCCCTGCGAGGTCCTCACCGAAGAGCGGATCCGCACCGTCTTCGGTGTCGACGTCGATGTCGAGCACCAGGGCGAAGGCCGTTGCCATATCCGTTACCGCGCCCCCGGTTGTCCGCGCGGCGAAAGGCCGATGCTGAAGAGGATTTCATGATCAAGCTTGCCAGGCTGCTGTTGACCGCCCTGATCGCGATCTCGATGCCGGCTTTGGCCAGTGCCGAGACGGTCGAGGTCAAGATGCTGAACCGGGGCGAAAAGGGATCGATGGTCTTCGAACCGGATTTCCTGGCGCTTCAGCCGGGCGACAGCGTCAAGTTCATCGCCACCAACAAGAGCCACAATGCCGCGACGATCGACGGCATGGTTCCGGACGGGCATCCGGGCTTCAAGGGCAAGATCAACGAGGAGATCGTCGTCACCTTCGATCGGCCCGGCTTCTACGGCATCAAATGCTCGCCGCATTTCGGCATGGGCATGGTGATGCTGATCAAGGTCGGGAACGTCGCGCTCCCGCAAAGCTATCGGGCGGTGGAGTTTCCGGCCCGGGCGAAACCGCGCTTCGAGGCACTCTTTGCCAGGACGGAGGCGGAGCTGGCGGGGAAGTAGCGGTCGGGACGACCGGTCGCTTCCGCGGCGCGATTGTATTGACCGGCGAGTGGTGGCCGCCAAAGCGAATGATGGAGGTTTTGCACCATCAGGGAACCAGAACTACCGAGCCGGTCGTGCGCCGCGCCTCCAGTTCCTCATGCGCCCTCAAGGCATCCGACAGCGGATAAGTCGTGACATGCGGCGCTCGTACGACCCCGGCCTCGATGGCCGCGAACAGGTTTTTTGCCGCGGCTTCGTACTCGCTGCGCTTTGCAGTGTAATGCGCGATCGACGGACGGGTGACGTATAGCGATCCCTTTGCCCCCAGCGAGGCCACGTTCAGGGATGGGATCGCGCCGGAGGATTCCCCGAAGCTCACCAGCGTGCCGCGCGGGCGCAGGCATTCGAGCGACTTCGTGAAGGTGTCGGCCCCGACCGAGTCATAGACGACATCCACCCCCTTGCCGCCGGTAATCTCGGCGATGCGGGCCTGAAAATCCCCCTCGGTGTAGACGACGGCATGATCGCAGCCGTTGGCTCTCGCTATCTCGGCCTTTTCGGTCGAACCGACCGTACCGATGACGGTCGCACCGATCCGGTGCAGCCATTGGCAGGCGATCGACCCAACCCCGCCGGCCGCCGCATGAAGGAGCACGGTGTCGCCCCTGGCGATCGGCACGCAGCGGTGGATAAGGTATTCGACCGTCAGCCCCTTGAAGACCAGGGCGGCAACCTCGATGCTGTCCAGCCCCTCGGGCACAATAAGGGCGCGGGCGGCGGGCAGGTTGCGGTCCTTGGCATAGGCCCCGGGCGGTCCGCCGACATAGGCGACTCGCTGACCAAGGGCAAAGCCGCTGACGCCGTCGCCCACGGCGGTGACCAGGCCCACGCCTTCGACGCCAAGGCCGCTCGGCAATGCCAGCGGCGCGGCGAAGACACCCCGGCGGTGATAGACATCGATATAGTTCACACCGATCGCCAGATGGCGGATCTGGATCTCGCCCGGTGCCGGGTCGGGCAATGCCTGTGCCTGCCACTTCAACACGGCCGGTGCGCCAAATTCGGAAAATCGGAAAGCTTCGGTTTCGGCTGTCATGGTCCTCACTCGCAAGGGTTTTGGCAAGGATCGCTTGCGTTTTGACGGAAGTCGAGAAACCATTCCGCAATCCGATTTTGCGAAAATGGAAAGCAAATGGACTGGAACGACCTGAAATTCTTCCTAGCCGTTGCCAACATGGGATCGCTGAGCGCAGCCTCCACCCAGTTGGGCGTCAGCCCTTCGACCGTGTCGCGGCGGATCGAGGCGCTGGAGGCGGGGTTGAAGGTCAAGCTCTTCCGCCCCCACCGGGACGGCTATGATCTGACGCCGGCCGGGCGAGAGCTGCTGCCAGGGGCTGAGCGTGCCGAGGCGCAGATGCGCGTTTTCGAGCGCACGGCGCGCGGGAAGGACAGCGAGCTTGCCGGACCGGTGCGCATCAACGCGCCGGAACTCCTGGGTCAGGAGGTCCTGCTGCCCCGCCTGGCGGGGTTTCTGCAAAGCCACCCGGATATCCGGATCGAGATGCACTCGAGCGTGCGCCCGCTGCAGCTGGTGACAGAGCAGGCCGACATCGTCCTGCGGCTCGTCCGGCCCGAACGGGGCAATTATCGCCAGCGCAAGCTGGGCCACGTCGTTTTCGGCATCTATGCCGCACCGGACTACATCGCCTGTTCAGGGCACCCCTGCAAGCCCCGCCGACCTCTACCGTCACCGCGTCATCGGCTGGACCGAGGATCTGCGCTACCTCCTCATGGCGACCTGGCTGGAGGCGCTGTGTCCCGGCCTTCAACCTGCCCTGCGGCTGTCTTCGCTTAATGCGCAAATGGCGGCGGTGAGAAGCGGCCTCGGCCTTGCCGTGCTGCCCCGTTTTGTCGCCGAGCCCGCCGGGCTGGTCGCGCTGCTACCGGAGGCGCCTCGGCTGATGCCCGAGCTTTGGATGTTGGTGCATGAGCAGGCGGCCGCCGTGCCTCGGGTTCGAAGCGTCAAGGATGCGTTGACCGCGGCGCTGGCGGATTTCAGGGCGCGTTCTTCCGGCGCCGTTTAGAGATCCTGCTGCAGCCAGCTTTGGAGAGTCGCGATACAACTCTAAACTCGGCATTGAAATCGATTACATTTTCTGGCTTCATAGCGCTCGCATGATTTGGGAGGATCTCATGACGAAATTCATTGCTTTTGCGCTCGGTACAGTTGCGTCCCTTGTTGTCTCCGCCTCGGTGGTCAATGCGGAAACCTTCAAGATCGGCCTTTCGAACGGCTGGGTCGGCAGCGAGTGGCGCACCCAGATGATCGACGAGGCCAAGGAAGCCGCGGCGAAATGGAAGGACAAGGGGGTCGACGTCGAAGTTTCGGTGCAGAGCGCCAATGTCGACGTGCCCGGGCAGATCGCCCATATCCGCAACTTCATCGCCGAAGGCGTCAACGCCATCATCGTCAATCCGAACAGCCCGACGGCCTTCGATCCGATCTTCGCGCAGGCGAAGGAAGCCGGCATCCTGGTGATCGCGACGGACGCCGAAGTCTCCTCGCCCGATGCGATCTATGTCGGCATCGACCAGACCGCCTGGGGTGCTGCCGGCGCCAAGTGGCTCGCCGAGACGCTCGACGGCAAGGGCAAGGTGGTGGCGATCAACGGCGTTGCCGGGCATCCGGCCAACGAGATGCGCGTCGCCGGCTACAAGTCGGTGTTCAAGGACTTTCCGGATATCCAGATCGTCAACGAGGTGAACGCCAACTGGGATCAGGCCCAGGGTCAGCAGTCGATGCAGAACATTCTTGCTACCTATCCGGACATCAACGGCGTGGTGGTGCAGGACGGCATGGCGGCTGGCGCCTGGAAGTCGATCACGGATGCCGGCAAGAAGGACCAGATCGCCGCGACCGGCGAGATCCGCAAGGATTTTATCGACCTCTGGATCAAGGAGAAGCTGAACTCCGGCGCCACCGTCAACCCGCCCGGCGTCATGGCGAGTGCACTCAACGTCGCGGTGCTGATGCTGCAGGGCAAGGAGCTGAAGGAACCGGCCAAGGCCGGCCAATACGGCAACGCCCTCTACCTGCCGATCCCGTTCATCGACTCGAAGAACGTCGAGGAGGCGGCAAAGCAGCTCGAAGGCAAGCCCGGCTACTATTCCTATACGAGCTCGCTTACGATCGAAGACGCGGAAGCGCTCTTCAAGTAAGCCTTTCGACGTCGAGCGCGGGCTCTCTTCGCCCGCGCTTGACCACCGGATCGTAACGGACGCAGTCCCATGTCGAAATTGAAACTGAGCGGCGTGAGCAAGGCTTACGGCGCGACCTTGGCGCTCCGCCGCGGCGACCTCGAAGTCATGGCCGGCGAGGTCCATGTGCTGATGGGCTCGAACGGCTCCGGCAAGAGCACGCTCTGCAAGATCATCGCCGGCAGCGTGCGGCCGGACGATGGCCGGATCCTGATCGACGACACGCCGGTTACGATCACCGGGCCGCGCTCGGCCCGGGCGCAGGGTATCGGCATCTTCTATCAGGAGCTCAGCCTCGCCGCCCACCGCACGGTCGAGGAAAACGTCTGCCTGGCCGCGCTGCCGGCCAAGGCCCGGCTCTTCGTCGACCGGGCGACGCTGAAGGAGCGGGCGGCGCGCTACATCACGCTGTTTGAAGGCGTATCCGGCGAAGGATTTTCCGCCGACGCGCTCGTCGGCAATCTCAGGCCCGACCAGCGCCAGCTCGTCGAGATCATGAAGGCGCTGGCAAGCGAGGCACCGCTGATCATCTTCGACGAACCGACCTCGGCGCTCGATCGCGCCCAGGTGGAGCGGTTCTTCGAGATCCTGCGCGACCTGAAGCGGCGCGGCCGCGGCATCATCTTCATCTCACACCGCATGGATGAGATCAAGGCGATCGGCGACCGGGTGACGATCATCCGCGACGGCGAGACGATCACCACGCTCAACCTCAATGAAACCGACGCGGGTACGGTTATCCGGCTGATGGTCGGCGGCGCCGGAGACATGCCGGCCTCGCAGTCCTCGGCGCCGGCTGCCGTCGACGCCAAGGACGGGGCGGCGCTGACGGTCCGCAACCTTTCCGGCTCCGGCTTCCGCAGTGTCAGCTTCGAAGTGGCGCGCGGCGAAATCCTCGGCTTCGGCGGACTGCACGGCCAGGGCCAGTCGGCGCTGCTTCGGGCGATCTTTGGCGCCGGTTCGATCGGGTCGGGCGAGATCCTGATCGGCAGCGACCGCTTCGACGCGGCAAGCCCGCGCGACGCCATCCGGCGCGGCTGCGCCTATGTCTCCGGCGATCGCGGCCGTGACGGCGTCATCAGCGGCCGGCCGATCATCGAGAACGTCACGCCCATCCATTATCTGCGCGACCGGCTGATGATCGCCAGGCCATCGAAGCTCCGCGACAAGGTCGCGCCGGCGCTCGAAAGCATGCATACGAAATTTGCGAGCCTCTTCCATCCGATCAACTCGCTCTCCGGCGGCAACCAGCAGAAGGTGATCATCGCTCGCTGGCTGATCGACCGCCCCGACGTGCTCTTGCTCGATGATCCGACCAAGGGCATCGACCTCTCTGCCAAGGCCGATCTCTTCGCACTGATCCGGCAACTGGCGGCCGACGGGCTCGGCATCGTGCTTTATTCCTCGGAGGATGCCGAGCTGCTCGGCAATGCCAACCGCATCCTGGTGTTCAACGGCGGCTCGGTCAGCCGGGAACTCACCGGTCCCGAGCGCACTCGCTACAATCTATACCAAGCCGCTTACGAGGCCGCCTGATGGCAGAGATCGCAACCAGCCCGACCTACCGGCGCGCCGGCGGCCTGCGCAGACTGCTCGAGCGCTATCCTTTCCTGCCGGCGCTCGCCATCGTCCTGGTGCTGCTTGCCTTGAACGGCATCTTCTCGCCGAACAGCCTCAGCTACCGGTCGCTGACCGGGCTTTTAAGCACCTATATGGCGCTGATCCTGCTGGCGATCGCCCAGACCTATGTGGTCTATGCCGGCGACATCGATCTCTCTGCCGGCTCGATTCTGTCGCTCGTCAATGTCGCAATAATCGTCCTGATGGAGCGCTGGGGCGGAGGAGCCGGCGCGGTGCTGCTGGCACTCGCCATCGGTCTCTTGCTGGGGCTTGCCTGCGGCCTAGTCAACGGGCTCGTCGTAGCAGCGCTGCGGCTGCAGGCGATCGTCGCCACTTTCGCGACGAGCATCTTCTTCACCGGTCTGGCGCTTTATATCCTGCCGGTTGCCGGCACGCCGGCGCCGACGATCTTCTGGCGCACCTATGGCGGCCGGCTGCTCGGGCTGCCCTTCGTCTTCTATATCCTCGTGGGCCTGGTCGTCCTGCTCGCAGTGCTGAGCCGGACGCGTCTTGCGACGCAATTGCTCGCCGTCGGCGACGACCAGCAGGCGGCCTACCAGACCGGACTGCCGGTGGTGGCGATCCGGATCCGCGGCTATCTGCTCTGCGGCCTGTTTTCGGCACTTGCCGCCTTCTGCATCACGGGCGACACGGCAAGCGGCGATCCGCTGGTCGGCGGCAAGATGACGCTCTTCAGCGTCGCGGCGGTGGTGCTCGGCGGCAGCGCGCTTTCGGGCGGCTGGGGAACGGTGGTCGGCTCGCTCCTTGGGGCGCTGACGATCGGCCTCATCAGTTCGGTGGTCTTCTTCATGGGCACGCCTTCGGAGTGGCAGAATTTCGTCCAGGGCCTGGCGATCCTCGTCGTCCTGATGGCGGGCGTGCTCGCCGGCCGGAGGGCGCGGCCATGAGCAGGGTGACGTCTTTCCTCCGCCAGCCGATCGTCGTCGCGCTCGCGCTGATCGTCCTGCTCCTCTATCTCGGCGCGCTCCTGTCTCCGGGCTTTGCCAGCGGGGCGCAGATCCTGCGGCTCCTGATCGTCGCCTCGCTGCTCGGCATCGTAGCGGCCGGCCAGAATGTCGTCATCCTCGGCGGGCGCGAGGGCATCGATCTGTCGGTCGGCGGCGTCGTGTCGCTGTCGGCAATCATCGCCGGCAATGTCATGAACGGCGCCGATATCGGCATCTTGCCGGCGATCGCCGCCTGCCTCGTGGCCGGCGCCTTCTTCGGGCTCCTGAACGGCCTCGGCATCACGCTGCTGCGCATCCCACCGCTGGTGATGACGCTCGGCATGCTCGGCGTTCTGCAAGGCCTGCTCGTTGTCATCCGCATGGGCATTCCCTCCGGCCAGGCCGCACCGGCCTTGTCGCGCTTCGTCACCCAGCCGCTTTTTCTCAGTGTGCCGGGGATCATCTGGCTCTGGGTGGCGATCGGCATCCTGATGGCCTTCATGCTGAACCGCACCGTCTTCGGCCACCGAATCTATGCGATCGGCTCGAACGAGCACGCGGCCTATATGGCCGGTGTTCCGGTGAGGCTGATGCGCATCGCGCTGTTCATGATCTCCGGCATGTTCGCGGCGGTCGCCGGCCTCTGCCTGCTCGGCTATTCCGGATCGTCCTTCGCCAATGTCGGCGAGCAATACACGCTGACCTCGATCATCGCCGTCGTCTTCGGCGGCACGTCGCTCGCCGGAGGCAAGGGCGGCTATACCGGCACCATGGCCGGCGCCTTCCTGCTCGTCATCCTGCAGGGCATCCTCACAACCGTGAACATCGACGAATCCGGCCGACAGATGGTGTTCGGGGCAACGCTGCTTCTTCTCATGATGTTCTATGGCCGGGGCCGGGCGATGCGTGCATGAGGGAGCGACCGAAGATCAAGGACATTGCCGAGAAGGCCGGCGTGTCGGTCGCCACCGTCTCGCGCGCGCTTTCCGGCTCGGCGCTGGTGACGGCCGAGACGCGCCAGCGCATCCATGATCTGGCGCGCGAGCTTAATTACCGCCCGAATGTCAGCGCTCGCAACTTGAGAACGCGCAAGTCGATGGCCGTGCTCCTCGTTGTGCGCGACGTCGGCAATCCCTTCTATCTCGACATCCTGAAGGGCGTCGAGGCGATGGCACGGGAAGCCGGCTATGCGGTGCTGATGGGCAATACCGAAAACGATCCGGTTCGCGAGATTGAATATTTCAACATGCTGCGCGACGGCCATGCCGACGGCATGATCCTGATGACCGGCAAACTGCCGCCGCCGGCCGGCAATCGCTCGGGCAGTTGGAACCACCTGCCGGTGGTGGTGGCGCTGGAAATGATCGAGGGTTCGGGACTGCCGCATGTGCAGGTCGACAATGTCGGGGCTGCGCGCGCGGCGGTCGAGCATCTGATTTCCCTCGGGCACCGGCGGATCGCCCATATCAGCGGTCCCGTGCCCGAACCGATGAGCGTCTACCGCCGGGAGGGCTACCGGCTCGCCATGCGCGAAGCGGGCCTCGCGATCCCGCCGGGCTACGAGGTGCGCGGCAACTTTCTGCTCGAAAGCGGCGAGGACTGCTGCCGGACGCTTTTTGACCTGCCGCAGCCGCCGACGGCGCTTTTCGTCGCCAATGACGAGATGGCCTATGGCGCCGCCCACGAGCTGAGGCGGATGGGGCGCGACGTGCCGGGCGAAGTCTCGGTCGTCGGTTTCGACGATCTTTATCTGAGCAAGGCCTTCTACCCGCCACTGACGACAGTCAGCCAGCCGCGCGCCGAGATCGGCCGCACGGCGATGGGACTTCTGCTCAGCATCCTTTCGGGCGGCAGCCTTGGCACAGGCGAACCGATCGTGCTGCCGACGGCGCTCAATATCAGGGCCAGCACGGCACCGCCTGAGGCATAGATGATAGGGAGGGAAGGAATGACCGCACTACCGAAACAGACCCTGCGCATCGGCTTTGTCGGGACCGGCTTCATCGCTCGCTTCCATCTGCAATCGCTCATCGGCGTGCGCCATGTGGAGGTGACCGGCGTCTACAGCCGCAAGGCTGAAAATCGCGAGCGCTTCGCCGAGGAGGTCAGGGCCCTCGAGCTCGGCAGCTGCCGCACCCACGGAAGTCTCGACCACCTTCTGTCGGCCGAGGATGTCGATGCGATCTGGATTCTTTCGCCCAACTATACACGGCTCGAGGTGATGCGAACGCTCCATGCCGAGATCAAGGCGGGCCGCAGCCAGGTCTTCGCGGTCGCCTGCGAAAAGCCGCTGGCACGCACCGTCGCCGAGGCCCGCGAAATGCTGCGTCTCGCCGAGGACGCCGGCCTCAATAACGGCTATCTCGAAAACCAGGTGTTCTGCACCCCGGTGCTGCGCGGCAAGGAGATCATCTGGCGCCGCGCCGCCTCGACCACGGGACGGCCCTATCTGGCGCGCGCTGCCGAAGAGCATTCCGGCCCGCACGAGCCGTGGTTCTGGCAGGGCGACAAGCAGGGCGGCGGCGTGCTTTCCGACATGATGTGCCACAGCGTCGAGGTGGCGCGCCATCTGCTGACGGCGCCCGGAGCGCCGCGCAGTTCCCTCAAAGTGAAGTCGGTCAACGGAACCGTCGCGAATCTCAAATGGACCCGGCCGAACTATGCCGACCAACTGCGCCAGCGCTACGGCGGCGAGGTCGACTACCGCAACCGCCCCTCGGAGGATTTCGCCCGCGCCACCGTGACGCTTGAAGACGAGGAGGGCAATGAGCTGATGATCGAGGCGACGACCTCCTGGGCCTATGTCGGCGCCGGCTTACGCATCCAGCTTGAGCTGCTCGGCCCCGAATATGCGCTGGAATATAATTCGCTCGGCACGGGGCTAAAAATCTTCCTGTCGCGGGCGGTCACGGGTTCCGAGGGCGAGGACCTTGTCGAAAAGCAGAACGCCGAACAGGGGCTGATGCCGGTGCTCGAGGACGAGGCCGGCGTCTATGGCTATACGGACGAGAACCGGCACATGGTCGAGTGTTTCCGCAAGGGCGCGAAGCCGCTTGAAACCTTCGAGGACGGCCTTGCCGTCGTCGAGATCCTGATGGGGCTCTACCGCTCGGCCGAAATCGGCGCGACGCTGCATTTCCCGGCGCCGGAGCTCGAGAATTACGTGCCGCTGGTGGCGCGCACGGGGGCGTGAGGCATCCCTTCCATTCGGTATCGCCTGCGCTGGCGCGTCTGGCTATAGTCCCTGCAAAGGATTCGGCCGGCGGAGAATGACCAGCCGCAGCGACGGGAGGACAAGACGATGCAGACAAACACGGCTAACCGAGGTGGCGGAGCACGGCCATGCTGATCCTCGACAAGGTATTCCTGGTCACCGGCGGCGGCTCCGGGCTTGGGGCGGCCGTGGCGCGAATGTTCGTTGCGGAAGGTGCGCAGGTCGTCATCGCCGACATCAATGCGGAGGCGGGCGCCGCGATCGCCGCGGAACTTGGTGATCGCGCCTGTTTCGTGCGGACCGACGTGACGAGCGAGACGGACGGCGCCGCCGCGGTGCAGGCCGCCCTCGACAGCTTCGGGCATTTGCACGGGCTCATCAACTGCGCCGGCATTGCGCCCGGTGAAAAGGTGCTCGGCCGTGACGGGCCCCATCGGCTCGACAGTTTTAGCCGCGCGATCGGCATCAACCTCATCGGCACGTTCAACATGATCCGGCTTGCCGCCGCGGCGATCGCCAGGGAGGAGCCGGATCTCGAAGGCGGCCGCGGGGTGATCGTCAACACCGCTTCGGTCGCCGCCTTCGACGGCCAGATCGGCCAGGCGGCTTACGCGGCCTCGAAGGGCGGCGTCGTGGCAATGACGCTGCCGATTGCCCGCGAACTCGCCCGTTCCGGCATCCGCGTGGTCTCGATCGCGCCCGGCATTTTCGAAACGCCGATGATGGCCGGCATGCCGCAGGAGGTGCAGGACTCGCTCGGCAAGAGCGTGCCCTTCCCGCCGCGCCTCGGCCGGCCGGGCGAATATGCGGCGCTGGTGCGGCACATCTGCGAGAACGACATGCTGAACGGCGAGGTCATCCGCCTCGACGGGGCGCTGAGGATGGGGGCGCGGTAGGTGCGCAGAGCATTGGCAGTCAGGTGGATTTACCTGATGTCGCACTACAGCGCCGCGCGTCTTATCAGACGCGCAAAGGTCGCTGTAGCACTTTGAATTGCTGCATGTCCTTGTCCTTAAAAATGGACGTTGATTAAGGAGACATGCAGCAAGGCGTAAAAACAAACAGATGGGCGGTGGCGCGAACATAGGTGAGCGCATCACGCTCTATGGCCGATGATCCCAGGGATTGACGATCGCGACACCGGTTTCGGCGAAATCGCTGACGTTGCGGGTCGCTAAAGCGGCTCCACGGGAGAGGGCGATCGCGGCAATCTGGGCATCGAACTGGCTGATGGGACGGCCGCTCTTGCGCCGCTGGGAAGCAATGGAAGCGTAAGCATCGGCGGCCTCGCCGTCGAATGGCAGAATGCGCCCGGAAAGATCCTCGCGGAAGATGAGTGCGATCGCGGCCTCGAGTTCGCGTCGGCGGCGTCCTTCGCTCATGATACGAATTCCGTACAGAATCTCCGCTTGTGTGACGGTTGTCGTGAAGATGGACGCCGGCGGCTGCTCTGCCAGCCATGCTTCAACCAAAACAGACGGGATAGGCGCAAGCAGTTCCGAGAGAACGTTGGTGTCGAGGATAATCAAGCCGAGAAATCCGGGGTCTCGCGGATTGCTTCGCGAGGGGGAAGTTCAAGTTCCACACCCCCAAGCGGCGCAATGCGGGACCGGATCGCCGCGGCGAGATTGCGCGGGCGCCCTTCGCCGGTCGATAGCGCTGCGCGCAGGATATCGCGAGCCTCATCCTCCATGGACCGCCCATGTGCCGCCGCGCGAACGCGCAAACGTTGCTTCAGTGCGTCATCGAGATTGCGAATCGTCATGCTCGCCACGGGTCGCTCCTTCTCATCAATGATTGCAGTTTAATCGTTGATTGCAAACATCGCAAGACGTTGCTCCCGGAAACGGATGCTGCGACCCCGAGCGGCGTTCCTCTTGTCGCCGGGTTTGGTGGGATGCCTTTCCGCCCTCATCCCTGCTGCTTGTCACAGGAAGGGGTGGAGGTGAGGCCTTGCCGTACGGGCGCCGCTCAGTCCGACGACAACCACTCTTCGGTGTCTACGACCGTCACTTGAACCGAGAAGCGGTTGCACAGAAGTTCGAGCGATGCGTCGTGCGTTTCATCGGTGGTACTGCACACCGCGTCCTTCAGCAGGATCACCTTGTAACCGAGATCGACGGCCCCGAGGGTCGCGGCGAGCACGCAGATATCCGTCTCTCCTCCTGTTACGACCAGCGTCCCGATATTCTGATCGGTCAAGGCGCGATGCAGCCGGCCGCTTGTCCATGGCGAATAGGTGGTCTTGTCGAAGATACGCCCTGGCGGGACCAATCTCTTCAGGTCCGCAATCAGGTCCACAAGTTCCGGGTTCAACTGGGTGGTGGTCATCATCGGCCATTTTTCGTAATAGGCCCGCCACATGCCGGGCATCTGCTCCGGGACGGGTGGCGGCACGAAGCGCGTGAAGATCGTGCGCTCCGGGAAACGGGCGGCAACCTCGATGATCTGGTCGAACACATTGGGCATCCACGCGACGTGCCACGGGGTGCCCTCGGCGAACATTCGCTGCATGTCTATGCACAGGTGGATCCATTTCTCCTGGTTCATTTCGTTCTCCGCGCTACCTCTGAGGCCAAGGCCGCAGGCGATGTGATTAAGAACTCGAAGAGAGAGAAGCAGTTCCAGAGGAGTTTGAAGATCGGCTGTTTGGCGGCCGGTCGGTGTGGCCGATGGCAGGAGGCCTCGTCACCGCAGCCTGACGGGCCGGACTATTCGCGTGTTCGTTCGCGGTTTCCACGTAGAGCGCCGGCAAGGAAGGGCCGGGCGTCCTGGTTATTTTTCGCCATCAGACGCGCAGGGGCTCGGCCGGCGACGGCGAGCGGACTTTGCGCTGTCGAAAACCGCTATCTCAACCGCTTTCCGCTTTCGTCGAACAACAGGGCGCAGGCCGGGTCGAAGCGGGCGGCGATGCCGTCGCCGGATTTGAGGCCGCGGCCGTTCTTTGTTTCGATCACCACGAGTTCGCCATTGCCGTGGCGAGCATAAGCGAAGGTCTCGCCGCCGAGATGCTCCAGCATGTCGATCGTCAGGTCGAGGCTTGCCGAGCCTTGCTCCTTGAAGTGTTCGGGCCGGATGCCGACGGTTATGGGCATTCCCGGCGCCACGTGCGTGAGAGCGACCGGAACCTTGGTGTCGGCATAGTCCGGCAGCCGCGCATAGACTTCGCCGTCGCCGGTCTCGATCACCCCCTTCAGGAAATTCATCTTCGGCGAGCCGATGAAGCCGGCGACGAAAAGGTTGGCGGGATCGTCGTAGAGGTCGAGCGGCGAGCCGACCTGCTCGACGACGCCGGCGCGCATCACGACGATCTTGTCGGCGAGCGTCATCGCCTCGACCTGGTCGTGCGTCACATAGATGATCGTGGCGGCGAGCTGCTTGTGCAGCCGCGCGATCTCGATGCGCATGTGGACGCGCAGCTCCGCATCGAGGTTCGACAGCGGCTCGTCGAAGAGGAAGATCTTCGGGTGGCGGACGATCGCCCGGCCGATCGCCACGCGCTGCCTCTGGCCGCCGGAAAGCTGCTTCGGCTTGCGGTCGAGCAGCGGCCCGAGCTCGAGGATGTTTGCGGCCTCCATCACCCGCTTCTCGATCTCGACCTTCGGGACGCCGGCAAAACGTAACGCAAAGCCCATGTTCTCGCGGACGGTCATGTGCGGATAGAGCGCATAGGACTGGAAGACCATGGCGATGCCGCGCTTCGACGGATCGACATCGTTCATCAGCATGTCGTCGATCGTCAGGTCGCCGGAGGTGATTTCCTCGAGGCCGGCGATCATCCGGAGCAGGGTCGACTTGCCGCAGCCGGAGGGGCCGACGAAGACGACGAACTCGCCGGACTTGATGTCGAGATCGACGCCCTTGATGACTTCGAGGCCGCCATAGGATTTGCGGACATTGCTGAGTTGAAGTTCGCTCATGCGCGCGGCGCTCCTTCGGGCGTAGCCGCGAGCTCAAGCTTCGCTGTGCCGAGACGCGATGAGGCGACGGTGACGGAAATGCCGCCGGCTTCGCCCGTCGACTCCAGCCAGAAGCCGGTCGAGCCGCCCTGGAAGACGACGCGTGCCGGTCCGAGAAGCCGCGCCGGGCCGTGAACCGCAATGTCAACGGCATCATTGAGGAAGGGCAGGATGTTGCCGACCTGGTCGAGGGCGCGGATGATGACACGCACGCTGTCGCGGCCTTCCGACCTGATCGTCTTGCTGTCGGCCTCGATTTCCAGAGTCGTCGGCAGCGGGTCGGCGACCATCTTGAGATGGGCGACGGCCTTGCCGCCGATGAAGCCGGTGAACTCGGCACTCTCCCACTTCATGCCCCAGACGCCGAGCTCGTCCTTGGTGAAGTGGCGATGGTCGATGACCACGGGCGCATGCGGCAAATGCGGGAACATCTCGCGGTCCGGTCCGACGCGCTTCGTCAGCGAGCCGTATTTCAGTTCGATCTCGTCGCAATTGGTCAGCACGATCAAGGGCAGCACGCCGCCGATATTGCGCTCGCCCCGGGCCCAGAAGGTGACCGGCTTCATCACCACTTCTTCCGCCGGTTCGCATTGGCTGGCATAAACGTAAGCGGCGAATTTCGGCTCGCGGAACATGTCCATGACGCCGTGATAGCAGATCCGGTCGCCGGAGCCGAAATCCTTGTGGGTGTTGTAGTCGAACATGCACCAGCCGATCGCGCCGGAAATGCTCGGGTCGCCATGGGCGGCGTTCAGCACCTCGAGGTGCCGGCGGACGTGCTCGGCCTGCCGCTGCTCCTGGTCGTAGATCTTCGTCGGGTACATATGGCCGCCGAACTCGGTGATGATATAGGGCACCTTGCGCGAGAGCCCGGTGCATTCCTGTTGCGGCCGCAGCGCCGTGCGCGGCCGGTTCGAGCCGGGCAGCTCCTCGTTGCCGAGGATGAAGTCGTTCATCGTGTAGACGTCTTCGAGGAATTCGCTGTCGGTGATGTAGCGCACGCCGCCGGTCTGGCGGGTCGGATCGAGCTCGCGGGCGAGGCGGTTCGTTTCGACGTAGAAATCACGCGAGTCCTGTGATTCGTTGATACGCACGCCCCAGATGACGATCGATGGATGGTTCCAGTCGCGCTCGATCATTCGACGGACGTTACGGATCGACTCCTGTTTCCATTCCTCGCCACCGATATGTTGCCAGCCGGGGATCTCCTCGAAGACCAGCAGGCCGATCCGGTCGCAATGGTCGAGGAACCATTTCGACTGCGGATAATGCGAGGTGCGGACGAGATTGCAGTGGAGCTTGTGCTTCATGAGTTCCGCGTCACGCTCCTGCGCCGTGCGCCCCATGGCGTAGCCGACATAGGGGAAGGCCTGGTGGCGGTTGAGGCCGCGGATCTTCAGCGGTCGGCCGTTCAGCCGGAAGCCGTCGACTGTGAACTCGGCGGTGCGGAAGCCGAAATGCGAGGCAAGCACGTCGCGGCCGTGGTCGGTGCGGAGCTGGACTTCCGCCTGGTAGAGAACCGGATGGTCGATGTCCCAGAGCGACAGGCCCTTGAGGCCGGTCATTTCCAGCGTAACGTTTTCGCCCTCAGTCTCGCCGATTGCTTCGGCCAGAAGCTCGCCATTGGCGTCCCTCAAGAGCGCGGTCACGGTACCGGCGAAGGCGAGGCCTTGCGGATTGGCGAGATCGCAGCGGATCGTGACGGACTTCGCGTCGGAAAGCACGTCGCCGGTTTCGATCTTGATATTGCCGATCGCGACCGTGTCGGTGAGCTTCAGCCAGACGTCGCGATAGATGCCGGCATAGGTGAGATAATCGATCCGGCCGCCGAAGGGCGGGATTTCCGGGTTCTCGCTGCCATCGATCTTGACGGTGATCAGGTTGTCGCCCTTGCGGAGCCTGCCGGTCAGCCGCGCTTCGAAGGGCGTATAGCCGTCCCTGTGGGCGATGATCTCCTCGCCGTTCAGATAGACGACCGCGTCCGCCATGGCCGCGTCGAAGACGAGCGAGACCTCGCGCTCGGCGAATTCGGGACGCCAGGCGATGACCTTCTGATAGGTGAAGGCGCGCTGATAGGAGGTCTCGTCGAAATAGTTGAAGGGCAGCTCGACGGCGTTGTGCGGCAGGCTGACGAGCTCACCGGCCTTGAGCTTGCCGGCATCGGCGGCATTGAAGCCTTCGGAAAAGAACCATGAATTGTTGAATGAGGTAACAGAGCGCATCATCGTTCCTATTTGACTGAGCCCAGCATGCCCTGGACGAACTGGCGTTGCATGAAGAAGAAGACGGCGAGCGTCGGAAGCGTCGCGAGGATCGTGCCGACCATCACCACGCCGTAGTCGGGGTAATAGGCGGAGGCGAGCGACGAGATGACCAGCGTGATCGTCTTGGTCTCGTTCGACTGCAAGACGATCAGCGGCCAGAGATAGTTGTTCCAGGCGGTCATGAAGACGATGATGAAGGCGGCCGCATAGGTCGAGCGCATCACCGGCACATAGATATAGAGGAAGATCTGCCACTCCTTCAGGCCGTCGACCTTCGCCGCGTCGCGCAGCTCCGACGGGAAGGCCTTGGTGCTCTGGCGGAAATAGAAGACGATGAAGGCCGAGCCGATCGTCGGCAGCACGACGGCGATGTGGGTGTTGATGAGGCCCATCTTGCCCATCATGATGAAGAGCGGGATCATCAGCGCCGCAAAGGGGATCATCAGCGTCAGCAGCATCGCCCGGTAAAGGCGCTCACGGTGGCGCGACCGGAAGATCTCGAAACCGTAGCCGGCAAGCGATGAGACGGCGAGGGTAAGCACGGTCGCAAAAATGGTCACCTTCGCCGAATTCCAGAAGACCAGCGGCACGTTCACCAGGGTGAAGAAGTTGGCGATGTTGGTTGCCAGCGCCTCGCCCGGCGCAAGCCTGCCCTTGATGATGTCGATCGAGGAATTGGTGGCGCCGAGCGCCATCCAGATGAAAGGGAAGACGGAGAGGAAGGCCATCAGCCCGACGAAGCCATAGGTCAGGATGGCGGAGGCGATGTTGGCGGTACTGGTTCTCATTTGTCGCGCTCCCTTGCCAGGAAGAACTGCAGGAAGGCGAGGATGGCGACGAGAATGACGATGACGTAGGAAACCGTCGCCGCGTAACCGAAATTCGGCATGAAGCGGAAGGTCAGGTTGTAGATATAGAGCGACAGGGTGAGCGTCGCATTCGATGGGCCGCCCTTGCCTTCGGTGAGGTTATAGACCTCGTCGAAGAGCTGCAGCGTACCGATCGTCGAAATCACCGTGGTGAACAGGATGACCGGCTTCAAGAGCGGTATGGTGATGTGGGTAAAGCGCGCCCAGGCCGGAACGCCGTCGATGCGGGCGACCTCGTAGATCGACCTGTCGATGTTCTGCAGCGCCGCGAGATAGAAGATCATGTTGTAGCCGGTCCAGCGCCAGGTGATGGCGATGATGACGAGCGCCTTCGCCCAGAAGGGATGCGTCTGCCAGGGAATGGGCGAGGCAATGATGCCAATCGCCTGAAGCGTCGAATTGACGATGCCGTCGAATGCGAACATGCCCTTGAAGAGCACAGAATAGGCGACGAGCGAGGTGACGCACGGGAGGAAGATGGCGGTGCGGAAGAACGCCCGGCCGACGAGCCGCGGATTGTTGAGGAGCGACGCCAGGATGAGGGCGAGCAGGATCATGATCGGCACCTGCACGACGAAGTAGGTCATCGTGTTGGTCAGCGCCTTGATGAACACTGCATCGTTCCAGAGGCGGACGATGTTGCCGAAGCCGGCGAACTTCATCATCATGCCGCGGCCGGACTGGAAGGACATCCAGAGCGACCAGAAAATCGGATAGACCATGAACAGGGCGATCAGCCCGAGCGCCGGCGCGACGAACAGCCAGCCATTGACGTCGTAATATCGGCCGATGCCGCCGCGGCGGGCGAGAGCCATCGTCAACCTCATGATTAACAGGGAACCACTGGCCGTGGCTTAAGCCGCCACGGCCAACTGTAGAGCGGCAGGCCGCTTTGCCCGCCTGCTCGCTTTCCCGGCTACTGGATGTGCCCGGCGACTTCGGCGTCGATCGCCTTCAGTGCTTCGTCTACCGGCGTGCCCTGGGTCAGCGCCGGCAGTTGCGCTGTGACCGCGAGGTCGGCCTCGTTGGTGAAGATGCCGTAGTTCACCGACGGCACCTTGGCGAGCCAGTCGGAGAAGTTCTGCCAGACCTTCTCACCACCGAAGAACGGATCGGCCGCCTCATAGGCCGCGCCGCTACGGGCGGCGAGCAGCGAACCGACGGCGCCGCGGTCCTGCAGGATCTTCTGGTAGAAATCGATGTCCTTGCCGTAAATCTCGTTGAGGAAATCGATCGCCTCGGCCTTTTCCGCGGAGCTTTCGAGCACGTACCAGCTCGATCCGCCGAGATTCGACGCATGCGTCGCGCCTTCGATCGAGAGCGCCGGGATCGGCGCCACACCCCATTTGCCGGCCTGGTCCGGCTGCGCCTTGACGGTGCCGGTGATCCACACGCCAGTCACGACCGACGCGACATCACCCGAGGTGAAAGTTCCAACCCAGTCGGACCAGCCGTTGGCTGGTTTGTAGATATTGGCGGACATGATCTTGCCGACCGTCTCGACCGCTGCCTTCAGCGCCGGATTGCCGGTGATGTTCGCCTTGCCTTCCTTGTCGAAATACCATTGGCCGGCCGATTGCATGATGATGCGGACGAGGCCGGCATCGTTCGGGTCGAGACCGATCATCTTCTTGCCGGTCTTCGCCTCGACCTGCTGGCCGATCTCGATGAATCGATCCCAGGTGAGGCTCTGCATGTCTTCCGGTTTGAAGCCGGCCTGCTCGAGGTAGTCCTTACGATAATAGAGCCCGGTGACGCCCGAATCGAAGGGCATGCCGTAGACCTGGCCGTCGACGGTCATCACTTCAACCTTGTAGGGAGCGAAGCCGGAGTAGTCGACGGTGCCGGATAGGGCCGCGAAGGCGCCGGGGAAGGATTGCAGATATTTCTGCGCGCCGTAGTCCTCGATCAGCACAATATCGGGCAGCGCGTCGGCAGTGCCGGAGGCAAGGCCCGTCTGCAGCTTCTGCTCGACGTCGGTCTTGGCGAAATCGACGACGTTGAAGGTGACGTCGGGATGCGTCTTGGTATAGCGGGCGCCGGCTTCCTTCATGATCGCGACATTGAAGTTCGGATCCCAGCACCAGATGGTGATTTCCTTCGCCTCTGCGGCGGTGACCGCCAGGAAGCTGGCGCTTGCGAGCGCAAGAGCGGCGATCCGCGACAGATGGGCACGCGCGAAAATATCCATGAATTTCCTCCCTCAAGGTTCGTTCCCCGAGACAGTCCTCCCTGTCTCGACGCGGAGTATTTCCTAAAATCGAGAGCGATGCAAGATTTTCAGTAAATATTTACTTGCTGGCTTCGGCCCAGCCAGTTCCCATCTCGGAGGCCCGAAAAACCCATCCGGGCCATTCAAGCCCGCTCTATGTCCGTGTGTGTAAAATCGTCACCTTTGAAGAGAAGAGGGAGGTGGTAGGTTTTCGCGCAAGCATAGGAGAAGCAGTCTCCGAAGTTCAGCCGTGCGGCATGGGCAACGACGCCTCCATAGGTTCGGCAGGCTTCGATCGCCATGCGATGCATGGTGCCATCGATAGGCTTCGCTTTCGCTCCAATCGTCTCGATGAACGCTTCAACATGCTGTTGTGCCAGATCGATTAGGTAAGGTGGGATCGGCACTTGGTTTCCAAGAGTGCCATCTCGCTTCTTACGGGCTAGGCTGATGACCGCCTCGAACATCGAGATCGACGAATAGTAGATCGGCCGCTTCGCCTTCTCGATCTTGTCGATCAGCATGTCGGCATCCTCCTCCTCCCCGAGGATAGCAACTATTGCAGAGGCGTCGAGGAACATCAGGCATCGCCCCACTGCTCATCGGTGAATTTCTTCATGTCGAAGTTCGGATCGTCGGGACCCATGGCACGAACGCTCTCTTGAATCCTTTTGATCCGCCCTTTCAACGGGATGGTCTTTTTTGCTCGTTCTAACTCGTTGAGAAGCGCCCTGCGCACCGCTTCGGTCTTATTGGGAGCATTGATGGCCTGCTGGACCTGCTTCGCAAGGTCGCCGACGGCATCGTCGCGAATATAGAGGGCCATAGGATCTCCTGAGGATGTATATCCTGGCTTCGAATATACGTATATTCTATCCGGGATATACAGCGGTGGCAAGCTGACCGTTTCGGGGAAATGAAGTCGCAATTGCCAGAGGGGAGTGCGAGTTAGGTCGGTTCGCTCCAATTGCGCCACGGCGTATGACGACTGCCCAAACGCTAGACAGGGCTCAATTCGCCCAATCTTGTCGGTCCGTGATCGACCGGCGCGGGCGTGCTGCCGCGCCAGACGATCTCGGTGCCGAGCACCACCTTCTTGGCGACTTCACGTCCGGACAGGCGCTCGAGCAGCAGGTCGACGGCGGTTTCGCCGATCAATTCGGCCGGGATCTTGACGGTGGTCAGCGGCGGTCCGAGGAACTGCGCCACCGGAATATCGTTGAAGCTCGCCACCGCCACATCCTCGGGGATCCTCAGGCCCATCTCGTGAATGGCCCGGTAGGCGCCGAGCGCCATGTTGTCGTTGCAGGTGATCAGCACCTTCGGCGGGCTGGGGTTCGACAGCATCGTCCTGGCGAGCGCGTAGCCGCTATCGGGTGTCATCCGTTCGACGAGGCACAGATCCGGATCGAAAAGCCCGGCCTTCGTCATCCACTCGATATAGGTGCGACAGCGACGCTCCGAATGGATGTTTTCGGGCTCGTGAAACGCGTCGATCCAGCCGATGAAGCCGATCCGTCGATAGCCCATGGCGTGAACCGCACCGAGGAGCCGGGTCATCGCCGTCGCGACGTCGCTGAGGACGCTGTCGTCCGCGTCGCCGGCCGGCGCGTAGTCGGCGAAGACGAGGTGGCGGCTGTGGCGGTGCAGCCATTCGAGCGCGTCGCCATAATAATGGCCGACGGCAACGACGCCGGAGGCGCCCTCGAGGATCGCCGCTTCCGGAGGGCTTCCCGTATGGACGATCTTGACGATCTCGCTTTTCAGCGCCTGGCAGCGGCTCTCGATGCCGAGCCGGACGCCGACATAATAGGGATCGGCGAGTTCCTGGGCCGGTTCGAGGAAATGCACGAGCGCAATCTTCAATCCCAAGCCGATGCCTTGGGCGGCTGCCCGGCTGCGGTTGCGCGGCGTCGCATAGTTCAGCGCCTCGGCGGTTTCGATGATCGCCTGACGTTTCCGGGTGGAGATCGACAGAGTCGGATCGTAGTTCAGGACCCGCGACACGGTTGCCGAAGACACGCCGACGGCCGCTGCGATTTCCTTGATTGTCACCATTCTCTTACGTCCCGCCAGTCAGCCGCGTCTTGCACGCCTTATTTAGTAAAATTTTATCGCGCAGATTTCAATCGCAAGCAGCAGCGAGCGTCGTCACCTGCTCACTTGTCTTCTGGGGTTTGGCGGGCACGCTCGCATACATGCCGGTGGTGCGGAACTCGGTCGGGCTCGCGCCGAAGACGCGGCGGAAGACCTTGGCGAAATAGTTGGGATCGTCGAAGCCGGAGAGGATCGCCACTTCCTTGACCGGCAGGTCCGCGGTCTTGGTCAACAGCTTCACCGCCCTTTGCAGCCGCTTCTGCAGCACGAATTCGGCGGGCGGCATGCCTTCGCTTGCGGCGAAGACCCGAGAGAAATGGGCACGGCTCAAGCCGGAGACGCGGGCGAGTTCCTCAACCGGCAGCGGCTTTTCGAGGTTTGCCATGATGTGATCGATGACGTGATGCATCGTTCGGTATTCCTCGCTGAAGACCGGGTGCGAGCCGAACACGTCGTCATAGAGCGCCATTGCCGCCTCATAGGCGATCGCCGAGGCGCGGCCGGGCGTCTCGCCGCCGGTGATCAGCCGGAGGCTGCAGTCGGCGAGGTGCTCGACCGTCTCCGGCTGCAGCTTCAGAACCGGCCCGGTAACCGCTAGGATGGAACGGTGGATGCGAAGCGCCTCCTCGCCGTTCATCGAGATCCAGAAAAACTCCCACCGCCCGTCCTCCTCCAGCCAATAGCGGTGATTGTGCGGTACGAGCAGCAGCAGCGTGTCCCCCTCACGCACGCGATGGGTGCGGTTCTCGTAGCGCAGGTTTCCAGCGCCGCCGAGTGTATGCTGCAGCACCGTGAACGGCGTCTGGCCGCGCTTTCGCCCGTCCCAGTCATAGCCGCCTTCGGTCCTGATCTCGTAGCCGGTGCTCGTCGGCATGGTGTGCAGGCTCTGCCTTCCCCGTGGCAGCGAAACGGTCCGCATCACCGGGCCCTGGTCGATCAATTGCTGCAGCACAGAATTACCCATGAAAGCACAATCCCTCTCTAGTCGCGCTCCGGATTATACACATAATGGCCACAGATCGCGCAAGACGCACGGCTAACCGGCGTTGGAAACAGGGTTTTCAGTGAGGACGTCCCGTCGGTCGCCGCCGGATCAATTCGATGAATTGATTTTACCCTTATTGCGCGAAGATCGCCATTGCGAGGAGGCATTGAACGAATATGGGCAGCTTCAAGATCGCCATTATCGGCGCCGGCAGCGTCGGTTTCACCAAGAAGCTTTTCACCGACATCCTGTCCGTACCGGAACTCCGCGACGTCGAGTTCGCACTGACGGATCTGAGCGAGCACAATCTCAGCATGATCAAGACGATCCTCGACCGGATCGTCGAGTCGAACGGACTGCCGACGCGGGTCACCGCAACCACCGATCGTCGCAAGGCCCTGGAAGGCGCCCGCTACATCATCAGCTGCGTCCGGGTCGGCGGGCTGGAGGCCTATGCGGACGACATTCGCATTCCGCTGAAATACGGCGTCGACCAATGCGTCGGCGACACGATCTGCGCCGGCGGCATTCTATACGGCCAGCGCAACATCCCGGTGATCCTCGACTTCTGCAAGGATATCCGCGAAGTGGCCGAGCCGGGCGCCAAGTTCCTGAACTATGCCAACCCGATGGCGATGAACACGTGGGCGGCGATCGAATACGGCAAGGTCGATACGGTCGGCCTCTGCCATGGCGTCCAGCACGGCGCCGAGCAGATTGCCGAAATCCTTGGCGCCAAGGACGGCGAACTCGACTATGTCTGCTCTGGCATCAACCACCAGACCTGGTTCATCGACGTGCGCCTGAACGGCCGCAAGATCGGCAAGGACGAACTCGTCGCCGCCTTCGAGGCGCATCCGGTCTTCTCCAAACAGGAAAAGCTCAGGATCGATGTGTTGAAGCGCTTCGGTGTCTATTCGACGGAAAGCAACGGCCATCTTTCCGAATATCTGCCCTGGTACCGCAAGCGTCCCGACGAGATCACCAAGTGGATCGACATGTCGGACTGGATCCACGGCGAGACCGGCGGGTATCTCCGCTATTCGACCGAGACCCGCAACTGGTTCGAGACTGAATATCCTCGCTTCCTCGAGGAGGCAGGCAAGCCGCTCGACAAGATCAAGCGGTCGAACGAGCACGCTAGTCATATTCTGGAAGCGCTGGAGACGGGCCGTGTCTATCGCGGCCATTTCAACCTCAAGAACAAAGGCGTGATCACCAACCTGCCGGCCGATGCGATCATCGAATCCCCTGGCTTCGTCGATCGTTTCGGCATTAACATGGTGTCCGGCATCACGCTTCCCGAGGCCTGTGCCGCCACCTGCATCTCGTCGATCAATGTCCAGCGCATGTCCGTCCATGCGGCGATCACCGGCGACATCGATCTTCTGAAGCTTGCGGTGCTGCACGACCCGCTGGTCGGCGCGATCTGTACGCCGGAGGAGGTCTGGCAGATGGTCGACGAAATGGTCGTCGCTCAGGCTGAGTGGTTGCCGCAATACGCCCATGCCGTCGAGGCGGCGAAGGATCGGCTCGCCCGATCGACGGTGAAGACCCGCGAGTGGACGGGTGCCGCCCGGCGCCAGGTGCGCTCGATCGAGGAGATCCGCGCCGAGAAGGAAGCCGCGAAGCTCCGCGCCGCCGGCTAGGTGCTGTGGACTTGAAGGATGGTGACAGCGGTTACCCCTCTGGCCTTTTGGGATTGCCCTCTCCACGGTTTAACCCGAGGACTAGCCCTCTCCCCGCAGGCGGGGAAAGGGGACTTGAACCGGCGCCGCGAGTCTCCTTCGCCCCGCTTGCGGGGAGAAGGTGGTCGGCAGGCCGGATGAGGGGGTATCCGAGACCAAAAAGGGATAGCCCGCGGGCCAAAACCGCCCGCGCATTGAAATAACGCCGCGAATACATCCGCGTGAGGAGACGCGGTGCTCGTGGCCAAGGAGGAGCGCCACCCGCCCCGGCGTGGCGAATTGAGGAGGGAGAACCTGAGGCAATGAAAACGCATCGACTGACAACAACGGCCAGCCTGCTGATCGGCATATCCGCCTTTGCGGTGCAGGCCTTTGCATCCGAGCCGACCGTCGTGCCCGAGCAGCCGCCGGTGCCGGCGCAGGGCAAGATCACCTATGTGCCGCGCGATTCCATTCTCGAGTTCAAGGCTTTGCCCGAATACAAAGAGCCGGAATGGGTGACGGAGAAATTCGTCAAGACCGGCAAGCTGCCGCCCGTCGCCGAGCGCCTGCCGAAGGAGCCTATGGTCTTCAAGACCGGCAACATGCCCGACGGCATGGGCGCCTATGGCGACGTCATGCGCCACGTCATCGGCGGCCGGCCGGAAGGCTGGAACTACAGCGCCGGCCAGACCCAAGGCTGGGGCGGCATCGATATCGGCATGTCGGAATGCCTGACGCGCACCGCCCCGCTCTACCAGGTCGAGGCCTCCGACGTCGAGCCGCTGCCGAACCTCGCCAGAAGCTGGGAGTGGTCGCAGGACGGCCACAAGCTCACCATGCACCTGATCGAAGGTGCGAAATGGTCGGACGGCGACCCCTTCGACGCCGACGATGTGATGTTCTACTGGGACGACAACGTAGTCGATCCCAATGTCTCGCCGCTGAACGGCGCGACGCCCGAAACCTTCGGCGAGGGGACGACGCTCAAGAAGGTTGACCAGTACACGGTCGAATGGACCTTCAAGGAGGCCTTCCCGCGCCAGCATCTCTATGCCATGGCCTATGGCACCTTCTGCCCCGGCCCGTCGCATATCCTGAAGACCAAGCATCCGAAATATGCCGGCACGACCTATGACCAGTACAAGAACGGCTTCCCGCCGGAATATATGAACATTCCGGTGATGGGCGCCTGGGTTCCGGTCGCTTACCGCCCGGACGACATCATCGTGCTGCGCCGCAATCCCTACTATTGGAAGGTCGACGAGGCCGGCAACCAGCTGCCCTACCTGAACGAAGTGCACTACAAGCTGTCGACCTGGGCCGACCGCGACGTTCAGGCGATCGCCGGATCGGGCGACTTCTCCAACCTCGAGCAGCCGGAAAACTTCGTCGAATCGCTGAAGCGAGCGGCCAACGAAGCGGCACCGGCCCGGCTCGCCTTCGCCCCGCGGGTCATCGGCTACAATCTGCGCATGAACTACTCGGCCAATGGCTGGGGAGAGCCGGACGAACGCGCCCAGGCAGTCCGCGAACTCAACCGCAATCTCGACTTCCGCAAGGCCGTCACCATGGCGGTCGATCGCAAGAAGCTCGGCGAAGCGCTGGTGAAAGGCCCCTTCACGGCGATCTATCCGGGCGGGCTTTCCTCCGGCACGAGCTTCTATGATCGGAACTCGACCATCTATTATCCGTTCGAGCTCGAAGGCGCCAAGGCGCTCCTCGAAAAGGTCGGCCTCAAGGACACCGACGGCAACGGCTTCGTCAACTTCCCTGAAGGCACCGCCGGCGGGGCCGACGTGCAGATCGTGATGCTCGTCAATTCCGACTACGGCACCGACCGCAACCTTGCGGAAGGCCTGATAGGCCAGATGGAACAGCTTGGCCTAAAGGTGGTGTTGAATTCGGTCGACGGCACCAAGCGTGACGCGACGCAGTATGCGGGCAAGTTCGACTGGCTGATCCGCCGCAACGACCAGGAGCTGACCTCCGTCGTGCAGAACACGACGCAGCTCGCTCCGACCGGCCCGCGCACCAGCTGGCACCACCGCGCCCCGGAAAGCGGCAAGGTCGACCTCATGCCCTACGAGCAGGAACTCGTCGACATCGTCAACAAGTTCATCGCGAGCAACGACAACGACGCGCGCGCCGAACTGATGAAGCAGTTCCAGAAGGTCTCGACCGAGAATGTCGATACCGTCGGGCTCACCGAATATCCGGGAGCGCTGATCATCAACAAGCGCTTCTCGAACATTCCTCCGGGCGCGCCGATCTTCATGTTCAACTGGGCCGAAGACACGATCATCCGCGAGCGGGTCTTCGTGGCCGCCGACAAGCAGGGCGACTACGAGCTCTATGCCGAGCAGCTTCCGGGCAAGCCCGGCGAAAGCGGCCCGAGCAATTGAACGTGATTGTCTCTCCCGGCCCTGACCTTAAAGGCCGGGAGATCGCCCTTCACTCCTAGGCGTGGCCGGCCGTCCCGGCACCGCCACTGGAAAACCGACAGAAGGAAACGGCCATGTTCAGATTTCTGATGGTCCGCATCGCCTCTGCCATTCCGGTGCTGTTCGTCCTGAGCGTGGTGACCTTCGCCATCATCCAGGCGCCGCCCGGCGACTACAGCGACTATATCCGCTCGCAGCTCATCAACCAGGGCGGCGCCTCGTTCGAGGAAGCCGATGCCCAGGCGCAGGCCTACCGCAAGGAACACGGTCTCGATAAGCCGCTGCCGCTGCAATACGTCAACTGGATGACCGGTATCGTGACGCGCGGCGACTTCGGCCACAGCCTCTACTACAACAAGCCGGTTGCCGACGTCGTAGGCGAGCGCCTGCCGCGCACGCTTGCACTGGCGCTCGTCTGCCACATTCTTGCGTCCGTGATCGGCATCGGCTTCGGCATTCTTGCGGCGACCAAGCAATATTCCTGGGTCGACAGCCTGCTTTCGACCGTCTCCTTCCTCGGCATGACGGTGCCGCGCTTCCTGATGGCGCTGATCATCGTCTATATCCTCGTCTTCCATTTCAATGTGAGCGAGATCAACAGCTTCCATTCGGCCCGCTATGGCGGCGCGCCCTGGTCCTGGGACAAGTTCGTCGACCTGGTGAAGCACGTCTGGCCGGTCGTGGCGATCGCCACCTTCGGCGGGCTTGCGTACAACATGCGCGTGATGCGCGGGAACCTGCTCGACACGCTGAACGCCCAATATGTCGAGACCGCCCGCGCCAAGGGCCTGAGTGAAGGCGCCGTCGTGATGCGGCACGCCGTTCCGAACGCGCTGCACCCGCTCATCATGTATCAGGGCGTCGTGCTTCCCTACATGCTGACCGGCGAGATCGAGACGGCGATCATCTTCGCACTGCCGACCGTCGGGCCGGCGATCGTCGGCTCCATGTGGGTGGGCGACGTCTATGTCACCGCCACTTTCATGCTGGTGCTCTCGGCAACGCTGATCGTCGGCAACATCATCGCCGACATGCTGCTCGCCGCGCTCGATCCGCGCGTGCGCATGGGAGGGGGGGCCTACGCATGACCATCGAAGCCCACGGCACAGTACCGGTCGCCATGCAGCCGGAAGAAAAGCATCATCACGAGAGCTATACCGCGCTCGTCTGGCGGCGGCTGAAGCGCTCCTGGACCGGTCTGCTCGGCCTGATCCTCGTCAGCCTGCTGATCCTCATGGCGATCTTTGCCGATTTCCTGTCGCCGGTCGATCCGAAGGCGACCGGGGTCGCCTTTGCGCCGCCGCAGGCGATCAGCTTCACCGACAAGGACGGCAACTTCGTCTTCTCGCCGCGCAGCTATCCGGTGCGCGAGACGGAGGAGCTCGATCCGATCACCTTCCAGCCAGTCATCGGTCCCGACTACGACAATCCGCAGCTCCTCGGCTTCTTCGTCGAGGGCGCTCCCTACAGGCTCTTCGGGCTGATCCCGGCTGAGCGCCATCTCTTCGGCGCCGTCGACGGTACGCCGGTGCACCTGCTCGGCACCGACAAGTTCGGCCGGGACGTGCTGTCGCGCATCCTCTACGGCTCGCGCATCTCGCTGATCATAGCGCTGACGGTGGTCTCGATCGTCACCGTGGTCGGCACGACCGTCGGCATGGTATCGGGCTATTTCGGCGGGCGCTTCGATGCCTGGGTGCAGCGCTTCGTCGAGCTCGTGCTCGCCTTCCCCCAACTGCCGCTCTACCTGGCGCTCTCATCGCTGATCCCAGTGACGGCGCCGACCAATGTCTTCCTCGCCTTCGTCGTGATCGTGATGTCGGCACTCGGCTGGGCGCAGATGTCACGAGAGGTGCGCGGCAAGACGCTGGCTCTGGCGCGGATCGACTATGTCAGGGCGGCAATCGCCATCGGCGCGACCGACCGACGCATCATCTTCCAGCACATTTTCCCGAATGTGATGAGCCACGTGATCGTCGCCGTGACGCTGGCGATTCCGCAGGTGGTGCTTCTCGAATCCTTCCTCGGCTTCCTCGGTTTTGCGGTGAAACCGCCGCTGATTTCCTGGGGGCTGATGCTGCAGGATACCGCGAACTATTCGGCGATCGGCTCCTATCCGTGGATCCTCTCGCCGGTCGCTTTCGTGCTCGTCACCGTCTTCGCCTTCAATGCGTTGGGCGACGGCCTGCGCGACGCAATCGACCCCTATTGAGGAGCACGCCGATGGCAACAGTCGAAACCATTGTGCCGGCACCGGCAGAACGGCGTGACCGCCACACCAAGGACACGCGGCCGGTCATCGACGCCCGCAGGGTGGCCGTCACCTTCAAGGTCGAGGACGGCACCGTCGAGGCGGTGAAGGACGTCTCCTTCCAGCTCTATCGAGGCGAGACGGTGGCGATCGTCGGCGAGTCCGGTTCGGGCAAGTCGGTGACGGCCCGTACCGTCATGGGGCTTCTTTCCAAGCGTGCCACGATCGCCTCGCATTCGCGCATCGAATATGATGGCAAGGACGTGCTGAAGTTCTCGAAGCGGCAACGCCGGGCGCTGCGCGGTGACCGAATCTCGATGATCTTCCAGGAGCCGATGAGCTCGCTGAACCCGGTCTACTCGATCGGTAGCCAGATCATCGAGGCGATCCGGGCGCATCGTCGGATGAGCCGCCGCGCGGCGAGCGAGCGGGCGCTCGAACTGCTGCGCCATGTGCAGATCCCCGACCCGGAGGCGCGGCTCAACCAGTATCCGCATCAGCTTTCCGGCGGCCAGCGCCAGCGCGTCATGATCGCCATGGCGCTCGCCAACGACCCCGATGTCTTGATCGCCGACGAGCCGACGACGGCCCTCGATGTCACCGTGCAGGCCCAGATCCTCAACCTGATCCGCAAGCTGCAGCAGGAGCTCGGCATGGCGGTGATCCTCATCACCCACGACCTGACGGTGGTCAGGCAGTTCTCCGACTATGTCTATGTGATGCAGCTCGGCGAGGTGAAGGAGCACAACACGACGGAGGCGCTCTTCGCCAACCCGCAGCATGCCTATACGCGACGGCTGCTTGCCTCCGAGCCGACCGGATCGGCCAAGCCGCTGCCGGACAATGCGCCGATCATGCTCGATGGGCGGAACGTCCGGGTCTCGTTCATGCTGAAGAAGGGCGGCTTCTTCAAGCCGGAGCTGAAGGAACTCGTCGCGGTCGACAGCCTCAGCCTCAATCTCCGCCGGCACGAGACGCTCGGCCTCGTCGGCGAGTCCGGCTCCGGCAAGACGACCTTCGGCCAGGCGCTGATCCGGCTGATCAACACCGATGGCGGCGAGATCTATTTCGAAGGCCAGCCGATCCACGGCAAGGACCGCAAGGGAATGCGGCCGCTGCGCTCGCGCATCCAGATCGTCTTCCAAGATCCCTTCGCATCGCTCAATCCGCGCATGTCGATCGGCCAGATCATCGAGGAAGGACTGATCGTCAACGGCCTCGGCGAGAACCGCAGGGATAGGCTTGCGCGTGTCCAGGACGCGCTTGTCAGCGCCGGCATGCCCCCCAATATTCTGTCACGCTTCCCGCACGAATTTTCCGGCGGCCAGCGCCAGCGCATCGCGATTGCCCGGGCGATCGCGCTCGAGCCGGAATTCATCCTGCTCGACGAGCCGACCTCGGCGCTCGATCTCTCGGTGCAGGCCCAGATCATCGAGCTGTTGCGCAAGCTCCAGGACGAGCGGGGCTTGAGCTACCTCTTCATCTCGCACGACCTGAAGGTTGTGCGTGCGCTCTGCCATCGGGTGGTGGTGATGCAGCACGGCAAGATCGTCGAGGAGGGGCCGGTGAGCGAAATTCTTTCCAATCCCAAGACTGCCTATACGAAGCGGCTCGTGAGAGCCGCCTTCGAAGTGGCCGCGTGACCTTCCAGAACAGAGGCTTTCCATGACCAGACAACCCAAAATCACCTTCATCGGCGCCGGCTCGACCGTCTTCATGAAGAACATCATCGGCGACGTGTTGCAGCGGCCGGCGCTTTCGGCCGCGACCATCGCGCTGATGGACTTGAACCCGGAACGCCTTGCCGAGAGTGAGATCGTGGCTGGCAAGCTGGTGCGCACCCTCGGCGTCGAGGCGAAGATCGAAACCTATTCGAATCAGCTGAAGGCGCTGGAAGGGTCGGACTTCGTCGTCGTCGCCTTCCAGATCGGCGGCTACGAGCCCTGCACCGTCACCGATTTCGAAGTGCCGAAGAAATACGGGCTGCGCCAAACGATCGCCGACACGCTCGGCGTCGGCGGTATCATGCGCGGGCTTCGCACCGTGCCGCATCTCTGGAAGATCTGCGAGGACATGCTCGCCGTCTGCCCGGAAGCGATCCTGCTGCAGTATGTCAACCCGATGGCGATCAACACCTGGGCGATCGCCGAAAAATATCCGACGATCAAGCAGGTCGGCCTCTGCCATTCGGTGCAGGGAACGGCGTTCGAGCTTGCCCGCGACCTGGACATTCCGCTCGACGAAATCCGCTATCGTGCCGCCGGTATCAACCACATGGCGTTTTATCTCAAGTTCGAGCATCGCCAGAAGGACGGCAGCTATCGCGACCTCTACCCGGAGCTGATCCGCGGCTATCGCGAAGGCCGCTTCCCGAAGCCCAGCCACTGGAACCCGCGCTGCCCGAACAAGGTGCGCTATGAGATGCTGACCCGGCTTGGCTATTTCGTCACGGAAAGCTCGGAGCACTTTGCCGAGTACACGCCCTATTTCATCAAGGACGGCCGCCCCGACCTGATCGAGAAATTCGGCATCCCGCTCGACGAATACCCGAAGCGCTGCATCGAGCAGATCGAGCGCTGGAAGGGGCAGGCGGCGGCCTACAAGGAGGCCGAGACGATCGAGGTGGCCGAGAGCCACGAATATGCCTCGTCTATCATGAACTCGGTCTGGACCGGCGAGCCTTCGGTGATCTACGGCAATCTCAGGAACAATGGCTGCATCACCTCGCTGCCGGAAAACTGCGCCGCCGAAGTGCCCTGCCTCGTCGACTCCTCCGGCATCCAGCCGACCTATATCGGCGCGCTGCCGCCGCAGCTCACCGCGCTGATCCGCACCAACATCAACGTCCAGGAGCTGACCGTCCAGGCGCTCGTCACCGAGAACCGTGAACACCTCTACCACGCGGCGATGATGGATCCGCACACCGCCGCCGAACTGGACCTCGACCAGATCTGGTCGCTCGTCGACGACCTGCTCGTCGCCCACCGGGACTGGATCCCGGAATGGGCGCGCATCCCGAAAAAAGTAGCGGCCGCCTGATTTCTTTCTCCCGGTCAGGCGACCAGAAAAGCCCCGGAACGCTCCGCGTTCCGGGGCTTTTTCGTTGCGCATGGCATCTCGACAAAGCTGGAACCGATTGGCCGCTCGACTGTTCGGGGGCGAATAACCGAACAACGGATGGAGCCCCAAATGGAAAAGAAACCGGATCGCCCGAAGAACAAGGGAGAAAGCGGCACCGCCAAGAAAAGCCAGCCTGGCAAGACGGGCGGGGATCAGGCCCGCAACGCGCAGGAGTGGGGTGGCGGCTCCAAGGCCTCGAAAGGTCCCGTCACCGAGAAAGACAAGCACAATCCGAATTCGAGCGCCAAGACCTGACCTCGAATAGAGGTTCTTAGAGCGGCATCCGATCAGATTGGAACGTCGGAAATCGGGAGAAGGGGTGATGCCGCAGAGGCATCCGCCGGTCAGCACTTCTTCGCTCGGCATGCATCGCGTCGTCAGCGTCCGCTCTTCTGGCTCTGCGACCAGCCGGAGCCGAGTTGCTGGCTTTGGCTCTGCCCGTCCTGCTCCTGGCGACGGCTGCCGGGAGTGTCGGATTCGGGCTGAGACCAGGAGCCGGCATCGGCTGGGGCCTGCCCCGGTTCGTGCATGCCGGCCGCCGGGGTGTCGCTCAGCGTGGATGTCGAAGCGCTCTCCGTCCGATAGGTCCGAACGGTCCCGGAGCTTCGGGCGTGGTCTCTTGTCGCCAGTGCCGGCCGGGGAGCGTCGAAAGTGTCTTCCGTGGAGCCGGTCGCCGGCGTACTTGGTACACCGCGCTGCCCACCGCTCCAGCCCTCGCTCCTCCAAAGGTCGGCGCGCTCGTCGAGATCGATCGTGCCTTCGTCGAGAATGTCTCGCACCTCTGCGTAGCTCTGGTCGTCGATGCCGCTCACCGTCACCAGATATCCGCCGCGGGCGAGACCCTCGGCATAAATCTCGCGGTCCTCGTCGGGGAAGAAAAAATTCTCGATCGCCGACCGGATGCCCTCCCGCTCGAAATCAGAGCACCCTTCGCCGATGCCGAGGACAAGCTGAACCGAGGCGGCGCCGAGTTCTGCCTTGTGCAGCCGTTCTACCGCCGCTTCCGCGTCGCGCCGATTATCGAAGAAGGCCGTCATCGTGCTGGTTCCCTGGGCGGCGGCAGTGCGTCCATCACTGTCAAAGTCGGGCATGGGATCCTCCTGGGGTGCGTATCGAATTGTGCGGCACGGGGAGGCAAACCAACGTCAACGGCGAATGTTCCGCATGACTGTGGGAAGGCGGAGGAGGGTCCGCCTTCCCGGGGAGGGAGATGCCCGCGCCGGCGCCCTTAGACCAGGCCGGGCACGACGAAGACCAGCCAGGCGACGACCGGCCCGATGATGGCGATCAGTGCGCTGTAGATGAGCAGCTGGCGCAGCACGTGCTCGCGCTTCTCGTCCGGCGCGTTGGCGACGACGAGGGCGCCGTTCGTCGAAAACGGGCTGGTATCGACGATCGTCGTCGAGATGGCGATCGCCGCGACGACGCCGACCGCGCTGATCTGCCCCTGCAGCAGGAACGGCACCGCGAGCGGAATGATGGCGCCGAGCAATGCGGTCGAGGAGGCGAAGGCCGAAACGATCGCACCGGTGAAGCACAGCAGCAGCGCCACCAGCAGCGGCATGCCGAGGCTTGAAATGCCGCTCGCCACATAGTCGATCGTCCCGGCCTTCTCCATCACGCCGACATAGGTGATGATGCCGGTGATCAGCAGCACGGTCGACCAGCTGACCTTGTCGATCGCCGCCTTCTGGGTCTTCGGCGAGATGAGCGCCAACACCACGGCGACGGTGATCGCTACCAGGCCGACATTGAATTTGAAGACGAGGGCGCCGATGCCGAGCGCCGTCAGGCCGATCAGGGTGGCGATCATTTCCGGGGTCAGGCGCAATGTCACAGCGGTGTCGGCCGCGGTGCCGTAGGTGTGCTCCCGGATAGGCTTGGCGGGCGTCCCGCCATGGCCACGGATCGATGCGGATACGCCCTCGGGATGGAGTTCGGGCAACGGACCGGACATTGCCGCTTTCTGCTTCATGATCTGCGCACCGCCGAAGACGAAGAAGACCAGCACGGCGATCGCCAGGTTGAAGAAGAAGCTGGAGAGAAACAGGGATGTCGGCGCGAAGGGCAGGCCGGCCTTGACGACGATCTGGTTGGTGATGCCGCCATAGACGCTGATCGGCGAGAAGCCGCCGGCCTGCGCGCCATGGATGACCATCAGCCCCATCATCGCCGGGTGGATGCGGTATTGCACGGCGAAGCTCAGCGCGACCGGCGCCAGGATGGCGACCGCCGCCGGCCCGAGCGCGCCGAAACCGGTGATCACCGCGGCGACTAGGAACATCACCCAGGGAATCCAGGCGACGTGCCCGCGCACCAGTCGCACGGCGCATTCGACGAGCCAGTCGATGGTGCCGTTGATCTGGGCGATGGCGAAAAGATAAGTGACGGCGACCAGCGTCAGGAACAGGTCGCTCGGGAAGCCGGCGAAGATGTCATTGGCCTTCATGCCGATGATCAGCGATCCGAGCAGGAAGGTGCAGCCGAAGGCCAGCGCGCCCATGTTGATCGGCTGGATGGTCGCGATGACGAACATGCCGATCAATAGCAGTATGGATAGGATTTCGATGCCCATGATTCCCCTCCCTCCGGCGCCTCGAGCGCCGTAGCTGTCGTTTTCGAGATTGAGATGATGTGCTTGCGCCTTCCTCCCAGAGGGCGCGCGGTTATGTCCTGGCGTATAAGTCGGCGTATCGCTGCCGCAGAAGGTTTTTCTGGACCTTGCCCATCGTGTTGCGTGGCAGATCGTCGGCGAAGATGATGCGTTTCGGCTGCTTGTAGCGCGCTAGCCGGTCCCTGAGCGCGCCGAGAATGGCGCTTTCGTCGAGCGCTGCCTCGGGCTTGCGCACGACGATGGCGGTGACGCCCTCGCCGAAATCGGGATGCGGGACGCCTATTACGGCGCTTTCGGCGACACCCTCGAGCTGGTCGATCTCGCCCTCGACCTCCTTCGGGTAGATGTTGTAGCCGCCCGAAATCACCAGGTCCTTGCTGCGACCGACGATGTGGACATAGCCGTCCCTGTCGATCTTGCCGAGATCGCCGCTGATGAAGAATCCGTCGGCGGTGAATTCCGCGGCGGTCTTTTCCGGCATCCGCCAGTAGCCCTTGAAGACGTTCGGCCCCTTGATCTCGATCATGCCGGTTTCCTCCGCCGGCAGGGCGGCGCCAGTGGTGGGGTCGGTGACGCGCACCGTCACGCCCGGCAGCGGGAAGCCGACGGTTCCGGCGATCCGTTCTCCGTCATAGGGGTTCGAGGTGTTCATGTTGGTTTCGGTCATGCCGTAGCGCTCGAGGATCGCCTGGCCGGTGCGCTTCCTGAACTCGACATGCGTTTCGGCAAGCAGCGGTGCCGAACCGGAAATGAAGAGGCGCATGCTCGCGACAGCCTCACTGTCGAGCCGGGGGCTCTGCAGGAGGCGCACGTAGAAGGTCGGCACGCCCATCAACATCGTCGCCTCGGGCATCAGCGAAAGCACCTCGTCCGGATCGAACTTCGGCAGCAGGAACATCGAGGCGCCGGCAAGAAGCGTAACATTGGTGGCGACGAACAGCCCATGCGTATGGAAGAGCGGCAGGGCATGGATCAGCCGATCGCCGGCGGTCACGCGCCAGCAGTCGCGTAAGGTCATGGCATTCGAAAGCAGGTTGCCGTGGGTGAGCATCGCCCCCTTGGACCGGCCCGTCGTTCCCGATGTGTAGAGGATCGCCGCCAGGTCATCGGCCGCACAGGACGCATCGACGAAATCGGCCGCCTCTTCGCGGGCGAGGTCGAGAAGCGAACCCGTGCCATCGGTACCAAGCGTTTCGACAATGGCGCCATGCGGCTCGGCGACTTTCCTGACGCTTTCCCGCACGGAAGGGGAAACGACGACCAGCCGCGGTTCGGCGTCGCCGATGAAATAGGCGAGCTCGGCGAGCGTATAGGCGGTGTTAAGCGGCAGGTAGACCGCGCCGCTGCGCAGGCAGGCGAGATAAAGGATCAGCGCTTCGGGGCTCTTTTCGACCTGGACGGCGACCCGGTCGCCAGGGCGGATGCCGAGCGTGTCGATCGCGCTGGCGATGCGGCCCGAAAACGCGAGCGCGTCGTCATAGGTCCAGGTCCGGCCGCCACTGAGCCGGATAAACGGCGCATCGCCGGAAGCGGCGGCCCGAATGGCGTCAAACAAATGGTTGCTCATGCGCGCCCTCCACCAGTTTTGCCGTTCATGACTTGCGCGAACGGTCGTGATATTTCGCCCTTGCCGCCGCGTCGGCCTTCGCCGGTTCGGCCGAGCAGGCTCTTGACGGCCGGCGAGGCCGTGACCTCGCCGCGCTGCGCCAGGGCCTCGTGGTTCGCCTCGATGTCCTCGAGCTTGTAGAGGTAGTTGACCATCAGCCCATGCGCTTGGCGCATGGCCTTGGTTGAGCGGTCGCCGAGGAAGTTCAGCCGCTCCAGCCGGGCGCCGTTGCCGAGATGGAAGCGGGCGACCGGATCGACCGGCCGGCCCTCCGGCGTACGCTCGATCAGGAAATAGTGGGCTGCGAGCGGCAAAAGCAGGCGCTCGATCTCGCTTGCCGCGCTCTCGTCGCCGGCCCAGGCCGGATCGTCGAGGAGCGCCAGAACCTTGCGGTCTTCGTCGGAAAGCATTGGTTCGGCTTTCGATGTACGCGCCTTGGCCAGCCAGCGGGCAAAGCCCGGCACCGGCGAGAGCGTGACGAAATTCTTGAGGCCGGGCAGGTCCCTGCGCAGATCTTCGACGACCTGCTTGATGAGGAAATTGCCGAAGGAGATGCCGCGCAGGCCCTCCTGACAGTTGGAGATCGAATAGAAGACGGCGGTCGTCGCCTGGTCGGGATCGATCTGCTCCCGGCCCTCGTCGAGCACGTCCCTGATGGCGCTCGGCACGGATCGGGTCAGTGCCACCTCGACGAAGACGAGCGGCTCGTCGGTGAGCCGCGGGTGGAAGAAGGCGAAGCAGCGCCGGTCGGCCGGCGCCAGGCGTCGGCGCAGTTCCTCCCAGCCGGCGATCTCGTGCACGGCTTCGTATTTGATGATCTTTTCCAGAATGTGTGCCGGGGTCGACCAATCGATCGGACGCAGCGTCAGGAAGCCGCGATTGAACCAGGAGCCGAACAGATGGGTGAAATCGGCGTCGAGAGCACGATACGCGTCCGACCGATCGGTGGAGGCGAGAAGCTGCTGGCGCATGCGGACGAGCTTGGCCGTACCGCTCGGCGCGTGATTCAACCGGCGCAGCAGTTCCTGACGGCGGGGTTCCGCCGCAGTGTGAAGGGCGATGACCGCGGCGGGGCTCTTCTCGGTCCGGTACCTGTCGACCGCTTTGTCGAGCTTCGCCGTGTCGGCGCCGAATTTTTCGGATAGCATGTGCAGGAACTGCTCGACACCGGCCTCGTCGAACTTGCTCCAGCGGCCGAGGATCTCGGCGGCAATGGCCATGCCGGAGGCTTCGCCGCGGCTCGACAGCAGCATTTCGCAAAGCGTCTCGAGATCTGCTTCGACGGCGTCCGTGCTGCGCGACGCGGCAAACAACAGCTTGCGGCCGCGCTCGGTGATGCCCTGCAGCATATCGCTGAAAAAAGAGGTTCCGGGCATGCCACTCTCCTCTTGCTGCATGGTTGCGCCAATCACCTGGCTATCCACATTCTGACGACGTTCTCATTTTCTTAAGCCGGCAGTATGGTATATAAGGTGTCACATTATGTGTGCGACGTCAATGATCGTGTATACAAGAATATCGATCCTGCATATTAAGGCAGAGCGGAATGTCCGAGAATGTTGGCCGGTGGCTCCGGGACGAAATCGAAAACGCAATCCTTTCCAATGAGTTCGGCCCAGGGGAACGGCTGGACGAAACGGTCCTTGCCAGCCGCTTCGGCGTATCGAGGACGCCGGTTCGCGAGGCGCTGATGCAGCTCAATGCGATCGGCCTCATCGAGATTCGCCCGCGCCGGGGTGCCGTCGTCATCGATCCAGGGCCGCACCGCATCTATGAAATGTTCGAAGTCATGGCCGAACTCGAAGGCCTGGCCGGCTCGCTCGCCGCCCGCCGCCTCGACGAAGGCTCGCGTCAGGCGATCACCGCGGCCCACAGGCGCTGCGAGCTCTCCGCCAAGGCCGGCGACAGCGATGCCTATTATTACGACAACGAGGAATTTCATAAGGCGATCTATGCGGCAAGCCGCAGCGAATTCCTCGAGGAGCAATGTGCGCAACTGCACCGGCGGCTACGACCCTATCGCCGGCTGCAGTTGCGGGTGCGCAATCGCCTCACCACGTCCTTCTCGGAACATTGCGGCATCGTCGATGCGATCTTTGCCGGCGACGGGGAGGAGGCCCGCCGGCTGCTGCGGATCCATGTCGGCATCCAGGGCGAAAGGTTCAGCGATCTGGTCGCCAGCATGGCGACCAGATAGACGGCATAGGTCCGGCCAGTCGAAATTCCAGACTAATATTGCCGGATTTGGGGCGTGCACCCTGGGCTCTGTCGCATGTGTGCGGCGGGGTCGTCATTGGATCGCAACGAAGTGGAGGTCGGCGAAGTCGTTGCGCGCCACCGGTCCCCTGGCAGGACCGCAGCCGGGAACGGGGCTGGCTCGTGCTCCTCTTTACCCCGCCGGTGCCGCAATCTGGAACATCTGTGAAAGACGTGCTACATATCTGACTATCTGACTAGGTGAGCGACGATGGGCAAGAACGCGGAACGGACGAAGTTGAAGAAAACTCGCGGACAGAACCCGGGCGGATGGTGGAAGCTCGAAGACGCCAAAGCGCGCTTCAGCGAGGTGGTGCGGCACGCGCGCGAGGACGGACCGCAGCGCGTGACAGTGCGGGGCAGGGATGCGGTTGTAATTGTGTCCGCTGAGGAGTTCGATCGGCTCGTACCCGAGAAGCCGCGAGCACCGTTCGTCGAATTCATGGAAAGTTTGCATCTTGGCGGGCTCGATCTTGAACGCGAGATGGATCGCGGTCGGGATATCGAGTTTTGAAGGGCTGGTTGCTCGATACCAATGTCGTGGCGGCACTGATCAACCCGAAGGGTGCACCTTCGGTAAAGACGTGGGCAGCCGATCAGGATGAGGAAGCCTTCTACATCAGCGTCCTGACACTGGCCGAGTACGACAAGGGCATCCACAACCTTCCAGAGGAGCATGCCGACCGGCCGCGCTACATGGCGGCGCGCGACGCGCTCGCCGAGCGTTTTGGCCGGCGGGTCCTCTCGCTTGACGACGTCATCGTACGGCAATGGGGACGAATTTCAGGGGAAGTGAAACGCGACAGCGGTCACGCCCCGCCTGTGATCGACACGCTGCTCGCAGCGACAGCGATCGAACATGACCTCTTTCTTGTCACGCGCAATGTGAAGGACGTTCGGCCATCCGGCGCAATAGTTTTCGATCCATGGAATGACGATGCGGAGAAGTTCCCGCTGAGCCCTCGCGGGCGCTGAGCGTCAGCGACGGAAATAGGGCCGGCTCATTGGAGGACGGCCCTTTGAGGTCGGGTAGCTAACGCCATGCAGCCGTTTTCCGGATCCACTCCTTCGTCCTCGCTTCCGGATCGGCGTTCAGCGTAATGTCGGTGACGACGGCAGCGCTGTCGGCGCCATGGGCGAAGACGCCGTCGATGCGCTCCGGATTGAGGCCGCCGATGGCGACGAGCGGCAGCGGCGTGACGCGCTCGCGCCAGGTGGAAAGCCGCGTCAGTCCCTGCGGCGCCCATTTCATCTTCTTGAGGATCGTCGGGTAGATCGGCCCGAGCGCCACGTAGTCCGGTTCTGCGGCAAGCGCCGTTTCGAGCTCCGCCTCGTCATGGGTGCTGATCCCGTGTTTCAGCCCGGCGGCGCGGATCGTGCGGAGATCGGCATCGGCGAGATCCTCCTGGCCGAGGTGCACGAAGTCGCAGCCTTCCTCGATCGCCAACCGCCAATAGTCGTTGACGATCAACTGGCACTGATGCGCAGCACAGACTGCCGTGGCTCTGCGGATCTCGCCGCGAAGGTCTTCGTCGCTCCGCTCTTTGATCCTGAGTTGCACCAGCTTGACGCCGAGCGGCACCAGCCGTTCGATCCATTGGGCGCTATCGACGATGAGATAGAACGGGTCGAGCTTCACGAGAAGACCGCCTTTCCGATGACGGGAGTGGAAGGAACGGCCATGTCGCGCGGCTCCAGCATTCCGGCGTGATAGGCCATATGGCCGGCCTCGATCGCGGCTGCGAAGGCCGCGGCCATGGCGGCCGGATCGGCAGCGCCGGCGACAGCGGTGTTGAGGAGAACCGCGTCGTATCCGAACTCCATGACGGTTGCCGCATGCGATGGTCGGCCGATGCCGGCGTCGACGATCAGCGGCACGTCGGGAAATTCGGCGCGCATGGCGCGTAAGCCCGGCAGGTTCTGCGGACCCATGGCGCTGCCGATCGGTGCGCACCAGGGCATCAGCACATTGCAGCCGGCCCCGAGCAGCCGTTCCGCTACGACCAGATCGTCGGTCGTGTAGGGGAACACATCGAAGCCTTCGCCGGTGAGGATGCGCGCCGCTTCGACGAGGCCGAAGACGTCCGGCTGCAGCGTATCGTGGTGGCCGATGACTTCGAGCTTGATCCAGTCGGTCGAGAAAACCTCGCGCGCCATCTTCGCCGTCAGCACAGCCTCCGAGACGGAATGGCAGCCGGCCGTGTTCGGCAGGACGCGGACGCCGAGCTCGCGGATCAGCTCGAAAAAGGCGCCGCGCTGACGGCCGCCGGCGGTCTCGCGGCGAAGCGAGACCGTAACGATATCGGTGCCCGACCGCCGTACGGCCTCAGCAAGAATGGCCGGCGAGGGGTAACGCGCGGTGCCGAGCAGCAGCCGCGAGCGCAACTCGGTTCCATAGAATTGCGGCATGATCAGCCTCCCTGCATGGGCGACAGGACCTCGATCCGGTCGCGGTCCCTGAGATGGTGATTTTCGCGGTCGGCCCGGTGCACGAGCTCGCCGTTGACCGCAGTCGCCAGCCAGTCGCCCTCGTATTCGAGGAGCGCCAGCGCTTCGGCCAAAGTGGCGGCCGGGAGCTCGTGCTCCTCGCCGTTGATGGTCAGCTTCATCGGGCATTTCCTCTCTTCAATTCTGCGCCAAGCGCCAGTGCCGCCACCTCCTCGGCGATTGCAGGCGACAGCAGGAAGCCGTGGCGGTAGAGGCCGTTGACGGTGATGGTGTTGTTCTGCCGGGTGACGCGCGGCAGGTTGTCGCCAAAGGCGGGGCGCACACCGGTGCCGGTCTCGACCAGGCGGGCCTCGGCAAAGGCCGGGTGCAGTGTATAGGCGGCGTTCAAGAGCTCCATCAGCGAGCGGGCGGTGATCGCGCCGGCATCGTCGCTTTCGATCATCGTCGCCCCGCACATGAAGAGCCCGCCGCCGCGCGGCACGATATAGAGCGGAATGCGCGGATGCAGCAGGCGCACCGGACGGGAAAGGCTGACCTCGTCGGTCTGGAGGTAGAGCATTTCGCCGCGGACGCCGCGCAGTGCCTTGATCTCGCCGATTCTTGCGGCGCCGGTGCAGTCGATGGTCAGGTCGAAGCGGTCTTCCTCGATCGCGCCGCCGCTGAAAACCACGCCTTGCGCTTCGAGCCCCTGTCTGAGCGCCGAAAGTGCGCGGCGCGGATCGAGATGCGCTTCCTCAGGAAAGAACAGCGCCTCGCGAAACCGCCCGGCGAGCGCCGGCTCCAGCGCTCCGATCTCTTCCGCGCCGATCCAGCGGTAGCCGGAGGTGCGCGAGGCGAAGCGCCTGAGTTCGGCCGCGTCGCGCAGCGGGGCGACGACCAGCGTGCCGTTGCGATGGACCGAACCGGCGGGCAGCGCGGCCTCCCACCAGCCGGCGGCAGCGGTGCCGCGGATAAGGACGGTTTCCTCGGCACTTTCCCGCTCGCACCAGGGCGCGAGCATGCCGCCGGCATACCACGAGGCGGCGTTCGCAAAGCCGTGCGTGCGTTCAGCGACCATGACTGCCGCGCCGCGCCCGACGAGCGCATGAGCGGCCGTCAGGCCGGCGACGCCGGCCCCCTTGATCAACACGTGCATCTCATTCTCCGGCGGTCGTGGCTGCGCCGCCTTCGCCGACCGGCATGTAGAGGTCGCCGCCCTCGCGGTATTTCGCCGCCATGACCTCGAGTCCCTCCTTCTGCGCCTCGGCGCGGATGTCGTGGGAGATCCGCATCGAGCAGAATTTCGGGCCGCACATGGAGCAGAAATGCGCAACCTTATGCGCCTCCTTCGGCAAGGTTTCGTCGTGGAAATTGCGGGCGGTTTCCGGATCGAGCGACAGGTGGAACTGATCCTCCCAGCGGAATTCGAAACGGGCGCGCGAAAGCGCGTCGTCTCGGATGCGGGCGGCCGGATGGCCCTTGGCGAGGTCGGCGGCGTGCGCGGCGATCTTGTAGGTGATGACGCCCACCTTGACGTCGTTGCGGTCGGGCAGCCCCAGATGCTCCTTGGGCGTCACGTAGCAGAGCATCGCGGTGCCGAACCAGCCGATCATCGCCGCGCCGATGCCCGACGTGATGTGGTCGTAGCCGGGCGCGATGTCGGTCGTCAGCGGTCCAAGCGTGTAGAAGGGCGCCTCGCCGCAGGTTTTGAGCTGCTTGTCCATGTTCTCCTTGATCTTGTGCATCGGCACATGGCCGGGGCCCTCGATCATCACCTGGCAGTCCTTGGCCCAGGCGATCTGCGTCAACTCGCCGAGCGTTTCGAGTTCCGCGAACTGCGCGGCATCATTGGCGTCGGCGATCGAGCCGGGGCGCAGGCCGTCGCCGAGCGAGAAGGAGACGTCGTAGGCGCGGCAGATGTCGCAGATCTCCTCGAAATGCTCGTAGAGGAAGCTTTCGCGGTGATGGTGCAGGCACCATTTGGCCATGATCGAGCCGCCGCGCGAGACGATGCCGGTGATCCGATCGACGGTGAGCGGGATGTAGTGCAGCCGAACGCCGGCATGGATGGTGAAATAGTCGACGCCCTGCTCGGCCTGCTCGATGAGGGTGTCGCGATAGACCTCCCAGGTGAGGTCTTCGGCAATGCCGTTCACCTTCTCCAGCGCCTGGTAGAGTGGCACGGTGCCGATCGGCACCGGCGAATTGCGGATGATCCATTCACGGATGTTGTGGATGTTGCGGCCGGTCGAGAGGTCCATGACCGTATCGGCGCCCCAGCGCGTCGCCCAGACCATCTTCTCGACCTCCTCGGCCATCGACGAGGTGACGGCGGAATTGCCGATATTGGCGTTGATCTTCACCAGGAAATTCCGGCCGATGATCATCGGCTCGCTTTCAGGATGGTTGATGTTGGCGGGGATGATCGCCCGGCCACTGGCGACCTCCTGGCGGACGAATTCCGGCGTGACGAAATCCGGCACCGCGGCGCCGAAGCTCTCGCCGTCGCGGGCAAGCGCCTCCTTCGCCGCCTTGCGGCCGAGGTTTTCGCGAATGGCGATGAATTCCATTTCCGGCGTGATGATGCCGGCCCGCGCATAGGCAAGCTGGGTGACGGCCTGGCCGGGCTTGGCCTTGAGCGGCTGGTGGCGGACGGGAAATTCCGGCGTCAGCCGCTCGCCGGTGGCAAAGCCGTTGTCCTCCGCCTTGACGGTGCGCCCCTCATAGCTCTCGACATCGCCGCGCGCCAGGATCCAGTCGCGGCGAAGCCGCGGCAGGCCCGCGTCGATGCGGATATCGGCGTTCTCGAGCGTATAGGGGCCGGAGGAATCATAGACGGTGACCGGCGGCTCGCCCGAGGTCGGGTGCAGCGCAATCTCGCGCATCGGCACGCGGATGTCGGCGTGGATCTCGCCCGACTTGTAGACCTTCTTCGATGCGGGAAGCGGTCCTTGCGTGACCGAGGGTGCTGCGAGAGGCTTGAAAACATTCATCTTGAGGCTCCAAAGTTTTCGCGTTGGAGACCCAGTTCTGAAGCCGGAAGGATGAAAAGACGCATCGCCGATGGATCGCGGGTATACGGAATCCTGGCATCAAGCGTCTGCACCGTCCCTACGCCAGTATGAACTGGATCAGGTTCAACGGGTCACTGCGCGCTCTAGCAGTATCTCAGCCCCTTGCCGGGACCCCCCTGGTGAATGGACGCCAATAGTCACTGTTATCGCCGCGCCGTCAAGACTGTTCTTGCCGGATGGTCAAGGTCAGGGACGAATGTCACCTCGGCGCTGCGCGTCGAAACGATCGTCTGTTGCGATGATGCTACCGCTGAAGTGGTCGGATCCGTTCGTACCGGACCGTATATTCGTTGGCAGTGCCTTCCCCGTAGATCTTGGCGAGCGTCGCCCCGAGATCGGGTGAATAAAGAGCACTCCAGCCATCGACCATCTCGCTGCCATTCCGCGTCGTCTGGCGGACCCTCCAGACCTTATACTTGCAGTCCTCCAGCTTGAAGGTTTCCTGGCCGGTGACGGCAAGCTCGAAGGTCCACTCCCCGTCTGCGGGTTCGTCGGGCTCAAGGGGAACAAATGAAATCTTGTGGGCTGCACCCTTCTTGAGCGGAAAAATGTCCTTGAGATCCGAAAGCGCATAGATCGCTCGCGGCGCTTCGGCGTCCATGCGCGACAGTTCGATCAGCCCTCGATAGGAGAACACCGTCTGCATCGGCCCGCCAAATCTGTTCACGATCTTGACGATCGGCCCCTGGTGTTCGCGGAACTCGCTCTGCGTATCGACTTGCAGCAGCATGAAGCCCTTCTTGGCGGTGGCTGCAGTCGGGCATTCATTTGCCTGGGCCACTCCCGGCAACAGCATCGCGGCCAGAGTGAACACAAGAAAATTTCGGTGCATGGATTTCTCTCGGGTGATCGATCATTAACAAGCGGTTGCTCATCGCCAGCAGCACGCTAGTCGAGCGATATGCTTCCGTTTTCGCGTTTACAAGTCATGATTGCAGCGTCGTCCACAACTACAAGACGGCCCTGGGGGTATGGCGGGTCTCAACCCGGCAGCGGCAATCGTTCAGTCGGTGAACTCGACGACAACACCCGGCTTGACCATCTCCGCCAATTCCTCGGCGTCCCAGTTCGTCAAGCGAATGCATCCGTGTGACCCCGCCTTGTCGATCAGCGACGGTTCCGGCGTGCCGTGGATCCCGTAGGTCGGCTCCGTCAGGTCGATCCAGACGCTTCCGACGGGGCCATTCGGGCCTTTGGGCAGCGTCAGAGCCTCATTGTTATTGCCCTGCTGGAAGTTGATCTTGGGGTTGTATTCGTAGGGAGGCATTCGAGCGACCCCCTTGACCTTGTGGGTACCGGAGGGCGAAGGCGATTCTTCGCTGCCGATCGTGGCGGGATATATGGCAAGCAGCGAGCCGTCTTCGGCGAATGCAAGGACTTGCCCCGCCTGCCTGCGGGCCTCGATGCGTTTGACCTTGCCCTCCATCGCGGCGCCGGGCATCGCCACCGACACCGTTTCGCCGACGGCAAATGCGGAGCCCGGATTGAGCGCCTTCAGAAGATCGATGTCCATGTGAAAGCGTTCGGACAGCCTTTCCGCGACGCTCGTATAGCCGAGGTGCTCCATCCGGGCCTGCTCGGCATAGTCTTCGGGAATGCTCTCGACGAGATCCTTGGTGTCCTCTTCGGAGATGACGTAAGGCTCGATAACGGGCTTATCGGCCGGAAGCTTTTCGATGATTTTTGGGTCCAGCTTTCCATCGACGGGAAGACCTTGCAGGGCCTCAAATCCTGCAATCGCTTTGGTGACATTCTCGCCGTAATAGCCGTCGATCACCCCGGTCGACGAACCGGCGCGGTCCAGAAGGACCTGGAGATGGACGATGGCCGGGTCCGGTCGAGGCGCTTCGGGTGGCCGCTCCGGCGGAATGGAGGCGATCGAGGCGGTGTTGATTGCGTCCACCTGAAGCTCCTGAGCGCTGACGGGGCCGCAGAAGGATAATGTAAGTGATGCTGCGAACAGGGTTTTTCTCTTCATGACCATCAAAATGTACAGCCGCCAAACTTGTTCCGGCCGCTGCTTGCGCAGATGTTGTGTAAGAGGAAGAATGACGTGCCGGCCGCATCGACATCCTTCCGAACCGCTCTCGTCATAAACGGACACCACCCGAATGGATGCACCCAAGACCTCTCCCTTCCCGCTTGCAGCCTGCGCGGAAATGCTCTGGCGCGACAGGCCGATCGAGTGGCGCGCCGCGCGCCTGAAAGAAATGGGTTTCGGCGTTGGCCTCTGGAACTGGCCGGAGCACGATCTCAACAAGTTGGAAGCGACCGGCGCGACCTTCACGATCATGAACGGCTATCTGACCGGCCGCCTGACGGACGACGATGGTGCAGCAGAACTTCTCAGGACTGCACGCGAGACAGCGCGGATCGGGAGGCGGCTTGGCGTCCAGCGGCTCAACCTGCATGGCACAGGCTTGGGAGACGGAGGCCTGCCTGTCCAGCCGATTGAGGTCGTCACCGGCGCGATGTGGCTGAAGGCCCGTGAAACGCTCTGCCGCATTGTGGATATGGCGGAGGAAGAGGACGTCATCTTCACGCTCGAGAACCTAAACCTGCCGGTCGACCATCCGGGCGTCCCCTTCGGGCGCGCCGAAGACACGCTGGCGCTGGTCTCAAGCGTCGATCATCCGCGGCTCCGCCTCAATCTCGATCTCTACCATGCCCAGATCGGCGAGGGGAACCTGATCGAACTTTGCCGCAGGTGCCTGCCTTGGATCGGCGAGATCCAGGTGGCCGACGTACCCGGCCGCTATGAACCCGGTACCGGCGAGATCAACTGGAACGGTATCGCCAAGGCGCTGAATGCCATGGGCTATTGCGGCCCGATCGGCATGGAAGCTTGGGCTGCAGGCGATCCCGAAGCCGCGCTGGAAGCGTTTCGTGCCGCATTTACCATCTGAGTGCCGGCGCATCGGTCCTTGCCGCGGGTGAAAGAGCTATACGCTCTCCGGCGTGATAATCTCGAACGGAACGACGCGCTGCAGGATCGTCGTGCTGTTGCGATGTTCCAGCGAATCGACCATGGTCGCGATCAATTCGTCCGAGGTCCGCTCAAGGGGATGGCAGAGAGCGGCGGTGATGAGACCCTCGGTCAATCCCTTGCGGGTTTCGGGACCGATGTCGCGGCAGACGATCCTGACCTTGCTTCGCTTTTCATCCGGCGCCTCGCGCAACGCGCGCAGAACCCCCGAGATGCCGCCTCCAGCAATATAGATGCCTCTGAGGTCATCGAGCCCCGAGAGCAACTCGGTGACGATCCGGTAGGCTTCCTGCGGCTCTTCGTGCGTCGGGCGGCTGTCGTCCACCCTCAGATGCGGCGCGTGCTCCCGCATATATGACCGGAAGCTTGCATCTGAGATGTCCTGGCACTGATAGCGGTGGTTGCCGATAAACACCGCGACACGGCCGGGCGTGCAGGTCGTCTGTGCGAGAAACCAGGCTGCGGTCCGGCCAAGCTTCCAATTGTCGGTACCCACATAGCCTGCCCTGTCCGGCGCGGATTGATCCGTGACATAGGCAGTCACGGGTTTGCCGCGGGCTTTGAGCGAATGGATCGTCTGGCTGATCAGAGGATGGTCGCCGGCGATGATCGCGACCGCATCGCAGCGCCTGCCGAGCACTTCCAGGCGATCGGCGATGTTCTGGGGCTCGAGAAGATCGACGAAATCGACGAGGGGCTCAATCTTCTCATGCTGTCGTCTCGCGGCCGCCTCGACGATCTTGGCGCCGAACAGCCGATAGAGTTCACGGGTCGATTGCTGCAGGAGGAAACCGAAGCGGTAGCTCGGAAGCGCCCGCCTCTTGCGGTCCTCGATCACGCCAAGCCCGTAAAAACCGATCTCTTCCGCAGCGTTCTGCACTCTCTCGATCGTATCCGCACGGACCGAGCCGGAGCCTCCAAGGATCCGGTTGATTGTCGAAACGCTGACGCCGGATGCCTCGGCGAGGTCGGCAATGGTGGGGCGCTTTTTCATGACATATTTCACACCAAATTGGAATGACATTAAATGATACAAAAATTTCCAACAATTGCAACAACTGTTCCATCGTGGTGAGCCGTTTGATACAAGCATTCGCAGCGACAAGGAGGGGCGTCCTGAGAGGCGTCGTCGCGATCGCAAACTCTAGGGAGGAGAATCAGATGAGTGAATTTCGCCGCCTCGCGGCAACCGTGTCGGCTGCCGCGATCATTGCTTGCACCGCAACGGCCGTAATGGCTGCCAACATCTTTGTCGTCGGCGGCAAGCCGGATGATCCGTTCTGGTCGATCGTGAAGAAGGGCGCCGAGGATGCAGGCAAGGTCGTGGAGGCGCAGGGCGGGTCGGTAACCTGGCTCGGGCCGCAGAACTACGACAACCTTGGTGTCGACGCTGCGGAACTCATTCGCCAGGCCATTGACCAGGGCGCCGATGCGATCGTCGGCCCGAACTGGGTGCCGGAGGCAATGGACCCCGCATTCAAGGCGGTCACCGATGCCGGCATTCCGCTGGTCATCTATAATGCCGGCGGCATCGAGGCTGCCGACCGCCTCGGGGCGATGAACTATGTCGGTTCCAACGATTACCTTTCGGGCAAGGCTGCGGGCACCTATTTCGCCAAGCACGACCTGAAGAACGCGGTCTGCCTCAACACGCTGCCGGGTGCTGCGAACATCGAAGCCTTCTGCAAGGGTATGATCGACGGGGTCACCGAGGGTGGCGGCGTCGGCTCGGCACTGCCGCTGCCGGCGACCTCCTTCGGTTCGGCGACGGCCGTGGCGCAGGCGCTCAAGGCGCATCTGCTGCAAAACCCGGATATCAAGGCCGTGTTCGCGATCGGCAATGTCGACACCAACTCGGCGGTTAACGGCGTGACGCAGGCCGGCAAGCAGGGCCAGGTGCAGGTCTGTGGCATGAACATGGACGAAACGATCCTGAACAACATCAAGAGCGGTACCCAACTTTGCGCGATCGACCAGCAGGGTTACCTGCAGGGCTACCTGGCGGTCTCGATCCTGAACGGCAAGGTCAATTACGGCCTCACCGTGCCGACCCGGGAAATCCTGACCGGTCCCGGCGTCATCGACAAGGCGAATGTCGACGCCACCTTGGCGGGGGTGAAGGCCGGCGCCCGATAAGCTTCGGGCCGCACGTCGCGAAGCCGCCGCTCGAGGCAGGCGGCTTCCAGTCTTCCAAAAGCGCCGACCGTTACCGGTCTTCGGCTTCATTGGTGGTGTCAAATGAACACGACAAATAGTCTCCCCGTCTCCTCCGTTCCTTCCGGTGGCGAAAATATCAGAGCGACCATCGGCCAGCTTTCCCGCCGGCCCGAAGCGGGGTCGCTCCTGGGCTTGATCGCGGTGTTCGTCTTCTTCGCCATGATCGGCGGCAGTGTCTTCCTGTCCTCTGCGGGCTATGCGAGTTGGCTCAACATCGCCGCCGAGATCGGCCTCGTCGCGCTGCCGGTCGGGCTCTTGATGATTGCGGGGGAAATGGACCTCTCTATCGGCGCGATCATTCCAGCGGCATCGCTGACGGTCGCCATCATCTCCGGCCACTACGGCCTTCCGGAGAGTGTCGGAATTTCTGCCGGTCTTGGCGTTGGGCTCCTCGTCGGATTTTTCAACGGCTTCATCGTCAATCGCACCGGGGTGCCGTCTTTGATTGTCACCATCGGCTCCATGTTCGGCGTCATGGGCCTGACGCTGGGCTTCACGGTGCTCATCGCCGGCAGCACCGGCGTGTCGCTCGTGCCGAGCCCGACCGCCAAGGCGGTCCTCGGCGAGTTCATCGGCGGCATGTTTCAGGTGACGATCTTCTGGTGGGTCCTGTTCGTCGCGGGGTTCTTCTACCTGCTGCACATCTCGCCTGTCGGCAACTGGATTTTCGCCTTGGGTGGCGACAAGGTCTCGGCCCGCAATGCCGGCATCCCGACGGAAAGACTGACCGTCGGGCTCTACATGCTGTCGGGCTTCTCTGCCGCTTTCGTCGGCGTCAGCCAAGTGTTTGTCTATCAAAGTGCGCAGGTGCTCGCGGGGCAGTCGTTCATCTTCAATTCGATCATGTGCGTGGTCATCGGCGGTGTGCTTCTGACCGGGGGCGCCGGCTCGGTGGTGGGCATCGTCTTCGGTACGCTCACCTTCGCGATCGTGAACCAGGGCGTCTATTTCACCGGCATCGACCCAAACCTTGGCAGCGTCATCATCGGCGCGCTGCTGCTGCTCGCTGTGATGATGAACGACAGGTTCCGGCTGATGGCGATGTCCTACGCAGCGAAGAAGAAGAGATGAGGGCCGGGAAATGAACGCCTTTTCCATAGGACAATTCGTACGCCGCCCGGAGTTCGGGGCCGTGTTGAGCTTCGTCGCGGTGATCGCCTTCTATGTGGCTTTTGGTGGCGTCAGCCTGGGAGCGCTCTTCGGCGCTGCAAGCTGGGTCAATTTCGCGGCCAATCTCGGCATCGTCGCCTTGCCGGTCGGCCTTCTGATGATCGCTGGCGAGCTTGACATCTCGATCGGCGCGATGATCCCGGCTGGGTCGATGTCGATCGCCATTCTGTCGGGCTATTACGACCTGCCGATCGTAATCGGCATGCTCGGTGCGCTGGCCTTCGGCGTGCTGGTGGGACTGGCAAACGGGTTCCTGGCGGTGCGCACGAGCGTGCCCTCGCTGATCATCACGCTGGGCACGCTGGTCGCCGTGCAGGGTCTCGTCCTTGCGGGTTCCGTCATTTTGACCGCGGCCGCCTCGGTTCCGCTCGACGCGCCGGCCTGGGCGAAGACGGTCTTCGGCCAACTCATCCTCGGCAAGTTCCAAGTCATTATCCTGTGGTGGCTTGCCCTCACGGTGATCTTTGGCTTCGTGGTGCATGCGACGCGCTACGGCAACTGGATCTTCGCGATGGGCGGAGACGAGGTCAGCGCCCGCAATGCCGGGATCCCGACCAAGCGGCTGAAGATTGCTCTCTTTGTCCTATCGAGCACGGCCGCGTCCTTCGTCGGCATGTGCGGGGCGATCCTGTTCAACTCCGCGCAGGTCTCAGGCGGCATGAACTATATCTTCAACACGATCGTCTCGATTGTCGTGGGCGGCGTGCTGCTCACCGGCGGCTTCGGCTCGGTCGCCGGCATCTTCCTCGGCGCCCTGACCTTCGCCGTCGTCAACCAGGGCATCTATTTCACCGACATCGACCGCAACTGGTCAAACCTCATCATCGGCGTGATGCTGATGGCCGCGGTTCTGATGAACAACACGTTCCGGCGAATGGCACTCAGCTTCGTGCCTAAGAAAAAGAAGTGAGCGTCCAACCATGTCAGACAAGACTCCGATCCTTGAACTTCAAAATGTCGACAAGAGCTTCGGTCCTATCGACGTGCTTCACAACATCTCGCTCAAGGTCCGTGCGGGCGAGGTGCTCTGCCTGCTCGGCGACAACGGCGCCGGCAAGTCGACGCTCATCAAGACGCTTGCGGGCGTGCACAAACCGACGCGCGGCACCATCCTGATGGACGGTCAGCCTGTCGAGTTCAGCGGGCCGCGCGATGCGCAGGAAAAGGGCATCTCGACGGTGCATCAATTCGGCGGCACCTTTCCGCTGATGTCGATCGGCCGTTCCTTCTTCGTCGGTGTCGAACCGACCAAGGGCTGGGGACCGTTCAAGGTCTATGACCGCAAGACGGCCAACGAGATTGCCGTCAAGGCCGTGCAGGACTTCGGCATCACCCGCATCGACGATGGCGATCGCCTTGTCGGGGGGCTTTCCGGCGGCGAACGCCAGTCGCTTGCAATCGCCCGTGCCGTGCATTTCGGCGCCCGGGTGCTGATCCTCGACGAACCGACCGCCGCTCTCGGCGTGAAACAGGCGGCCCATGTGCTCAGGATCGTCAACGAGGCGAAGCGGCGGGGACTGGCAGTGGTTTTCATCACCCACCAGGTCATGCATGCGATGGCGGTGGGCGATCACTTCGCCGTCCTCATCCGCGGGGCAATCGCCGCTGATTTCCGCAGGGGCGAGAAGACCCGTGAGGAGATTACCGACCTGATGGCAGGCGGGGAAACGATGGCGGACCTCGAGGCTCAAATCGAAACCTACATGGCAAGTCATGAGGGACATCCACCGCCGCCAGCCCAGTAATCGCTGACGGCATCACAAACGAACTGCGCGATACCCGCAGCTTCGACAGCGCCTGAAAAGACCGCAGTCGAAGGCGGGAGGCTTGCGTCCGGAATCTGGAGGTCAAAATGAAGATTGCAATCGACCCGTTTATGCATCGCCATCTCTCGCTTGAGGAGTTGCCCAGCAAGGTCAAGGAACTCGGTTACGATTGGATCGAGCTTTCGCCTCGCGGCGATTTCCTCGAATGGTTCAAGGCGCCGCGCGTCTTCCCTAACCGTGTCAAGTCGTTCAAGAAGGCGCTGTCCGACGCCAATGTCGGCATTGCCTCCCTGCTGCCGATGTATCGCTGGGCCTCCAATGACGAGACCGAGCGTCAGGCGGCGGTAAAGCACTGGAAGCGGGCCATCGAGATCGCTGTCGAACTCGGCGTCGACACGATGAATTCGGAGTTCGGTCGCGGACCGCATCCCGACAAGGACTCGTGCTACTGCTGCCACACCGGCTCGATGATCGAAGCCTGCGAGGACGCCTGGTGGCGATCGATGGAAGAGCTCGTCCCGGTCTTCGAGCGCGAAGGCATCATGCTTCACGTCGAGCCCCATCCGGAAGATTGGTGCGAGACGCTGCAGCCCGCTCTCGACATCATCCGCACGGTCAACTCGAAGAACGTCAAGTTCCTCTACTGCGCACCGCACACCTTCTACTTCGGCGACGACACGAAGGCGATGCTGCGCGAGGCGAGAGATGTGCTCGCGCATGTTCACGTCGGCGATACGTTCAACCACAAGGCCTCTTCGGGCCTGCGCTACATTCTCAACCCTCCGGGCACGCAGGCCCGCGTGCATCAGCACTTGAACATCGGCCAGGGCGAGGTTCCCTGGGACGATTTCTTCGCCACCCTCGCCGAAGTGGGCTTCGACGGCATCATGACCGCCTGCGTCTTCGCCTGGGAAGACAAGGCGGATCATTCCGGCACATTCATGCGCGCCGAAATGCAGCGCTACATCGACAAGTACTGGGGGGCGAAATGACCCTCAAGGTCGGTGTCATCGGAACGGGCATGATCGGCCAGGACCACATCCGCCGTCTGACCCAGGTCCTGTCGGGCGCCGAAGTGATCGCGGTGAGCGATATCGACGGGGCTCGTGCTGCCGCGGTCGCGCCTGAGGGGGCGGCGGTCTTTGCCACGGCGGGCGATCTCATCCGCTCCGAGACGGTCGAGGCGGTGGTCATCTGCTCGTGGGGACCCGCCCACGAGGAGCAGCTTCTCGACTGCATCGCCGCCGGCAAGCCCGTGTTCTGCGAAAAGCCGCTGGTCACGACCGCGGCCGCAGCGCTGAGGGTGATGGAGGCCGAGGTGGCGTTCGGGCGCCGCCTGGTGCAGGTGGGCTTCATGCGCCGCTTCGACGCCGACTATCGCCGCCTCAAGGCGACGCTGGACTCCGGCACGCTCGGTGCGCCGCTGATGTTCCATTCGACCCACCGCAATGCGGCCGTTCCCGAGGGCCTCTATACCTCGGACATGCCGCTCAACGACACGCTCGTCCATGATGCGGACATTTCGCGCTGGCTTCTGAACGACGAGGTGAGGGGTGTCGAGGTTCGCGTGCCGCGCCGCTCGCGCCGCGGCACGGAGCTGCGCGATCCTGTGGTGGTGCTTCTGCACATGGGCTCCGGTGTACTGGTCGATGTCGAGATCTCGGTCAACATCGCCTACGGCTACGACATCCGCGGCGAGGTGAGCTGCGAGGAGGGCACCGCAAGCCTGCCGCTCCGTCCGGCGACCGTCATCCGCGACATCCATGGCGTGCGCCAGTTGGTGCCGGCGGATTGGCGCGGGCGTTTCATCGAGGCCTATGACCAGGAGTTCCGCGAATGGATTGGCGCCGCGGCGCGGGGAACGGCGACCGGCCCCTCCACCTGGGACGGCTATGCCGCCACGCTGGTCGCCGATGCGGCGCTGAAGGCAGTCGAAAGCGGCGAACTCCAGCCGGTCCGCATGCGCGACCGCCCTTCGCTCTACTCCACGACATTGGAGGCGCCCCCGGTAACCGACGTTTCCGGTCACGCCCTACGGTCAAGAAGACAACAGTCCTGAAAGGTTCAAAAATGCTGAATGGCGAAAGACTTATCGATCGGCCGCTCCGCTGGGGCATGGTCGGTGGCGGCCGCACCGGCCAGGTGGGCTACAAGCATCGCACCGGGGCGCTGCGTGACGGCACCTATCGGCTGGTCGCCGGCGCCTTCGATCTCGACGCCGAACGCGGCCGTGATTTCGGCGTGAGACTCGGCGTCGAGGCGGACCGCTGCTATGCCGACTACAAGGAACTGATCTTCAGGGAGGCGGCACGCGAGGACGGCGTCGAGGTCGTCTCGATCGCGACGCCGAATTTCACCCATTACGAGATCACCAAGGCCTGCCTCGAGGCCGGCCTGCACGTCATCTGCGAAAAGCCGTTGTTCTTCACCGTGGCCGAATGCGAGGAGGTCGAAAGGCTTGCCGCGGAAAAGGGACTGATCGTCGGGGTGACCTACGGCTTCACCGGCCACCCGCTGGTTCACCAGATGGCCGCCATGGTCAAGAAGGGCATGCTCGGCGATATCCGCATCGTCGATATGCAATACACCCACGGCTTCAACTCGGGCGACGACGTCGGCGCCGGCGAGGCCGTGAAGTGGCGCACCAACCCTAAGACCGCCGGTCCCACCTTCGTTCTCGGCGATATAGGCACGCATCTCTATTACCTGTCCGAGATCGTCCTGCCGCATCTGAAGATCGACAAGCTGCTCTGCGACCGCAAGGCCTTCATCCCGACCCGTGCGCCGCTTGAAGACCATGCGACCGTGCTGATGCACTACGACAACGGGGCGCGGGGCCGTCTCTGGGTTTCGTCGGTCAACGCCGGCAACATGGGGTCGCAGCGCTACCGTTTCATCGGCTCCAAGGCCTCGATTGAATGGAGCGACAGCCATCCCGATCAGCTGATCTACGAGGTGCAGGGCGAGCCGAACCGCACGCTCCATCACGGCATGCCCTATCTCGAGGAAGAAAGCCTCGCCGTCGACCGCATGGGCGCGCTGCATACCGAAGGTCTGGGCGACAGCTGGTCGAACATCTACCTGTGGATCGCGCAGGCGATCGACGCGAGAAAGCGCGGCGACGAGGTCTTCCTGAAGACACATCACTACCCGGGCATCAAGGCAGGCACCGAAGGTGTCCGCTGGCTGGAGAACTGCGTCCGCTCGGCTGACGCCGGCTCCGCCTGGGTTGACTTTCACTGAGCTCCACCACCTGGGGCGCTTTCGGGCGCCCCCCTTTTTTTGGATAGAGACAACATGAAACTATCGATCTGCACCGATGTGATGGGAGAGCTCTCCTTCACCGATATGCTCGACAAATGCGTCAAACTCGGTGTCGAAGGCATCGAGATGACCGGCGGCGGGTGGTCCCGCGCGCCGCATTTCCGGGCCGACGAACTCTTGTCCGACAGGGCGCTCTTGAGGACGAAGCTCAGGGAGATCGAGGCCCGTGGCCTTAAAATCGCGGCGCTCAACTGCTCGGCCAACCCGCTCGATCCGGGTGCCATGGGCAAGCGTCACCGAGAGGAGATGGAGCAGACGATCCGCCTCGCCGGTGAAATCGGCGTCAAGACCATCGTGACCATGTCTGGCCTGCCGGAAGCAGCGCCCGGCGACATGGTACCGAACTGGCTGGTCTACACCAAGAGCTGGCCCGACGAGATGCCGGAACGCGATCGCTATCAGTGGGAGGACCGCGCTTTCCCGCTCTGGCACGATCTGGTGAAGCTCGCCAAGGAGGCCGGCGTCGAGAAATACGCGCTCGAAAACTTCTCGGCGATGCTTGTCTGGAATCCCGAGACCCTCTTCCGCCTGCGCAGCGAGGTCGGCCCGATGGTCGGCATGAACCTCGACCCGTCGCATCTGATGTGGATGGGCGCCGATCCAATCGCCTCGGCCCGCGCGCTGGGCAGTGCGATCCACCATTGCCACGGCAAGGACACCCGTATTGAGCGGGGGCTTGCCGATGTGAACGGCCTTTTCGAATTGAAGGAGGTCACCGACGTTGCCAATCGCAGCTGGAACTACGTCGCCGTCGGCGCCGGCCGTGACCTGCAATGGTGGAAGGAGTTCTTCTCGGTCGTCCGCATGTGCGGCTACAACGGCTGGGTGAGCCTCGAGATGGAGGATTTCACCATGTCCACGGAGGCCGGCATCCAGTCCTCCATCGACGCGCTCAAGGCAACGATCAGCCGCTGAGAGCCTCTAGGGCGCCGCGCGTCTTTTCCGGCGCGCGAGGCACTTCAGGCCCCGGCGTCGCGATGCGCGGGAAGCGTCACGATGAAGCAGACGCCGCCGCCCGGCGGGGATTCGTAGCGGACGGCACCGCCGTGGCGCTCGGCGATCTGGCGCACAAGCGCCAGCCCCAGGCCCCAGCCGCCCGCGGCCTCGCTGCGTCCCGAGGGCCGGTAGAACGGCTCGAATACACGGGCGCCCTCGCTCTCTGCTATGCCCGGGCCGTGATCGCGGACCCTGAGTTCCACCTTACCGTCCGCCTGCGCGACCGTGGCAGAAACTGGCGGGTCGCCGTGGCGAAGCGCGTTCTGCATCAGATTGCGCACCAGCCTGCCGATGAGGCGCGCATCGCCTCTGACGGTCGCGGGCATGCCTAAGACCTCGACGCCGTTGCGCGCCCCTTCTTCCGAGACCAGGGCGAGGAGGTCGACCGGCTCGGGCGCATCGAGTCGCTCGACATGGTCGAGCCTGCTCGCCAGCAGGATCTCCTCGACCAGCGTGTCGAGCTCCGCGAGGTTGCGGATGATCTCCTCCTTGCGGTTGTCGTCCGGCGCCTGCTCGTAGAGGTCGATCGCCACGCGCAGCCGGGCAAGCGGCGACCGCAATTCGTGGCTGGCATTGGCGAGAAGAGCGCGGTGCGACTTGATCAGCCGTTCGACGTGATCGGCGGCCCTGTTGAAGCTCTTCGCCACCGCCGCCACTTCGTCGTGGCCATTCGCCGGCACGCGGGCCACGAAGTCGCCCCGCCCCCAGGCATCGACGCCGGCGCGCAGCCGCTCAAGCCGGCGCGTCAGGTGACGCACCACCGGATAGGCGGCGAGCCCGATGACCCCGGCGATCAGGGCCAGATAGGCGAGCGGATTGCGGCCGGCCGGGCGGAAGGGCCGCGCCATGCGCGCGGCCACGGCGCGGCCGTCGGGCAACTCGGTCACCATGGTTTGAACGTCGCCTCTGTCGTGGCGCCAGCGCCGCTCGAGAATGTCGCGCGGTAGCGGCCGGCCGGCGCCGGCGATCAGCCGGCCGTTTCGATCATAGACCGCAAGGTCGGCGTCGAAGGCCCTGGAAAACCGCCTCAACGTCGCCTCGACCGACTGACGGTCCATGTCCAACGGGATGAGTGCTGCGACGAACCGCGCGCGCTGGCTCTGCCAGCTCACATCCTCCTCGCCCTGTCCGAGCCAGACGAAGGCGGCGCTGGCGACGGCGACTGCCGCAAGGCTCGCCAGCAGCGTCAGGTAGATTTTCAGGAACAGCCGGTTGCGCATCGCTCTAGGTCTCTGTTTGGATGCATGTCGTTATCCCAAAACCGCTGCACACTTTTGGGCGACATCCTTTATCTCTCGTCGTCCTGGAAGCGGGCGAAGACATAGCCGGCGCCGCGCACGGTGACGATGCGTCGCGGATGCTTGGGATCGCTCTCGATGGCCGCCCTGATGCGCGAGACATGGACGTCGATGGACCGGTCGAAGGCTTCCAGCTCCTCGCCTTTCACGGCGTCCATCAACTGCTCGCGCGACAGCGTGCGGCCAGCATTTTCGGCAAGTGCCACAAGCAAGTCGAACTGGTAGCTGGTGAGCCCGCATTCGCGGCCGTCGATCCGGACCGAGCGGGAGCCCGGATCGATCTCCAGCCGTCCGAAGCGCAAGGTCCTGGAAACCGCCGCGCTGCCATTGCGGCGGCGCAGGATGGCCTTCAGCCGCGCCAGCAGCTCGCGCGGATTGAAGGGCTTGGGCAGATAGTCGTCGGCCCCGAGCTCCAGGCCGACGATGCGATCCGTCTCTTCGCCCTTGGCCGTCAGCATCAGGATGGGCACGTCTGACAGCGCGCGCATGCGCCGGCAGGTCTCGAAGCCGTCAAAGTCGGGCAGCATGACGTCGAGGATCACGACGTCCGGCGCACGGCGGCCGAGGTCAGTCAGGCCCGCCGTGGCCGTCGCAGCGGTGTGGACGGTGAAGCCGTTTCCGGAGAGATAGTCGGCAAGCATGGCGGAGAGGCGCGTATCGTCGTCAACAATCAAGACCCGTTCCGCCATCGCTTCCGTTCCGTTCAATCGCTCGTTGGTCTTACCACGGGCCGCGGCCCCTGCGCTCCTTCAAATGAGCTGCAAGCTTGGCGCGCTGCTCCGGCGTCAGCACTTCGGCGGCTTCGAGGAGCGCAGTCGTCATTTTGCGCGAAGCCGCGTCGATCGCGGCAATGCGCTCGCTGCGCAGTTTCTCGGCGGCGGCGCGGTCGACGGTCGCCGCACCGAGGAGTTCGATAACCTCCTCGCGCGTCTCGCGGAAGTCCCGGAAAGTCGGCCTGATCTCGGTGCGCGCCTTGTCGATGATGTCCCAAAGCTTGTCTTCCTGCTCGGGCGTCGCGTCGAGTTCATCGAGCATGGAGCCGATCCGCTGTTCCATAAAGCCGCCTCCTCCCATATGCGCGTGCATGATATGGCCGGCTATGCCGAAACGGCCCATGCCGAAACCGAAATCATCGCTGCGCGCGGCAGCAAATCCGACCGCGCCGACAACGCCGACGGCGGCGAGCCCGCCGATCGCGACGCGCCGTCCCCAGCCTTTCGAAGCGGGCACTCCGGCGGCCGGGCTCGACAGGGTCTTGTCCTCGTTTTCCATAGTCAGTCTCCTTTCACTCCGCAGCACCTGCTGCAATGGAGGAAAGCTAACAGGGCAACGTTTCGAGCCTTCCGGGCGAATGTAAAGAAATGTAAAGCCGAAGCATCGACCGCGGCCTGGCGTCGCGGATCAAGCGGGGACCGACTGACTCGCTATCGTCTTATCCGGCGCAGCACCGCTTCAAGCGCCTCGGTCAAGGCGCGGCTTCCGCCGCCGCGTTCGAAATCGGCGAACACCTGTTCGTTCAAGCCGCCGGGCGTCGAGAACTCGCGCCTGAGCGTATCGAGGGGCGTCGCCTGGGCCCTGACCGCCGTCTGCGCCAGGCTGGCGAAGAGCGGAGCCAGATAGGCGCGGGCCTTCTCGCGCTCCATGCCTTTCTCGGCAAGCCAGCCGGTCGTCCGGTCGAGAATGCCGAAATAGGTGCCCATCAGGGCGCTGGCGGCGGCGAGGAGGTCGTATTCCTCCTTCGTCTCGCATTCGACTGCGGTGCCAAGGGCGGCGAACAGAGCGGCAACGCCCGGGTTCGGCGGATAGATCGCAGTAACGCCTTCACGATCGGCGACGAAGGGCAGGGGAACCGTCTGTGTGAGGTTCACCTCTTCGTTGATCCAGCTTAGAAGCCTGGGGCGGTCTGTCGCCGCGATGACGCTGACGACCGCCTGGCCTTTCCGGAAAGCGAGCTCGGCAATCACTTCCTCTGCGATCTGCGGCCGGATTGCCAGGAACAGGATTTCGGCCACATCGACCACCTCCTGATTGTCCCTTCCGATCCGCACGCTGGGAAACCGGCCCGCGAGCCGGGCGGCGATCTCGCGGCTGCGCGGCGAAACGATGATCTCCGCCACATCGAGCGGGGAAGCGACGATCCCCGTCACCATCGCCTCGGTAATGGTTCCTGTGCCGACGAAGCCGATCCGCATCTATTCCGCCGCCTTGCGCCGTCCGAGCGAAACGTCCGTCGTGTAGTTCTCGCGCATGAAATTGATGAAGTTCTGCTGGAATTGGCGCGTATGGGCATGCGCCAACTCGTCGGCGAGGTCGACATTCTTTGCCCGGATGGCCTCGAGCATCTGGTTGTGCTCGTCGGTCAGCAGATAGCCCTCGTGGGTGCGCTCCAGATATTCGAAGTGGAGATGTAGCATGCGCTGGCCCTGGTTGAGCAGCCGCTCGTAGAACGACACCAGATAGGGGTTCCGGCCGGCATGGGCGATCGCCATATGGAATTGCTTGTTGGCCTCGGACATCTCGAGGTGATTGCCGGTCTTGACCGCCGCTTCGAATTCCTTCTGCCGCCTGGCGATCGTCTTGAGGTCCATCTCCGTGCGCAGTTCCGCGGCAAGCCGGGTGTTCATGCGCTGGGCTATATCCAGCGCCTCGACATATTTCGGGAAGGTCGCGACCTCGATCGGCGCCACGATCGTGCTGCGGTTCGCGAGCGTCACGACCAGATCCTCGCCGGCGAGCCGGATCAATGCCTCGCGCACCGGCGAGCGCGACATGTCGAAGCGCTCGGCAAGCGTGCTTTCGTCGAGAAGTTGGCCGGGAGCGAGCGTCAGCGCCAGAATCTCGTTTCGGAGCGTCTCGTAGACATTTTTCCAGCCGGTGCCTCTGGCGCGCTTGGTTTCAGTTTCGTCAGACACATACGTCCCTTTCCGTCGTTCGGACGCATAACGCCAGAAGAGCCCCGCCGAGACAATGTAAATTCTCCGCTTGACAATGTCGACACGTTGCCGACATAAATATCGTGTCGACACGTAGACGACAAAAGAACAAGATCGGCGATAGCCGACGGGTGGAACCGCGCACCGCGCACATCAAACAGAGGAAATTGAAGATGCTTTCGAAGATGCTTGCGTCCGCAATGCGGGCGATGCCTGCGCTTGCCCTGATCGCTGGACTTTCAACCACCGCCGCATCCGCCCAGACCGCCGAAGGCTATTGGCAGGGCGTGCAGAAGGCGGGCGTCCTTCGTTGCGGCGCGGCTGTGGCTCCGCCCTATGTGATGCGCGATCCGGCGAGCGGCGAATATTCCGGCTTCTTCGCCGATCTCTGCCGCGAATTCGCCGAGACGCTGAAGGTCAAGCCGGAATTCGTCGACACCACCTGGGACAATATCGTCGCCGGCCTGCAGGCGGGGAAATGGGACCTTTCGCTGGCGCTGAACAGGACGCCGGCGCGTGCCATGGCCGTGCAGTTCTCCGTTCCCGCCATGGAGTACCAGATCTCGCTCGCCTACAACAAGGAGAACCCGAAGATCCCGACCGGCGCAGCTTCGGTTGCCGATATCGACAAGAAGGACGTGACGCTCGCGGTCATGTCTGGCACCGCCCAGGACAAGGCGATCACCGCCGCGGTTAAGAACGCCGCGATCCTGCGCCTCCCGGGTAACGATGAAACGCGCCTCGCCGTCGTATCGCGCCGCGCCGACATCCTCGTCGATGCCTCGGACACCAACCAGCTCTTCACCCAGTCGAACCCCGATTGGGCGGTCGCGCTGAACCCGACGCCGGCGCTGGCGAAGCAGGGCGTCGCCTTCGGCCTGCCGCATCAGCTGTCAGCTGCCGACGTCGAGGTGGTGAACATCTTCCTCGAGGAAAAAGTCGCGACCGGTCACGTTGATGAACTGATCCGCAAGGCCGTCGATGACGTGCTGAAGAGCGCCCAGTAACGAAACGGTAGAGGGTCGGGCGCGGCCACGCGCTAGCCCGGCCACTCTCATCCCTTCTTTTGACCAGCGAGGTCGGCGATGACCATGTCCTTCAGTGCTCCCCTTGTCAAAATCCAGTCCCTCCACAAGAGTTACGGCCCGCATATCCAGGTGCTCAAGGGCCTCGACATCGAGATGAAGCCCGGCGAACGGGTCGTCGTCATCGGCCCGAGCGGCGGCGGCAAGAGCACGCTGCTGCGCGTCATGATGGGGCTAGAGAAGATCGACAGCGGCTCGATCCGCTTCGGCGGCAAGCCCTATATCTCGTCCGAGAGCGCCGACAAGAAAACTGAGATCGACACCGAGGTGCGGCGCTCGATCGGGATGGTGTTCCAGCACTACACGCTGTTCCCGCATCTCTCCGTTATCCAGAACCTGATCCTCGCGCCCTGCAAGGTCCGGGGTGAAGCCAAGGCGAGCGCCACCAAGCGCGCCCAGGCGCTGCTCGAGCGCTTCGGCCTCGGCGCCAAGGCCAATGCCTATCCGGCGCAGCTTTCCGGCGGACAGAAGCAGCGCGTCGCAATCGCCCGCGCCCTGATGCTCGATCCGAAGCTGATGCTGTTCGACGAGGTGACCTCGGCGCTTGATCCCGAGCTCGTCGCCGAAGTCGAGCAGGTGATCCTGCAGCTTGCCGCCCAGGACATGCCGATGATGATCGTCACCCACGATATGTGGTTTGCGAAGAACATCGCCTCGCGCGTCATCTTCTGCGCCGGCGGTGTGGTCGTCGAGGACGGACCGCCGGAGCAGGTGCTCGGCGCGCCCAAGGAAGAGCGCACGAAGGACTTCATCGACCGCGTCTTCCATATCCGGCATTAGGAGGGCGAGATGGGTTATTCCTTCGACTTCCAGTCCGTCTCGTTCGGTCCCCTCTGGGAGGGACTGATGGTCACGCTTGAGCTGACGGTCGCTGCCAACATAATCGGCGTCGTGCTCGGCTTTCCGCTGGCGCTCCTCATCATGAGCCGCTTCGCGCCGGTGCGGCTGCCGGCGATGCTCTTCGTCGAATTCTTCCGCTGCACCCCGGCTATCGTCCAGATCGTCTGGTTCTTCTACTGCGTGCCGATGCTGTTCAACGTCTTCCTCGGCTCGATGACGATGGGCATCCTGGCGCTCGGCCTCAACCTGATGGCCTTCAACGCCGAGGCCTATCGCGCCGCGATCCAGGCAGTTCCGCGCGAGCAGCTCGATGCCGGCATCGCGCTCGGCCTCAACCCGCTGCAGCGCACCCTCTATATCGTGCTGCCGACCGCGGTGCGGGCGTCGATCCCCGTACTGCTCACCAACGGCATCGGCATCTTCCAGCAGACGGCGCTGGTCGCGATCGTCGCCGTGCAGGACCTCATGTACCAGGCGAAGACGCTGGCGACGGAGACGTACAGGCCGATCGAGACTTTCACCCTCGTCGCTCTGGTATATTTCGCCGTCTCGTTCCCCGTCTCGCAGGTCGTCGGCTACCTCGAACGCCGCCGCCAACTGATGATGAGCTGAGGAGAAGACCCATGGCTCTCGACTTTTCCATCATCCTTCGCTTCCAGGAAGCGCTGCTTCTCGGCCTCTGGATGACCGTCAAGCTAACGCTGATCTGCATCGTCCTCGGCTGCAGCCTCGGCTTCTTCATCGGCCTCGCCCGCACATCGCGTAGCGCTCTGCTGCGGGCTGTCTCCAGCGTCTATGTCGAGTTCTTCCGCGGCACGCCGGTGCTCGTCCAGCTCTTCTGGATCTTCTTCTGCCTGCCGCTCATCCTCGGCGTCGAGCTCTCCAACCTCACTTCGGGCGTGATCGCGCTCACCCTCTACATGGGCGCGATCACCAGCGAGACCTTCCGGGCATCGCTGAAATCGATCGGTCCGGAACAGCTCGACGCCTGCGTCGCACTCGGCCTGCCGCGCCGCGTCCAGGTGACGAACGTCATCCTGCCGCAGGCGGTGCTGCGCGCCGTCCCGACGCTGCTTTCGAACTGCGTCAGCCTGTTCAAGGAAAGCGCGCTCGTTTCCGCCGTCGGCATGGCCGACCTGATGTTCGTCGGCCAGAACATTTCTAACAACACGGCGCGGCCGATCGAGGTGCTGACGGTGGTCGCCCTCATCTACTTCCTCATCGCCTTCCCGCTCACCCGTGCCGTCACGCTGGTCGAGCGGCGCGTGCTCACCAAGCTCGCGATCTGAACCGAATTCTTTCGAAAGGAGAACCTCCATGAAACTCTCTGGCGTCATGCCCGCCCTCGTCACCCCGTTCGACGCGAACAACAGGGTCGACTTCAAGGCCTTTGAAAAGCTGCTGGCCCATCTGCGCGAGGCCGGCGTCACCGGCTGGGTTCCGAACGGCTCGACCGGTGAGTATTTCAGCCAGTCCACGCAAGAGCGTCGCGACGTGCTGCAATTCGTCAAGGACTTCACCAAGCCGGGCGAAATTCTGATCGCCGGCACCAATGCCCCCGCCACCCGCGAAGTCATCGAGCAGACGGCGATCGCCAAGGAAATCGGCTATGACACTGTGCTGCTCGCACCGCCCTTCTACACCCGCCCGACGCAAGCCGAACTGATCCGGCACTATGAGACCGTGCTTAATGCCGTGGACGTGAACCTCGTCCTCTATTCCTATCCGGCCAAGGATGGTTCGGACATCAGCTTCGAGCTGATGGACCATTTCGCCGACAATCCGCGCGTCATCGGCATCAAGGAAAGCTCGGGCGTTCTGCAGCGCGCGGTCGACATCGCCAGCCGCTACGAAGGCCGCATCCAGCTGGTGTCCGGCTCGGATGACATCGCGCTCGACTTCATGTTCTGGGGCGCCGATTCCTGGATCTGCGGGCCGTCGAACTGCATGGCCAAGGCCTGCTGCGACCTGGACCGCACCTTCCGTTCCGGCGATCTCGACAAGGCTCGGGCGCAGATGAAGACGCTCTACCGGGCGATGAACATCCTCGAAAGCGGCAAGTTCGTGCAGAAGATCAAGTATGGCTGCGAGCTTCAGGGCTTGCCCGTCGGTGAGTGCCGCGCGCCGCTCGGACCGCTGACCGACGATGAGAAGGCCGAGTTCCGCGCCGCCATGGAGCCGATCCTGAACTGGTAATCGCCAGTCGAAGCGCCGCTTCCCGGCCGTTCGACAATCAGGGAAGCGGCTCCTCGACAACTTTTCCGCGGCTTTGGAGCTAGAGAGATGCGCTTCAGCAAGGTCCTTTCGGTCGTCGATTGCCATGCCGAAGGCGAAAGCGGCAAGGTGATCGTCGGCGGCGTTGGCCAGGTTCCCGGCGAGACCATGTTCGACAAGCGGGTTCATCTCGAAACCCACATGGACGGCATCCGCAAGATGGTGCTGTTCGAGCCGCGCGGGGCGGTCTGGCACAATGCCAATATCGTGCTCCCCTCCAATCACCCCGAAGCCGACATGGGCTATGTGATCCTGGAGACGACCGAATATCCGGCGATGTCCGGTTCGAACACGATGTGCGTGGCGACGGTGCTGCTCGAGACCGGAATCCTGCCGATGCAGGAGCCGGTCACTCAATTGACGCTCGAGTCTCCAGCAGGCCTGATCAGGGTGCGCTGCGAATGCAGGGACGGCAAGGTGACGAGCGTCCGGCTCGTGAACCAGCCAGCCTTCTGCTACCATGTCGACGCCAAGATCGAAGTCGCAGGCCTCGGGACCGTTCGGGTCGACATCGTCTATGGCGGCATGACCTACACCATGGTCGACGCCGCCGACCTCGGCATCTCGATCGATCCCTCGGAAGCCCGCGAGCTCTGCGAAATCGGCCAGAAGCTCAAATTCGCGGCCGCCGAGCAGCTCACCGTCGAGCATCCCGAGAACCCGGCCATTCCGGGGATCACCAACACCGAGTTCATGGGACCGCTGCGGCGGGAGAATGGCCAGCTTATCGCGAGGAACTGCGTCGTCGTCTCGCCGGGGCGCTGCGACCGCTCGCCCTGCGGCACAGGCTCGTCGGCGCGGCTGGCGCTGTTGCATAAGAAAGGGCTTATCCAACCCGGCGAAACGCTCATTCACGAGTCGATCACCGGCAGCCGCTTCACCTGCACAATCGACGGACTGACGAAGGTCGGGGCGTACGACGCGGTGATACCGGCGATCGCCGGCCAGGCCTGGATCACCGGTCTCTACCAGATGGGCATGGACCCGACCGATCCCTATCCGGAGGGCTTCACGATGGCCGACACCTGGATGACCACGGTTTAAATGCAGCAGCACATCGAGAAAAGATAAAAGATGAGCAATAACGAAGGTCCTGTCGTTGTCGTCGGCGCCGGTATTATCGGCACCACAATCGCCTACGAGCTGCAACGCCGCGGGAAGGGCGCCGTGCTCGTCGAGCGGAATCCGGACGGCAAGGGCGCCTCCTACGGCAACATGGCATCGATCGCCGTCACCGAATTCATGCCGGCCTCGCGCCCTTCGGTCTGGGCGCAAATGCCGAAATGGCTGGTCGATCCTGAAGGGCCGGTGCGTATCCGCCCCTCCTATCTGCCGAAGCTCACGCCGTGGTTCCTTCGGTTTCTCGAAGCAAGCCGCCCGTCGCGGGTGAAAGAGCTGGAGGCGGCAGGCGCCGTGCTTTGCCGTCGTGTCTACGAAGATCTGATGCCGCTGCTGCAGGCGGCGGAACTGACGGACATGCTGACCGAGGAGGGCTGCCTGAGCCTCTATGCGGACGAGGCCGAGTTCAGGGCTGACCGCGAGCATATCGCGGTTCTCGAGCGCTTCGGCTTCCGCCACGAAGTCCTCGGCGGTAATGCCATCCGTGATCTCGAACCAGCATTAACGACGAAGATTGGGAAGGCGGTGCTGTTTCCCGACAACCGCTCGATCCGCGACCCCTACAAGCTGCTCCTGAAACTGCGCGAAAAGTTTCTCGCTCTCGGAGGCAGGATCGAGCAGGGCGAGGTCGCGGGTTTTGATAGTGGCGATCGCGTCAAAGCCGTCCGCCTGAAGGATGGCCGTTCGGTTGCTGCCTCTCGAGTCGTGCTCGCAGCCGGCGCCTATACCGGCAAGCTGGCGCGGCTTCTCGGCGAACCGGTCCCGCTCGAGACCGAGCGTGGCTACCACACCCAGATCATGGCGCCGGGAATCTCGATGCGCCACTCGATCATCTGGCCGGCGCGCGCCTTCATGGTGACGCCGACGGCCGGCGGCATTCGCGTCGGCGGCACGGTTGAGATGGCCGGTCTCGAGGCGGCGCCTGACTACCGGCGGGCGAAAGTGCTGGTCAAGCGGGCGCGCGAGGCGCTGCCGGATCTGCGGGCCGAGAAGGCGACGGAGTGGATGGGCCACCGGCCGGCGCTTCCCGATACGGTGCCGATCATCGGCCCTTCCGCGAAACACCGCGGCATCTTCTACGCCACCGGCCATGGGCATCTGGGCCTTACCTATGCGGCGACGACCGGACGGCTGATCGCCGATCTCGTGACGGGCGCTGAGCCGCCGGTCGATCTCAAACCATACCGCGTCGACCGGTTCTGACGGCGAGCGCGGGAAACAATGGAGCGAACAATGCGCAGCGAACTCTATATCGATGGAAAATGGACGCCGGCCGCGAACGGCAGGACGTTCGACGTCGTCAATCCGGCGACGGAAGAAGTGATTCACCAGATCGCGGCTGCAACGGCGGAAGACGTCGATCTCGCCGTGAAGGCGGCACGCCGCGCCTTCGACAAGGACGGCTGGCCGAAGCTTTCGGGCGCACAGAGAGCAAAATACCTGCGCGCCATTGCCGAGGGCATCCGCGCCCGGCAGGCGGAGATCGCCCGTCTCGAGGTGATCGACAACGGCAAGCCGTTTCCCGAAGCCGATTGGGATGTCGCCGACGCGGCCGGCTGCTTCGACTTCTATGCGGGGCTTGCCGAACAGCTCGACAACAATCCGGAAGAGCCGATCGCGCTTGCCGACGCCCGCTTCACCTCCAAGGCGGTCAAGGAGCCGATCGGTGTCGCCGGCGCGATCATTCCCTGGAATTATCCGCTGCTGATGGCGGCCTGGAAAGTCGCGCCGGCGCTTGCCGCCGGCTGCACGGTCGTGCTGAAGCCGGCCGAGGTCACCTCGCTGACGGCGCTCGAACTTGCCGCGCTCGCCGATGACGCGGGCCTGCCGCCGGGCGTCCTCAACATCGTCACCGGCTCCGGATCGGTCGCCGGCCAGGCGATCATCGACCACAGGCAAGTCGACAAGCTTGCCTTTACCGGCTCCGGGCCGGTCGGTTCGAAGATCATGGCGGCGGCGGCCCGCGACATCAAGCGCGTCAGCCTCGAACTCGGCGGCAAGTCGCCCTTCGTCGTCTTCGACGATGCCGATATCGACGAGGCGGTCGAATGGATCATGTTCGGCATCTTCTGGAACCAGGGCCAGGTCTGCTCGGCGACGTCGCGAGTCCTCGTGCAGGAGGGCATCTACGACAAGCTGCTGGCGCGGCTTGTCGAGGAAACGAAGAAGATCAGGATCGGTGACGGTCTCGAAGACGGAGTCCTGCTCGGACCGCTGGTCTCCAAGCGCCAGCACGAACAGGTCGTTGCGGCGATCGAGGCGGCGAAAGCCGCCGGTGCGACCGTCGCCTGCGGTGGCAAGCGGCCGGAAGGCTTCGACACGGGCTACTATCTCGAACCGACGGTGCTGACCGACGTGCCGTTGGAGAGCGATGCCTGGCGCGAGGAGATTTTTGGGCCGGTCGTCTGCATCAAACCGTTCTCGACCGAAGAGGAAGCGATCGAGCTTGCCAATGATTCCCGCTTCGGTCTCGCCGCAGCGGTGATGTCGAAGGACGATGTCCGCGCCGAGCGGGTCGCGAGCGCCTTCCGCGCCGGCATCGTCTGGATCAACTGCTCGCAGCCGACCTTCACCGAGGCGCCCTGGGGCGGCTACAAGGAGTCGGGCATCGGCCGCGAACTCGGTCGCTGGGGCCTCGAAAACTACCTCGAGACGAAGCAGATCACCCGCTTTGCTGCCGGCGAGAAGTGGGGCTGGTACATCAAATGATGAACTGGGATCGTTCGCTTGATCTCCTCGAGGTCCATTGCCAGGGCGAGATCGGCAAGGTGATCGTCGGGGGTGCGCCGGAAATCCCCGGCGCCACCCTGCTCGACAAGATGAACCACATCAACCAGGTCGATGACAGCCTCCGCCGCTTCGTCACCTTCGAGCCGCGCGCCAGCGTCGCCATGTCGGTCAATCTGCTCGTCGCGCCGACGCGGCCCGACGCCGATGCCGGCTTTATCGTCCTGCAGGCCGACCGCGCCCATCCGATGTCCGGCAGCAATTGCATCTGCGTCGTCACCGCCCTGCTTGAAAGCGGCCGCGTCGCAATGCAGGAGCCGGAGACGATCGTGCGGCTCGACACACCGGCCGGGCTGATCGTCGCCCGCGCCACCTGCCGGGGAGGCCGCTGCCTGTCGGTCAGCCTCGACAACGTGCCGAGTTTCGCCGAGGCGCTGGACCGGGAGATCGAGACGCCGCGTTGGGGCCGTATCAAGGTCGATATCGCTTTCGGCGGCGTCTATTACGCGATCGTCGATGTCGATCAGGTCGGAAGCGCGATTGCGCCGGCCAATGCACGTTATCTGGCCGAAGCGGGAATCGGGCTGAAGTCGCAGATCTCCGAGCAGGTGACGGTGAAACACCCGGAACTGAGCGGTGTCGACGAGATTGCCTATGTGATGTTTCGCGGGCGCGAGCCGGACGGCGCGGTGCGCACCTGCACGACGCTGAAGCCCGGCCGCGTCGATCGCTCCCCCTGCGGCACCGGCAGTTCGGCCAATCTCGCGACACTTTACGCCCGCGGCGAGATTGCCGTCGGCGATCGGCGCAGGTCGCGCTCGATCATCGGCGGCGAGTTCGTGGCGGAAGCGATCGGTGTCACCGAGGTCGGCGGACGTCCCGCCGTGCTGCCGCGGATCACCGGACGCGGCTGGATCTACGGCCGCGAACAGCTCCGCATTTCGGACGAGGATCCATTCAGGAGCGGCTTTGCGCTCTCCGACAGCTGGGGTCCGCAGGTCGATCAGCTCGGTTGAGGAGGCTACAATGTCCATCCAGTCCCTATCGGGCCAGACCGTCCTCGTCACCGGCGCTTCCGGCGGCATCGGCGCGGCCATCGTCGAGCGCCTGGCGGAAGAGGGCGCCCGTCCGATCATCCACTACGGCCGCGACCGAGCGGGAGCGGAAGCGCTGCTGGCGCGTATTTCCGGCGAGGGGTGGATCGTTCAGGCGGACCTTTCGGCGGCCGAGGGGGCATTCGACCTCTGGCGCCGGGCAGAAGAAGCGGCGGGCCGTATCCATGCGCTCGTCAACAATGCCGGGATTCGCACCGAGATTACGATCGACGCCGAGCCCGACGCGTGGCGGCAAGCCTGGCAGAAGGAGTTTCAGGTGAACTTCTTCGCCGCCGCCGATCTCTGCAAGCAGGCACTTGCGCATTTCAGGGCGCAGGGCGGCGGCCGCATCGTCAACATGGCAAGCCGCGCCGGCCAGCGCGGCTATGCGGCCGATGCCATGCCCTATGCGGCGACGAAGGCGGCGCTCGTCAACCTCACGAAGTCGATCGCCCGCAGCTTCGGCGCCGACGGTGTCGTGACACTGGCGATCGCGCCCGGCTGGGTGCGGACGGAGATGGCCGAGGACTTCATCGCGAAAGTCGGCAAAAAGGCTGCCGTTGCCGACATACCGATCGGCGAGATGGCTGAGGCCGCCGAAATCGCCGAACTCGTCGCCTTCGCGCTCAGGCCGTCGCAGCGATCGCTGAACGGCGCGACGCTCGACGTCAACGGCGGCAGTTACATTCGATAGGACGTAAGGAGCAAGAGATGCAAAGATTCGAAGGTCAGGTTGCGGTCGTTACCGGCGGGGGCGGCGGCATCGGTTCGGCCATAGCCCGACGGCTGGCGGATGAGGGAGCGCTGGTCGTCGTCTCCGACGTGAATGGCGAAGCGGCAGCCGCCGTTGCTGCCGATATCATCTCAGCCGGAGGTTCTGCCATTGCCGTCGCGGCCGACATTTCTCGAAGGGAGCCCTGTTTCTCTCTGATTGCCGAAGCATTTGACCAGAGGAAGCGCATCGACATGCTCGTCAACAATGCGGGCATCAACCGGCGCGGCAACCTCCTGTCGCTGACCGACGACGACTGGCACGCGAGCTTCGCGGTCAACCTCGATTCAATGTTCTATCTTTGCCGCGCTGCGATCCCGCACATGATCGAGGCGGGCGGCGGCGTCATCGTCAACACCGCCTCGCAATGGGGTCTCCATCCGGCGCCGAACCACATCGCCTACAACACCTCCAAGGCTGCGGTCGCCGCCTTCACCCAGAACCTCGCCCGCGACTACGCGCCGCACAAGATCCGCGTCAACGCCGTCTGCCCCGGTGAAATCCACACGCCGATGCTGGAGGCGGGGGTGAAGCGATCGGGACGCACGATTGCCGATCTCGACAAGCTCGTTCCCTTCGGCCGGATCGGAAAGCCGGAGGAGGTCGCCGCCCTCGTCGCCTTCCTTGCCTCCGACGAAGCCGCCTTCATGTGCGGTTCGCTCGTCGAGATCACCGGCGCACAGGCGGTCGCTTAGCGTATATCCGGACCGGTGCGAACGGCTCCCAGGCGCGGCGCGCTGCCTCGCTGAGCCGAACGCAGCGGTCGCTGGCGTGAAGCTCTGCACCTGAAGAAACGACACTGCTTTCGGCCGACCCCGTGCGTCAGCCGCTCGGCGAGCGCTCGAAGTCGAAAATCCTCTGCGTCGCGAGTGCGGCCGCCCCCCTGGCCCAGGAACTCGGGACCCAATCGGCGACGAGTTCCGGCCTGGTGAAGAATGCGAACGCCTCCATGGTTTTGCGGATCGGGGCAAGCAGCGCCTCGCCGAACTGTACGGCTTCCCCGCCCACCACGATGATCTCCGGGTCGAACAGGTTGACCATGTCCGCCAGGTGTCGCCCGATCCGCGATCCGCAGTCCGAAAGGATGGAAAGCGCCAGGTCGTCTCTTTGTTCGACAGAGCTGGCGAAGGCGTCGCGGCTGATCGCGGAGCCGGTCCGGTTTTGCCATTCGTCGAGCATGAACGGCTCGGCCGCATGCGCCATCAGGCATCCCTTCCGACCGCATTCGCACAGGCGGCCATTCGGAACCGAAGTGATATGCCCCATCTTGCCGGCGGCGCTGTGGCTGCCATGATAGATCTCGCCCTTGATCACAAGCGAGCAGCCGATGCCGGCGCCGATCGCCAGCGCCGCAAAGTTCGCGTGATCGCGGCCGACGCCGAAGAGTTTCTGGGCCACTGCGAACGCGTTCACATCGTCATCGATCCATACCGGAACATGGACCCGTTCGGCGAGCAGCTCGGCGAACGGCAGATCCTTCCAGCCGAAGCGAGGACTCTGGATGCACATGCCCGTCGTCGGATCGATTTCGCCGGGGATCGAGACGCCGATACCCATGATTTCGCTTTCCTGTCGATCGGCCTGTGCGAGCAGTTTCGGAATCGTCGCGGCAATCGTTTCGATCATTCCCTCTGGCCTCGTATCGGCGACCTCCGCGTCTAGCAAGGCCAAGGGGGTCGTGGCGAGGTCGGTCAGGACGCAATTGATGCTGTATCTGTTGAGCTTGAAGCCGAAAGCAAGATGCGCTTCATAATTGATGTCGACAGGAACGGGCCGCCTGCCGGTGGCGCCGGATACGGCCTCGCGTTCGACGAGAAGCGCTTCTTCCATCAGTTCCGCCACGACGAATGTGACTGCGGCAGGGCTGAGGCCCGTCAAGTGGGCCATCTCGGCGCGCGAAATCGGACCGCGACTGCGCAGCAGGTTCAGGATCAATCGTCGGTTCAGCGCACGCGATGTGCTGGCATTTCCTCTCACGTCGGCTCCATTAATTTATTTCTTAAAATAACTATTGCTCGTATGTGCAAGCTAGGCTATCTTCGCAGCGTTGGCAAACGAGGAGGAGTTCGCCTGCGGGCCAATCGCCCGGCTCGGCGACGCTCAGCACATTTACAGAAACTGGCCCTGCCGAGCGAACCCTTCGCGCGGCAAAGGCGGAGCTTTGTCTTGGGAGGAGAGAATGGCAATGAAGGACGTCTCATCGCTGATCGCCGGCACTCATTCGCGCCGGCAGTTCATGCTCGGCGCCGGTGCGGTATTCACCGGTATTACGCTTGGCTGCCCGGCCTTAGCGCAGAGCAAGGAATTGTCGATCATCTCCAATATCGGCAACGCCGCACAGCGCGACGTGCTTCAGCGCATCGCCAGCGAGTATCAGAAGGCGAGCGGCGTCACGGTCACGATCAACAATATGGATCATGAGGCGCACAAGACCGCGATCCGCAGCTATCTCGTGGTCGGCGCGCCGGACCTCTGCTTCTGGTTCTCCGGCAACCGCATGAAAGCCTTCGTCAAGCGCGACCTGTTCGACGACATTTCCGATCTCTTCGAACGGGAGAATTACAAGAGCGTCCTCGGCCCCTCGGCTGGTGCGGTTACCGTCGACGGAAAGCAATATGGATTGCCGCTGGGCGGCCTGCTCTGGGGAATGTTCTACCGCAAGGACGTTTTCGCTGAGAAAGGCTGGAGCCCGCCCGCGACACTCGACGAACTCCTGGCGCTTGGCGAGAAGGCCAAGTCTGCAGGCATGGTCCCGGTCAGCATCGGCACCAAGGAAATGTGGCCGGCCGCTGGCTGGTTCGACCACATGAACCTGCGCATCAACGGCCTCGACAAGCATATGGCGCTGATGGACGGCAAGATGTCTTACACCGATCCGGCTATGATACCGGTCTTCGACAAATGGGCCGAGCTCGTCAATGCCGGGCTCTTCGGCCAGAACCATACATCCTTCGGCTGGGAACAGGCGGCGGCCGCGCTTGCGCAGAAAAAGGCGGCGATGATGGATCTCGCCGGCTTCGTCAAATACGGGTTTCCGCAGGACCAGGTCGATCAGATCGGCTTTGCGCCGTTCCCGGAAATCACGCCCGGCCTGGCGCGCTACGAGGATTTTGCCCTCAACTCCATCCATGTGCCGAAAAACGCCAAGAACAAGGAAAACGCACGCGACTTCCTGGCGTATTTCTACAAACCCGAGAACCTTTCCGCCTTCCTTGAGGCCGAAAGCGCGGTGCCGCCGCGCAATGATTGCCCGCCGAGCAAGGATTCTTTGGTCAACGCTGCGGTGGAATCGCTGAAGAGTGTCGAGGGTTCGGCCCAGTATTACGACCGCGACACCGATCCCGACATGGCCCAGGAAGGATTGAAGGGCTTCCAGGAATTCATGGTCAAGCCGGACCGGCGCGATCAGATCCTCGAGCGGCTCGAAGGGACGCGCAAGCGCATCTTCAAGGCCTGATCGTCGACCTCCGGCGGCCACGCTGCCTCCCTGGCGTCGCCGCACTTCGGACAGGGGTTGCACATCCGGTGCACTCCTGTCCGGAGCTCGCGGGGCCTCATACTAAATCTCGAAGGCATAATCAGATGTCCGGTTTCTGGCGAAGCCATCGCGCTTGGATGGCTCCAACCTTGTTCATCCTGCCCGGCGCACTTCTGTTCGGGATCGTCATCATCATGGCGTCCATCCAGACGATCTGGGTGTCGTTCTTCGACTGGGACGGCGTCGGCGCAATGCAGTGGGTGGGTCTCGCGAACTATGCGCAGCTTTTCGACGATCCGCAGTTCTACGTCTCGCTCAGGAACAATCTGATCTGGCTTGGCCTGTTCATGCTGGCGCCGCCTCTGGGTCTGGCGCTGGCACTGTTGCTCAATCAGCCGATCAGAGGCATGCGGGTCATGAAATCGCTGTTCTTCGTGCCGCTCGTCCTCGCTTCCGTGACCGTCGGCGTCGTCTTCACCTGGGTCTACGACCCGAGTTTCGGGCTGCTGTCACTGCTTTTCGGTTATTTCGGCGCCACCGCACCGGCGCTGCTCTCCGACGAGCATTTCGTGACCTTCGCGGTCGTCGTTGCCGCTCTCTGGCCGCAGGTCGCCTTCTGTCTGGTGCTATTCCTCGCTGGCCTCAATAATCTGAGCGAGGACCTTATCGGCGCGGGCCGCGTTGATGGTGCGCGTGGCTGGCCGATGCTCTGGCACGTGGTCCTGCCGCAATTGCGCGAGGTCAGCTTCATCGCGCTGGCCGTGACCGTGATCGGTGCGCTGCGCTCGTTCGACATGGTCGCGGTCATGACCTCGGGCGGTCCGTTCGGCTCATCGACCGTGCTCGCCTACCAGATGTATGAACAATCGATTTTCTCCTACCGCTTCGGCTACGGGGCCGCCATCGCCACCGTACTCTTCGTCATCATGGCCGCCTTCATCGCCTGGTACCTGCGCACGCTGCTGAAGCCCGAACGGGAGAGCGCCTGATGTATCCGCGTCCGATTTCCGAAGACTCATCGCTTCGCCGGGCAGGCTATGCCGGCATGGTGGCGCTGGTCCTGATCCTCTGGCTCGTCCCGCTGATGGCGGTGATGGCAACCTCGCTTCGCTCCTTCGAGGAAGTGATGGCCGGCAATTACTGGGGCTGGCCGAAAAGCATCAACTTCGTCGAAAACTACACCGCCGTCTTCACCCAGACGGCCATGGCCCGCTATTTCCTCAACAGCCTGATTATCACTTTGCCGTCGGTGCTCGGCGTGCTGGTGCTGTCGACGCTCACCGGCTATGTCCTGTCGCGCTACCGGTTCCGCGGCGCCAATCTGATGTTCGCGCTCTTCGTCGGCGGCAATTTCCTGCCGGCGCAGATCATGATGATTCCGGTGCGCGACCTGATGGTGTCGATCGGTCTCTACGACACATTCTATGCGCTGATCGTCTTCCACATCGCCTTCCAGACCGGCTTTGCGACACTGTTCATGCGCAACTTCATCGCCGCCCTGCCGGATGAACTCTTCCAGGCGGCGCGGGCGGAAGGGGCTTCTCCGGGCCAGACGCTGGTCCATGTGGTGCTGCCGCTCATCCGTCCGGCCCTGGCGGCCCTGGCGATCCTCACCTTCACCTTCGTCTGGAACGATTATTTCTGGGCGATCGTGCTGACCCAGAGCGATGCCGTCAAGCCGGTCACGGCGGGCCTCAGCAATCTGCGCGGTGAATGGGTTTCGGCCTGGAATCTCGTCGCGGCAGCCACGATCATGGTCGCGATCCCGCCCGTCGTGATGTTCTTCCTCATGCAACGCCATTTCATCGCCGGCTTGACCGTCGGCGCGGTGAAGGGCTGACGCTTTAACGACAGGGATGCTTCGAATGACCAGCGTAGAAATCCACGATGTCCAGAAACACTATGGCGGTTTCCATGCGCTGAAGGACATCAATCTTTCCATCGAAGAGGGTGAGTTCGTCGTCATGGTCGGCCCGTCCGGCTGCGGCAAGTCCACGCTCCTGAAGACGATCGCCGGCCTTGAGACGGTGACCTCCGGCAAGATGCGGATCAGCGGCAGGGACGTCACCAGGCTGGAGCCGGGAGATCGCGGCATCGCCATGGTCTTCCAGTCCTACGCGCTCTATCCGCACATGACTGTGCGGGAGAACATGGGTTTCGGCCTCCGCATGGCCAAGCGCCCGAAGGCTGAGATCGATGCGGCCGTCACGCGGGCGGCGAACATCCTGCGGCTCGAGGAACAGCTCGAAAAGCGCCCCAAGCAACTTTCCGGCGGCCAACGGCAGCGCGTCGCGATTGGCCGGGCCATCACGCGGTCGCCCGACGTCTTCCTGTTCGACGAGCCCCTGTCGAACCTCGACGCGGCGCTTCGCACTCAGATGCGGGTCGAGCTTTCGACGCTCCACGCCGAGCTCGGCGCGACGATGATCTATGTGACGCATGACCAGGTCGAGGCGATGACCATGGCGAGCCGCATTGTCGTGCTCAATCGCGGCCGCATCGAGCAGGTGGGTGCGCCGCTCGAGCTCTACAACAACCCCGCCAACCTTTTCGTTGCCGGGTTCCTCGGCGCGCCGCGCATGAATTTCGTCGCCGGCAAAGTCGTCGAAACTTCCGGCCGCAGCGCCCGTGTTGCCTGTGCCGGCGGCCATGGCGTGACGTTCGACGAGCTGGCGGAACCGGCCACCAGAGGCGACACGGTGACGATCGGCATTCGCCCCGAAAAGCTTCGCATCGACGGGGCAGGATCCGATTTCAAGTTCGCCGGACAGGTGCGGCTCACCGAATATCTCGGCCGCGAGACTATCGTCTATGTCGATGCGGGCGATCTGGTGACGACCGGTTCCGACAGTGGCACCGGTGTCTTCACGGTACAGATCGGCGATATCCGCCCATTCCAGACCGCCGCATCCGTTTCCATCGGCTTCGATGCCCGCGAGGCCTATCTCTTCACCGCCGAAGGCCGCACCATCAGCTCTCCCAAGCCTGTCGCGAGCCTCTGAATAAGGAAAAGAACGAAATGAAGCGCACTGCTCCAGCGCCGCTCTCGGTTTGGCGCACCCTCAATCTCGACGATTTTTTGATCGGCACCCCGCACTATCCCGAGCATGTGGACGAAAGCTATTGGCAGCGCGACGCCGAGCGCATGGCGGCGGCCGGCTTCAACGTCGTTCGGCTCGGCGAATTCGCCTGGCACATCATGGAGCCGCGCGAGGGCGTGTTCGATTTTTCGTTCTTCGACCGGGCAATCGAGGTGCTGGGTTCGCAAGGCATCAAGACGATCTTCTGCACGCCGACCGCCACCCCGCCCCGCTGGCTGACGGCGACCTATCCGGAGGTGCTGCGCGTCGACGAGAATGGCCGCGTGGCGACGCACGGCTCGCGACAGCATGCCGATACCAATAGTCCCGTCTATCGCATGCACAGCCGCAGGATCACCGAGGCGCTGGCGAACCACTATCGCGACAACCCGCATATCATCGGTTGGCAGACCGACAACGAGCTCAACACGACGTCCTCGACCTCCTATTCGGAAGCGACCGAGCGCGCGTTCCGCCGCTACCTTACCGATCGCTACGAGGCGATAGACGCGCTGAACTTCGCCTGGGGCGGCAATTTCTGGGCCACGGCCTATGACAATTTCGATCAAGTCACGGTGCCGCGCCAGCACAATCCAGGGTTTCCGAGCCCGGGTCACGTCCAGGACTATCACCGCTTCCTCGCTCACGCGACGGCAGCCTTCCAGCATGACCAGGTGGAAATCCTGCGCCGCGCGAACCCGGACTGGTTCATCTTCCACAATCTCGGCCGTCTCGAAGACATCGACTTTCGCGGCCAGTTCGGCCAAGACCTCGATTTTCTCGGCTTCGACATCTATCCGATGCTTTATGACGAGATGCGCCGCACCGGCGGCCACGCGGCGACGCAGGCCCTGCATCTCGATATCTGCCGCGCATATGGCGGCAATTTCATCGTTCCGGAGCAGGCCTCCGGCTTTGGCGCGCAGCCGGGGTTTTCGACAATGACGCCCGAGCCGGGAGAGATGCGCCGCATGGCGCTGAGCTCGGTGGCACGCGGCGCGGACGGGCTGATGTTCTTCCGGTGGCGACCGGCGCATTACGGCGCCGAGATCTACTGGATGGGGATCATCGACCACGACGATGTGCCGCGTCGCCGCTACGAGGAAGCCGCGGCATTTGCCCGCGACATCGCCAGGATCAAAAAGGATCTTCTCGGCACCACCGTCCGCATGGACGTCGCTATCGCAGGCGCCGATTTCGACAATCAGGAAGCCTACAAGACCTATCCCATGGGCATGCCGAGCCCGCTGGAAAATGCCGTCCACCTGCACCGCTATTGCCACTCCAAGGGCATCGCCTGCGGCTTCATCCATCCGGAAGACGATCTCTCCCGCATCAAGCTGCTCTATGTTCCGCATTGGGTGATGTGGAAGCCCGAATGGAATGCGAATATCGAAGCCTTCGTCCGCAATGGCGGCACGCTGGTAATCGGTGCCATGACCGGAACCCGGGACGAACATAACCACATCCCGACGGTACGGGCTCCGGGCCGCGGGCTTTCCGAACTCTGCGGCGTTCGCGTCGAGGAGTTCGGCCGCGTGGCCGAGCCCGGCGCCGACGGCTTGTTCGGCCTGAACGGCACGGAGTTCGGACTGCACAATCCGGCAAGGCGACTTGCCGCCAGCTCCGCCGCGCGAGGATACACGTTCGTCCTCGGCAACCGGGAGCACGAAGCCGCCCATCTCTACGAGTTACTCGAAGTCGATGCGGACGTCGAGGTACTTGGCCGCTGGAGCAGCCGCTTCGCCAGCGGCCGCGCGGCCATTACCAGCCGCAGAGTGGGCGAGGGCAGCGCCATCTATATGGGCACCTACCTCACCGACGCTCTGGTCGAGAGCCTGGCAGAGCAGGTATTCGCACGCGCCGGCATCGCTCCCCTCGTCGCCGACCTTCCCGCCAACGTCGAGGTGACCGTCCGCGAAGCGGCGGATCGCAAGCTGTTGTTCGTGCTCAATACGGATGAGGGCCCGGTTGACCTTTCATCGCTTCCGTCGGGAGTCGATCTGCTCAGTGGCAAAGAGCTCGATGGCCGCCTGACGCTCGGGCACCACGGCTGCGCGGTCATTCGCTTCCATTAGTGGCACAGCAACAAATCGGCGCGCGGAATGTCGGAGGATGCCCCATGCGCAATGGACGTGGGGGAGGTCTCCAAGCCAACCCTCACGACATGATCAATCCGCCGTCGACGTTGATCGTCTGTCCGGTGATGTAAGCCGCATCCGCCGAGGCCAGGAAGGCGACGAGGGCGCCGACTTCGGCAGGCGTCCCGGCGCGGCCCATCGGAATGCCCTCGACCCATTCGGCCATGAGTTCGCCCGGGCCGTATTCGCCGAGCATCTTGCCCCAGACCCTGTCATTGTAGTCCCACATCTCGGTGTGGATGATGCCGGGGCAGATGGCGTTCACGGTAATGCCTTCGCGGGCGAGTTCCTTGGCAAGGCTCTGCGTCAGGCCGACGACGCCGAACTTCGAGGCGGCGTAGTGCGGGGTGTAGATGAAGCCCTGCCGCGCCTGGCCGGAGGCGGTGTTGATCAGGCGGCCCTTCGTGCCGCTGGCGCGGAAGCGGCGGATCGCCTCCTGGCAGCACAGGAACACGCCCTTGGTATTGACGTCGAGGTTCAGATCCCATTCGCGTTCGGTGAGGTTCTCGACCTTGGCGATGGTGATGACCCCGGCATTCTGGACGGATACGGAGATGGCGCCGAGCTTCGCTTCGGCATCGCCATAGGCGTCCTGCACGGCCGCGGCGTCGGTCACGTCCAGCACGATGCCGATCACCTCCGCGCCGGTCTCATTGGCGAGCGCCTCGGCGGCTGCCGGCGTGTCCTTCTCGATTGCGGCGATGGCGACCTTGGCCCCTTCATCGGCAAAGCGCTTGGCGATGCCGCGGCCGATCCCTTTGTTGCCCCCGGTGACGAAAACCGTCTGGCCTGCAAAACGTCTCATGGTCTTTCCTCCATAATGCGCGAGCTGCCTTAGGCTGATCTCGGGCAAGATCAGGCCGTGAGCCGAGCCGCAGTGAACTTGTCGGTGACAAGCACATCGATGACGCCGAGTTTCAGGGCGCCTGCAATGGCTTCGGTTTTCGATTCTCCGCCCGCCAGCGCCATGACGCGGTCGGCTTTCCTGAGGTCTTCCAGCGAAATGCCGATGACCCGGTCGTTGAGCGGCGTTTCGACCGGCTTTCCGTCCCTGTCGTAGAAGCGGTAGGAAATCTCGCCGACGGCGCCGGCCTCGTGCAGCATCGCCATTTCCTGGCGGGAGAACGTATTGCCGGAGCGGGCGAGGAGCTCAGACGGCTCCACCGCACCGATGCCGACGATCGCCAGGCTGAGCCGGCCGAAGAGGTCCATCGTTTCGCGCACGACCGGGTCGGCCAGCATGACGAGTTTCGCCTCGCGCGAGGAGGTGATGCCCTGGACGAGAAGCAGCCGCGGCTCGCCGCCGGTGAGCCTGGCAAGACGCGCCGTCAGCTGCGTGGCGTGGGTCTGGACCGAGGCGTCCCCCATGCCGCCGAGGATCTGCACGATGTATTTCGCCTTGGCCGTCTTGAGCGGGTGGATGTTATCCACCATGCGCAGGATCGTCTGGCTCCAGCTCGAGACGCCGATGATCTCGTCCTGCTGCAGGGTAACCTCGAAGAAATGGGCGGCCGCCTCGCCGATGCGCGCCATGATCGCGCCGTCACGGTCCTCGGAACAGTCGATGACGATCGCCTCGGTCAGGCCGTAGCGCTCGCGCAACGCGGTTTCGAGATCGGCGAAGGTGCCCGGCGGCGGAATGACTGTGGTCCGTACGATGTCTTCCTGCTCGGCCCGCTTCAGCATGCGCGACACGGTCGCCTGCGACATGCGCATGACCTCGGCGATCTCTGCCTGCCGCTTGCCTTCGATATGATACATCTGAGCAACTCGGGCGATCAGTCGCAGCTCGTTGAGCCGTCCCATGGAAACCTCCAGGCGTGAATTTTTATTCACTCATAGTGGAAGGACCCGGAACGGTCGAGCGGTAGATTGCGTCCCGCCAGACCTGGAGGCGATCAGTGGCGTCGGAAACACGCGGCGCGATAGGATTGCCAGGGCGCGGCAGGGCGGCAATGGCGGCAAGATCCGGCCACACGCCCAGCGAAAGCCCGGCCAGATAGGCGGCGCCAAGGGCAGAGGCCTCCGGCGCGTCACACTGGGTGACGGCGTGGTTCAGCGTGTCGGCCACGCACTGCATCAGGAAGGTGTTCCTGCTCGGCCCACCATCCGCATAGAGGCGGCCGAGCGGCGTCGGCGACTGCGCCGACATGACCTTGAAGACGTCATGGACCTGGAAGGCCATCGAATCGGTCACCGCGCGGGCCATCTGGGCGCGGGTAGTGTTGAAGGTGATACCGGAAAACAGCGCCCGCGCATCGGACTGCCAATAGGGTGCGCCGAGGCCCACGAAGGCCGGGACGAAGCCGGGCCCGCCGGGCTCGGCGGTTGCGGCAAGGTCGGTCAGGGCCTGCACGTCGGCAAGGCCGAGCATCTCGACCATCCAGGGGAGCGCCGCGGCCGAGACGAGGATATTGCCCTCGAAGGCATAGGTCGGCCGGCCGTCGATCGACCAGGCGATCGTCGTCGTGATTCCCTGCTCGGGCGCGATGAAGCGGGGCAGCGTCGTCATCACGGACGAGCCGGTGCCGAAGGTCACCTTGCCGTCGCCGGGACGGAAGGCGCCGTGTCCGAAGAGCGCCGCATGGCTGTCGCCGATCGCCGCGGCAATCGGAATGCCGTCTCTGAGGCCCGGCACGTTCCGGGTCACGCCGAAGCGCGACGCGCTGTCGCGTACCTCGGGCAGGGCGGATTTCGACACACCGAACAGGTCGCAGAGCTCGTCGCTCCAGGCCTGCCGGTTGAGGTCGTAAAGCTGGCTGCGGGCGGCATTCGAAGCGTCGCAGGCATGGATTGCGCCATTGGTGAGGCAATGGATCAGCCAGGCGTCGATCGTACCGAGCCGCACTTCGTGTCCCGGCGGCACACGCTCCAGCAGCCACTTCATCTTCGGGCCGGGGAACATCGGATCGATGGGCAGGCCGGTGAGCGCCTGGACGCGGGGCGCGTGGCCGGCCAAGACCAGTTCGGTGCAGGCCGGTGCGCTGCGGCGGCATTGCCAACTCACGACCGGCCCGAGCGGCCTGCCTGTTGCGGCATCCCAGATGGTGACGGATTCGCGCTGGTTGGAAATCGCGATGCCGAGGACGTCGACCTCAGGGCCGGCGTGCAGGCACGCAGCAATCGCCTCCTGGACCGAGTCCCATATGCGCGAGGGGCTCTGCTCTACCCAGCCGGGCTGCGGGTGCTCGATGCCGACCGGAGACGAGCCGCGCGACAGGATTTCGCCGGCCGTGGAGACAAGCACGGCCTTGGAATTCGTGGTGCCCTGGTCGATGGCGAGGATGGCGGTCGTCATGGCAACTCCGGCAGGCGTGAATTGGGGGCGCGGCGATAGGGAGGGTTTGCCGCGCCCGGCACGGACTCTAGACGCGCAGCATCAAGCGCGAAAAGACTTCCGTGCAATCAAAGCGATGGCCGCCTCAGTGATGGCGGCAGGCGACATACCGAATTCGTCGAGCAGGAACTCGGCCGAGCCGGTCGGGGCGAAGATGCCCGGAACGCCCAGGACCTTCATCGGCACGGGCGCTTCTGCCACGACGACTTCGGCGATGGCCGAGCCGAGGCCGCCGAAGGTGGAATGCTCTTCCGCCGTCAGGATCGCCCCGGTTTCGCGGGCGGCGCTCACCACGGCCTCGACGTCGATCGGGCGGACCGTCGCCATGTTCAGCACGCGAGCCTCGACCCCCTGTTCGGCGAGCAGGTCGGCCGCCTTCAACATGCGGTGGGTCAGCGTGCCGTTGGCGATCAGCGTGATGGTGTCGCCGTCACGCAACAGGTTGGCCTTGCCGAGCTCGAACCTGTGCCCGGCCGGCAGGAGGTCCGGAACACCGACGCGCGACAGGCGCAGGAACACCGGTCCGTCATAGTGGGCCGCCCATTCCACCGCCGCGGCGGTCTCGACCGAGTCGCAGGGGGCGATCACCGGCAGGTTCGGCAGCACTCGGGTCCAGGCGAAGTCCTCGATCGAATGGTGCGTGGGCCCAAGCTCGCCATAGGCCATGCCGGAGGAAATGCCGATCAGTTTCACATTGGCGTTGGAATAGGCGATGTCGGCCTTGATCTGCTCCAGAGAACGGCCGGTCAGGAAGCAGGAGGCGCCGCAAACGAAGGGTAGCAGACCGCCATTGGCAAGACCGGCGCCTACGCCCACCATGGCCTGCTCGGCAATGCCGACATTGACCAGCCGTTCCGGCCATTTGGACTTGAACCCGTTGAGCTTCGACGAGCCGACGGAGTCGTTGCAGACCGCCACGATCTTGGGATTGTCCGCGCCGAGACGCTCCAGCACGGCAACGAAGGCGTCGCGGCAGTCGTGCAGCTTGGGAGAGGTGATCACGTCTTTCATCACAAAGTCTCCGAAAGCTCGGCCAGGGCGATCTGGTATTGTTCGGCATTCGGCACCTTGTGGTGCCAGTCCACCTTGTCCTGCATGAAGGAAATGCCGTGGCCCTTGTTGGTATGGGCGACGATTGCGTGCGGGCGGTTGCCGCGGCGCTCCAGTGCGGGAACGATTTCGTCCATATCGTTGCCGTTGATCTCGGTGGCGTCCCAGCCAAAGGCTTCGAGCTTGGCAGGGAAGGGGGCGAGATTGTTGGTGTCCTTCAGCGTGGCGCCCTGCTGGAAGCGGTTGTGATCGATGATCAGCGTCAGATTGTCGAGGCCGAACTGCGCCGCGGCGGCGATCGCCTCCCAGTTCGATCCCTCCTGCATCTCGCCGTCACCGGTCAAGACATAGGTGTGGTACTCGGCGCCGGTCAGCTTGGCGGCCTTGGCCATGCCGACCGCCACCGGCAGGCCGTGACCGAGCGGCCCGGTATTGGTCTCGACGCCCGGAACCTTGGTGCAGTTCGGGTGCCCGTTCAGCCGCGAATGCGGCTTGAGGAAGGTGCCGATCTCTTCCTCGGGCAGGAAGCCGCGCTTGGCGAGCGTTACATAAAGCGCCAGCGCGACATGGCCTTTCGACAGCACGAAACGGTCGCGGTCCGGATGCTTCGGCTGATCGGGCGATATGCGAAGCACACGGAAATAGAGCGCCGTCAGAATGTCGATGGCGGACATTTCCCCGCCGATATGGCCGGCGCCGGCTTCGAAAACCGCCTGCAGATCGCGAAGTCGGATCTGTCGAGCGATGCGGTCGAGATCGTTCGGCTGCATGAATCCCTCGTTGTGAATAAATATACAATGACCTATATAATTGCATGACACCGCAGCATGTCAAGGTGCGGAAGAGTAGAAAAGCCCAAAGAACCGTGTTGACACGGCGAGGATCGATAAGGTACGAATTTACAGACAAGATTGAATATTTATGCTGGCTACCGGTGAGGAAGCCGGAAACGGGAGGAGGGCGCCATGCTTGCGACAGCGACGGAGCGGCAAGGATTCGCGGGCGGGATGCTTCAGTCGATGCGAGGGGCCACGGGTCCGCTGCTCGGCCTCATTGTCCTGTGCCTGTTTCTCACCTTCGCCAGCGACAAGTTCCTTTCGATCAGGAACTTCCTGAACGTGCTCGACCAGATCACGGTACTGGGCATCATGGCCGTCGGCATGACGATGGTCATCCTGATCGGCGGCATCGACCTTGCCGTCGGTTCGGTCATGGCGCTGGCGATGATGGTGCTCGGCTATCTAAACGTCGTTGCCGGCGTGCCTATGTGGATCGCCATTCCGCTCGCCCTGCTGGTCGCTTCGCTGAACGGCCTGGTCGCCGGCCTTCTCATCACGCGCTTCAACGTGCCGGCCTTCATCGCGACGCTTGCCATGATGTCGATCGCTCGCGGCCTCGCCAACATGATCACCGACGGCCAGCAGATCATCGGCTTTCCCGCCTGGTTCAATACCATGGCCATCGTGCGCTTCGGCGGCTTCCTGACGCTGACGGTCGCGGTGATGCTGGTGGTCTTCGTCGTCGGCCTCCTCTACCAGCGTTATCGCCATGGCGGGCGCGTCCTTTACGCCATCGGCGGCAACGCCGAAGTGGCGCGGCTTGCCGGCATCAACGTCCAGCGGGCGACAGTGCTCGTCTACGTGGTATGCAGCCTCCTGGCGGGGCTGTCAGGCATGGTGCTGGCGGCACGGCTCGACTCGGTCCAACCCTCGTCCGGTGTCTCCTACGAGCTCGACGCCATCGCCGCGGTCGTCATCGGCGGCACGTCGCTCTCCGGTGGCACGGGCGGCATCGGCGGCACCATCATCGGCGTGCTGATCATCGGCATCCTGCGCAACGGCCTCAACCTGCTGAGCGTATCCCCGTTCATGCAGCAGGTGATCATCGGCGGCGTCATCGTGCTGGCCGTCACCGCCGAGACCTATCGCAAACGGAAATAGCCACTGTTCACCCCGCATGCAGCAACGCGGCGGGGAAGCGAAAACGGTCAGCAATGGTGCGGGCCGGCAAAAGGGAGGTGGAATCCTGCGAAACCAGGAAATCCACAGAGCAACTCGGAGGAGAACCCCATGAAACTGTCCAACCTGCTGTTGGCGGCAACCACCGCTGCGGTCCTGATGTCCCCGCTCGGTGCATCGGCCGCGGAAGTCAAGAAGATCGGCCTCGCGGTGCCGAACCTTCAGGCGGACTTCTTCAACCAGATCAAGCTCGGCGTCGAAAAATACGCGAAGGAAAAGGGTATCGACGTCGTGGTGGTCGACGCGAAGAACGACACCGCCACCCAGGTCAACCAGGTCCAGGACCTTATGACGCAGGACATCAACGCGTTCATCTATATTCCGGCCGGTGCAGCAGCGGCCGCCGTGCCGACCCGCCTTGCCCGTGAAGCCGGCATTCCGGTGATCAATGTCGACCGTGTCCCGGAGGGCGCGCCGGGCGATACCTTCATCGCCGGCGAAAGCGTCGAATCCGCCTACGCCGTCTGCAAGCACATCATCGAAAAGGCCGGCGGTTCGGGCAAGATGGCAATCATCCACGGCCAGAAGGGCACGACGCCAGAAGTCGATCGCTTCACCGGTTGCAAGCGCGCCATCGACGAGGCTCCGGGCGTGGAACTCGTCGCCCAGCAGTGGAGCAACATGTGGTCGGCGGACGAAGGCTTCTCGATCGCCCAGAACATGCTGCAGGCAAACCCCGACATCAAGATCATCTTCGGCCAGGCGGACGGCCTGGCGATGGGTGCTGCGAAAGCCGTAGACGTTGCCAACCTCTCCGACAAGGTGATCATTGGCGGCTATGACGGCGACGTTTCGGCGCTCGAATATCTCGCCAAGTGCAAGGGTCCGTTCATCGCCACGGCCACGCAGAGCACCCAGAGGATGGGCGTCCTTGCGGTCGAATCGGCGCTTGCCGTGGCCGCCGGTCAGAAGGTCGAAGAGCGCCAGACGCCGAATGCCGTGCTGACGACCTGCGACAATGCTCCGGAGTTCGTGAAGAGCCATCCGTAACCGGATCGATACCCGAAAGGCATCAGCGCCATGACGACCCGCTCTCCCATCCTCTCGCTCCGTGGGATCCAGAAGTCCTACGGTCCGATCAGGGTCCTGCACGGTGTCGATCTCGACATCTATCCGGGTGAGGTCGTGGCGCTGCTTGGCGAAAACGGTGCCGGGAAATCGACCCTGTCGAACATTGTTTCCGGCACCGTGCAGCCGTCCGCCGGTGAAATGACCTGGCTTGGGGCAGCCTATGCGCCCGCCAACCCCCGTGCCGCGATGGACGAGGGGGTCGGCATGATCCATCAGGAGCTGAAATTGCTCCCGAAGCTCTCGATCGCCGAGAACGTTTTCGTCGGTCGCTATCCGATGAAGGCGGGCCGGGTCGACCGCAGGGCGATGGAAGAAAGGGCGCGCAGCAGTCTGAAGCGGCTGGGTCTCGAGATCTCGCCCGACCGCCTCGTCGAAGGGCTCTCGACAGGCAAGCAGCAGCTCATCGAAATCGCCAAGGCGCTGACGCTCAATGCCCGCCTTCTGATCCTCGACGAGCCGACCGCCGCGCTCGGCGGCGAGGAAACCCAGCTCCTCTTCCAGCAGATCGAACGGCTGAAGGCGGACGGGGTGGGCATCATCTATATCTCGCACCGTCTCGAGGAAATCCGCCAGATCGCCGACCGCGTGGTCGTCATGCGCGACGGCGCCAAGGTGCAGGAATTCGACAGCGGCGACGTGCCGATCCGCACCATCGTCGAGGCCATGGTCGGACGCTCGCTCGAACGCATGTTCCCGGCCCTGCCGACGCCTCGGGAAGAGGTCACGCTTGAAGTGCGCGATCTCACCTCGCCGACGAATGCATTCCGCAATATCAGCTTTTCAGTCTGCAAGGGCGAGGTCTTCGGCATCGCCGGCCTCATGGGCGCCGGCCGAACCGAGCTCGTGCGCGCCATCACCGGCGCCGATCCGATTTCCGGTGGCGAGATTCTCTTGAATGGCAAGGCCGTGACGCCGCGCTCGCCCATCGAGGCGATCCGTGCCGGGATGGTTCTCGTGCCGGAGGACCGCAAGCTCCAGGGCGTCGTGCTCGATCATTCGATCGCCGAGAACATCGGCTATGCCAATCTCGGCGCAATCGCCCGCAACGGCTGGGTTTCCTCCCGACGTCTCAAACAGTTCGCCGACGAGTGCATCAGGAAATTCGGCGTGAAGGGCCGCGGCCACCAGGACGCCGGCGAGCTTTCCGGCGGCAACCAGCAGAAGGTGGTGCTCGCCAAATGGCTGGCGCGCAAGCCCCAGGTCGTCGTGCTCGACGAACCGACGCGCGGCATCGACGTCGGTGCCCGCTCGTCGATCTACGACCTCATCATGGACCTCGCCCGCCAGGGTGTCGCGGTGATCGTGGTCAGTTCCGATCTCGAAGAGGTGCTTGGCGTCTCCAACCGGATCATGGTCATGGCCCAGGGCAGACAGACCGGTATCCTTGACCGCGAAGAAGCAAACGACGTCTCGGTCATGGAACTGGCAACCAGCTAAACGAGGGATAAGTCATCATGTCCGAAATCACGCTCAATGCGCCGAAATTGTTCGATCTCTCCGGCAACGTCGCCTTCGTGACGGGGGCTGGCAGCGGCATCGGGCAACGCATCGCCATGGGGCTGGCGCAGTGCGGCGCCGACGTTGCGCTGCTCGATCGCCGCACCGACGATGGACTGGCGAAGACCGCGGAATTCATCGCCGGCGCGGGCCGCCGCAGCATCCGGATCGCCGCCGACGTGACCAATGGCGCGGCACTCAACGAGGCGGTCGCCCGCACCGAAGCCGAACTCGGCCCGCTTGCCCTTGCCGTCAACGCGGCCGGCATCGCCAATGCCAGTCCGGCCGAGGAGATGGAGGAAAGCCAGTTCCAGACGATGATGGACATCAACCTGAAAGGTGTTTTCCTGTCCTGCCAGGCGGAAGCACGGGCGATGCTGAAGACCGGCCGCGGGTCGATCGTCAACATCGCCTCGATGTCCGGCGTGATCGTCAACCGCGGCCTCAGCCAATGCCACTACAACGCCTCGAAGGCCGGTGTCATCCATATGACGAAGTCGATGGCGATGGAATGGGTGGGCCGCGGCATCCGCGTCAACACGATCAGCCCGGGTTACACGGCCACGCCGATGAACACCCGGCCGGAAATGGTGCACCAGACCAAGCTGTTCGAGGAGCAGACCCCGATGCAGCGCATGGCGACGGTGGATGAGATGGTCGGGCCCGCCGTTTTCCTTCTTTCGGATGCGGCAAGCTTCGTGACCGGCGTCGACCTCCTGGTCGATGGCGGCTTCTGCTGCTGGTAGATTCAGAGGCAGGCCAAGAGCTGGCCTCTTGCTTTTTGCTGCAGAAATTCCTTATCTACGCTTGTTCTCAGGGCGGGGTGAAAATCCCCACCGGCGGTATCCGGAGCGATCCGGGAGCCCGCGAGCGCTTCCGCCGATGCGGAAGGTCAGCAGACCCGGTGAGAGGCCGGGGCCGACGGTTACAGTCCGGATGGAAGAGGACAATGTCAGCATACCGCTCTTTGTCGAGCGGCGCGGACTTGTTCGCCCAAGGGATGGATAGCGGCCGAAACGCCGCGGTTTGATGCCGAAGCTGGCTACCCTTGAAAGGCAATGGAATGGCAATCTCGAAAATTGAAGACGCAGTCGCGGTCCTGGCGCTGGGCGGCATGGTCGTCGTCGTTGACGACGAGGACCGGGAGAATGAAGGCGACATCATCGTCGCCTCGGATGCGGTGACGCCCGATACGATCGCTTTCATGATGAAGCATGCCCGCGGGCTGATCTGCGTCGCGATGGAAGGAGAGCGCCTCGATGCGCTCGATATCCCGCTCATGGTTCCGCAGAACACCGAGCTCCATAAGACAGCATTCACCGTCTCCGTCGATTACCTGCCCGCAACCACCACCGGCATTTCCGCAGCCGATCGCGCCGCGACCGTCCAGGCGCTGATGGATCCCGGCGCGCGTCCGGCGGACTTCGCCCGCCCGGGCCACATCTTTCCGTTGCGGGCGCATCCGAACGGCGTGCGCGGCCGGCCCGGACACACGGAGGCGGCGGTGGAACTGGCACGCCTCGCCGGCAAGTCCCCATCGGGCGTCATTTGCGAAGTTGCCAATGACGACGGAACGATGGCCCGGCTTCCGGAACTCGTGGTGTTCGCTGAAACGCACCGGCTTCCGCTGATCACCATCAGAGACCTGATCGCATTCGTCGAGCAGCCGGCCGGCGCGGCACGGGCCGCGTAACCTCATCAGGCTGCCTGAAAACAGGCGGCCACGCTTCGGCTCGTCGAGCTCACTCGGGCAGACCGGCCAGCCGCAGCCCATCCGCGAACCGCGCCAGATCTTCGGGTCGATGGATCGGGAGCCAGTCCTTGAGGTTGGAGAGGCGCAAGGACGGATCGAGCGTGCGCAGGCGCTGCATCGCATGCCCTGCTTCGTCGATGCGCCCGGCGAGCGCATGGCTTGCCGCCGCCAGGGCGGCTGCCGGAAGCAAGCTGGGCAGGTTCCCGAGCGCCTTTTCTGCCCAGGCCGAGGCGGGATCGAAGCGCCCGGCGAAGAAATTTGCCAGCGCCATGCCGACCTGCATGCGGAACATTTCCGGATCCAGCGGACTGAGGCGAACGGCATGCGTCAAGTGTTCAGTTGCAGCGTCCGTTTCGCCGCGAAGCGCGCGTAGCGCACCGCCGAGATACCAGGCGGGAGCGAGATTGGGATTGAGCAGGACGGCCCGGTCGATGAGCGCGATACCGCCGTCGAGGTCGCCGGTGAGATGGGCGAGCGCATGTCCGCCTCTCGTCAGCGCCACCGCATCGTCGCGGCCGAGTTGGACGGCGAGCCGCGCCAGGCGAGCGCCCTCGGCGATCTCGCACGGAGGATCGATCATCCAACCGTTCAACTTTCGCCAGAAATGGCACCAGGCGGCCATGCTGTAGGCGGACGCGAATTCCGCATCAAGCTCGGCCGCCTTGTAGAACAAGGGTAGCGCCGCCTCGATGGCCTCCCGGGTTCCGCTGTGCAGCTTCGCCATGCCGCGCAGGTAATAGTCATAGGCGTCCAGGCTTTCCGTCGGCTTGCGCTTGGCGCGCTCGATCTCCGCCCGTTCGAGCTGCGGCGCGATCGCCCCGACGACGCTTTCGGCTATCTGATCCTGCAATTCGAAGATGTCGTCGAGCGTGCCTTCGAAGCGCTCCGCCCAGAGATGCGTCCCGGTCGTGGCGTCGATGAGCTGCCCGGTGATGCGCACCTTGTTGCCGGATTTGCGCACGCTGCCTTCGAGCACGTAGCGCACGCCAAGCTCTTCGCCGACGTCTCTCGTATCCACCGTCCGGCCCTTGTAGGTGAAGCTCGAATTGCGCGCGATGACGAACAGCCAGCGGATGCGCGACAGGGCGGCTATGATGTCCTCCACAACGCCGTCGGCGAAATAGTCCTGCTCCGGGTCGCCGCTGAGATTCTGGAAGGGCAGGACGGTGATCGAGGGCTTGTCCGGAAGGACGAGCGCGGAAGGAGGCTCCCCCGTTTCGCTGGGCGAGTGTCCGACGATGCCCGGTCCGTCGGGCTGCCTCGGTTTTGCGATGTCGCCGGTCTCGATCACCCCTATGAAGCGGAAGCCCTTGCGGGCGACGGTGCGGACCAGGCGCTGCTCTTCACCGTTGTCGCCGATTGCCTTGCGCACCGCGTTGATGTGGCTGGTAATCGTCGATTCCGAGACGATCCGGCCGCTCCATACCGCCTGAAGCAGATCGTCCTTGCTGACGACGCGGTCGCGGTTCCTGACGAGATGCAGCAGCAGGTCGAAGACCTGCGGCCCGACGGTCACCACTTCCGAGCGTAGGGTAAGCTCCCGGCGCTCGGGGTCGAGCGCGTAGTCTCCAAACACGAATTGCACGTCGGCATCCCTCGACCGAGCGGCTCGGCTTGCCAGCCGGAGCAGCGGCGACACTTCTGTCCATTGATAGCACGGCTCGCCGTAACGCGCTCGCATCTCTGCCGCAAGATGACCGACAACCCGCTTGGACGAATAACCAAGATTTCCTCAAGGTCAATTCAAGCCCGCGGCAAGGACTTCCGGCAAGCTTGCAGGCACTCTCCACCCCGGATCGACGGCAATGATGCGGTCGGCAGAAACGGAGAGAGCCATGAAGATCGTCGTCATCGGAGGCACCGGCCTCATCGGATCGAAACTCGTGAAGAACCTGAGGGAGCGCGGCCATGAGGTGCTCGCAGCCGCCCCCAACACCGGCGTCAACACCATCACCCGCGAGGGCTTGGCCGAAGCGCTGGACGGGGCGGAGATCGTCGTCGACGTCGCCAACGCGCCGGTTTGGGAAGACAAGGCAGTCCTCGAATTCTTCGAGACGTCGGGCCGCAACCTGTTGGCCGCGGAAGCTGCCGCCGGCGTCCGCCACCATGTGGCCCTCTCGATCGTCGGCAGCGAACGGCTTCCCGACAACGGCTATTTCCGGGCGAAGGTCGCGCAGGAAAACCTCATCAAGGCGTCCGGCATTCCCTACACCATCCTGCGCGCCACGCAGTTCTTCGAGTTCGTCGGCGGCATTGCCCAGGCGGGCACGGTCGGTGACGAGATTCGCCTGTCGCCGGCGCTGTTCCAGCCCATGGCCTCCGACGATGTCGCGGCGGCGCTCACCGATGTCGCGCTTGCGCCGCCGATCAAGGGCACCGTCGAAGTGGCCGGTCCGGAGGCGATCCCGCTCGACGAGGTGGTCAGGCGCTTCCTCAAGGCAACCAGGGACGCGCGCAAGGTCGTACCGGACGTGCACGCGCGCTACTTCGGCTCCGTCCTCGACGATCAATCGCTGACCCCCGGCAGCAATGCACGCATCGGCGCAATCCGGTTCGAGGATTGGCTCGCCCGGCAAGCCGCCCACTGAACCTCCGGCGGGCCGCCAAAGATGGATGCGGCCCGCTCAGCCCTGGCCTTTTGACAGCTACCCTCGAAGGAGAAATGCCATGCTTGCCCGATTTCTCTCGGCCGCTGCCTTCGCAGCGCTTTCGTTCACTGCAGCTTCGGCCGAAGACAGGCCGGCGGGAAAGGTAACCGTCGTCTTCGACCACGCGCTTCCCAACGTCCCCGGCAAGAGCATGAAGGGCGTTCTCGTCGAATACGGGCCGGGCGGCGGGTCGCCGGCCCACACGCATCCGAAATCCGCCTTCATCTATGCAACCGTGCTTGAGGGCGCGATCCGCAGCAGCGTCAACGGCTCGCCGGAAAAGGTCTACAGGGCCGGCGAGAACTTCTACGAAGAACCGGGCTCGCATCACCAGGTAAGCGCGAATGCCAGCGATACGGAGCCTGCACGGCTGCTGGCGGTGTTTGTCGTCGACACCGCCGAAACGGAGCTGACCACGCCCATCGGACAATAACCAACGTCGCTCGATGCCCGCAGTCCCGGGAGGCGATCGCCGCCAGGGCTGCTTCCCGGGTCATCGGCATCCAACAGGAACTGAGAAAATGGATACGCTCGAGGACAAGATCGCCATCGTCACCGGCAGGAGCCCTGCGAAAAGTGTCGTCGTGGCGCAATCCAAAAAGAAGAAGATCGCCGGCTTGGCTCTGTGCGTCGGCGCCGTCGCCGTCATGGCCGGCGGTTGGGCCTGGGCCAGTTCGGGCGGCGCGGCGTCGACCGACAATGCCTATGTCCGCGGCGACGTGACGTCGCTCGCGCCGAAGGTTGCGGGTTACGTCACGGCCGTGGCGGTTCAGGACAACCAGACCGTCCGAGCGGGTGACGTCCTGTTCCGGATCGACGATCGGGACTACCGTGCACGGCTTCAACAGGCCGTCGCCAATGTCGAAGCTGCCGAGGCTCGCCTCATCAATGTCGATGCCGAGACAGAGCTTCAGCATGCGCTCATCCGTCAGGCCGAGGCCCAGAGCCGGTCGGCCGCGGCCGAGCTCGATCTGGCGACCAAGGCCTATGATCGCCGCCGCGAACTCATCCGCAGCAACACCATCAGCCAGGCCCATGTCGATGAAAGCGATGCGGCACGCACCAGAGCCGAAGCGAACGTCTCGGCCGCCGCTGCGACGGTAGAGGCGCAGCAGCACCGCATCGCCGTCCTTGCCGCTCAGCGCGAAGCGGCCGTTGCTGCCGTCGCGCAGGCGGAGGCGGCGCGCGACCTCGCCCAGATCGATCTCGACAGCACCATCGTACGGGCGCCGGTCGCGGGCGTCATCGGCAACCGCCAGGTCCGCGTCGGTCGGCTTGTCGCGCCCGGCGCTTCCCTGCTCGACATCGTTCCGGTCAACGACGTGTGGGTCGTGGCCAATTTCAAGGAAACCCAGCTCGAACATATCCGGCCCGGCCAGCGCGCCCGCATCACCATCGACGGCTATCCGAACGGGGCGCTTGACGGCGTGGTGGACAGCTTTGCGCCGGGCAGCGGCTCTGCCTTCAGCCTGCTTCCCGCGGACAATGCGACAGGCAACTTCGTTCGCGTCGTCCAGCGCGTTCCGGTGAAGATCCGGCTTGCCAACAATCCCTCGCCCGGCCGCATCGTGCCCGGCCTGTCCGCGCGCGTCGAAATCGCGCCGGGAGGCGGCTCATGACCACGGTATTTACGGCCACGAGCCGCGACAGATCCGCGGCCGGAACCATTCTTATTGCCGGCGTCGTGCTTGCCACTCTGACCGAAGCGATCGCCAGCACCGTCCTGTCGCTAGGACGCGGCGATATCATTGGCGACACCCATGCCACGCCGGACGAGTTCGCCTGGCTGGACATCGGTTATACCACGCTCAAGCTTATCGGATTCCTGGCCGCCCCCTGGCTGATGAACCGCATTCGTCCGCTGAACCTGGTGATCGGCGCAACCCTGGTCATGGGCATCGCTTGCGGCATTGCCGCCATGACGGATCGCCTTGACCTGATGGTCGCCCTCCGCATCCTCCAGGGTCTTTCCGGTGGCACTCTGCTTGTCGCCGGCCAGGCGATCATCTTTTTCGCCTATCCGCGATCCCGCCAGCCGATCCTGCAGGCCCTATTCGCGATGGGGGCCGTTGTCGCCCCCGCGACAATCGCGCCTGCCCTCCAGGGGTGGTTGCTCGATAGCCAATCCTGGACATGGATCTTCTTCAGCGTCGTTCCGGTGGCGCTCGCGGCTGTCGGGCTGCTGTTGATCGTGAACCCGCCGACAACGCCCGAGACCGTGCACCGTCCGTTCGATTGGATCGGCTTCGCGCTGATCTCGGTCGCGCTTTTCTGCTTCACCTACGTCTTCAGCCAGGGCAGCCGATGGGACTGGTTCGAGGAGCCGCGCATCCTGTGGCTGACGGTGATCGGCACAGCCACGCTGTTGGCATTTCTCGGCCAGCAGGTTCTGGCCAAAGGCCGGGGCCTCATCGATTTCACCCTGTTCGGATCGGAGGATTTTACCTTCGCCTTCATCGTCAGTTTCGTCGCCGGCGCCGCCCTGTTCGGCAGCGCGTTCCTGATTCCGTCCTTTGCCGTATCGGTCCTCGCATTCAGGCCTACGGACGCCGGCCTGCTCCTGTTGCCGAGCGGCGGACTTTTCATCGCCGCGCTGCTCGTCGCCGCCTTTTTCTTCCAGGTGCGGCGCGTTCCGCCCTTCGCCACGGTGCCGTTCGGCATCGTGATGATCATGGTGGCGATGTGGATGCTCTCCGGTTCGACCAGCGAGAGCGGTGCCGACGACATGATGGCGGCGATCCTGCTGCGTGGCCTCGGCCTTGGCTTCCTGTTCCTGTCGATCACGCTGATCGCCTTCGGCAACCTCAACAGCCGAAACCTCGCCTCCGGGATCGGTCTCTTCAATACAGGCCGCCAGCTCGGCGGGCTCGCGGGGGTCGCAGCGCTCCAGACGCTGATCGACCATAACCTCGTCGCCAATCTCGCCGTCCTCGGCGCCAATGTCACTGCCGGCAAGCCCGCGGTGATCGAGCGGCTGGCGACCACGGCGGCTATGCTTTCGGCAAAGGGGATGGACGCAGCCGCCGCCAGCCGAGCGGCAGCCAGCCTTCTCGGCCGGACCGTGACAGGTCAGTCCAGCGTGATTGCCTTTGACACGGCCTTCAATGCGGTCGCACTGCTGTTCGTCGTCGCCGCGCCGGTGCTGGTCGGCATCAAGATCGGACTCTCCCGGTACGCGAAAGCGCGCTCTGCCCGGCTGCTGAAGGCGAAGGCGTCGTAGCGCCTGACACTGTTGCGCTTCGATTTTGCCGGCCCTATGCTTTGGGCAGTTTCGCGCCACGGCTTCCGACGGTAGGGGAAGCATGCGACACCAGGAGGGAAATCCCCGCTGTCTGCGGGAGGGCGCCGGCGAGGACGTGACGGGCACCCTTCCGCTGGGTCTGTCGTGGCGGCTTTGAGGGATGCAACCGGGGTCGCATGTCGGATAACAGCGCTGCACAAGCATCGTTTCAGTTTCGCGGTTCGTCATTCGACAGCATGATCGAAACGCTCGGCGGCGCTTTCGGCACCTTCGCAGCGGAGCCGATCAGCCAGGCCCAGAGTTTCCGTTGGGGGATCGACCTTTCGGCCTGCGACAGTGCCGTATTGATCACCGGCTATCATCAAAGCGATTTCCAGTTCCACATCGAGCCGACCGCCGATACGGCGGAGTATCTGTCGATCGTCCTGCCTCGAAACGGCGGAATGGGCGTGACCTACGGGCCGCGGACGGCGGAGGCGGGGCGAGGAGAGTTGCTCCTCTACAACAATTTCGAACCCAACAGCGTCATCATGCACGGGGAAGACAATGTCGTAGACGAGCTCCTGATCAACTGGTCCGTTGTCCTGCAGACATTGGGTCAGACTTTCGAGGCGCCCTTCGACGGATCCCTGAACCTGCTGCCGCAGGTGAGCATGTCCACGCCGGCCGGCCAGTTGATCGGCAATCTCGCAGAAACGATCATGGGCGGCATACGCGACAGCGGTCCATTGCTGCAGTCGCCGATTGCCATGGCGCATTTGACGCAGGCGCTCGCCGATGTGGTGGTGCGCCTGGTCCCCCACCGGCTATCGCATTTGCTGGACAAGAAGCCATGCCTGATCGCTCCGCGCCATGTCCGCCGGGCGATCGAATTCATGCAGGCCAATATCAATCAGCCGATCACCATGCCGATGGTCGCTGAAGCCGCCGGCGTTTCCGTCCGGGCGCTGGAAACCGGCTTTCGCGCCTTCCGGGACACGACGCCCGCCGCCTATCTCCTGAGGCTTCGCCTGCGCGCAGCACGCCAGGACCTCATCGATCCCGAGAACAATCAGACCATGAGGGCGATCTGCCTGAAATGGGGCTTCTTTCATTTCGGGCGGTTTTCCGCGGTCTACAGGGCGACCTATGGCGAAAACCCCTCCGACACCAGGCGGCGCGTCGGCAGTTCTGTTGGCACGGGCGCGGAAGTGCTGCGGTGAAAGCGTTCAGCGTGAAAGGATCTGCCGCTTGGAGCCTGCAACTCAGTGTGACGAATGCAGCCTGTTGCATTACAGGGTCCACTGTATGATGCTGTGCCGCCGCGGCGATGTAATATGGCATGCCTTTCAGCGTGACGTAGCCACCCGCGGAATCCGGCTCTTAAAGTGTCCGCAAGGAGAGGAGTTGCAATGGCTTTAGGGGATCCGGCGACGCGTCCGGACTGGGTTTCGTTCGAAGGGCGCGACCCGGACCGCCTTGCAGCAACGCTGACGAGTTGGGTCTCCAGTGTCGTCGTCCGGCCGCTTGGCAGGGAAAGCATCTACTACAATTGCGCCTGGGCGAATGCCGGCATCGTATCGATCGGCTGCACGCATATCGATGGGCGGATCCTCTTCGAGAGCGAGGCCGACGGTCAGCTGGTGCTGATCGTCCCGCTTCGTGGCGGTGTAGATCTTCGCATGGGAAGGCAGGCCTTTTGCACATCGCCGGGCCGGGGCGCAGTCATAGAAGGCGACCGCCGCATTGCTGCTCAATCCCTGAGCGCTCGCGAGCACATGTTCGTCGCTATCGATCGAGCTGCGCTGTTGCGCCAGCTCTGCGACATTGTCGAGATGCCGGTTTCCGGAGCCCTGGAGTTCTCGCCGGAACTCGACCTGTTGTCGGGACCGGGAACAGCAATTGCCAGCATGGCGGCGACGCTGAGAGCGGGGCTGGCCGGCGATGCACCGTTGCGCAGGTCGCCCCTCGCGCTGACGAACCTAAGTGAAGCCTTGATCCAGATGGTTCTCGACACCTTGCCTCACCGCTTCTCGGCAAAAATGCGCCGCGCGGTCTCGCCGGTCCCGCGGCATGTGAAAAAGGCGATCGAATTCATGATGGCCAACCTGTCGAAGCCGATTACCCTGGTAGAGGTTGCCACCGCCTGCGGGGTAAGTTCGCGTACGCTCCAGCAGGGGTTTCGCCAATTCAAGATGACCACCCCGATGAGCTACCTTCAGGATTTGCGACTGAAGGCGCTTCGCGAAGAGCTGACCCAGGCTCGGCCGGGGCAAAGCGTCACTGATATCGCGCTCAAATGGGGCTTTACGCATATGGGGCGTCTGGCGACCGATTACCGCAACCGTTTCGGAGAGCTACCATCCCAGACGCTCCGCTCCTGTTGAGCGGCCGTTCGGGATGCCTCACCCGCGCGCAATCGCTCGCATTCGTCGAATCCGGCCCTATAAACAAGGGAACGACATTTAAAGCGCGGAGCCGGAGATGCGCGAACCTGAATCCATGAGATTCCAGCCGAGCGAATGGGTGCCGAACCATCCGAGCCTGCCGGTGCTTCTTTATCGTCAGGCTCTGTCCGCCGCCGAGAGCGATATTGCGGCCGAGTTCGAGCGGCGCTTTGCCGGGGCCGGCTGGCAAGGGCTATGGCGCAACGGCGTCTTTTCCTATCAGCATTACCATATCGGCGCGCATGAGGTCCTCGGCGTCGCCGGGGGTCATGCCAGGCTGTTGATCGGCGGTCCGGACGGCGCCGTGCTGGAGGTGAGCGCAGGCGACTGTCTCGTCCTGCCGGCGGGGACCGGTCACAAAAATCTCGGAGCGAGCGATGGCTTTCTCGTCATCGGCGGCTATCCGCCCGGGCAGACGGCCGATATCCAGGCGAAGGCCGCCAGCACGACCGACCTGCAAGTGATCGCCAACCTGCCGCTCCCCGCAACCGACCCGCTCCGTGGGGTCGACGGGCCGCTGAAGCGCATTTGGAAAAAGGTGTAGGTCACGCGTGCGAGCGGCGTTTCCGAAAGTCCACCGGCACCGCGAATCACTGCACATTCCTCGTTGAACTTGCGCTTCCGGCCGCCCACAACAGCGCGCGAACCGGGCGTTCAAAACCCGCGCTCCCATGCCTCGGCGCCTTGAAGGGGGCACCGGTTGCCGATGTGCCACATTTATGTGCCGTAAAGTTGTCACACTTCTAAATTCTGCAACCCCGCGTATTGCCATCGCACGCATGGCTGGTATCTCTGCAGCGCACGAATCTACCAAGAGGATATGCCATGCGGGAGTTGCTGCCGGTCGCCCTATGTGTCGCGTTGAGCGCCTGCGCGCGCCCCGCCGACGGGCCGAACCCAAGCGACATCTACAATGCCAGGATCGCCGGCACCAATGAACGGATCCAGGTCGTCGACCTCGCAAAGGCGCCGATGGGCGTCACATCGTCGGCGCCCTTGTCCTATCTTCCGACCGACAAGGGCTTGAGTCCCATGCGCTCCGCCGGTTACATGGACCAGCGGCTGCGCCGCGGCGATGTCATAGAGGTGACGATCATCGATTCCGGCGAGGAGGCGCTGTTTTCCTCCGCCAACAGCAAGACCCTCAATCTCGGCCGGTTCACGGTCGATTCGAGCGGCTTCGTGACGCTCCCCTTCGTCGGCCGCCAGCGCGTCCTTGAATCGACCCCGGAAGGCCTTCAGGCGCAGATCGTCAGCGGCCTGCGCGGTACCGCGGTCAATCCGCAGGCGATCGTCACCGTGGTCGAAAAGCCGACGACCGGCATCGTCGTCAATGGCGATGTGCGGGCGGCAGGGCGTTTCCCTCTCACGGCGCGCAAGGAGCGCGTGCTCGACGCGATTGCGCTTGCCGGGGGCGCATCCTCGGCGCCGGGTTCGGCGACTGTCACGTTGATGCGCGGCAAGCAACGCTCAAGCGTGCCGCTCGCCCGACTGCTGGAAGACAGCAGCCAGAATGTCTATCTGTTGCCGGACGATCAGGTCTTCGTCGAGAACGACGCGCCGAGCTTCACGGCGATCGGCGCCTTCAGAAGCGTCGGCGAGTTCGAGTTCGAGCAGGGCAAGCTGACGCTGGCGCAGGCGCTCGCCCGGGCCGGCGGCCTTCTCGACGACCGCGCCGACGCCCGCAATTTCTATGTCTTCCGCAACGAGCAGGTCTTCATTCAGCCGGGCGGTGCGGATCTGAAAACGGCTGCCCTGCCGGTCGTCAGCTCGAAACCGGTGATCTACCGCGTCAACCTGCGCGACGTCGCCAATTTCGCGTTGATGCAGCAGTTCAAGATGCAGAACGGCGACATGCTCTACGCCAGCAATGCAGGCCTCGTCGATGCCGCCAAGCTGATCACGGTGTTCCAGAAGAGCGCGCCGACCGCTGCGGCACCGCTGCCGGGCTCCAGCTAAGGACGGAAGGCCTAACGGCTTGCCTCGTCGAGCAATGCCGCGGCCATGATCGCGTCGCGCGGTCGATTGGCCGGCTCCGGTTGCATGAGGCGGAAAGCGAGTGTTGACAATGCCGATGTCTCGTCCTTCCCGGCGTCGCACCGGTCGACGAGCATTTCGAGAATGCGCCCGCAGGAATAGAGATCGGACCTGGCATCCGGCCGCGCACCGGCTCGCTGCTCGGGGGCGGCGAAATCCGGGTGAGCGCCGCGCGCCATGTGGAGGTCTTCGAGCCGCTCGCCGCTTGCGAGCGCCAGTCCGAAATCGCCGAGCTTCGGAGAGCGGCTATCGCCATCGGCGAAGAACAGGTTCGCCGGCGAAATATCGCTATGGACGATGCCCTGCGCATGCAGATAGCCAAGCGCCGACATAAGCGCCTTCATGATCGCGACGACCTCCGGCAAGGCGAGGGAACGCGCAGCGAGGTGGTGCGACAGCGTCGCCGGCATCCAATCGTAAAGGAGCGCCGGGCGGCCATCGACGAGCCGCAGTGTGGCGCGCAGCGGAAGAATATTCGGGTGGGCCAGGGCGCCGGCAAGGCGCGCCTCATGCAGCAGCCATTGCCTCAGCACTACATCGTCGCGCCGGGCCGGCGGCAAGGTCTTGAGGGCGTGCGGCGTGCCCAGATCCCGATGGCGCAGCTTCAGCACCAGGGTCCGATCGCTCCAATAGACCGTTTCGTCCACGCAGAAGCTGTTAGCAATGAGGTCGGGCGGATCGGGCGCAAGTCTGGAGCGGCCGCGGTCCAGCGCATCGCGTACCCGGTCGACCATCAGCGGTCTTGCCTCGCCCTCGGGCGCAAGAACGGCCCAGAGGGCGGAAAACCTTGCCGAAACGAGCGCAAGATCATCCTCGGGGTCGCCACTCATCGCTGCACCGCATCGATGACGATGGCACTCAGATTGTCGCGCGCATTGCCGATCAAGGCGTCCTGCACCAGGGCCTCGGCCGCACGCTCGAGGTCGGTGTCGAGAAGGGCTTCGGCGACGGCGCGCTCACCGAGCACCCGGATGAGGCTGCCGCTGCACAGCAGGAAGCGGTCGCCGGCCTCGACGCGATCGATCAGCGTCTCGGGGACGAGTTGCCGATCGGCGCCGAGATAGCGCGTCAGGCGGCGCTTCATGCCGATCTCGACATGGTCGCGCGTCAGTGAGCGCATCATGCCGTCGCGCAGGAGATAGCACCGTACGTCGCCTGCCCAGATCACGGCATAGCGATCGCCCCGGATGCACAGAACGGCGACGCTCGCGGCCGGTACCTGGCGGCTCGCCGAAGAGGCGATGGACTGCAGCAGCCCGTGGGCGCGGCCGAGCTTGCCCTTGATGTTCTTTATCGCCTCGTCGAGCGTATCGTGGCCGCAGCCGTCGGCAAGCACGGCGATGGTGATGCGGGAGGCCTCTGCCGCCGCCGGCTCGTCACCGATGCCGTCCGCGACCGCAAACAGGCGGTCCGGATCCGAGGCGATCAGGGCATCCGCATTGAGCGCCAGCCGCGTGCCGGGATGCGTCGCATGACTGTGTGCGATCCCAAGGAGCGTTGCCGGCGGGGGTGCTGTTTCGGGAATAGGCGCGGCGACCTCGCTTTCGGCAGCATGACCGGGCGCAGCCTCGATCGAGCGCATCTCGGCCCCTGGTGCCTCCTGACCTGCGGTTTCCGCCGGCCCGGCCGCGCTTTCAACCAACCGGAAGAAGTCGGCGGGAGCGGGGGGCGAGGCCGTGCGGAAACCCTTCGCATCGCGGCCAGCCGCGTCGGTCTTCCACCAAAGGCTGCTGCTGTCGCGCCCAAGTGACGCGAACCGTCCGGCGATCGCCGACTCCGGGGCGTGCGGCATGCGCAGCCTTTTGAGGTTCGCCATGAAGGTTTCGATATCGAAGTCGCGGGCAAGCGACGTCTCGGCCAGGGCCTCGGCAGCCGTGAACCACGGCGCGTCGAGATAGAGTTGTCGCGGATGGTCGTCGAAGGAATGAAGCTGTGCGGCGATCACCAGCGGAAAGCTGCGGCCGACCCGGTCCGCACTCGGCAGGAGTACGCCGGCGATGGTTGCCGGTCCCCAACGGCCGCGTTCGACGATGAAACGCCAGGCAGGCATGGCATGGAAGGCATCGCGCCAGCGGCTGCCTAGACGATCCTGGCAGGCGCGCAGGCCTGCTTGCAGCCAATCGTCGAGTTCGCGTTGAAGCGTGTGGTCGATGCCCGTCGAGACGAAGTCACCGTGCGTGGGGAGCTTACCGAAGAAGCCGATACGATCGGCTTCCGCTGCCTTGATGTCGCTCGTCTGCCGCATTGGGCTGTCCCCTCAGAACTGCACGGGGCAGGAGAAATCCGCCAGCGCCGGGAGCCGGAAGGGGTTCAGCACGGAACCGAACTGCACCTCGAATTCCGCCACCTGCCCATGGTTTTCGAAGCGTGCGCGGAACAGATCGCCGCCCTCCTGCGTCAGTTCGGCCCGGTCGAAGAGACGGAAAGCCGACCAGTCACCGCTTTCGGTCGTGGCCTGCTGCCAGCTGCCGGGCTGGAAAGCGACGCGCGAGACATTGCTGCCGTGGCTCGATGGCCAGGAAATCGACTTTGCCTGGATCGGCCCGTGGTAATAGACCACCCGCTCGCCGCCGATCTCCATCATCACGGCGTTGGAGGACTGCGACAGCGAAAGCGGCTTGATTTGGATGGAAATCGACGCTTCGGTGGCGGAAGCCGGGAAGAAGGCCTGGCGAATCTTGTCCGCCTTCTCAAATTCGGCGATGCCGGGGCTGGGAATGGTCTCGGCGCCGAAGGTGCCGCGCCATCCCCAGGGGCTTGAGCTGGTGTCGACGAAAGCCTCGAGGCGTTCCTTGAAGAACGTTTTGAAGAGGCCTTCCGGGCCGAACAGGCGAACGAAGTCTCCCATCGGCACGTCGCGCGCGGAATTCCGGTCGAAGGGATAGCGGCCAGAGACGATGCCCGAGCAGAGGCTGGCGCCTTCGGCGGCCCAGAGATCGTCGGTGCGGGCGCGTGCCGTCTTCACGGCGAGCGAGGCGACGTCGACCGCGACGCCGGCCATCCAGGCGTCGAGCGGCGCCGGCAGGCCGCGGGCCGCCTGCAGCAGGTCCTGGTTGGCACTCGTCAATTGGCTGCCGGCGTCGAACACCTGTGCGATTTCCGCCGAAGCGGTGGAGGCGCGCGAGAGCTGACCGTGAAGGATTTGCAGGAGCGGCCGCAGAGACTGGACCTGGGAGCGGGGCGGCTCCTTTTCGCCTGACGCAGCACCGGCGTTCTGGGGCGGTGCGAGTGCAGCCCGGAGACCCACATAGGGATCCGGCGCATTGGCGGTGCTGGCTAAGGCCGCGGTCACCGCGCCATTCGACCCGGCGGCTGCCGAGGCCAACTCGGCGCCCGTCGGCATCCGCAAGTCCGTCGCCGCAGCGATCGACCTCGCCGCCGCCTCGACCGGATTGGCGTCGCTGGCGAGAATGCGTGCCGTCTCGGTCGCCTCGGCCGGCGTTTGCGATGGACGGACGCGGATGTCGGAAAGCAGGCTTGCCCACTGCTTCCGGAAGGCGTCGAAATAAAGCTGCAGCGCTGCCTCGGCAACGCCGTCGACGGTCTGCGGTGCCGGACTGACCGCTCCGCCGCGGACCCATTGCTCGTCGAGCGCCTCGCGTGCCGCATCCGTCACGCGCGGCAGCACGACCGTGCGATAGCCGTTTGCGGTGAACAGGCCCGAAATCCCCTGGCGGAGCGGCGCCCTGGAGCTTCGCGTGAAGACCTGTTCCCCCAACGGTCCGAGCGCGTCGGCGGCGTTCCAGCCGTCCAAGGCGCGCGCCTGCCGGTAATCGGTGAGGATGTCGTAGGCCCGGTTCGCCAGCCCCTGCGCGCCGATCTTCTCGCGGGCCTCCGCGATCAGACGCTCGTCGAGATCGATCGGTGGCAGGGTTCCCGCGGCCATGACCGCCACATGTTCGAGCAGCGCCTGTCGCGCCGGCGCGCGACCCTCGCCCGGATAGGCCGCCGCGAACATGTCCTCGCTTTGGCGCGAGACGAATTCTGGGTCCAGCGGGCCTAGCCCTCCCAGCATGCCGTAGAGCTTCAGGGCATTGAAGGTCCGGAGCGTGGTGCCGCCGGCCTTTATCTCCTTTTGCAGTTGCACGAGCATGCGCGGCAGCAGCAGTGCGGTGAGCGCACGCTGGTAAGCGTCACGATGCCGCCCGGAGAGCTTGCTTTCCTGGTCGAGGCCGAAGCTCACCGGCCAGAAGCCGGCCTGGGCGAAACCGGATGGCACATTGCGGAGCTCATCGAGCGCCGGCAGGATGCGCAGGAAGTCGGCATCCGACACGTCGCGCACGGACACGCCGCGCGCCAGTTCCTCATAGGCGTTCAGCCGCCGTTCCGCGTCGGAGAGCGCGTCGAGATTCCGCCAGTAGGTCGCCGCCCAACTGCCGAGGACGACGACAAGCACTGCCGCCGCCGCTCCATAGGCGGCACGGCGCAGCAGGAGCTGCCGGCGCGAAAGCCGCCGGTCGCGCATCACCAGCGACGCTTCCGCGAAGATGACCTCCCGGAAGAGGCGCGAGAGGAAATAGCTGCGCTTCAAGCGTGAAGCGACCGGTTTTTCGTACGTTTGTGTACCGGAAGCGAGGTAGAGCCCGCGCAACAAGGGCGGCTCGACCAGCTTAGAGCCGGAGCACAGTTCCTGGAGCACCTCGTGCAGCCGGTCCTTGAGAGCTGCGAGTTCGGCGGGAAAGCGGAAGATGCGGCCGCGCGACTCGGCGTCCGGCTCCTGCTGGAGGCGTTCGATGAGCATCGCGTCGACGCGCTCCTGCAGAAGGGCGAATTCCTCCAGAAAGCGGTCGGGCAGGCTGGCGGCCTGGTAGCTCTCCTCTAGGCCGAATGTCATGCCCCATACCTGCTCGCGGTCGGTCTTGCTGAAGCCGTCGAAGAAGTCGACGAAGCCCGTGAGCAGGTCCACCTTGGTGAGCACGACATAGACCGGCACGCGCGCCCCGAGGAGCCCGTCGAGTTCCGACAGTCGCTGGCGGACGGCGCGGATTTCCTCCATCTGGGCCTCGTGGTCGCGGATCTTGAGATCGGCGATCGAGAGCGTCACCAGCACGCCGTTGACCGGTTGTGCCCGCCGGTACTTGCGCATCAGGTTCAGGAAGCCCTCCCAGCCGGCCTTCGACGCACCGTTGAGATCGTCCTGGGTCGTATAGCGGCCAGCCGTATCGATGATGATAGCCTCGTCGGCGAACCACCAATTGCAGTTCCGGGTGCCGCCGACGCCCTGGATCGAATTGCTGCCCAGGGCGTCGCCGAGCGGGAACTTCAGTCCGGAATTGGTAAGCGCCGTCGTCTTGCCGGAGCCGGCGGCGCCGAAGATCACGTACCAGGGTAGTTCGTAGATATAGCCGAAGCGCTTGCGAGTGACGCGCCTCAGCAGTGCCAGCGCCTCCTTGAGGCGGCCGTGGATCTCGGCGACCTCTGCCTGCTGGCTGGCGGCGGCGTCTGCACCGGCATCCTTGGCGAGATCGTCGACGAGTTCCGCATCGCGCTTGCGGGATTGGTAGAAGGAATAGGCGAGATAGGCGGCCCAGGCGACAAGCACGAGGCCGACGGCGACGAGCCGGGCATTAACGCTTGCCAACGGCTTGAAGTCGCCGATGGCGAGAAGGTAGCCATAGAACCAGATGACGACTGAGATCGCCGCCACCCAGATGATCGATAGAAACCTTCGGCCCAGCAGTCCCGCATAGGAATCGACATAGGATCTGAGGGTATAAAAATAGCTGAGGGGGTTCATGGCGTTCTATTTTCCGGGAGCGTGCCGTTTTCCTGGGCGGGCGCATTTGTGGCATGCGTCGACGGGATGCGGGCCGCGTCGAGCCGCTCGCCCGGATCGGTCAGGACCAGGATCTCGGTGCGGCGGTTCATCTCGCGGCCTTCCGGCGTGTCGTTGCCGGCGATCGGATCGCTGTCGGCGCGTCCGTCGGTGATGATCGCATCCGTTCCCGTATAGGCGGCGAGAATGTCGCCGACGGCCTTGGCGCGCGCTTCTGAAAGATGCCAGTTCGAGGGGAATTGCACCGTTCGGATCGGCACATTGTCCGTGTAGCCGATCACGATTGCGCGGAACCTCTCGGCGGCAAGCGCCCCGCCGATCCGCTCGAGCAGGCCGCGAAACTCGCCGCTGACCTCGGCGCTTCCGACATCGAACAGGCCCGAATTGTTGATGCGGACGAGCAGGCGGCCGTCGGCATCCGACAGCGTCACCAGCTTGCGATCCACCTCAGGCTGCAGGAAGGCCAGAAGGTTGTCGAGGCGGCTTCGCGGCCGCGCCGGTGGCGGCTCCGGCGGTTCCGGTTCCGGCGGCTTCGGCGGCGCCGCGACGACCCGGGGTGCTTCGACCTTCGCCGGCGGTGCCTGGATCGTCAGGCTCGGCGTTTCATGCGGGGGCAGATTGGCGAGCCGCTCGAAGGTGGCATCGGAGCGGCCATTCAGCGAAAACGTGACGAGGATGTAGCCGAGCGCCAGGGCAAGGACCAGCGCCGCCAGCAGCGTCCACATGGCGACCGAGGTACGCAACGGCTTGTGACGCGCCTGGACCCCTTGCCAGTGCGGCGACAACTCCCGTTCGAACACGCCGTACTGGCCGAGCAAGGTCTTGTAGAGGCTATCGCGGATGCGCCCGAGTTCCAGCGTGCCGCGGTCCGACACGCGCGTCCGTCCCTCGAATGCCAGCGACAGGCAGAGATAGATCAGGAGCAGCAGGTCCTTGTTGGTGCCGGGGCTCTGGTGGAAGTGGTCGAGCAGGTCGAAGACGCGGTCGCCACCGGTCACGTCCATGTGGAAGGTGGAGACGAGACCGGATCGGGCCCAGCCGGCGCGCACGCCCCAGGGCTTGCTGAGAATGACGTCATCGACGGTGGCGCAGACGATGTAGTGGGCGGCGCGGGCCCGCTCGGGGCTGATGCGGGCGGCGGCAAGGTCGCGCTCGTAGCGATTGATCGCGCCGATGGCGGCCCGCCGGAGCTCGTCGATGTCCGGTGGGACGTCGGCGTGGCGCAGAGCATGGGCGAGATTGATGAGCGGTGCGCCCGACTTGACCAGCGTCGGAATGCCGTCGCCGCCGAAATCAAACGCTTCCACCAGTGACGCCACGGGAGAGCCGCGCGGCGAGGGCGGGCTGGCGATGTCGCCGGCGCTGTCGAATTCGACGATGTCGTCGAGCATTTCCGCCATCTTGCGGGCGGATCTCGCCTTGCGGGTGCCTGCCTCGGTGATCTCGACCACGGTGGGCAGGTCCTGCCAGGAGGAAGAGCGTTCCTTGGTCATTCTCTTAGGGCCCACAGTTCCATTTCAAGGCCCGGAAATTCGCCGGCCAGATGCAGGGCGATGGCGCCCGACGTGTCGAGCTGCTTCCAGAGCGGGTTGCTGGTGTCGAGTTCGAAATAGACGGTGCCCGAGCGGTAGGGCAGCTGGCGCGGCAGCACCGGCAGCGGCCGCACCGGAATGCCGGCCAGGGCGACATTGACGAGGTCGGCGATGCGCTCGACCGGGCCGATCTTGATCTGCGCGGGCAGCTTCCGGCGGATCTCCTCCGCCGGCATGTCGGCGCGCACGGCGAGCACGAAGCCGGTATCGGCGAGCAGCGAACGGTCGTTGATCGTGCCGACGCGCACCCCGTGGCGACGCTCGACAAGGTCGATCAGCACCGCCGCCTGCTCCAGCACCGACGACAGCGAACGGCGCAGGTCGTCGAACACCGCGGCAAAGGTCGCTTTCAAATCATCGTGCCGGTAGGGCGGAAAATCGGAGGCGCGCTTGCTGTCCGTCGTAAACGTCGCCAGCTCGCCGGCAAGCCGGATGCACTCTTCGTAAAAGACCATCGGATGCAGCCGGGTCGCGTTGACGGAGATATGCTTGAGCATCGGGTCGGCGCGGTTAAGGATCTGCAGCAGGAAGTAGTCGCCGACTTCGGCCGTTCCGCGCACGGTCGGATCGCCGATCCGCTCGGCGATCGCCTCGGCCCGATGACGCACGATGCCGAGAAGTTCGGTGATCAGTTCGCCGAGGCGCGACACGGCCGCGCAGGTGAGGCTCGGCGCGATATAGTCCGGGTCGAGCACCACCGCCTTGTCGGAGCGCACCTCGATGATGCGGGCAAGGCCGATGAGATCGTATCCGGAAAGGTCGTCACCCGTCTTGAGGTAGCGCAGGTTGAGGCGGCCGACATCGATTTCCGCCAGGAAATCGGCGTCGATATTGGCATCCGGCGCCTCGTAATGGCTGGCAACGACGCGAACGTGATTGGGGCCGGCACTGCCGTTCAGCGCAATGTCCGGCTTTCCGGGCTGGCGGGCGGGAAGCGCCAGATAGACGATCGCGTTGCGGGTCGACTCGTCGAGGGCGAGCGGCGCCGGAAGGTCGGTATCGACGGGCGCCTCGAAAGGGGTGCCGTCGGGCATGATGCCGCGCAAGTTCGACAACGCGAACTGGCCGATCGCCAGCGCGCTGCGATCGACGCCGATTTCCGCAATTCCCCAGGGATAGGGGCTGAGGTGGCGGCTCGCCGTGCGCACAAGCCGCTCCGTCCAGCGATCTGATTGCTGGAAATGCTGCACGCGAAGGAACATTCCTTCGCTCCAGGCCACCCGGTTTTCGTTTCTCATGTCTTGGGACCTGTCCTTCCTGTGGTATCAGCGTTCGGATGGCTCTCGCCATGTTCGAGCATCGCGTCGCGGAAGAGCTCGAGCAGCGAGAGCTGCCGGTTCTCCTTTTCGAAGTGAGCGCGGTAGGCCTGCCAGTAGCTGCGGTCACTCAGCCAGGGCAGCCTGCGCGGTTCGGCGTCGACCCGGGCTTCGAGCGTGCGTGGCTCCAGCATCCGGCTTGTTTCGCGCACCAGCCGCTGTAGCCGTTCGTTTAATTCGACCTGGCAGTCTATGAGACCGTTGAAGCGCCGGATCAGCGCATCCTCTCGATCGTGGACAAGGAAATCGCTTTCCTCGCCCGGCGCCGGCGGATCGAGATCGAAGGCTGAATAGGCGCCATCGATCGCCTCGCCCATCCGGTCAAGCAATTGTTCGAACTGGCGCAGCATGTCTGAGGGCGCGGGCGGTACAGATGCCGCCGCAACGGGGACGGACGCCGCCGCCCCTGTCTCTTCCGGCACTGGGGCCGTCTCGCCGATTTCCGCCCCGAGCATCGGCTTCCGGCGCGGGCGCGAGAGCGGTACCGGCACGTGGGTTGCGGCCTGGTGCTCATAGCGGTTGCTGTTGTCGAAATCGTCGTTCCAGTCGTCGGGCAGGATCGGCCTTGTGGCGGTTTCGATCGCTGGCGGGCCGTCCCAGCCGATCTCGACATTGCGCGACGGCTTGCCTGCCGCGAGCCTTCCCGACCCGACGACATCCGTCCATGCGTCGGCGTCGCGCCGGCCGAGAATTCCGTTGCCCGTGCGCCCGCCGGGCGCAATGTCGGCGAGGATGGACGATATTGTCAGCGGCTCGTCGCTGAGCGCCAATCGCGCATCCGGATCGTCGAGCTCGAGATCGGCTTCGCCGCTGATCCTGACGGTGAAGGCGCATCCAGCGAACTCGATCCGCGACTGGTCGCGCAGGCGGGCCGTATCGCCCTCGCGCAATGTAATCCCGTCGACGCTCGAACCATTGGCGCTTTGATCGCGCAGGATGAAGCCGTCGCGGTCGCGCTCGATGGTACAATGCAGCTTGGAAACGAGCCGCCCGGGGTCGGTCGTCTGCCAGTCGCAATCCGCACCGCGGCCGAGCGTTCTGCGGCCTCGCTCGAAGCTCCAGCCCTCGGCACCGGCGCGGACCGGTTCTCCGCCGATCTGCCTGAGTTCAAGCCGCATCGCCGACCATCCTTCCGCTGCCGCTAACCGGCCGCGGCTCGGGAATGACCGCGTCGCCGCTGTCGCGCGCGGCGGGCGCAATCCGGGCCCAGCTGTTCCAGCCGAGCCTGGCGGGTTCGTCGCGGTCGCCGAGCCGGCACTGAGGGATCTGCTCCTTCTTCAGGATGATCTGGATGTCGAAATCGAGGCCCGTTCCCAGGTAGAGCCGCGTCAGCGAGAAGATCTCCGCCAGGCTTCGGCTTCCGGGCGTCAGCGCCAGATAGTCCGGATAGTCGACGGGTCCGATCACCACGCGGAAGCTACCGCTGAAATTGCGTGTGAAGGCGCCGGCCGAGGCGTTGACGCCGAGCTGCAGGCCGTTCCCCGGCTGCACCCGGCTGCGTTCCTCGAGCGGGATCGGCAGCCAGCGGCCGCGGAACTGGTCGATTTCGATCGGCAGTCCGGTGAATTCGGCAAGCATCGCCTGCAGATTGGCGGCGTTGCGGGTGCGGGCGGCGAAGAAGCCGCTGAAGCGCAGGATGAGATCGTCATCGAACCCGCTCCTTTCCTTCAGACGGGCCGTACCGAACCCGGTCAGCGCGAACAGGCTGGTGAGGAACGCGTTGCCGTCGCGGCCTCGGCTCCAGCGCAGGCGACGAGCCATCCGGTATTTCTCGCCGGCGGCCGCGAAGAGTTCGCTGATGCGCGCGCTGAAGAGATCGAAGAAGGCTGCGAGTGCGCGCGACCGGTTGCGCTCCTCGCGCATCACCAGTTCGTTGTAGAAGGGCGGCATCGAGCCGACCGGCCCGGTCACCACCGCCAGGCCGCTCTGGACGGAAGCCTTGCCTTCCCTGCGGCGAAAACGGCTGACCGCCAGCGGCGCGACCGAGACGCCGGCATGCGCCCGGACATCGAGGCCGCCGTCGGCCGCCTGCTCGGCAACCCGGTAGGCCGTTGTCGGCTCGAACCGGCCGGGATCGGTCTCGAGCAGTGCGGCAAGCGCTTCTGTCTTCGGCGAAGGCGTGTCCATGGTGACCCCTAGAGCAGCGGTCGCTCGGCGGCACGGGCCGGCCAGCGGGCGATCGGTGCCGACTGGCCCTTCAGCGAGACGGTGAGACGTGTGAAGCTGTTGAGCGAGGTGTAAAGCGCGAAGAACCGATCAAGCACGGCGCCGAAAAGATAGGCGGATGCCCGGTCGATCGCGGCAGGGTCGAACTCGAGAGCGATCTCGGTGCCCGGCACCATGCCGCCGCCCTTCACCCGCGCGACCGAGCCGTGCGCCTTTATTTTGGCGATCGCGTCGACGAGCTGCCGCGTTTCGGCACTGTCACGAAAGGCGTAAAGCGATAGAATGTCCTTGAGCGCAGCGCCCTCGTTGTCGAAGAGCGAAAGGTGGTTCAGGAGCAGATGCGACATCAGCCGCCATTGGCGGCCCTGTTCCTGACTCATCCTCACCGAGGCGGTCGGCGGCAGAAGCGCGTGAACCGAGGACACCGCTTCGCTGCCGACGGCCAGCTGCAGGTAAGGGTGGCCGCCGCCAAAAGGTAGTTGCTCGGGGATGTTGCGGTTCAGGCAGATCGCATCGACGCTGGCGACTGCATCGACGATGCCGGCCGCATCACGCGCCCGATCGACAAAAGCGATCTCCATGTCCGAGGTGCCGTCGTCCTCGTCGAAGCGGCGGCATGCCTGCCAGTAGACCGAGGCGGGCCCGCCGCGCTGGCTGCGGCCGAAAAAGGGTTGGCAGACCTCCTCCTGTCCCTGCGATCCGGTGACCAGCACCTTTTCGATCGCATAGATCTCGCGCGTCGTCTGGCGGCGCGCATCGGGCAGAAGCGGATATTCGGTGCGCGCGCCATCGAGCGGAACCGGCTCGCAGGTCTGCCCGAACAGATTGACGACGGGGGTGGCATTGAGGGCGAAATCCCTCGCCGTGACGGTCCGTTCGAGCTTGTTGTCGCCGGCCTCGAGATAGATGAAGACGTCGAGGATGTGGCCGCGCCACGCGTCGAGCCCGTCGATATCGAGGAACAGGAACTTGCGCGGCATCGCGAAGAACTCGGTCAGCAGGCGATAGCCGCTGAAGCTCGAGCTTGGATAGGGCAGCATCGCCTGATCGGCCTCGAATCCCACGGGTTTCAACTTCGACTTCGGCAGGAACAGCGGTGCGGTGTCGTCCGCGTGACGGGCAAGCGCGATCCCGAGCGTGTGGTTGACCAGCAATTCGTAGAGCGAGACGGCCTGCTGCCAGGGAGAAGCGATATGGAGCCGCAGCGTCGTGAGGCCGATCTCGCTCAGCGAGAGGCGCATGTCGCGCGTGCGGATGGAGAGCCGGAGGCAGCTTGCCGTACCCGCAAAGGGCGCTACGGGCGCGCTGATCGGTTGCCCTATCAGCGACGCGGCGACGATCTCGATCGGCGCCACCTCGACATCCTGGGTGGTGCGGAACCGGCAGGACTCGCCGCGCACCGGCTCGGCGATGATTTCCGTGTGGCGCGGCAAGGTCTGCAGCGACGCCAGCGATTCCCCCGGTTCGAACCTGACGATACACATCGATGGTAATGGCGCGAGGTAGTGCGGGTAGAGCGTTTCCAGGAGTCCCTCGGTCAGCTCCGGGAACTCGTCGTCGAGCTTCTGTCTGACGCGCGCGGCCGAATAGGCGAAGCTTTGAATAAGCCGCTCGACATGCGGATCGTCAGCGACGTCTTCGGTCATGCGCAGCCGCCCGGCGATCTTGGGAAAAGCATCGGCAAAGCGCGCCGCGCGTCGACGCAGCGCCGAAAGCTCATTGCTGTAGCGCTCAAGGAAGCCGTCAACCATTGGCGGCTCCCTCCACCAGGAAGTGCTGCGTCGACGGGTCGATGACCGACTCGAAACTGATCGGCGGCATGCCGTCGATCAGCCGGAAGCTGGCTTCGATGCGCAGCCGCAAGGCACGGTCGGTGATCGTCCGGTTCTTGAGGATCGTGACGCGGACATGCGCAAGACGGGTCTCGAACGTCGCGATGCGTCTTTCGATGATCCGCGCCAAGCGCGCCTTTGCCTCGTCGGTGAAGAGGTTCGCCGACACCATCCCGTCGACGCCGTAATTGACGAGCGCGTCGCCGAGGTCGGAGAGTGCCGCTGGCGGCGAGGTCGGACGGCGCCTGGTATTCAGCAGGGCCTCGATGTCGCGACGGATCGCCTCGCGCATTTCGCGCACCTGTTCTGCCAGGCTGACCGGCGGATCGCTCTTGAGGTCCGGGCTATTGTCAACGAGACGATCGAGGACGGACCGGGCAAGGACGCGTTCGCCCGCGCGGTACCTTTCCAGAGGATCAACCATGAACGACGCCCCTGACTGCATCGCCGTTTTCGGCGGCGGCAAGGGTGACTGCATCATGGAACGACACGACGTCGTCGCCGGCGAGCAGGCAGCGCTGCCCGCGACCGGTCGTGATGCCGGTTCTCTCCGCGACCCATTCGGTTTGCCGGCCGAGAAGCAGGGTCTCGTTGCCAGTCGTGCCGTGATAGATGGCCGGCAGCAGGACAGGTGCGCTGGCTCCGTCGGTGAGCGTCAGCTCGGCCCGGCGGAAGGCAAGGTCGCGTGGCCGGGCGATCGGCTCGATCTTCACCGAGGCGATCTTCGCGAGGTCGACCCAGAGATATGCGCCGCCGCTCATGATCGCTTCGAGCGCATGCGGAATTCGGTCGTCGAGATCGCGGACGTCCGCGATTGGCCTGCCGTTCCAGGAAAAGGCCCGTTCGCCGCGCAGCGCCTCAAGCTCCTCTAGCACGGCCTTGGCTTCCGCGGCGGTTCCGGCCCTGTGGGCAAGCCCGAGCCGGATCGCGAGCTTGTCGAGATCGCTCGGACCTTGCGGAAATTCGGGAACCTCGGCATCGGCGAACCACGCCTCGCGTGCCGCCATGGCGCGCAGCTGGTTACGCAGGACCCCGAAGCCCATCATGTCCTCCGGGGCGAGGCTCGACGCCAGATTGCACTGGGCGTCGGCACGACCGTATTCGCCTGCAAGGATCAGAAGGTCGATGTAGAGATGCCGGGCAGGCTTGTCCGCGGGCGCTGTCTTGAGGTGCGATTTCAGCCGTTCGATCGCCTCGAACAGGGCGTTGTCGGCGATCAGCTGCGGGACGCTGGCGGCAAGGGTCATGCAAACATCCTTTGCATAGGGGCCGAGGAACGCGGCGCGGGCTGGCCTGCGTTGGAGGTCTCGGCAATCAGGTGGAAGCTCGTCGAAACGTCGTCGAGCTGGAAATGCGGCTGCAGCCGGATCGTGCAGGAATAGGTTCCCGGCTTGCCGGGGACTTCGTCGACGGTGACGCCGGCCGAGCGCAGCGGCCGGCGGGTCCTAAGATCGAGATCGGCGTCGTCATTGCCGAGCGTATAGCCCGACAGCCAATCCTCGAGCCGCCGCTGGATCGACAGGGCGTCGGTCACCCGGCCGATATCGTCGCGCATGATGACCTTGAGATAGTGCGAGAAGCGCGACGCGCAGAGCACATACTGAAGCATCGCCGCGATCTTCGCATTCTGGCGGGCGTGCTCGTCGGCAAAGTTCTGTGGCGCGTGCAGCGACTGGTTGGAATTGAAGATCGCCGCCGCCGACAGATAGGTGGTTGCTAGCGGGATGAGCCCGAGGTCGCAGAACTGCTGTTCCTGGCTGCTGGTCAGCCGAATCTCGACGGGCGGCTGGGCGGACAGGCCCTCGCTTTCGGTTGCGAAATCATAGGGCGGCAATTGGCCGCTCGCCAGCATGCCGCCGTCGAGCGCGTCCTGGCTGACGCCGCGGATATCCGCAAACCACCCCGAAGCCATGAAGTTGCGGATGACGATCATCGCGAAGGCGAAGGCGCCGTTCCCCCACAGAAGGGTCGAGCCGTCAGCGGCGACATGCTCCCGGAACGGAAACCCGTCCCTGCGCCGCCGCGACAGGGGCTGAAGCGGCGGGCGCATGAGGATGCGCGGCGCGACGAGGCCGATGAAACGCGAATCGTCGCGCCGGCGCAGGCTGTTCCACCGCAGACGCTGCGGTTCGTGCTCGAGCCAGGAGAAATCATGCACCCGGTCGAGCTCGTCGAAGCGCTCGAGCCCCACCGCCCGGGGCGAGGCGCCGGCCACGAAAGGGCAGAAGGCGGCGGCGGCGACCATGCCGATCTGTCCGAGCGTTCCGACCGCATCGCCGCCGGAGGGATCGCTCGGCGAGAAATGAAAGTCGCCAATGAGGAGGCCCAAGGGCTCGCCGCCGGGCATGCCGAATTCGCGGCTGTAGACCAGCTCGAAAAGATGGCTCTGGTCGACATCCGCGGCCCGTTCCATGCTGCGCGCCAGACTGTGCCAGTTGACGCTCAGGAGCTTGATCTTGACGTCCGCGGCCCTGCTGGATTCGCGCACCAGCATGGCGAGGCCGCGCCATCTCGCCTCCATCTCCATGAAGCTCGGATGGTGCAGGATCGCGTTGACTTGGCGGTTCAGCGCGTCATCGATCAGGGTGATCAACTGATCGGCGCGCCGCCGCCAAATGCTCGATGCATCGGTCATGACTGCCACGTGCTGAAGTAGACTGCGCCCGCCCGCACGAGGCGGCACGAGCGCATGCCGATCAGTTCTTCGAGGGAATGCGCGCGACCATGCGCAGCGAGGTGGTCAATTCCTCCATCTGCAGCCAGGGGCGCATCCAGGCGACCGCATTGTAGGAGCCGGGCTTGCCCGGGATTTCCTGCACCGTCACCTTGGCATCGCGCAGCGGATACTTGGCGCGCGACTCCTCGCCGGCGTCGTCATTGGCGTTGACGTAGTTGGAGATCCAGCGGTTGAGCCAGGCTTCGCAATCTTCGGCTTCCATGAAGGAACCGATCTTGTCGCGGCCCATGACCTTCAGATAGTGGGCAAAGCGCGACGTCGCCATCATGTAGGGCAGGCGCGCCGAGACCGCGGCATTGGCGGTTGCTTCCGGCTTGTCGTAGATCTTCGGCTTGTGGGTCGTCTGCGCGCCGAAGAACACGGCATAGTCGGTGTTCTTGTAGTGGCACAAGGGCAGGAAGCCGAGCTTGCCGAGTTCCGCGTCGCGCCGGTCGGTGATGCCGACTTCTGTAGGGCATTTGAGATCCAGGTCGCCGTCGTCGCTGGAGAAAACATGCATCGGCAGGTTTTCCACCTTGCCGCCGTTTTCGGCGCCGCGGATCGACGTGCACCAGCCGCTCTTCGCAAAAGCTTCCGTGAGGCGCGTGCCCATGACATAGGCCGCATTCATCCAGCAATAGGCGTCATGCGCCAGTTCGCCGGTCCGCGAACCGCCGGTCTCGTCGTAGTCGAACTCGTCGATGACATTGGTCTTCGCACCATAGGGCATGCGCGCCAGCACGCGCGGCAGGCCGAGCGTGACGAAGCGCGAATCGTCGCTTTCGCGCAGGCTCCGCCACTTGGCGTATTCGACCGTTTCGAAAATCTTCTCCAGGTCGCGCGGCTTCGACAGTTCCCGATAGTCCTCGAAACCGAACATGCGCGGGCTTGCGGCCGAGATGAACGGCGCGAAGGCGGCCGCGGCGATCGAGGAGACGCCCTGCAGCAATTCGATGTCCTCGAAGGAGTTGTCGAATTCGTAGTCGCCGACGATAGCGCCCATCGGCTCGCCACCGGGCGTGCCGAACTCGTCCTCGTAGATGGACTTGAACAGGCGCGACTGGTCGAATTCCACCGACTTCGCCAGATCCTTGGACAATTCGCGCTTGGAGGCATTCAAAACGCGGATCTTCAGGTTGGCGCTGGTCTCGCTGTTCTTGACCAGATACTGGAGCCCCCGCCAGGTGCCCTCGAGCTTGGTGAATTCCGGCGACTGCATGATCGCCGCCAGCTGGCGAGAGATGGTGCGGTCGAGCTCGGCGATCGCGTTGTTGAGCGTAATGGTGAGATTGCGGTCATATTTGACGGTGCCCTTGAGGGCCTGGTCGGTCAGCGTGCGCAACAGGTCCTGTGCCCGGTCGGGCTCCGTCTGGCGGGTTGCCGCCACCACCTTGGACAACAGATTGTCCTCGGCATAGACGGCCTCTCCCTTGGCCTTGAGCTGCGTTTCGGCGTTCATCATGTCGATCCTTTCGAAAAGCGCATCAGGACCAGGGCGATGGTCGAGGCCCGATCCTTGATGGGTAATTGCGGCCCGTCTCCGGGCATGCCGTCAGGGCCTCAGTTCGCGGGATCCTTGCTGCCGGTGTCCTTGCCGGTAAGCTCGGAAACCACCTTCGAAAGATCGTCCCGGTTCTGCAGGATGCCTTCCAGCAGGCGCTCGAGCTCTTCCGAGCGGTCGGCCTTGCTCATCAGGTCGCGCAATTCGTTGCGTGCATCGAGGAGCGCTTTGAGCGCCGGGACCTGGTGGACGATCGAGCCGGGTTCGAAGTCCTTCATGCTTTCGAACTTCAGCGAGACGGGCAGCTGCGAGCCGTCGCCTTCAAGCGTGTTCTCGACGGTGATGTTGAGCCCTGGCGTCATGCGGCGCATGACGTCGTCGAAATTGTCGCGGTCGATCTGCACGAACTTGCGCTCGCCGAAGGGCTTCAGCGGCTCGGTCGGATCGCCGGAAAAATCGCCGAGCACCCCGACGACGAACGGCAGTTCCTTGACCACCATCGCCCCCTCGGTCTCCACCTCGTATTTGATATGGACCCGCGGCTTGCGAACCCGCTCCAGTTTTTCATGCACGCTTGCCATTGGAATTCTCCTTCATACGATCTCAAAAGCTGTGTTGTGCGGCCGCTACTGACGGGCCGCTATCTCGGGTCGGACGCAGTCAGCTTCCCTCTGCCCGTGGCTGAATGCCGGCGGCGGTCAGCACGGCGTTTCGGGTGTTCCTCTCGGGCAGCAACTCGGCGAGTAACTCGGAAAAATCCATGCGCCCGCGCCTGACCAGCGTTTCGATGGCAAGCGAAATCGGCGAATGCGGCTCGCTCTTGCGGAAGTAGCGCGCGACCGTGAGGAGCAGTTCGAATGCCTCCTCGCGCGATGTTATTCCGTTGCGGCGGGCGGCGCCGACGTCGATCGGTTGCTGTCCGACAGCCGGCACGGCGGCCTCCTCCACGGCGGGATGCACAGCGGCCGCTTCTATTGCTGCCAGGGTGCGGATCGCCGCGGCTGCTTCCAGAAGCACGTTTCGGGTGTTGGAACTCGGCGGCGCCGCGTCGCCCAAACGCTCGTCGAGCAGCGCGGTCAGCTGATCGAAAGCGGCGATGCATTGCTCGAGATCGGCAAGATAGGCGGCCATGGCTTCGCGGCCGGCACGGTCGACGGCTTCCTGCAATTCCTCGCGCCGCTCGCCTTCGCCGCTGCGCAGGCTGAGCTGGAAATCCCACAGCGAAAACTGCCCGAACTTGCCGCCCGGCACGAGCGGGACGAGCCGTAGCGCCTGGATGATCGTGCCTTCGCTGCCGATGCCATTGAGGCCGGCCAGCGGCGCAAAGCGCTCTTCCGGCTCAGCGCCGATCGAATGCAGCCGCTCCCAATGGTTGCGCATGAGCGCGGCCGTCGCCGCATAGATTTCGCCAAGGCCATGGAAGCCGTGCAGGCGTAATTGCGACTCTGCCAGCCATGCCAATACTTCGAGATCCTTGCTCATCGAAGAAAGGATCTGCATCCCGAGGTTGCTGACATCAACCCAAGCTGGCGATAGCCCAAGCTTTTCCCCCGGCACAATACCTCTTTCAGCGGCTCGCGCTGCGTTCCGAGCATCCTTAATTCTAAAGTATATTTCCTTTCCTGCAGCACTAACTCGGAGATTTTCTCCGCATGGGGCGTTTTCTTCTAGCGCTGCGGCAATGTTTCGGTTTGACACCGATACCAACCCTCTCGAATTTGAATGAGGAAATATAGAATTGCACATTGATGACGGCAATATGTCTTGTCAACCGTGTCCAGTATATGACGAATTTATGAAAGGCCCGCAGATTTTAGGGGTTTTGCTGTTTTTTTTACATGCCATCTGGACAACTCCAGGCAATCGCCGTAGTTGTCCTGACCGCATCTCATGGTTGCTCTGATACTTGACGGGAACGCAGGACGTCTGGATGTCGCACATCGATCTCAACCGTCTGATCAGGACGCTCGAGCCGAGCTTGCGCATTGGCCTCGAGGCAGCTGCCTCCCTGGCGGCGCGCCGGCAGAACGCAACCGTTGATATATCCCACTGGCTGCGGTCTTTGCTGGACCTTGGGGACGCTGTCGCCGTCTGCGGGAAAGTGGGGCTGTCCGCCGGGGCATTGCGCCAGGAGCTGGACGCAGCGATCGACGACATCCGTCGCGATGTCTCGGCGGCGTTGTCGCTCTCGCCGAACCTGCTGACGCTTGCCCGCGAAGCCTGGCTCGTCGCTTCGTTGCAATACGGCCGCCCTCGCGTCGGCATCGGCGATCTTCTCGCGGCGCTTAACGGCGAGCAGTCGCTGCGAATCGTTGTACGCGCCATTGTGCCGTCGCTGCGGGACCTCGACATCAAAGCCCTCGATGCGCTGCTGACCGCTGAAGAGGTGGTGCCGGACGACATCCCGGCCGGTTCGCCGGTTGCCCAGGCGGGCGGCTCGGCTGGAGAGAACGAATTCCTGCGCCTCTACACGCACGACATGACGGCGGATGCGGCGAACGGCCGGATCGATCCGGTGATCGGCCGGGACGGTGAGCTGCGGCAGGTGGTCGACATCCTGATGCGGCGGCGCCAGAACAATCCGATCCTCGTTGGCGAAGCCGGCGTCGGAAAGACGGCAATCGCCGAGGCGCTGGCGCTGGAGATTGCCGCCGGCAACGTGCCGGAGAAGCTGCGCGACGTCCACCTGCTCGTGCTCGATCTTACTTTGCTGCAGGCCGGGGCCGGAGTGAAGGGGGAGTTCGAACGGCGCCTGCACGGTGTCGTCGACGCGGTGAAAAGATCGCCGCAGCCGATCATCCTGTTCATCGACGAGGCGCATGGGCTGATCGGGGCGGGCGGAGCGGCCGGCCAGGGTGATGCCGCCAATATCCTGAAGCCCGCTTTGGCGCGCGGCGAACTGCGCACCATCGCCGCGACGACATGGAGCGAATACAAACGCTACGTCGAAAAGGACACGGCACTCACCCGGCGGTTCCAGACCGTCCAGGTGCATGAACCGGACGAGGAAACCGCCATCCGGATGCTGCGCGGCGTGGCCGGCACCTTCGCCGCCCATCACAAGGTTCGCATCCGCGACGAAGCGCTTGCCGCGGCGGTCCGCCTGTCGGCGCGCTTTCTTCCATCCAGGCAGCTGCCGGACAAGGCAATCAGCCTGATCGACACGGCCGCCGCCGCCGTTTCGCTTGCCCGCCAGACGACGCCCGAAGCGTTGAAGGCGCTGAAGAACGAGCAGGGGCTGATCGGCGATGAAGCAGCCTGGCTCGAAAAGGAACCGCAGACCCCGGATATCGCCGCGCGGCTCCATCGCATCGCTGAAGAGCGGCGTCGCATCGGCGAGGAGATCGCCGCGCAGGAGGCGCGATACTCCGAGGAATTGCGGCTGCTCGGCGAGGTCGACCGGCTCGAGGCCGCCTTTGCCGGCGAGCCAGTGCCGGCCGGGAAGACGGTGAACGAGGAGCCGGGCGGCTCCCCGCGCTCCAATGTCGCGCAACTGCCTGTGGAGCAATCGCCCGAGAGCGCCCGCAAGGCCTTTGCCCAGGCGGAGGCGAGGCTCGCGGCGCTGACCGGCGAGAAGCCGCTCGTGCCGCGGATTGTCGACCGTGACGTGGTGGCGAGCGTCGTCTCCCGCTGGACCGGCATCCCGGTCGGCAAGCTGCTGTCGGATCAGGTCGAGACGGTCAAGACGCTCGAGGACCGGCTCAAGGAACGGGTGATCGGCCAGGACGTCGCCGTCGGGCGCATCGCTTCGACCATGCGGGCGGCGCGGGCAGGGCTATCCGACCCGCGCAAGCCGCCGGCCGTGTTCCTGCTGGTCGGTATGTCGGGCACCGGCAAGACCGAGACGGCGCTGTCGCTCGCCGACGTCCTCTATGGCGGCGGCCAGCACCTGACGACGCTCAACATGTCGGAGTTCAAGGAGGAGCATAAGGTTTCCATGCTGCTCGGCTCGCCGCCCGGCTATGTCGGCTACGGCGAGGGCGGGGTCCTGACCGAGGCGGTCCGGCGGCGGCCTTATGGCGTGCTGCTGCTCGACGAGATCGACAAGGCGCATCCGGGCGTCCAGGAGATCTTCTACCAGGTGTTCGACAAGGGAACGCTGCGCGACGGCGAGGGCCGCGACATCGACTTCAAGAACACGACGATCTTCATGACCGCCAATACCGGTTCGGAACTGCTGACGGCGCTCTCGGCCGATCCCGACACGATGCCGGAGGGCGAGGCGCTCGAAACCCTACTGCTGCCGGAACTTAGGAAGCAGTTCAAGCCGGCCTTCCTCGGCCGCACGACCATTCTTCCCTTCATGCCGCTTGGCGGCGAGGCGCTCTCGGGCATCGTCGATATCCAGATCGGCCGCATTCGCGACCGGCTGGCGGTAGCCTATGGCACGACGGCGTCGCTGACCTTAGAAGCGCGTGACGCGCTCGTCTCGCGCGCCAGGTCCTCCGACATGGGGGCGCGTGCCATCGAGGTGATGATCGCCCGCGACCTGCTTCCGGTCCTTTCGACCTTCTTCCTCGATCTGATCGCCGACAAGCGCAAGGTGGCGCATGTCGAGATCGGCTTCGATGGCGCGCATTTTACCGTCTCCGCCCCCGATGCGGGCCAGGCGGAACGACCAGAATTCGCCCCGTCCGGGAGAGGACGGGCGAATGAAGCAGCCTCGGACGTTGATCGCCCGGCAGCGGCGAAAACCCGAAAGGCAATCGCGCCCTGAAGCGACAGGGCAAACGCAATCCCAACAGGAGAGTCAAGCATGCCGATTTACCTGCAGATCGACGGTATTCAGGGTGATGCCACCCACGAGCAGCACCGCAAGTGGATGGACATCGAAGCGATCCACTGGAACGTTTCGCGCAACATGAACACCTCCGCCGGCTCTGCCGCCAACCGCGAGGCTTCGGAGCCGACGGTTTCGGAAGTGATCCTGACGAAGGTCAGCGATTCCTCCTCAACGAAGCTGTTCCAGGAGGCTTGCTCGGGCCGCACCGGCAAGCGCGCCGTCATTCACCTGGTGACGACGGGCAATCCGGGCGACACCTATATCGAATACTCGCTGACCAACACGTTGATCGCCAGCTACTCGATCGATTCCAACGGCGACCGCCCGGTCGAGACGATCAAGCTCAACTTCACCAAGCTCGAAGTGAAGTACACGCCGTATGACGACAACCACTCGCCGCAGTCGCCGATGATCGCTTCCTACGATCTGGCGACCACCAAGGCGGCCTGATCGCTTCATCGGCCGTCGGCGCGACATTCGCGCCGACGGCTTCCCGTATCGTACCGATCGAGGCGTTCATGTCTTCAATTCACGACCCCGCAATGCGTCGTCTTGCAGGCAATCTGCTGGCGGTCGGCTGTGTTATCGCCGCCGCGCTGCTCTACACGCCGGCATTGGCCGACGAACCGGCGCGCACGTGGATTTTCAGCGGGTCGGAACTGGTCGAGGCCCTGGAGGGCAAGCTCGTGCCCGAGGCGTCGAACGAGGAGACCCGCCGGATGTTGTCGAGTGCCGGCGGCAACGCCTACATCGCCGGCATTGCCGATGCCACTAGCGGGACGCGATGGTGCGGAGCAGGCACGGTCGTTCCTCACGAACTGGCCGACCGGGTCCACACCCATCTCGGCGATCTCCCGACCGAACGGCTCAACGAGAACGCCGCGACGCTGGTCGGCGAGGCGCTGGCACAGTCGTTTCCGTGCGGTTCGCAAGCCGTCGTCACGGGATCGCGGAACACTATGCACAGTCTGGACAATGGAGATGATCGTGTCGTCCGCAACTGATCGTTTGACTGACATTCTCGTGGAACTGCCGAAATACAAGTCCCAATGGCAGTCGAACGTCGCCAATCCTTACGTGCGCGCCTATGACCTCGCCGTGGAAAATTTCCAGCGGACGCTGAAGGCCCAGGAAGCGCGCGACAAGATGACGGCGGAGCTTTTCGTATTTGCTGCTTCCGTGTTGAGCGGCAGCGTCCTGATGGCTGCCTTCGCGACCGCCTCGTTGCGGGTGCTGGCAGGTCGCGCGGCGCTTCGCGTGGTCTGCAACAACAATCTCAATCGCACCTTTGACCTGATGCATGCGGCCGCCAGCAACAAGGTGGTGATGTTTGCGCTCGGCGGAATTTTGGATGAGGCCAAGAAGTTTGCGGGCAAGCAGATCACCAGTGCCGCGGAAAAGCTGACCAGCAGCGCGCCCATCGCGTCTTCGCCGACGGCCATCAATTTCCTGACGCGGATCGAGGATTTCATAAACGTCAATCACATCTGTGTTCATGAATTCATCGCGGGCGTGCGGGACGACAGGGCGATTTCCGAAACGGACAAGCTGAAGGTCGCCGATCTCGTCGGCAAGACGCCCTTCTGCAACCCGCCCGCTGGCAGACGGGTGGACGAAAACAGGCTGTCCCAGAAAATGGAACTGCTTTTCTACATGAGCGCCGTCATGGATTCGGATCGGCTCGTGACATTCGTGCCGCCGACCGGCGGCAGTGTTCCGGGCACCACCCGGGAACTCGTGCTCGCCCGGAAGCCTATTCCGCAAATGCCCTCGGCGGCGGACTATCCGCGAGAAACCGCACCGCGGCTGACCGGCAAGCTGCTGCAGCCATTCGAACCGGGCACGCGCATCGAATATTCCAATATCGGCTCTGCCGTCAGGGAGCGCATCGACACGCTCAGCCGTCAGTACGGCGGCTCGCCGTTCTACCCGCAGCAGAACTTCGCCGAGAAAATCCTGATCGATCCGACCGGCCGCGCCCAAATGATCAGGGCCGAGCAGATCATCAACCGGCTTTCTGCCGATGCGCGCCCCAAGCAGCTCGTCGACGTCCGGATGATCTAGGGCAGGGGGATGGTGTTGACTCCTCGTCTTCCAAAGCCTCCCGGATTGAACGGCCGCATGCGCCGGCTGGTCTTGCCTGTGCTGGCCTGTATCGTGGCCGGATGTGCCCCTGTGATCGCCGGCACATCCAACCCGATCGATCAATCGCTTGTTCAGATTGAACAGGTAAATCTCCGCCTTTCCGGTGCGCCGTCGGCGGTCAAGACTGTCTCGAAGGCGCTTGCCGAAAACGGGAATGCGGAGGTTCCGGCGGCGGAGGCTTTGCTCGAGACTGCGGTCCACTCTTCATTCGACTCGGAAAGCATGGGCGCCGCGATCTTGAAGAATATCGGCGAGGTGGATGGCGGGTCCATCGATCCCGAGGCGTTCGCCAGGGCGGCCGCGGCCTTCGAAGCGGGCCGTGGAAAGATCGCACGGATTTACGAAGCGCAGGACCAGACTGCGGCAAAGGAAATCGAAGCGCGTCTTGCCGACCCGGAGACCGGCGCGCGTATCCGCCAACTGACCGATCTGATGGCGGCCCCGGAGCTTGCTGTCGAGACCGCCTTCACGTCGCAACTAATATATGCCGCGATGGAGGCGTTCTCCGACCCGAGTGCGGCGGAATTGGCGTCCTCTTCCGAAACGCCGCATGTCATTGCATCGCTGCGTTCCAGAAACGAGAACGAAAAGCCGGTTCCCAAGGATGTGGCGCGCCTGGAAGAACAAGGGCGGCTAAGCTTTATCCTGGCGACTTTATCTTCCGAAGATCTGTCGGTCCTGTTGGATTTCTATCGAAGTTCCGGTGGAAAAGCCAAGCGCAAGGCGCTTGTCGACAGTTACGTGCAAGTGTCCGACCAGGCGAATACCAGAATGCTGCACGCGTATTTCTCTGGGCTGGCGGGCTATCTCCAAACGCATCCTCGGCCACAACAACAGTGACCGAGCGCTTCCATCATGACGGGACTTGACGATATGGACGATCTTCAATCCTTTGCCGCTGATTTCATCCAGGCAAGCCGCATCCTGAAGGTCTCCTCGCCGCTCGGCGAGGACCAGCTGCTGCCGGAGCGGGTCGAGATCGAAGAGGCGGTGTCGAAACTCTTCGAGATCCGCCTGTCGGTGCGTGCCAAGCGCGAGACGGTGAAGCCCGAGGAATTGATCGGCCGGCTGGTCGACCTGTCGATCGAGGTTCAGCAGGGCGAGGAAGACGACGGCGGTGTCCGCCGTCCGTTCAACGGCCTGGTCACCGAGCTCAACGAAGGCCCGCCCGTCAGCCGCGGCTTGCGTGCCTATTCGCTGGTGCTGCGTCCGCAGATGTGGCTCTTGTCGCGCCGCTCCGACTGCCGCATCTGGATGGACAAGACTGCGGTCGACATCGTCGAGACGCTGTTTTCCGAGCATGGCATTCCCGCCCCGGACGTCTCCGGCATCGTCTCGCGGCCGCCGCCGCAGCATTATTCGGTGCAGTGGAACGAAACCGATCTCGACTTCCTGCTGCGCCGCTTCGAGGAGGACGGGCTGTTCTTCTGGTTCATTCACGAGAAGGGCAGCCACCGGCTCTGTGTCGCCGACAGCGCCATTTCTTGGGCCAAGCCGTCCGCCTCGGCGCAAGGAGAAAGCCGGGTGCGGCTGGCGCAGGGCTCGTCGGACCGCAACCACATCAACGACTGGTCGCGGCGTTTTTCCTACGTGCCCGGCCAGCGCGCCGGCGCCGACTGGAACTTCGAGACGCCGCGCATGGTGCCGGGCAACGCGACACCGTCGCTGGTGCAGATGCCCGACGCGATGAAGCGCGAGCTCTACGAATACCCCTCGCGGATATCGACCGTCGCCGAGGCCGAGCGGGCCCAGAAGCTGCGCGCGCAGGCAAGCGAGGCCGACCACGACCGTGTCTCCGGCCGCTCCACCTCGCGCGTCATCGAGGTCGGCCGCCGCTTCACCCCTTACGAGGTCGCCCATCCCGAGCATGCCTACGAGGAGCATGTGGTCGTCTCGATGCGCCAGACGGTGGTCGACCGCTCCTACGAGACCAACTCCAACGATCCGGAATATACGAACACATTCGAGGCGGTGCCGGCGCGCGTGCCGATGACGCCGCACCGGCAGACGAAGCGGCCGCGCATCGAAGGCACCCAGGTGGCGCTCGTCGCCGGCCCGCCGGGCGAGGAGATCCACCCGGACAAATACGGCCGCATCAAGCTGTGGTTCCCCTGGGACCGTAAGGCGAAGAAGGACGGCTCCGATACGTGCTGGGTGCGGGTGGCGCAAAGCTGGGGCGGCGGCACCTGGGGGGCGCAGGTGATCCCGCGCATCGGCATGGAGGTGATGGTCGCCTTCGTCGACGGCGACCCGGATCGGCCGCTGGTGACCGGCGTCGTGCCGAACCCGGCCAATCCGGTGCCCTATGATTTGCCGGCCAACAAGACCCGGATGGTGCTGCGCTCGAACAGCCACAAGGGCAGCGGCTTCAACGAGATCACCTTCGAGGACGAAGCGGGGAAGGAGAACCAGTTCTTCCACGCCCAGAAGGACCAGACGACGCGGGTCTTGAACGACCGCACCAAGCGCATCGACCGGCACGAGGTCGCCTCGATCGGCGCCAACCGCGCCGTCGAGGTCGGCGGCAACCAGAAACACGAGATCGGCGGCTCGATGAACACGGTGGTGGGCGGTACCGGCCCGATGGCGATGGCGCTGATGGGCGCCGTTCAGGGGCTCTCCGGCCACACCGCCGGGCTGCTCGCCCAGGCCGGCCAAATCGCCGGTGGCGGCGGTCCGGCGCTTGCCGCCTTCGCCGGCACGCTCGCCTCCTCGGCGCTCGGCTTCCTAAACGCCGGCGGCCTCGGCAGCCGCGAGGGCGTGGTCGCCGGTTCAAGCCCCCGCGCCGATGCCGGCACCGCGCTCGCCGGCTCCGGCACCGGCGTCGGCGATGCGGCCTCGGGATTGTTTCCGCTGCCGGGGATCATGAACACGATCGTCGGATCGTTCAAATCGGACACGATCGGCGTGGCGCGGGCGGAGCAGATCGGCGTCAGCAAGGTGACGAATGTCGGCCAGACGTCGCTGGAGAGTGTGGGGAAATTCAAGAAGATCGCCGTGGGCGAAGAGTTCGTCATCGAGTGCGGCGATTCGAAATTCATCATGAAAGCGAATGGCGAGGTGATCATCCTCGGCAAGACCTTCAACTTCGTCGCCACCGAGCATTTCCAGATGCGCGGCAAGCCGATTGACCTGAACTAGGCGAGGGGACTCTTGCGGCTCGACAATCAGACTCCAGCGCAGGCGATCGCGTTTCGTCAGTTTGCCCGTGATGGCGGCTTAGATTGCGTCGTCGCTGTGCGGGCGAGCTTCGAGCATCGGCAGGATGGCGTGCTCAAACCTGCACCCAATCCCGCGCCTTTTCAATACGAGGATGTCTACGAAGGCGACCCTCACGCGTCGGTGCTTTTGCGGCAGAGCGATCTCGTGCCGGAGAAGCCTGGCACGGATGTAACGTTCCTCGGCTCGAGCTTTGCTCCAAACGGCGCCCCGGCGCGGGAATGGCCAGCGGAAATTCGTGTCGGCGACCGGCTGCGCAAGCGCCTCCTAGTGACCGGCCCACGACAATGGCTCCCGCAAACGAAACTGACCTGGTCGGGGCTGTTCGCGCGAGATCCGAAGCGGCTGTTGACAGGCTGGACTCTCAGCGAACCGGAACCCGTGGGCCAGGTGGAACTGACATGGGCGAAGGCTTTCGGCGGGCCAGTCATGGGCACGGAGGCGGAAGATTCGCCGGCAGATGTGCATCGGGAAAATCCGCTTGGCCCGGGACTGCTCGACTTCTCGTACGGTGACCCCGAAGCAGCGCTTGCCGCTCATCAGATCGATAACCCCGACAATCCGGTTCGCGACTGGGAACAGCATGACCGTTCACCACAAGGGTTTGGCCCCATCTCACCCTGGTGGCGCCAGCGTCAGCAGTTTGCCGGCACTTATGATGACACGTGGCTGGAAGAGCGCCACCCGCTGCTGCCGGAGGATTTTGATCCGCGCTTCTGGCAGTGCGCCCATCCTGATCTGATCGCCACACCGCATTTGCAGGGCGATGAGGAGTACGAACTAGTTAACCTGCATCGTGAGCACAAGGCGGCGCGCGGCAGGCTGCCGGGCATCAGGTTGGGCGCTCACTGTGAAGGTGCCGATGAAGGAAGCGCCGGCTGGCACATGCTGACACTCGACGGCGTGCATTTCGATTTTCGCGATGGGCGGGACTTGGCGATGCTTACCTGGCGAACGAGGTTTCCGCTCAACCAGGCAGAGCGAGCAGTCCTCACATTGAAGCGCATCCGACTTGCCAACGATAGCAGTGTTGCGCGGGAGGCCGCCGAATGAGCCTTCCGCCTTCCGCCGACAACTATGTTGGCGAGCCAGAATACCCGGGCCCATGGACGACAAAGCGGCCGCTTGAAGGCCTTCGAGACACCGACGCTGCGAAAATCATCTGCCTTGCACCTGATGTTTGCCTGACCCCGATCGGCAAGGACGCGGTCCCGATCCCCTATCAAATCGTCGACTATTGCGGCCACGACCAAAACTATACGCCCTCGGTTCGCTTCACTGGCCAAAAGGCGATGGTGCTGCGCTCCAATACGACGCACGTCCATGGCGACGCGCCCGGGACGAAAAAAGGCATCAAGTCGGGTGCAGTTGAGAACATCTGTGAGCCTATCGGTCATGCGGCTGAAGTCCGCGCGGAGGGCTCCAACGTCATCCGTCATCTCGATCGCTTTTGGATGAACAACAAGAATACGCAGGGCGAGGCAATTTATGTGCGGAATAGCCAAGTTTACGCGGCGGCCCTGGACGACGATCCGGTATATGGAAGCTTAACGTCGGAATTCGAGCCCGTCCAGCTGGCATTCGACAGTACAAGTCCGGAAGCCCAGCAACTGCTTCGGGACATCATGAAGCGTGAAGCGACAAAAGCGGCTCGCCGGGGCATATTTGCTCATGGCGTGCGCGCAGTTGCGGCAAATCCCGTTGCTGCCGGGGTAGCCGGAGCTGCAGCCGCTGTCGCGCTTCTGCCACCGGCAGTCGGCTATGTCGGCATCTCGCGTGCGCAAGCCGCAGCCGAGGACGCGCTTCGGGCGCAGGTCGGCCTGCAGCCAAGATTGCGCACGCCAATTCTCCGGCTTCCCATGGATATTCCGCTCTCAGTAACGCAAAACGTGCGAGTGACGGAACGTGAGGGTGGCTGCCCCATTGGGCCATATGACATCATGCAGCCGATTTGCGCCGCGTCAGGGCGGCAGGCTCATCACGTTGTGCCGGATCGAACCTTCCGCAGCGGGGGGCCAACAAGCTCGCGGCTGTATAGTAACGCGCCCAGCAAAGCCTCTGGTGCGGCTGTCTGCGTAGATAGCAATAGGATGGGACGGGATTCCGAGCATTCAAGGATCCACTTCGATTATTACGATCCACAAGCAGCCCTGGAAGCCGCAAACGGTAATCCTAGTGGATTTATTCGGTTGTCGCGCGCCGAGGACTTAGGTTCCGAGGCTTTGGAGAAAGGCACGAACGGACGCTGTAACAAGGAATACATTCGCAGCTATCTTCGAAATTACCACCAGCAAGTGTTTGATATGGAGCCGGACACGCTTGTTAGGGGTCAAAAAAGCCCATTGATGCCGGATCAAGTCGAGAATATTGGCAACCAGAATCGCACAAGTTTGCCAGAGTGAGGAATAGTATGGCTGAGACAGAACGCGAATTTGACAATGGAAACACCGAGCTGACGATGGTTGCCGGGGTGGCAATTGAGAAGGATTATGTGTACATCGCTCAGTACCTCGATAAATACAGGGAGTATTTCGATGAAGTATATTATTCCCGGCTTTCAGGAGTAAATCTTTCCGGAAGATACAAGCAACCGTGGATGGCGCATGATCAGCCATGGCAGGTCGTCTCTCTCTGCGTTTGGCGTTCATATCCCCAAGCAAGGCGCATTTATGTCGCGTTGTCATCCGAGGGGGAGATCGAACTCATGGGCCCTGGCGGTAATCCTCACATCGAGGAGCACATCGAAGGCGCGGGATTGAACAAGCCGTGGTCCAAACATCTCGGTTACGTCAATGAAATTCGAGCCATTGGAAGTGCCCTGTATGTGTGTGGCGGAGCCAACCAGGTATATCGCCGCACTGCCAACGGACGTTGGCAGTTGATCTCAGGTGATATTTTGATAGACCCTTTGGAGCGTCAGAAACTTCAATCACCCATGAGCGGGATAAGGCATTTCCATAGTATCGCCGGCCTAGCAGAAGATGACATTTATGCGACTGGCCTCGAGGGTGAGGTCTATCATTATAACGGAACTAACTGGAAGAAGGTGCCGACGGGAACCAAAAACCATTTGCACAAGCTCTGCGTTTTGGATGCGGAAACGGTCTTCGTTGCTGGCGCCTATGGCACATTGTTGCGCGGGAACGAAAGAGTCGGGTTCCAATCGGTTTGGCCGCTCGAGGATGCCGCATCGTTTACGGGGATCGCAGCGTTTGGCGGCAAGTTGTTCCTGGCTTCAGAGCGCGGTCTATACACTTATGATCTCACGACAGGTTTAGCCGCACCCTACCAGACCGATTTAACCCCGGACTTCCTTGATCCGCACCAACTCGATGTCGCAGACGGCGTTCTATGGTCGTTCGGTTTCAAGGACCTGGCTTATTTTGACGGCTCGACTTGGACGAGGGTAGATCATCCGGACAACCCGCCCATCCGATGACGAAATGGGGGTCAAAGGATGGCTATCCCGATTTCGACGCGCATACGGTCGGCGGTAAATTTCAACTCGATCATCGGTCTCACAACAGCAGCGTTTCAAAAGACGCCGAGACGCTGTTTCGCGAGTATCCCGACGCGTTCCAGCTGGTCAGCCGCCGAATACGACGCTTCATCATTTCGAAGACGGTTCAGTCGGCTTTGTGAATAGCGACTTTCACGACAACGTATCGCATTCCGGCTTTCGATCGGTGCAGAAAATGGATCTCTTCTACGGAAAACTCGATATGGACCTAAAAGGCCTAAATTCAAAAGTTTATGACATGTGGAAGATCCGCGAAGAGCTCGGGCCTGACTACTTCCAGCCGAGTACTCAGGAAGACATAGCGGCAATCAAATCTGAGCTTGGCGCCGATATCCCGGATGACTATCAAGAATTCCTGATCGAATATTCAACTGTCGGCGGCGTACCAAAAATCGGGGCCTACTACTTCAAATGTGCTTACAAAAGCGGCCCCGTCATAACTTTCAATCATACCCTCGTCCCATGGGCAAAGCTAACGCTCACAGCGATACGAGCACTTCATTACCCCCACCGGCATCTCGAAGGTATTGGAGCTCGCATACCCCGAGAACTCCTTCCTCTGAGTCGCGATAATGAGTGCACAATACTCATTGACTTGCGACCTGCCACCGTTGGGCAGATTCTCTACATCCCCCAAATCAAACGGCAGACATTTGGCACGTCCGGATACGGGTGGGACAATATCGGTTATGTCGCCGATAGCTTCACGGCGTTTTTGGGAGCCCTCGACACGGAGAAAAATCTTGTCGCTAAGTACAGTTTACCCGTGGAGTAAGGCGATAATCGGTTCGACGAAGTTGCTAAGCGATGCACCCGAATGCGATAATGAATTTTTCGCAGATCGAACGTTGGGCCGACGATATCGTCGCCTCATCTTTTGAAAACTGGCCGGAGGCGCTTCGCGCCCATGCTCTGGCGGAGCCGTTGGAGTCCTCGTCAATCTCAGCCGCCGATGTCCTGGCTATATTATCCCAGAACGTCAGTTATCGTCGGTTTCTTAACAAGGCGCAGCCTCTGCCACTGCCGTCAGTGAAGATGTCATTCGGTCCTCTCAAAGATGGCGTCTTTCCAAAGTTTTTTGACCGGAGGGGTCGCGAAAGCCCACCCACCCTACTCTCACCGCCCCCCACTCACCCATCCGCCAGCGTGAACACCGCGCAGGGCGCAGCAATGCCGCGGAGCTTGTGTTCGCCGAGCGGCAGCAGCGGGCTTGAGGTTTCCGCGGCGACGGCGCCGGAGATCAGGACCGAGCGGCCGAGCGGGCGGCACAGGCCCTCGAGGCGGCTGACGAGGTTGACGGCGGGGCCGATGGCGGTGAAGTCGAGCCGGTCGACGGCGCCGATATTGCCCCAGAGGACGTCGCCGAGATGCAGGGCCGTGCCGAAGGGGAGCGGCGGCAGGCCCTGGGCCTGGCGTGCGGCGTCGAAATGCGCCATGCCGGCGCGGGCGGCGACGACGGCGCGCAGGGCCGCTTCGCAGGCCTCGGCCGCCGAACCGGTCACCGGGAAGATCGCCAGCAGGCCGTCGCCGATGAACTTCAAAACCTCGCCCCCGAAGGCGTGGATCGCCCCGGCGACGCGGTCGAACCAGGCGTCGAGCGACGCGATCATCTCGGCAGGCTCGGTCGCCTCGGAGAGCGCGGTGAAGTTGCGGAGATCGGCATAGAGCAGCGCGGCGCGGATGGTCTCGCCGGTCCCCCGGGTCAGTGCGCCGGCCCGGACCCGAGCGGCGCTGCGGCGGCCGAGATAGGCCTCGAGCAGCGCCGACAGCGCTGCCCGCTCGGCAAGCACGGCCAGGGGTGCTGCGGCAAAGCGGGCCGCCTGGCGCAGCCTCAAGACCTCGGCCGGGTTGAAGCCGCGCGTCCCGGCCCAGGCGAGCAGGGGTTTGTCAGCCGCCGCGCCGACCGTGTCCGCCAGCACCGGACCGAGCCCGGCCAGCCAATCGCGCTCGGCCTGGCTCGGCGGCCCGCCGGCGAAACCGAGAGACTCGATCACCGCCCCGGTCTCCGCGCGCCACAGCCACGTGCGGCGGGCGATGATCGGATGCGGCACCGCGAGCGTCAGGGCACCGCCGGCCAAGGGGAGACGATCGGCCAACAATCGGCTGCCGAGCTCGGCGAGAAACCGGTCCGGGCCGGGCGAGGCGCCGGCCTCGTCCAAGAGCCAGGCGAGGGGTGCGGGCAGATCCATGCCGAAAGCATAGCGCCAGGGGATGCGGCCTGTCATCCGCGTCTCCAAATTGTCGCCTGGAGCGAATTGGTAGTCAATTGCAGGTCCATCCCTTACGCTCATCGCGGGCGGCCAGCCCGCGCGGGGCGCGTTGATGGTGGCGCATCCGGCGCCGCGGAGCTATCATTGGCACGGTCCCGATCCCGCCTGCCGATCCATGGCTGCAGGTGGGCAACCATGGGGGAGACCGATGCAAGAGTCCCTCGTCGTCCGCCGTGAGACGCACATTGCCGCGCCGCCCGCCGCCGTCTTTGCGCTGCTGACCGATCCGGAGAAGATCCTGCGCTGGATGGGCACCGAGGCGGAGATCGAGCCGCAGCCCGAGGGACTTTATCTGGTCAACGTCACCGGGGCCCGCTTCGCCCGCGGATCATTCCGCGAAGTGGTGCCGGTCCACCGGCTCGCCTACAGCTTCGGCTGGGAGGGCAGCGAGGTCGTGCCGCCGGGATCGAGCCTCGTTGAGATCGACCTGATCGAACAGCCGGACGGAACGCTGCTGCGCCTGACCCATTCGGGCCTGCCCAGTGCCGAGCAATGTGCCGGCCATGCGGAAGGCTGGGCCCACTATCTCGACCGGCTGGCCGAGGCCGCGGCCGGACGCAATCCGGGCCCGGATCCCTGGCACGGCCGCACTTAGAGTTTTGCCGCTGCCGCATGCGCCGGATGCCGGCTATCGCTTCAAGCCGGTCGCGCGAAGCGCATAATCGATGGCTTTCCGGATCTTGTCGTCCCGTGGCGACGAGCGATCGGCGGGCATGACGCGCGCGGAGATTGGTTTTGCCGCCGCTTTACGCCGCCGGCCGCTCGCGGGTTTTCGCGTCAGCCCCCAGGATTGGGCGATGTGCACGGTGGAGGAGATGCCGACATCAAGCATGTAGGGACCGCTTTTTCCGTAGCCGCTCGCCACGTTGAGCGGCAATCCATGCCCCATATCGTGGATGCTGTAGAGCGCGATGCGGTCCCGTCCGTCGGCGTCCCTCCAGACCTTCCGCGTCTGGCCGTCGACGGTATCGGTGACGGCCGGAGCCGAAGCTACGTCGTGCACCCCGCGCCATTGTTCGACGATCGCCCGCGCGTTCGCTTCGGCAACGGTGCTGTCGCCCGTCCCGTACCAGACGGAAAGTGTCGGCCAGGGTCCGGTGTGGGGCGAGGCGGCGCGAAGGCCGGCGCGCAGCTCCCGGCTCTTCGGAATGCCGTGCCCGCGCATCCGCTCGAATGCCCCCGAGACCGTCGACGCGGTTCCATAGGGAAGGCCGGCAATAATCGCCCCGCCGGCAAAGACGTCCGGATAGGTTGCGAGCAGAACATTCGCCATTGCGCCCCCGGCGGAAAGCCCGGTGACGTATACCCTTTCGCTGGCAAGCTTGTGCCTCGAGACCATCGTTCCGATCATTTGGCGGATGGAGAGTGCCTCGCCCTTATCGCGGCCGATGTCGTCGGAGAGGAACCAGTTGAAACAGAGATTGCCGTTGTTGTCGCGCACTTGCTGCGGGTAGAGAAGCGCGAAGCCATGCTCGTCGGCCATTTTCGACCAGCCCGAGCCGGCGTCGTAGTCGGCCGGAATCTGCGTGCAGCCGTGCAGGACGACGACAAGCGCCGGCTTCTTCGCGAGGCTTTTCGGCAGATAGCACTTGGCCTTCAGTGCTCCGGGGTTAGAACCGAAATTCGTAAGCGCGAAAAGCCTGTTGCGGGGTTGAGCAGGCTCGGCTTTGCCTGACTTGAGCCGCGTGATCCTTGCAACCGTGTCGGGTACTGTTCTCATGAATGGATATCTCCTGCGTCAGCAGCCGGGGCGCCACCAAGCCATAACGTCGCCCAGCGGAATTAGTTGCTGCACTGCACAATGAAATATCCGTGATAGGTCCTTCAAGGTCTCCGGAGCGGCAAGGGCACCGATCGGCGGCGGCTCCTTTTCGGAGGAACGACGAGTTGGCTTGTGGCTCTGAGCCGCTGGTCAGTGCTCTCGAAGTAATCGGACGAACGACGATGTCAGTTCCTGACCAGACCTTGGTCGGATATTTCCCCCCGTCTTTCGGACCAGTCTCCAATGACAAAGGTCTAAGGAGGACGTTTCAGGGGAACGAAAGACCATGGAACCGCATAGCTGCCGTTGAGGGACCGACTCGGCTGGCACGACGGTAAGGCTAGCGGCGGCGCCGAGCCGGTCTGATGCGGGGGGATTTTACCTCGCGTCCCACACGGAATGGAGATGCGCGATGCGATACAGAATATCGGCCTATCCGGAACGAGAAGCCCGCAGCGGAATACCCGTCGCATTGATGCTTGCGATGATCGCTGTGTTGAGCGCCTATCTGTTCGTCGGGGATTTGCTCACGGAGCCCCGCCAGCAAACCCGTGTCTATCCACCTGATGCCGTCACAATGGTCGAAAGCGCGGACAAGGCGCCGTAACGAGCGGGGCCCTGTCTTGACCTGGACTTCCGCCGCACGGCGCATTGGCCCTTGGTCTGATCGGCACGCGCATAGGTCTGAGTGCTGAGGAGAAAAGGAACTTATAGGCGAAAGTGCTGTTCTTGACGCAAATCTTCGCGCAGCGCCGTCCCTTCCTGCGCGGGGGTCGAGCTCGCCGGTTCCATCCGGCGGGCTCTCTTTGTCGCTGCGCCCCGATGGCCAAGCCGATCTCTTTCAGACCTTGGTCCGAAGTGGGATGGGCGAATGTCCAGACGCGACGTGAGAAAGGTCCAAGAACACTCGATAAGGCAAGCCGCGGGTTGACGATTGATTTGCGCCGTGGGCAAGGTATTGCGAGAAAGGCGAGCACGAAGATCGCCGGATCGGCTCGACTCCAATAAGCCGGCCTTTGCTCGTCATGCTGATAGCCACTGCCAGGCGAATGGTGCGCCAATGATTTTTCTTAGCAGCAATGCCAAGACCAGCGGACGAAAGTTCGTGGCGGTCCTGTGCACCGTGACGATCGGCTTCGTCTTCGCAGGCCTGCCTTACAAGGCAACCCTGTCCGACTCCGCGCTCGAACTCTCGCTTCAATCCGCCCTCGCCAAGAATGGTGGCAATGGCGGCGGTAGTGGCGGCGGCAATGGCAATGGCGGCGGCAATGGCGGCGGTAACGGCAATGGAAAGGGCGGTTCGAACAGCAGCAGTTCGAGCAGCAGTTCCAGCGGAGCGAGGGCAAAAGGTGCGGCGGTCGGAACCTTCGGCTCGATCTTGAAAATTCGCCATGTCGAAGGAATAAGCGAAGAAATCAAAAACGGCCGCTACATCATGAAAGACGGCCGCGGGCGCACCATTGTGAACCGGCGCGCGACGTCGGCTGACCAGAAGCGGCTGCTATCCCTTATTGACTGAGCGGGCGGTCGAGGGCGTCGCGCAGCACCATCGCCGCCTCGGTCCGGTTGGCGACGTCGAGCTTTGCCATGATCTGCGTCATGTGGTGCTTGATCGTCTTCTCGTGCAGATTGAGCTTGCGAGCGACCTGCTTGTTGCTCATTCCCGATGCTACGAGATTGAGAACCTCCCGCTCCCGAGTGGTCAGGTCATGGATCAGGTCGAACTTGCTTGCCGGGGCGGGCGCGCTGTTGGACAGGAGCTTGGCCGAGAGTGTCGGAGCCACGTAGCTTTCGCCGGAGGCGACGGCGCGGATGACATCCGCCAACGCTCTCGATCCGATCCCCTTGAGGACATAGCCCTTGGCGCCGCCCTGCAGGGCGGTCTTGACGTCGTCGCCTGCCTCCGAAACGGTGAGCATGACGATCTTCTGCGCCGGAGCGATCTGAAGAATAAGCGGGACCGCCTCGAGCCCGCTCCCGGGCATCGAAATATCGAGCAGCATCACGTCGGGCGCCAGGTTCTCGGTGATTCTCAGCGCATCGTCGCGCGAGCCGCCTTCGGCTACGATTTCGAAGTCTTCGAGCTCCGATAGACTCCTCGTCACCCCCTCCCTGAACAGAGGGTGATCGTCGATTACCGCAACGCGAATCGCAGTCGTCATAGCTGCCCCACCTCCTCGATGCCGAGCGACATCCGGACAACCGTGCCCGGAGCGGCGCCGTTCAGTTCAAATGTTCCGCCGAGACTTTCTATCCGCTCCCTCAGACCGGCAAGCCCGAGGCTCGTCGGCCTTATCTTGTCCGGATCGAAACCAGGCCCGCCATCGGCTACCTCGATCCGCACCCTGTTGCCGTCCATGCTCTGCACGACACGCTGCCCAACGCCTCCGCCGTGTCGGTAGGCATTGTTCAACGCCTCCTGCACAAAACGGTATATGCATATCTTTGCCGAGGGGGAAAGGTGATCCGGCGGACGGGACAGCGACAAATCCACAGCCGAGCCGGTTCGCTGCCGGTGGGCGTGGACACAGCGCTCGAGTATCTCTCGCAGGCTCGCGGTTTCGATCTGCGGCAGGACCAGCCCGTTGCATATGGTTCGGATCTCACGCATCGCCTCGTCGAGACTTGCCTTGATCGCGGCGACCTCGCGTTCGCGCTTGTCTGTCGGGGTCGACGTGTTCATCAACGCCTCGCTATCTACCCTCAGCGACGCATAGGCCAGCAGCTGTGCGGGGCCATCATGCAGGTCCGCACCGATCCGACGCAGCATCTGTTCGTTGAGAGCGGTGGCCCGCTGCGACGCCTGCTGCAAGCGCCCGCGCAGCATCTCATTCTGCTCAAGCAGCGCGGAAAGTTCTTCGACGCGCTGCTTGAGCGCGAGGCGCTGCTTGTCGATCGTCCTGCTGCCGCGCATGACGATTGCCGAAAGCATGATGAAGAATGCAAGCGTAAAGCCGGCAACGGCCAGCCACGTCTGGATTCTGGCCCGGCCCAGGCTGAGCTCGAAATCATTGGCTATCTCATGAAACTCTGAAACCGCGACGACCTGTCCCGACCATGGCTGAAGCACGGGATTGTAGATTTCGAGAAGCGGCTTGTTTGCTGCGCGCTCGGTCTCGCCGTCGAGATCGTCGACCGGCGTGAACTGAGCCACGACCTCGCCGTCGAATGCCGCCTTCAGTTCCGGACTTAGCTCGAACCGTTTTCCGACCATGCTCTCTTCATTCGCATAGAGGATGGTGCCGTCCGCGCGCCAAAGTCGAAACGCCAGCAAACGGCCGCCGAGCGCGCCCTGACCAAGTGTCTCGTCGAGCGCCCGCGAAACGGTATCGTCGAGAACTTCGGTCGTTTGCATGTCCGGCAAAAGAGGCGCAATCACGCTGTCGACATAGAGCGCTGTCGTCGCCGCCGAGTTTCGGGTGACGGCGTCCTCGATAAGGCTCGTGACGAAGGCGCCGACCACGATCATTGCCGTGGCGGCGACGATGCCGCCGGCCATCAGGAACTGCTTCGCCAAGGGCTGGGCGTTCCATCTTGTGATCAGGTCATTGGCGCGCACGACAAATCTCGGGCTTGTCCGCTCGATTCGTTGGCGGCACATCGTTCGATTGATGCCGATATAACTACCGTCTCCTATAGGCGGGTCAATGGCACGCCACGTTTGCGCTGGTGGCTCGGACCTTTTGTGGCCCGTTCTGTCAGACCTAGGTCCGAGAAGTCAGCGCAATAGTCCGACAGCCATGGTGGCGCGACCTCGCTCAAGCTACCGTCGCCTTGGTAAGAAATCTGACGCCTCCAACCATGAGGCAAGTGAAACCAAGGAGGCCGGCTATGGCTATTTCCAAGACAATCGGAAGGAGCGTCCTTGCCCTGGCGATCGCGGTCGCTCCTCTTGCAACCGTGACCTTCGGCGCCTCGGGGATCGCTTTTGCCAAGGGTGGCAATGGAGGCGGTAACGGCGGTGGCAATGGCGGCGGAAACGGTGGCGGAAACGGTGGCGGCAATGGCGGAGGCCAGAGCAAGTCGCATTCCGGCAGTGGCAAGCAGGACAAGGCGCGATCCGGCAAGAGCAACAGCGATAAGACCCTGAAGTCGCTCTTTTCGCGCGGGACCAAGTCGAAGAAGACGATCAAGGCGGCCAAGCCGGTGAAATCCGGAAACGTCGCGGCGGGCAAGCCGAAAACGGTCGAACCAGAAAAAGTGAAGCTTGGCTCCGGGTTCAGTTCTCTGAAGCGGAACTATCACGCCTATCTCAACTCCAACGATCCACGCATGGCGGCGATCTCGGCCTATGCGATCGCCTATGCCGAGTTCGAATCCGAGAACGGCATCGACGTCATCCCCACCGATCCTGCCCTGAGCGACGAATCGCTCGCCGAGGCACTCGAAAGCTTCGATAAGGACGGCGTCGTGACAGACGACGAGCTTCTCGAGGTCAAGGAGATACTCGGCGTCGGCCCAGCAGTCGGCAAGATCGACCAGATACGCGAAACGCTGCCTGACACGTCAGATACATTGGACACTTCGGACGCCTCTTCCGACCTCTTGGAGACGGATCCGTTGGATCCGGACGAGGAACTTGAGAGCGCCGGGCGCCGTTCGGGATTCAGTTCGCTGAACCGGAACTATCACGCCTATCTCAACTCCAACGACCCGCGGATGGCCGCGATTTCCGACTATGCGATCGCCTATGCGGAGTTCGAGGCCGAGAACGGCTCCGACGTGATAGCGACCGATCCTGCCTTGAGCGACGAAGCGCTTCGCGAGGCACTTGAGAGCTTTAGCAAGGATGGCGTCGTGACCGACGACGATCTCGCCGAGGCCAAAGAGATACTCGGCGTTGGACCGGAGTTCGGCAAGATCGACGAAATACGCGAGACGCTGCCGGAAACCACTGACGACCTGGGTGTTGCGGAGTAAACCTGAGTTCGGACGGTGCCGGCAGCAGCCGGCATCCGTCCGCAATCCGTATGGGGCGGCTTGATCCATGAATTTGCAGACACGCGACGCGACCTGCGGTGCCGTGCGGGCGATGCAGCACGGACGGATCGGATTCTCCCTGCAACAGATAAACGCCGTCGCTGATCCGGGCGAGGTCCTCTATTCGAAGTGCCTCGCGAGATTCGTGGAGCCGGACGGTACGGTGAGAACCCGCGGAGAGTTCGCCACTTTCCCCGGAGCGTCGCAGGTCGCTCTGGCTTTCGGTCTCGATCTCCTCGACCTGGCATTTGAATGGCTCGCTTGCCATCCGTCGGACGTGCTCGGCTGCGACCTCTCGGACGAGATCATGGCAAACGAGCGAAGCTGCATGGTGTTGCACGACCTCCTCTCGCGGCACAGCACCTTGGCGACCCGCATGGTTCTCGAGGTCGCGCAGCCTCTGAAAACGCCATTCGCCGCGGACTTGCTCGGCAGCGCTCGCGCGATCGGCTATAGAGTTGCGATGGACCGGTTCGGGACCGGCAATGCGCTGTCGACGATCCCGGTCGATCTCGTGAAAATCGACGCATGTTTCGCGCAGCACCGCCTGGGCAATGCAGCGCCGATCCTGCGTGACCTGGTCGCTCTGGCCTCCTTTGCGGCATCGATTGTGGTTGTCGAAGGCATCGAAACATACGATCAGCTTGAGACCGCCAGGTGCGCCGGAGCGACACATGTGCAGGGGTTTCTCCTTTCGGAGCCAACTCTGCCGCCCGTCTATTCGCGCAGCGCAAGAGCATTCAAGCGAAGATATCGCCCCGCTTCTCTGCCGCCGCAGTGTTCGTGGCACCGGTAGCGATCGGAGCACATTCGATCAGCGGGCGGTACCTGCCTTCTTTTCCGACCGCGAGTCCGTCGGCGACTTCACGCAGATTGCCCGGACGCACTCCCGCAGCCAACGATGCGCCGGGTCGGCATCGAGCCGAGGATGCCAGAGCATCGACACCGTCATTTCCGGAATGCGGATCGGGATGGAAAAGCTGAACAGGCCATCGCGAAGATTGCCGGTGTGGCGCTCGGGAACGGTGGCGATCATGTCCGAGTTTCGCGCCAGAGCCAACGCGGGCGAAAAACCGCCGACGGTTGCGGTGATCTCCCGTTCGAGACCGAGCGCCTCCAGCGCGTCGTCGATCGGCCCGCTATCTCTACGGTGGCGGGCGACGAGGACGTGCTGCCCGGCGGCATAGCGGGCGGGCGTGATCTCGGCCCGGCAGAGCGCGTGCCCAACACGCACCACGCCGACGAAGCGGTCCCTGAACAAAGCCTGCGTGCGAACCTCCGGTCCCTGGCTCCCGCCTACGACGCCGGTCTCCAGATCGACGCTGCCATCGCGTAGCGGCGTGCTGTCCTTGTCGAGCTTCGGGACGAAGCGCAGCCGCACGCCCGGCGCCTCGGCGACTGCCTTGGCGATCAGGGCCGGCCCGAAATTCTCGACGAAGCCGTCGCTCGTGCGGAGCGTGAAGGTCCGCGCGAGCCGGCTGAGATCCAGCCGGTCGGCAGGCCTCAGCGCTGCCTCCGCCTCCTCGACCAGATGCCCGACCCGCTCACGCAGTTCGAGCGCGCGGGGTGTGAGGACGAGGCCGCGCCCCGCCCGCACCAACAGCGGATCGCCGGTCGTATCACGCAATCGCGCCAGTTGCCGGCTCATGGCGGAGGGGCTCAGCCGCAGCCTTCGAGCCGCGCCGGCGACGCTTCCTTCGGCAAGCAGCACATCGAGAGTGACGAGAAGGTTGAGGTCCGGGTGCGACATACGGGCGACGATAGCATGAATTCAACTCTAGCGTCAGGCGCACGAATGGAGTGCATATGATGCGTCTTCCGCCATGTCCGGCAACGGTCTACCTCTTGAGCGACGCCTATGAGAGGAGCGACGATGACATCATACCCGCAGGAGACGGTTGCCGCTCACATGGAGCAGCCGGTCTCGGTTCGTTGGACACTGGCCAGCCTTTCACTTTCGACACTGTTGGCCTCATTGGGAGTGAGCATCGCCAATGTCGGCTTGCCCACCCTGACCCAGGCCTTCTCCGCGTCGTTTCAAGAGGTGCAGTGGGTCGTTCTCGCCTATCTCCTGGCCATCACGACGCTGATCATCAGCGTCGGAAAGCTCGGCGACATCGTCGGCCGCCGCAAACTGCTGCTCGCCGGTATCGCGCTCTTCACGATCGCATCGGGCCTGTGCGGCGCTGCGCCGCATCTTTCGTGGCTGGTCGCGGCGAGAGCCCTGCAGGGGTTGGGCGCTGCAGTCATGATGGCGCTTGCCCTGGCCCTCGTCGGCGAGGTCGTCCCGAAGGAAAAGACCGGCAGCCTCATGGGGCTGCTCGGCACATTCTCGGCGATCGGGACGGCGCTCGGCCCATCGCTTGGGGGCGCGTTGATCGCCGGGTCCGGCTGGCGAGCGATCTTCCTGGTGATGGTGCCGATCGGTCTGCTGGCTTTGCTTCTCGCTTATCACACGCTGCCGGTGGATCGTCCGGCGACTCGAGCCGGCCGACCTGGCTTCGACGTCATCGGGACGCTGGCCCTCGTCTTCACCCTGGGCGCCTACGCGCTCGCCATGACCATCGGGCGCGGCAGCTTCGGTGCGACCAACCTGGTTCTGCTGCTGGCGGCCGTCTTCGGCATGTATCTCTTCCTATTGGTGGAGTCTCGGACTGGGTCACCCTTGGTCGATTTCGCGATGCTGCGTCAGTCGTCGTTGCGCTCGGGACTTGCCACGAGCATGTTGGTCGCGACGGTGATGATGGCGACCTTGGTTGTGGGGCCGTTTTACCTGTCGCTCGGTCTGCGGCTTGATGCGGCACTTGTCGGCCTGGTGATGTCGGCCGGACCGGTCGTCTCGGCGCTGACCGGAGTCCCGGCGGGTCGGCTCGTCGATCGCTTCGGCGTGTGGTGCATGGCGGCCACCGGCCTCGGCGCCATGGTGGCCGGTTGTCTCGCACTCTCGCTCGTTCAAAAAGCGCTCGGAGTCGCCGGCTATATCATGCCGCTCGTCATCCTCACCGGCGGCTATGCGCTCTTCCAGGCGGCCAACAATACCGCTGTGATGAAGAACGCGAAGCCGGAGCAGCGGGGCACCGTCTCCGGGCTCTTGAACCTCTCGCGCAATCTCGGGCTGATCACCGGCGCATCGATGATGGGTGCGGTCTTCTCCTTCGCCGCGGCGAGTGAGTCCGAGGCAGCCGCCGCCGCCGGCATGCGCGTCACTTTCGCCGTCGCCACGGTTCTGGTGGTCATGGCGATCGCCGTCGCAGTGGCAAGCCACGCTGTTGTGGTGAGGTCAAAATCCCAAGAGGCGCAGTGAGCCGGGGGCGGGTAGCCGTCCCGGCCCTTGCCGCTTAGCCCCTCAAGCAGCGTGCCAGGTTGTGAATGTGGCGAGCGCCGATGCCGCAGCAGCCGCCGACGATGGAGGCGCCGGCCTCGACCCAATCACAGGCAAAGCGTGAATAGCGGTCGGCGGTCAGGTCGGTGCGGGTGTGGTGAAGCGTCTCATTGGCAGCGCCCTCCGTCTCTTCCGCCTCGAAGGCGTTGGCATAGACGCCAATGCCGATAACCGCCTGCCTTTCCCTAAACGTGTGAGCCGCGACAGTGACGGCGCGCGCCATGACTTCCGGATGGCTGCAGTTGAACAGGAGCGCCTCGGCACCAGAGCCGGCCGCCCAGGCGGCGGCCGCGGCCACGGTTTCCCCGGATCGGAGCCTCGGCTCGTCGCCCTCCGGAGCTCCTGCATCATCGGCCAGGGTGAACGAGATCCAGAACGGCTTGCCGGTCGCCGCAACTGCGGCGCGCACCGCATCGCCTTCGGCGATCAAGCTCAGCGTTTCGCCGAGCCAGACATCGACATAGGGCGCCAATCCCTCGACGAGGACCTTCAGATAGTCCTGCACGCGCGAGGGGTCGAAGCGCTCGGGCTCGTAGGAGCCGAAGATCGGCGGCAATGAGCCAGCGACTAGGATCTTACGATCGGTCATGTCATCGGCGGCCTCCCGGGCGAGTCTTCCGGCCAATTCGATCAGCGAGCGTCCTTCGGAGCGGAAACGCTCCTCGCCGATGTGGAACGGCACCAGCGCATAGCTGTTGGTGGTGATCACATCGGCGCCGGCGTCGATGAATTCCCTATGGACACGCCCGACGATCTCCGGCGTTTCCATCAAGGCCAGCGCGGACCATTCCGGCTGCCTGAGTTCGGCGCCGAGCCGGATCAGCTCCCGGCTCATGCCGCCGTCGAGAATACGTATGTGGTTCATTGATGATCGACTCCAACTTTGCTGGTTCAGCGCCGGAGGGCCGCCGACGGCGCAAATGCCGTCAGCCGGTCCCGGGCGCTCGGGTGTTCGGTCGGGATTTTGTTGCGGGTCTTCATCGGAGCGCCTGATCGAGGTCGTCGATGATGTCCTCGACGGACTCCAGGCCGACCGACAGGCGGAAGACGCCATCGCCGGCAAAGGCGCGGTAATCGTCGAGCGACGCTCCTTTGAGCCCATAGGTCGACGTCATCATCTCGTTCGTATCGAGAAGCACGACGATGCTGCGCTGGTGGCCGAGCGAGAAGGCGTAGTGCACGACGCGTAGCCGGTCGGCGAGTTGGATTGCCATCTTCTGCGGGGCGTCCGTCTGGAATGTGAGGATGCCGCCGAAGGCATTCATCTGGCGCCGCGCCAGCGCGTGCTGGGGATGCGTGTCCAATCCGGGATAGGTGACCGATTTGACGCCCGGATGGCCGTCAAGAAAGCGGGCAAGCCGCAGCGCCGAATCCGATACTGCCCGCATCCTCGGAAAGAGCGTGTCGATGCCGCGCATAATGAGCCAGGCACTGTGGGCCGAGAGCGAAGCGCCGAGATAGACGCCGGCGCGCGAGCGGATTTTCTCGACAATCTGCTTGCGGCCGCAGACGATCCCGCCGAGCGCGTCGCCATGGCCGTTGATGAACTTCGTGAGCGAGTGGATCACGAGGTCGACGCCAAGGGAGAGCGGCCTTGTCGCGACCGGCGTGGCCAGCGTGGAATCGACCGAAACGAGTGCATCGCGCTGGTGGGCGAGTGCCGCCACGGCGGAAAGATCGGTCAATCGCAGGATTGGGTTGCAGGGGCTTTCGCAATGCACAAGCCGTGTGTTGGGCCGGAAGGCCGCGGCAACCGCATCCAGCCGCGACATGTTCACGGCGGTCACCTCGATGCCGTAGTCGGGCAGGATCCGGCGGGCCAGCTCGCTGGCGCCTGCGTAGCAGACATCGCTGATGATCAGGTGATCGCCGGCCTTGAGACAGGTCAGGAACATGGCGGCGATCGCTGCGAGACCGGTCGCGGTCGCGAGCGCGTCGTCGGCGCCTTCGAGTGCTGCCATGCGCTGCTCGAGCTGCCGCACGGTGGGATTGGTCCAGCGCGCATAGAGATATGGCAGCGCCGTCAGATCCTCGACGCCGTCGGCCGAAAAGGCGCCATCGCCCGGGGCAAGCAGATTGTTGACCGACATCGAGATATTGGGGGCGATCGCCTTCGTCGTCGGATCGATGACCAAGCCGCCGTCGAGCGCCAGGGTCTCCCAATGCAACGGGCGGTCGTCAGAATGCGGCCGGACCTTCGCCTGGCTGAGGCGATCCGCTAAGGCCGTGCTGTTCGATCGATTCAGGGACATGGGAGACCTTTCGAGATGCGTTCGACCGCGACTCTAGTGTTCTCCGAATGTTTTTGGCCGCTCAGCGGCTGCCAATCCGCCGAGAAAAGGCGCGATGAGGACCTCGGGCGCCGCCAAATCGACGAAGCAGTCATCGCGCTAGCGCCGTACCGGCACTTGCGCTTCGACGACCTTGAAGGCGCGGGTGATGATAAGCGTCAGGCAGACATAGAAGACGGTCACCACCATCAGGGGCTCGTAGACCAGCAGCGTGTCCTGCCGCACCTTGTAGGCCACCGCATAGAGGTCCATCACGGTCACGGTGAAGGCGAGAGGCGTTGCCTTCAATTGCAGCACGACTTCGCCGGCGATCGTCGGCAAGGCGATGCGAACGGCGCGCGGCAGCCAGATACGCCTGAGTAGGGTTGAGGAAGACATGCCGAAGGACCGGCCGGCCTCGAGCTCGCCCTTGGGCACGGCGAGAAGCGCGCCGCGCAGCACCTCGGCCTCGTAAGCGGCATAGTTCAGGGTGAAGCTCACGGCTGCGAAGAAGAAACCTTCGCGCAGGATCGGCCAGAGAAAGCTCGCGCGCAGGCCGGGGATCATCGGCAGCAGCGAGCCGACGCCGTAATAGAGCAGCCACAGCTGGATCAGCAGCGGCGTGCCGCGCAGGCAGGTGCAGTACCCGCGCGCGAAGAGTTTGAGCCAGCGCGGGCCGATCACCTGCGCGAGCGCGAGACCGATCGCCAGAATGAAGCCGAAGACGACCGAAATCACCAGCAGCAGCACGGTCTGGACCGCGCCGGCGGCAAGCAGCGGCCAATAGGAAAAGATCCACGAAAAATCCACGCGCCCCTCCTATGCTGTCGTCGGCTGGCCGCGCCGGAAGCGGCTTTCGAGCGCCGCGAACACGACGTTGGAAATCAGCGTTATGGCGAGGTAGAGGGCGGCGGAGGCGAGAAAAAACAGGAAGTAGTGCTTGGTGTTGCCGGCGGCGATGCGGGTCGCGAGCGCCAGTTCCTGATAGCCGACGACGGCGATCAGTGCGCTGTCCTTGGTAACCGACATCCAGAGATTGGCAAGGCCCGGCAGCGCATTCGGCAACAGGGCTGGCAGCACGATGCGGCGGAAGCGCAGCCGCGGCCGCATGCCGAAGGCGGCCGCCGCTTCGATCTGTCCGACCGGAATGGCGAGGATCGCGCCGCGAAACACTTCGGTCATATAGGCGCCCTGGACAATGCCGAGCACCGCGACGGCGGCAACGAAGCCGTTGATCTCGACCGCCGGAAGCCCGAGGGCGGAGAGGATGCGGTTCAGCCCGTCGGTTCCCGCATAATAGAGGCCGATGATCAGGATCAGTTCCGGAATGGCGCGAACGGCGGTCGTATAGAGGTCGAGGACGAAGCGAACCGGGCGATTGCCTTTCAGCTTGCCGATTGCGCCGACCAGGCCGATGGCGATGCCGACGAGATAGGCGCCAAGCGAAATCAGCACGGTCGAGAGCGCGCCGGCAAGAAGCACGCCTCCCCAGCCGGGGGGATAAGGGGAGAGCAGTTCCAGGAGCGATTGGCTGGACGACATCCGAGGCCTATTTGATCGAGTTCATAGGCAAAGGGCGATCGGCGCCGTCAGGCGCCGATCGCTCCTCCGGTCATTCGCCATAGGGATCGAAGTCGAAGTACTTCTTGGAGATTTCGGCATATTTGCCGCTGGCCCTGACGGCGGCGATTGCCGCGTTGAGCTTGTCGCGCAGCGCCGTGTCGTCCTTGCGCAGCCCGCCGCCGATGCCGGTTCCGAGGATCGCCGGGTCGTCCTTGACGTTGCCCTTGTCTTCGCAGCAATCCTTGCCGAAGTCCGATTTCAGGAACTCCGCCAGCGGAATGGCATCGCCGAAGACATAGTCGATCCGGCCGGCCGCGAGGTCCTGGAAGGCTTCGTCGAGCGTCGCATAGGTCTGTTCCGATGCCTTGTCGGCGAAATACTTCTTGTAATATTCGGACTGGATCGTCGAGACCTGGATGCCGATGGTCTTGTCGGCAACGTCATCGGCCGCTGCTCCCAACTTGCCGTCTTTGGCGCCGATCAGCTTGCTCGGGGTGTTGTAATATTTATCGGTGAAGTCGATGGTCTTCTTGCGCTCGTCGGTGATCGACATCGACGACCAGATGACGTCGAACTTCTTCGCCTCGAGACCCGGGATCAGGCCGTCCCAGGACATGTCGACAATCGAGCAGGTCTCCTTCATCTCGGCGCAGACCGCGTCCATCAGCTCGATTTCCCAACCGATCCATTTGCCGGACGGGTCCTTCGTGAAGAAGGGCGGGTAGGCCTCGTTCATGATGCCGAAGCGCACCTCCGCATTGGCCGCACCTGCAAGTGAGAAGGCCACGCCGGCCATCAGGATGGACATCAACTTCATTCGACTACCCCTTCTGTTTTCGTCGGAATGGAAACGGATCAATGGCTGAGACTGCCGGTGAATTCGCGGCAGCGCGCACTAAGCGGCGCACCGAAGACCTGGGCGGGCGGCCCCTCTTCCTCGACGCGCCCCTGATCAAGGAACATCACGTGAGTGGAGACGTCCCGGGCGAATTTCATCTCGTGCGTGACGAGGAGCATCGTGCGCCCTTCTTCCGCCAACCCGCGGATGACCTTCAGCACCTCGCCGACAAGCTCGGGATCGAGCGCCGAGGTGGGCTCGTCGAACAGCATCACCGCCGGGTCGACGCAGAGCGCGCGGGCGATCGCGGCGCGCTGCTGCTGGCCGCCCGACAGGAACGCCGGATAGGCGTGCCGTTTGTCGTAGAGCCCCACCTTGGACAGAAGAGCCTCGGCCCGTTCGGTCGCTTCCCTGCGGTTCTGCCGCAGCACATGAATTGGGGCCTCGATGACATTTTCGAGCACGGTCCTGTGGGCCCAAAGGTTGAAGCTCTGGAACACCATGCCGAGGCCGGTGCGGATCCGTTCGATTTGCCGCCAATTGGCGGGATGGGCGCGCCCTTCGCGGCCCGGCTTCATCAGAACCTCTTCGCCGCCGAAGACGAAACGGCCGCGGTCGGGGATCTCGAGAAAGTTGATGCAGCGGAGAAAGGTGCTCTTCCCCGAGCCCGACGATCCGATCAGCGAAATGACGTCGCCGTTTTGCGCCGATACCGATACGCCCTTCAGCACCTCGTGCTGCCCATAGCTCTTATGGACGTCTTCCACCAGCAAGGCGGCGGCGCTTCGCATCATTCCTGTCGTTCCTGGCGGTTTTTATGGTTATTTGGTCCGCGATAATATGGACACGCCTTGCGGTTTTGCCGCACATTTGCCGCAGTGACGCGGATTTTGCGCAGAACACGCTAAAAGATGCGGACTTACTGCGCTTTCTGTCCTTGATTTTTGAGAGATAGTGCGTTCGTGCGCAGGTGAAAGCTTCGGAAGCGGAAAGCGTGCTCACGACAAAGCTGCCTGAGATATTAGCTACGGCAAATCACCAACACGAGGAAACCATGACGGAGCCAGTGGATCAATTCGATCGGAAGATCCTCGAGATCGTGCAGCGCGACTGTCAGCTCAAGGCCGAGGCGATCGGCGACATCATCGGCCTGTCGGCGTCTGCTGTTCAACGCCGCCTCAAGAGGATGCGCGAGGACGGCATCATTTCCGCCGAGATCGCCCTTGTCGACCGCAAGGTCGCCGGAAATCCGATGACCTTCATCGCCGGCATGGAGATCGAGCGTGAGAACTACGATGCCCTGGCGAAATTCCGCACCTGGGTCGACAAGCAGGATCATATCCAGCAGGTCTATTACGTGACCGGGTCCGTCGATCTCGTGGCGATCATCACCGCCCAGGATGTCGCACAATACGACGAGATCACTGCGCGGATCATGTCGCAGAATCCTCAGATCAAGCGAATTCACACGAATGTCGTGCTCAAGGACGTGAAGCTCGGGATGTTCGTTCCGGTGACTTCCGACTAACTCGCATCCGGAAAGCAGCGGTTGCCAGGATGATATACTTTACGAGCGACACGCATTTCGGCGAACAGCGGGTGCTCAACATTGATCGCCGGCCCTTCTCCAGTCTGGCGGAGCACGACGCGGCGCTGATTGCCAACTGGAACGACACGGTCTCGCCGGAGGACGAAATCTGGCACCTCGGCGATTTCGCATCGAAGAAAAAAGGCTTTGCGGAAGATTTGCTCTCTCAGCTGAACGGCAGCAAACACCTGATCGTCGGCAACAACGATCCGCCCGCCACGGTCGAAGCGAGCGGCTGGCAGAGCATACAGCACTATGCGGAACTCACAGTCGACGGCCAATGCCTCATTCTCTGCCACTATCCTTTTCGGACCTGGAACCAGATGGGAAAGCGCTCGGTCAACCTGCACGGCCACTCCCATGGCCGCTTGAAGCCGCTGCCGCGCCAGTTCGACGTGGGCGTCGATGCCAGGGGCCTGCGGCCGGTCAGCCTCGCTAATCTTCTCCGGCGAGCCTGAACCGGAGTGCCCGGCATTCCAACTCGGAACGACTGCCGCGTCAGATCGTTTTCCCATGACCCGCGCGGCCGATATGCAGAGCCGATGGTCCATGCCGGTAGCCGCAGCCTGCCTTATCGCTGCGAGGAGCGCATTTCCGTGACGAGGGGCTCATGCAAGAAGATCTGTTCGGAAATCCGACCAGCAAGCTGCCGGATGGCTTTCGTTACGAAGCGGATATCATTCCGCAAGCACTTCAGGACCGCCTCCTCGAGGCAATACCTCAACTTTCTCTCCGGCCCTTCGATTTTCACGGTTTTGAGGGCAAGAGACGGGTAATCTCCTTCGGCTGGAAATACGATTTCAGCACGGAATCGCTTCGCAAAATCGATCCTATCCCGGCGATGCTCCTGCCGGTGCGCCAGTTGGCCGCGGATTTCGCAGGATTGCCCGCACAGGGATTGGAACAGGCATTGGTCACGGAGTACGATGCCGGGGCGCCGATCGGGTGGCACAAAGACAAGGGGGTTTTCGGAAACGTCGTCGGGATCTCGCTCCGGTCCGCCTGTACATTCAGGCTGCGCCGCAGAGCCGGTGGGAAGTGGGAGCGGGCTTCGATCGTTCTCGAGCCCGGCTCCGCATATCTGCTTTCCGGTTCCTCAAGGACGGAATGGGAACATTCCATACCGCCGGTTAGCCGGCTGCGATATTCGATCACGTTCCGGCAGTTGCTTCTGAAATACGGCCGGCGTTGAGCGCGTCACGAACCGGAGCATCGCGCCTGCCCAGTCGTTCAGGCGAGCACGCCGTCGGCGACATCGGCGGGCGAGGGCGATCGACCCGCGTCGATCAGTTTCTTGGCCGTCATATAGGCGCGCGCATCGTTGATCGCGTCGCAGGCCAGCAATGTCTCGCCGGCGAAATACCAATAGGAGCAGGAGCCCGGCTTGGCGCCCTTTCTCTCGACGATCCGGTCGTAGCCGCCGTTGAGGCCGGCGATCTGCAGCTTGACGTCGAACTGATCCGACCAGAACCACGGCCGCGGGCGGTAATCGCGTTTCGCGCCGAGCACGTTGGCGGCGACTGTTTCGGCCTGGTCAATCGCATGCGGCACGCTTTCGATGCGAATGCGTCGGCCATTCCACAGGAACGAGGCGCAATCGCCGGCCGCCCAGATCCCGGCTTCAGACGTCCTGCCCTGGGCATCGACCGAAACGCCGTTCTCGACCGCCAGTCCGGCCGCCTCGGCAAGAGCCACGTTCGGGCGGACGCCGATGCCGACGATTGCGAAGTCAACGTCGACGAATGAGCCATCTGAGAGCTGTGCCTTACCGACGCTGCCCTGGCCTTCCAGGGCAACAAGTCCGACGCCTTCGAGGAGTTTGACGCCGCGTTCGGCGTGCAGCGTCCGGAAATAGGCGGCGGTCTCGGCGGCGGCGACGCGCCCGAGGATGCGCTCCTGAAGCTCGACGAGCGTGACATCGACAGCCGCCTGGTTGAGGGCCGCAGCGACTTCCAGCCCGATATAGCCGCCGCCGACGATCAAGGCGCGCTTGCCGGCGGCGATATGCGGCGTGATCGCTTCGACGTCGCCGATCGTGCGCAGAGTGAAGACATTGGCAAGGCTTCCGCCGATCGCCTCCGGCAGAGGGATGGGCGCCGCACCCGTCGCAAGCACGAGACCATCATAGGCGAGGCTCTCCGGACCGAGTTCGATGCGCTTGTCAGCCGGCAAGATCCTCGTGACCTTCGTTGCGAGCCTGAGATCGATGCAGCGTTCGGCGTAGAAGGACGGGCCGCGAAGTGCAAGCCGGTCGGCGGCGAGCTTGCCTGTGAGATAGGCCTTCGAAAGCGGCGGCCGCTGATAGGGCGGATGGGATTCGTCGCCGATCAAAGTGATGCGGCCATCGAAGCCGAGCTCCCTGAGCTTCGCTGCGAGATTGCTGCCGGCCTGGCCCGCCCCGATGATCGCCACGTGACGCATGACGCCTTCCTCGCTTCTGGCCTACTGCACGGCCGGAATGTGCACAGTCATGCCGTCGAGCGCGTCGGCGACGCGGACCTGACAGCTCAGCCGGCTTTCCGGCCGGCGCGGCGAGGCGGTGAAGTCGAGCATGTCGCTCTCGTGCTCGCCGATCGGGCCGATCGCCGCAGCAAAGGCCGGATCGAAATAGCAATGGCAGGTGGCGCAGGCGGCCGATCCGTTGCACTCGGCGACGACGCCGGGAATGTTCTTCTCCAACGCGATCTCCATGACCGATCGGCCGATCTCGGCGGTTACGGCATGTTGCTTGCCTTCGGCGGTGATGAAGGTGATGGTCGGCATCGACGGTCCTCCTGTTGGATGAAAATGGTGGTGCCGGTTGGTTTAAAGGTCCCAGGCGACCGGCAGGGAAACTGGCCCGCGGAACACCCACCCGTGGATCCGTGCCGGTGCGTCGGGTCTGAGCCGCAGGTTCTTGAGGCGCGAAAAGAGCATCGGCACGACGATCCGGCCGACCAACTGGCGGGCGACCCAGGCGCCGGCGCAGAAATGCGGGCCGGCACCGAAGGCGAGATGCGGCTGCTTCGGGCGGAAGACGTCGAAGTTGTCGGGGTTTGCGAAACGCCGGTCGTCGCGATTGGCGGCGGCGACGCAAAGGCCGATCTGGTCGCCGGCGCGCAATTTTACGCCGGAGAGCTCGACATCGCGGGTGACGCGGCGCGGATACATGCCGATCGGCGAGATCCAGCGCACAGCCTCCTCGAAGGCGAGCGGCCAGAGATCCGGATTGGCCATGACCTCGGCCCGCTGGAGCGGGTTGGACAGAAGCCCGAGCGTTAGCGAAAGAATGGAATCGCGCGGCTCGTTGAGGCCGCCGCCGATGATCACCTTGATATTGGCGCGGATCTGCTCGAGGTTCATCGGGTGCTCGGCATTGACCATCGACGACAGCACCGCCGGATTGGGGTTCTCGCGATGCCAGGCGAGGACCGCATCGATCGCCGCATCGACGCCGGCGGCCGCTTCCGTCGCCCGAGCGGAAATCTCCGGGTCGCCGGAGTAGTTGCCGGCGCCATCCATCAGCGCCTGCGACCAGCGCGCCAGCGTCTGCCAGGAAACGTCCTTGAGGCCGAGGAGCTCGATGAGGGCAAGCGATGCCATGGGTGCTGCCAGCGCGTCGAACAGATCCGCCTCGCCGTCACTTTCGATCTGAGAGATCAGCCGGTCGCTGATCGCCTCGAATCGTGCCGCCCAGTGGTTCTTGATGGTGCCGGGCCGGAAGCTCACCTCAATCGCCCGGCGTTCCATGGCATGCGCTTCGCCGTCCTTGCGCATCATGGTGTGGCCCATCACCTTGTTGACGAGCGAGCCCGGATTGCTCGAGGCGAAGGTCTCGCAGTCGCGCTCGATCGTCATGATGTCGTCGAAACGCGTCACGAGCGCCAGCCGGGCGGCCTCCACATAGACGGCCGGAGCCATGTCGCGCAGGCGCTTGTAGATGGGATAGGGATCGCTCAGCAGATCCGAAAAGGCAATGTCCGACACCACGAGAACGGCGTGCGCCATCTTGTCCCTCCCTGACAATCCGTTGCACTCGATGGGAGGACGTTAGCGCGGAGCGAGATCACCCTACAATTCGATGACTTCGATTGAGGATATGTACCAATTGCATAACCTGCGTGCTGAACATATCCTTCACGAGGCGCGGAGGGACGAATGGGTCAGAAGCAGCAGCTGGACGGGATCGATCTCGGGAGCCTCAAGGTTCTCGTGCTGGTGTCGGATCTCGGCTCCTTCTCGGCGGCGGCGAACCGCCTCGACGTCAACCAGTCGACTGTCAGCTATACGGTGGAGCGGCTGAGGGCGGTGTTCCGCGACCCTTTGTTTCTCAGGCAGGGCAATCGTATGCTGCCGACGGAAAAGTGCTCGGAGCTGACCGAAACCGCCCGCCGCATGCTCGATCAGCTCGCCGCCTTCACGGCCGAGCAGGCCTTCGATCCGGTCTCGGCGACCGGATCGGTCACGGTGTCCTGCAACTTCCACGAACGGCAGATCGTCGTGCCGGAATTCTGCGCGCGCCTCAGGCGGGCGGCGCCGAATGTCCGTCTCGTGGTGCTCGAGTCCGCGGTGCACGGCAAGCGGCAGCTGAAGCGGAACGAATGCGACATCGTGCTCGGGCCGATCGAGATCTTCGGCGAGGCCTATTTCCGCACGCACCTCTTCACCGACCGTTATGTCTGCGTGATGGATCCGGAGAACCCTTTGACGCGGGCGCCGCTTGATCTCGGGGCCTATCGGTCGGCGCGGCACATCCAGGTGAATCACAATGGCGAATGGCAGGGGCTCTATATCGCGGCGCTGGAGGCAAAGGGTGTTCCGTTCGAGTCGAGCGTCGTCCTTCCGAGCCACGACAATCTCGAACGCATCATCGCCGGAAGCGATCTCATCGCGACGATTCCCGCCCGGCTTGCGCAGGCATTGGGCGACCGGTTGAGCGTGGCGGAATTTCCGCTCGAGGTGCCGATTCATATCGACATGTACTGGACGGCACGCACCGCGCAGTCCGGCCTGCATCGCTGGGCAAGACAGTTGCTCGCCGAGGTCGCCCGGTCGCGGCCGGACGGAGCTGGTTCCGCCGCGGCATCCCAATAATAGAGGTGAAGTTACTCGGCAGCGACGTCCGCCCCGGCTCTCGGGATCCCGCCGCTGAACAGGTGGCCGGCATGCTCCACGACATTCTCGGTGGTCTCGCGAATGTGCCGCTCGATCAGGTCGCTCGACCGTTTCGGGTCGCGGGCCAGGACCGCTTCCATGATCGTGCGGTGCTCGACGTCCTTCTCGCGCCATTTCGGCCGGAACTGCGAGGACATGCGCCGATATCGATGCGCCCGCTCGAAAAGCTTCTGGCGGATCTCCAAGAGATTTGGCGATCCGCAAGCGGAAACGAGGGCATAGTGGAATTCGCCGTGAACCTTGGACCAGTCCTCGGACAGGTAATATTCGTGACCGAGCCGGCTCTGCAGCCTGTCCATGCGGTGATAGGTGCCGATGATCTCGGCCTCCCAGCGGTCGTCGCCCTTTTCGATGGCAAGGCGAAGCGCCTCGCGCTCGATCAGAACCCGCACGTCGGTCAGGTCGATGAGATCGGCAAGCGAGAGGGGGGCTACGATGAAGCCGCGCTGGCCTTCGGCGATAACCAGGCCCTCGGCAACAAGGCGTGAAAGCGCCTCGCGCAGGGTCGAAAAACTGACCGCATACATGTCCTTGAGCGGTTCGAAGCGCAGCTTGGAGCCTGGCTTCAGCACGCAGGAGATTATGTCGAGGCGCATGCGCTGCAGCACGTCGCCGGCGCGCGTTTCTCCCGATGGTTTCCGGCCGTCGGTCATGTCTTAAGCAATCCTCTTCGAAGGTCGATACAGGCAGGAGATTCTAATAGGCTCACAAGATACCGATAATTTCGAAAAGATCAAACAGGCCTTTGCCAGTCGCGCGGTGCGCCTCCCTCTTCATCGGCCGGTAATGCGCAAAACACGGCCCCGAAACAGAGGATTTGCGGTGACGGTGCGGCGATCTCGATAATTTCGAAAATGAACCAGCGGATACGGGATCGCAGCTGGCCGTCAGGCCGCCACTCACCAGGTCACATTTACAAAGGACGTGGCTGATACATTCCCCTGGGCAGCGTGGGCTACTTCACTATTGCATTTTATAATTATTTAATGCAGATTGCCCGACAACGGCCAGGAGGCTTGCCGTTCGTTTTCCATTGGGAGGAGCAATCGCATGCGACAATTTCTGAAAACTGCCCTTTGCCTGGCTGTCTTGGCCGGCACTGCCGTTTATCCTGCCGTCTCGGCGGCCAGTGACCTCGAATTGACCATCACGGCGCCGGCCGGCGCGGGCGGCGGCTGGGATTCGGCGGCGCGCTCGCTGCAGGAGGCGATGATGGCGACGGGCGAGGCCAAGAGCGTTCAGGTCGTCAACGTGCCCGGTGCCGGTGGCACCGTGGGTCTCGCCCAGTTCGTCGGCAGCGCCAAGGGTGCGGCCGATCAGTTGCTTGTCGCCGGCATCACCCTCGTCGGTGCGAGCATCTCCAACAATTCGCCGGTCGACCTCACCCAGGTCACGCCGCTGGCCCGCCTGACGGGTGATCCCCTCGTCGTCGTTGTGCCGAAGGACTCGCCGATCAAGTCGATCGACGATCTGCTCGCGACGATCAAGAAGGACGTGGCGACCACCATCTGGGTGGGTGGATCGGCCGGCGGTGCCGACCATATCCTGGCGGCGCTGATCACCAAGTCGGCCGGTGCCGATCCGAGCAAGATCAACTATGTCGCCTATTCCGGCGGCGGCGAGGCGCTGGCCGCCATGCTCGGCGGCCAAGCGACCGCCGGCGTCTCCGGCTACGGCGAATGGGAAGGGCAGATCAAGTCGGGCGACCTCAGGGCGCTCGCCATCTCCTATCCGGAGCCGATTGACGGCATCGAAGCCAAGCCGCTCAAGGCGCAGGGGCTCGACATCGAGCTCGTCAACTGGCGCGGCATCTTCGCTCCTCCCGGCGTCGAAGGCGAGGATCTCGAGACGCTCCAAGCGGCCGTCGACAACACCGTCAAGTCGCAACAGTGGAAGGACATCGTCAAGGCGCGCGGCTGGACCGACTACTATGCTCCGTCCGACGAGTTCAAGGGCTTCATCGCCTCCGAAACCGAACGGGTCCGGGCGATCCTGACGTCGATCGGCCTTGCCCAGTAATGACCGGCATGGGGGAGGCGATCGCCTCCCCCGACTGCGCGATTGAGGAACTTATGACCGAGAGAAGCTTGAAACCGGCAAACCGCCCGGCGGTGGTTGTTGCCATGGTGCTGTTCACCGTGGCGGCGGTGACCTACTGGGATGCGAGCCGGATGACCGCCCGCGCCACCTATGGCATGGGCGCCAATGCCGCCTCCTATTTCATCTGTCTCTTCCTGGTCGTGCTCAGCGTCGGGCATTTGTTCGCCGCTTTCCAGACCTCCGCCGACAAGGCTGAAGACGCCGACTGGAAGGCGATCGGCTGGATCGCAGTCGCCCTGTCGGGGCTGATCGGCTCGATCTGGCTCGGCGCCGGCTTCGTCCTCGGGTCGGCCTTGCTGTTCGCCTTCACCGCTCGCGCCTTCGGCCGCAAGTCGCTGGTCGTCGACGGGGTGATCGGCCTCGTCATGGGCGTTATCATCTTTCTCGTGTTCAACAAGCTCCTGAGCCTCGCCTTGCCGCAGGGCCCGTTCGAGCGGCTGCTCTAGGGGCCGGGTCATGGACGCAATCAATCTGCTCATCGAGGGTTTCTCGCTGGCGGTCCAGCCGGCCAACCTGATATTCGCGGCGATCGGCGTGTTCATCGGAACGGCCGTCGGCGTGCTCCCGGGCATTGGTCCTGCGCTCACCGTCGCGCTACTGCTGCCGGTGACCTTCAAGCTCGATCCGGGCGGTTCGATCATCATGTTCGCCGGCATCTATTACGGCGGCATGTATGGCGGCTCGACCACCGCCATCCTGTTGAACACGCCGGGCGAAAGTGCCGCCGTCGTCACCGCGCTCGAGGGAAACAAGATGGCCCGCTCCGGGCGCGGCGGTCCGGCGCTCGCGACGGCGGCGATCGGTTCCTTCGTGGCCGCCCTGGTCGCTACCTTTGCCTTGGCGTTCCTGGCGCCGCCGCTCGTCAAGGTCGCGGTCAAGTTCGCCCCTTGGGACTATTTCGGCCTGATGCTGATCGCCTTCGTCACCGTCTCAGCGACGTTCGGCTCGTCGCCGCTCCGCGGACTCACCAGCCTCGCCTTCGGCCTGTGGCTCGGCCTGATGGGGCTCGACCAACTGACCGGGCAAGCCCGCCTGACCTTCGGCGTGGCGCAACTGCTCGACGGCGTCGAGGTGACGACGCTCGCGGTGGGACTGTTTGCGATCGGCGAAGCCCTTCATGTGGCCTCGCGCCACCTCTACAAGCCGGAAAAGCCCATTCCCGTCAAAGGTTCGATCTGGATGACCAGGGAAGACTGGGGACGCTCCTGGAAGGCCTGGCTGCGCGGCACGGTGATCGGCTTTCCGATCGGTGCCCTGCCGGCCGGCGGCGCCGAAATCCCGACCTTCCTGAGCTACACGATGGAGAAGAAGCTGAGCCGCAAGCCCGAGGAATTCGGTTCGGGTGCGATCGAGGGGGTGGCCGGTCCTGAGGCGGCGAACAACGCTTCGGCCGCCGGCACGCTGGTGCCGCTGCTGACCCTCGGCCTGCCGACTTCGGCGACCGCCGCCGTCATGCTGGCGGGTTTCCAGCAGTACAATATCCAGCCGGGGCCGTTGCTCTTCACCCAGCATGCCGATCTCGTCTGGGGCCTCGTCGCCAGCCTATTCATCGCCAATGTGATGCTCTTGGTGCTGAATCTGCCGCTCGTCGGCCTGTGGGTGAAGCTCCTGCGCATTCCGCTCCCTTGGCTCTATGGCGGCATCCTGGTCTTTGCCTCGATGGGAACGATCGCCGCCAATCCGTCGGTCGTCGAACTGCTGCTGCTCAGCGCCTTCGGCGTGATCGGCTTCCTGATGCGGCGCTACGATTATCCTGTGGCACCGGCCGTGGTCGGATTGATCCTCGGCCCCCTGGCGGACAACGCCCTCAGGCGCTCGCTGCAGATGAGCCTCGGCGACCCGATGATCTTCCTGCAGCATCCGAGTTCGGCCATCATGATCGCGGTCGCCACCATCGCGCTGATCGCCCCCTTCGTCTTCAAGGGATTGTCGCGCTTCCAGCAGGACGAGGATTGACGCCTGGACAGAAAAACGCCTTTTGCAAACGCGATGGCGAATGCATAAATCGAACGTTGAGCGCGCTCGCTTCCGAACCCGAAACCATACGACGACCCATGGCAAGACAAAGCGTATCCCCGCAGATCACGGCAAGCATCCTGGAATTCGTGAAGACGAACGAGATGCGCGCCGGCGAGCATCTGCCCTGTCAAATGCTCGCCGACGCGTTCCGCGTCTCGCGCGCGCCGGTCAATGCCGCCCTGAAGAAGCTCGAGACGATGGGGGTCGTGCGGGCGGAACCGAACCGCGGCTATTTCCTGACCATGGACGCGGCCAAGGTCGAGACGGAAACGCCCGCAGGCGAGCCGCAGCGCGAGGAGGAGGACCCGCTCTATTTCCGCATCGCCGAGGACCGTCTTGCCGGCAAGCTTGAGGAGCGCGTCAGCGAGAACGAGCTGATGCGCCTCTATGACGTCGCCCGCAGCCGCCTGTTGAAGTCGCTCCACCGGATCGCCGAAGAGGGCTGGATCGAACGTCTGCCCGGCAATGGCTGGGCCTTCCGCGAGACGCTGACGTCGCGCAGGAGTTACGAGGAGGGCTACGTCTTCCGCGCGGTCATCGAGCAGCAGGCGATGCTCCTGCCGACGTTCCGCCCGAACGAGGAAGAATTCAGGAAGGCGCGCGCCGTGCAGACCGCCTTGGGAGAGGGCGGCTACGAGACGTGGTCGCGCGCCGAGATCTTCAAAGCGAACAACGAGTTTCACGAAATGCTCGTTGCCTGCTCGCAGAACGACTTCTTCCTCGACGCGATCAAGCGCATCAACCGGCTGCGCCGTCTGATCGAGTATCACATCACCATCGACCGAAGCCGGCTGCCCCGGCAGACCAGCGAGCACCTGCATATTCTCGACCTCGTCGAGGCGGGGCGCCGAACGGAAGCGGCGGCTTTTCTCTACACCCACATCATGGGTGCGAGCCGAATCAAGACGCCGCGGGTGTAGGACCGCAGGGACCCGGTAGGTCCTTTATTTTCTCGAAGGCTTATCTGGCCGCGGTTCCCGGATCGGCCTCTACTTAGCCTCTATTTGAGTGACGCTGCGTTGGCGTTCAACACCCGGCGTTGGCCTATTGGCGTTTGGCCTTGCCGATTAGCCCAACCCGAAGAACGCCAATATGGCGAGCACGACCACAACCAGTCCAACCAGGTAGATTATCTGATTCATCGCTCACTCCTTTCATGAGCAATCAAACGGACTTCTTCGCGGGTATGTTCCGACCGGTCATCGGCGGCGCCCGCGAAAGGAGGTGCGCGCATCTTTCCTGACGAGATCGATATTGCATTTTATAATTACAATATGTAATTTGTACGCTCGCGCCTTAAGGGCCGCTCATTCTCGAAACGGGAGGCTATCAATGCCGGAGACAAAGCTGGCACATCTCGGCGTCAACGGCGTTGATTATGCGATAGTGGATCTTCCCGCGGAAGCAGGCGAGGCGCTGAAGTGCCTTCCCTACGTTCATCGCATCCTGCTTGAAAACGTGCTGCGTACTGGCGGCCAGGATGTGGCGAGGGCGAAGGAGGCGGTCCTGGCCTGGCTCCATACCGGAACGAGCGAGCAGGAAATCCCCTTTCTCCCCAACCGCGTTCTCATGCACGACACGACCTGTGGTCCGGCACTGGTCGACATTGCCGGCATGCGCTCGGCGATGGCGGAGGCCGGCGGCGATCCCGCTCTTCTCAATCCCGTCGTGCCGGTGGACGTCTCGACGGACCATTCTGTGGGTGTCGATTTCTTCGGGCAGGCGGGTTCGCTCGAAAGGAACATGGCGCGCGAGTTCGAGCGCAACGCCGAGCGCTATCGCTTCATGAAATGGGCGACGAACACGCTGAGCGGCTTTACCGTGCACCCGCCCGGTACCGGGATCATGCATACGCTCAATCTCGAAAGGCTCGCGACCGTCGCGACGAGCAAGCTCGTCGACGGCGTTCTTTGGGCGATGCCCGATACGCTGATCGGCACCGACAGCCACACGCCGATGATCAACGGCATCGGCGTCCTTGCCTGGGGCGTTGGCGGGCTCGAGGCGGAGAGCGTGTTCTTCGGCATGCCGGTGACGCTCCGGGTCCCGGACGTCGTCGGGGTGAAACTCACCGGAGCGTTGCAGAGCGGCGTGCTGGCGACCGATCTGGCGCTCACCGTCACCGAAATGCTGCGCAAAATCGACCTGCAGGACCGCTATGTCGAATTCTTCGGCCCCGGTGTCTCGACGTTGACTGCCGGAGACCGGGCCGTCGTTGCCAATATGACGCCGGAATTTGGCGGCAACAGCGGTTACTTCCCGATCGATCAGCAGACGCTCAAATACCTCGAGATGACGGGACGCTCGCGCGACCAGGTCGCCTTCGTCAAGGCCTATGCGAAGCGTACCGGTCTGTGGTTCGATCCGCATACAGACCCGCGCTACACGGCCACCGTGGAACTCGATCTCTCCACGGTCGAGGTGAGCGTTGCCGGACCGACGCGGCCGCAGGACCGCATCGCCGCCGGGGCCACCCTCCGGGCGATCGCGCCAATGCTCGCGGAACGCGACGCGGGGGAGAAGACGGACAGACCACAGGACGGCGCGGTGGCGATTGCAGCGATCACCAGCTGTACGAACACCTCCGATCCGCGGCTCGTCGTCGCGGCCGGACTTCTTGCGCGCAAGGCGAGGAGTTTCGGGCTGAAGCCGCCCCATTGGGTGAAGACCTCGCTCGCACCCGGCTCGCCGACGGCGGAGCGTTATCTCAGGCGCGCCGGTCTGCTCAAAGACCTGGAGGCCGTCGGCTTCGGCATCGTTGGCTATGGCTGCACCACCTGCATCGGCAATTCCGGTCCGCTGACGGCACCGATTGCCGCTGCTATTGAAGAACGCGGCATCGTGCCGGTCGCGGTGCTGTCGGGAAATCGCAACTTTCCGGGCCGGGTTCATCCGCAGCTCGAAGCCGGCTTCCTGGCCTCGCCGCCGCTGGTCGTCGCCTTTGCGCTCGCCGGTACGGTGAAGCTCGATGTCCTGACCGATCCGATCGGGACGACCGCCGACGGCAGAAAGGTCACCCTCTCCATGCTTTGGCCGACCGGCGCCGAGATCGACGAAGTCCTGGCGCAGGCATCGAGCGCGCGCGACTTCAAGCCGGCCTATGACGAGGCGGAGGCAAGCCTGGTCTGGGGCAAGCTCGATTGCCCGATTACGACGCTCTTCCCGTGGGACGAAGCCTCCACCTATATCCGCAGGCCCCCCTTCGCCGGTTTCGGCGACGGCACCGTGCTCGGCCGCTACGAGGCGCATCCGCTCCTTGTGCTTGGCGACGACATCACCACCGACCACATCTCGCCGGCGGGCGCCATCCCCGCGAGCGGCACGGCCGGCCGATATCTCGTCGAGCGCGGCGAGAATCCGGCGGACCTCAATGTCTTCGCCTCGCGGCGCGGCAATTGGGAGGTGATGGTGCGCGGGCTGTTCACCAACAAGACGGTGCGCAACATGCTCGGCGACGTTCCGCCGGGCTCGACCATTCACGCGGGGTCGGGCGAGGTCCTGCCGCTCCTGGACGCGGCACGCCGCTATCGCGCCGACGGCCAGTCGGTCGTCGTCGTTGCCGGTGAGCGTTACGGCATGGGCTCGTCGCGCGACTGGGCAGCGAAAGGCGTGTCGCTGCTCGGGGTCCGCGCCGTGCTCGCCTTGAGCTTCGAACGCATTCACCGCTCCAACCTGATCGGCATGGGCATTCTGCCGTTGCGATTGCCGGCTAAGTTCGGGCCCGACCGGCTGAAGCTGCAGCCGGGAGACATCGTCCTTGTCTCGGCGGATCCGGCGGCGATTTCTCCGCGTTGCCCGGTGCCGGTGACGATCCTGAGGAAAGACGGCAGCAGTTTTTCCTTCGAGGCAGGCGCGGCGGTGGAGACCAATGTCGAAATCCGCACGCTCAAAGCCGGCGGTCTTCTGCCCTTCATCCTCGATGAAGTGCTGAGGTCTGGCGGCAAGCCAAGGTCCGCGGAAACTTCCCTTCCATGAGGTTTGCCACCCTTCTCCTGTGTCGAGCGGCGAAGGGTGGGTCACGCCCCAGCCCCTAACCGAAATGTGGAATCCAAGCAGATGCTGGTGCCGAATCCCCTTGTGGCCTGGTTGTTTGGGCGGTCTATCTTGCTGGAAGTCTCTTCGTGAAGCAGTCTGCGCACTCACCTACTGTCGCTTTGAGGTTTTTGCGACAAGAGGGACCGTGATATGGAACCGTTTATTGAGATTGGGACTATAAAAGACGTTGAGCCATGGGCGCAGCTTCGCGCTGCGCTGTGGCCGCATCACTCTATTGAAGATCATCGAGCTGAGTTGGGCCGGGCATTTCTTTCAGAAAGTGGAGAAGCCGTCGCGTTCATCGCTCGAAATGCTGCAAATGAAGCTGTCGCGTTTGCTGAGGCCACTTTGCGACATGATTATGTGAATGGATGCAGCAGCTCGCCCGTTCTATTCCTCGAAGGGATTTATGTTCGGCCCGTCGACAGGCGAAAGGGTATTGCGCGATTGCTTTGCAAGGCGGTCGCCGATTGGGGGAAGTCGCTTGGGTGCGTTGAGTTTGGCTCTGATGCGCTGCTTGAGAATTCAGCCAGCCATGCGCTCCACACCGCTTTAGGATTTGAGGAGACGCAGCGCGTCGTATTCTTCCGAAAGCCACTGTAGGCCGGCGCTGCCGTTCCACGAGGATGGCTTGTCGCGAAACTCACGCGCAAAAGTTGGAGTTTCGCGACAGATACGTGCTACAGAAAGTATTCACATTTTAGTTAGCTAGGGGACTGGGGTCACACCGGTCGGCTTCGGGCTGGTGCATTGCCGGACTCATGTTCCCGTTTGAGGACCTCGGCTCCTATGCCGCGGTCCTTTCGATCATCGTCCAGAGCAGTTCCTTTTCCTTCGGCTTCAGGTCGGTCAGCGGCGGACGCACGGGGCCCGGTGTCCGACCGATCAGTTCGACGCCCGCCTTGATGATCGAGACTGGATAGCCCTGCTCGCGGTCGCGCAAAGCCGCGAAGGGGAAGAAGAATGCGTGCAGGATCTCTTCCATCGTCGCGCGGTCACCGGCCCGCATCGCCTTGTAGAAGCGCTGCGCCAGCTTGGGCACGAAGTTGAAAACGGCCGACGAGTAGGTCGTCACCCCGACGCCGTTGAAGCCTTCGGCAAAGAGCTCGTGCGTCGGCATGCCACCGATGTAGCAGAGCCGATGGCCGAGCTTGGCAGTGACGTGGCGGACGAGATCGACCTTGCCGGTGCCGTCCTTGAAGCCGATCAGATTGGGGCAGGCTTCTGCCAGGCGGGCGACCGTTTCGGTATTGGCGATCGAGTTCGCACGGTTGTAGATGATCACCCCGAGGCCGGTGGAGTCGCAGACGGTTTTCACATGCCGGTAGATACCCTCCTGCGGTGCTTCCATGAGATAGTGCGGCAGAAGCAGAAGGGCGTCGGCACCCGCCGCTTCGGCCCGGCGGGCCGTCTCCCTGGCAAGCGCCGTGCCGTAGCCGCAGCCGGCAATGATCGGCACGTTCCCCGAGGCTTCCTTCGCCGCGCGTGTCACATCGCCGACCTCTTCCGGCGAGAGGGAAAAGAATTCGCCAGTGCCGCCGGCGGCGAAGAGGGCTGCCGCGCCGAAGCCGGCAAGCCACTCGACATGGCCGCGATAGCTTTCGAGATTGAGGCTGAGGTCTTCATGGAAGTGGGTGACGGGAAACGACAATAGCCCCGAAGCGATGCGAGACTTGATCTCATCTGGCGACAAAGGACCTTCTCCATGAATTGATATGATGTCACCGCCAGTCATATGATGACCGCACAGAGGAGTCAATCGCCGAACTTGCCGGCGTCCCTCGCAGCAACGTCCGTACATGACGGCGCAGGATAGTGTCGAACCCGGGAGCGGCGGCCCTTCAAATCGGTCGCTGAAGGGACCTATTATCAAAGTCATAATATGTATTCCTGGTCGCGAAATGCTGCAGCCGATAGAAGAAACCGGTGAATAGAACTACCGCAAAACTTGCGAGGCCATCGCCGGCTGTCTACTCAGCGCAGTCGATCAGTTTGCGCGCGAAAGGACGAAGGACCGTGGAGCAGGCAGGGAAGGAAAGCGGCAAGGGCGGCCGCAGGGCGCTTTGGGCGGCGGTTGCGATTGTCGCGATCGTTGCGGCGAGTGCAATCGGCGGCAAGATCGTGCTCGAAAGGAAAGTCAACGAACTGGTCGCCGCGCGCGGCGGCACGGCGGCCTCCGTCGATGTGGATCTCCTGGGACGCATGCATCTGCGCGACGTGACGCTGCCGCTCACCAACCGCGTGAATATCCGTGTCACGGCGATCGACGGACGACCCAAGATTTTCTTCCTGGGCGGGATGCTCGAGGTAAGCGGCCTCAGCGTCGAGTCGTCAACGGGCAAGATCTCCGTGCCGCACGCAAGCGTCAAGGACGCCAATCTCGATCCTGGAGTGCTGGCCGAACTCGTCAGCAGGAAAAGCAGTGCGTCACTGTCCAAGCGTATCGAAGGCCTGGCAGTAAAACACGTGTCGGCGCCCGAGGTCACCGTCAGCCAGGCGATTGCCGGCAGCGAGCAGAAGACGGTATACAGGAACGTGGCCCTCGCCGACATCGCAAATGGCCGCGTCGCGCGCTACTCCGCCGACGGCGCCAGCTTCGAATTCGCCATGGAGATCCCCGACGGTCTCGGAGATACGAAGCAGGAGCGCATGACCGGTTCGATCGGTGCAATGGCGGGACAGGATTTCGACGCGGCCTACATGGCGCGCCTCTATACGGAAAAGGCCGGGCCGCAGGACAAGGAGGCGAAGCCGCTCTACGGTCCCCTTTCGGTCAAGGCCATCGCCTTCTCGAACAGCCAGACGCGTTTCGCCTATGACGAAATGCGCAGCAACGGGTTCAGCATGCGCATGCCGGCCGAGCCGCTTTTCGAATTGCTGGAGAAGTTGTCATCGGTCTCAAACCCCGAAGAGCTTGCTCCGGAGGAGCGGCGAGCCTTCTTCGCCCGGCTCCTGTCGCTGGCCGACGTGGTCGGCAAGGGCGACATGGAGATGCTTGGACTGAAGATCGACGTGCCGGACAAGAACGCCGAAACCGAGGGCGAGAGGATCAAGCTTGCAATCGATCGCATGGCAGTCCGGCTCGACGGCCGGACGTTCGATGCGGCGCTTAACGGCCTGTCGATGGGCGAGGGCGGCGACTACGTCAAGTTCTCCGAAGCGAGCATTACCGGCTTTTCGTGGGATTCGACGCTCAAGGCGCTGCAGGAGATGGCTGCGCTCGACGAGCAACAGCTCGAAACCTTCCCCTTCACCACGCTGTTGCCGGAGTTCGGCACATTTCGCGTCGCAGGAATTGACGTCGACCTGCCTAACCCCGAGACGGGCACGGACAACGCCGGTGCGGAAGGCTACGCCGAAACCGATGACCCGGACGCGCTTGCCGAAGAGGGCCTCGTGCCTGATACGGAGCAGGCCGACGGGGCGGATCAGCAGACGAATGAGCCTGCCGCCGCCGTTCTCGAACGCATCCGCTTCACGCTGAAGAATTATGAGCTAGCGCTCACCAAGCCCTATAACGGCATTCCGACCAATGTCCGCGTCAGCTACGAGGATCTGAGCGTGCCGCTCCCGGCGGACGCGCAGGACGAGGCCTTAGCGGAACTCCGCAAATTGGGTTTCGAAGAACTGGTCCTCTCCTCGAACATACAAGCGGCCTGGGATGAGCCCAATCAGGCGCTGGTGATCGAAGACATTTCGGTCAGCGGCAAGGATGTGGGCAGCCTCTCCCTTTCCGGCTTGATGGGGGGCTTCACCAAGGATTTCTTCTCCGGCGACCCGGCCATGACTCAGGTGGCGCTTTTCGGCCTGACGGCGCGGAATGTTAAACTCAAGCTCAAGGATTGGGGCGGCATGGCCAAAGGTCTCAAGTTCTATGCCGGGCAAAACGGCATGACCGAGGACCAGGCGCGCGGCATGTTCACGATGATGGCAGCAGCGATGTTACAGCAGTTCGCTGTCGACCAGCCGAAGCTCAAGGGCGCCGTTGACGCGGCGTCGCGGTTCATCGCCAAGCCAGGAACCTTCAGCCTGACGGTGAGGTCGAAGGCCGAAAACGGCATCGGCGCATTTGATCTCGTTGCGGCTTCAAAGAACCCGTTGCTTCTTCTCGACAAGATCGAGCTCGAGGCGACCGCACAATAAGCCTCTTCTCCGGGCCTTGTGCAGCCGCGCAAGGCCTGGAGATCATGCACTCGCCGTTCCCGTTGAAACGGGCCGCTTCTGTAGTGCCAACTCGATGAACTTGCGATTTAATCGCATCCGCTTTATAAGCTGCAGCTGGAACTGCATTGGATTTGCCCATGACCACGTCCCGAAAGGCCTCGAAGGCCCCGTCCGTGTCGCAAGGCAGCGAAGGACGGAAGCTTTCGAATTTTCTGTGCTTCGCGATCTACTCGGCAAACCTCGCCTTCGGCCGGGCCTATAAGCCGATTCTCGACGAGCTCGGCCTGACCTACACCCAGTACATCGCCCTGGTCGCCCTTTCCGAAGAGGACGATCAGACCGTCGGGGAACTCGGCGAGAAGATGTTCCTCGAATCCAACACGCTGACGCCCATCCTTAAGAGGCTCGAGCAGATCGGCTTCATCAACCGCCGCCGCGACCCCGCGGACGAGCGGCAGGTTCGGGTGAGGCTGACCCCCGCCGGCCGCACCCTGCTCGAGTCCGATCCGGCCGCATCGCTGGCCGACGCGACCGGGCTCGGCGACGATTTTGAGGAAGTCCAGCAGAACGTGACGAGGCTGCGCGACAATCTGTTGCGTAGCACTGCCGGAGCGGAGAAACCGTAGGGGTAGGCGGCCCGGCGGAGGCGCGGCGGCGTCTGCCAGTCGCCGGCCGCCGCTCAAAGTGCGCAGGCGCGTCTCTAAAATCGCAGCGACAGCACCTCGATCTCTTCGCGGTAGCGCTAGGACGCCGGAGCCTGCTCGCTCGCCTCCATCATCTAGGCGCCTTGGCACTGACGGGCAGCAAGCCGGTGCGCAATGTGAGATCACGGGGCTCGTAGATGGTCGGTTCGAGCACGTGCGAAAACTCGATATAGGCGGTTCGGGACTGTGGGTGGCTCGTGAGCACTTCTTGTTCTCCCGGTTGCCGCGTTCCCGCAGCCTGCGCAGCCTGGGGAAGGTGGTCGGGTCGCCCTCACTCTTGGAAACCCTAAAGTTCCGGACGGAAAACGTTGCACATGTTGTTGCGGAACTCGGTTCGTAGGCAGACCCGACCGAGCCGGTTCAGACGAGGTTGACCTCGACGTCGATGTTGCCGCGCGTCGCCTTGGAGTAGGGGCAGATGTCGTGCGCCGCATCGACGAGTTCGCGCGCGAGTTCGCGATCGACGCCGGGCACGCTGACATTCAGACGCGCCCGCAGGAAGTAGGAGCCGTCGTCGACGTTCAGGTCGATCTCGGCATCGATCTCCGCGTCGGCGGGTAGCTTGATCTTTCGCTGCGCGGCGGCGACCCCGACTGCTGCGATGAAGCAGGCCGACCAGGCGGCGCCGAAGAGATTTTCCGCGGCTGGGTGCGGCTGCGGCAGCCTCAGGTCGAGCTGACCGTCGCTGCTGCGGGTGCCGCCATTGCGGCCGCCAGTATTATGAGTCTTGCCGGTGAAAAGAAGCTTCTCGGTCATGGTGAAATCCTTTCTGGTAAGTTAATAGGCGCATCCGATTTAAGCGGATGCGAGCGAAATAGCCCAAGCGAACGGCAAAGTCAAGCGCATCCGATTTAATCGCGACACCTTAATGCGAAAGTCGCATGAATGGACGCGCGGCGAGCCGCTTGGGCTTGGAGGGCCGTGCTCGGAGCTGCGTGGCTGCCCAAAAGTCCCGATGAATGGTAAATTAGAAGTCGCTGATGGATGTTTATGCTTGCCAGGTCGTCTTGTCTGGCGGTGACAGCAGCTTCGTCGAAGGGGCGGCGTCGATGACTTCCACATCGTTATCAGTGCCGGTCATCGCCATTGTGCTTTTATCGATGGTCCTTGTCGTGCCGAGCGACGCCCACCAGGCCGGCAGCGGTTGGACCTATCCTCCGGCCTGTTGCAAGGGCAAGGATCTCGGAGGAGACTGCGACGCAATACCGGCCGCCGGTGTACGCAAGGGCACACGCGGATTCTCCGTGACGCTCCGACCTGGGGACCACCCCCTCGCCACGAGAAACCACTGGTTCTTCATCCCCTATGGAAATGAGATCCCGTCAGGAGACGGCGATTATCACATCTGTCTTCATCCGACCGAAGACAACGTAAACTGCTTCTTCGCGCCACCAGACACTATTTGACGAGGTCCTGCACCAGCTGCATCGAAGAACGAAAGGTCCGCGAGCCGGCCGACCTGGTTGAAATTAAACCAGCGTTCAACTTTCGGCGTTATTGGTGCCTGTATTGTTGATTTCCATCCGAGTTGATTTTGATGAGCGAATTTCAGAACAAAGCTGTTCGGCTGATGGCCGGCCACGGAGAAGACTCCCTGAGTGATCTTATAGAGCGCCAGAGGAAACTCCTGTTTACGTCCTTCGAACTTTACCGTGCCCTCGGCGGGTCGTTTGATCAGCTCGAGGCGATCCTCATGCGCGATGAGCCGGAAACGCCTCGGCGTATCGATTTGGTTATCGGCGATCTGATGGGCGAACTGGCGGCCATCGGTTACATCTATGACCTGGACATCATGCAGGCCGCTCATAACACGCTCGACAGGAGACGAGAGGGGGTTTCTTTCACCGATTCTTAACTCGGCTAATTTTACTCTGAGTTGTCTGATCGGGTGTGCTAGCGCCAAATACAACCGCATGAACGCGGGGTCGGACACGATAATTCCTACCGCCGCAAATTCTATGCGAGGTCCTGACCTCTCGCCTACCTATTCGACGTCGTCACGCGCGCAATCGCCTGCGACGTTTCTTGAAAGGCGCTGCATGATGGCAATTGTGAATTCTTCCAAACAGCTTGCGCTACAGAACCGCAAGGAACTTTTCTATAATGTATTTGCGACCCTGAACCGGCTGGAGATCGACGCCTCTCCGGTCAACTACGAACTCATGTACGAGATCGTCAGCGGCAACAATCCGGAACTTCGCGAGAAATTTTCGCGGTTGAGCAAGCCGATCTGCGAAGAGGAGCTCGATGCGCTGGCGCGTGTCTATCTACCGCATCACTTTGGCAAATCGATTCATGACCAGTCGGCAAATCGCCTGCAGAGCGAATTGACGACGCTGAAGGAGTCGTTGATGTCGGGTCAAAACTCGCTGTCCAACTACACCAGCATGCTTGGCCAGGCGACGGGCAAGATATCCTCCGCCGACCCGCGCGACATGAATACGATCCAGTCGCAGCTTCAGGCGATCCGCCAGATGACGGAAGTTCAGCACTCGGCGAGCACGCAGATCCTTGAGCGTGTATCGGACCAGATGTCGGCCGTCGCGGCGATCGTCAGTGACGTGGAGGCTTTCGAGCGGACAAAGTTCACGCACCTCCTTACCAATCTTGCCAACCGGCGCGGCTTCAACAAGAAGCTGGCGGAGCTCTATGGCGGCGAAACCTACCCCGACGGCGTGTCACTTCTTCTCTGCAATCTGCTGGCCCTCGACGCGTTCGAAGCCAAGGAACTCATCAAGGTCAAGGAAGCCATCCTGGAACGCCTCGGCTTCGCCGTGACGCGGGCCGTCCAGGCCACCGATTTTTCTGCCTGGCTGGAACGGCCACAAATCGGCATCCTCGTCTGGACGACGGCGGAGGCGGAGATCCAGAAGATGGCGGACCAACTTCGAAAAAGCTGCCTTGCGGCCTTTGACAGCCGCCAGGGGAAGATGCCTGCCATCATTGCGCGGTTCGGCTGCAGCACCACCTATGACGGCGGCACGGCCTCGGAACTGGTGGGGCAGGCGGAAAAGGCGCTGCAGACCGCCACAGAGACGGCATGCGACAAGGTTGTGTTCTTCTCTGCGGGTGGCGCCGGTGGCGCCCGCAAGGATTGGATGCTCTATCGCCGCTGACCGGTGCGGAGCGCGCAGCTTCAAGGCAGCGCCTCATCGATGCGTCAGTGGCGCGGCCACGTCTCTTGCAAAAGCGGCAAGGGCAAAAGCATTGTTGAGAGTAGGGCGAGAAGATAGAGCTGGGAGTAGGCGTGAACAGAAGTATATCACGCTCTATCGTGGTCTATTTCGTGATGTCGCTGTGCTCAAGTATAGAATACGATGACGCATTATAAGTTAATTCACGATTTTCAGTTACTGCTATAAAGAGTCAAAATAACGTCGCGAGGAAGCTATGCCTTACAAGGACAGTGTTCAGCGTGTTTCTGCGAGAACGCAGACCCAGATAACCGGAAACGTCAGCTGCAAGACCGGATCGAGCAACGGGGTCGTCAAGGATCTTTCTGAAGAGGGTATCTGCTTTCAGCTCTTTTTCGACATCGGCGCGCGCACCGGACAGGAGGTCACGATCCGCAGCCAAGAGCTGGGCCTCTTGAGCGGCATTGTCCGGTGGAACAGGGGCGACCGTATCGGAATCAAGCTCAAGCTCTCATCCAACACGGCCGCCCAGATCGCCTCGTACTACAAGTTCTTCCAGAGCTGATCGCCTGCAGCGCCGCGTCTCAGCAGAGGCGCAAAGGTCGCTGTAGCACTGTGAGCTGCTGCATGCTTTTGTCCTTGCATCGCTACCGATCCAAGGACACATGCGGTGGGCCCGTGCTTCCGGATCGACGTTTCACCAGTTGCGCCGATCTGCAAAGGGACCTGTCTTGCTACGGGCTATGGGGTTTCGTGCTCCTGTTGCGCGGACTGCTCTCGACCGCCCATAACGTCAACCGGTCCCCTCGAATTGTCGACGCGCAATCCTTCAAGCAGCGCCCGGAAGCCGTCTACGGCTCTTTGCGAAGTTTCCTCGGGTTTGTCGGAATTGGCGATCCACAGGGCAGCGTGGCTGCTGGCGCCATTGATCAGGCGTGCCGCCACCTCCTCGTCGATGTCGACGATGGCGCCCTCTGTCCTGAGTTGGCGCAGGCTCTCGCTGAGAGCAGCGATGCAGCCGTTGTTGCTCGGCCATTGCGATATGTCTCCGAGGACCGCCGGTCCGTCGCGGAACATGATGCGCTGGATTTCCGGCTCGAGCGCCATCTGGATATAGGCGACACACTCCTCCACAAACCCCTCCCAGCGGCTCGGCGCGGCGGCCGAAACGCGGTTGAGCCGGGCGGTCATCTCCGCATCGATCTCCTCGATCACGGCCTGCAGTAGGCCCTTCTTGTCGCCGAAATGGTGGTAGAGCGCGCCTCTCGTCAGCCCCGCCCCGGCGGTGAAATCGTCCATCGAAGCCTCGGCATATCCGACCGTTCCGAAGGCCTGCCGCGCGGCCGCAATCAGCTTCGCCCGTGTTTCGGCAATCATGTCGTGCCGCTGTCTGCGCATGCGCTCTCCTAATTTACATACGACGCGTATTTTATTTGACATACGGCGCGTATGCAACTAACTAGGACATACGCCGCGTATGTAAGTGGTGAACCGGGTCCTTACAAGGAACGTCTCATGTCCAATCCTTACGCAGAGATTTTCAGAGCGCCGGGAGCCAAAGGCTTTTCTGCCGCCGGCTTTCTCGCCCGCCTGCCGATCGCCATGGCTCCGATCGGTATCGTCGCAATGTTGTCGCAGACGCATGGGGAATACTGGTTGGCGGGCGCGGTGTCGGCGACCTTCGCGCTGACCAATGCGCTGATTTCTCCCCATGTTTCCCGGATGGTGGATCGCCTCGGGCAAACGGCCGTCGTCGTCCCGACCACCACGGTTTCGGTCTTTGCCTTTTTCGCGCTCATTGCGGCGGCCAATCAGAATTGGCCCGACTGGACGCTCTTCGTCACGGCCTTCCTGGCTGCCGCCATGCCCAGCATGCCGGCATTGCTGCGCGCCCGTTGGACCGAGATATTCCGCGACCGGCCCGAACTCAACACCGCTTTTGCCTTTGAATCATCGGCTGACGAGCTGGTCTATATCGCGGGGGCCTCGCTCTCGGTGGGCTTGGGGGTCGCACTCTTCCCGGAGGCCGGCATGCTCGCGAGCACGATTTTCCTCGCTCTCGGAACGCTGGCATTCATCGTGCAGCGCTCGACCGAGCCGCGGCTGCGCCATACGGATGTCGAAGTGTCGCAAGGCTCGGCGATCCGCCTGCGTGCCGTCCAGATCATCACGCTCGCCCTTGTATTCGTGGGCTCCACCTTCGCGACCGCCGAAGTCAGTGCCGTTGCAATCACCAAGGAACTCGGCCAGCCGAACGCGGCAACCATCGTCATCGGCGTCTATGCAATAGGCTCCTTTGTGCTTGGCCTCATCCTCGGCGCCTTCAACCCGACGATGCCTTTGCATCGGCAAATGTTCATCGCCGTGAGTGCGCTTGCCATCACGTCCTGGCCGCTGCTGATGGCCGCCACCGTACCGCTTCTGGCACTCACTGTCTTTGTCAGCGGCATCGCCATCTCGCCGACCTTCATCACGGCCTTCGGCCTGATCGAGCGCCGTGTGCCCGCCTCGATGCTGACGGAAGGCGTCACGTGGGTGACGACCGGCATCGGCATCGGTATGGCGCTCGGTGCCTTCGTCGCAGGCTGGGTCGTCGACAGTTTCGGGGCTGAGAACGGCTTCTGGGTGTCCGTTGTCGCAAGCGCGGCGACCGTGGCGATCATCGGTCTGGGCCAGCGGAGCCTCGCCGGAACCACGGCGGAATGCCCCGTGGACCCGCTTGCCCAACCAGCCGAATAGCGGAGGTGGAGGGCGTACGCACGCCATATCGAAAGGGCCGCGTCGTCGGATTGGCGAATTTGGTAGGAACATGCCGCGCTCCCCTCCGCGCGGCATGTTCTTGCGCGACCATTCAGGTTATCAACGTCGGACAAAGAGCGACATATTGCGACAGGAGGCGATCATGAAGGCGCGTATCAAATGGGTCGAAGGGAGGACCTTCGTCGGCCAGTCCGGTAGCGGTCACAATGTCGTGCTCGGCACGGCTTTCGGGCCGGAAGGGAGCACTCCCGGGCCGAGCCCGATGGAACTGGTGCTGATCGGCACCGGCGGTTGCTCGGCCTTCGACGTCGTCCATATCCTCGAAAAGGGCCGCCAGCCGGTCGAAGATTGTATCGTCGAGCTCAGCGCCGAGCGTGCGGACCAGGATCCGCGCGTGTTTACCCGCATTCACATGCATTTCGTGGTCAAGGGGCGGGGGCTTGCAGAGAGCAAGGTCGAACGCGCCATTGCACTGTCGATCGAGAAATACTGCTCGGCATCGGCGATGCTCGCCAGGACAGCCACGATCACTCACGACTTCGAGGTCGTCGATACCTCTGTCGCTTCGCCGGACTGATCTGCAGGCCGGTGGGCGGGGTCCGAGCGCCGCAGCCCGGACCCGGAGACCTTAAGTCCGTTTCCAAAAATCGCCGGTGATATTCTTCAAGAAATTCTGCTCATCTGAGCTACGAAATGACGGCTGCCGGTCGCATGCAGATGAACGTAAATTCATGAACGAAATTTAATCTGAAGAATGAGGCGAATATCACATTTTGACTTTTGTCGTGGCGTTATCTGGTCATGACGACGCGGTGGTTTCGACCAGAAGACCAGAATTTGTTCTGGAAAACTGATGTCAATCCACCGTCGCCAGGTAATAAACCTCCGAGTTCAAAGAAGGAGACATGCCATGGCCAGTTCTTCAGCCCAAAAAGGCTCGCGTGCGGGCCGCCTGACCGCCGTCCTAGCAGCCCTGTCCTCCGTTTCCGCACTCAGCCTTGCAGCTCTCGTCGCGGAACCTGTCGCCATGCACGCAACGAATGGTGCGGGCTCGACCGTGCGGGCGGCGCCGAATGCCGTACAGCCGCCATCGGCGGCGGAGCCCGGCGACTTTGCCGACATCGTCGCCCGGGTGAAGCCGGCGGTCATCTCGGTGCGCGTCGAGATTGATGCTGCGCAGCAACAGGCCGCAGCCCAGGATGACGGCGGCGCTCCCGATCCCGATGACGGGCAGGGTCCGCTTGTGGGCGAGGGTTCAGGCTTCTTCATCTCCGCCGACGGCTATGCCGTGACCAACAATCACGTCGTCGATCATGCCCATTCGCTCGAGGTGATGACCAGCGACGGCCGGAGCTACGAGGCGACAGTCGTCGGTACCGACCCGAAGACCGACCTCGCCCTGATCAAGGTCGACGGCCGGGATTTCCCGCATGTGCGCTTTGCCGATCAGCGGCCGCGCGTCGGCAATTGGGTGATCGCGATCGGCAATCCCTATGGCCTCGGCGGCACGGTAACGGCGGGAATCGTTTCGGCCGAAGGCCGCGACATCGGCGCCGGTCCCTATGACGATTTCATCCAGATCGATGCGCCGATCAATCGCGGCAATTCGGGCGGGCCGGCCTTCGACGTCAACGGCGATGTGATCGGCGTCAACACGGCGATCTTCTCGCCCTCCGGCGGTTCGGTCGGCATCGGCTTCGACATTCCGGCCGACACGGCAAAAGCCGTTATCGCCGAGTTGAAGGCCAAGGGCCATGTGACGCGCGGCTGGCTCGGCATCAAGGAACAGCAGGTCACTCCCGACATCGCCGAGGGCCTAGGACTGAAAGAAGCCAAGGGCGCGCTCGTCGACGAGGCGGATCCGGCCGGCCCGGCCGGCAAAGCCGGTATGCGATCCGGCGATCTCATTACCGCGGTCGACGGAGCGACGATCGATGATCCGCGTGAACTGGCCCAGAAGGTCGGCGCGAAGGCTCCAGGCACCTCCGTCACGGTGAGCATCGTCCGCAATGGCGCGCCAATGGAGATCACCTTGGATCTGGCAACGATGCCGGAAGAGCGAGCGGCCCCGATCGAGGCTGCAAGCGACGGCGGCGCTGCTCCTAGCGGCGGGCAAGACTTCGGGCTGCTGCTTGCGCCGGCAAGCAAGGTGGCCGGCGCCGCCGAAAAAGGCATGGTCGTCGTCGCCATCGATCCGAAGGGAGCGGCGGCGCAACATGGGCTTGAGGCGGGCGACATCATTCTCGACGTCGGCGGCAAGGCGGTTTCGAACGCCAGAGACTTCCGCCGCGATCTCGTGTCGCTTCGAAAAGAAGGCAAATTGGCCGCGCTGCTCCGCATCCAGTCGAGCGGTGCGACGCGGTTCGTCGCCCTGCCGCTCGGCCATGCATGACGAGGCAGATGGCAGAGGCTTTGTCGGATAAGATCGGAGTGTGAGACGAACGCCGATCGTCTCACATTGCTCGCGTTGGCGCTATTGGCTGAGGCATGAGCCTTCCCGCCACTGCTTTTCCACGGTTTGATTGCGAAGTCCAATTAGTAGACTTGCGGCATGACTGCGCACTAGCCATATTGCTGTCATTGAAAGCGGGTTCGGGGTTTGACTATGGCCATCTTGACAGTTCGGAATGTACCCGAGGAAGTGCATCGCGCTTTGCGCGTGCGGGCGGCGACGCACGGTCGCAGCACCGAGGCGGAAGTCCGCGATATTCTGGAAAGTGTGGTGAAGCCCGCGCAGCGCGTTCGCATGGGGGATGCCTTGGCCGAACTCGGCCGGCGACTGGGCCTGACGAACGACGATTTCGTCGTGTTTGAGCAGGTACGTGACAAGACGCCGGCAGAGCCAGTGAGGTTTGAATGATCGTCTTGGATACGAATGTCGTCTCCGAAGCGATGAAACCATCTCCCGATCCGGCCGTGCGCTCCTGGTTGAACGAACAGGTCGCTGAAAGCTTGTACCTGTCCAGTGTGACAATGGCCGAACTGCTATTTGGGGTCGGTGCGTTGCCCGATGGTCGGCGCAAGAAGGCTCTGACCGAAACGCTTCACGGCGTCGTCGAACTGTTTGGTGATCGTGTATTGCCGTTCGACATCGGAGCTGCCCGGCATTACGCAGAACTGGCCGTGAGAGCGCGAGCGGCGGGGAAGGGATTTCCTACGCCCGCCGGATATATTGCCGCCATTGCCGCCTCGCGTGGATTCCTCGTCGCGACGCGCGATGTCAGTCCCTTCGAAGCGGCGGGACTTCCCGTCGTGAATCCATGGGCCTATCAATGAAAGCCTCCCACGGGTTTCGCGTTTTACGCGAGGATGAACGGTCACCGCCAGCGTCTAAGCTCGCTCCGTGATGGACCGAGGCTTCTCGTAGATACTTCAATCGAGCCATTCGCTCACCTGCTTTCAATTAAAGCGTTGAGCCCCGGCCTATTTGAAGCGAACAGTGTCTGTCGCTGAGCTGAACCTCGGGAAATGCGGCTTGATGCGTTCGAGCCGAGCTTCGCTGAGCCAATCGTGAGGCTAGCTTATCAAGGTGCCCCAGCGGGGATCCCATTGAACGTCCTCGACCAGTTCCACATAGATCGGCGCCTCACCCTCGCTATGGGCCCTCGCAAGCCGGAAGGCGGCTTCCGGTTCCATTTCCTCGCCGGGGAAGATGACGTCGTCCTCCGACGGGTCGACGGCCTGCCGTACATACCCCCGGATGTCGTCGCCGTAGCGGTAGAGCTTGACGATGATTGCGCCCGGCACCGGCCTCTCGGGCAACCGTTGGATCAGCATGTGCATCTCTCCTCTCAGGGAGGCATCGATATGACTCCCAACCGAATCGGAGGCATGAGCTAAGCCATTCCGGCCGGATCGCCGATCGGCAGAAGCGCCGGATCGGTCGGGTCTTTGGTGTCCTCCGGCTTCTTGATCGGCGGATCGGGGGACTTCTCAAAGCCGCGATCCGGTCGGCCGGGGATTCCTTGCGGCTCTCTCGGTGTTTCGGCAGGTGCGGGAATAGGATCTTGCTTCGGCATGGCGGTCTCCTTTCGAAGAGACAACGACCATGGGAGATGATGGTTCCTGACCGGTGCTTTCGTCGAAAGAAACGGGAAACCGTTGGCCGCAACAAGGCGAAATCCCATTACTTGGGGTCGCGCCGCATTTCCCGCGCTACGTCCGCCGAGAAAAGCTCGTCCTTTGAGCGGTTTCCATCGCCGCTTTTCAGCCCGTCATCGACAAAGCGCTGCATGATGGCAATCTTGTCATTGCGCTCTTGATCCCTGCGGATGAGATCCCGCACATAGGCACTGGCTTTCGCATAGCGGCCTGTCCGCGTTTGTGCTTCCACCCAGTCCTTCAGAGGATCGGGCAAAGATACGTTCATCGTGGCCATGTCAGCCTCCATACTTCGGCCAGGATGACGCTCTTTGGCAAAACTTTGTCAAATCCGAATTCCCTCGGGAAAAGGCAGGTTATCCTGCCCCGGCCTTCTTCCTGGCGGTGGCGAGCGGCTGCGTTGTTAGCTTGAACTTGGCCATTTCCGCCGATGTCAGATAATAGAGCCGGTCCGGCGGTGTTTCGAGCGCGTTGATCCAAAGGCCGGCGCCGATCCCCATCGTGTCGAGATGGCGGGTCACCCGGGCCGTGGTGGATTGTGCCGCAGACATCGCTTCATCTGCCGTTTGCCGGCCGCTGCCGCCATTGAAGACCTGGTGCACACCGACGATCGCGTCCTTCTCGGCGATACGGCTGACGCCGCCCGCAAAGACGATCGGGCAGGAGGAGGCGCAGAGCGCTCGCGATGCCACCTTGGTCGCAAGCTTTCTTTCGCGGATCAGGCTCGAAATCGCCAAGGCGTCGTCTACCGAACCGCCGGGAGAATTGAGCGCCACCGTCTTTACATATTCGCCGCGCGCCGCGATCTCCTCGGCGAAACGCCCGCTGGCGCCGGGATCCATCGTGCCCTCGGCGAGCAAGACGCCGCCGGAAGCGAGTTCGAATGTCATCGATCGTCGCAGCACTTCATCCGGGCTTGCGGGTTTCACGCGCGGAGTCGCCCCGCCTTCGGTCAGGGCCGGCGGCAGGATGGGCCGGTTCTCATGGAACGGATCGAACGCCGGCAGCTCGGCGTTCATGGCCGTCAGGTCGCGCATGTCGATCAGCAGGAAGACCGCAGCAGCCGATAGCAGTGCGTAGAACGCGCCGCGCATCAGCACGCCGTCGTCGAGGCGCATCAGCGCCTTGAAAGGGTCATCGATCCTCATGCGCGCGCTCCTTTGTACGCGTTCTCGGGTCGAGATTGGTGATGTTGTTCGTTTCCTCCGCTTTGCTTTCGGCCTCCGCTTGCCTGACCATTTCCCCGAGATTGGTGCCGTTCTTCGTTACCGCTCGCTGCACGTCCAGCGCCTGCAGAAGTTCGGCCGCCGTGATGCGCTCGGCAAAGGGCAGCTTCTCCTCCTGTTTGCGGATTGCCCCGTGCACGGCAGCGAGAATGAACACCAGCACGCCCGGCAAAAGGTCGATGGAAATCGCCCCGGCCCAGGCCGGAATGAAATCAGCCGCATAGCGCAACACCGCCTCGGCGGAGGAGAGCGGGACGAAGCGCCGCTCGGCCACCAACGCCCGGGCGAGGATTTCGTCGGCCGCTTCTGAGAGCACCTTGGACTGCGCCGCCACCGAGGCCCGCACCGTCTCCATCACCTGGTCCTGGCGGTTGACGAGATCGGCATCGCCGCCGTCGGCCACCGGGGCGATGAAGCCGAGCGACAGGTCGTCCGCGGCGCGCCGGATCGAAGGCGCGATCGAGGTCTGGCCGAGCGAAGCGATGACGCCCGTGAGCGCCACCACTTCCGAGGAGAACTGGTCGGCGCGCGGTTCGATCGCTCCTGGCGCGGAGACCAGTGTGCGCATCGTTTCAAGCCGTTTTTGCCCCTCGTTGAAGAGCGTCGTCACCTGTTCGCGCGAGGCGTTGATGCCGTTTTCGAGCTCCTTCATCTGCGCCGACATTTGCGACAAGAGCTGTACCACGCTTCCCGAGCCCGTCGTCCCGGTGAGCGCGCCAGTCTGCCGTTCGGAGGCGGCAAGCTGGGCGAAGCGTTCGGAGGCACGCTGGATGTCCGGCAGCAGGCTCTGGGCGGCAAGGGCGTTCTGGTGCGCCTGGTCGAGATCGGCCGTATAGTCCTCCACCGTTTGCGCCAGATGCTGTTCGAGCGCGGCCGAACCGGCCAGCGCCGCCGCATTGAGCCAGCTCGACATGGCGATGATCATGGCCGCGCCCAAAGCCATGACGCCCAGCATCGCGGCCCGGCCCGTATGGGTGGTCACATGCGGGTAGAAGCGGGCCATATAGGTCCAGAAGGCGTAGATTCCGACGGACACCGAAGCCGAATAGATCATCGCTGCGAAGAAGACCGCGGTCGCCGAGCCGTCGAGAATGCTGCGCACGCCGAGATAGGTATAGACGCCGGAGGCGAGCGCCAGCACCGCAAGCGCAAAGCGCGTCATGGTTTCGACAGCCGCGACGCCGTCGTGCAAACGTTGGGATGCGCCGACTGCCATGGCCAAATCTCCGCGAAGGAATGTATTCCTTAACAAGGAATTAAGAAGCAGGCGGAATAATGGCTGCCGTCTACCACCAATGGCGTAACGGTTCGGGGACGCTACGTTCCGTTGGCGCCACCTCGTCGGGCCGGTATGTTTGCGTCCTCCACCTCCGGCATCCCTCTGATTACCGACAGGCAATCGGTCGCTTCGGAATGTCTTCTCAAACGAGCGAAATGAATCCGCCGCAAGGTCTGGCTGCCACTGTCGCGTTTGACCGGGGCCGCCAGCTCGACACCCGGAATGGCTTGGATCCTGATCAACAGGCGTTCGCGCTCTTCGACGCTGACGTCGGCGCGGATCGTGAACATGATGTCAGTCATTGCCCGAGCCCCTGGTGCCTATGCCGCCAATGAGCTGCTCCAAGTTCAGACGACCATAGCCGAAATCGGGCGTGAAGTCTTGGCCGCTCATGGCCGGCACCTTGTCGGCGCTCGAAGCCAATGCGCCGCGGATGACCGCGGGATCCCTCGCGCCACCATTTGCGATATAGAGCGCCGCGGCGGCAGCGACATGCGGAGAAGCCATCGATGTTCCGGGCCATGCATCATAGTCCGTCTCGCGTATATCCGGCTTTCCCTGCCTCCAGCGCCCGTCGGGCCCTCGCTCCGCTCTCCAACGCATCTGACCGCGATAGGTCGGCAGGGTAGACCAGATCGCGTCACCGGGCGCGGTGATCGTTATGTGGTTGCCGCGGTTTGAAAAGCTGGTGATCCGGTCCTGTAGATTTGTTGCGCCCACGGCGATGACCCCCGGTATCGCCGCAGGGTAGGAGATCGGACTGCCGTCGCGCCGCTCGTTCCCCATCGCCGCAACGATGGTCGTTCCATTGGCAAGCAACGCCTCGAAGGCTGCACTCTCCGTCGGGTCGGGCGCGCCGCCGCCGCCGATCGAGAGGTTGACGACGTCAATGCCCGCATCGGCGCAGTCGAGCAGCGCCCGCAGATACATCACCGGATCGACGAAATAGGCGAACTCCGCCGTTCCGTCAGGATAGGCCAGCAGGTCGGGGCGATCATCGAAAATCTTGAAGGCGTGGATCTGGGCTCGCGATATTCCATTGATCCCGAGATCGTTGTTGATGGTCGCCGCGATCGTCCCTGCCACATGCGTGCCATGGCCGACCAGATCCTGGACCGAGCTCGCCGCCGGAAGATCGGGGTGCTCGTATACATATCCACCAATCTGGTCTTTAAGGTCCGGGTGATCCGCGTCGATACCTGTATCGAGCACTGCGACCTTGATCCTGCCGGCGTCGTCGAAGCCGCTCAGATTGCGGGCTTCGTCCCACCGGATCTTGCGGAGGTTCCACATCGTATGGGTCGGCGGCGGTTCCGTGGCAATGCGCCCGCGAGCCCCGGGTGTCGCTGACTTGGAGGCGCGCCGTGCGGGTTTTCGCGGCGATTTTGCCACCAGGTAGCGCAGCGGCACCCGCGATACGGATGCAACGGTCGGATCTCCCGCGAGAGCCAGCTGAAGCTGCCGCAAGTCGACGTCGCTCACCAACTCGACCAGGCTCGCAGCTCCGCCCGGTGTTCGCAGATCGATGGCAGCGTTCAAGTTCAGGGCGGGTGCCGACCACCCGTCCCCCTCATTTTCGGGCACCCCGAGCAGTTCCGGCTTGGCGCTGCCGTCACGGCTTGGCCGCACCAGCATCCGGCTGGCGTAATGGGGAGACTCCCGTGATATGGGCGTAACGCGTTTCACCAGCCCAGCCCGCTCGAAAAAGGACAGGGCCTGAAGCCCGCTGCCGAACGACGCGCGTGCCGCCTCGAAGGTGGCTTCGAAGCTTGGCTGGAGCGGCTGAGGCTTCATGCGGACGAACAACATTGCTTCATGGTAGGCCGGGAGCCCGGCGTTCCTGAACAATGGTCCCATCGGTTGCCTCGCACTCAGTGTTGGTCAGCGGGAATGCGTTCGTGTGCTTCGTGGCACAGCTTTGGAATCCTTACTTAGGATGGCGCCACCTATTCTTGACTCAATGCAGGGTGGATTTCAACGAGCCGGAGGTGTGGCGCGGGACCTGATAGGCAATATGCGCGCGGCTCGTGCCAGATGTGGCCCCGTCAATCCGGAACGATCACCAGCTTGCCGACAAAGTTCTTGGCCATGAATTCCGTCTGTGCCCGATGGAATTCCGACAGCGGATAAACGCCCCCGACGAGAGGGCGGATCTTCTTCTCTTCTATGTAGCGGACCAGCCGGCGGAAATCGGCACGGCTGCCCTGGCTCGATCCGTGCAGCTCCAGTTGTTTCAGATACATGGTTCTCAGATCGAGCTTAACGACCGGTCCGGCGATCGCGCCCGCCGTCGTGTAGCGGCCCTCCGGACGCAGGATCTTCAAGAGATCGTTGAAGAGGGGACCGCCGACGAGATCCGCGACGACGTCGATCGGCGCGCCGTGCACGGCTTCATTGACGGCTTCGAAGAGATCGCCGCGGCCGCGGGTGACGACCGCCTCGGCGCCGATGTCGAGCATGGCGGCTTCCTTGCCCGGACCGGCAACCGCGATCGGAATGGCGCCGCGGGCGCGGGCGAGCTGGATGATTGCCGATCCAACGCCGCCGGAGGCGCCGGTGACCAGCACGCGTTCGCCGGCCGCAAGTCGCGCCCGTCCCAGCATGCGTTCGCCGGTCAGATAGGCGCAGCAGAAGGTCGCGAGTTCGACGTCGGTGAGATCGGTCGCAACCACATGGGCATTCTCGGCGGGCAGTGCCATGTATTCGGCATAGCCGCCATCGCGGCCGTGGCCCATATAGTCGATGTCGGCGAGGCTGTCGTCGTCGCGGTTGTAGATCGAGAAATCGACCATGACGCGTTCGCCGATGCGGGTCTTGTCGACGCTCTCGCCGACGGCGACGACAAGCCCGACGGTGTCGGTGCCCTGGATGCGTGGGAAGGTGAGTGTGTTGCCGTGACGCCGCCAGGTGGAGACAGCGGCGGGATCATCCTCGGTGCCATAGGCGCCTTCGCGCACCCAGACATCGGTATTGTTCATGCCGCAGGCGCTGACCTTGATCAGCACCTCGCCAGGAGCTGGAGCCGGGACCGGGACGTCCCGGCTATGGACGAGCTTGTCCAAGCCGCCGTGGCCGGTGAGCAGCACGGCCGCCATGGTCTTCGGAACCGAATGCATCATGGGCGTTCTCCTTCAGCGGCCGAGTACGGACTCGATCGCGTCGGCCGCCGCCTTGACGACGACGTCCGCTTCCTCGCGCGTCAGGCAGAGCGGCGGGGCGAAGCCAAGAATATCGCCCTGCGGCATGGCGCGGCCGATGACGCCGCGCTCGAGGAGTGCTGCCGCCACCTGCGGGCCGATCTTGCGGGCCGGATCGAAGAACTTGCGGTCGTCCCGGTCCTCGACGAATTCGATCGCCGCCATCAGCCCGTCGCCGCGCACCTCGCCGACATGGCGATGATCGCCGACCGCCTTCTTGAGCTCGGCTCGGAAATAGGCGCCCGTCGAACCGGCATTCTCGACGATGCCGAGCTCGTCGATCAGCTCGAGATTGGCGATGCCGGCGGCAGCACAAATCGGGTGCGCCGAATAGGTCCAGCCGTGGCCGATGGCGCCAAGCTCGTCCGAACCCTTCACCAGCACCTGCCAGACCTTGTCCGAAACGATCGTGCCCGAAAGCGGCGCATAGGCCGAGGTCAGGCCCTTGGCGATGGTGATCAGGTCCGGCTTGATGCCGTAGTGGTCGGAACCGAACATGCTGCCGAGACGGCCGAAACCGGTCACGACCTCGTCGGCGACGAGCAGGACGTCGTATTTCTCAAGCACCGCCTGGATTTTCTGCCAGTAGCCCTTGGGCGGCGGCACGATGCCGCCGGTGCCGAGAATCGGTTCGCCGATGAAGGCGGCAACGGTGTCGGGTCCTTCGGCAAGGATCATCTCCTCGAGCTTCTCGGCGCAATGGTTCGAGAACTGCTCCTCGCTCATCGAGCGGTCGGGACGGCGGAAGTAATAGGGCGCTTCCGTGTGCAGGATCGGTGCACGCGGCAGGTCGAAGGCATTGTGGAAGAGGTGCAGGCCGGTCAGAGAGCCGGTCATCACGCCCGACCCGTGATAGCCGCGCCAGCGCGAGATGATCTTCTTCTTCTCCGACCGCCCGAGAATATTGTTGTAGTACCAGATCAGCTTGATGTTGGTTTCGTTGGCATCGGAACCGGAGAGGCCGAAATAGACGCGGCTCATCCCTTCCGGGGCCCGGTCGATGATCATCTTCGAAAGCCGGATCGAGGCTTCCGTGCCATGCCCGACATAGGCGTGGTAATAGGCGAGGCTTTTTGCCTGTTCGGCGATCGCATCGGCGATCTTCTGCCGGCCATAGCCAACATTAACGCAATAAAGTCCGGCGAATGCATCGAGGCTTCGCTTGCCGCTAGTATCGGTGATGTAGACGCCTTCGCCTCCGCCGATGACGCGCGTCGGGCTCTCGCCGCGCGCATGCGCTCCCATGTGGGTCGAGGGATGGAAGAAGTGGTCGCGATCCCAGGCGGTGAGTTCGTTGCTTCTGTCGAGCATTGTCTTTCCTTTCGTCGAATTCGTGGTCAGGCGGCGGTGTCGATGCAGAGATATTTGAGCTCGGTGAAGGCCTCCATGCCGTGACGCGAACCCTCCCGGCCGAGGCCAGATTGCTTCCAGCCGCCGAAGGGGATCGGCCCACCGGTGATCTTCACCCGGTTGATGGCCACCATCCCGTATTCGAGGGCGCGCGCAAGCCGCAGCTGGCGGGCGCCGTTTTCGGTGACGACATAGGCGACGAGGCCGTATTCCGTGTCGTTCGCCCGGGCGATGACTTCCTCCTCGCTATCGAAGGCGGAGACGGCAGCTACCGGGCCGAAAGTTTCCTCGCGCATGATCAGTGCGTCGTCGGGGACTTCGGTCAAAAGCGTCGGCTCGAAGAACAGCGGTCCGGCCGGGTGGCGCTTGCCGCCGACGGCGAGCTTCGCGCCCCGTTTCAACGCGTCCGCGACCTGCTCCTCGACCTTGGCGACGGCGCGTTCGTGCATCAGCGGACCGATGTCGGTGCCCGGCTCGAGCCCGGCTCCGACCTCCAGGCGCTCAATGCGGGCGGCAAAAGCCTCCTGGAAGGCTCGGAGGAGCGGCCGTTCGACATAGATGCGGTTGGCAGCAAGGCAGTCTTGGCCGGAGGTCGCGAACTTCGCGGCAACGGCGGTATCCGCCGCCTTCTCCACATTTGCATCGGCAAAGACGATCAGCGGCGCATGACCGCCGAGCTCCATCACCAGCCGCTTCATCGTCGGCGCGCATTGGCCCGCGATCAGTCGGCCGATCTCGGTCGAGCCGGTGAAGCTCACGGCACGGACGCGCGCGTCTTCGCACATGCGCCCGACAATCGTCGCCGCATTGCCAGTGACGACGTTGAAGACCCCGGAGGGCAGGCCGGCGCGTTCGCCGAGTTCGGCAAGGGCGAGAGCGGAAAGCGGTGTCTCGGAGGAGGGGTGCGCCACCACGGTGCAGCCGGCGGCGAGTGCGGCGGCCGCCTTGCGGGTGATCATGGCGGAGGGAAAGTTCCAGGGTGTGACGATGCCGACGACGCCGAGTGCTTCGCGGCGCACGATCATCTCGGCGCCGGCGAGATGGCTCGTCACGCCTTCGGCATTGAGGCGCTTGCCCTCCTCGGCATACCACTCGATGAAGGAAGCGGCGTAGTCGATCTCTCCACGCGACTCGGCAAGCGGCTTTCCTTGCTCCAAAGTCATTAAGAGAGCGAGGTCCTCGCGGGCCGCGAGCATCAGGTCGTGCCATTTGCGCAGAATCGCGGCACGTGTTTGCGGCAGAGTTTCGCGCCACGACTTGAACGCCTTTTCCGCCGCATCGACCGCCTCGGAGGTTTGCGCCGCATCCAGCGAAGCGACGAAGGCAAGAGCCGCACCGCTCGCGGGATCGCTCACTTCCAGGCACTTGCCGTTGCGCCCGGCAATCCAGCGGCCGCCGACATAGGCGAGCTCCCGCAGCAATTGCCGGTCGGTGAGATGTTTCAAGGCTTCGTGGAAGGCGGTGCGCGCAAAAATAGCGGTCATGTCCAAGTCTCCTCGTCCGTTGCGAAGAGATTGACACCGTTAGCGCGAGAGATTGTCCATTCGGCTGCTTCACGGCAGAGACTTTGACTAAAGGAGCGTCCCGCGCGAGAGAGATTGTCTGGTCATGGTTCTGGATCGGGTGAGAAAAGGTGCGTGCAGTTATACGTGTGCACGCGCAAGCTTCATCTCCTTTTCTCAATATCTACGTACGCGCGTGGAACAGAAGATCAATGCACACGTTGTCGAAAGACACGCCCGTGTGAAGGAGGGAGAACTGTGCCATGACTGCCGCATCGCCCAAACGCCCTGTCATTACAGCCGGGGAACACGTCCTGACCGTGCAGGAAGCGTTAGAGCCCTTGTATATGGAGCTTGAGCAGGAGGTGGAAACCAGGTTGGTGCAGGCAGCGGTTTCGGCAGGCTGGTCCGCTGACGAAGCGCTTGAGGCGATCGATGAGTTGAAGCGGCACGAAGTTCTTGAGACGGGCGAACCCGAAAGCTGAGGCGCCTCCCATTTTCCGCTCAATCGCTTAACTTGTCACCGGCAACAACGCGCCAAGCGGCAATACGGTCTCCTCCTTGACCGTCTTGGTGACGATATAGGTGAAATAGCGATCGATGCCGAGTTCGCGGCCGAGAAGCTCGTCGACCAGACGCTGATAGGCGTCGATGTCAGCCGCCACCACCTTGAGGATATAGTCGACGCCGCCGCCGACCGACCAGCAGGCGACGATCTCGGGAATAGCCGCTATGGCGCGTTCGAAGCGGTCGAAATCGGCCTGCCGGTGGTTGGCAAGGGTCACCTCCATCATGACACTTGCGACAGGAGCGACGCGACGCAGCGCCACGCGGGCATGGTAGCCGGCGACGATGCCGGCCTTTTCCAGTTTTCTCAGCCGCATCCAGCACGGCGTCGGCGACAGGCCGGCCTTCTCGGCAAGCGCCAGCTTGGTGATGCGTCCATCGGCCTGGATCGCCTCGAGAATGCGCAGGTCGATCGCGTCGAGTTTCATGCGGGGCGCCCTTCCTGAAGTCGAAATCCGGGAAAAGACATTGGATTCTCACTTTTGCATTGTCAATTGAGCTGATTTTGATCACTGTTCAAATCATGACAAATTGGATGCCAGACACAACGCTTCTGCGCCGCCCGGCCTATCTCTCGCTGGCGGATCAAATCGCCCGTGCGATCGAGGAGGGCCGGCTGCAGAACGGTACGCGGCTGCCGACGCATCGCAAGCTCGCCGACGATTTGCAGCTTTCGGTGCAAACGGTGAGCCGCGCCTATGACGAGCTCATCCGTCGCGGGCTGATCTCGGGCGAGGTCGGGCGCGGCAGCTTCGTGCAGACGCGGCCGCGCGAGCCGGATCCGCCGTATCTGCCGGAGCGGCTCGGCGAATTGATCGACCTTTCGATCCTGAAGCCGGTCTGCGAGCAGATCCATCTCGAAAAGATGCGGCAGGCCTTCGCTTGGCTTGCCGAGAATCTGCCGGCAAGCTCGGCGCTTTCCTTCCGGCCGAACATGGTGTTTCCGCGCCACCGAACCATAGCGGCGGAATGGCTTTCGCGCTGCGGGCTGGACGTCTCGCCGCTCAATATCAGCCTCACCAACGGCGCGACCTCGGCCATGACCGTCGCCCTGATGAGCGTCGCTCCGCCCGGCTCGACAATCGCGACGGAGGCGATCAGCCATCATACGCTGGTGCCGCTGTCGACCTATCTCGGCATTCATCTCCATGGCATCGCGATCGATGACGACGGGATGGTTCCGGAAGCACTGGATGAGGCCTGCCGCAAGGGCGTCATACGCGCAATCTTCCTGCAGCCCTCGGTGATCAATCCGACAGCGACCCTGATGAGCCCCGGGCGCCGGGCCGCCCTTGCGGAGATGGCGCGCCGGCACGACATCGCCATCATCGAAAACGATATCCTGGGTCCGCTGGTAGAGGAGCGCTTGCCGCCGCTCGCGGCGCTGGCGCCGGAACGCACCCTTTACGTGACGAGCTTCACCAAGATCACCGTGCCGGGCCTCAGGATCGGCTATCTCGTGGCGCCGGACCGCTATGTGGCGGCGGTCGCCAACCGGCATCTCGTCTCGAACTGGATGGCGACGCCCTCGATCGCCGAGATCGCCACCCGTTGGGTGAGCGACGGCACGGCGATAGACCTCGTCAATTGGCAGCGCCGGGCTCTCGCCGCCCGCCAGGCGATCGCCACGGAGACATTCGGCAGACTTCCCCACCGCAGCCATCCACAGAGCCTGCATGTCTGGCTGCCGCTTCCCGAGGGTCACGCGGAGGAGGCTTTCGTCTCCCAGGCGCGCCTGCGCGGTGTGGCGATCGCGCCGGGCGCGTCGTTCCGCACCGCCGACAGCGGCTGGCGTCCGGCCGTGCGCATCTCGCTCGGCTCGACCAGCGAACAGGAACTCAAAACCGGGCTCGGTATCGTCGCCTCGCTGGCCCTTGGCGACCCGGAGGCATTGCTTCTTGCAATCTGATCCGGATGCCCGAGTGTTGGGTACTGCCGGAATAATTGTCATGATATTATTATTCACATTGACATGATTTTGGAACCGGATCATCGTTAGGACATTAACGCATGGCGTCCAAACGTGTTGAGCGGTTTTGGGCAGATGCCATGCGCTTCCGTAGTCTCACAGGGAGAGACGCGAATGCCCGAGCCGATCATCCGCATCGACAACATCGTCAAGAGATACGGTCCGCTGACCGTGCTCGACGGTTTGTCGATGGAGGTGATGCCGGGCGAGAAGCTTGCCCTCATCGGTCCGTCCGGCTCTGGCAAGACGACAATTCTGCGCATCCTGATGACGCTGGAGACGATCAGTGATGGCTTTGTCCAGGTCGACGGCGATCAGCTCTATCACATGAAGAAGGCGGGGAGCCTCGTTCCGGCCGACGAGCGGCATCTCCACAAGATGCGCGAGAAGATCGGCATGGTCTTTCAGCACTTCAACCTGTTTCCCCACAAATGCGTGCTCGACAACGTCACTTTGGCGCCGATGCTGACGAAGGGCGTTCCGCGCGCCGCGGCGGAAAAGCGGGCGATGGAGCTTCTCGACATGGTCGGGCTCGCCGACAAGGCGAAGAGCATGCCGGCACAGCTTTCCGGCGGCCAGAAGCAGCGTGTCGCAATCGCCCGGGCGTTGGCGCTGTCACCGAAGATCATGCTCTTCGACGAGGTGACCTCCGCGCTCGACCCGGAGCTCGTCGAGGAAGTCCTGAACGTCATGCGCAAGCTGGCGGCCGAGACGGACATGACGATGCTGCTCGTCACCCACGAAATGGGCTTCGCCCATGACTTCGCCGATCGGGTGCTTTTCTTCGACCGCGGCAAGATCGTCGAGGCGGGAAGGCCCGAAGACATCTTCCGGCACCCGAAACAGGAACGCACGCAGACCTTCCTGCGCAAGATCATAGCGGCAGGGCACCGCGTCTGAGCTCTCGGGCCGACATTGCCTCAAGGAACGACGGGAAGAGAACAACAGAGGAGTTGGGAACGATGAAACTCAATGCTTTGATGGCAATGGCGGCAGGCGCGACAGCCTTGATCGCAATTGCCGTGACGACGCCCGTCGCGGCGGATGAAAACAAGCTCGAGGAACTGAAGGAGCAGGGCTTTGCGCGCGTCGCCATCGCCAACGAGCCGCCCTTTACCGCCGTTGGCGCCGATGGCAAGGTTTCCGGTGCTGCGCCGGACGTCGCCCGCGAGATCTTCAAGCGCCTTGGCGTGCCGGAAATCGTTGCCTCGATCTCCGAATATGGCGCCATGATCCCCGGCCTGCAGGCCGGCCGCCATGACGCGATCACCGCCGGGCTTTTCATGAAGCCGGAGCGCTGTGCCGCGGTCGCCTATTCGCAGCCGATCCTCTGCGACGCCGAGGCGTTTGCGCTGAAAAAGGGCAATCCGCTGAAGTTGAAGAGCTACAAGGACATCGCCGACAATCCGGATGCGAAGATCGGCGCGCCGGGCGGCGGCACCGAGGAGAAGCTGGCGCTCGAAGCCGGCGTGCCGCGCGACCGCGTCATCGTCGTGCCGGACGGCCAGAGCGGCATGAAGATGCTGCAGGACGGGCGCATCGACGTCTATTCGCTGCCGGTGCTTTCGATCAACGACCTCGTCTCGAAGGCCAGCGACCCGAATATCGAAGTGGTCGCTCCGGTCGAAGGGGCACCGGTCTATTGCGACGGTGCCGCCTTCAGGAAGGGCGACGAGGCGCTGCGCGATGCCTTCGACGTCGAGCTCGCCAAGATGAAGGAATCCGGCGAGTTCGCCAAGATCATCGAACCTTATGGCTTCTCGGCCAAGGCTGCGATGTCGACGACACGCGAAAAACTCTGCGCCGCCAAGTAAGCCTGAGCTGGGCTTCCCGCCGCCTTTCCATCGGAGCGACACCGGGGGGAGGGCGGCACGCAAGGCCGCGTCGAACCAAGCCCGCAATCTGACTGGAACAATTGAACGATGATCGACTGGTCCGGCTATATCGGATTGATCTTTGAGGGCGCCTGGGTGACCGTCCAGCTCACCCTGATGGGCTCGGCGCTTGCCGTCGTGGTCGCCTTTGCGGCGGGGCTCGGGCGCATCAGCCGGTTCATGGCGGTGCGCGCGCTTGCCACGACCTATATCGAGTTCTTCCGCGGCACCTCGATCTTCGTCCAGCTCTTCTGGGTCTATTTCGTGCTGCCCTTTGCCGGCATCACCCTGACGCCGCTGCAGGTCGGCGTACTGGCACTGGGCTTGAATGTCGGCGCCTATGGCGCGGAAGTGGTGCGCGGTGCGGTGAAGGCGATCGGCCGCGAGCAGCGAGAGGCATGCATCGCGCTCAATCTTTCGCGCTACCAGGCGATGCGTCACATCATCCTGCCGCAGGCGCTGCCGCTGATGCTGCCGACCTTCGGCAACAATGCGATCGAACTCCTCAAGGGGACGGCGGTCGTCTCGCTGATATCGCTCACCGACATGACCTTCCAGGCCCAGGTGGTGCGGGCGCAAACCGGCAGCACGCTGATCCCCTTCGCCACGATCCTGGTGCTCTATTTCGTCATGGCCTGGCTGATATCGCTCGGCATGCGCTGGTTGGAGCGACGCGTCACCCGCGGCCTTGACGGCGTGAGGGCTTGATCATGGAATGGGATTGGGAATTCGTCCGCCAGATTATGCCGACGCTCATCGAGGGGCTGCAGATCACCATTCTCGCCACCATCCTCGGCGCGGCGGTCGCCGCCGTCGTCGGCCTCGTCTTCGCGATCCTGCGCATGGTGGCGCCGGCGCCGATCGCGCGCACCACGAGCTTCGCGGTCGAGTTCATCCGCGGAACGCCACTGCTCGTGCAGCTCTATTTCATTTTCTACGTGCTGCCGGATATCGGCATCCGTCTGCCGGCACTGCTCGCCGGCGTCATCGGCCTCGGCATCCATTACGGCACCTACGCCGCCGAGGTCTACCGGGCCGGCATCGAGAACGTGGCGCGCGGCCAGTGGGAAGCCGCCAAGGCGACCAACCTCACGGCCCGGCAGACCTGGGTCCACGTGATCCTGCCGCAGGCGATCCCGCCGATGATCCCGGCGCTCGCCAACTACCTGATCGCCATGTTCAAGGAGACGCCGCTGCTTTCGGCAATCACGGTGTTGGAATTGATGAACCAGGCGAAAAGCATCGCCAACAGCAATTATCGCTATATCGAGCCGATGACGCTGGTCGGCGTGTTCTTCCTGATCATGAGCCTGATTTCGGTCTTCTTCCTGCGCTGGCTGGAAGAGCGCTACGCACGGGTGGATGAACGCTGATGGAAACGCCTGTCGCTCTTTCTTTGGCAGCGCGCACACCGCGCCTCGACGACCGGCCGCTGGAAAAGCGCATCGGTCTCGTCATCCTTGCCACCGACCACACCACGGAAGTCGACTTTCGCCGACTGGTGGCCTCGGATCGGATTGGCGTCTATGTCGCGCGCATTCCCTATGCCAATCCGGTGACGCCGGAGAACCTGCGGGCGATGCAGCCGTCGCTAACGGCCGCGGCAGGCCTGATCCTGCCCGACGAAACGCTCGACGTCGTGATGTATTCCTGCACTTCGGCATCCGTCATCATCGGTGACAAGGAGATCGCTGCAGCGATCGAGGCCGCCAAGCCCGGGGCTGCCGTGGTGACGCCGACCGCGGCGGCGGTCGAAGGCCTGCGGACGCTCGGCGCCAGGCGCATTTCCGTCCTCACTCCCTATACGATCGAGACCAGCCAGCCGATGGCGGACTATTTTGCGGCACTCGGTTTCGAGATCGACCGCTTCACCTGCCTGGGGCTTTCCGACGACCGGGAGATGGCGCGGATCGCGCCCGAGGAGATCGTCGCCTTTGCGAAGGAAGCCATGGCGCCGGAATCGGATGCACTGTTCATCTCCTGCACGGCCGTTCGCGCGGCCGGCGTGATCGGGGAAATCGAGACGGCGATCGGCAAGCCCGTGGTCAGCAGCAATTACGCTACCGCCTGGGCCTGCCTGCGCCTCTGCGGCGATCAGGAGGCACGTCCGCGGCTCGGACGACTGATGGCGCTGCCACTTAAGGGGGAATGGCCGTGAAAGCGTCTCTCCCCGTGACGATCGAGGATATCGAAGCGGCCGCGCGGCGTTTTTCCGGACGCGTGCTGACGACGCCGCTGGTTGCTTCGCCATCGCTCAGTAAACGCTGCGGCGTGCCTGTCGGCCTCAAGCTCGAGCATCACCAGACGACCGGCAGCTTCAAACTGCGCGGCGCCACCAATGCGGTGCTTTCACTCTCCAACGAGGAGCGGGCGCGCGGTGTCGTTGCGGCCTCGACCGGCAATCATGGCCGGGCGCTCGCCCATGCGGCAAGGGCGGAAGGCTCGCTGGCGACAATCTGCATGTCGCACCTCGTGCCGGAAAACAAGGTCTCCGAAATCCGGCGTCTTGGCGCGGATGTGCGGATTGTCGGCAGCTCGCAGGACGAGGCGCAGGAAGAGGTCGAACGGCTGGTCGCGGAAAAAGGTCTCGTGATGGTGCCGCCCTTCGACCATCCGGCGGTCGTCGCAGGGCAGGGGACCCTTGGCCTCGAAATCGTCGAGCAGATGCCGGACGTCGCCCTCGTGCTCGTGCCGGTTTCGGGCGGCGGCCTGGCGGCCGGGGTGGCGGCGGCGGTCAAGGCGCGCAGGCCGGCGACGCGGGTGATCGGACTTACGATGGAGCGCGGCGCTGCCATGCAGGCGAGCCTTGCCGCCGGCAAGCCCGTGCTCGTCGAGGAACAGCCAAGCCTTGCGGATTCGCTCGGCGGCGGCATCGGGCTCGACAATCGCGTGACGTTCCGCATGTGCCGGGAGCTCCTCGACGACATCATCCTCCTGACGGAGGGCGAAATCGCCGCCGGCATGCGCCACGCCTATGCCGAGGAGCGCGAAATCGTCGAGGGCGCCGGCGCCGTCGGGATCGCGGCGCTTCTCGCCGGCAAGATCAACGACATCGACGGTCCAATCGCGGTCATTCTCTCCGGCCGCAATGTCCACATGGGTCTTCATCTCAGCGTCATGAACGGTGAAACGGATCCGTTTCGCAAGGAGGCAGCCGCATGACCAGGATGACGATTCTCACCGAGGCGGAGCTACGCCGTATCGTGGTGCTCGATCGCGAGGCGGTCGCCTGCGTCGAGAATGCCTTCCATTCGCTCGCCACCCGGGCCGTGGCGATGCCTCCGATCCTGAGGCTCGACATTCCCGAGCATCGCGGCGAGGTCGACGTCAAGACGGCCTATGTCCCCGGTCTCGACGGTTTTGCCATCAAGATCAGCCCCGGCTTCTTCGAAAATCCAAAAATCGGCCTGCCGAGCACCAATGGGATGATGGTGCTGCTGTCGAGCCAGACCGGGCTCGTGCAGGCCGTGTTGCTCGACAATGGCTATCTCACCGATGTGCGCACGGCCGCGGCCGGCGCAGTCGCGGCAAAGCACCTCTCACGGGAGAATTCTTCCGTCGCTGCGATCTTCGGCGCCGGCATGCAAGCAAGGCTGCAGCTCGAAGCGCTGACCCTCGTCCGCCCGATCCGCGAGGCGCGGCTCTGGGCCCGCGATGCCGCCAAGGCCGAAGCGGCGGCGACCGCGCTGACCGTAAAGCTCGGCTTTCCGGTCAAAGCATCTATCGATCCGCAGGCAGCTGTCGCGGACGCCGATATCGTCGTTACGACCACGCCGGCGGAGAAGCCGATCCTCGAGGCCGCCTGGCTTGAGCCGGGCCAGCATGTCACCGTCATGGGCTCGGATGCGGAGCACAAGAACGAGCTCGATCCGCGGGCGATCGCCCGCGCCACCTATGTCGCCGACAGCCTGAAGCAGACGCGCCGTCTCGGCGAACTGCATCACGCGATTGCCGCCGGCGTGGTGGGGCCGGATGCCGAGTTCGCGGAGCTCGGCCAGGTGATCGCCGGTCTGAGGGCGGGACGCACGAGCGCCAACGAGATCACCATCGCCGACCTGACCGGAACCGGCATTCAGGACACCGCCATCGCTACGCTCGCCTTCGCGCGCGCCAACGCGGCAAACGCCGGAAGCACTTTCGAGAGTTGAAGCCGGCAAGTCCGGAAAACGAGGGAAGAACCATGACCCAACCCAACCTCAAATTCTCCCTTGGGGAATATGAAGCGCGCCTCGATAAGACCCGTCAGGCGATGGAAGCCAAGGGCATCGAGCTCCTAATCGTCAGCGACCCGTCCAACATGGCCTGGCTTACCGGCTATGACGGCTGGTCTTTCTATGTGCACCAGGCGGTGATCGTGCCGCCTGCCGGCGAGCCGATCTGGTTCGGCCGCGGTCAGGACGCCAATGGCGCCAAGCTCACCGCCTATCTCAATCACGGGAATATCATAGGCTATCCCGACCACTATGTTCAGTCGACCGAGCGTCACCCGATGGATCATCTCTCCGGCATCCTCGCCGATCGCGGCTGGGGGTCGCTCCGGATCGGCGTCGAGATGGACAATTACTGGTTCTCGGCGGCAGCCTTCGCTTCGCTGCAGAAGCATCTGCCGAATGCCCGCTTCGTCGACGCGACGGCGCTCGTCAACTGGCAGCGCGCCGTCAAGAGCGAGACGGAAATCAAATACATGCGCAACGCCGCCCGGATCGTCGAGGCGATGCATCAGCGCATCTTCGACAAGATCGAGGTCGGCATGCGCAAATGCGATCTTGTCGCAGAGATTTACGATGCCGGCACGCGCGGCGTCGACGGGATCGGCGGCGACTACCCGGCAATCGTGCCGCTGCTTCCCTCGGGCGTCGAAGCTTCCGCTCCGCATCTCACCTGGGACGACCGGCCGATGAAGCGGGGCGAGGGGACCTTCTTCGAGATCGCCGGCTGCTACAACCGCTATCACCTGCCGCTGTCGCGTACAGTCTTTTTGGGCAAGCCGACCCAGGCCTTTCTGGATGCCGAAAAGGCGACGCTCGAGGGCATGGAGGCCGGCCTCGCCGTGGCGAAGCCCGGCAATACCTGCGAGGACATCGCCAACGCCTTCTTCGCGGTCTTGAAGAAATACGGGATCGTCAAGGACAACCGCACCGGCTACCCGATCGGTCTCTCCTATCCGCCGGATTGGGGCGAGCGCACGATGAGCCTGCGTCCCGGCGACAGGACCGAGCTGAAGCCGGGCATGACCTTCCATTTCATGACCGGGCTATGGCTCGAGGACATGGGCTTCGAAACGACAGAGAGCATTCTGATCACCGAGAGCGGCGTCGAATGCCTCGCCTCCGTGCCGCGCAAGCTGATGGTCAAGGACTGAGGACATGAGGGAGCAGCATTTGCGGCCGTCGCCGATCAGCGCCACGGTCGACTTCGAGGCGGACGGCGTCCAGCACGGCTTCCTGCGCCTGCCCTATAGTCGCGACGATTCCGCCTGGGGTTCGGTGATGATTCCGATCACCGTCGTCAAGAACGGGGTAGGGCCGACGGCCCTCTTCACCGGCGGCAATCACGGCGACGAGTATGAGGGGCCGATCGCGCTCTTCGATCTGGCCCGGAGGCTCGATGCCGCTGAGGTTCAGGGGCGGGTGATCATCGTTCCGGCGATGAATTATCCGGCATTCCTCGGCGGGACACGGACGTCGCCGATCGACAAGGGCAATATGAACCGCAGCTTTCCGGGCCGGCCGGACGGTATGGTGACCGAGAAGATCGCCGATTATTTCCAGCGCGTTCTTCTGCCGCTGGCAGACATCGTCCTCGACTTCCATTCCGGGGGCAAGACGCTCGACTTCCTGCCCTTCTGCGCCGCCCACATCCTTCACGACAAGGAGCAGGAAGCAAGCGCCTTCGACTTTGTCAGAGCCTTCGGAGCGCCGTTTTCCATGAAGATGCTCGAGATCGATGCGGTCGGCATGTACGACACGGCGGCCGAGGAGATGGGCAAGATCTTCATCACTACGGAACTCGGGGGCGGCGGTTCGGCGACGGCGAAAAGCGCTGCGATTGCCAAACGCGGCGCGATGAATGTGCTGCGCCACGCCGGGATCATCAAGGGCGCGATCGACGCCCAACCGACGCAGTGGCTGGACATGCCGAGCGATGATTGTTTCGCCTTTGCCGAAGATGGCGGGCTTGTCGAGTTCCTGGTCGATCTCGGCGAGGCCGTCGAATCCGGCTCCGTTATCGCGCGGATCCATCCGATTGGGCGCACCGGCGCCGAGCCGATCGAAGTTCAGGCCAACATGGCCGGGATGCTGGTTGCCCGCCACTTTCCCGGACTGATCAAGGCCGGCGACTGCTGCGCGGTGTTGGCCGTGGCAGTTTAGACGACATCATCGCTGGTGCTTGCACGGTGCCCCTGCAGCGCCGCGTCCTAGCAGACGCGCAAAGGTCGCTGTGGCACTTTGCAGTAGTCTTCGACGCATACGGTCGCTACTATCGCGGTCAGGTCCGTTGAGGGACTTGACGGAAGTTGTATTTCTGATGTGGCCGGTGCCAAAAATTGCGATCGCCTGCCAAGGAGGAGGCAGCCATGCTGCGTTCGCGGCCGGTGTGCTTCGTGCCCTCCTGGCGCCGCAGTTCCGCGACCGCTACCAGCTGCTTGCCTTGAGTGGGACGTCGGGCGGCGCTGTATGCGCGGCATTGGTATGGTCCGGCTTGATCCGCGGTGGAGCGGACGAGGCCGGACGCCGCCTGATGGGTTTTTGGCGCGACGTCGAGGTGCAGGACGCCCTCGATGCGGTGGCAAACTTCTGGGCGGTGTCGTCAGCACGGCTGCCAGTCAGCGCCGAGATCAGTCCTTACCTCTATAGCCCTGTGGCCGAGCCCCGGTTGCGGGACCTTCTCAGTCGCCATCTCGACCTTGCGTCGCTGCCGAGCGAGCCGCATCGTCGCGCCAAGCCGAAACTTCTGATCGGGGCCACGGACATCACTCGCGGCGTCGGGGTGGCGTTTGAGGGCGAGACCTTGATCTATGATGAGCTTGTCGCCTCGGCGGCAGTCCCCCCGCTCTTTCGCGCCGTGCACACGCATGACTCTCTCTTTTGGGACGGGCTCTTCAGCCGCAATCCGCCTGTCCGCGAATTCACCGAGTTGCCCGAGAGGCCAGACGAAATCTGGGTGGTGCAGATCAACCCGCAGCAGCGTAAACTCGAGCCGCGGGCGATGCCGGAGATTATCGACCGCCGGAATGAGCTATCTGGCAATCTGGCGCTCAGTCAGGAATTATACTTTATTGCGAAAATAAATGAGCTTCTCGTCGAATACCCTTCACTCGGCGCACGCTACAAACCCATCACCATCCGAGCCGTCGAACTCGAAGCTGACTTAGACTATGCCTCGAAACTGGACCGCTCCAGCGCGACGATCGAGCCCCTGCTGCGAACCGGCCAGGAGCGCGCAGAATGGTTTTTCGACAGCCGATCCTTGTGGCCCGCCAGCAAATAACGAGGCTACCGCACAGTTTGGGTCCACAGTCGTCGCGCAAGCGGTTTCTGGATCAGGACGCGGCGGTCAGGCCTCGCGGTAAACCGCTGAGTTTTTGCGACAAAGCCTTGCTCGATCGAGTCCGGCTTTTGTGGAAAACCCGGATCGATAGAACAACTCCGGCGATCAGGATAGCAACCCCAGCGCATTCCATTGCGGTCGGCCACCGCCCATGAACGATGAGTCCGCCAATGACGCCGAAGGCGGTTTCCGCGACGATCAATTGCGCGGTCAGGGCGACGGGCAGGTTTCGTGAGGCGACATTCCACGCCCATACACCGCATACCGTCGCCAGCAATGCGAGGGATGAGCCCCAAAGATAGAGCGAGCCAGCGGCGTCCCACCCGAAACCGAGTTGCGGAAGCTGGAAGAGGTCCATCGCTGCACCGACAGGGTAGAAGGCGAGCATCAAGACGCCTCCGCCGACCAGCGTGAGCGCCGACCACACGGCCGAAGGCATTTCGGGTCGGGCGGCCATTGCAGCCTCGTTGGCAATGGCGAACGAGACCCACAAGGCCACGGCTGCGAGTGCCAGCGGAATGCCGATCCAGAGGGAATGAACAGAGCTCAATCCCTCGACCGTGAATGCCGCGCCGTTGATGAGAACAAGACCGATCAGCACCAGCATGAGCGGCATCATCAGGAATCGCCACGGCACCGATTCCTGCCGCTGGTTGCCGATGACTGCGAGAACGATCGGCACCAGCCCAAGAAAGGCGGGAGCGATCACCGGACCGGCAAATATGGCGGACCCGGTCACCGTCAGGAAGTAGCCGACATAGCCGATGAAGGCGAGCCAGATCGTCGAAAGCCAATTTCGAAGCGTGAGATGCTGCCACACTCCTGTTCGCGAAAACAGAATGCAAAGGCCGACCAGAGCGGATATGACGTGGCGGACAAGGGCAAAATCAAAGGTGGAGTAGTCACCGATGATGAATGGCACGACGAAATTGAGCGAAAAGGCAAAGGCCGCGAACAATGCGGCGAAAACGCCGATAGAGAATCTCTTGTCCATTTCCTGTCCTTCCAGGCATAGCTTCGTTAACGGCGGGACGAGGTCCGGCCGGTCGAATGATTGCCGCTCAGTCGTTCACCCCGGTGCGGAGGCGGCTTCTGCAGTCGAAACTACAGTGATCTGAGAATCGGGAGAATTGCCGGCGTGCGACGGACACTCCGCCGCAAACCGGTATAATCAGCGGAGCGTACCGGCCTCTGCCGCCAAACGCGAAAATTCAGAGCGCAGGCGTGGGGCGGCGAAGTCGACGAAGGCGCGGACCTTCGGGACCGACATGCGCCCTGATGGTGAGAGCAGATGCGCCGACAGGGGCGGATGCTCGGCTTCGGCGAGTAGGACCATCAGGCTACCGTCTCTTACGTGGGCAGCCACATGGTAGGAATAGAGCCTGGTGATGCCATGGCCAGCGACTGCAGAAGCGGCAGCAGCGCGCACGCTGTTGACGATGCACCGCGGCGAGAATTGAACCGTCCTGGGGATGGACGCCCTTCGCCGGCGTAAAGCTCCAGGAGTCCAGTCCAAAATTGCTGAAAGCGACGATCTGGTGTTTCGCGAGGTCGGCGGGCTCCTCGATGCGCGGCTGATTGGCAAGATAGCCGGGCGAAGCGACCACGACGCGCCTGACGTCCCCACCCACCCGGGTGGAGATGAGTGACGAATCCGCCAGTTGCCCGACGCGCAGGGCAATGTCGATGCCTTCATCCACCAGGTTGGCGAAGCGATCGAGCAACAGGAGCTGGGTCGAAACGGCGGGGTGGAGATCGAGGAAATCGTCGAGAATAGGACGAAGCACTTCCTCCCCAAGGATTGGCGGCGCCGAGATCGTCAGTCTTCCACGCGGAGCCGAGCGTTCGCCGCCGGCGAGCATGTCGGCCTCCTCGAGGTCGAGCAGCACCCGCCGGCAGGCGGCGGCATAGCGCTCGCCGGCTTCGCTGAGTTTCAGCGTGCGGGTCGTCCGGTGCAATAGCTCGACGCCGACATGCGCCTCCAGTAAACTCAGCGCCCGGCTGACCGCCGTCGGCGAGCGCTTCAGCCGCCGGGCGGCACCGGCGAGACTGCCTTCGTCGATCGCTGTCACGAACACTCTCATTGCATCGATACGATCCAATATTCTGCCGCCTTTCGGTATAGTGACTGCCAGAATGCGAGTATTCGCCCGAAAACGGCGTCAGGTAAAGAATGGCGGCAGGCTGAAGCGGCGCATGATCGAGCAAGGCAGGCCTCGGCAGGCCCGCCTGGGGACGCGGCTCAAAGAGAAGGAGCATGGCGATGAAAATTCTGATGGTTCTGACCTCGCATGACCAGCTCGGGAACACCGGCAAGCCGACGGGCTTCTGGCTCGAGGAGTTCGCAGCGCCCTATTACGTATTCAAGGATGCCGGGGCGGAGGTCACGCTCGCGTCTCCGAAAGGTGGTCAACCGCCGATCGACCCGAAGAGCGATGAGCCGGGCGACCAGACCGAAGCGATGGAGCGTTTCAAGACGGACCCCGCGGCGCAGCGGGCACTGGCGAATACCTCGAAGCTTGCAGACGTGACGGCGGACGGGTTCGACGCGATATTCTATCCGGGCGGTCACGGGCCGTTGTGGGACCTCGCCGGCGACACGAACTCGATTGCCCTGATCGAGGATTTCTACCACGCCGGCAAGCCGGTCGCGGCCGTCTGCCACGGCCCGGCTGTCCTGCGACAGGTCACCTATCAAGGCGAGCCCATCGTCAAGGGAAAGCGCGTCACCGGCTTCACCAATTCCGAGGAGAAGGCGGTACAACTGACCGAGGTCGTGCCGTTCCTCGTCGAAGACGAGCTGAAGCGCCTCGGCGGCCGCTTTGAAAGGGCTGCCGACTGGGCCGATTTCACGGTCGTGGATGGTCGTTTGGTCACCGGACAGAACCCGTCTTCGTCCACCTCGGCAGCGAAGGAACTGCTCAAGCTACTTCCGTAACGAAGCGGCTGCTTCCCGGCTTTTTGGGGACAACAGAAGGCCCAAGCGGCCTCTTGCACTTTGATACAGATCCCCTGGAGCGAGGACACAACCGAGATACGTCACGCTGATCCCCTGCAGCGCGTAACAGCGCGACCGATGCAAGTGCGCCGGTCCAATGCAGAGGGACGACGATGATCCTTTTCACGATAGCTTATCTCGCCGGTGTGCTGACCATCGTCAGCCCCTGCATTCTCCCTGTCTTGCCCTTCGTGTTTTCACGAGCCGGTCAGCCATTTGCCAGGAGCATTCTTCCGATGCTCATCGGCAAGGTCGCGACATTCGCGGGCGTAGCAACGCTTGCCGCGGTCGGCGGCGACTGGGCGGTGCATGCAAACGAGGCCGGCCGATTTGCAGCAATCGCAGTGCTCGCGGTCCTCGGCGTGATGCTGGTGTCGCCGCAAGTTGCGGCCATGGTCACCCGTCCGGTAGTCGGGCTGGGCAATCGCCTCTCACAACGAACGGCCGGGCAGAAGGCGAGCGTCGGAGCATCATTGCTCCTTGGTGTCGCAACCGGGCTTCTCTGGGCCCCTTGCGCCGGCCCGGTCCTCGGGCTGGTTCTGACCGGCGCCGCCCTCCATGGCGCCAATGTGGGTACAACGCTTCTGCTGACGGCCTATGCGGCCGGCGCGGCGACCTCGCTGGCGCTGGCTGTGCTCGCCGGCGGAAGAGTGTTTGCGGCCATGAAGCGGTCGCTCGGTCTCGGCGAGCGTCTCCGGCAGGGCCTCGGCATTGCCGTGCTGGCGGGTGTCGCGGCAATTGCGCTCGGCCTCGATACCGGGCTGCTGGCGCGCCTCTCCTTTGCGGGCACCACGAGCATCGAGCAGTCGCTCCTCGATCGGCTGCATAGCGAACCCGCCCAGACGGCGGCGAACCATCGTGCCACACCAGCCGTGAACGGTCAGGTCCGGGGCTATCGAAGCAATCTGCCGGTGGAGGGTGTCTTTCCACCGCTCGACGGCGCAGTGGAGTGGCTGAATTCCAAGCCGCTGACGGTGGAAGAGCTGCGCGGCAAGGTGGTGCTCGTCGACTTCTGGACCTATTCCTGCATCAATTGCATCCGGACGATCCCCTATATACGCGCCTGGGCGGAGAAGTACCGGGAACAGGGCCTGGTGGTTATCGGCGTACATGCACCCGAATTCGCCTTCGAGCGGCGCATCGACAACGTCAAGCAGGCGGTCACGGATTTCAACATCGGTTATCCGGTTGCGGTCGACAACGACTTCGCGATCTGGCGCGCCTTCGGCAACAGCTACTGGCCGGCCCACTATCTCATCGATGCCGAGGGAAGGATCAGGCATCATCACTTCGGCGAGGGTGATTACGCGCAGTCGGAACGAGTCATCCAGGAGCTGCTGGCGGAAGCGGCGGGTAGCCGCCGAACTGGCAGCGGTCTTGTGCAGCCCGAGACAAAGGGCGCCGAAGTCGCGGCCGATCTCGCCAATCTTCAGTCCGGCGAGGACTATGTCGGCTATATGCGTGCCGCCAATTTCGCGTCCCCCGAGGCAGTGGCTGCCGACGAGGCGCGCGACTACACGGTCGGAAAGCCGCGCCTCAATCAGTGGGGCCTCGCCGGTAACTGGACCGTCGGTGCCGAGCAGGCAACGCTCAATCGCGCCGGAGGCGCGATCTCCTACAGGTTCAGCGCGCGCGACCTGCACCTCGTCCTCGGACCAGGGGCGAGCGGCAGGAAAGTGCGCTTCCAAGTGATGGTCGATGGCGCTGTACCGGGGCCGGATCACGGTTCAGACATCAATCCCAAGGGAAACGGAACGGTGAGTGAGACGCGCCTCTATCAGCTCGTGCGCCAGTCGGGAGAAGTGCGGGAGCGGACGTTCGAGATCCGCTTCCTTGATCCGGGCGTCGAGGCCTTCGTTTTCACGTTTGGATGAGCAACGCGATCCATAGGGCAGACCCAGAAAAGGAGAGTGCCAATGCGGATTTTTGCGGTGGCAATGGCCATCACGGCGCTCGCGGTCGCGCCCTGTGCATGGGACACCGATCCGCGAGAGACATCGGCGATCGCGGCGCTCGTGGGCGGGCCGACGTCTTCGCCTGATCAGGGTCCGATGCAGGCGACGCCGAGCCTGTCACTCCGGTCGCGCTGAAGGGCGTGATGGAACGAGGGTACTGGCCGAACGAGGGCAGCATGTCCTAAATTGCCGGATATACGACATTTGAGACATGGCGGTCTCGCCCTACTATCAAGGCTCCAAGCCAACCAATGGAGCCCGTCATGACCCAGCATTCGAAAGGTACCGCGCTGATTACCGGCGCTTCCTCCGGCATCGGGGCGATCTATGCTGATCGCCTGGCGCGCAGGGGATATGATCTGATCCTCGTCGCACGCAACCAGGCCCGCCTCAACGATCTCGCCAGGCGCCTGACCGACGAGACCGGCCGCGCCATCGAGGCCGTTGCGGCAGATCTCGGCAACGGGGACGATCTCGGCCGCGTCGAGCAAATACTTCGGAACGATGCCAGCATTGCCTTGCTGGTCAACAATGCCGGCGTCGGTGCAACCGGCCCGCTGCTCGCCTCCGACGTCGACAAGATGGAAGAGATGATCACGCTGAACGTCAACGCGCTGACGCGGTTAACCTATGCAGCGGTTCCCGGCTTCGTCGCCCGTCGGACCGGTGCGATCATCAACATTGCTTCGATCGTCGCTATCGCGCCGGAGCTGTTGAACGGCGTCTATGGCGGCAGCAAGGCCTATGTGCTCGCCTTTACCCAGTCGCTTCAGAAGGAACTCTCCGAAAAGAACATCCGCATTCAGGCGGTCCTCCCGGGGGCGACGGCCACCGACTTCTGGGGCATTGCCGGAACTCCTCTGGAGCATGTCCCGAGCGAGATCGTCATGGGCGCCGAAGACATGGTGGACGCCGCGCTCGCCGGCTTCGATTTCGGCGAACAAGTGACCATTCCGGCGCTGCCGGACGTTGCCGATTGGGAAACCTATGAGGCGGCGCGGCAGAAACTGATGCCGAACCTTTCTCTCCGGTCGCCGGCCGCTCGCTACCGCACTGCGGCCGTGTAAGGCGCGAACGATCGCCCAAACCACGCCGTGAACACCGGCACTTACTCGACCGCCGAGGAGGGTTCAAATGAGCACGCCCACCCTGACACGTGAAAATCTGCTATTCCTCGCGACCGGGCTGGCAGGCTCATTCCTGGTGAACCTGTCGGCCCAATTTGCCTCGGCAAACATCACCGACATCCAGGACGGGCTCTTGTCCAGTGCCGACGAGGGCTCCTGGATACTGACCGCCTATACGATGGGAAGTTGCGCCGGCATTGTCACCTCAGGCCTGCTGATCGGGGCCTTGAGCATCGGCCGTTACCTGGTTGCGAGCTCCATCCTGTTTGCGGCTGCGGCGCTCGCCGGTGCCCTGACGAGCGACCTTGGCGCCATGGTCGCACTCCGATCGCTGCAAGGCTTTGCAGCCGGCGGGTTCGGGCCGGCGGCATTCGTCGCCGTCTTCATGGTCGCCGGCGGACCGCGTCTCGCCTATGTGGTGGTGATACTGGCATTTGCCCTTCTCTTTTCCGGGACGGCAGGGGCTGCCATTGCCGGCTATCTCTCGGACAGTTTCGGTTGGCGCGCGCTTTTCGCCGTTCAGGCAGCGATCGGCGCGGCTCTGGCTCTTGCCGCCCGTCTTTGGGTTCCGCACAAGACCCTGAACTGGTCGGCGCTCAAGGGCCATTGGACGTCCATCCTCCTGTTGTCGCTCGCGCTTGCGAGCCTAATGCTGGTTCTCGCCCAGGGAGCGCGTCGCTTCTGGTTCGCAAGCGAGTTGATCGTCTGGGGCACGGCCCTGTCCGTTGCCGCGTGGGCGGGTTTCATTTTCGTGTCCCGCTCGTCCGCTCTGCCGCTTTTGGCACCGCGGCTCCTCCTCACACAGAAGTTCGGCCTTCCGATTGGGTTGAATTTCCTCCTCCGCGCCGGCCTCGCCGTGAGCTCATACCTTGTGCCGCAATTCCTCGCCACCGTAGAGGGTCATCGGCCGCTCGATGTCTCCGCACTCATGCTTTGGGCCGCGGCTGGGCAATTGTTCGCTCTCCCCTTGGTGTGGCGGTTTCTGCATCTATTCGATCTGCGCATCGCGATGGGAACCGGCCTTGTCCTCCTGGTGTTGGGCACCGTGCTCATGGGCAGCGAAGCCAGAACGTCCGCGGGGGACCTTTTCCACTATGGGCTCGCCCTTTATTCGGCCGGTCAATTGGTGCTGTTGACGCCCGCCATGGTCGTCGGCACGGGCAGTTTGAAGCCCGCGGACCTTCCGACAGCGTCGCTGACATTCAATATCAGCAACCTGGCGGGAACGACGTTCGGCGTCGGGGTTCTCTCCAGCATCGTTACCGAGCGTCAGAAGGTTCATTCGGACGCACTCGCCGACGCCGAGCGGATTTACAGCCTCGCCGGCGCTGTTGCGGGCCGGGTTGCGAGCGACGCCGGCGCCACGGTGCGGGCGGCAGTGCAGATTGGGTCAGCGGCTCGGCGGCAGGCCTGGGCGCTCGCGTTCGGCGACGGCTTTCTCGCCATTGCCGTCATGTTGGTGCTCGGCTTTGTCGCGGTTGTGGCTATAGGCCGTTCGCCGCCATTGTCGCGTCCGGTCCGGATTTCTCAGGAAGAAGCCGCTCGAGACTGAGTGGCGGTTTGTCTCCAGCGGGAATATCGTACCCTCGCATATTTCCAGCAAGGATGTTGCCCATGCATAGGATCGGCTTTGTCGTCTTTCCAAGATTCCAGCTCATGGGCTTCGCGGCGGTAACCGCCTTCGAGATGGCGAACTCCGCGCTGGGGGAGCCGGCATATGAGATAGAGCTGCTCTCGGAAGCGGGCGGCGAGGTAAAGTCGTCGGCCGGCTTCGGCGTCCTCACGAAAGCCTTCGACGAAACGCCTTATGAGACCGTCATGTTTGGCGCCGGCACGACGATCGAGCCAATGACGCCCGCGCTGATTGCATTTTCGCGCCGCGCGGTTGAAACGTCGCGCCGGGTGGCCGCGCCCTGCACCGGCGCCTTCGTTCTTGCCGAAGCTGGTCTGCTCGACGGACGCCGCGCGACCACCCATTGGGCCTTCGCCCGCCAGCTCCAGGAGCGCTTCCCCGCGGTCAAGGTCGAGGACGATCGCATCTTCATCGTTGACGGAAGCGTGTGGACGTCGGCAGGAATGACGGCGAGCATCGATCTTGCGCTTGCGATGATCGAGGAGGACCATGGCCAGGACGTTGCGCGCAACGTCGCCCGCAAGCTTGTCGTCTATCACCGGCGCGCCGGGGGCCAATCGCAATTTTCGGCCTTGCTCGAGCTCGAGCCGAAGTCCGACCGGGTCCAGAAATCGATTGACTACGCCAAGGCGAATCTCCGCGGCGTGTTGTCGGTGGAAGAGTTGGCGGATGCGGCGGGGCTGAGTCCGCGCCAGTTCAGCCGGGCGTTTCGGGCAGAGACGGGACAATCTCCCGCCAAGGCAGTGGAGAATCTCCGCGTCGAGGCGGCGCGGCTGATGATGGAGCAGGGCCGGCACTCCATGGACGTGATCGCGGTGGAGGTCGGTTTCGCCGATCCGGATCGCATGCGCCGCGCCTTTCTTCGCACGCTTGGGCAGCCACCGCAAACGATCCGGCGGAATGCGCGTGAAAGCGCGTCCGCATAGTGCAGCCGCCCGTGGAAATGTAACCCACTGTATCTTGGCTCGGGTGAACTACACGAGCTTTCAATCGCGGTCTCGCGAAGTCACAACGGAGATACATACAAACAGCATTCCGAGACTGTAGTTCACACAGTCCGGAGACGATCTATGACAGGGGAAATCAATCTGCAGAGGCGGCGCTTCATGGGAGCGGCGGCGTTGACGCTCGCCGCCGCGCAATTGGGCATCAGCGGCGTTGCCGCGGCAAAATCAGCCTCTGAAGCCGGCATTCCGGCGATCACGGCAGGGACGAACACATCCTTCGCCTCGCTGAAGCAGATCGTTGCGGGCGTTCTTGATGTCGGCTACGCCGAACTCGGCTCTGGTGATGCGCCTGTGGTTATCCTTCTGCACGGCTGGCCCTATGACATCCACACCTATGTCGACGTGGCGCCCTTGCTGGCGGAGGCCGGCTACCGGGTGATTATTCCCTATCTGCGCGGCTATGGGACGACGCGCTTTCTTGCGCCGGAGACGCCTCGCAATGGCCAGCAGGCGGCAATCGCCGCCGACATCATCGCCTTGATGGACGCGCTTGGGATCGAAAGGGCGGTCATCGGCGGATGCGATTGGGGCGCGCGCACAGCCAACATTATCGCCGCTCTCTGGCCGGAGCGGTGCAAGGCCCTTGTATCCGTGAGCGGCTACCTCATAGCAAGCCGTGAAGCCAACAAGATGCCACTGCCGCCCGGCGCCGAGCATGCCTGGTGGTACCAGTTCTACTTTGCCACAGACCGCGGGCGCGCCGGCTACGAGCGAAACCGAACGGAATTCGCGAGGCTTATCTGGCAGCTCGCATCACCGAAATGGACATTCGACGACGCCACCTTCAACCGCAGCGCGGCCGCTTTCGAGAACCCGGATCATGTCGATATCACGATCCACAATTACCGTTGGCGGATCAGCCTGGCAGACGGCGAGCAAAAATACGATGCTCTCGAAGAAAGGCTCGCCCAATTCCCGTTGATCGGCGTGCCGACCATCACCCTGGAGGGCGATGCCAATGGTGCACCGCATCCGGAGCCCGCATCCTACGCCAAGAAGTTTTCCGGCACGTACGAGCATCGGCTGATCACCGGCGGCATTGGTCACAACCTGCCGCAGGAAGCGCCTCAAGCCTTTGCGCAGGCCATCATCGACGTCGATCATTTCTGATCACTTTTGCCCCGCAGCCCGGCCGCATCCTTTTGGGCTCTCCGAGATCGCTGTACACTTCCAAAGCGCGTCCGCATTCAACGAATGCGGACGCGCTTTGGGTATTGTCTTCATGCATCTCGCGTTCAACCGTGGCGCACCCTTCGCGCGACAGGGGCGAATTGCTCCACCCTCTTACGCGTCGCCTCTGACAGCGCGTTCGTATCGTAGTGTGTCGTTCCGCATTCTGCCGGCATTCGCTTACTTTTCCGCCCGGCGACGAAACATTCCATACACGTGCGGAGCGGCATGTGTGCCTCGACAGTCGGACAATCCAAATTGGCTCGGCGTCATCAACTCCGTCGAAGGAAGGACACCATGACCGAGATCGAGAAGGTACTTTACACCGGCAAGACGCACACCACCGGTGGCCGTGAAGGCGCATCCCGCAGTTCTGACGGGCGCCTCGACATCAAGCTTTCCTCACCCGGCAGTTCGGGGCAGGGGACCAATCCGGAGCAGCTCTTTGCGGCCGGCTGGTCGGCCTGCTTCATCGGAGCAATCGGAAAGGCGGCCAGCGAGCGGAAGGTAACGCTTCCGGCCGATCTGGCGGTCGATGCGGAAGTGGATCTTCGCCATGGCGCAGGCTCCTATTCGTTGCAGGCCCGGCTCAATGTGAGCCTGCCGGGCATCGACCGTGACACGGCAGAGGCGCTGGTCGAGCGGGCGCATCAGACCTGCCCCTACTCCAAGGCGACACGCGGCAATATCGACGTCGCGATCAACATCGTCTGACACTGAAGGAGATGCCCCGACCGGACGCGTTTCGGTCGGGGAGAGCCGGCGATTTTCGCGCCAGCCCACGGCAGCGTTCAGATCGCGGCACGCCAATTTGCACCGGCGCGATGCGCCTCTCAAACACAAGGAGAAAATCATGAGCACTGCAATCAACAGCGAAACAGCGCAGCCGATCGACATGAAGCTCGAGGTCATCGTCGTCCCCGTCTCGGATGTCGAGCGCGCCAAAGCATTCTACGCGAGCCTCGGCTGGCGCCTCGATGCTGATTTTGCCGGGGATGACGGCTACCGGGTGATCCAGTTCACACCGCCGGGATCCGGCGCCTCGGTCATCTTCGGAAAAAATGTCACTGACGCGCGACCGGGCTCCGCCCAAGGCCTGTACCTCGTCGTTTCCGACATAGAGGCCGCCCGCGAGGACTTGCGTCGCCGCGGCATCGATATCAGCGAAGTGTTTCATGCCGGCGACGTGCAGGCGGGCAACGACGAGCCCTATCTGTTTGGGCGGCATAGGGTTGGCGGTGCGGATCCCGATCGCCGCAGCTACCGCTCTTATGCCTCGTTCCGCGATCCGGATGGCAACGGCTGGCTTTTCCAGGAGGTCACCACGCGGTTGCCCGGGCGGATCGACGCGAGCACCACGACATTCGCCTCGGCCACCGATCTTGCGGGCGCGTTCCGCCGCGCCGAGGCCGCCCACGGCGAATACGAGAAGCAGCTCGGTCACCGCGACGAGGATTGGCCGAACTGGTACGCCGAATACATCGTGCGGGAGCAGACGGGCGAGCCGCAGCGCGCCTGAATGGGCTGCTGCATGAATGATGCCACATCAGGGCGGCCGGGGCCGCCCTGATGTATTATTATCGAGGGGCTGAGGGCCTATTGTCGGAGACTGATTTCGGCCAGCAGACCGCCGCCGTCGCGGTTGCGCAAGGTGAGCGTGGCACCAATCGCGGTTGCGAGCTGATGGGCGATTGCAAGGCCAAGTCCCGTGCCCCCGGTGTCGCGGTTACGCGACTGCTCCAGGCGGAAGAAGGGTTTCAGGACTGCTTCCAACTGGTCGTCCGGAATGCCGGGACCGCGATCGAGCACTTTGATGAAGACGGTGCCGTCCTGGCGCTGAGCCTCGATTTCCGCACTGCCGGCGAACTTGAGCGCATTGTCGATCAGGTTGGTGAGGATCCGCCGCAAGGCGTGAGGCCGGGTCACAATCGCGCCGCCTGCCAATTCCCCGATCGTGACCGCCTTGCCGGTATCCTGATAGTCATAGGCAAGGCTCTCGATGAACGAGGCGAGATCGATGCGTGAGGCTTTCTCCTCCTTGCCGTGGGCGCTGCGTGCATAGGCGACCCCTTCCTTGACGAGGCGCTCGACTTCGCCAAGGTCCTGGAGCAGCTTGTCCCGCTCGGCGGATCCGTCGGCCATTTCGGCGCGCAGCTTCATGCGGGTGATCGGCGTCTGCAGATCATGTGAGATCGCAGCAAGGATCTGCACGCGCTCCTCCAGATACTGCGCGATGCGATCCCGCATCGCATTGAAGGCTGTTGCCGCGTAGGCCACTTCCGTCGGTCCGGTCTCGGCGAGGCGCGGCGTGCTGCTGTTCGGGTCCAGCGTGTCGGCGGCTCTCGCCAGATTGGCGAGAGGACGGATCGCCTGTCGCACCGCGAACCAGCTGCACAATAGCAACAGCGAAAGCTGCGCAACGAGCACGTAAGGCAGCCAGTCGGCAACGGGCATGACGCCCCTTGGCGTGACGTCTATCGTCAGTGGCTCGCCGTCGCTCAAGCGAAGATGCGCCTGAAGATGGCGCGTCGGTCCGGGGATCGATTCGACCTTGGTCGGGTATTTCGCGCCTATTGCAGCCTGGATCTTGGCGGCGACCTCGGCGTCGTTGGGCTCAAGTACAGTATCGCCGGAAATGCCCGGCCCCAGAACGAACCGGTAGGAGCCGCGAGCAAGTTGATCGAGCCAGGCGGCGCGTTCGGCCGCAGGCAGCCGGTCGAGGATGGCGATCGAGGTCGCAACGTCGTTTTCGAGCGTATTGAACATCACCGACCTGGCGGCGACATAGCGTTCTGAAAACAGCACCGCAAATGACATGGCGTGAGCGATCGCCAGACCGGCAAGAAGGATAATGAACAGTCGCGCCCTGAGTGTGCGCGGCCATAGACGAATTCCTTTGAGGGCGGCCGTCGCCATCAGCGCGGTTCCACGATTTCGACCGGCATCGAGAAAACATAGCCTTCGCTGCGGACCGTCTTGATGTAGGTCGGCTCGCGGGCATCGTCGCCGAGGCGCTGGCGAACCCGGCTGACCAGGAGATCGATGGAGCGGTCAAAGAGTTCGGCGTCGCGTCCCTGCGTCAGATTGAGCAATTGGTCTCGGTTGAGGACGCGCTGGGGATGGTCGACGAAGACGCGCAGCAGCCGGTATTCGGCTCCGCTGAGCGCAATCACCGTGCCGTCCGCATCGATCAGGTGCCTTGCCGTGGTGTCGAGCTTCCATTGACCGAAACGCAGCAGCTGGCCGGCTTCCGAGATCTGCAGGTTGGGAGGCAGCATGCGCGCGCGCCGCAGGACCGCCTTGATGCGGGCGAGCAACTCGCGTGCCGAAAACGGCTTGGCGAGATAGTCGTCGGCGCCCATTTCGAGACCGATGATGCGGTCCATCTCGTCGGAGCGGGCAGTCAGCATGACAATCGGTGTCGCCTTGTGTCTACCGACGCGCAGCTCGCGGCTCAAAACCAGCCCATCGTCGCCTGGCATCATCAGGTCGAGGATGATGAGGTCGACCGTGTTGGCCTCGAGGAACGCGCGCATCTGCCGCCCGTCGGCGACGGCGGTGACGCGCAGGCCGTTCTTCTTCAGGTAGCTCGACACAAGCTCCCGGATTTCCCGATCGTCATCAACGATCAAGATGTGGTCGATGTGCTCCATGGCGCGATCTCCACCGTTCGACTGCCATTACTTATCAAAATGAGAGCGCCGTGGTAGCGGAATTCACCGCTTCGTGCGCCCGTGCCGATTAGAGTTGACGCATCGGCCGGAAAGCCGCCCGCAGCTCGGCGCTGAACAGGTCCGGCTCTTCCCAGGCGGCGAAATGGCCGCCCTTGTCGGCGCGGTTGTAGTAAATCAGGTTGAGGTAGGCGCGTCCCGCCCAGCTCTTCGGCGGCCTGTAAACTTCTCCGGGGAAGATTGTCACCGCCGCCGGGATCGCGATCGGGGCCGACTTGCCAGTGCCGGCGCTGTTCTCCCAGTAAATCCGGCCGCTTGAGGTCCCGGTATTCGTCAGCCAGTAGAGCGTGATGTTGTCGAGGATCTCGTCGCGGCTCAGCGCGCGTTCCGGTTCGCCACGGGTGAACACCCAGTCGGCGAGCTTGTCATAGAACCACGCCGCCAGTCCGACCGGCGAGTCGGCCAGACTGTAACCGATGGTTTGCGGGCGCGTCGCCATGAGCGCCGCATAGCCGAAACCTTTACTGAGGAACTCCCTGGCCTCATCAAAAACTGCCCGTTCCTCGGCGGTGAGGTCGGCCGGTGCAGGATCGCCGCTTCTCAACGCCTTGGCAATTTCTGGCGGGATCGTGGTTGCGCGCTCGATCCGGTTGACGTGAATGCCAAGCAGACCTTCGGGAGCCCGGCGAGCCAGGGCATCGGAGATGATCGCACCCCAGTCGCCACCCTGGGACACGTAGGTCATATATCCAAGCCGTGTCATGAGAACGTCCCAGGCTTGGGCAACTCGGTCCGGGTTCCAGCCTGTAGCTTTCGGCTTCTCGGAAAAGCCGAAGCCGGGAATGGACGGAAGCACGAGATGGAAGGCGTCCTCCGCGACCCCTCCATGCGCCGTGGGATCAGTCAGCGGACCGATGACTTTCAGCAGTTCGAAGACCGACCCGGGCCAGCCGTGGGTCATGATGAGCGGCAATGCATCTGCATGACGGGAGCGAACATGGATGAAGTGGATGTCGAGGCCATCGATCTTCGTCAGGAACTGCGGGAGGGCGTTGAGTTTCGCTTCCGCCTTAAGCCAGTCGTAGTGCGTTTCCCAGTAGCTGACGAGTGATTGAAGCTTCGCAAGCTGCACGCCCTGGGAGCGGTCGTCGACCGTCTCCGGGTCGGGCCAGCGTGTGGCGGCAAGGCGCTGGCGGAGGTCGACGAGCGCTGCCGCCGGCACATCCACACGGAAGGGGCGAACGGCATCGGCGTCCAAGATCGCGGACGCAGCCGCTTGGGCGAGGGCCGTTGCAGGGCGCAAAGCCGTAAAGGCTGCCGCCGCAGCTCCGTTCAGGAGCAGAGCCCGGCGGGACAACACGGGCGCGTCGGACACTCGCTGTGCGGTCATCTTCGCACTTCCTTCCAGGTGGTTCTCAGTATCCATGTCAATCGCTCACTTGACCGGAACGACCAGCGGGGTGCCTTTCTCGACAACGTATGTCGCAAGCTCCGATGCCTTGCCGTTGCCGACATTCTTCGCCACGTGCGCCACTCCGGCCGGGATAAACAAGGCTTCCCCGGCATGAAGGATGACCGGTGCTCTCCCCTCGAGCTGATATTCCAGCGAGCCTTCGAGGACATAGGCAATCTCTTCACCCGGATGAGAGTGCTTGATGGAGACTGCTTCCTGTTCGAAATCGACCCGCACCTGGACTGCCTCGCGGCCAGCCGTACCGAGGTCGTGCTGCAGGAGATCCGTGCGCTGAATGCCCGCTTGTTGAGCGTTGGCCGCATGCAGCGCCAATCCGCTTCCAACGATCAGCAGTGCAGCCGCCATGATCCGAGACGTTTTCATATCATCGTCCTTTCGCCTATTGGGTCGAGCTTCGTTTTCGAAGCCAATGCCGCCATTTGAGCGCCTGTGTGTATCGACGATGTGTCTGCCCGACTCGACGTTTGTAACGACATGTGTCGCGGAAGTGGCGAAGCGAACTCGTGTGCCCTGTCGGGCTGACCATTGCCGTACCGGAGCGCCCATCAACTGCGTGCAGCGCAACGCCCTCACGACGTCGTCGTCAGTCGGCCGCGGTGAGCGTCCCCGGCTGCGCGATCACCCAGGCGACCGCCACACTCCACGAGACGGCCGCGGAAACGCCAACCCAGAGCGCCAAAGAGCGGCGACAGCGTCAGCGCGGCGAGGCAAACGAAGATCAGGAGAGAGGTGAAGGAGCCCTCGCGCAGTTGCATAGCCTGCGGCATCTCGGCTTCGCCAAAGGATTCGTGCCGACGATCAGGCAAAATGCAGCACAATGTCGAGTGTGCTGACCACGAAGCTCAGCCACAATGGATGAGCCCTAGCTTCACCAGCCTGTTATGGCAGAAACCGATCAGGTAAAAGACGACTAGACCTGAGAGCGTCAAAGCGAGGGCCGCGTTCCACTCGGCGAATGCCGTTTCAGCGTAGGTCCCTAGTCTGCGAGAGCAACCACGCAACAAGAATGTCGAGGTTCTCCTGTTCGGCTCTTCGTTGGTTGGCGACCAGGAAAAACGCTCCTCCCGTCCGCACGGAAACGTCCAGTGGCTTCACGAGGAGCTTGTTCCGAAGCAACAGCTGAGCTGAAAAATTCCATCCGAGAGCAATACCCTCACCCGAGAGTGCTCCCTGCATAACAAGCTGATAGTCGTTCAACACCATTTTGGGCGGTGCTTGCACCGATCCGGCTCCCACGAGGTCGAACCATTCCTCCCAGCCGATCCGCTTGCGGTGGGCGTCGAAGGAGTGGAGCAACTGGTGGTCAGGCAGGTCCGCGACGGTTCTTATGCGAGGGCGTTCGGCAAGGTAGGCAGGCGAGCACACCGGGAACACTACCTCGTCGCAAACGAACCACGTGTTTTGCCGCTGAAATCCCCGATCCCGAATCCAGATCGTCATGTCGATTTCGGAGTCAGGCTCCACGTCCCGGTCGGTGGTGACGACCTTGATCTTCAGGTTCGGGTGGTCGTGCTGGAGCTGGTAGAGCTTGGGCATAAGCCAATGTGCGGCCACTGACGTGGATGCCGCCAGCGTCAGGTATTGGGTGGCTTCGGGGGAGATCGCCCTGAAGCTGTCCTCCATCCTGGTAAAGCTCGCCCGCACGCCGTCGTAAAGCACCCGCCCGGCCTCGGTGAGCTGCACGCCCCTGTTCTCCCTTACGAATAGGGCGGTGCCGCAATGCTTCTCCAGAGCCTTTATCGAATGGGAAACGCTTGGCTGTGTGACGTTCAACTCCTTTGAAGCCGCTGCGAAATTCAGGTTTCGGGCAGCTGCTTCGAAGACGAACAAGGAATGCGGCGACGGCAGCAGGGAGCGGAGCTTTGACATGAATGGGATTCATATCAGGTGACATCTTTTCCGTCTACAGAGAGTGTCTTTTGTATGTTTAGCTCGCGACAGACTTTAACGGCGGGATGCTCGGGAGGCCCCGCGAAATTTACCAGAACCGAGAGAGAACAACGTGGCTCCGACACATCGAAACGCGCCGCGGGAGCATGTTTCCGTGCCCCGACCACACGATGAACCGACGGTGTCGGGCTGGTATATGACATCGGGGCCAGACCTCCCGCTGCTCTCCCAAAGCGGTCAGACGAACTGCGAGTGCCTGGTGATAGGCGCGGGATGGATGGGTTTGCATGCCGCCCGCCGCTACGCCGAGCTTCGTCCGGACGCGACGGTCGTTCTGGTCGATGCGGGGCGCATTGGCAACAACGCGTCCGGCCGCTGCATGGGTTTCGCGATCGACCTAGCGCACAATCCGCGCAAGCAGGATTTCGTGGAAGACATCAAGGGCAATCGCGAGGAGCTCGAAGTCAACCTGGACGGCAACGCCTACCTGCGTTCCTCCGTCGAGGAACTCGGGGTGGATTGCGACTGGGACCCGCAGGGCAAATACCATAGCGCCGCGACCGAGCACGGCGTGGCCGACCTCGTCAATTTCTCCCACGCCCTCGACAAGATGGGACAGAGCTACCGCTGGGTCGAAAAGGATGAGATTCAGGCGCTGACCGGAAGCAGGCACTACATCCGGGCGCTGCACCACCCCGGGACGATCCTGATCCACCCGGCGAAATATCTGAAGAACGCCGCGCGCGCTCTGCCGAAGAACGTCACAGTCTACGAGTATACGGCGATCACCGGAGCCGACTACGGCAAGCCGTTCCACACGTTCCAGACGCCGACGGGCGTGATCACGGCCAGCAAGGTCATCATCTGCGCGGCGGGCTACCTCACCGAGTTTGGTTTCTATCCGAACAGCGCGATCCCGCTCTATACCTTTGCCAGCATGACCCGCGAGCTGACGACCGCGGAGCTGGCCAAGGTCGGCGATCGTGGAGGCTACGGGCTGATCCCGGCCAACAGCTTCGGCACGACTGTCCGGCGCACAAACGACAACCGCCTCATTCTGCGGAACGTCTACTCCTACGCGGCCGATTTCAAGACCACGTTCAAGGATGTCGAAAGCGCGAAGATGCAACAGCAGGTCGCGTTCGACCGCCGATGGCCGGAGCTTTCGTCGATGGGATTCGTGGCGAGCTGGGGCGGCCTGCTGACGCTCGCGCAGAACGGCGGCATGGTCTTCGGCGAACTCGCGGACAACGTCTTCGGCGCGGCATTCTGCAACGGCACAGGGGTTTCGAGAGGGACATCCTTCGGCAAATCCGTCGCCGAACTCGCCGTGGGCCGATCGTCGCCCATCATCGAAATCCTCAAGCGGCGCGTCGCGCCTTCACGCGCCTATCCGAAGCTCATCACATCGACGGGCGTCCGGTTCGTCACGGGATGGCGCTTCAAACAGGCTGGCAAGGAAGTTTAGCGAAAGGGACTACAAGAATGGCTGATCTCAAGGGCATCAATCTCGCGATGCAAACCCCGTTCAACGACGACGGGACGGTGAACTTCCAGATTTTCGAGGAACTGATCGACAAGTATGTTGATGCGGGGGTTCACGGACTGGTGCTCGGTGCCGGCACCGGACAGCATCCCTACCTCACCGAGGACGAGTGCAACAAGCTCTACGAGATAGGTGCCAAGCGCATAGGCAGCCGCTGCAACGTCATCTGCCAGACGTCCGCGTTGAATATGGACGAGGTGATCCGACGCTCCCGGCATGCGGAATCGATCGGCGCTGATGCACTCATGATCCTTCCGCCCTATTTCGAGGGTCCGGGCGACGACGACGGCCTGTTCGCCTTCTACAAGGAAATCGATGCCGCGATCGGCATCGACATCATCGGATACAACATTCCGCAGAACACGGGCATTTCGGTCTCGGTCGAACTCCTGCAACGCCTCACGACGCTCAGGAATTTCAACTGGATCAAGGATAGCGCTGGCGACCTCACCGTCCATCAGGAGTATCTGTCGACATCGGCGTCGGTTCTGAACGGCTGCGACACGACCACGGTCTACGCATTGATGGCGGGTACGAAGGGCGTGATCTGGGGCGGGGCGAACTACATGCCTCACGAGGCGGTCCGTCTCTACGACCTCGTTTCCGCTGGCAAATACGCGGAAGCCCTGGAGCTTTGGAAGCGGATGCTTCCCTCTCTCCTCTTCATCTGGAGAACGCATTACACGCCGTCCGTCGTGCGGGCAGCCCAGCTCCGCGGCTACGGAACGGGCAATGTCCGCAAGCCCCTCGCGAAACTGAAGGCAGAACAGGACAGGGCGCTTCAGGAGGCCCTCGCGCCCTTGCTCGACGGTTCAACGCGCTAGATCGCCAAACACCAACTCTTTCGAACTGGAGCTCCGCTCGTGAACTTGGAAACCTCGAAACCAGTCGCGATCATAACGGGAGGCGGCCGCGAAATGGGAGCGGCCATCGCCCGCGAACTCCATCGTGCCGGCTACCGCCTGGTTCTCATGTCGCCTTCGGGCAGTTCGGAAGCGCTTGCTGTCGAACTTGGCGGCAAGGGGATGCGCGGCTCCACTGACAGTCTGGCCGATCTCGAGGCATTGGTTGCACTCGCCCGCTCGGCCTATGGCCGGATCGACGCTGTCGTCAACAACACCGCTCATCCGCCGACGGGCGATCTGCTCGAGATCGACGACGCGGTCTGGGAAGACGGTAACCGTTCGATCCTGCTCTCGGTCCAACGGATGGCGAAGCTCGTGACCCCTCTCATGCTCGACCAGGGAGGCGGAGCGTTCCTCAACATCACGACGCTCGCCACCTTCGAACCGGACGCGAACTATCCCATCTCGTGCGCCTACCGGGCGGCCGTGGCCGCCTACACCAAGATGTACTCGGACAAGTACGGTCCCCGGAACATCCGCATGAACGCGCTTCTTCCCGGTTACATCGCCAGTATGGCGCATCCAGCCGAGGCGGCCGATCCGATCCCGCTTCGCCGGATCGGTACCGTCGCCGAGATCGCCAAGACGGCTGCGTTCATGCTTTCCGAGGACGCGGGCTACATCACCGGTCAGAACCTGCGTGTGGATGGCGGACTGACGAGACACATGTGAATGCCCGGAGAGCGAGCGCCGAGGGGCGCGGGCTCCGGTTCGACCGAGAGGTCGGGAGGACGGAATTGCGTGCACGCCACGAGACTTGATGACTCGCCGCGCAATGAGGAGCCCGTAACGGGTCTCCGATGGAGTGGGAACAATACGGAGGAGTGAGTGAAATGAAGGCATTGTTGAAAGCACTGGTCGCGGCGGCGATGGTGGGCATGACGTTCCTGTCCGCCCACGCGGAGGAGAAGACCATTACGATGGGAACCTTGTCCTGGGAGGATCTGATGCCCATCACGGGTATCACGAAGAAAGTCCTCGAAGACCAGGGCTACACGGTCAAGGTCGTCCCGTTCTCCGAATGGGGCATCGCGTTCGCAGCGCTCGGCAAGGGCGACATTCAAATCCTGACATCGCACGTGAACTACGTGACCTACGACTACTGGGACAAGAACAAGCGGCGTCTCGAGAAAATCTCGCCGGTTTCGCATGGCCTCTATCAGGCTGTCGCCGTTCCGAACTACGTGAACATCGACACGATGGAGCAGTTGAACGAGAACGCCGACAAGTTCGGCAACAAGATCATCGGCGTCGAGCCGGGTTCCGGTCTTATGCGCGACATGGCCACCGCCTCCAAGGAATACGATCTCAAGCTTCAGACCGTCGAGGGCAGCACCGCCGCAATGACGGCCGCCCTGAAATCGGCAGTCGAACGGAAGGAATGGATCGCGGTGACGATCTGGGAACCTTCCTGGATGATGCAGAAGTATCCGCTGAAGTTCCTCAAGGACTCGAAGAACATCTTCCCCGCGGCGCAGACCTACTACTGGATCGGGACCAAGGGCTTTTCCGAGGAAAATCCCCGAGCTCGCGAGATCATCTCGAGCGTCTATGTTCCGCTTGCTGACATAACCGCCATCAACGGTGCGGTCGCCGACGGTAAGACCATGGACGAAGCGATCAAGGACTGGACCGACAATCATGCGGATCTCCTGAAGCGTTGGGAAAACATCAAGGGAGAATGATCGAAGCAGGCGAGCCGCGGCGGCGTCGACGGCTCGCCCTCCGCCAATAATGACCGGTCGTAGACTGGCTCTGGGGAATGTCATGGAAAAGAAAATCAATGACAACGACGTGCTGCTCGACTGCCGGAACGTCTGGAAGATATTCGGGGCACGCGCTCCCGCAGCGGTGAAGGCGGTCTCCGAGCGTGGCCTGTCGAAGAAGCAAGTCCTCCAGGACTTCGACTGTGTGGTCGGCGTCGCGGACGCCAGCCTGCAGTTACGCCGAGGGGAAATCTTCTGCGTGATGGGCCTGTCCGGCAGCGGCAAGTCCACGCTTGTCCGTCTCTTCAACCGCCTGATCGAACCGAGCCTTGGCACCATCACGGTGAAAGGGCGGGAAATCTCGGCCCTGAAACCTGCGGAACTGCGCGAGATGCGTGCCAACACCATCGGCATGGTATTCCAGAGCGTCGCGCTCTTGCCGTACAGAACGGTGCTCGAGAATGCTGCTTTCGGGCTTGAAGTGCGCGGTATCGCCAGGGAGCAACGCAACGAGATCGCGCTTGCCGCCCTGGGAAAGGTCGGCTTGTCCGACTGGACCGCAAGGTACCCTTCCGAACTGTCGGGCGGCATGCAACAGCGCGTCGGGCTCGCCCGGGCGCTCGCCGCTGACCCAGAGATCATCCTGATGGACGAGCCGTTCAGCGCTCTCGATCCGCTTATCCGCCGACAGCTCCAGGACGAGTTCCGGCAACTGACGAAATCGTTGGGCAAGTCGTCGGTGTTCATTACCCATGACCTCGACGAGGCCATCCGTATCGGCGATCGGATCGCCATCATGAAGGACGGTGTCATCGTTCAGGTCGGTACCGCCGAGGAGATCGTCACCAGGCCGGCGGACGACTATGTCGCCGACTTCGTCGCGGGTATTTCGCGAATCCATCTGGTGAAGGCGCATTCCGTGATGAAGCCAGTCGCCGAGTTCAGGGCCGCGCATCCCAACTGCGATGTCGACGCCCTGCTCAGGACAACGCCGGATGCCGACATCGGAGAGCTTATCGATCTGACGATGCAATCGGATCGCGATGCCGTAGCGGTCGTGCACGACGGCAAGGTCGTCGGCGTGGTCACCGCCAGAGGTCTGCTTCGCGGCGTCGCGGGCAGTCCCGCTGAAGCTCGCGCGGCGGCTTGATAGGAGGGCTCAATGGACACCTCAGTCCTCACCGACACTTTCGACATATGGGTCGATGACGGGCTTGCCTGGATCAGCGACAACGGCGAGTGGGCTTTCGACTTTTTGCGGGGAATACTTGAGGGCACCTACGACGGCATCCTCTGGCTCCTCCAGTTCGCGCCGTTCTATGTCGTCACCCTCATCGTGGCGTTGCTTACCTGGAGGCTGATGGGTCTCGTTTCCGCGATCTTGACGGGCGTCGCGCTCGCATTCTGCGCCATCATGGGTTTATGGGCTGAAACCATGAGCACGCTCGCACTGGTGGCCACCGCCACAGTTCTGGCGCTCGCGGTCGCCATTCCAATCGGTATCGCGGCGGGATTCCTGGCCACCCTGAACAAAGCACTCGAACCCGTTCTGGACCTTATCCAGACGCTTCCGCCATACATCTACCTCCTGCCAGCAATCGCGCTTCTGGGCTATGGCCCGGCAACGGCATTGATCGCCACGGTCGTCGTGGCGATGCCACCCGCGATCCGCCTGACCTCGCTCGGCATCCGGATGACGCCGCACGAGTTCATCGAACTCGGCCATGCGAGCGGCCTCACACCCGGGCAGATGTTCACGAAGATCAGGCTTCCGTTCGCTATCCCGAGTGTCATGGCGGGCATCAATCAAAGTCTGATGATGTCCTTCGGCATGGTGGTTATCGCGGGCATCGTCGGCTCCGGCGGTCTTGGCGAAACGATCTACGGAGCGGTACGAACGCTTGATATCGCCACATCCATCAACGCCGCGATCGCGATCGTCATCCTGACGATGATCCTGGATCGACTGACCCAGAATGCGGCCCGCCGCGTCAAGGCAGGTGCAAGATGAACTTCGAACTGTTGCTTTTTTCCCCGGGCGCATATCTGGCGCCGGCGGTCGACTGGCTCAACGCGAACTTTCATCCGTTCTTCGACGCTGTCTCCAAGGCGGTCGAGTCCGTTCTTGTCGCCTTCGAGTCGGCGCTGCTCTACCCGCCCGCCTATGTCGTGATAACCGTGGCAGTCTTGGCCGCCGCCTATTTCACCACGGTTCGCGTTGCGCTGGTGGTGTTGGTGTCGCTCGGCTTCTGCCTGCTGGCAGGTCTCTGGACGGCGTGCATGCAGACGGTCGCTCTCGTCGTCGTCGCGGTTTTTGTCTCCGTCCTGATCGCGTTTCCCCTCGGGGTTCTCGCCTCGCGACATAAAAGACTTGAAGCGGGGCTTCGGCCCATCCTGGACGTGATGCAGACCGTCCCGCCTTGGGTCTACCTGATCCCCGCGGTCATGGTCTTCAGCCTCGGACGCGTCCCCGCGACCATCGCCACCATTGTCTACGGCATTCCGCCCATGCTGCGGCTCACCACGTTGGCTTTCAACCAGGTGCCCAAGCCCCTGGTCGAGATGGGACAGGCGATCGGCGCACCGACACGGTCGATCCTGTTCAAGATCGAAATTCCTTCGGCGATGCCGACGCTCATCGTAGGCTTGAACCAGTGCATCCTGCTGTCCCTCGCCATGGTCGTCCTGGCCGGCCTCGTCGGCGGCGGAGGCCTGGGTGCGGAGGTCACGCGGGGGCTGACGCGAATGGAGATGGGCCTCGGCCTTCGGGCCGGGCTGTCGATCGTCGCGGTCGCCATCCTCCTGGACCGGGTTTCGAAGGGCGCGCTTCAGAGCCGTCGCCGAAGACTGGGATAGCGGGCCGCAAACGTAAGACCGCAATCGGGCTCTCCGCGCCGCCGACTGAGCGGATTGGGGAACTGCGCCCGCCGCCCGGGCAAATTCATTAACGACCTGTTGGCCTGTCAGGGCCGACCCAAACTGCGAAAGAAGACGCGCATGCCCAATTTGCCAACGAAAGCTCGAGTTGTTGTCATCGGCGGAGGAATTTCCGGATGCTCCGTCGCCTACCACCTGGCGAAGCTCGGATGGACCGACATCGTTCTGCTCGAAAGGAAGCAACTGACATCCGGCACGACTTGGCATGCCGCTGGCCTGATCGGGCAGTTGCGCGCGTCGCAGAACATGACCCGGCTCGCGAAATACTCGGCCGACCTTTACGTGAAGCTCGAAGCCGAGACCGGGATCGCAACCGGCATGCGCCAAAACGGTTCCATTACCGTCGCCCTCACCGAGGAGCGCAAGCAGGAAATCTATCGGCAGGCGACTCTCGCGAGGGCGTTCGACATCGACGTGAACGAGGTCTCTCCTCGTGAGGTCAACGAGATGTATCCACATCTCAATATCTCCGACGTCGTCGGGGCCGTCCACCTTCCGCTCGATGGACAGTGCGACCCGGCGAATATCGCGATGGCACTCGCAAAGGGGGCAAGGCGGCTTGGCGCGAAAATCCTGGAGAACGTCAAGGTCACCGATGTTCACAAGCGCGACGGGAGGGTCACGGGCGTTTCATGGGCCAGCGGTGAGGACGCCGGAACGATCGAAACCGATTTGGTGGTCAATTGCGGCGGCATGTGGGGCCGCGATCTGGCCGCGAGATCGGGCGTGACGCTTCCGCTCCATGCCTGCGAGCACTTCTACATCGTGACCGAGGCCATCGAAAACCTCACCCGCCTCCCTGTTCTGCGCGTCCCGGACGAATGCGCCTACTACAAGGAAGACGCGGGCAAGATGATGCTGGGTGCCTTCGAACCAAGGGCAAAGCCGTGGGGCATGGAGGGGATCCGCGAGGATTTCTGTTTCGACCAGCTCCCCGAGGACTTCGACCATTTCGAGCCGATACTCGCGATGGCCGTAAACCGGATGCCGATGCTGGAAACGGCGGGGATTCACACGTTCTTCAACGGTCCGGAGTCCTTCACCCCCGACGATCGCTACTATCTCGGCGAGGCCCCCGAGGTGAAAGGCTATTGGATCGCCGCGGGCTACAATTCCATCGGCATCGTCTCGTCCGGCGGCGCGGGCTTCGCGCTAGCGCAATGGATGAATGACGGCGAGCCGCCCTTCGATCTGTGGGACGTCGACATCCGCCGGGCGCAGCCGTTCCAGAAGAACCGCGCTTACCTCAAGGAGCGGGTGACGGAGACCCTCGGTCTGCTCTACGCCGACCATTTCCCCTATCGCCAGGTCGAGACCTCGCGCGGCATCCGCCGCTCGCCGCTGCATGAACACCTCAAGGCACGTGGTGCCGTGTTCGGCGAAGTCGCCGGATGGGAGCGCGCCAACTGGTTCGCCAAACCGGGCCAGGAACGCGAATACCGCTATAGCTGGAATCGGCAGAACTGGTTCGAGAACCAGAGGGAGGAACACCTCGCCGTTAGAAACGGCGTCGGCCTGTTCGACATGACCTCTTTCGGAAAGATCAGGGTCGAAGGCCGCGACGCTTGCGCGTTTCTCAATCGGCTGTGCGCGAACCAAATGGATGTCGCGCCTGGCAGGATCGTCTACACCCAGATGCTCAACAAGAAAGGTGGGATCGAGAGCGATCTCACCGTCACCCGCCTCTCGGAGACGGCATTCTTCGCGGTCGTTCCGGGCGCGACGCTGCAGCGTGATCTTGCCTGGATGCGCAAGCACGTGCGGGACGGCGAATTCGTCGTCATCACAGATATCACCGCTTCGGAATCCGTTCTCGTCCTGATGGGTCCCAAGGCACGCGAGGTGATCAACCGGGTCAGCCCCAACAACTTTTCCAACGAGGCGTTTCCGTTCGGGACCGCGCAGGAGATCGAAATCGGCATGGGGCTCGCCCGTGCCCACCGAGTGACGTATGTCGGCGAATTGGGATGGGAGCTCTATGTCTCGTCCGACCAGGCGGCGCATGTTTTCGAGGCGCTCGAAGAGGCGGGCGCGGCGTCCGACCTTAGACTGTGCGGCCTCCATACGCTCGACTCCTGCCGGATCGAAAAGGCTTTCAGGCACTTCGGGCACGACATCACGGACGAGGATCACGTTCTCGAGGCCGGGCTTGGGTTCGCGGTCAAGACCGACAAGGTCGACTTCACCGGCCGCGACGCGATCCTTAGAAAGCGGGAAGAGGGTCTCAAGCGGCGGATGCTTCAGTTCAGGCTCCACGATCCGGAACCCCTGGTGTTTCACAACGAAGCGCTCGTGCGCGACGGCAAGATCGTCTCCATCATCACTTCCGGGAACTACGGCCACCATCTGGGGGCCGCGATCGGGATGGGCTATGTTCCCTGCCGCGGCGAAAGCGACGATGACATCCTCGCGTCGAAATACGAGATCGAGATCGCCGGTGAACGCTTCCCGGCTCATGCCTCGTTGAAGCCGATGTACGACCCGAAAGGCGAACGCACGAGGATGTAAGCTCTCTTTGTGTTCAAGGCGGTCGGCCCGAACGGACATCACGAGAGGAGAGGTGGCATGACGAACTGGTTTATCACCGGCATATCGCGCGGCCTCGGCCGGGCGTTGGCCACGGCGGCGTTGGCGCGGGGCGATACCGTGGTTGGAACTGCGCGTTCCGGGTCGTTTTCGCTCGACCACGAGTTCGGCACGCTCCACGTCCTCGCGGCCGATCTGGGCGCGCAAGGGTCCGCCGAGGCGAGTGTCACGAGAGCGTTTGAGCTCGTCGGCACGATCGACGTCGTCGTCAACAACGCCGGTCATGGACTTCTCGGCGCGGTGGAGAGCGCCACCGACCAGGAGGTCCAGGCGCTTTTCGCCGTCGACTTCTTCGCGCCGCTGCGTATCATCCAAACGGCGTTGCCGCATCTCCGCAAACAAGGCTCCGGACACATCATCAACATTACTTCGATCGCAGGGCGCGCGCCCACGACCGGGACGGCCATCTACACAGCCGCGAAATCCGCGCTCGAAGGTCTTTCGATGGGGTTGGCCCTGGAGGTCGCCCCGCTCGGCGTCAAGGTGACGGCCGTCGCTCCCGGAGCATTTCGGACCGATTTCCTCTCCCCCAGGTCCATCCAGCGAAGCGGGGCTGCGGATGCCGCCTATTCGGAGACCATCGGCCGCAGTGCGGCGGCATTCGAAACGGCGGACGGACATCAGGTTGGCGATCCCGAACTCGCCGCGATGGCGATCATCGCTCTGGCCGACAGCGATGACCCGCCTCTGCACCTGCTGCTCGGTAGCGATGCCCTGGCTCGGGCACGTGCCAAGCTTGAGCGCGTCATCGAAGAGATCGACGCATGGGAGTCAGTGACACGCATTACCGACTTCAGAGAGCAATCCGGCGCTGGCGACGATGCAGGAGGTCAGGAACATGCATGACCGTTCGCCGCTTGTCAGCGCCTTCGTCGAGGCAGCTCGCTCGGCCCTTTCGTCCGCAACGGTGGATGGGGCCACTAAGTCCGCTCTGGCGAAGGTCTTCGGCTCGATATCTTCCGGCCGCCCTCTGTCCGCATCTCGGCGCGAAATGTTTCCCGTCTGCGCCTTGGTCGACCCCTTGCTCGAGGAACTCGAAGGCAAGGACGAGCGGCTTGGCGATCTTGCGAAAACCCTGCGGCCCCTCCTGTCGCACCTTGGATGGAGGCGAAGAGAGGGCGGGCCGAACGCGTCGGACAATTTCATGGACGGGCACGCGACCGGGATGATCATCGGACCCGGAGGTGCGGAGGATCGCCACGACGTCTGGGTCGGTCTGACGATCATGCGGCCGAACGTCCGCTATCCCGACCATTCGCATCCGCCCGAGGAGGTCTACCTCGCTCTCTCGAACGGAGAGTTCCGGCAGGACGAAGCCGAATGGTTCGACCCGGGCATCGGCGGCGTCTTCCATAGCCCGCCGGGCATAGTCCATGGCATGCGCTCGGGAGAGGCACCGATGCTCGCCCTCTGGCTTCTTCCGATCGTTCCCAAGCCCTCGACGAGCTGAACGTTCGACCGTCAGCAATGCCCTCAACCAAGCGAGAACCCTCCGCGTCGGCCAAACAACGATGCGCCATATAGAAGGAATGCCAATGCGAAACGAACTCTTTATCGATGGTTGCTGGGTCAAGCCCGTCAAGGGCGGCACATTCCCGATCTTGAATCCCGCAACCGAAGAGATTGTTCATCACGGGCCATCCGGCACCGCCGAAGATGTGGACCTCGCGGTGCTTGCGGCACGTCGGGCGTTTGATCATGGCCCCTGGCCGAAGATGTCGGGAGGTGAACGCGCCCGGTATCTTCGTGCGATCGCAACGGGCATTCGCAACAGGCTTTCGGAACTTGCCCAAATGGAGACTATCGACAACGGCAAGCCGATCCCCGAAGCGGAATGGGACATCGGCGACGCGGCGGGTTGTTTCGATTTCTATGCCGACCTTGCCGAGGAACTCGATCGGAACCCGGAAGAGCGAATCACGCTGGCCGACGACCGTTTCACCTCGAAGGCGGTCAAGGAGCCAGTAGGCGTGGTCGGAGCCATTATCCCGTGGAACTACCCATTGCTCATGGCGCGTGGAAGGTCGCGCCGGCGCTCGCGGCCGGATGCACCATGGTCCTCAAGCCCGCAGAGCTGACGTCGATGACGGCGATGGAACTCGGGGTGATCGCTGAGGCGGCCGACTTGCCTCCGGGCGTACTCAATATCGTCACCGGAGCCGGACCGGTTGCCGGACAGGCGCTGGTCGACCATTCCGATGTCGACAAGCTTGCCTTCACCGGCTCCGGTGCAGTCGGCTCCAAGATCATGCAGGCGGCCGCCCGCGACATCAAGCGCGTGAGCCTGGAACTAGGCGGCAAGTCGCCGTTCCTCGTGTTCGACGATTCCGATATCGACGCCGCCGTCGAGTGGGTGATGTTCGGCATATTCTGGAACCAGGGCGAGGTGTGCTCGGCGACGTCCCGCGTGTTGGTCCAGCAAGACATCTACGAACCGTTCCTCAAACGCCTCGTCGAGGAGACGAGAAAGATCAAGATTGGCGACGGCCAGGAGCCGGGCGTACTGCTCGGACCTTTGGTGTCTCGACGCCAGATGGACCAGGTCCTCGCCGCCATCGACAAGGCTCGCTCCGACGGCGCTCGCGTAGCGGTCGGCGGCGGCAGGCCCGCGGGATTCAACAGGGGCTTCTACGTCGAACCGACGGTGCTGGTCGACGTCCCGCCGGAGAGCGACGCCTGGAAGGAGGAGATCTTCGGCCCGGTCGTCTGCCTGCGGTCATTCGCGACCGAAGACGAAGCCATCGCATTGGCAAACGACAGCAAGTTCGGTCTCGCGGCCGCAGTGATGTCCAAGGACGACGCACGCGCGGATCGGGTCGCCGCGGCGCTGCGCGCCGGCATCGTCTGGATCAACTGCTCGCAGCCGACATTCACGGAAGCGCCATGGGGCGGATACAAACAGTCCGGGATCGGGCGTGAACTCGGCCGCTGGGGTCTCGAGAACTATCTCGAGACCAAGCAGATCACCCGCTTCGTCAGCGAAGAACGGTGGGGCTGGTACATCAAGTGAACGGACGCTGCTGCTTAATGCATGTCGCCCAAAAGTGTGCAGCGGTTTTGGGACAACGACATGCATGAAAACAAAGACGTAAAGCGCGTCGCATGAGGTCGTTTGAATGCGACGCGCTTTAGGCTTTGGCTTCCAAAATTGCCTGTTCTACTGAAACTGGAGGTCTCGCAAATGCTCTCGATCTTGCGGCGGCATTTCAGCATCTTCCTCACGGATGGTTTCTCGCTATTGGGCTTCACTTCGTTGACCGCTCCTCTCCGGATCGCGAATGATGTCCTTGGATACGAGGCCTATTCCTGGAATATCGTCAGTCACCACAGTGAACCCGTTCAATCGAGCTGTGGCATCAGCCTGGCCGCGGAATGTGACCTCGAATGCGCACGGAATACCAAGGCGCTCGATCAGGACCGCTTTCTGGCATTGCTGCCCGGCGACAAGGACGACGTGTTTCCAGCTCGTTTGGTTTCATGGGTGAGGGAGGCCATGTCGCGGGGCGTCTCCGTGGCCGGCGTTGGTCGAGGGGCGCTGATTCTAGCGGAGCATGGCCTGCTCGACGGCCGTCGTTGTGCGGTTCACTGGAGTGTGTTCGCGCCCAGCGTCGAGAACTTCCCGGAAGTCGTCTTTTCCCGGGCCTTTTACGAAATCGACGGCCTCGTCCATACCTGTGCCGGGGAGGCCGCAGCGTTTGATTTGGTGTTGGAAATCATCAAGCAGGACTTCGGCCAGGAGCTGGTAGACTCGATCAACGATGTCGCGTTGCAAGGAAGGGCGCGAAGCCGAGCAGACCGCCAAGTGATGGCCCTGCATATGCGCCTTGAAAGAGTATGCTCCCCGCTTCTTGCGGCCGTAAAACTCATGGAGAAAACAGTTTCCGAACCCCTGACGATGGACGCGCTTGCCGCGTCGTCTGGCATGTCGCGCCGCCGTCTCGAGCGGTTGTTCCAGCAGCATCTTGGTATGCAGCCACGTGCATTCTACCGCCAACTGCGGATCGAGCGGGCACACGCCCTGCTTGAGAATTCCGCGATTCCCGTCATTGATGTCGCGATAGCGTCGGGCTTCGTCAGCCAATCCCACTTCGCCAAGGTTTACAAGGCTTTCACGGGCTGCACGCCCCAAGAAACCCGGACGGGCCGGAGACGAGACGGAGGACCGGTCGGTTCTTTTCGCGAGCGATTAACAGCGATGTCCGCATTCGCCTAGAAGACCAGGAGGGTTCTCGCTCCGCCGCCGTCCGCTTGGGGTCGAGCCTGTGAAAACATGTTGATATGATTGAGTGATGCCTGTTGAGCGGGGGTCGGGATGATATCGCTGCCGTGTCAACTGGGATAACCGCTTCTGATCACCCGGCTAGCCGGGCCAGGGCTTAGTTCTGGCACTCATCGTCTGTTGAGCTCGATCCAGTTCCGCATCCTGCCTTGCCCTGTTTCCGGCTTTGTTATACCTTTTCGCAAAAAAGGTATAACTGCAGGATTCCGCCATGCTGAAGCCAATCGATCTCATGTATCAGACGATGCTGGCGGAGCTGGGGCAGCGGTCGCTCGACGCGGCATGGTCCGCGGACTTTCCGTCGGACGGCCGCTTCACGCCTGTCACGGTGAAGCAGCGACGGTATTGGTATTTCGACCAGCCTGACGGTGAAGGCGGTCGGACACGGCGCTACGTCGGTCCTGCGAGCGATCCCGAAATCGCGAAGCGTGTCGAGGAGTTCAAAGCGCAAAAGGACGATCTTCGGGCACGGCGTCGAATGGTATCCACCCTCACCCGCGAAGGCGGAATGGTCGCGCCGGATAGACTGTCAGGGGACGTTATCGAGGCCCTGGCATCCGGGGGACTATTCCGGCTCCGGGGCATGCTGATCGGCACGGTCGCATTTCAGACCTACGCCGGGATCCTGTCAGTGCGCCTCCCCGGTCATTCGATCATGACAGGCGACGCGGACATTGCACAAGATTTCGCTATCAGCCACGAAGTCAACGACAGCATGCCGCCAATCCTTGAGTTGCTGCAGTCGGTCGATCCGACCTTCCGCCCTGTCCCGCATCGATCCGGACAAGCCGCCACCTCGAGCTTCCAAAACAAGGATGGCTACAAGGTTGAATTCCTGACGTCGAACCGGGGCTCCGATGACCACATGGACCAGCCCGTAAAAATGCCGGCGTTCGGGGGCGCGAGCGCGGATCCGCTTCGATTTCTCGATTTCTTGATGGGCGATCCCGTCCGAACGGTCGTGCTGCACAAGAGCGGAATCCCCGTGACAGTTCCTGATCCGTCTCGGTACGCGGTTCATAAGCTGATCGTGGCCTCGCGTCGCCACAATGACGGACCAAGTGCGCTCAAGAGGGACAAGGACGTTCGGCAGGCTGGGATACTGTTCGAAGCTCTGCTGCAAACCCGTCGAAGCTCCGACCTGGCGATCGCGTACAACGAAGCCTGGGAACGCGGTGACGCGTGGAGGACAGGTATCAGAACAGGAGCGGCCATGCTGTCGGACGACGACAGGAAACATCTTGGAGTCTGTCTTAGAACAGGAGCCGTCGAGATCGGTGAAGACATCACCTTGCCGTTTTAGAGGCAGTAGAGGAAGAGGCTCGGAGGTTGGAAAACTGTTATAGGCGCGGAGACATCCGTCTTCGAAGAACTTGCCGGTGGAGCAATCGTGGCATTTTGGCCGTACCTGATGGTAACCTGCTCGTACTTGCCACTTCCGTCGGTTGGGCAATGGCACATGATTGAGCTGAGGGGTTTTAGCCGACCTGCTCAACCCCGAGCGTGCCTGCCGGAAGTGGCTTGATCAGGGACTTCACAGAGGCCGTCGGATTGAGCCAGTCCGTCCAGGCGCTGCGGTCCAGGATGACGATCTGCCGATCGTGGTAAGGCGCAAGATCCGGTCCCGGCTCCATCGTCAGCATTGTGAAAGCTTGGCCGACTTTCGCGCCAGATCCCGGCGATGCAGAAGACCGGCTCATCCCTTTTTGTGAACAGCCACTTATCCCTTGCGCTTCTTTTTTGGGTCCCGCCTGTGCGCATTTCGGATCAGCACATGCCTGCCCGGCACCGGCCGGGGTTTGCAGGGGGCGGGCCAAGTGCGGGTGATGGGGTAATCCGCCTTCAGCCTTCGAGCGATTCTTGAAGCGCCAGGATTCGTTTTCCGTTTCGACGATTTCGCAGAAAGTGTCAGCCAGTCGAGAAGAGCGGTGGTCATTGGCATGCCGAAGGATCGGGAAACTTGTACAGGGATTATCAGTGGAATTTCTGCCTAAACACGGCATGGAGGCCGGCTGGTGTCTTCTAAGTGACGCGATTATTCTTCGATCAGATGCTTCTCTCCCGGGGGGAGTCCCTGCTCGATCAACCTGTCGAGGTAGTCGCAATAAGGACTGCCTTCATAGAATGGGTGGGCCGCCTCTCGGACGTATTCCGCATTCAGGTTTGGAAACTTCTTCAAAGCAGCAGAGATCCAGGTCCCCACTTCCTCGGTATTGCCCGCTCTGAGGGCGAGCAACGCTAGCCCAATGAACGGATAATGGGTTGTGCGTTCGAAGGACGCGCCTTCCCTTAGATGCATCCGGGCGGTTGAGAGGTCATCGGGCTCGCCTCTCAACATCAAGCCAATGCCGAGTAGTGTCTTAAACGCAAACATAGACGGATCGTGAGGACTGAGATCGATGGCACTTTGTGCGGCTCTAATCGTAGTATCGGCTTCCCTGAGCCGCACGGCTGCCATTCCATGTGCGAAGTGAAGAAACGCGTAGTTGGGATTTAATGCAAGGCCCTGTTCCACGACAGGCATGGCCTCAGCCGCTCGCCCGTCCACCGTAAGAAGGAGCGACATCATCGCGTACGCGATATCGCTCCGCCTGTCGATTTCTAATGCCTTCGTGGCGAACGATAGTCCTTCCTTGACAGCGACAGGCACGTCTGCGGCACGCCCCCACAGCACGAGTGCGTATCGCTGACGAGCTAAATAGGCGTAGGGAAGTGCGAAATTCGGATCGTGTTCGAGCGCTTGTCGAAGGAACTTCTCGGCAGTGGCTTGAGAACCTGCTTCGAAGGAAAGCAATTCAGCAAAGCCGCGGTGACAAAGTTCCCAAGCAGTAAGGTTGTCCGTCGATTTAGCGAGGGCGAGGCCCCGTTCGTGCGCTCCCAGTTCTGGTTCGATGCCCGCGATAATCCGGCGCGTTATCTCGTCCTGCACATCAAAAAAATCGGCGATCGGACGATCCCACCGCTCGGCCCAGATGTGTGCTCCGGACAGCGCGTCGATTAGCTGTACAGTGATCCTCAACCGATCACCGGAACGCCGAACCGACCCTTCCACGACATAGCGTACACCAAGTTCCCGGGCGATCTTGCGTACGTCCTTGGCTGTTCCCTTGTAGGCGAAAGTCGAGTTGCGAGCGATTACGAACAACCATCGAAAGCGACTTAGTTCCGTGATGACGTCTTCGACCAGTCCGTCGACAAAGAAGTCCTGATCGGGCGTAGCAGAAAAATTCTGGAATGGGAGAACCGCGATTGAAGCACGTTCCTGCCCAGAGAGCCGAACCGGGCTAGGCGCCGTGCCCTCCACTTCGACCTGCCACACGTCAATTGGTTCGGGGATGTTCTTAACGGACTGTGGTCCGAGCCACGTCATCCCAGCCTCTATCTTGCCTTCCACATGATCGTAGATTGCACGAGATATGCAGATGCCTCCGATGGGTGCGATGGTTTCCAAACGCGCAGTGACGTTGACGCAGTCGCCCAGGATGTCCTCCCCATCGATCACCACGTCTCCCAGATGAATGCCGATCCGGAAACGCAGACGTCGGTCTTCCCTTTGAGGAGACTCGCGCGAGATTAAGTTGCGCTGCATCAGAAGAGCCGCTCGTACCGCCAACACTGGCGATGGGAAATCGACTAGGAGCCCGTCGCCCATGGTTTTGACGATGCGGCCACCGCCTTCCAAAATCGCCGGGTCAATCACGTAGGTTCGCGCATTGCGCAGCCGCGAAATGGTGCCTTCCTCGTCCGCCGCCATGAGACGAGAATAGCCGACCAAATCGGCAGCCATTATAGTGGTAAGGCGACGTTCCACGCTTGCCCCTCCGCGAGGAAAATACAGTATCGCCTGATAAGCAAATGCGAAAGCGCTCTGGAACCGCGCGAATCAGGATAGGAACGAAAAATCCAGAGCAAATGCGCTGATGTCGCACCCGAAGGGATCGACTTGTACACTTCTTTCTCGTTCAACGGCGTCATAGCTGCCGTCATAGCCGAGCGCGGACCTCTTCGTAGCCCGCATCAGCGTCAGCCGTTCGCAAAGCGCTTCCATGTCAACCGAAACGTGATCGTCGGGATCGCATTTCGAAATCGCGCGTTTTCCCGGAGAAACAACGATCTAGGAGTGCGAGGCCCGAAAAGGCCGTATGCCCTCGAAGGAAGGTTGAAACGCGTAAGCTGTACACGCCGCACGAGGCAGAGCCAATCCCGGTCTCCAGTTACGATGCGAAGCGTTTGCCATATGCCAAGCATTTAGTGGATTTGCTTCCCGGCGAATGCAAGTGGCCCCTCAACAACGGCGGCCCTTACCTTTTCTGCGCGGCCAAGGCTGCCGGGAAATACTGCCAACACCATCAATCCAGATCCTTATCGAGCTACCGCACCAAGAAGCAGAGGTGATCATGCCGGCTGATTGTTGCGCAGCGTCAACAATTACGAACGAGGGACAAGCAAGAAGCGATCACGTTGGTTGCGATAAGGGTCGCGCCAGGCTATCAGCGGAAAGGCGGCGGCGGACGACCGCCTGCTGGAAAGCCGGCGCATCCCTTTATCGACCTTCCGAGACCGATTTCGAGAGCTCCGCCGCGCCGACGGTGTCGTGTGCTTCCTCAGAGGCAGCATCGGCCATGGTCCTCTCGAATTTCCTAATGGCATGATCGAGGCTCTGTTCTTCGCCGAGCACGAGCGCGGCTTGTGCTGTCGCGGACCTCGCTTGAGGGAATATTCGCCGGGCCAGCGCTTTGAAAGGTGGTGGGAGAATGCGCGCGGAATTCAGGTTGCGGCCACCGAACTTGTTTTGAACACAATCGGCCCCTATACACCCGTGCATCGGCATTGCTATGAGCGCTGATGACTCGCCGCTCGCAGTTGCCGCATCGCTTTAGACCTTTGACCACGGATGTACTGGCACGGGTTTGGTAAGCGATGATGAGGAAGGTCGGTGCGGTTCGCCCCGGCCTTTTTTGTTGTCTAGAAGACAAGCGCCAGCGTCTCGCGCGCTAGGTCTTAGCAGTCGACGCTACAACGAAGTCGATTGCAGTTCCAACCGTTGAATTTCGACATCAAACTCGTCCTCGATCATCATCACGATCTGAGCGAGTTCGAGAGCGTCAGCGCAGAGATCGTCGACGATGGACGCATCATCCACAGCCATGGCAGCATCTACGCCCAACTGCTCGATGATGATTTCCCTTACGCGGCCAGCAACTGCGGCTCTGGAGTTTCCCATCGGTGCCCTCTCTTGGTGTGAGGCGTCACTCGAAGGTAATCCTGAAATTTCCCGCGTCTAGGACTCCCTCGCGTTTCTACCAACTCATCGGTCTCCCTCCCTGCCGTGAAGTGCGGGCCTGTGTCACTCTTCCCACAGCATTTCCATGATCTCGTCGGGTGACTCTTGAACCTGGTGCGTCACACAGCTCCCGCTGTTGGTGACGAAGGTTAGGGTCGTTCGCCGCTGCCCTTCCACCCGCTGGAAGTGCGTAACATTGTCCATGTTGATGAAGATAGATCCATTGTTGTCGTGCAATTTGAGCCACATGAGTTTGTCCTCTTCGAGCGTAAAGCGTTCCGTCGAAGTATAGCAGGCGCAACTAATGAACCCTATCGCGTCAGGATGGCGGCCATCGAAGACAGTCTCGCCCGTCGTTGAGGGACTGGCCTGACGAGCGAAACAACCCGTCGGCCTCATATCTCTCCTTACAATGGTGTCCTGGATACGTGCCGAAATCCCTTGCGCTTGTTCCGAGAGCGCTGGTCATGCTCATCTTCGAGCGTCCTTGGATCGTCATGCACTTGCGCCGAAGGCGCCGATGCCGCCAGAAACGGGCGACGCTTGCTGACCGCCATCTTCGGGCGAGAAGAGGCCCAGATCAAGCTGATCTGACATTTTCCGCTTTCGACTTCCCGGTCTTGCGGTCTTGACCGAGTTCGTAGCTGACCTTCTGTCCGTCTCGAAGTGGCTGCGAGCCCTGCACCGCCGACACATGGACGAATACATCTGCCCCGCCATTGTCGGGCGTGATGAAGCCAAAACCCTTGTCCTGGTTGAAAAACTTAACGGTACCAGTCGCCATCTTTATCCTCGTCAACGAAGCGGCTTACGTGCCGCCGGCGGAGCTTATTCATCGCTGCGCTCGCATGCAACCTTTCCTCCTTGAGATAGCGCACCAGACAGAAGCCTATAAAAGGCTTGGCTGCTAGAATGTCTCCAGTCTTTGTGACAATGGTCGAAGGGGGCTAGCTACATACCAATCTGCATGCCAACGTTTGAATGCCGTTTCCAACGCCCTATTCGACCGCAAACCGGCGTCCATCGCGATCGGTCATGCTCTCCTTAACAACATTCGGATCCACGCGGTGGCGCCTGCTGTCGTTGAAAGCCCCTTCTCCCGCCGCCGTCCATTCCATTCCTTCAAAGGCGAGCCATCGAAACTCGTCTGTTTGGATGCGTTCGAAGATTCCTCAGGCCACCTCAAGGTGAGAGTCTTTCGCCTCTTGCGCGATCAACGGCGCGGGAGACTCCTTTTGCAGGTGGGAAGCGTTAAGTCGGCGCGCCACGATATCGTGGTTGAGCCACCGGACAGGACCGGCTGGATCTGAAGACGCGCCAAAAATGAGCTGCCCCGTCGCCTCCACCACGAGAGCACTCAGGAGGTCGCTCATCATCAACTTGCTGTCCCGATGCATCTGTGTGATCTCGTTGGACGTGCCGATGGTCAGATCGGACTGTGCTTGGCTGTTGGCCATCGGCCACGCCGAGAAGTCGTAGAACGGATGCATGACCTCGTCGGCTTGCATATCGGTAATCTTTTGGAACACATCCTTCATCGTGAAGCCGTCTGCCAGAAGCTGCTGGCAGGCCCGCCACTGCTCCTCTGCCCATTGGCCTCCATTCTCCTTCTTCAAGGCGAGTAGCAGCGGTATCAGGGGAAGCTCGATACCGGTGAATACGTCGGAAGAATTGGTCCGTATTTCGGGACAGTTATAGACGGTCGCCTTGACGCCCGCTGCCCAGGCATCCTCCGCGATGCATTCGAGCCGCATCTTGGCGTAACCTTGCGTGTAGTTGGTGTAGGTCTGCCAACGATAGCTGCCGTCTATCAGGATTGCTGTTCCATGATAACCGTAGGCCGTATAGCGGACCTGACCGCCCGATGCCTCTACGCGCTCCCGGATCGCCTTGCTGAAGTCGATAAGATGTCGAAAGGTGTTTGCGGAGACTTCGTCGAAATTCTGCAGGATGAGCTTGCCCATATCGCTGTCGAGCAGGGCTTGCGACGACATGTGGCGGGGACCACGACCCTTGTAGATTCGATTGGCAACGACCAGGAATACCTTCGCTTTCGGGATGCCTCCGGCCATTGTATGGGCGAAGAAAACATTGCGGCCGTCGGCAATCATTCCGTCGAGGACGGCCATGACCTTCGAAAGCGAATTCGTGAACCGAGAGGTGGCGATCTCCCGGCATTGCTCAAGGTAGTCCCAGTCGAGCCTGTCATGCTGCCAGCTCTCCAGCGTCATCGTCGCGAGAAGATCAGTCGGAGTAGGGCCGCCTGCCGGAGCGTCGAGATCGAAGCCAGCCATGATCGGTATGTTGATAATCCTGCCGCCCAATCGGCCTTCGGCGGCAGAAAGTTCCTCGGCGTTTAGAGGCCGCAGTGCGTTGTTCTCGTCGCGCCGCCCGACCGTGATTCCGACAATCTCCATTCCAGCCCGCCGAGCTTCGTCAACCAAGCCAGTCGCGTACCCGCGACCGAAGAGTTCGCCAAAGAGGACGAAAACGTCACCTTTCCGAAAGACGCTGTTTTCGACGATGCGGGTCAATGAGACCGGGTTTTCCATGCAATCAGCTCTTTGGTCCGTTGGTCGTCGAGCGATGGCTCAGACGAGCTTCAACAGTTACATGACCGCGCTGACCCGTAATAGGAAGTCATTTTGAGTGACCGTTCATTTCAAAACGTGAAGTCCCGTGGGAACTCTCATTAATTGGCTGTATTGTCATGGCAGGCCCTTCGTCATCGCCTCGTCCAAATACGCCGATCGGAATGAAGTCCAGGTGAGTTTCGGCAGAAGCACAAGGGAAGCCGGCCGGTGACCGAGTTGTCCAGCCTCGGCTGCCCGCATCCATCGGAAAAGCAAGTTGCTGTTGACCCCGCGCCGGCGCGCCACCTCCGCGACCGAATTGCCGGGAAACTGTGCTTCTTCAACAATTCGCCATTTGTCTTCCAGTGACCAGTTTCGTCGACCGCGCTTCGCCGCTTCGCTTATTCCCGACATTAGATACCGCCATAGTGTCCACTTAGCACTTGGTGGACACTATCCCACTCTAGGCCGGTCGCCGGTAGGCGGCCATAACGCCACGCTTACCAGTTTGTGGCGAGACGGCCTGCAAATCCTGGGGTCTTGGGTTCGTTTTCGCTCGTGGCGAGGGACAGGAGTCGACATTCGGGACTGGGGCGTGTTGCCGGTTTCTGACCGTCTCAGTCGGATGGTGAGCGGTCGTCAAGCCACCTGATGCTGAAACAGTGATATGCTCGAACGGCGCGGTCCAAGGCAACTGCGCTGGACTTGAACAGCGGAGAGCATCGGAGATGCAAGAAATGGTCGGTCCAAATGGCTCCCTTACGAGTGTGTTTGGAATGAGTGCACTTGGATCTGCATCTCTCTTTATCGTCCTGATCGGGTGCATTGTGTTGAAAGACTTGCCTCTTATGGACAAGCATGGGCGATATCTCAGCTATTTCTTCACCCACAGAAAACGAGAGGCAAAGGTTCTGACCGCAACGTGGGCGATTGCACTCTCCTTCTTCGTTACAACATGGTTTCCATCAACTCTTTAAATTAGCGCGCTCAGAGAGCATGTCACCTTGCGTCGAGGGGGAGCAGTTCACGCGCCTTGTGCTCGGCTTGTTGGGAGGATGTTCGGATGTTCCCGTTCTGGGCCAAAATGATCGCATAATGTATCACCTGGAACCAACCAGCTGTACACGCAACGTTAGCTGCCCGCGCCGTCGCTGAGAATGTCCATATATGCGCGATAGACGAACACCCGGCCACGGCGCCGCCCGGTGGCTTCTTCGACGATGCCAAGTTTCTGGAGTTGGTCGAGCGCTGCGTTCACGGTCGGCACCGTGAGACCGCTTCGTTTCGCCGCGGAGGCTGCAGTCAGATAGGGGCTCGTGCGCATGACTTCGTGGATCTGGAGGACCGATCCTGTGCGCTCCGATTCCCTCACGATGCGTTCCCGGTCGTCGTCGAAGAGACGTGCAATACGGTTGGCGGTCTCAAAAGCTTGATCCGCTGTCTCGGCCACGCCCTCCAGAAAAAACTCAAGCCAGGTTTCCCACGTTCCATATTCTCGGACTTCCTGCAGAAGCCGGTAGTAATCGGCCCGGCGCGATTTGAAATAAAGGCTGATGTAGAGCAGAGGTTGTCGAAGCACGCCTGTCGCGCAAAGGAAGAGAGTGGTCAGAAGTCGGCCGAGGCGACCATTGCCATCCAAGAAAGGATGAATGGTCTCAAACTGGACATGGATGAGGCCCGCTTTGATCAGCGGCGGAATGCCCGGCGTGTCCTCATGAATGAATCTTTCCCAGTCACCGAGGCAGGTCATGACCTCATTTGGCGGAGGAGGTACGAACATCGCGTTTCCCGGCCGCGTGCCGCCGATCCAGTTCTGTGAGGTGCGGAATTCGCCGGGGCTCTTTGTGCCGCCGCGACCGCTATCCAGCAACCGCTGGTGCATTTCCCGCACGAGGCGCAGTGACAGGGGCAACTGCCGCATTCGCTCTAGGCCGAACATCATGGTGTCGACGTAGTTCGAGACCTCGCGGATGTCGTCGACAGGCTCACCGCTGATTGCTTCGGTCTCGAAGCGAAGGAGATCGGACAGTGTTGACTGCGTGCCCTCGATTTGGGACGACAGGACCGCCTCCTTGCGCACGTACATGTAAAGGAACAGTTCCTTGTTCGGCAGTAGGATGGAAACGCCATCAAGTCGTCCCAGGGCGCGTTCAGCCGCACTGAGGTGCGTTAATAGGCCAGTGATTTCGATCGGGGGAGTAGGGGGGAGAGGTGGGGGTACAAAAGCCTTCACGCGTTCGCCGCCAACCGCAGTCTCCACAAAACGACCAAGGCGTTTGTCACTAGCGACGTCGTTTCTCAAGGCACGTTCCAGTTCAGCTAAGTGTGCCACCTTTAATTAGCATGTCGACTTATTAAATGAAATGCCAGTTTCGTTAATTAGTGGAGCCGCCTATTTAATCCGGCCGCTCAGCTCCAGGTCGAGCCCTGAAAGGCAAGTACATCCTCGGGCAATGTTGTTCGCGGGGTCTACGTTCGATTCGGTTCAAGAGTATCGTACCAATGTCGGCGGCAAAGTGGTGGCCGATCGCCGCAGGCTGCGTTGGCAGCTGCCTCAACAACCCAAACCGTGTACGCGCTTCGGCCCCGATGATGGGTGTCCCTTACGAGCGGATCGATGTAGTTATGGACCGATTCTTCACTTAAACCTGCAGGCATTTGGAAACATCGCTTTATCTGCCCGTCAAAGGCTTCCTCAAAAAGGCAGGCTACGTCGTTAAGGGCGAAGTCGGCGGCTGCGATCTCGTCGGCTTGAGCGATGGTGGAAGGTGAGACGGCCATCCCGCCTGAAACCGTGGCCGTGCCGAACGAGGAACTTACAGTGTGGGTGTCATTCTTGTCCTGGTCAGCAAATACGATGACCCCAGACGCTGTATCTGACAAATTGCTGCCCTCGAGCCCGGAGCGCTCCGAAAAACTGCCGCTTTTCGAGGTGGATTTGGTGACGATCGTAGGCCTGCGATTGGGCATGGCGTTTCCTCCCCTGGTCCCGAGGCACTCCAAATATTCTTAAATATTGATGCGGTGGTCGCGGCCGAGCCAGCGCGCACACGGAATTAAAATCACAATCGGCGACAACTAGAACAATACGTTTCCGATTCGACATATGAGCTGAACGCAGCAGGACTCCGTCCTGCTTTACTGCAGATCGGTTCGTTCGCAATACTTCCGTATCTGGAGTCACCCCTACGGCGGTTTACATTGCTCCCACACTTACGAGGCGTCAAGCGTCTATTAAGGTGTAACTAATGTAGCTGTGTCTATTGTAAAACGCATGACCCACGGCACAAGTATGCTCATATTCCAGCCGCCGCCCTTAACCCATTGTGCGGAAACAGCATCGTCAGCGATCGCCCATAATGTATTAACGCGAACACGACTATGGAGTTGCACCCCGCCGCGCAGGGGAGGGCACAGGACTCCTCCTTGAACCTAAAGCGAGAGGATGTGTGGCTTTAGGACGTCCACGGTTTCTGTCAGGCCGTTCGCCTCCATATCTAACAGCAGGACATGGGCGGTTTTTTCCGGCTTTCTGAAGCGCTCTCTCATGCGCCTGATCGCCGCTACCGCTCTGCCGGTATCCAAGGCGATTGTATCAGCGATGAAAGCATCCGCCGACCTTGCTTCGAGGTTCAGCGGGCGAAGCAATTCCTCGGGGAAGTCTCTCAGATTATCGGTCACGATTACAGCGGCCTGCGTTTTCAGAGCGGCTGCAACGACATGCGCGTCGTTCTTGTCGGGGAGACCTTCGCAAGCGGAGAGGAACTGATCAAAATCAAAGACCATCGCTTCCTCGAATGCGGCCTCCATGCTTGCTCTTGCTCGCGACGCCCGTACGGCAGCATCGGCGACGTCCTTATCGGCCAGGATCTTCTCGATCGCCTTCTGAGTCTCATCAAGAATGATCGCGGACCAGCGGAGGCGGAAAAACTCCGCTTCCGCAAGGGTCAGCAGCAGATTTCGCTTTAGTGCACTTGTTAGTGTGCATGCGTCTACGAAGGCAGTGAAGCGATTAGCGAACAAGCCTACAGATACTCCGCGTCCAACTCGGCAAGATCTGCAAGGGCCTTACTCCGCTTCTCGTCGCGCTCCTTCTTGTATTTGAAAAGGAGATCCGCCTGAATCCTTCGATGTCGACCAACAAGGGAGTACTCGATCTCGCCCCTATCGAGGAGGGAAATCAGGAATGGCCGCGATACATTGAGAATGTCCGCCGCTTGCTGTGTCGTCAGCATCTTGCTGACGGGAACGAGCGTCACCGCGTCACCTTTTCCGATGTGACGCAACAGCTCCATTAGTAAACTGGACAGCGCTGGGGTGAGGGTAATCTCCGTTGGCTGCTGCGTCTCATCATCGAGTAGGCGCAATTTTGCATCGCCGGTAGCGTGTGCCGCCAGGATCTTCCGCAGATGGTTTGCGGCAGCTTTCTCGGAGGCCGACGGCAAGCGCCCGCCCAGTTCCTGAGCCGCTGCTGGAACTGTCATTTTGATAACCCTCCATTGAAATCCATTTCTACCCTATATTCGCAATAGGCGCAATAAACGAAACAGACGAAATTGCCGAAGCTCTTCAGGACACGCTCAGCACGGCCTTTGTTTTCCTCGTCTGCAGTTCGTGTCCTTTCAAGGCGAGGGAGAGGAGTCGACATCCCGGACTGGGCTGGCATTTTGTCCGCTTCCGATCGTCTCAGTCGGGTGGACAGCGGAAGTCCAATACGCTGGTCCCGGATGGCAGGTTCGCCGCCCGAAGCAGTCGCAGGAGGTTTCTGATCAGCGGCCGGGTTCTCGGCAACGCCTGTGCGAACGAAAACCCTCGATTTTGATAGTTCTCCAGGCTGAAACAAAACTGTCACAAAACTGTTATGTGCGGGGGCTAAAGGGATGCCGACGCCGATGCGTCAATCCGAATTCCAGGGAGACAATCCATGAAGAAGTATCTAGGAAGCTGTGCGCTCGTCGCAATCATGCTGAGCACCGCTGGCGTCGCTGTTGCTCGCGATCAGGTCAAGGTCGTCGGCTCCTCGACGGTATTCCCCTATTCGCAGGCTGTTGCTGAAGAGTTCGCCAACAAGTCCGGCAAGACTGCTCCGGTCGTTGAATCCACAGGTACCGGCGGCGGCTTCAAAGCATTCTGCGGCGGTGTTGGCGAAGACTTCGCCGACGTCACCGGCGCTTCGCGCGCCATCAAGGAATCCGAGGTGAAGCTCTGCGCCGACAACGGCGTTACCGACATCACCGAAGCGATGATCGGCTATGACGGCCTCTCGATCGCCGTATCTCGCGGCAACGAAAAAGACTGGGACCTGACCGAAGAGCAGATCTTCAAGGCTCTCGCCGCCGAACTCCCGGATGGCAAGGGCGGCTTCGTCGCCAACCCGAACAAGAAGTGGTCGGACATCGACCCGTCGCTTCCGGCAACGGACATCGTCGCCTTCGGCCCGCCGCCGACCTCCGGCACGCGTGACGCCTTCGTCGAACTCGTCATGCACGACGGCTGCAAGGGCCTGCCGGGCATGGCCGACCTGAAGAAGGCCGACGAGAAGAAGTGGACGGAAGTCTGCTCGCGCATGCGCCAGGACGGCCCGTTCGTTGAAGCCGGCGAGAACGACAATCTGATCGTACAGCGCCTCGAATCCGACCCGAACTCGGTGGGTATCTTCGGCTATTCGTTCCTCTACGAAAACTCCGACAAGCTGAAGGACGTCAAGATCAACGGCGTTGAAGTGACCTTCGACACGATCGCCGACGGTTCCTATCCGGTCGCTCGTCCGCTGTTCATCTACATCAAGAACGCTCACCGCGACGTTATTCCGGGCATGAAGGAATTCCTCGAAGAGTTCGTCTCTGACGGCGCTCTCGGCCCCGATGGCTACCTCGCCGAACGCGGCCTGACGCCGCTCGACGACGCTAAGCGCTCGGAAGTCCAGAAGGCTGTTTCCGAAGCCAAGAAGCTCGGTTCGTAACTTCAGACATTGGGGCTGGCTGCCGCTTGTGGTAGGCAGCCCCACCTTTGTTTCTGGGGGCCACATGTCCGGATATTTGCTGGCAGCTTTGGCGCTTGCAGCGCTAGTTATGACTTTTGTCGGTTCTGCGCGCGCTCGCGCCACGCAGAACGGAGCTTCTGAAAAGACGCACTCTCGACCGATCTATCACGGCCTGAATGCGGCGATCTGGACCGGCGTGCCGGCCTTCATCTTCCTGCTGTTGTGGCTCGTCGGGCAGAACAGCGTAATCAATCAACTCGTCATCGCCAGCTTTCCCGGTTCGGAAAGCCTCGACGCGACGGCCCGCTCGCTCATCATGAGCGAGGTCCGGCAGGTCGCGGCTGGAAACATATTCAAAGAGCCGACGCCCGAAATCCAGGCCGCCGTCGTGCATCTGAAGTCCCTGCAGCAGATTTCGACCGCCGCGATGGTCGCGGTGGTGGCCGCCACGATGGCGGTCGGCGCGTTCTTCGGATACCGCGTCATCGATAACCGCTATCGTGCCCGTCACAGCGTCGAGCGGTCCGTCACCTATTTCATGATGTTCTCGTCCTTCGTTGCCATCGTCACGACGCTCGGCATCATCGCCTCGCTCGTCTTCGAGGCATTCCAGTTCTTCACGAAGGTGCCGGTCACCGAGTTTCTGTTCGGATTGCGCTGGGAGCCGCAGATCGCCATCCGCGCCGACCAAGTGGCGGGGCAGGGAGCATTCGGCGTCATTCCGGTTCTTTTCGGCACGTTCGTCATATCGCTGATCTCGATGATCGTCGCCGTCCCTACCGGCATCCTTTCCGCGATCTATCTTACCGAATATGCCGACAAGCGGTTCCGCGCGGTGATCAAGCCGCTGCTCGAGATTCTCGCCGGCGTCCCGACGGTCGTTTACGGCTTCTTCGCCGTTCTTACCGTCGCGCCTGCCGTGCGTAACCTCGGCCTCAGCCTGGGTATCGAATCCTCTCCGAACAGCGCTCTTGCCGCCGGCGCGGTGATGGGTGTGATGATCATCCCGTTCATCTCCTCGCTTTCTGACGACGCTCTGGCGGCCGTGCCGAGGGCAATGCGGGAAGGGTCCTTCGCTCTTGGCGCGACGAAGGGCGAGACGATCCGCAAGGTACTGCTTCCGGCAGCTCTGCCCGGCATCGTTGGCGGCGTATTGCTGGCGCTCAGCCGCGCCGTCGGTGAAACGATGATCGTCGTCATGGCCGCAGGCCTTATCGCCAAGATGACTGTCAATCCGTTCGACGCGGTGACCACGGTAACCGTGCAGATCGTCACGCTGCTCATCGGCGACTCCGAGTTCGACAACCCGAAAACACTGGCAGCCTTCGCGCTCGGCCTCATCCTCTTCATCGTGACGTTGATCCTGAACCTCATCGCTCTGCGCACCGTGCGGAAGTACCGGGAGAAATACTGATGTCCAGCGCAGCCATTACTGACACTGTCAGCCCCGCCGGAGTGAACTGGCACTCCGATGAGATGAAGGCGAGACGCAAAGCCCGGTATGCGGCAGACAGACGTCTGCAGATCTACGGCATCATCGCGATCACGTTTGCCTTGGGCTTCCTTGCCATCCTGGTGGGTTCGCTGAGCTTCACCGGCTACAAGGCCTTTACGCAGACCGTCGCTACCGTCGAGATCGTTCTGTCGACGGCAAAGGTGGATCCGGCAAACATCGGTGAAGCGGATTGGCGCGGTATCGTCCGCGGCGCCCTGCGCGGCCTGGTGCCCGACATGAAGAGAAGCGAAGAGCGCAAGTTCTTCGAGATGTTCACCTCGTCGGCGCCGTTCCTGGTCCGTGATGCGGTCGTCGCCGACCCCAGCAAGCTGACCGGCAAGAGCAGCTTCGCGATACCGATGGCCGATCCGGTCGACCAGTTGGCCAAGGCCGGCATCAGCCGCGACGTCCCAGAGAACCAGCGCCGCATCAACGACAAGCAGATCGGGATCTACGATCAGCTCGTCGCTAACGGCGTGATCTCGACGCCGTTCAACTGGGGCCTGTTCTTCAACGCCGACAGCCGCTTCCCTGAACTCGCCGGTCTGGCGGGCGCAATCTCCGGCTCGTTCTGGTCGCTGCTGGTTTGTTTCCTCATCAGTTTCCCGATCGGTATTGCTGCAGCAATTTACCTCGAGGAATTCGCACCGAAGAACAGGATCACCGACCTCATCGAAGTCAACATCAACAACCTGGCTGCCGTTCCGTCCGTGGTGTTCGGTCTGCTCGGTCTCGCAGTATTCCTCGGCTGGATGGGCCTGCCGCGTTCCGCGCCTCTCGTTGGCGGTTTGGTGTTGGCATTGATGACGCTGCCGACTCTGATCATCGTTACACGCGTCTCGTTGAAGTCGGTACCATCCTCCATTCGCGAAGCGGCGTTGGGCGTCGGCGCGTCGAAGCACGAGATGATCTTCCATCACATCCTGCCGCTCGCGATGCCGACGGTCATGACCGGAGCGATCATCTCGCTGGCGAGAGCGCTCGGTGAAACCGCGCCGCTGCTGCTGATTGGCATGAACGCCTTCATCACCAGCCCGCCCGAGGGTGTCTTCGCGGCGTCCACCGCACTGCCGACACAGATTTACATCTGGGCGGATAGCCCGGAGCGTGGCTTCGTGTCCCGTACCTCCGCTGCAATCTTGGTTCTATTAGCATTTCTCGTGCTGATGAACGGGATCGCGATATTTCTCAGACAGCGCTTCGAGCGCCGCTGGTAGGGAGAAACCGAGATGAACATTATGTCCGAAGCAGCAGTGGAAAAGGCACTGGATAAGAAGATGAGCACCGTAAACTTCAAAATGGTCGGAAAGGACGTCTCTGTCTACTACGGCGAGAAGCGTGCTCTCTTCGACGTGAACCTCAACGTCCGCAAGAACACGGTCACGGCCCTGATCGGCCCGTCGGGCTGCGGCAAGTCGACCTTCCTGCGCACGCTGAACCGCATGAACGACACGATCGAGGGCTGCCGCGTCGTCGGCAAGATCACGCTCGATACGGATGACATCTACGATCCGACCGTCGACGTGGTGGAACTGCGCGCCCGCGTCGGCATGGTGTTCCAGAAGCCCAATCCGTTCCCGAAGTCCATTTATGAGAACATCGCATACGGCCCGCGTATCCATGGGCTTGCACGCCACAAGGCTGACATGGACGAGATCGTTGAGAACAGCCTGCAGAAGGCGGGTCTGTGGAACGAGGTGAAGGACCGCCTGCAGGAGCCGGGAACGGGTCTTTCCGGGGGCCAGCAGCAGCGCCTGTGCATCGCCCGCGCCGTCGCCGTCAGTCCGGAAGTGATCCTGATGGACGAGCCCTGCTCGGCGCTCGATCCGATCGCAACGGCCAAGGTAGAGGAACTCATCCACGAGCTGCGCTCGAATTTCACCATCGTCATCGTGACCCATTCGATGCAGCAGGCGGCCCGCGTCTCGCAGCGCACCGCCATGTTCCATCTCGGCAACCTCGTCGAGGAGAATGAGACGGACAAGATGTTCACCAATCCGGACGACCAGCGCACCCAGGATTACATCATGGGCCGCTTCGGCTGATCGGCCAGACCCTGTGAAGAGCGCGCCTATCGAGGAACAGAAGATGTCTCACACACACATTACGACCGCCTTCGATGAAGAGTTGAAATATCTGACCCGCCGGATTTCGGAGATGGGCGGTCTCGCCGAGCAGATGGTGGCGGACTCCGTCCGGGCTCTGGTGAACTCCGACCTGGCGCTTGCCCAGAAGGTGATTTCGGACGACACGATCCTCGACGATGCCGAGCGCCAAATCGGCGAGAAGGCGATCGTCACCATCGCCAAGCGTCAGCCGGTCGCTTCGGATCTTCGCGAGATCATGGGATCGATCCGGATCGCGGCCGACCTGGAGCGTGTCGGCGACCTGGGTAAGAACACCGCCAAGCGCGTCATCGCGGTCGCGGGCTCTGGCGTTCCGCGCAAGCTCGCGCGTGGCCTCGAGCATCTGGCAGAGCTCGCTGCGGTCCAGCTCAAGGAAGTGCTCGACGTCTACGCATCGCGGTCGCCGGAGAAGGCGAACAGCATCCGAGAGCGCGATGAGGAGATCGACGCGATCTACACCTCGCTGTTCCGCGAACTGCTCACCTACATGATGGAAGATCCGCGCAACATCACGACGTGCACGCACCTGCTCTTCTGCGCCAAGAACATCGAGCGGATCGGCGACCATGCGACCAACATCGCCGAAACGATCTATTATATGGCGACCGGTTCTCAGCCCGAAGGCGAGCGTCCAAAGGACGACACGACCCCGTCCGTAGGCGCGGGAGAGTAGCGCCTGCGAACTGGCAACAGGATCAAATCACAACGGAGTTTTGGCTGAATGCTACCCAGGATAGCTGTTGTTGAGGACGAGGAGGCACTGAGCATCCTTCTTCGCTACAACCTCGAAGCCGAAGGTTTCGAGGTCGACACCATCCTTCGCGGCGACGAGGCGGAAGTCCGCCTGCAGGAGCGCCTTCCAGACCTCCTGATCCTCGACTGGATGCTGCCGGGAGTGTCCGGCATCGAGCTATGCAGACGGTTGCGCCAGAAGGCCGAGACAGAGCGGTTGCCGATCATCATGCTGACGGCGCGAGGCGAGGAAAGCGAGCGGGTCCGGGGGCTCTCGACGGGCGCTGACGACTACGTCGTCAAGCCTTTCTCGACACCCGAACTGATGGCCCGCGTCAAGGCGATGCTGCGGCGTGCCAAGCCGGAGGTCCTCTCCACGGTCCTGAAATCAGGCGACATCGAACTCGACCGCGAAACGCATCGCGTCCATCGTCGAAGTCGAGAGGTCCGGCTCGGACCGACGGAATTCCGTCTGCTGGAGTTTTTCATGGTGTCTCCTGGACGGGTCTTTTCGCGGGCGCAACTCCTGGATGGCGTGTGGGGGCACGACATCTACGTGGACGAGCGCACGGTCGACGTTCATGTCGGGCGGCTGCGGAAGGCGTTGAATTTCTCCAATATGCCGGATGTGATCCGGACTGTGCGCGGGGCGGGGTATTCGCTGGAGACTCAGTAAGGGAGTGAAGACTGCATGGGAGCGCGAATTCTTGTCGTCGAGGATGACGAGCCACTGCGTTTGACGCTCGAGCATAATCTCCGCAAGGAGGGATTCACGGTCGACGGACTCACGCGCGGAGACGAAGCGGAGGCCCGGATAGAAGCAAGCGCCCCCGATACCCTTGTGCTTGAGTGGTCTCTGCCTGGAGTTACCGGCATCGATCTTTGCCGACGCCTCCGGACGCGTTCTGCAACCTTCAACTTGCCGATCGTGCTCTTGGTGGATGCGGCGGGCGAGGACGAACGCATCGCCGGTCTCTCGGCTGGAGCAGATGACTGCCTGGTAAAGCCGTTCTCGATCATGGAGTTCATCGTACGCGTCAAGAACCTACTTCGACGCTCAAACCCCGCATTGCTCGACCACATGATCAAGGTGGGCGACCTCACGCTGGACCGGGCGGCGCGCAGAGTCCATCGGCAGAAGCGCGAAGTGAAGCTCGGTCCGACGGAGTTCAAGCTGCTCGAATTCCTGATGAGTTCGCCCGGAAGGGTTTATTCGCGCTCCGAGCTCAAGGCTTCCCTCTGGGGCGATGATACGACCGTCGACGAACGCGCTGTCGATGTCCACATCGGCCGACTGAGGAAAGGCATCAGTCTGGGCAAGGCGGATACAGTAATCCGGACCGTTCGGGGCGCGGGCTACGCGCTCAGCGACTACTAGGTGGCATCATACTAGCTGCTTGGAACTGCAGTGGGGGACGACGACGGCCTTCTGTGGAGGAAAGCTACCTGCGAAAACAAGGCAATGGCCGCGCCACCCGTTGCGATCCCGATCAAGATTGCCTCGCTGATTCCCCGTGCCTGCATGATGAACGCGAACGCGAACGGTGCGAGGGCGGAAGAGAATTGTCGAGCAGAGCTCACCCAACCGAGCCGAGCCGCATAGCCTGGCCGCCCAAACAGTTCGAGCGGCAGCGTGCCTCCCACAATGCTGGCGAGACCGGAGCCCAGGCCGAAAAGGATGGCGAAGACGACAACGCCGGGCAGCCAAGGACTGGTCATGAACAGCACGCCCAGGCCCATCGTCAGCAACCCGGCGGAAGTGATGGCCAAAGACGTCTGGGACAATCGCCCTCCGAACAGCATGTTCAGCAGGCGACTTGCCACTTGGGACGGCCCGAACAGACTCGAAGTCACTAACCCTGCAGTACCCAATCCCAGGGCACTCACCATCGGCACCATGTGTGTGAGGATGGACGCCAGGACCAAACCCTCGATTGCAAATGCAGCGAGCATCACAATGAACAGGCCATTTCGTGGTGGGTGCAGAGTTGCACTGGGCGCGAGAGGCTCCTGGTCAGCACATGACGGAGCTTCAGGCTGACGCGGCAGTCGCCCGACCCAGAGATGAATTGGCATGCAGACCAGGATGTTCAGCGCGGCGAAGACAAGGTAGATGGTTCGCCAGTCGACTTGATCGCTCAGGATCCCCGTCAGGGGCCAGAACAATGTCGAAGCGAATCCTGCGATCAGCGTCAGATGGGTGATGCTGCGCTGGGCGCCGCGTCCGCCGATCTGCACGATTGCTGCGAAGGCCGCGCCGTAGAGCACGAAGGCTGATGCCACCTCCATCAGCACCAATGAGATGCCGAACGCGATCGCATTCGGCGAACATGCGGCCGCCGTCATGGCAAGCCCGGCACCGAGGGAACCCGGAACCATGAGCCTGCCCGCACCGAAGCGGTCGGCCCAGGCTCCTGCCTTCGGAGCGATGATGCCACCGAACAGCAGTGACAACGACAAAAGGCCGAACAGCCAATCCAGCGGTATGGAGAAATCCCGCGCCATTCCTGGCGCGAGAATGCTGAAGGAATAATACAGAGTGCCGTAGCCGATGATCTGGGTCACGCCGAGCGCCCAGATCACTCGTGCGGGCGCGTTCGGTTCAATCATGCGGCAGTTTCCGCTTCTGATTTCTGGCTAGCGCCGCAACCGCAACCAGATTTGCCTTCTGACTTGGCCCCCGCGTCAGCGACACAGCAAGCGTCGACCTCGACCGGAGCAGGGCCACCGCAGCAGCCTCCCGTTGGCGCGCCCGAGAGACCGGGCAGTGTCACGCTGCACACCCCGGTTTCAGGAAGCACGAGCTCGACCTGGCGCGCAGCGACATGATCGCCCGCCAGCTCGGCGACTACGGAGCGCACCTGCTCGTAGCCCGTTGCCATGAGGAACGTCGGCGCGCGGCCATACGACTTCGAACCGACGATGAAGAAGTCGCGTTCGGGATGGCCAAGCTCTTCGACGCCATGCGGAGGCACGGTACCGCAGGAATGCAAGTTCGGATCGATCATCGGGGCGAGCCGGCGCGGCGACTCGACGGCGACGTCCAGATCGATGCGTAATTCGCTCAACATCTCCAGATCCGGGCGGAATCCTGTCGCGACGACGACACGGTTCACATTGAGCGACTCGGGTCGGCCGCCCACCAATGCTTTGACCTCGAGGGTTTCTCCCCTGGGAGCGATGGATTCGACGGAGAATGGTGCCAACAGCTTCAGGCGGCCGCTTTCAATGGCGTTCTTGGCCGCCAGGCCGAGCGCGCCACGGGCGGGCAGTTGGTCGTTCAGGCCTCCACCAAGCAGCTTGTCGATCTTGTTGCGTCTCAGCGCCCAGGTGACCGACGTTTTCGGATGCTCCCTCTGAAGGTCGAGCAGTGACAACACTGTATTTATGGCCGAGTGACCGCTTCCGATCACCAGCACGTCATTCCCGGCGTAGCGCTCGCGCTCGCGCCCCAGCACGTCCGGGATGCCGTAGCTTATCCGGTCACCCGCCAAGGATTCGCCTGGTACCGGAAGCCCATCGACACCGATAGGATTGGGCCGGAGCCAAGTTCCGGAGGCGTCCAGCACCGCCCGCGCCGTGAGACGCCTTTCCGCTCCTGCTTCGTCCCGGTAGCGAACCACGAACGGGGCGCGGTCGCGATCTTCGTTGGAGACCTTGTCGAGCCCGAGACGGGCGATCGAATGAACGGTCGTGCCGTACTTGGTGTACCGCGCCACCAGACGGGCGAGCGGGATCAGATACTGCTGCACGATCTCCGATCCGGTCGGAAGGGCGTCCGGATCGGGCTGGCTCCAGCCGCTCTCTTCAAGGAGTTCCAGGGCGGCCTTGTCGAAGACGTACCGCCAGGGAGAAAACACGCGAACATGGCCCCAATCGACCAGCGAGGAGCCGGGCCCATTTCCGCGCTCGAATACGACCGGCTGCAGCCCGCGTTGGAGGAGGTGGGCGGCCGCGGCGAGTCCGACCGGCCCCGCGCCGATCACTGCGACCGGAAGCTCGGAGTAGTGGTACATGTTCAAGTCCTTCCATACTTCTGGTTTTATCGAAATTACTAGTCAAAAAAAGGATCAGGCCTCGGCCGTCTCCCTGCGTTCCTCGCATGCCCCATCGGCGCAGCACTCGTCGGCAAGATAGCCGATGAGCGACGACATCGCCTTGTAGTTGGCACGGCAGATCAGCGTCGTCCCGTTTCGTTCCTGCGTCACAAGTCCGGCGTCGATCAGCTTGCGACAATGGTGCGAAAGCGTGCTCGCCGGAATGTTGAGTTTCTGCTGAAGGCCTCCGACCGGAAGGCCATCGACGCCCGCCCGCACCAGCGCCCGATATAGGCGCAGTCGCGTTGGATTGCCCAAGGATTCCAGTTGAGATGCGGCTAATTCGAGTTTCATGGAAATATTCATAACGAAGCCGATGTTCCCATGTCAATCAGTATTTCGATTCCCATGGAAATAGGAGCATCTCGCGGGGCGTCGAGAACGAGCCGTCAGCGCTTTTCCTGAAGTCGCATGCAACAGAGTCGGCATCCCTCAGTCAGCCCCGGAAGTGCGGGAAAAAGCATTCAAGTGGAAATGGGAGGGCGACGGCCGCCCTCCCGCGGTGATTCAAGATGGTTTGTATTCCTGCGACTTGAAGGTGAGATGGGCGACGTTTCGCGGTGCGTCCGCGATCTTGCGAATGTCGGCCCAAGTCTGCTTGTAGTTAGGCAGGATCAGCTCGTTCGTGCCCGCATTCACGACATTGCCCTGCACGCCTGTCGGGTAGCCGAACATCATGAAGGTCTCGCCGCGTCTCGCCGTCGGCGTAGGATAGACCATCGCCTGGGTCGCGCCGCTGTCGTTGAAGACCTCGACGAGATCACCTTCTTTCAGGCCCGCTTCGGTCATGTCCTGAGGGTTCATCTGGATGAACGGATAGGGCCAGCGGTCCATCACGAAGTCGTTCTCTTGGTCGAGGTAGGCCGACTGCCAGACATGGTTGGTCCGGCCGTTGTTGATCAGGTACTTGTACTTGTCCTTTTGCTCCTGCTTGCCCGGAGCCTGCAGGCCGCGCCATTCAGACACCATGAACTTGGCCATTCCATCAGGGGTGTTGAACTTTCCGTCGGCGTAGAGCCGCCGGGTGCCGATAATGCGTTGCGTGCCGGCGTCAGGCACTGGAGCGGCCGCGGCGTTCGGGTCAGCCTGCTGAACCGGTTCCTTGCCGCGCGCGCCTTCGACGGCCGGGCCCTGGACGATCATTCCCGGCTGCGCGCCGGTCGTGGTCTCGCCGCGCGAACTGCCCTCGGCGACGGGACCGCCCTCGATGCCAACGGCAGGTTCCTGGAAGCCGTTGTTGCCCATCGCGCGAAGCCGAGCGTATGTGACGTACTCTCCGCCCTTCTCGTGCTGGTGATACCCGTCCATGAAGGCGTCTTCCTCGGACTTCCAGTCGAAGCCCTTGAACTTGTCGGCATAGGCCGCATCGCCCATGTCGCGCAGCACGCGCTCCATGTTGTTGGCGAGCCTTGCCGCGATCAGGCAGTCCGGCATCGCCTGGCCGGGCGGGTCCATGTAGCGCTCGGTGAGGCGCATCCGACGTTCCCCATTCATCGACGTCAGGTTCATCTCGCCGGAGGTCGCGGCGGGAAGCACGACGTGACAGGCCTGGCCAATCTTGGTGGGAATGATGTCCACGTTCACGGCAAACAATCCGCCCTGGTTGATCGCCTCGACGATCGCCTTCACCATCGCGTCCCGGTCGCCGTAGGGCGCGGCGCTCATCGCGTCCTTCACGATGTCGGTCCGCTTCTTGTAGACCTTCTTGAACTCGTGGGCGTTCAGGGTCGTCTTGTAGTGGTCGCACCCCCAGATGTGGTGCACGCCGCCCTGTCCGCCGATCAGCAACTGGTCGACATAGGCTGCTGGCTTGCCGACGTGGGCGTCGGACGGGCGGGAGTAGCCTTCCTGATGGCCGCCGAGGCGCACGCAGCCGCCGCCAGGCCGTCCGATGTTTCCGGTGGCGAGCGCTATGTTCACCAGCGCTGCGTTGGTGCGGTAGTTGTCGTTGCCCCAGATCAGTCCTTTCTCGTAGGGCAGCATCGTCCGGCGGCGCTTGCCGTCGGCCTTCGGCTCGGCGATCCACTGCGCCGCCTTTTCGATGTCTGCAGCCGGCACTCCGCAGATCTCGGAAGCTTCCTCGAGGGTCGTTTTGTTGCCTTTGACGGCCTCGTCGAATCCTGCAGTGCTTGCCTTGATAAACTCCTTGTCGGTCCAGCCCTTCTCGACGATGTGCGTGAAGATCGCGTTGAAGAGGGCGAGGTCGGTGCCCGAGTTGATCGCGAGGTGCAACACGTTGTCCGCGCCAGCCTCGGCCTCGCATGCGTTGACACTGACGGTTCGCCGCGGGTCGACGAAGACGATCCTGACGGGAGGATGTTCTTCGCCCGGCAATTGCTCGTTCTTCTTGTCGGCTGTCGTGCCGCGCATGTTCGGAACCCAGTGGTTCAGGAAGTAGTTGGTCTGGGTCTCGAGCGGATTGGCCCCGACGCAGAAGATCGTGTCGGCAAGCTCGGCATCCTCGTAGCAGTTGTTGAGCTCGCCAACCCCCATGTCGCGGGTGGCGTGGACCTCGGAGTTGTAGGCGGGGCGATTGTGGATGCGGATGTTCTTGACCTTCATCGCCTCGAAGTAGAGTTTGCCCGTGCCCCAGGTGTTCTCGTATCCGCCGCCAGCGCCGCCGTGGTCGTAGGCCGAGACGTAGAGCGCATCCTCTCCCTTCTCCTTGATGACGGCTGCGGTCACGCGTGCGACGAGATCGAGCGCGTCTTCCCAGCTCGTCGGCTGCATCTGGCCGTAGCGCCAGACCAGCGGGTCGGTCAGTCGCTGCTGCTGGGTGTTGCGCGCCTCCGAGTAGCTCATTTCCGCCATGCGAGCGCCGCGGACCGAGCCCAATCCGGAGTTCACGCTGCATTCGCGATCCGGCTTGATGACGATATGTACGTCCTGGCCGTCCTGCTTGACGATGTTGTACATCGAGGGCGAGTACCAGGCGACGGTTTCTGCTTGCTGCTGCTTCGAGAGGTCGACGCCGAAGATGTTCTTATCCGGCTCCGTGCCGCCCTGCTTGTTCACGGGCCAGGTATAGGCGTGATAGCCGCAGCCGACGATGCAGAAATGGCATGTGACGTTGTGCTGCTTTGCGTCCGCGGGGATGATCGGCAGACGGTCGATGTTGCGTTTGTAGGCCATCGTCTTTCTCCCTCAAAGCACGTTCGACAGGCGGCCGTAGATCAGTTCATCCACGCCCTCGGCGAAGATGTCGCCGTTCTCCGCGATGCGAAGCGCGTACTGCGGCAGGTTCTGCGTGGCCTGGCCCCAGACCTGCTGGCCTCCTTTCTCAGGATCGAACACGGAATAGTGTCCGGGACAGTTGAAGGTCTTGCTGTCGGCCGAATAGCTGAGGGGGTAGCCCTTGTGCGGACAGATCGTCGAGAAACCGACGATGTCGCCGTCGGGCCCGGCCCCGCCTTCGACGCGTATGCCGAGCTTGAGAAGGACTCCCGGCGCGTCCGGGTCCGGATAGGTGACCTCCAAGGGCTCGTTCAACTTGAGTTCGGAGACATTGGCGAGACGGTTTGAAGGGTACTCGACCCTGGCCGCGGGCGTCGCGGCCTTCGCCTGAGGCGCGGCTCCGGCCGCGGCAACCGTGGCACTGGCGGCCATCAACGCACTGCCGCGCAGGAACTGGCGGCGGCCCAGATCGACCATGTTTCGACAGCGTGACATTCAAGCCTCCCTACGTTGGATGTCCTCGTCCACAGGTCAGCAAACGTCATGCCATTTAGGAGAATGCCGGATTTCCGGGGGAGAACGGTCCTTTGCGAGATAAAGGCGTTAAAAGCTGTCGGAAAATGCGAACAGCCGACGTGCCGGATGTTCAGTTTTCCGAACGTGCTCCACCTTCGATCCCGAACCGAGTCATCTTCTCCCACAGCGTCGTTCTCGACACGCCGAGGTAACGCGCGGCCTCGGATATCTGCCCGTTGGTCATGCTGAGAACCCTGAGGATCTGCCTGCGCTCGGCGGCGTCGCGCGCCTCCGACAGGGTAGCGACGGAGCCGGCGACGTGTCCGGCTCGTTTGTCTGGAAAGAGGTCTATCGGCATCAGCAACGTGTTCTCGGACAGCGCCGCCGCGCGTTCCAGACGGTTGCGGAGCTCGCGCGCGTTGCCCGGCCATTGATGCTCGAGCATCACATCTTCGGCGAGCGCACTGATACCGCGCACCGGTGTGTCGCGCGCCTCGGTGATCTCGTCCAGGAACCGCTGCGCCAGCCACAGAATGTCCTCGGGTCGCTCCCGGAGGGGTAGGATCGCAACCGGCAGGGCAGACAAGCGGAAGTACAGGTCCTGGCGGAAGCGGCCAGGCTCGCTTTCGACGTTCTGGTGGGTGGCGCAGACGATGCGTGCCTTGAACGGGATCGGCTTTTCGCTCCCCAGGCGGTGGAAATGTCCGTCCTCGATGAGCCGCAACAGCTTCGTCTGCAACGGAATCGGCATGTCACCGATTTCGTCGAGGAAGAGGATGCCGTCGCCTGCTCGTTCGGCATAACCGCGATGAAGCTGGTTCGCCCCGGTGAACGCTCCCCTTTCGTGGCCGAACAGCTCGCTTTCCAGCAACTCGCCCGGAATCGCAGCGCAGTTGACCGCCATGAATGGAGAACTGGCCCGGCCGGATACCTGATGGAGAAAGCGCGCGCAGATTTCCTTTCCCGTCCCGGTTTCGCCTTGAATGAGGACTGGCAGCGTGTGCGCGGCATATCTCCGGAGGACCATCTCCACGTGCCGCATGGAAGCTGAGATCCCAAGCTCGCCCTCAAGCGAGTCCCTGGGGCTCGACCGAAGGCTTGATGCTATCCTGTCGAGCAGCGTGGCCATTTCGAAAGGCTTGGTGATGAAGTCCACGGCGCCGCTGCGCATCAGCCGCACGGCCTGGTCGATGTCGCCGTAGCCCGACATGAACAGGAACGGTGTCGAACTTTCGCAGCAACTCTGCCGGAAGACGTCTTCCCCGTTCATGTCCGGGAGGCGGATGTCGCATATCACCAGATCGAAATCGCCGACGTGGGCGGACAGCTCTCGAAGCGCCTGCTCGCCGCGTGTCCACCACTGCACCTTGTGTCCCTCGAGCGAAAGGCGCTGCACAAGCGATTCGCCCATGATGGGATCGTCTTCCAGAAGCCCGATGCGTCCTGCGTTATGCTGCATGGTTCACCTCCAAGGGGTCTCGCAGCGGCAGATGGAGTTCGACGAGTGCGCCGGCGCTGTCGCTCTCTCCAACTCTTATCCGACCACCGGTCTCGTCGACCATCTTCCTGACCATCCATAGCCCCAGCCCATTGGCGCGGCGGCTTGCGGGTGCAGGGTCCGGTGCCACGAGCACTTCGAGAGCATCACTGCTCAAGCCAGGGCCGCTGTCGCCGACTGCGAGCACCAATGTGCATGCTTCGGCATCGAAGCGGGACTGAACAGAGATCTTGCCGCCGTCGCCGGCCGCCGTACTGGCATTCAGCACTAGGTTGAGAAGTGCCTGTCGGACCGCGACGCCGGAAAGCACCGCGAGCGACGGCGTGTCTGGACATCGCTCCCAGTTCAGCGTCTGCTGTCTTCGCGCGATCTCCGGCCCGATGAGCAGCCTCACGTCGTCGAGGTCCTGGACGGTCAGCGGCCGCCCGGACCGGTCCGCGCGATATGTCGCAAGAGCCGCGCGCACCACGTCCCGGATACCGGTCAGGCCGCGCTCGAGAAGCGACAGGCTGGTCTCCCTGACTGACTCGTCGGCTCCGTGACGCTTGAGGGTGTCGATGCAGTTGAACAGGCCGCCGAGGGGATTGTTTATCTCGTGCGCCATGCTGGAAGCGAGACGCCCGAGGCTGGCGAGCTTCTCCTCCTCCGCGAGTTTCAGCGTGAGGGCGCTGCGTTCCCGCTCGGCCTCGACCAGCGCGTTAAACCCGTGAAACAGCTCGGCGAACTCGCCTTCCCGCCGCGGGAATTCCTCGAGCGCGATCGGCCGGGGAGTGGCGCTCGCCCCCGATCTCATGTGGTCGGCCAAGGTCTTCACGGGCCGGACCATTCGACGCGCCAGCAGGTAGCCGACAGTCGCGAATGCGATGGCGAGCGCGGCGTTCGTGGCGAGCAGGGTGTTCAGGACCTCGCGCCGTTCGGCAATCAGGTGGGATATGTCGAAGGAGGCGTGGATCGCGCCGACCGGCCTGCCTTGGTAGAGGAGGTCACGCCTGCCGAAACCTGTCCGCTTCTCCCAGTCGATCTGCATGCCGTCGCTCGGCGGAGCGCGGTCAGCGTATTCGGCGGGCAATTCCGCGAGCGGGGCTACCGACTTCGGGTGGCTCGATGCGAGGACCCGGCCGTCGCGCCCGGTGACGATCGTCTCGAGAGGGACGAGCACGCCGTAGGTAGACGGTGTCCGGTCAAGGATATCGTAGGTCTCCCAGATGTCGCCGCGTAGCACCGGAGGAATGAGCGCATTCGAAAGCCCGTCGAGGTAGGTGCCCACGACGGCCGCCATGTGCTGCTGCTGGGTTTCGTAGAGCCTGCTTAGCACGCGTTCCGAGATTATGGCGCTGACGACGATCATCAGCGCTGCGACCATCGCGGGCACGCGGATCGTGAGGGGTATCCGCCGGAATTCGTCGACGAGCTTCACCCCAGCCTCCTGACGAGTTCGATGTTGGCGGCGATGCCATCGAAGGTCGAAGGCGGCGCATCGACGAATCCGTCAAGCTGCAGGCGACCAAGGAGCGACCGTCCGACCGGATCGGACACCATCCCGAGGAAGGCCGATCGAAGTCTTTCGAAGGCGGCCGTGCCCTTGAGCCTTGCGGGCGCGGCGATCGGCGGAAAACCGTACCAATCCGATTTGACCAGTACCTTTGTCCGGGAGACGAGGTCCGGCTCGATGCTCTTCATCACCTCCCACACGTAGCCGTCGACGCTGCCGGAATTCGCAAGGCCCGCGGCGACGGCGCGGATCACGTTGCGGTGCCCGTAGGTGAAGAACGTCTTCCGGAAGAACGTATCCTCGCTCAGGTGACGCTGTGCGAGGTAGGCTTTCGTGACCAGGTAGCCAGAATTGGAATCGGGATCCGAGAAGGCGTGGATGTCGCCCCTGCAATCGTCGAGCGAGCTTGCCCCCCGGTCCGCTCCCACGATGAGATAGGACTGATAGAGCGGCTGTCCGCGCCACGATGGCGTCGCGACGAGCACCAGTTCGTCCTGGAATTTCCGGTAGGGATAGCCGCAGATCCACGCGGCCTCCAGGTTCCCCGCCACGAGCAGGGCGGTCACTTCCTGGTAGGTCCTCTGTGTGACAAGCTGGACCTCATGCCCCGTCGCGTTAGCGAGATAATTCTTCAGTTCGTCGAGAACCTCGAGGTCATTGGAGAGAAAGACCGGCGTCAGACCGAAGCGCAGTACTGGTTTTTCCAAGGAGTTCGCGGCGGCGGCTGCGAGTGCTGGCATCGATAAAAGCGACAGCGCGCCTCCAATGAAGCATCGTCTGCCAAGCCTGGCGTGTCCGCCGGGCCGACAGTCGGGAATGTCCTCGATTCCCTTCATTGGCTCCTCCCGCGTGCCTCTTGCGGGCGATGCTTCCCGTCTCCTCGAAAAGCCTTCGGCGGAGTTGCTCCACCTCTTCGTTCAATGTGTAGCACCGACGGTTGACGCTGTCCACATTTCGGGTATTCTCGACATATGGAACAAGTAAACGCAATTCTCGCGCTTGCGGCACTCGCCCAGTCGACACGCCTTGAAACCTTCCGCCTGCTTGTCCGGCATGAGCCCGATGGATTGCCGGCAGGCGACATCGCCCGCGCCTTGGCCGTGCCCCACAATACGATGTCGACGCATCTGAACATCCTCGCTCGGGCGGGTCTGGTTTCTTCCGAACGCCGCAGCCGACTTATCGTCTACCGCGCGGATGTTTCGCGTTTGCGCGATCTGACCCTCTTCCTCGTCCAGGATTGTTGCGGCGGAAACGCCGATCTTTGCGCGCCGCTGGTCGAAGCGCTCAACCCCTGCCGTTCAAGCGAAAAGGTAGCCCCATGACCAAGACGACGTTCAACGTGATGTTTCTCTGCACGGGAAACTCCGCCCGTTCGATCATTGCCGAGAGCGTCCTTAGAAAGGACGGGGGGAGCAAGTTCAACGCCTTTTCAGCCGGCAGTCAGCCAAGAGGCGAGGTCAACCCCTTTGCGCTCGAGACGCTCGCGGGCCACAATTATCCGATCGACGGACTTCGCTCCAAGAACTGGGACGAGTTCGCGCGGCCCGGCGCTCCTGATCTCGATTTCGTCTTCACCGTCTGCGACAACGCGGCGGGCGAGGCCTGCCCGGTATGGCCCGGCCAGCCGATGACGGCGCATTGGGGCGTCGAGGATCCGGCAGCAGTCGAGGGGACGGACGCCGAAAAGCGTGTCGCCTTCGCAACGACGCTCCGTTACATGAAGCTTCGCATTGCAGCCTTTGCAGCTCTGCCTGTCGAGAGCCTCGAGCGGATGAGCCTGACCTCAAGCCTCCACGAGATCGGCCGGATGGAAGGCTCCACTGCCGCCGCAAGGCCGCAGGCGAGCTGAAGCATGACCTTCGACCTCAAACGCTGCCTCGGCGCGGAAGCGCTCGGCACTGCTATTTTGGTCGCCACCGTCGTCGGCTCCGGGATAATGGCCGACCGCCTCTCCGATGACGTCGCGGTCTCCCTTCTCGGAAACACGATTCCAACGGGCGCGATCCTGGTTGTCTTGATCAGCATTCTTGGGCCGATCTCCGGAGCGCACTTCAATCCGGCGGTAACAATGGTGTTCGCGGCGAGGCGCGAGATCGAGCCATCCGCAGCGGCGCTCTACGTCCTCGCGCAGTTTGCCGGCGGCCTCGCAGGAACGTTTGTTGCCCATGCGATGTTCGACCTGCCGATCTTCCAGGTTTCGGAAACACTGCGGACAGGGCAGGGCCAGTGGATCGCAGAGACGGTCGCCACCTTCGGCCTCGTGTTTACGATCCTGGCGGGACTGCGCTTGCGCGCCGACGCCATCCCGTCGCTGGTCGGCCTCTACATCACCGCGGCCTACTGGTTCACTGCCTCGACGTCCTTTGCCAACCCCGCTGTCGCTGTCGCCCGCGCCTTTTCGAACACTTTTTCGGGCATCCGACCGACGGACGTTCCGGCCTTTGTCGCCGCCGAAGTTCTCGGCGCGCTCGTGGCCACGGCTATCGCCGGGTGGTTGCTTGCCGAGCAAAACACCTCAACTTCACCAATTAAGGTCAAGGGGACCGAATGATCATGGACGTTGTCATCTACCACAATCCGTCATGTGGGACATCGCGCAACACGCTGGCGCTCATTCGCCACGCAGGCATCGAACCGACGGTGATCGACTATCTCAGTACGCCGCCGGGCCGGGAGGAGCTCGCCGCGATGATCCGCGGTGCCGGCCTGACCGTCCGCGAAGCGGTCCGGGAGAACGGAACACCCTATGCGGAGCTCGGGCTCGAGGATCCGGCACTCTCCGACGACCAACTCCTGACAGCGATGCTCGATCATCCGATCCTGATCAACCGGCCGTTTGTGGTCACGCCGATCGGCACGCGGCTGGCCCGGCCGTCCGAGGCTGTCCTCGACATCCTGCCGGCCGACGCGTTCATGGGACCCTTCGTCAAGGAAGATGGGGAAGCGGTTCTCGACGAGAATGGCCGCCGGCTCGTCTGAACCGCCGCGCTTCTTACGCATGGGAATTGAAATGAGACTACGCCCCCTTACCGATTTCGACCACCTTCCGGCGCTCGATCCCGCCTACATGCACCGTAACCCGGCGGATGGCCTCGGGCCGAACGACCACAAGCCGCGCATTCTGCTCCTCTATGGTTCGCTGCGCGAACGCTCCTTCTCGCGACTAGCCGTCGAAGAGGCCGCGCGTCTCCTGGAATACTTCGGCGCGGAGACCCGCATCTTCGATCCTTCCGACCTGCCGCTGCCTGACCAGGTCAAGGGGGATAACCACCCGGCGGTGAAGGAGCTGCGCGAGCACGCGATTTGGTCCGAGGGCATGGTGTGGTGCTCGCCGGAGCGGCACGGTCAGATCACCGGAATCATGAAGGCGCAGATCGACCATCTGCCCCTGAACATGGGCGGCATCCGTCCGACCCAGGGCCGTACGCTGGCCGTCATGCAGGTGTCCGGCGGCTCGCAAAGCTTCAACGCGGTCAATACGCTTCGGATACTCGGTCGCTGGATGCGGATGTTCACGATTCCCAACCAGTCGAGCGTCGCCAAGGCATTCCAGGAATTCGATGCGGATGGGCGGATGAAGCCGTCGAGCTACTATGACCGCATCGTCGACGTGATGGAGGAACTCGTTCGCTTCACCATCCTCCTGCGGCCGCACTCCGCCCGGTTGGTCGACCGCTATTCGGAGCGCAAGGAAGCCAGAACGCCCGTCAACCCTGACGAGGACCTGTCCTCCATCGCGGCCGCGCCGCAGAAGGGCGTTGCGCAGAGCGGAACCGCTTGATAGCGGTGCTGCGCACTGGGGCATTCTTGAGAGCGTTCACCAGAGGAAGCATTCGGAACGGAACGATGAACCGGATTGTGAGACGAAGCCGACAAGAACGCCCGAAGCAGACAGATGATCGGGCTGAGATCGCAGTCTGTGCCGTCGGCCTGATCGTTCTTCTGGCAGCGATTACTTTGGGCACTTGGTTCTTCGGCGATCGCTATGTCGGTGCGCAAGCAGGTGCCGTTACTTTCCTCGGCGGATGGTGCGCATTTGCCCTGTATGCGGCCAGCGCCGACGGCGCTCGGCAAGGTCGGCTGCTTCCCCCTCTCCACGCCTGGCTCAAATTTGCAGCGCCAATTGTCGCCGCCTGCGCGGTGCTGTGGCTGGCGTCCGGAAGATGGAATTAAGCCGTTCTCGCGACGGCTGATCTGCGGGAAATCACAGCAAATGCCTGGCTGTCACACAAGTGATAAGGCCCGTTGCTATCTCATGGACAAACAAGGCAGGGACGGATGCGAGTTAGACAACTACTTGGATCGATGATTTGCGCCGTCATGTTCTATGCTTCGAACGCGATGGCGGAGGATCACGAGAGTCACGTCGCTGCAATGGGAGACATCCGGGTGGTGCACCCGTGGGCGAGGGCGGCCGATGCCGGTGGTTCGACCTTGGTCTTCATGGATATCGAGAATGCCGGCGGCCCCGTCAGGCTGACCCGCGTCAGGACTGACGTGGCCGAGCGCGCCGAGCTCGTCGGCATCGTGATGGAAGGGACCGAGCTCACGACAGCCGCTGTCGGTGCCATCGACGTCCCCGTCGGAGAGGTCCAGCTTGATCCAGGCGGACTTGCAATAAAGCTGGACGGGCTGTCGCAAGAGCTTGCGGTCGGAGACGGGATCGAGATGGTCCTGAGCTTCGAACCGGGTGGTGAGTTGACCGTCCATTCCGAGGTCGAGCCTGCTGATGCGCGCGAGCACTCCCACGCGGGGCACTCTCACGACTAAGTGTCACATAACTGAAATGAACCCCCAATAGGGTCCCTCCGCGCGGCACTTCCGGTGCCATGCCTTCCACGTTCTTCGAGGGGTTTCATTGATGATCAGGACACTTTTTTCCGGCGTATGCTGCGCCGCGCTGATGGCCGCGCATGTGAGCGCCGCCGATCTCCCGCAGGCCAGCGACAGCTATTTCACCGCGGCCAAGGCCGCGCTCGAGGCAAAACTCGCGGTCCAGCCGATCTCTGGCAAGGCGAAGAACATCATCATTTTCGTCGGGGACGGCATGAGCGTGGCAACTGTCACGGCCGCCCGCATCCTCGAAGGGCAGAAGCGCGGCGTTGACGGCGAGTCCAACGTCCTGACGATCGACACCTTCCCCTACACCGCGATGTCGAAGACCTACAGCCACGACGGCCAGGTCTCGGATTCCGCGCCGACTGCGACGGCGATGGTGGCGGGCGTCAAGACGCGCAACGACATCATCGGCCTGAACCAGGACGCGGTCGTCGGTGATTGCGAGGCCTCGAAGGGCAAGGAAGTCAAGTCGATCTTCGAACTCGCCGAAGAGGCGGGCCTGGCGACGGGCGTGGTCTCGACCGCCCGCATCACGCATGCAACGCCGGCTGCGACCTACGGCCATACGCCCGACCGCGACTGGGAGAACGACAAGGAAGTCGGCGAGAATCTCGCCAAGGGCTGCAAGGATCTTGCCGACCAGCTCGTCAACTGGACGGCCGGCGACGGTTTCGAGGTCATCCTCGGCGGCGGCCGCAGCAACTTCGTTCCAGCCGAAACCGCCGATGTCGAGGATGAAGGAAAGACCGGCAGCCGCACCGACAAGCGCGACCTGACGGCCGAGTGGACCTCGAAGAGCAACAGCCATCTCTATGTGACGGACAAGGCGGGCTTCGACGCCGCCGACCTTTCCTCCGGTGCCAAGCTACTCGGCCTGTTCGACCGTAGCCACATGGAATACGAGCTGGATCGTCCGAAGGATGCCAAGGGCGAACCGTCGCTCGCAGAGATGACGGCCAAGTCGATCGAGCGTCTCTCGCAGGGCGAAAAAGGCTTCGTGCTGATGGTCGAGGGCGGCCGCATCGACCATGCCCACCATGCCGGCAATGCCGCCCGCGCGCTCGAAGATGCGATCGCCTTCGACCAGGCGATCAAGAAGGCGCTGGAAATGACCAAGCGCGAAGACACGCTGATCGTCGCAACCGCCGACCACGGCCACACCATGACGATCAACGGCTACCCGAAGCGGGGCAACCCGCTGTTCGGTCTCGTCGTCGATGTGGACGGCGAGGTCGCCAAGGCGGCCGACGGCAAGCCCTACACGACCCTCGGCTACGCCAACGGTCCGGGTGCGGTGTTCCCCGCTTTGGAAAAAGGCAAGACGGAAGCCCAGCCTGCCGGCGTCCGTCCCGACCTGACGACGGTCGACACAAAGTCACCAGACTTCCTGCAGCCGGCCCTGGTGCCGATGGAGTCGGAAACCCATGCCGGTGACGACGTGGTGATCTATGCCTGGGGTCCGCAGGCCCATCTGGTCTCGGGCACGGTCGAAGAGAACTACATCTATCACGTCCTCTCCAACGCCTCGGGCCTCGGCCAGCAGGACTGACGGTTCATCGTTGACGGATGTTCCGGCAACCCGGTCGACGGCCGGGTTGCTCCATTTTGATGGGTGACGAATGCGACGATTGATCACGGGTGCCTTCTTGATGTTCATCGCGGTTGCGATCGCTGCGGGCGCTGCCATAGCGGCAGCAAGCACGCTTAGCTTCGCGGAACTCTATGAGAAGGGCAGTGATCCGTCCGCCAAGACCAAGGCGCTTACAGGCAGCGAGGTCGAGATCGTCGGATACATGGCACCCCCGCTCAAGGCACAGGCGACATTCTTCGTGCTGACCAAGATGCCGATGGCCGTCTGCCCGTTCTGCGATTCGACGCTGGACTGGCCGACCGACATCGTTCTCATCAAAACCTCGTCGATCGTGGACCCCACGCCCTTCAATTTCCCGATCAAGGTGGTGGGCAAGCTGGAGGTCGGCTTCGAGAAGGATCCGGAAACCGGCTTTGTCAGCTTCCTCCGCCTCACGGATGCTGTTTTCGAGCGGCTTTGAACACCCAATGGTCTCCCTCAAGAAAATCAACGTCGAAGTGCCGGATACGGCTAATGACCGACGCGCCATTCTCACCATCGAGGATCTCTCGTTTCCACCTGGGGAATTGACCGTGGTGGCGGGGCCATCGGGATCTGGCAAATCCACGCTCTTGAACGTCATTTCCGGCATCACGCCCCTCACAAGCGGTTCCGTCACCGTTTTTGGGGAGACAGTGACCGATTTCCGCGAAAGCCGGCGAGATGCCTGGCGACGCCAGACTGTCGGCATGATCTTCCAGGACTTCAATCTGATCGGCGAATTGTCGCCGCTCGACAATATTCGCTTGCCTGAAAGCTTCGGCAAGGCGGCCCGTCCTGCCGCCGATGCGAGATCGCTCATGAAGCGGTTCGGCGTTCCGGAAGACCGAACGACGGTTTCGCGGATGTCGCGTGGTGAGCAGCAGCGGGTCGCGATTGCCAGGGCATTGCTGTTCGATCCGCGGATCATCCTGGCCGACGAGCCGACCGCCAGCCTCGACACAAAAAACGGATCCTTCGTCATCGATTCGCTGATCGAAGAAGCGGCCAAGGGCAAGACGGTTATTGCCGTCAGCCACGATCCGGAATTCGCCGCGCGAGCTGCAACGACCATCCATCTCGATCACGGAAGAGTAGTCAGAAAGGATCGCGCGCAATGAACCCGTTGCCGATGGTCCTTTCGACGCTCCGCGCCGACCGGCGCCTGAACCTGATGCTCGTGATCCTCGTCATGATTGCCACGGCTCTGGGTGTGGCGATCATATCGCAGGAGCGCGCCCTGAAGCAGGCGAGCGCGCGGGCCGTCGACAAGTTCGACCTGATAGTCGCGGCTCCCGGAAGCATTACAGACGTGACCCTGAAGTCACTGTTCCTGCGACCTGGCGCGGTCGAACTGCTGAAGCCGGAGGTCGTTCGGCAGGTCGTTGCGGAAAAGCGCGTCGCATTCGCCGCGCCGCTTGCGTTCGGCGACAGCGTCAACGGCGACCCGGTCGTCGGGACGACTCGTGACCTCGTTCTTCATCTGGCGGACGGACATCTGGCAGAGGGCCGGGGCTTTGAGAACTGGGAAGAGGCGGTCGTCGGGCAGGCTTCGCCATTGAAGGTGGGCGACACGTTCCAGACGAGCCATGGCCACGGTCCCGAGGAGACGACAGGCGGCCTGGTCCATGCCAGCAGATTTACAGTGGTCGGTCGACTTCCGGCGCAGGGATCGCCGTGGGATCGCGCCGTGATCATTCCGGTGGAGCAGATCTGGAAGCTGCACAATCTTCCGACGGGCCACGCGCCGGAGGCGGGACCCGTCCTCGGCCCGCCGTTCGACGACGCCTACCTGACCGGAGTTCCGGCAATGGTGGTGAAGCCGGAAAATCTGGCCGCGGCGTACGGCTTGCGCAACCTGTTCCGAACCGAGACATCGACGGCATTCTTTCCGGCGGAAGTGCTGGTCGGGCTCTATCAGGTGCTCGGCGACATCCGCGTGATGATGACGGCGCTCGCCGCTGGCACCCAGGCTCTCGTCATCGCCGCGGTGATCGCCTGCGTGATTGTCCTGCTGCGCGTCCACAGGCGTCGTTTCGCCGTGCTCAGGGCGCTCGGAGCACCCAGGGCCTATGTGTTCGCCTGCATCTGGCTTTACGTCGTGACCATCGTCGCCACTGGCGCGATTGCTGGCCTCATCCTCGGATTCGCGGGCTCCTACCTGGCCGGACTGTTTGTTGCCAGTCAGACTGGCGTGGCACTCTCACCCTCGATTGGTCTCCAAGAAGTGTCCCTGGCAGCGGTTCTCGTTGCGACCGGATGCGTATTTGCGCTGGTTCCCGCCGTGGCACTTTACAGAGACCGTTTGGATCGTGCGTTGCAGACCATCTCATAGCGGCGCGTTGTCTGCCTTAACGCTCCCGCTCAGCGGCTGAATTTCGGACCGGTTGCAGACATCAAGCAATCAGACATACTCGGTTCAAGAAGTTATCTGGGAGACGATCTGTGGGCGCCTCTCTCTACGAGCCGATCAACGTATACAAGCCGATAGGGCCGGAAATCGGGATAGTCGATGGACCATTCGAGTATCTGACCGTAGGTGGCGTCAGGCTACCGCTGCCTTTCACGACCCGGATGACCATCGTGCGCCTTTCGGACGGTAGTCTGTTCCTGCACTCGCCGATCAAGTTCGACGAGGCGTTGGCAGGCGAGCTGCAGCGGATGGGCGCAATCCGTCATCTCGTCTCGCCCAACCAATTTCACTACGCTCATATCGGGGAGTGGTCCAAGGTCTTTCCCGACGCGATCACCTGGGCTTCGCCGCATGTCCGCCAAAGGGCGCGCGCCCGGCGCAACGATGTCACGTTTGCGCGGGACCTCGACTTAAATCCGACCGAGGATTGGCGGCAAGACATCGACCAGACGCTGTTTCCGGGCGGATATTTCAAGGAGTTCATCTTCTACCACAAAACCTCGAGAACGCTGATCCTGACGGACACGATCATCAACGTCGAGTTGGACAAAATGCCCGAGCCTTGGCGAACGGCAACGAAACTGAGCGGAATGTACCATCCCCGCGGGCAAATATTCTTCGGCATGAGGCTGCCCCTGTTATTGCAGCGACGAAAGGCCAATGCAGCGTTCGCGAAAATCCGTTCCTGGCGGCCGGAGCGCATTGTGCTCAGTCATGGTCGGTGCTTCGACTCCGATTGCGACGATGTCATCAGGAGGTTACTTGGCGGGCCGCCGTCTTGAAAGAAAGAGTCAATCGACCCTCGAGCGCCAATTTGTTGGTCGACTTCCATCGCACTTGCCGGGGTTGCCGCCGATACGGGTGTGGTCACGCTGAACCACCTCGACTAGGCCCTGAGGAGGACTGCGGAGACGAGAAATACAGTAATTCGCCACTCGTTCTTTCTAGTGAGCCTGTCATTCACCGTTCGGGCTATTCTTCTTGCGGAGGCTGCCTGACAAAAACGCGCGTTGCCGACCGTCGATTCACGGGCGAACGACTGCTTCGGGCTCACCGCAGCCGTTCACCACTCTAGTTGGCAGTGGCCGCTTCGGGTCGACTCTGTTCGTTCCCGTAGGTCTCACCAGGGTGAAACTCTGCCATATGCAATCGTTGGCGGAATGACTTGTTTGCTGGGAAGAGCCGTCAGAAGAAGCCATCATCAAGCCGGCAACCCGGCTCGCCGCAAGCCCTCGCGCAACCGTTCCGCGTCCTCGTCCCGACGCAGGTACAAGGTATCCACGAGCCAGTCCACATATTGCCGCGGCCCCGCCGCCGGATCGCCCTTCCAACACTTGCCGACCGACTCAATGGAGGCACTGGCACATCGCTGCGCCTCCTCGGTGCGCCCCAAATGACTGCAGGCTGCCGCACGCAAGGCGAGGTATCGAGGGTGCCGCCGCGCCGGCGCGTCCGCTATGAGCCGCTCCAGGAGATCGGCCGCTTCTCCGTCTCGCCCGAG
>NZ_LNQC01000048.1 GCF_001651855.1 Sinorhizobium americanum | reverse complement strand
GCCCTCAATGAAACGCTTCATCCCGACCCCCGCTCAACGGGAATCACTCTATCATATCAACACGTTTCCACACAGGCTCGGACAATAGCTCGCGTCCGGCCGGTGGCGAGATCGCGGCAGCAGCAGAGACGAGTGGAACCGCAGGGCCGGATAGAGGGATGCCCGCAGGATTCCGCGGTGGCGCAGGCTGTCGGCAAAGCGTGCCCGCCAGCGGCTGCGCCAGCGCGGAACAGCGGCCCTGCCAGCTTGGCGGCAGGTCTGTTGACCGGCGGATGGTCCGGGCCGTCAGTGGTGCTCGAAAAGATTGAATACGGCCGATTAAACTGCTTTATTTAGAACAGTATTCGGCGGGCTCTTCCCAACCAATGGGGAAGACGCTTCGGGAGGTAAAGGAGGATCAGGGTGCGGCGCTATCTGATCGGCGGCAGGACATTCGAAGAGGATTCGATGGAATTCCAGGCGCTCCTGCCCGGCGCCTATGAGCAGAAGCTCCGGCCGCATTGCCGGTGCAAGGAACCGCCGCTTCCTATGTATATCGCACGTTTGGATGGACAGTATCTCGTCAAGCGCATGCCGCTTTCCGGGCGCGGTCACGACCCGGCTTGCGCATCCTATGAACCGCCTTACGAGTTGTCCGGTCTCGGGCCTTTGATTGGCAACGCAATTCAGATCGATGCCAATGGCCGAACGGCCTTGAAGCTGGATTTCGCGATGACGAAGAAAGGGCCGCGTGTGGCGGCTTCTCAACCGACTGAGGCTGTAGTGCCGGCCATTCGCAACGAAACGAAAAAGCTCTCTTTGCGCGCCATGCTCCACTATCTTTGGGAAATCGGGGAATTGACGGAATGGTGCTCCTCCTGGGCCGGCAAGCGTGGCTGGGGTCGGGTACGCTCAAGCCTTTTGAGTGCCGCTTCGCAAATGACGGTACGTGGTGAGCCGCTCAGCGACATGCTGTTCGTGCCGGAAGTCTTCCACCAGGAGGACAAGGAAGGGATCGTGGCACGCCGGACTGCAGCTCTCGCTGGGGCGCGAAGTTCCGGGACGGGACCGCGCAAACTGATGATCACCGTTGCGGAAGTGAAGGAGTTCACAGCCGCGCGCGAAGGCCAGAGGATCCTGCTCCGGCATCTTCCGTTTCCCTTAATGATCGGAGATGGGGCGTTGAAGCGGCTCAGTGCCCGGTACGAGACGGAACTTGAGCTGTGGCGCTCGAGCGAAGAATTCCATCTCATCTTGATAGCCACATTCGGGATTTCGCAGGGCGGGGTCGCCTCGGTCGACGAGCTTGCACTCATGGTCGTCAACGAACACTGGCTTCCATTCGAGAGCATCGACGAACTGCGGCTTTTGGAGAAGCTGAGTGTTTTGAAGCGGAAAAGCGTCAAGGGACTACGTTTCAATCTCGCGCGCGAGCAACCGATCGTGGCGGTAACCTTGCCGGAGCAGCGGCCCGCCCCAATCGCGATGTTCGTAGTTCCGGCTGGTGCGCGTGAGGATTACGAGCGTGCCTTAGCGGAAATGATCGAGGCAAGGCCCGAGATGACGCCATGGGTCTGGCGCGTGGCGGAGGGCGAAATGCCGAGACTGCCGTAATCATGGGTGCGATCGGCAGAAGAGGAACGTTATCTCCGGCCGGGCCACACTCGGCCCGGCCCTTTTCCAACTCACGCGCCCCTTGTCATCGCACCGGATATTCGGACTGTGAAAGCCCTGCTCGACGCCGGCAATGCGCGTGGCTTGCGTCTTGGAATAGCCGTCAGGAAGTTTGTTCTAGAAGCTTCTTCGCCTTGCCTTCCAGTTCGAGGCGGGTGTCCTGGTGGGACTTCGTTCGGGCGAGTGCCGTCATCCCCTGTACGAAATCGAAGATCGATTCCGGCGGCCGACCCTCTTCCTGCAAGACGGTGTCGATGATCCTGGCGGTTTCGCCCCTCGAGAAGCCGCGCTTGCGCAAAAAGCCATGGCGATCCTCGTCAGTGCGCACGACGATGCGTTCGCGCGCCGCCTTGATTCCCGCAACAAAGGGCACCGGGGATGAGTTGGCAAAGTTGGTCAGCGCCGGTGCCGCCTCATGCGCGAACCGATGGCCGGCGAACTTCGAATGACGAATGACGATCTCCTCGAAATTTTCCGTACCCCAGAGGTTTCGATTGCAGCACACCGCGCGCAGATAGAAGGAGGCGATCCCGAGCGACTTCGAACCCACTTCGCTGTTCCAGCAATAGAAACCGCGGAAATAGAGATCGGGTTCGCCGTTAGCCAGGCGGCCGGCTTCGATCGGGTGCGTGTCGTCGACAAGGAACAGAAAAACGTCGCGATCGCTGGCATAGAGGGTGGTGGTCTCCTTGCTGATGTCCACGAAGGGATTGTGGGTCATCGTCGACCAGTCGAGAACGCCCGGCACCTTCCACATTGTGTCGCCGGTACCGTTGCCGGCGATATCCATAACGGCGCTGACAAGCTCGTGGTCCCAGACCCTGCCGTACTCAGGCCCGGTAATCGCGCGAAGCTCGACGCGCTCCCCGTCGGCCTCAAGCGTCTTGACCAGCTCGGACCTATGCGAGAGCAAGCCGTGCTGAAGGTTGATGCCGGCGAGCGGAGCAGGAAGCTGGCGCATATAGGTTGCCGGCGCTCCGACCAGGCTACAAAGCTGGCCGTAGCTCCAGTGCGTAGGCGCGATCGGCTGCCTCTGGCCGGGAACGATCAGTTCGAGCCGCTCGGAATTGTCGCGACTCGCCTCCACACGGATGGCGGCGCTTTCAACCGTACGGGCGTGGGCGCAATCGGCCCGCGATTTGACCGCGTTGTAGAGCTCGCCGAGAGAGAGGTAGCGTTGGTCGTCCGGACGTGAGAACCATTCAGACGACACGCGACCGATGCGCTCGCCGCGCGAGATATCGACCTTGAAGCCGGACGAGGCCGATTGAGCGTTGGGAAGCATGCTGTTCATGTGCAAGTCTCCTGAAACAAAAGCGCCCGGCGCAATGGCCGGGCTGATGAGGATTACTGCCGCCGCCGAATAGTGACCGGCGACGTTGGGTCAGGTGGGCAGAGGCCGCGGGAGAAAATCGATGGTCGCGTCATTCGTCGGCGCAAACTGCCCCACTCTCCGACCCCTCTGTCCACGCCCTGCCTGGCAGGCCCTCTCACTCTGCAGCCTTGCCACCAGCAGCACAGCGCTTCGATTACGATCTCCTCGCCCGGTACTGCCGGCGCCCCCCCCGAGAACGTTTCGGCCGTTTAGATCGACCGTTCACGCCTTCATGCCAGTGTCGTCGCTGTTTCACCGTGACAGGAATAGGGCGGCCGCCTGAGGGCAGGTCCCGCAGACCATGGCGCGTCGAGCGACCACTGTCGCAGATCCGCAAGCATCGTCTGATAGCTCAGATGACCGTATTTGTCGGTATAGCTCATTTGTGGGAAGGCATAACGAGGCCGTGCACAGGACAAGCGAGGATGCTTGGGCTGGACCAGGCAATCTCGAAAATCCGAGGGCCGGTAATCAGCGAGCCGCCTTTGACCGGCTCAGGATTCTCAATCTGCCTTCTCAGCGGGCGCTGTTATTCGAGAGGATCAATGCAGATCTCGGTAACGTGGAAACGGCCGTTGATCCGCTTGCATTGAATGACAATATCAACTGCGACTCTAAGGAGATCACGGATATCAGACCTTTCAAGATCCTTGCCGCTTTCGGACTCTTTGACAAGCAGTGTCAGCTGTTCGACCGCTAGCCGTGCCGAGTCTGCATGCACCGTCGTGATGGAGCCTGGATGCCCGGAATTGATATTCCGAATGTAGTAGAACGCCGTGCCATCACGCAGTTCCTGCAGAAGAATTCGATCAGGCCGCATTCGCATACATGATTCCAGCAGATCCTTTGGACCGATTTTGGCAGTGCCCTGGCCGCCCTTGGAATAGAACAGCCGGACATGGTTCGGCTGCGCGATGACAAGTTCCGGCGTGTCCTCGATCGAGATGATCCGCTCCCTGTCGGGGATGTGCCGGATCAGCGCCTTCGACAAGGTGGTCTTGCCTGACCCGGTTGCCCCCGAAATGATAATGTTCTTGCGCGCCAGCACCGCCCCGCGCAGGAACTCCGCATAGGCGCCCTTTCGGTGCAGTTCGATAAGATTACGGTTTGCTGTCACGGGGCCCTCGGGAGAGGCCACGTCGAACAGCCCGCCCTTCTCCAGCTCATCGAGACTGAACGTCACTGACGACGGTTTCCGAATGGTGATGCTGACTGTTTCCTTGAGGGCTGCCGGCGGGATGACAATCTGGATACGCTCCTCCCCCGGCAGGGTCGCGGAGAGGATTGGGCGTTGCTCGTCGATAGCCTGGTTCGAATAGGTTGCGATGGCGCGAGCAAGCCGCATCAGCTTCGCGAAGGTCAGTTCGGGCGCGTGATGGCTCGCCCATCCGCCCGCCCCTTCGGTCAATACCTCGCAAGGCCGGTTCACGACGATCTCATAGAGCGCCTTGTTCTCCAGAAACCGCGAGAGCGGCGCGAGCAGTTCGCGCACGACACCTGCATCTGCTGCTTCCGCCATCGGATCTTCTGCCTATTTCGTTACCGGGTTCGACCGCGAGCCGAACTCCCCCAGGCTTGCGGGGTTGAAGATTCGGGAGCGCGGCTCGATCACACGCAGACTGTAGACGCCGGAGAAATCGAGGTCGCGGGCGACGAAGATCGACACGAGCTCGCCCTGATGCTTTTTCAGCGTCGGTGGAATGTTGATCGACTGCTCGACGGCGACGGTCGCCGCCTGCTGGCCGGCGGTGGTGGTTCTTTGGGCTTCTACGTCGCCGTCCTGCAGACGGCTGCCAAGATAACTGGAAGCATCGCCGACGATCGACAGCAGCAGGGCGCTGCCGAAACGCTCCCACCAATGGCTGTCGACATAACCATCCATCCCCGCCCGGCCGAGCGCATCCGTTGTTGGCGAGGCGAGCGTGATGATCACGCCCTTGGGGGTCTTGGCACGGTTCCAGAGGACGAACAGGCGGTTTTGGCCGCGTGTAAGGCCGCCGCGATACTCGCCGACCACCTGGGTGCCCTTTTCCATCAGTACGACCCGGCCATTATCGGACAGCACATCGCGGCTGATGATGCAGCTCGCAAAGCCCGGCTGGTCGGAGGCGAGTGCGGTTTCGAGCACGCATGGGATCGAGGCTCCTATCGCCACGATGAAGTTCCGGTTGCCGAGCCTTCCAGCGCGCGATCCCTCGAGTTGCGTCGGCGTCATCAGCTGATCGAAACGTCGAGCCTGATCCTCACGCTGCGTGTTGAAGGTGGCGAAGGTTGAATCGAGGGGCAGATAGTTGGCGTCGGGATCGGTGCTGGTTGCAGTATTTTCTCGCCGCTGCGGCAGGGCACGCTGTCCGTCATAGGCCATGACTGGTGCGCGGCGCGCCGAGTCGAGTAGCGGATCATCGGCCGGCGCTGCTTTTCTCGACACGACCGGCGTGGGCAGCTCGACCTCCGACACGGCGGCCTCGATCTTTGGTTCCTCCTTCACCGGCTCGAAACTGGTCGTCTGACGGATGACCACGCGTTTCGGATCAGCCGCATCCGCTTTGACCTCCGGATCGCGCATCGACCAGAGGGCAAGTCCAATGAACGCAATCATCGCTGCCGCCACGGCGCCGCGCCTTACCAATGGGTGTCCGTCGAACCGACGACCGCTAGCCGTTTCGGCGCGCTCTCCGGGGATTCGGTCCAGCAAATGTTCTGTCATTGCCGCCCCTATCGCCCAGCGCCTGCCAGCGGCTGCCTTGCGACACGCTCGACGGAGGGAGAGGTCGTATTGGTATCCGGATTGACGCCGAGCGGATCATAAGCCTCGTTGAACACGCAGAGCACGTCCCCTCCCCTTCGCAGGATGAACTTGCGGCTGATCGCATGGACGCGGACCAGGTCGTCATTGATAGATTTCGGCACAAGGCTCTCCGTTCCGTCCGCGTTCTCGACGTAGATTGCAGGCATTTCCTGATTGCCGGAGAAGACAAAGGTCGTGATCTTGCCATTGTCGTAGACGGCAGTTGGCTCGAGTGCAGCCGAACCCTGCGCCGAATAACGCCAATTGCGCCGACCGAAGGCTTCATGCAGCGAAAATACCTGATCAGCCTCGCGCGCTTGGGCCGCTTGTGCCCGTGAGGTGGCTTCAAGGCGGCGGCGCTCCGCCTCGTCGGCCGGATAGCGATACTTTACGTAGAAAAATGTGTTCTGACCCGCTGCCACCGAACCGTCGCGCACCGTGAGCTCCATCTGGTAACTGCGGGTCGAGCCATCCCGGCGAGCAGTCACCACCGAGATGTTCGTCACCGGCTGGCTCTCGCGGGGCTTCAAGAAAAGGATGTTTCCGGCCGGCGCCACTTCCCAGGCAACGCTGTTGCCAAGCGCCACATGCGCGACCTCTTCGTCCGCGGCGAACTCGACCTGCACGGAGGAGCGCAGCGATCCGACGATCTTCGTGATGTCATAGGGCTGATAGTCGATGAAGCGAACGCGATTGTCGTGGGGTGCGGCGCGCGGCGTCTCCAGTGCAGATGCGCTGGTCGAGAGGACGGCGCTCGCGAGAACTGCGGTGAACAGGCGGCGGTATTTCACTTGATGGCCTCCGGGTCGGCCCTGTATTCGCTGACGACAAAGCCGAGCGGGTTCACAAGCCGGTCGGTCGCGGACATGGGGGCGTTGACGTAGTCGAAGGTGAGCGTCGCCACCCAATGGGTGGTCCGGACCTCCTCGCCGCGCACGACAGTTTTGGTGTAGCGGACCGAGGCGACCTGCGCGTTGATCAGTGCAATCGAAACGATATTGACCTTCGAGGTCGCAATGCGGCCGTAAGTATTCTGCGGCGACTGAGGATTGCTGCCACGATAGAGGGCGGCAAAGCGCGACTGCTCCGCCTCGGCCGACAGCAGTGAGACGGTACGGAAGTTTTCCTCCGCCTCGCTCCAGACATAGCCCTCGCGTCCCCGCACATATCTGGCGGCGAAATATTTGGTCACCGCTTCGTCATAGGTGCCGGGCGCCGAGCCCAAGGCCGACACCACGTCGACGATGCCTGTAGAGTTGTCGACCCTGACGACGAAGGGCTCGACCGTCTTCAAGGGCGTCAGGGCCAGGACGGCGACCGCCAGGAAGACGGCCAGGAGGCCAGCTATGATGGCGACGGACCAGGCAATCCGGACCGAGCGTTCGGCCATGATCATGCGGTCCTGATCGAAGCGCCTCGCCTTGTCGAAGTAGCTCTTGAGGCTTTCTGCGATAACCATGGCTCTACCCCGCACACGAGCCGGCGAGGCGGAAGGCCCCAAAGGCTGGAGGCCGATCCGTTGCCGGTCCTTCGGTAAAGGCTAATGCGATGGTCGCTGGCCCAGTTCGCGTCAGATCCGAAAGGCTCTGCTTTAGCGCGCCCTTCTCCTGCCACTGCCACATCGACCGATTGAGCGGCCGGCGGGAATAGCCATCGCATTTGGGCGGAGAGTGGGAATGCGACGCACAGGCGCTTACGGCAGATGCCACACAGACAAACAGCGCTATTCGTATCATGCGGAATTGCCTTTTGATTGTTTTTTCAAGCCGTTGATCAGGTCTTCCCGGAAGTGAGGGTACCTCCGACCGCACGAAGGCTGCGACCGGCAACGCGCGTGGCGTACAAGGTACCCCATGCAAGCGTGCTCTCATGGGCCCGACGCGCCGTGCCATAGCCGTAGGTTAGCGATGCGCCGCCGGAGGCGAGTGCCGACGCGATGCCCGGAAGCTGGTAGAAAACGTAGAAAGCGGCGAGGCAGATGGCGCAAAGAGCGATCGGCCGCATCAGCACGTCGCTATAGCCTTCGACCTCGGCGAAGGTTGAGTCGATGCAGGTGATCAGCAGCGAACCGATCGCGACCACCAAGACCTGCAGGATGACGAAGTTGACGAGTTGACCGATCCAGGCCTCGGTGAACCGGCGCGTGGACTGGAACATAGCTAGTGCAACGAATATCGGCCCGATCGCGAGCACGATGGCGAGCGCCAGCCTGGCATAAAGGGACACGACATAGCCAACCGCAGCAACGACGAAGCTCGCGCCGATGACGAGCGTGCCGCTGATGCTGGTGGCCATATCAACCGGCCAGTTGGCTTGGTTCCATATCTCACTTGCAGTCTTCTGCCCCTTGTCGAGCAGGCTGTCGAAGGCCGAAGCGCTCGGTGTCCTGCCGGAGTTCAATGCCTGAGAAATTTCCTTCGGAAGCGCCTCGAAGAAGACATCGCTGACATAGGTCTGATAGTTGCCGGCATTCTTGACCAGCATCAGAATGATCGCCAGCTTCATCGCGCGAAACGCGAAGTCCATGACCGGTTCCTGGACCGATCCGCGGATGACCAGGAAACCATAAAGGACGACATGTAAGGTCAGTGCCGCAGTCAAAGGGCCGGTGGCCCAATTGGCGATGTTGGAGGTGCCCGAGGAAATGAAGTTCTCCAGGGGCGCCTTGAACTGCCCGTCGACGAAGGCAAAGACCTGATACATATGCGTCACCCTCCGAGCGCCTGACCCATACGCTGAAGGCGAGCCTTGAAGGCTGCGGCTGCGGCGTTTTGGCAGTTCGGAGTGTTGCCGAGCTCGCCCGGATTGTTGCGGCACTTGCCGATTACCTCGGCAAGGAGGGATTTGTTCGCCAGGAATTCATCGACGGTATAGGCTCGCTCGGGCTCGTTGGAGCAGGCGGCGAGTGCGATTATGAGCATGCAGAGCGTGAGAACCTTCATTGCAATGCCGCTCCCATCGCGTCCATGCGCTTGCGCCAGTCCTCGGCCCTGCGCTGCTCGTCGACCTGGACTTGAGCCTGCTGGATCATGCGTAGCGCCTGCATGCGAAGCACATCGTTTTGGAGGAATGCCGTTTCGGCCTGCAACCGCGCCTGCAGGTCGGCAATGTCCTTGGCGTCGTTTGCCGCGGAGATCTGCTGACGCAACTGGTCAATGCCGTCGATCCGTTTGGTTGCCGCGTCATAAACTTGCTGGCCGAGGCTCATCTGGCCGGCGTTGCGCTTCTGGAGACGGGAAAGCTCCTCGGCATAGAAATCGTTGGCGCTCGTCCTGTAGATTGAATTGTCATTCAGGAACTGCGACGAAGAAGCGCCGAAGACCCCTCCTCCGGCTCCGTTGAGGACACTGGCGACGGCTTGGAAGTCGTGCGGTAGGGCCTGGCGGACCGATGAGTCGTTCAGCACGCTCGCGATGTCCGCCATGTTGGTGAGCTTGTTGAGCGAGCCGAAGAGCTTTTCAGCCTGCTGAAGCTGCTGGTTCAAGGTGTCGAGCTGAGATTTGAGCTGGGAGATGCTCTCGATGTGCTTGGCGATCGCCGTCTGGTCGATCACCGGAATCCCCTGCGCTGTTGCCAGACGGGATGATACGAGAAGAGCGGCGATTGCCGCATGGAGCGTGGTACGTTTAGCCATCAGCTTGCACTCCTTCTTTGCTGAAAGATCGGTAGCCAGACTTCAGGTCGGTCGCCGGCCTCGTGGCGGATTGCGTCGGCGAGTTCGACATTTGCCGTTCGACCGGACAGGATTGCCAGTTCGTCGTCGAAACCGGCGAGATCGAGTTCGGCGACGACGCTGTTGTGGCCCTGCTTGAGGATGAAGCGGCGGCTCTCGTTGGAAAGCTCGCGAGCGAGAAGCGTGAATTCCCGCTCGGTGAGCTTGAACCCGTCGACATAGTCGCTTCGGTTGCCACGCGGATTCGGTAAAAATACCTGGGTCGGGCACTGCTCGATAATCGTATGGGCAATGGGCGAGGTGATCGCGTCACGCGGGCTTTGCGTGGCGAACAGCATCAGTCCGTTCTGTTTGCGGATCGTCTTCAGCTTGTTCTGGGCCAGTTCGCGGAAGCCCTCATCGGCCAGGGCCTTCCAGAATTCGTCGATGACGATGATGATGCGGCGCCCGTCGATCAACTGCTCGACGCGATAGAAGAGATAGGCCATCAGGGGTGTGCGGATTTCCTCGTTGTCGAGAAAATCGGTCATGTCGTAGCCGAGGAACTTGGCCCCGATGCCGATGTCGTCGAAGGGATTGTCGAAGACCCAACCGAGCTCCCCTCCCCTTTCCCATCGGCGCAGCCTGGCGGCGATCCCTTCCGGATCGGTGTTGTTGAGGAAGGTCCGAAGCGCCCCGATTGTACGGTGCTCGACCGGCAGGTCGGCTAATCCGTCGATCGCAGCCGCAATGTCGCGCAATTCGCCGACGGAGAAATCACCTGTTGCGGGGCCGGCCAGCTTGCCGACCCAATGCGCCAGGAACACCTTGTTCTGTGGTGTCAGCTCGAGCGCCTTCAACGGCGCGCATCGGGTTGGCGTGCCGTTCCTCAGCGGCAGATAGGTGCCGCCGGCAGCCCGTACGAAAAGATCGGCGCCTCGATCCTTGTCGAAGAGCACCACATGCGGATCGTGCTTTTCGAGCTGCGAGAGCATGAAATTCAAAAGCACGGTTTTGCCGGCGCCGGAGGGGCCGCAGACGAACGTGTTGCCGACATCGCCGTGATGGAAGTTGAAATAATAGGGCGAACCGGACACGGTTTTCAGCATGGCAACTGCCGGTCCCCATTCGTTGCCGTCCTTCTGGCCGATCGGGTAGGAATGGAAGGGCGAAAGTGCCGCGAAATTCCGTGAGGTGATCGCCCCGGACCGGGCGCGGTAACGGAAATTGCCCGGCAGTTGCGCCCACCAGGCCGCCTCAAGGCCCAAATCCTCGCGGGCCACCACGGCCCCGCCATTGGTCAGATGCGATCGGGCCTTGGCCAGATTGCCGGTAAGCTCCTTGACGCTTGGGGCGAAGACCGAGAGTGTCAGATGATGCTCGCCGAGCACGAACCGATTGGATTCGAGATCGTCCATGGCTGCTTCGAGCTCCTCGACTTGCGAGGCCGCCTTGTCGCCGGCGCTGACCATCTGGTTCTGCTTGCGCCCCAGGATGGTACGGGCATCAGCCTTCGCGGTGAAGGCAAAGGATTGCGTCAGGACGAGCTCGAAGGGAGCGGTGAGCACGCCGTCAAGCATGCCGGTCCGGGTCTTTGCCGGATATTCCTTGAAGCCGAACATGCCGGCATAGCGGCTTTTGGCCTCATGGCGAATCTCCACGGTCTCGCGTCCGAAGATCAAGCGATCCGAGTATATTGCGGAGGATATGCGCCCTTGTGTCAGTGGAACCGGCTCACGCCGGCCACCGACGATCTGATGCAGAACCTCGCTTGGCTCGGAAAACAAAAGACCGTCGCGCTCATAGAGCGACAGCACGCGTGGCCGAAAGCGCTGGAGGCCAACCGTCACGTCGACGAGCTTGTCGCCGAGCAGTTTCAGCGCCTCCCCGTCCAGTTCGATGTCGGCGTGGCGCGCTCTGCGCAGCCGAGAAACGAGGCTGGTGATCTTTTCCGCGGGGTCTCGGCTCGGGCTCCACAGAAGCGTCAGATAAAGATCGTTGCGAAACAGATCTTCGCGCATCATGCAGTCACGATATTTGCCATTTAGCGCGTCCGAAAAGGCGCTGACGAACGTGCCCTCGGGATATTCGTTGTCGCGGCGACGAACGATGTGGGTCCAGATCGCCAGACGCTCGTCGGCAACGTTGCGGTAGAGCGTGTTGAGATCGCGATGCAAGCCGTTGAGGTCCAGAACGTCAGCCGTCTCGAACGACACGCCATCGAGTACCACCATGACCATCAGGCTCCGCGAGTCGAGCGCTATCGTCGTCTCATCGACATGGCGGACGTAGGGGATGAAAGTTTCCGGCTCCAGCTCACGGGCCCTGATGGCGGCAAGGTTAGGCAAGGCCGATATCCCTTTCGTCGTAACGCCGGCCGAGCTTCAAAGGCGTCAGCGACGTACCGCCCCAGTGGGCGTCGTTACGGGAGCGGCCGCGCGTCTCGATCGAGCCGATCAGAAGGCGGAACATATTGTGGTCCTGCTTGACCAGCGTTCGGAAGAAAAGGTGAAGGACAACGCCAAAAAGTGCGTAACCGACCGAACCGGCGAGGACATAGAGGATCGTCGTCAGCATGAGGTTGACGCCCATCGCCTCCATAGTGACGCCGGCAACCATCGCGGGACGGGTGCAAGCGAGGAACAGCGTGTCCTCCTCAAGAGCGATTTCTGCAGGCATGATCTCAGGCCCCCGAAATCGTGCTGACAATCTCGGAGGCACCAAAGATGATGCCGATGCCGAGGACGACGTAAGCCGCCTTGCGCAAATCGAGATATCCGAACATCCAGGCGATGCCGACTATTATGACGGCAATGGTCGCGAGCAGTTTCGCGACATTGCCGGTCAGCATATCGACGATGTTTTGAAGCACGCTTTCAATGCCGCCCGTTGCCTGGGCGAAAGCTGGTTCGACCATGACGATCGAAACGATAACCGCTGTCGAAGCGACGGTGAGAACAGTACGGGCGGTGGCCATGAAAGTCATTCGGATCGCTCCTGTTGGTCGTTTCGGAAAACAAAGACAGAGGTCGTCCGCCCGCTGGCGAAGACATCCCAAGGTGGCGGAGTTGCCAGCTGTTCTTCAAAGGGGGCAGGATCCTTTTCGGGAGCAGCCGATACGTCCGAGCGAGCGCTATCACCCACGGCTCGTGATCCTATGGTCAGCGATGTCAGCCTCTTTGAAAGCCGCCTCGCCTCGCGCATGGCCCGTTCGTCGTATTGCGCAAGCGCGCCGAGGGACGCATCGCCTCGCCCATAAAAGGACTGCAGCATGAAGCGTTCGGCACTCTCGGATGCCTTCCCACTACGGAGAGCCACCCGGTAGTAGCCGTTCAGCAATGTCGCGGTCGCCTTGAGGTTCAGGCATGGTTCAAAGGCATCGGCGAGGGTGAGATTGAGCGTTGGAAGGTCGTCGTGTCCTATCCCGCCAAGGCCGAGTTGGACGTCTTGGCGATCGGCAAGCAGTCCCGATGCGACCGCGATCGCTTCGGCTTTGGACTCGGGCTGCTTGGCAAGCGGCGCGCCGCTTTTGATGCGAATTGCGAAGGGGTGAAATCCGCTTTCCAGGCTCACGATTGCTGCGAGCGTCTCGACGGCCATGTCCGGAGCACACATTTGCGCAAGCTCGACGAAGTCAGCGGGCATCAGTACCACACCCTCTGACTGCCAATCCCGTCGATGGTCACGTCGACGTAGTGCGGTTTTGAGCGGACGTGGGGCCGTCTGACCACGTAACGCCGGCAACGTCGTTCGTCGCCGCCCGGGTAGCGAAAAGAAGGTGCATCGTCGGCATCGTTGCATTCGCTCGTCGGGAGGCTTTGAGGTCTCGTCGAGACGCAACTTGCCGCCTGCCCACGATCGCTTGTGCGCGTGGTAAGCCTGAAGCCGTCATCGCAGTAATACGGCTCAAAGCGGGGACGCGAAGCGTTCAAACCGACGCTGCTGCAGGTCGGGAACCTGTCTCCCCTGCCAAGCGCTCGCCAAAGCCTTTGGATAGGCGGCCGGCACGCTGCGTACTGCAATGGACCACCGGGGTTTGAAAGGCATAGAATGACCTGGCAGCCCCAATCGTCAGCGCGCGCGTTACTCGCTGGAATGAGGTATGATAAAGGGACGCTGATGAGAGCCAGAACGGAGAGAAGATTTCTCATGAACAGGAGCCTTCAAGATCACGGGAAAGGGCGATGTCCCTGCCATCGCACTCGCCGCACCTTCAATATACTGACCTATACAATGCAGTTTAAATAATGACAAGAGCTCTCGACGTTCAGTGGCATAGCCTCGCCTTTTCGGGCTTCATCTTCCGTGAAATCTTCGATCATCCGCTTGAAGACGAGACACCCCAGTCGCGTCTGAAGCAGATCGGCATGATGAGCGTGCTCTACATCATGCACCAGGGCCATCAACGCCTAACGCTTTCAAATATCATCGAAAATACCGGCCTTACACGTACAGGCGTCACGGAAACGATAGACCCTCTTGTGCGACGCGGGCTGCTGACCGAGAGGTTTGTCAAGAATTCGATGGGACGCGGCAAGGCGCGACAATTCGAGATCGCCAGCGAAATCCTGGAGAAGATTCGCAGTCTAGAGGGAGGCAAAAATCTCGAATCAACTGCGCCCCCGGCGAATCAAAGTGCATCGAAATCTTGAGTTTGATCGGGTCGTTCGTCAGGCGTGTGTTCTCGAGCAAGCGAGCGTCGTCTGGTTTGCCCCGACCTAAAACGTTGCACAATTGGCCGCCTCGAATGCGGCTGGATGAGGAGTTCAATACGGTCATGGCGTCTCAAGCTGCGACGGGCGGGTGATCAGGGCGCCCCCGGGGGGCTCCAGCGGGAGTTCGACCTGCGATTGCAGATTTTGCGTCTTCCCCTGATCTACCAAATAAACTAGCGTTCAACACGGCCGACATGAGCGCAGCCTGTGCTTCCGGACGATGCGATCTGGTTCATCGCTATGAGAGCGTCCGGCCACCTCGTTCTGCGCCGGACTCTTGAAGGAGAGTCAACATGTCGAAGAAGACCCCTGATCCGTCTGGCAAGGCGGTCGTGGAAGAAGAGCGCGCGGTGGCCGCGGCTGTGGACCTTGCAATGGAGGTCTACCGCTGCGACGCCAAGACCGCGGCTGCGCACCGAGCACTTGAAGCTTGGATGGAAAAGCGCGAAGGCGAGTTCACCTTTTGGCTATATGTCTTCCACACTGTCAAACCTGACTCCGGCCCCGGTTGCGTGCACCCCAACCCGGCCTGACCACTTGATCGTGAACCAGCAAGCTGATGTCGGCTCCCGGGCGAGCCTCGGGCGTCGCAATGCAGAACTTGAGGCCAGGCCTCCTCGTGTAGCCGAAGGATTATGGTGGAATCATTGCGTTCGTAGTAATCTCGAATTGGGCAGGAGAGCGGCAAAGGCGCCGGTCTTCCAGCGGCAGAGGAGGTGCAAATGCATCGCTCTGAGCACGAGAAAAACCACTACGACCACGATATGCTTGTGATCTGGGCATCGACCTTTTCTGCGCTGCTGATTGTCGGCGCGACATTGCTGATGCTGGTGATGTAGACTTCATTAACGGGCGCAATCGGGCGAGTAACGTGGTCGGCCAAGCGCACGAAGACGAACTGCGTCGAAACTCGCTCATGGCGTGCTATAGAACGGCAATATAGAGCCTAAGGGTTCATGCATCTAAACTGCGCCGCCAGAACCGGATCTTCGTCAAGATGGCGCTGCCAGGCCCACTCCTCTATCTGCCCGGAGGCATAACAATCGGCCAGTAGCTGCCGTTCTGGAGATAGCGATTGCAGCGACGGTGTAGAAACGTCCGCCACCGGTTCAATGATGCCGAGTTCCGCCAAGAAGCTCGCGACGGTGCCCTTGATGCCAGAAACGTGAAGTGACATGTCGTACTCCTTGGAACGTCAACGACTGGGTCCACCGCGGTTCCGAACGGCCACCATCTCCGGCTCGACGCTGCCACCTTAAAGAGAGGGAACTGGACCGCTCCAGGCCCCGACGCCGGTGCGCTGCGCCCGCATACCGACTCTCAAGCGGCGTCGCGCGTGTAAGCGAGGGCGGGCACAGGCTTGTTGTGAGTGCCCGACAAAAAAGAGCGTACCAGGCGCAGGCGCTTTGGCGCCGGAGCCCGTTCGCGCGCAGCTTGACCGGTTAAAAGGGCAGCCGCAGGAGGTTCAGCATAGATGGGGTAATCGGCTTCGTGCCCCATCTTCGCGGACCGGAAGGGAAGGTGCTGCGCTCCGAGCTGATGATAGAACGTGGTCTGTGGAAACAGCCACAAGCATCAGAAAGAGGAAGCGCAGTCATGAAACATTACGCCGGCCTCGACGTCTCCGTCAAAGAAACCAGCGTTTGTATCGCCGATGCAAGCGGCAAGATCTGCTGGGAGAAAAAGGTAGTGTCTCACCCGGAGGACTTGGTTGCCATCTTGAGTGATCCCGCGCTCAACTTGGAACGGGTGGGCCTCGAGGCCGGGCCAATGTCGCAATGGCTATTCGAAGGACTGGCAAAGGCCGGGCTTCCGGTATTCTGCATCGAGACGCGCCACACGAAGGCCTTCCTGAAGGCTTCGCAAACGAACAAGAGTGACCGCAACGATGCGCGCGGCATTGCGCAGATGATGCGCGTCGGTCTTTTCAAAAACGTGCACGTGAAGACGCTCACAAGCCAGAAGCGCCGCGCGCTGTTGACGGCTCGCTCGCTGCTACAGGAAAAAGCGATCTCTCTCGAGAATGATATGCGTGGGCTCCTGCGCAATTTCGGGCTGAAGGTCGGTATCGTCTCGGGGGGCACGTTCGAAGAGAGGATACGCGAACTCGTTGAGGCGGATCCCGATCTGGCGGAAATCATGGAACCTTTGCTCGCTGGACGGCGCAAGCTGCGCGAAGAACTCGCCAAACTGGACAAGAAGGTCGTCCACGAGGCGAAGTGTGATGAAGTTTGCAAGCGGCTGATGACGGTGCCCGGGGTCGGGCCGGTAGTCTCGCTCGCCTATGTCTCGACGATCGACATTCCCAGCCGTTTCCGCCATTCGCGGGCAGTGGGAGCCGTACTGGGGCTCACGCCTGTGCTCAACCAGTCCGGCGAAAGCAAACGGGTCGGTCATGTCTCCTTATGCGGCGACGCCATGATGCGGGCGCTTCTGTACGAGGCGGCGCAGTCGATGCTGACGCGCGTGGTGAAATGGTGCTGGCTCAAAGCATGGGCAATGGGCATTGCCAGGCGGCATGGGAGAAAGAAAGCCACCGTTGCATTGGCCCGCAGGCTTGCGGTGGTGATGCATCGGATGTGGTGGACGGCTCAGAATTCCGCTGGACGCGGGAGGCGACGGCCGGCGCCATGGCCGCGTAGAGTAGTCAGTTCTCTGGTCAGTTCTCAGGGCAATCGATGTAAGAGAAATTCAAAGTTCCGCTTCGCAGCGGAAGACGTCCTTCGCGGACGATGGTGATGTGAGTTCGTGGGCGGCGCTATACCGATGATGACACGTCATCAGGATGCAGCATAGATTGGACCACATCATCTACTGAACCCCATGGTGGGAGGGCTGAGGCCGATCCCGGAGAGAAGCGCGGGCCGCGAAAAGACGTTGAACGCCGTACCAGTGGAGCGGGCGCGATGTCGGCTGGGGCGCCAATCCCGGTCATTGCCGGGTAGTCACAGATGCGTGACAGCAACGCGCCAGAACTTTTGGACATCAATGATATTGGGCCGGATTTATGCCTTGCAATCTACAAGCTCCAACGGCGTTATAGGCTGTTGTTAGAATTGCACGGGAAACACGAGATGTTGGAAAATATTGCGCACTTGATTGCTTTTGACGAGGCAGGAGAGCTGTCTTCTCTAACGCCCTTATCTGATCAGCAAGTCGCGGCAATCGCCGCGCAGTACCCCGGCATCTCGCACCAATATCTCGAGTTTGTTCGAAAGATTGGCATCGGCTCGACGACAAGAGGGCTTAATATTTATGACCCGGAGCCTGCATCGAACGCTGAAAAACATCCGTCCTACCAGGCCTACCAATCCGTGAGCTATCGGACATTGACCAGCCGCCGCCAGCCTCCCGAAAATCCGTTTCCGCCCGACGCGGTCGCCGTCGCGGACAGTGGAGCGTCATGGTGGTACTGCCTTTGCCCGTCGTTAGGCCCAGGAGTTTTCTGTTTGGACATGGGTGGTCCGAGCTTCGAGCCGGAGAGTGATGATTTCTTTTCGTTCGCCGCAGGCACCTTAATCCTGGGCAAAAGCTCGGATCAATAGCCTCGTTCAAGGCTGAATGTGGATACCGCCAGCACCGATCCGAGCAGAATGAACTGTCCGCAACGGGCCGATTGCGGGCGAGCGAAAAGAGCTTGACCTCGACACGCCGATTAGAGAAGCGCCGGCCGAAAGGCCGGGAACCGGGACCGACATGGGATAATTGCGGTCGGTGCTATCCTGCCGCCGTTTCAACTCAACTCGGGAGCAGGCTATGGAACAGTTCGTCGGACTGGACGTGTCGCAGGATATCACCCACGTGTGCGTAATCGGCAGCGATGGCAAGATCATTTGGCAGGGCACCTGTCTGTCGACACCAGAGGGGATTTCAGGTGCCATCAAGGCCAAGGCGCCGCAGGCAATCCGGATAGGACTGGAGAGCGGACCGCTGTCGACCTGGCATTGGCATGCGCTCAAAGCGGAAGGATTGCCGATCGTCTGTCTCGACGCCCGCCACGCCAAGGCGGCCTTGAACATGCAAATGAACAAGACCGACAAGAATGATGCTCATGGACTCGCGCAAATCGTCAAGGCTGGCTGGTACCGCGAAGTCGGGGTTAAAAGCCTCGACAGTCACACGATCCGCTCGATGCTGGGTGCGCGGGCCCAACTCGTCGCTATGCGTGTTGAAGTGAGCAACCAGATCAGGGGAATGCTGAAGACCTTCGGCGTCGTCCTCAGGCGACGCGACGGATTGTCGTTCGAAACACTGGTCAGCGAAGCATGCGCGCCCCCTGCTGGTCGCGTTAGCCACACCGTACGCGCCTTGCTTATCGTCTACACCGGCTTGAAGCAGCAAATTCTCTGCCTCGATAGAGAGCTGGCGCGCTATGCCAGGGAAAGTGTCACATGCCGGCGGCTGATGTCGATTCCGGGAATTGGCCTGTTGACGGCGATTGCCTTCATCACCGCGATCGATGATCCGGTGAGGTTCGCGAAGTCGAGCAGCGTTGGTGCCTATCTTGGCCTCACGCCCAGGCGCTACCAGTCGGGTGAGGCCGACCACAACGGCAAGATCTCCAAATGCGGAGATCCTCTCGTCCGTGCCTACCTGTTCGAGGCGGCGACCACCTTGTTGACGCGAGTCGAGAAATGGTCGGCGCTCAAGGCCTGGGGTCTGCGTATCGCGAAGAAGAGCGGCATGAAAAAAGCAGCCGTGGCCGTTGCCCGCAAGATGGCCGTTATCATGCACCGCTTGTGGGCGACTGGCGGAACGTTCCGATGGTCGTCCACCGCAGCGGTCGAGACCGCTTAGGGGAGTCTCGATCGCTCACCAGATCCGTCACCTGACGGCAGCCCTGTCCCTTGCCGGGACGAAGCAGTGGTAATCCCGCGGGGGCAGTTGCGAGCCTTCTGAAACAGGACCGCGCGACCGACATTGGGAACCACAGCATCCGATGCCATGATGTGGCGAGCACCCGTCTCGACCACGGAGAGAACAGTGAATCCGGCAAGAGCAGGCTGAGAAAAAGCGGTTGACCGGTCCCATAAGCCTTCGGCAACCCTACGGCGCTACCTGGCGGGCGCGGGTTGCCTTCGGCTGCTCCGGGAACCGAAGGTCGCTACCCTTGCAGGACGAAGCAGCGGTAATCTCGCGGGACCAGTTGCGAACCGTCTGAGACAGGATCGCTCGACCGACATTGCGAACCGCGCAGCATTCGATGCCAGGAAGTGCGAAGCTCGCCTCGACCACCCAGAGAACCGTGACGCAAGAGCAGATTACGGAAAAGCAGTTGACCGGGAGGCCGCAATTAGAGAACTGCCCCCGGCAAGCTGCTCCGCTTGAAGAAATCAGCCCCAAGCACAACGCCTAACCCGTTCAGCTTCGTTTCAAAGGCGGGAAAGCGCCAACCGGGAGGCGAAAACGACGATGCTGAGGCGGGCGTGGAAATCGTCGCCGTTGACGCCGATCAGATCGTCGTGGCGCGGCGAGCCTGGTGAAACTACGGCAAGGTCGCCATCCGGCAGGTTTGAACTATGGCGACTGCTTCTCCTATGCGCTGCCAAGGAAGCACAATGAACCGCTGCTCTTCAAGGGTGACGACTTCTCGCGCACGGACATAGAGGTGGCGTAACGGCCGACCTTCATTTCAGTCGGCAGCATTCTGATCCGCTGAGGGTTCGGCATTGATCTCGAGAGATGGGCTGAACGACGGCAACAAATGGCCGTCGAGCGGATTGCGTCCCCCGAGGAAGCAAAGCGTCAGGTGCGCCATGCTCGCGAGTTCCTGACGCAGATTGGAATACCGCCATGATCGGCTCAGCGGCGTAAGTCCCGATCTTTCGCTGCTCGACATCGCCGGTCATTTAGAGACTTCGTGAACACAGGCCTCGTTTTAGCGGGAAATAGGCACTTCCTCGATAAGAGCCCTCGCGATCGCGCGAATAGGCGAGACCGTCACCCGTGAGCGATAGAATACCTTGCTATAGCTCACAAAGACCCGTACATTGAGTTATAGGAAGAGGTCTATAACTCATGAAATGGAACTGGACACAAGCAGGTTGGCCGCAGTTCACCTATGATGCAGCGGCCATTGAGCCGCTCGAGCGCCGATTTCTTCTGACTTCGGGCGAAGTTATTGGCGCTGTCCGGCATGTCAATGATGATGACCGCAATTTGCTGCGCATAGAGCTTTTGAGCGACGAGGCAGTGAAAACCTCAGAGATAGAAGGCGAGATGCTCGATCGGTTGAGCGTTCAATCCTCTTTGTGCAGACAGCTCGCCGACGCTCGGCCGGTGCGGCCGCAGGAGCGCGGAATCGCTGAAATGATAATCGATATCTATGACACCTGGTTCGCCCCACTCGATCATCAGACTCTGTTTCGCTGGCACAGGATGCTGATGATGGGAAACCGTCACATCGGCGTAATCGGCGGATACCGGACCCATGCCGATGCCATGCAGATCGTCTCCGGCCATCACGACAAGCCCATCATCCATTTTGAAGCCCCTCCATCAAGGCAGGTGCCGGGGGAGATGACCTCCTATGTGGAGTGGTTCAACAAATCGTCGCCTAAGGGTGAACTCTCCCTGCCGGCACTGATACGGGCCGGCATAGGCCATTTGTATTTCGAAAGCATCCATCCGTTCGAGGACGGAAATGGCAGGATTGGCCGGGCACTCGCTGAAAAATCCCTCGCGCAAAATATTGGCCAGCCAAGCCTGATTGCGCTTGCCTATACGATCGAGCGTGACCGCAAAACCTACTACGACCAACTCGAACGGCATCAGCGTACCCTCGATGTCACCGAATGGCTGGTTTATTTTGCCGAAACGATCCTCGAGGCGCAACAGACGACCCTCGAGCGCGTTGCCTTCTATATCGACAAGGCGCGGTTCTATGACCGTTTCCGTGGCCAATTCAACGAACGCCAGCAGAAGGTCGTCGCCCGCATGTTCCGCGAAGGCCCGGCAGGGTTCAAGGGCGGCCTGAACGCCGAGAATTACATCTCGATCGCACGCACCTCCCGGGCGACCGCTACCCGCGATCTGCATGATCTGGTGGAGAAAGGTGCGTTAACGCGGACTGGCTTACGTCGGCACACGCGCTACACGCTGAACCTAGCAGCGGTCAAGAAGACGGAATAGCCATGCGCTCGAAGGTCCCAATTCGCCAAGGCATGCGCCGCCTTCACCTGGCGCCTGTCAGTGATGCCAGGTTGTCCCCTCGTTATAAGTTAATGGCAGAAACTTATAATAGATTGCCGGCTGCCGAGAAACGTTATACGTTCTTGGCAGAAACTTATAACCGGCGACGTGAGGTAAGCGAACCCTGGTTGGTCAAAGGGAAGCGCGCCTCGGGGGGATCGCCGCGCTTGGCGCGCATTCAAGAAGGAGCCGATGTCAATGATGAGAGAGATTGACATCAGCTATCGGACGATGTTCGCGGAGCTGACGCAGCGGACGCTCGACGGTCAGTTTCTGGCGGACTTCCCGATGGAGGGATGGTTCGTGACAGTGACCGTCAAAGATCGCAACTACTGGTATTTCGATCTCCCTCTCCCTACGACCAAGGGCAAATACAAGCGAACCTATGTCGGCCCGGAAAGCGACGAAGAGATCACGGCACGGGTGAAGGCCCACAAGGAGATCAAGGATGACCTCCGGGAGCGCAGGCGCATGGTGAGCACGCTGCGTCGTGCTGGCCTCCCCGGTCCGGATACCTTTGCGGGCGATATCACGAAAGCGCTTGCCGACGCCGGATTGTTCCGGTTGCGTGCAGTCCTGATTGGATCGGTGGCATTCAGCACATATGCGGGGATGCTCGGCGTCCGGCTGCCTTCGTCCGCCATGCAGACAGGCGACGCGGATTTCGCACAGGACTTCGCGATCTCGGCCGGGGTGCAGGATAGCCTTCCCCCCATCCTGGATATCCTCCAGTCGGTCGATCCCGATTTTCGAGCCGTGCCGCACCAGGCGGACAAAGCCAAGGTAGTCGCTTTCCAGAACAGTAGAGGCTACCGGGTGGAGTTTCTGACGGGAAACCGAGGATCGGACGAGTACTCGGGCAAGCCGTCATCCATGCCTGCGCTCGGCGGCGCATCGGCGGAAAACCTACGGTTCCTGGACTTCCTGATCTACGAGCCTGTCCGCACCGTGCTTCTCTTCCGCGAAGGCGTGAACGTCCTAGTCCCCGCTCCCGAGCGGTACGCCGTCCATAAGCTCATTGTGGCATCCAGAAGGCTCACGGATACGCTAGGACGCGTGAAATCGGACAAAGACCTGACACAGGCCTCCTTACTATTCGAAGCCCTAGTGGAGACGCGCCACGAATACGAACTGGCCGATGTTTGGGAGGAGGCGTGGAATCGCGGAAATTCTTGGAAGGAAGGGCTTTGCAACGGCCTCTTGAGGCTGCCTGACAAAGGAGTGAAGGCGCTGGGCAAAGCGCTGGGAACGAAAATGCCCGATTTGGAGAAGTTGAGAGCTGATGCTCGCCCCAAATGACTTCGGCCTGCCAGCCTGTATCGGGACACACAAACCCGGCTCGCCCCATCGATCATGACACCGCATAGTCGCTATCTCGCGCCAACTGGCGGTTCGTCTACCAAGAGACGGCCGAGGGAATCGCGTTGATCGAAAGCCTTGGGGTCGAATTCGGCATGGGGAACAGCTGCTCGGAACGGACGGTCCGCCGCCTCCGATGGCCGCGAGATTACGCCAGCAATGACAGTCTTTTCCGTGAACCGGCGAGGTTCTGGCCCGTTCGCCGTGTGCGCATTCCCCTTCTCGGGCAGGAAAGGACGCTCACCGCCCCTCGCTAACGCCGTGCCGAGCGAGATATTGCCGTCATCGACACTCCCTGGGCGATGAAGCTTCTCCAGTCGGGCGTGGACCCCAAGCCTGACTCTGGCACGCACAGCTCGCCAGAACCCATCGCTATGCCGCCGCGGATGTCGAGATGATGCGCAAAGGACTCGATAAGGTGAAGTCTCCGGCGAGCTCGGCGTCCGATTCCGACCAAGTGACGTCGTCGTGCAACTGTTGAATAGCATCTGAATATTATATGGCGAAGGATTCCGTCTGCGAGCCCAACGCAGCGACCCTGCGGGTGCCAACACCGCGACTTCTGTGCCAATCTCGACTGACTCTAGGTTCGTTTGCATGTCCGTATTGAGGATTATCAGTTTTCATGGAATTCTCTCCTTGGAATTGATTTTCATATGCGGGCACCGAACTTCATGAATTCATCGCAGCGAAAGCCATATTCTGGCGCTGTAAGCGTTTTTCAAGGCCGTTGGTTGCCCGAGAAGGCGATCCCTGCCGGATATGCTGCCCTGATCGACGCCTACGAGTTGGCCGTGCCACTGCCACGGATCCTGGCGGCCATTGGTCCACGCCACAAGGTCTATCAGACCGGCGACTGGAATATCTATACGCCTCGTCACACCCCTGATGCCAATCTTACCGGCCATCTGACTTTCGCCTTGCGCTATGAGGGTTGGACTTAGCGGCCCTTAAAGCGCTGTTTCGCGCCGCTGGCCCCGATGCGATAGTTGACATCGTGCGGGCGTCCCCGACCGGCTCCTATGCGCGGCGGCTGTGGTTTCTTTACGAATGGTTACTTGCTACCCGATTGGATCTTCCCGACGCCATCCAGGGCAGCTACGCGCTTGTCGTCGATCCTGACAAACAGTGGGCGACGGGGGGAGCGACGTCGCCCCGCCATCGAGTAAGAAACAATGCCAGGAACGCCCGCCTTCTGTCCCATGATCTTTCGGACGCCGGCGCTCGACGCGTTCGTGGAGCGCAACCTGGCAGACGAGGCTCGGCGTCTGATAGCCGAAGTGCCAGCTGACCTACTGGCGCGAACAGCGGCGTTCCTGCTCTTGAAAGACTCCAAATCGAGCTTTCAGATCGAAGGCGAAGACCCGCCGCAAGATCGGATCCAGCGCTGGGGTCAGGTAATCGCCGAGGCGGGCCGTCGCCCGATCGAACGCGCCGAACTGGAGCGCCTACAACGCACAGTCATCGGCGATGCGCGTTTCGTGCGTCTGGGACTGCGCGCCGAGGGAGGCTTCGTCGGCGAACACGATCGCCATACCGGAGCGCCCATACCTGACCATATCAGCGCGCGACATGAGGATTTGCCGGAGCTCATCGGCGGGCTAACCGCCTTCGACAGGGGAGCGGCCCGAGAGTTCGACCCAGTGCTTGCTGCCGCCGTTCTAGCTTTCGGCTTCGTCAATATCCATCCTTTCGAAGACGGGAACGGACGCCTCCACCGCTACCTCATTCATCATGTTTTGGCCCAGCGCGGATTCAATCCGCCCGGCCTCATTTTCCCTGTTTCCGCTGTCATTCTGGATCAGATCGACGACTATCGTAAGGTGCTGGAAAGCTATTCGCGCCGCCTTCTGCCTCAGATTCATTGGCGGCCGACCGATCGCGGCAACGTCGAGGTGTTGAACGAGACTGCCGATTTCTACCGCTTTTTCGACGCGACTCCACATGCAGAATTCCTGTTCGCCTGCGTGGGTCGCACGGTCGATGTGGATCTGCCGGCAGAGACCGCGTTCCTGATGGCCTATGATACGTTCAAGAACCGGGTTCAGGGGATATGGTCGACATGCCGGACCGGCTGCTCGACCTCCTGTTCCGGTTCCTGCGACAGAACGACGGCAGGCTGTCGAGGCGTGCCCGCGAACGGGAATTCGCTGGTCTGACTGACCGAGAAGCCACTCAGATCGAGGCCACGTTTGCCGAGCTTCGGCCACATCTTTGAAGCCAGCCTTGTTAACGAGCCCGCGCCATCGGCTTGCGGGACGATTCCGCCTGACTTTCGTGTGCGGTGGAACGCGGCTCCAATCGATACATTGATACACGATGTGCCTTCCTGGAGTGCGCCCCGTAGGGTGGACAAGGCTCAGGCTGTTGATTTGCCAGTCTGCCGGCTGTGTTGCTCCTAGAACTTTGGAGCTCAAGTAGCCGAGCGCTGAATGGAGCCGGCGCTTGTTGTAGACCTCCTCGATGAAGTGGAAAGGCGTTCAGTGACGTCCTCGAACCAACCTTGCAATTCTGGAATTAAACTCCATAAATGCAAGGATGACCGAGCGCTATACAACTGCCACCCCGATAGAACTCGTCGACACCTCCCCCGCCGTTTGGCGGTAGGACAATTCATCCTCCCACATCCGCTTCAGAACCGATAGCTTAAACCCTGCATCATAGTGGCCGAACTTCTTCGCAAGCCCCGCAGTTCCATGTGGCTCGTAGCTCGCCACCCATTTGCGGACCGTCGAATGGGTCAATGCCGTAAGCCCGGCCGGCGATCACTCTCCTCGCCGTTCACGCACCGTTCGACAATCGCCCGCTTCAGGTACTCGCTTTGTATTTCGACATACAAAACCACGGAAGTGGATGTCCAACTTTCGGGGTCAGTTCACGAGGCAGGTTCTACGAAAGGGCCTCTTCCCCCAATATGAGAGAAGAGGCCACACTGTCTGAGCGTTCGAATTCACAGACGCGGGAACTTACTCCGAAGACGGCGCGTCTTGGAACGGCTGCGAGTAGGATCAGAATGAAATCGTCTTCGTCTGCGTCCCCGCATCGTCGAGCTGGATGGTAAGACCGACGTTTTATGGAACGCGATGGTGTTGGAGGTGAATGTCTGGTCGTTCGAAGCAGTTCGCTGGCAGCGATGGTGGCACGATCAAATTGAGAATGCTTCCGCCACGGCCTCTTGATCCGCTCTTCCATGGGCAAGCTGCCAATTTGCCAGCGCAAGTTCATTTTGCAGCACGCGTCGGATCACCCTGCGGGACACGACCTCGGGCCGCTACGATCTCTTTCCGCTAGTGATCTACAAACCGTGGGTTGCGGCCTCTTGATTTCGCTGTGATTAAAGCTAGGGTCGCCCTCAATTCCATTTAAACAAAGAAGACAAGTTGAACAATGGCAAGTACACTAGGCAAACCGGCTATCGGTGCGGAATTCGTAAGCTTGGGTGGGGACGCCCCACTCAGTGAGCGGTTGCAGCTTTCGGCTGCAATGGCGGCCAGCGCACAGAATCTTCCTCCTAACACAGTGACCTTGTCCAACAATTCGATTGCAGAGAATTCCGCCGTTGGAACGACAATAGGAACACTCTCTGCCACTGACCCTGAAGGGCAGCCGCTGACATACGAGTTGACGGACAGTGCTGATGGATTGTTCAAGCTAGACGGTAACAAACTTCAGCTGGCCAAACCCGTGAGTTACGAGGAACTCCAAGGCGAGACGCTCCAGGTGGCAGTCTCGGACGGGGTGAATAAAGTACTCAAAAAACTTTTTGTTTCGATCGAAGACGTAGACGAGCCACCACACCTGGTCTGGCTTTGGGGAACGGAAGTTTCTGAAGACATGAAGGTCGGGAAGGTGTTCGATTATATCTCCGGAGTGGATCCGGAGGACACTGTGCTGACATTTAAACTGATAGATGACGCAGGAGGAACGTTCAAATTAATAGGTGGTAGTGGCATCCAACTTGCAAAGCCAGTCGATTTCGAAAAGTCACCCACAAAGACGATAACATTCGAAATTTCCGACGGGAAATTCACTGTTGTTAAAACGTTCACCATAAATATAGCTGACGTAAACGAGGCACCGACGTCTCTAAAGCTTTCCAATTCTAAAGTCGCGGAGACCGCTACGGTAGATACCGAGATCGGCACATTTCTCGCCGTGGATCCCGAAGGGGATGAGGTGGAATACTCGCTGACGGACTCGGCCGGAGGCATGTTCTGGATCGTCGACAACAAACTCTATGTCAATGACACGTTGAATTATGAGACGAAGCAGTCCTATTCCATTACGGTTATGATCGCCGACGCGACCGGTACTCTGACCAAAACCTTCACGATCGACGTAACCGACGTGATTGAAACAATCACCGGCAACTCTTCTTCCCAGACTTTGAAAGGCGGTATCGGAGCTGACAAAATTGTTGCGGCAGGCGGCAACGATACGCTGTTCGGCTACGACAGCAATGATCTCCTTTATGGCGGAACCGGCAACGACACGCTGTACGGTGGATCGGGTACGGACCGGCTAAATGGCGGAACAGGCGCAGACAAGCTGGACGGTGGCGCTGGCACGGATAGCGCCGACTATTCTGGTGCGTCTGCCGGGCTCACGGTTCATCTTGCAAAAACGTCGGTCAATACCGGGGATGCCAAGGGAGATGTCTATATTTCGGTCGAAGGGGTTACCGGTTCGGGCTTTGCCGACAAGCTATACGGAAATACCGCGGCCAACCTTTTGACCAGCGGCTCAGGCAATGACGTTATCTCCGGAGACGCGGGTAATGACACGCTTTATGGTGGTCTCGGCGCCGACTCCTTGACCGGCGGCGCGGGTGCCGATGTTTTTGTCTTCAAGTCTCCGGGCGAGACGACGACTGCCGCCGGAGGGAGGGACTCGATTTTCGATTTCTCCACCGCCGGTGGGGATCGAATCAACCTGTCGACTATTGACGCCAACGCAGCCGTATCAGGCAATCAGGCATTCACCTTCCTCGGCACAGCGGTATTTACAGGCAAGGCCGGCGAACTGCGTTACAGCAGACAGGCTTCCGATACCTACATCTATGGCGACATCAACGGCGACAAAAAGATGGATTTCACCATCCACCTTGATGATGCCCTGTCGCTTTCCAAGAGCCACTTCCTGCTTTGACTTAATATACAGGCGGATTCGCGAGCTTGCTCATCCGTAGCAATGGGACGGTTACATGGGTGCCACGCCTCTCGCCCAGGGGTGGCAAGCTGCCAATGAACTCTTAGGCTGTTCCCCCGGGCGGTTGTACACGCTATTGTTTCCCGCGGGGATCGACTCGGGGCAGATCCCGCTCTAATGGGGGCGGCCGCGGGGCGGCTGTGGGGTATGGGGCAAAGGCGCGTCGGTATTTTCAGCGAGGATCATGTCGCTGCCATTAGCGCTGACCTTGCTACTGCGATTGACTCAGCCGCGTTTGGAAGCGGGTCATGGGACGAAGTGCCTGCGGTACTCAGTCACGCATTTCCGGGGTCCTTTGGCGGCCTTTGGAATATGAATTTCGCCGAGCGCAGCCTCAATTTTCTGGCGGTGCGGAACATCGATCCCGCTTTTGCCAAATCTTTCAGAGAGCACTTTGCATATATCAACCCTTGGATACCGTATTGGTCGGGGGCTAGAAGCGGCATCGCTGCACTTTCCGAAGAGGTGTTCCCGGCACGAAACTTTGCCGACACCGAATTCTACAACGACTGGCTGCGCCCGCAGAAGGACGTTGAGGCTGGGGCCGGCATGAAGATTGTCGGAGACCGCGGTGAGACCATCCAGTTCATCATGAACTTCCCCCTCTCGCTTTCCGAAACCTACGGCAAGGCCGCGGTTGAAGTCCTGAGAAGAGTCCGCGGGAATCTAGAACGTTCCATCAGCCTCGCTCGTGTCATGCGGACGAGCGTTGAGCAGGCCGTGGCCGCAGCCGCAGTTGTGGAGCGCAACCAATGCGCCGCGTTCGTGGTCGAAGGCAACCGCCTGATGCGCGAGGCAAACGAGAAGGCGCTGCAAAGCTTCTCATCGGGGCGTGCAGTGATTGTTCGAAACGACCGCTGTTTTATGGCGAACGCTGACGCGGATGCCCGCTTCGGTCTGATGTTGAATAATCTTTCGCAGGGAGTTTTTACAGACGGAGCACGCATAACCTTCAGGACTTCCGCTGGAGCATGGCAGGTAACGATGGCCGCGCTCCCTACCGCTGACCCGTCGAGGAGCAACATATCTCTACTTCCGCCTCGTCAGCTCGTCCTTGTGCTTATGACCCAGCTCAATCCTGCCACTCCGGACGCGGGCGATCTTTCAGCACTCAGCGCCATATTCGCGTTGACGCCTTCTGAGATCGGGCTTTGCCGACGGTTATTTCTCGGCGAATCAGTTTCTGAAGCCGCCGATAGGCTTGGCATCACAGTCGAGACCGCGAGGACTAGATTGAAATCCATTCTGCAGAAGACTGGAACGTCGCGACAAGGTCAATTGATGCTGCTCCTTTCGAGACTGAAATAGCCAGCATGACTTCGATCCGCCCGCCGTTGACTGACCAGTGGACGATTTTACCAGCGGCACCACATGTGGTCGCCCTTCATTCTTTGTGCCGGCGCTTTCACAACCCCCATTTGGGAGTTGTTCCCAACCGCGCACTTTCATAATGCTGCAACCTGACCAGCCTAACGCTAGACTTTTGATATACGCTCGAGCTGCGGCAGTTTTTTGAGGGGACCATGGCCAAACTGACGTATTTCTTTCCAGGGGGAAAATATCCGGCGGACTACACGCCACCGATCGAAGGTTTCGATTACAATCCGCCGTTCAGAGATTTGGTAGATTTGAAAACTGCGGCGCAGGTCGGAACACCGAGTTCAACCACGATCACCTTTCAGCTCGACAACGGCTTAAAGCTCAAGATTATTGGAACTGGCTTTACCTTTGGCTCGGATGGCGCAACGGGCGGCACGATTGCCCGAATTGACCTGCTTCTGAACGACGGCACGACTTTGGTCCAGCGGCTAGAGAGCCTTAATCTGTCCCTAGTCGCCTTTGAAAACGCCGCCGAAGTTTATGACCCGCCCGTGCTCGAACAATGGCTGATGAACCGCCCCGACACGTTTGTGGGTTCCGCTGGCGATGACGATATGTTTGGCTGGGGCGGCAACGACACTTTCTCCGGAGGTGCGGGTGACGACTTGATGGCCGGAGGACAGGGCAAAGACACCTACGACGGCGGCACGGGGACCGACTACTTGAATTTCCGCGTCACTCACGATGACCCCGCCGCAACCCAAGGCATTGTTCTCGACGCGGCAGCTGGCACGGTAACGGACCCTTACGGCAATGCCGAGACCTTCACGAGTGTGGAGTCGTTCGCCGGAACCCAGTTTGCGGATACAATGCGCGGCTCAGGCGCAGATGAGCAGTTCATGGGCTTTGGCGGGCGAGACTATATCGATGGCCGGGGGGGCTTTGATGTGATCCGCTTCCACCGCGATGCGGATGTTGGCGGAAAGCTGGGTGTCACGGTTAACCTTGCCACCGGCGTAGCTATCGACGGATTCGGTAAGACCGACACGTTTGTGAATATCGAAGCAATTTACTCCACCCAATTTGCCGACAAACTAACCGGAAATGCCGGCGATAACGTGTTCCGTGCCGAGGCCGGGAATGATTTCATCGATGGCGGTCTCGGGGCCGATACGATGGAGGGCGGCAGCGGAAACGATACCTACGTCGTCAACGAGATCGGTGATGTAATCGATGAAGTCTCCCACGGCGGCAGTGGCGTTGACACCGTGAGGTCGTCTATTTCCTTCAGCCTTGTTGCCAGCGACAAGGTCGAAGGAGCGGTCGAGAACCTGACGCTGCTTGGAACGGCAAGCACCAACGCCACCGGCAACAGCCTCGCAAACACGCTGGTTGGCAACAGCGGCAACAATATTCTGAGCGGTTCGTCCGGGAAGGATAAGCTGACGGGTGGCCTTGGAAACGACAGCTTCTTCTTCAACTCGACGCTCTCCGCGACCAGCAATGTCGACACCATCACCGACTTCAATGTCGCCAATGATACAATTCGGCTGGAGAACGCCGTTTTCACAGCAATTTCAGGGACGGGAACGCTGACCGCGGCGCAGTTCGTCAAAAACACCACCGGCCTTGCAGCCGATACGACTGACCGGATCATCTACGAGAGCGATACGGGCAAACTCTTCTACGACAGCAACGGCAGTGGCTCCGGGGGATCCGTCCATTTCGCGACGGTCGGCACAAACCTCTCAATCACCGCAGCGGATTTCTTTGTCGTCTAACCCGTATGTCTGCGCAATGCCCTCCCATTGTGGAGGGGCCCTTTGCGCTATGCGTGCGCATTGTTGGTACCCCCCGAAGGCTTTGCCGCCGCTATGCCCTGATGCCGGCGCGATAGCAACCCGCTTGCGGCGAGTGGAGAAAGCTATCGGGAGGGCCTCGCCCGACGGCTTAGTGTTGGCCTTGGTCAAGGCAGCAGCTGACGGCGCTCCAATCCTTCGCCTTTTCAAGCATGATATTGCGCGGTTGCCCCTGCGATCCGACCGGACCTTCTGTAGTTGCGTCTTGGACCTCAAGGGAACCGATCTCGAATGATTGCTCCCGTTCGGCCGCGTCTCGCGCCAGGCCTCTCCACGCCAGGAGTGCCGCCTCGGCTGCTTGAACGCAACCGCAATCCGCTCCGACGAGCTCCATTTCGGCGATCAGGTCCCCGAGTCTTGCTATACACTCGTCGATGTGACCGCGCAGCCGTGATACCTGGTCAGGGGTGATCGCCGGGTGGGCCAGCATGCGCGGTACACTAGCCTCCGCTCGCGTTACGAGGTAACCGGCCGATTGCTACCGCGGAGATTTTGCTTTGATGCGGGCGATGAGTTCTTCGTCGTCGACAAAGCTGTCGAGGAAGTCGTTCCACTCCTGAGTTGAGCGGCGAGCATAGGAGAGCATCTGCTCCAACTCCTCCATGCCGTCGTCTGTCAGGGCGGTGATGGATTCGTCCTCACCGTTATAGACGCTGATGATACTGCCGTAGGTCAGGTTGTCATCGTTGCTGACGATCGCCTGGAGAAGCTCAGGATCCTCGCCAAGAATTTCGGCAACGTATTTGATGGTGCGGACATAAGTGACTGTTGCCATCAGGCCGCCTCGGCGCAGATGACGGCAACAGGTGACCAATTCGAGGGGAGCAGTTCGTCGAGGCGATTGATCTTATGATCGTGGATACGATCGAGCACATCGGCCAGATAGGCCTGCGGATCAAGGCCATTCATCTTGGCCGTTTCCCATCTTGGTCCAGAGGCTCGCGAATGAAGCGATCGCGATCAGTGACAATCATTTCGACTGAAAAAGCCGAACAAGTTCCAGTTGGCTCGAAATGCCCAGTTTCGAGAAGATGGATTTCAACTGCGTTCTTACAGTTTCGCGCGAAATCCCGCGTTCCAGGGCGATATCGTTGACTGTCATGCCTTCGATTATTGCGCGTGCGACACGAAGTTCACCTGGGGAAAGGTCGAATTTATGGATTAACTCGCCGGCCGCACTGCGAGGTTTGATAAGTATAGCGACTGAGGGGCCAGCCAAAAACTCGCGCATCTTATCTGTTTGCATTCGCACCAAGGTAATGTCGTAGGACTGCATCGCGTTCCTGGTCTCCGCTCGATATACGGAACCCTTCGATTGCCGTTGACAAAGATCCTTCAACATCTCCTGGAGCCGCGCCTTATCGAAGACGATCCGGTTCGTTGGCGTAATGCGTAGGCCGCAACGTTGATCAATGAGCTGCTCTGCGGTCTTATTGAGGGTTTTCAGTTGGGCGTCTTCATCAACATGGATCAGCCCGGTTCCCGCCAAATCGAGGAGCGTGCATTGCGAATTTGCTTCATCACTGGCCTTCGTGCCTTTGCGGTAATAGGAGAAGGCGCGCGCAATGTGGGGAGACAGCTCTGTAAGCAATTTGGCTAAGTGAGCACTCGCCTCGTGGTCCCTCGCCGACATCAAGGATGTGAGGACAAAGGAACGCCCCTTGTCGCGGAAGATTGTTATGCCCGCACCACCCTCGAGCCCAAATTTATGCAGATAGTCATTATAAAATTCTGTCTTGCGAAGTTGTTGCACATCGAACATGTAGTCTGAAGTAACGCCTTTACCGACGGGGCGCACCGCAGCTTTTGCCATCCAGGGATTTATTAGATTGTAATACTTGTTGTAGGCAGCGATCTCCTCATCGGTATATCCCGCCGCCAATGAAAAGTAGCCTTTTCGTACGACGGCATCATGGTACATGAAAGTCGTCTTTCCGTGACGCATGGCGCCGTTCAAATGGTCCAAAAATAATTGCCACTTACCGTGCTCAAGTAGCGAACCATAGATCAACTCCACCAGTTCTTCGCGGAACTTGGCGTTTCCTGCCTTCTTGTGCATGCGTGTCCCTCAGCCACCGCGTGCATCGTCGCACATCCGTTCAGCTCGTACAAGTTGATCCCCATCCTTCCATGACCGTTAGCAAGGGGATTATGCGAGCACGCACTGTGCCTTGATCCGTGGTTCGCCTTAGCGATTTCAGCCTTCACCGGCTGATGGGAACCAGCCTTGCTGCCGGGGTCGGTAGAGAATAAACGCGAGCCTCTCCTCGCCGAATACGTTGGCCAAATCATAGTCGTTCGATTGAGCGATAAACTGGCGAGCAGCAGTTTCATGTGCAATCGCTCACAGACCCCTCGGACGCATCGCTGCTGATTTATCGCTGTTGGTCATCCCCCGTTTGGGGGATGCGCAGTCGGCACGTCCTATGGTTGAGCTTCTTTAAGTCATTGCTTTTTTACGCCGACTGCAAGCGGCGCCCAGGTGTGCCCTTGCAACACGCGTAGCTGTGAAAAGGTTTGAGAGAGGGGCAAATCATGCAGATCTTTAACTTCAATGAGATTGTTGGCCATTCCATCACGTTCTCGCCAGCGGAGGACTCGATCAGTTTCGAAGCCTGGTTTCCAGCGCGCGACCTGCGCTTCACCCAGGAAGGAAGCGATATCGTCGTCTCGACCAGTTACGGCTCCTTCACGTTGCTAAATATGGATGTGTCATCCCTTTCTTCCCCAAACTTCACCTTCGCAGACGGAAGCGCGGCTCTGTTCGACGGCGCCGGCGGACTCCTGACCGGCACGAGCGCCGGCGACTACATCGACATCCGGGGTGGCGGAGACGATCTTGTTTCGGCTGGTGATGGAGACGACGTCATCTATGCCGGAAGCGCGTTCAACGCGTCCGATGAGATTGACGGCGGTGCCGGCTCGGACCGACTCGTCATTTCAGGGGCCGATGAGACGGCTGTAGCATTCACGACAACGACCCTTACCGGCATAGAGACTATCGAAATACAGCGAGACACGTCGGTGGCGCTGCAGCTGGACAACGCCGCCGTTGTGACTGCACAGAACGCCACTTTGACGATCGACGGCTCGGCGCTTTCTGAAGATGATAGCCTAACGGTGGACGGCTCGCACGTCACCGGGGGTGACCTAATCGTCACCAGTGGCGCCGGTGGAGATACCCTGATTGGCGGCGGCGGCAATGATCAGCTGACCGCAGGTGACGGCGAGGATACCATTGACGGTGGCGAAGGCGATGACGTGCTTAACGGCGGCTTGGGTGGCGATACCCTGACCGGTGGCGCAGGTGACGATCGCTTCGTCTTCGGCTTGGGCACCCCGAGAAGCGACAGTTCGCCAGTCGATCCCGACTTGATTGATGTCATTACCGATTTCGAAGGTGCCGGTGCTGCTGGCGGCGACCTGATCGATCTACCCGCGTTCTGGCAATCCCTCCCACTGGTATTCGCCGGGGAAGCGCCACAAACTTTCATCCACGACAACATCGGCCAAGATGGTGTGCAGATGCCTGCGGAATGGGTCGGAGACGGCCTTGCAGACGTTCTATGGCAGCATATCAGCGGTCGAGTGGAAGTCTGGGTCGACGCGAATGACGATGGCCAATTCAGCGAAGGGGATCTTCTCTTTTACTTGAATGGCATCCAGTCCCTGAACGAAGACGATTTCGTCGATAATTTCGTAGCTTGGAGGGGTACTGCTGGCGACGACGTTCATTCTTTCGACGGCAAGAACGACATCGCCTATGGCCTCGACGGCAACGACACGCTGTCGGGTGAAGACGGCGACGACGCGCTCTACGGCGGCACGGGCGACGACGCGCTTTCGGGCGACGCCGGCAACGACCAGCTGATCGGCAACGACGGCGACGACACGCTGTCGGGCGGCGACGGCCAGGACAGCCTCTATGGTGAGGCCGGCAACGACACGCTCCACGGCGGCAATGACAGCGACAGCCTCCATGCCGCCTACTGGACCAGCGACGACGTCGACAGCGTCAACACCCTCAACGGTGACGCCGGCAACGACTACCTCTGGGGCAACGAGGGCAAGGACACGCTCTCGGGCGGCGCCGACGACGACCAGCTCTATGGTGGCGGCAACGACGACAGCCTCAACGGCAATGACGGCAGCGACTATCTCCAGGGTGACGCCGGCGACGACACACTCGACGGCGGCTCGGGCGAAGACCGGCTGCACGGCGGCGGTGGCCGCGACGTGCTGACCGGCGGCGGCGAGGCCGACGTCTTCTCCTTCAGCGAGACGGAGACGTCGCTTGCCGCCGCCGACCGGATCGCCGATTTCGTCAGGACCGACGGCGACAAGCTGGAGATCACCGGCTTCGACACGAGCAAGCCACTGGTCTTCCGCGGCGAGCTTCCGGCGGGCTTCGACTACACCGCCGGCTCGGCGCTTTCCGGCAGCGACGATCTCGGCCATGGGTTCCGCCAGGTCTGGTGGACGAAGACGGCGACCGGCATCGCGCTGATCATCGACAGCAATGACGATTTCGAGCTCTCGGGGGCCGACTTCGTCATCGAGCTCGACGGGCTCACCGACCTTCAGGCTTCCGACTTCGTCGACGGCACCTTCACCGTCTTGACCGGCACCACCGGCAACGACACCAATGCCGAGCTCTCGGGGGCGGTGACCTCCGGCAAGGACACGATCTACGGCCTTGACGGCAACGACACGCTGTCGGGTGAAGACGGCGACGACGCGCTTTACGGCGGCACGGGCGACGACACACTTTCGGGCGATGCCGGCAACGACCAGCTGATCGGCAACGACGGCGACGACACGCTGTCGGGCGGCGACGGCCAGGACACGCTCTATGGCGAGGCCGGCAGCGACACGCTGCACGGCGGTAACGACGGCGACAGCCTCCATGCCGCCTACTGGACCAGCGACGACATCGACAGCGTCAACACCCTCAACGGTGACGCCGGCAACGACTACCTCTGGGGCAACGAGGGCAAGGACACGCTCTCGGGCG
>NZ_LNQC01000047.1 GCF_001651855.1 Sinorhizobium americanum | reverse complement strand
GACGAAGGAAGAAGGCGGCCGTCATACGCCGTTCTTCACCAACTACCGCCCGCAGTTCTACTTCCGCACGACGGACGTGACCGGCATCGTGACGCTGCCGGAAGGCACCGAAATGGTGATGCCGGGCGACAACGTTACGGTCGACGTCGAGCTGATCGTGCCGATCGCCATGGAAGAGAAGCTGCGCTTCGCTATCCGTGAAGGCGGCCGCACCGTCGGCGCCGGCATCGTCGCCTCCATCGTCGAGTAACGACAAAGCGGCTTGAGCCGTTTCGGCAGGGACATGGTCGCCCATGTCCCTGCGATTTTTGAAAGAAGCGGCTAAGCGAACGAATTCAGAAGTTTAAGTGTGTGCCGTCGAAAGGCACACGGGAAACACGAGCAAGGACAAGTCGAATGAACGGCCAGAATATCCGCATCCGCCTCAAGGCGTTTGATCACCGGATCCTCGATGCCTCCACGCGCGAAATCGTGTCGACGGCCAAGCGCACCGGTGCGAGTGTGCGCGGGCCCGTGCCGCTTCCGACCCGGATTGAGAAATTCACGGTCAACCGGTCGCCGCACGTCGACAAGAAGAGCCGCGAACAGTTCGAGATGCGCACCCACAAGCGTCTTCTCGATATCGTTGATCCGACCCCGCAGACGGTTGATGCGCTGATGAAGCTCGATCTGGCCGCCGGCGTCGACGTCGAGATCAAGCTCTAAGAATCCCGGCGCAAGCCGAAATAACAAGGAAGGTACGTGGAGTTTCTCCAACGGCTTCCAGGAACAGGAAACCGGAAGGTGCGGAAGCACCCGACGGGAACCCTTAACAAGAGGCGTGAACCGATGCGTTCAGGTGTGATTGCACAGAAAGTGGGAATGACCCGCGTCTACAACGACGCCGGCGAGCATATCCCGGTAACAGTTTTGCGGCTGGAGAACTGCCAGGTAGTGGCCCACCGCACCGAAGAAAAGAACGGCTACACCGCAGTTCAGCTGGGTGCCGGCCGTTCCAAGGTGAAGAACACGACGAAGGCTCTGCGCGGCCATTTCGCCGCTGCGAGCGTTGAGCCCAAGGCGAAGCTCGTCGAGTTCCGCGTCACCGCTGACAACCTGATCGACATTGGCGCCGAACTGACGGCCGGCCATTTCGTCGCCGGCCAGCTGGTGGACGTCACCGGCACGACGATCGGTAAGGGCTTTGCAGGCGCCATCAAGCGTCATAACTTCGGCGGTCTGCGCGCCACGCACGGTGTATCGGTATCGCACCGCTCGCATGGTTCGACCGGTTCCAACCAGGATCCGGGCCGCGTCTGGAAGGGCAAGCGCATGGCTGGTCACATGGGCCAGACGCGCGTCACCACGCAGAACCTCGAAGTCGTATCGACCGACGAAGATCGCGGCCTGATCCTGGTCAAGGGTGCCGTCCCCGGCTCCAAGGGCGCATGGATCGTCGTTCGCGACGCAATCAAGTCGGGCACTCCGGAAGGCGCACCGCGCCCGGCCGCTGTGCGCGCCGCAGAACAGAAGTAAGGGAGCCGAATAATGGATCTCACCGTCAAAACCCTCGAGGGCAAGGACGCGGGAAAGGTTTCCCTTTCTGACGCCATTTTCGGCCTCGAACCCCGTGAAGACATCATCGCCCGCGTCGTCCGCTGGCAGCTTGCCAAGCGCCAGCAGGGCACGCACAAGGCCAAGGGCCGCGCCGAAGTCGCGCGCACCGGCGCCAAGATGTACAAGCAGAAGGGTACGGGCCGCGCCCGCCACCACTCCGCTCGTGCTCCGCAGTTCCGCGGCGGTGGCAAGGCTCACGGCCCGGTCGTCCGCAGCCATGAGCACGACCTGCCGAAGAAGGTCCGGGCGCTCGGCCTGCGCCACGCGCTGTCGGCCAAGCTGAAGGCAGAAGAGATCATCGTCCTCGACGATCTCGTCGCCAACGAAGCAAAGACGAAGGCGCTCGCCGGCGCGTTCGCCTCGCTCGGCCTCACCAACGCTCTGATCATCGGCGGCGCCGAGATCGAGAACAACTTCAAGCTCGCAGCCCAGAACATCCCGAACGTGGACGTTCTGCCGGTCCAGGGCATCAACGTTTACGACATTCTGCGCCGTGGCAAGCTGGTGCTTTCCAAGGCTGCTGTGGAAGCTCTGGAGGAGCGGTTCAAATGACGGATCTTCGCCACTACGACGTGATCGTGTCTCCCTCGATCACCGAAAAGTCGACGCTGGTTTCCGAACAGAACCAGGTCGTCTTCAACGTCGCCAAGGGCGCTTCGAAGCCTGAGATCAAGGCTGCAGTCGAAGCCCTGTTCGGCGTCAAGGTCACGGCCGTCAACACGCTCGTCCGCAAGGGTAAGCTGAAGCGCTTCCGCGGCTTCGCCGGAAAGCAGAAGGACGTCAAGAAGGCGATCATCACGCTCGCCGAAGGTCAGTCCATCGACGTCTCGACCGGTCTCTAACGGATAGGCCCATTAGGGTAAAAACCCAAAAGGGAACAAGAAAATGGCATTGAAAAGTTTCAATCCGACGACGCCGAGCCAGCGCCAGCTGGTCATCGTGGACCGCGCTGGCCTCTACAAGGGCAAGCCGGTCAAGGCGCTGACCGAGGGCCTGTCCTCCAAGGGCGGTCGCAACAACCTCGGCCGCATCACCGTCCGCTTCCAGGGCGGCGGTCACAAGCGGTCCTACCGTCTGGTCGACTTCAAGCGTCGCAAGTTCGACGTCGAGGGCACGGTCGAGCGTCTCGAATACGACCCGAACCGCACCGCCTTCATCGCGCTCGTCAACTATGCCGACGGCGAACAGGCCTATATCCTGGCGCCGCAGCGTCTTGCCGCCGGTGACAAGGTCATCGCTTCCGACAAGGCTGTCGACGTCAAGCCCGGCAACACCATGCCGCTGCAGTTCATTCCGGTCGGCTCCATCATCCACAACGTGGAAATGAGGCCGGGCAAGGGCGGCCAGATTGCCCGCTCCGCCGGAACCTACGCGCAGCTCGTCGGCCGCGACCAGGGCATGGCGATCCTTCGCCTGAACTCGGGCGAGCAGCGCCTGGTGCACGGCTCTTGCCTTGCCTCGATCGGTGCTGTATCGAACCCCGATCACGGCAACATCAATGATGGCAAGGCTGGCCGTTCGCGTTGGCGCGGCAAGCGTCCGCACGTACGCGGCGTCGTCATGAACCCGGTCGACCATCCGCACGGCGGTGGTGAAGGCCGTACCTCGGGTGGTCGCCACCCGGTTACCCCGTGGGGCAAGCCCACGAAGGGCAAGCGTACGCGCTCCAACAAGTCGACCGACAAGTTCATCATGCGCTCGCGGCACCAGAAGAAGAAGTAAGAGAGGAAGTCTCGAATGACTCGTTCAGTATGGAAAGGTCCGTTCGTTGACGGTTATCTTCTCAAGAAGGCTGAGAAGGTCCGCGAAGGCGGTCGTAACGAAGTGATCAAGATTTGGAGCCGCCGCTCCACGATCCTTCCGCAGTTTGTCGGCCTCACCTTCGGTGTCTACAACGGCAGCAAGCACGTCCCGGTCAGCGTCAACGAAGACATGGTCGGCCACAAGTTTGGTGAATTCTCTCCGACCCGGACCTATTACGGTCATGGCGCGGACAAGAAGGCAAAGAGGAAGTAACAATGGGCAAGGCAAAAGCCGAACGCCGGCTGAAGGATAATGAAGCGCAGGCCATTGCGCGCACGATCCGCGTCAGCCCCCAGAAGCTCAACCTCGTTGCCGCGCTGATCCGCGGCAAGAAGGTCGATCGCGCTCTGGCCGAACTCGAGTTCTCCCGCAAGCGCATTGCAGGCACCGTCAAGAAGACGCTTGAATCTGCGATCGCGAATGCCGAGAACAACCACGACCTCGACGTTGATTCGCTCATCGTCGCGGAAGCTTACGTTGGCAAGTCGATCGTGATGAAGCGCTTCCACGCCCGTGGTCGCGGCCGTGCATCGCGCGTCGAAAAGCCGTTCTCGCACTTGACGATCGTTGTTCGTGAAGTGGAAGCCAAAGGGGAGGCCGCATAATGGGCCAGAAGATTAATCCGATCGGTTTCCGTCTCGGCATCAACCGGACGTGGGACAGCCGTTGGTTCGCTGACAACGCCGAATACGGCCAGCTCCTGCACGAAGACCTGAAGATCCGCGCCTACCTCATGGAAGAGCTGAAAGCCGCCGGTATTGCCAAGGTCGTGATCGAGCGTCCGCACAAGAAGTGCCGCGTGACGATCCATTCGGCTCGCCCGGGTCTGATCATCGGCAAGAAGGGCGCCGACATCGAGAAGCTTCGCAAGAAGCTTTCCGAAATGACCAATTCGGAAACGCACCTCAACATCGTCGAAGTGCGCAAGCCCGAAGTCGACGCAACGCTGGTCGCCCAGTCGATCGCCCAGCAGCTCGAGCGCCGCGTGGCTTTCCGCCGCGCGATGAAGCGCGCCGTTCAGTCGGCGATGCGTCTCGGCGCCGAAGGCATCAAGATCACCTGCGCAGGCCGCCTCGGTGGCGCGGAAATCGCCCGGACAGAATGGTATCGTGAAGGTCGCGTTCCGCTGCACACGCTGCGTGCGGACATCGACTACGGCACGGCCGAAGCCGAAACCGCTTTCGGCATCTGCGGCGTCAAGGTCTGGATCTTCAAGGGCGAAATCCTTGAGCACGATCCGATGGCTTCCGAGCGCCGCGCGACCGAGAGTGACAACCAGGGCGGTGGCGGTCGCGACCGTCGTCGTGAAAACGCGTAACATTCGCGCGTGGCAGCCAATATCGGAGAAGTAAAAAAATGTTGCAGCCAAAGCGTACGAAGTATCGCAAGCAATTCAAGGGCCGCATCAAGGGCGTAGCCAAGGGCGGTTCTGATCTTGCCTTCGGCGAATTCGGCCTGAAGGCTCAGGAACCGAACCGCGTCAATGCGCGCGAGATCGAAGCGGCCCGCCGCGCGATCACCCGCCACATGAAGCGCGCCGGCCGCGTCTGGATCCGCGTGTTCCCGGACGTGCCGGTCACCGCTAAGCCGACTGAAGTCCGCATGGGTAAGGGTAAGGGCTCGGTTGAATACTGGGCATGCAAGGTCAAGCCCGGCCGTATGATGTTCGAGATCGATGGTGTCAACGAAGAACTCGCCCGTGAGGCACTTCGTCTTGGCGCTGCCAAGCTCTCTGTCAAGACGCGCTTCGTGCAGCGTATCGCAGAGTAAGGAGTGAAGCTCATGAAAGCCGCAGATGTTCGCGCTCTGAGCGCCGATCAACTCAAGGAAGAGCTCGCCAAGCTGAAGAAGGAGCAGTTCAACCTGCGCTTCCAGAAGGCTACCGGCCAGCTCGAGAAGTCTTCGCGTATTGACGAAGTCCGCAAGGACATCGCACGCATCAAAACCATTGCCCGCCAGAAGGCGGCAGAAGCCAAGGCCTAAGGACCACAAAAAATGCCGAAACGCATTCTGCAGGGCACCGTCGTCAGCGACAAGAACGACAAGACCGTCGTCGTCAGGGTCGAGCGCCGCTTTGCGCACCCGATCCTCCAGAAGACCGTTCGCCGTTCGAAGAAGTACAAGGCTCACGACGAGAACAACCAGTACAAGGTCGGTGACGTTGTTTCCATCGAGGAATGCGCGCCGATTTCGAAGGACAAGCGCTGGACGGTCGTCTCCGCCCAGGCTTGATTTCTGCAGGTTTTGCCCGTCAGACCCTTGCGTCCCAGGCAAATATCTGTATGAAGCACGCAATTGAAGTAGAGGAACGCTCGAGTCCGGGCGTTCTTTTGCTTTGAGATAAGCACAATAAGCCGGGCGAGGGGGTTTCGACCCAACCGGCCTGGTAACAACAAGAAGGCGACCTGACATGATTCAGATGCAAACAAACCTCGAGGTGGCGGATAATTCCGGCGCACGTCGTGTCATGTGCATCAAGGTGCTGGGCGGCTCCAAGCGCAAGTACGCGTCGATCGGCGACATCATCGTCGTTTCGATCAAGGAAGCCATTCCGCGCGGCCGCGTGAAGAAGGGTGATGTCATGAAGGCAGTTGTCGTTCGCACCGCGAAGGACATCCGCCGGGCAGATGGCAGCGTCATCCGCTTCGACACCAACGCAGCCGTTCTTATCGATAACAAGAAAGAGCCGATCGGCACCCGTATCTTCGGACCGGTTCCGCGCGAACTTCGCGCCAAGAACCACATGAAGATCATCTCGCTGGCTCCGGAAGTACTCTAAGGGAGCGTTGAGAGATGCAAAAGATTCGCAAAGGCGACAAGGTCGTCGTACTCACCGGTAAGGACAAGGGCCGTTCCGGCGAAGTCATCCAGGTCATGCCGAAGGAAGACAAGGCTGTCGTGCGTGGCGTCAATATGGTGAAGCGTCACCAGCGCCAGACCCAGAGCCAGGAAGCCGGCATCATCAACAAGGAAGCCCCGATCCACCTTTCGAACATCGCTGTCGCCGACCCGAAGGACGGCAAGCCGACCCGTGTCGGTTTCAAGATCGATGGTGACAAGAAGGTCCGCGTGGCCAAGCGTTCGGGAGAAGTGATCGATGGCTAAGACCGCTTATGAGCCGCGGCTCAAGAAGGAATATGTAGAGCGCATCCGCAAGGCGATGCAGGAGAAGTTCTCCTACGCCAACGAAATGCAGATCCCGCGTCTCGACAAGATCGTCATCAACATGGGTGTTGGCGAAGCGACCGGCGATTCCAAGAAGCCGTCCGTTGCTGCTGCCGACCTCGCAGCGATTGCCGGCCAGAAGCCGGTGATCACCCGCGCGCGCAACTCCATCGCCGGCTTCAAGCTGCGCGAAGGCATGCCGATTGGTGCCAAGGTTACCCTGCGCGGCGTTCGGATGTATGAGTTCCTGGATCGTCTTGTGAACATCGCTCTTCCGCGTGTTCGCGACTTCCGCGGTCTCAATCCGAAGTCCTTCGATGGTCGTGGCAACTTCGCCATGGGCGTCAAGGAGCACATTGTGTTCCCTGAGATCAACTACGACAAGGTTGATCAGATGTGGGGCATGGACATCATCGTTTGCACGACGGCAACTAACGACGACGAAGCGCGCGCTCTGCTTGCAGAGTTCAACTTCCCGTTCCGTCAGTAATCCGTAACGACAAGCGTAAAGAAGGATAACTGTTATGGCGAAAACGAGCGCAGTTGAAAAGAACAAGCGCCGCCGCAAACTGGTTGCCGGACAAGCCGCGAAGCGTGCGGCCCTCAAGGCAATCATCATGAACCAGTCTTTGTCGATCGAAGAGCGGTTCAAGGCCACCCTCAAGCTGGCCGAGCTGCCGCGCGATGGGTCGAAGACCCGCATCCGCAACCGTTGCGAAGTCACCGGCCGTCCGCGCGCCTACTATCGCAAGCTTCGCATGTCGCGTATCGCGCTTCGCGAACTGGGCAATCTCGGCAAGGTGCCGGGTGTCGTCAAGTCGAGCTGGTAAGGAGACGGGTACATGGCAATGACTGATCCTTTGGGCGATATGCTCACCCGTATCCGCAACGGCGCTGCTCGCCGCAAGTCGAGCGTTTCGACGCCGGCTTCCAAGCTCCGCGCACGCGTTCTGGATGTCCTTCAGTCCGAAGGTTACATCCGCGGATACTCTGAAGTCGAGTTTGGCAACGGCAAGGCCGAGCTGAACATCGAACTGAAATACTACGAAGGCGCTTCCGTGATCCGTGAGATCGCGCGTGTCTCCAAGCCGGGCCGCCGGGTCTATGTCTCGGTCAAGTCCATTCCGCAGGTCGCGAACGGCCTCGGCATCACCATCCTTTCGACCCCGAAGGGCGTGATGGCCGATCACCAGGCACGCGAACAGAATGTTGGTGGCGAGATTCTTTGCTCGGTCTTCTAAGACCGGGCAGGATCTCCATAGCGAACAGACAGGTATAACAATGTCTCGTATCGGTAAGAAGCCCGTTCAGGTTCCGGCAGGCGTCACGGCTAACGTCGATGGCCAGAAGGTGACGGCAAAGGGCCCGAAGGGCGAACTGTTCTTCGTCGCAAACGACGAAGTCACGGTGAAGCTTGAAAACAATGCGGTTGTCGTTCAGCCGCTCAATGAAACCAAGGATGCTCGTGCAAAGTGGGGCATGTCCCGCACGATGATCGAGAACATCTTCAAGGGCGTCAAGGACGGTTACGAGCGCAAGCTCGAAATCAACGGCGTCGGCTACCGCGCGTCGATGCAGGGCAAGAACCTGCAGCTGGCGCTCGGCTTCAGCCATGACGTCGTCTACGAGACGCCGGAAGGCATCACGATCGCTGTGCCGAAGCCGACGGAAATCGTCGTCACCGGCATCAACAAGCAGCAGGTCGGCCAGGTTGCCGCGGAAATCCGCGAATACCGCGGCCCCGAGCCCTACAAGGGCAAGGGCGTCAAGTATGCCGGCGAGCGGATTGTCCGCAAAGAAGGCAAGAAGAAGTAAGGATCACGCGAAATGGCTAGCAGGAAAGATACTCTTGTGCGTCGCGCCAGCCGCGTGCGCCGTCAAATCAAGGCGGTCGCCAATGGCCGCCCGCGCCTGTCGGTTCATCGCTCGTCGAAGAACATCTATGCGCAGATCATCGATGACGTTGCCGGCAAGACGCTTGCCGCTGCCTCGACCCTCGAGGCAGATCTCAAGTCGTCGTTGAAAACCGGCGCGGACACGGCAGCCGCAACAGCCGTCGGCAAGCTCCTTGCCGAGCGCGCTTCGAAGGCCGGCGTCAAGGACGTTGTCTTTGATCGCGGCGCCTTCATCTACCACGGCCGCGTCAAGGCGCTGGCCGAGGCAGCCCGCGAAGGCGGCCTGAACTTCTAACGTTCACTGCCCGGACAGAGATGTCCGGGCGGATCCGCCTCGCATTACCCCGGTCGCTTCGGCTTGTACGAGGCGACTTTCGTCAATCTGCCGATTGCACCCGGAAAAGAAAAAGGAAGAGGACAATGGCACAAGAAAGAAGAGGTTCTCGCGAAGATCGCCAGAACCGCGAAGAGCGCGACAGCGAATTTGTCGATAAGCTCGTCGCAATCAACCGCGTCGCCAAGGTGGTGAAGGGCGGTCGTCGTTTCGGATTCGCTGCTCTCGTCGTCGTCGGCGACCAGAAGGGCCGCGTTGGCTTCGGCCATGGCAAGGCACGCGAAGTGCCGGAAGCCATCCGCAAGGCAACGGAAGCTGCCAAGCGCGACCTGATCTTCGTGCCGCTGCGCGGCGGTCGCACGCTGCATCACGACGTCAACGGCCGTCACGGCGCCGGCAAGGTGCTGCTGCGCTCGGCTAAGGCCGGTACCGGTATCATTGCCGGCGGTCCGATGCGCGCCGTCTTTGAAACGCTTGGCGTTCACGACGTCGTTGCCAAGTCGACCGGTTCGTCGAACCCCTACAACATGGTTCGCGCCACCTTCGACGCCCTCAAGAACCAGATGCATCCGAAGGACATCGCGGCACAGCGCGGCATGAAATACGCCACGCTCCAGGCCCGTCGCGTTGCCGCCGGCGCTGCTTCCGAAGAATAAGGGAGCTGACAGATGGCTAAGAAAGAAGTTGCCAAGAAGACGGTTACCGTCGAGCAGATTGGTAGCCCCATTCGCCGTCCGGCCGTGCAGCGTCAAACGCTCATCGGTCTGGGCCTCAACAAGATGCACCGGGTTCGCACGCTGGAAGACACTCCGGCCGTTCGCGGAATGATCCGGGCCGTCCAGCACCTCGTTCGCGTCGTCGACGAGAAGTGAGGGGGATCGAGATATGAAACTGAATGAGATCAAGGACAACGAAGGCGCCACCAAGAACCGTAAGCGCCTTGGCCGCGGTATCGGCTCGGGCTCCGGCAAGACCGCCGGCCGCGGCGTGAAGGGCCAGAAGGCCCGTTCCGGCGTGGCGATCAACGGCTTTGAAGGCGGCCAGATGCCCATCTACCGCCGCCTGCCGAAGCGCGGCTTCAACAACATATTCGCTTCGGAGTTTGTTGTCGTGTCGCTCGGCCGTATCCAGACGGCAATCGATGCCAAGAAGCTCGACGCTTCGAAGACCGTCGATGCGGCTGCCCTGAAGGCGGCCGGCGTCATCCGTCGCGAGAAGGATGGCGTTCGCGTCCTGGCCGACGGCGAGTTGAAGGCGAAGATTTCGCTCGAAGTCGCCGGCGCTTCCAAGCCGGCCGTCGAGAAGATCGAAAAGGCCGGCGGCTCGGTGAAGCTGCTGGCAGCCGCCGCTGCGGAATAATATGACTGATGAACCGCCCGGGGTGCTTCACGCCGGGCGGTTTTGCTCCCATATGTGAGCCTCACGTCCGAGGGCGGCGAATCACTTGCCGCGACGGGACACAACGGAAACCACGGTGAGGCATCCGATTGCAGCGACAATCGCCTCGCGCCCGGTTTTCAACGACGAAGACTTACTCTTGCCGGAACTGACCGGGTTTCTCCCGCTGTTTCCGAGACTTGGTACGCGGAGAATTGCATGGCTTCTGCAGCGGAACAGCTCGCCTCGAACCTGAATTTCTCGACTTTCGCGAAGGCGGAAGATCTGAAGAAACGGCTCTGGTTCACCCTCGGTGCGCTTCTGGTTTACCGTCTTGGCACCTATATCCCGCTGCCCGGCCTCAACCCGGCCGCGTTCGCCCAGGCCTTCCAGGGCCAGGCCGGTGGCATCCTCGGCCTCTTCAACATGTTCTCGGGCGGTGCAGTGGAGCGCATGGCGATCTTCGCGCTCGGCATCATGCCCTATATCTCCGCTTCGATCATCGTGCAGCTGATGACCTCGGTCGTCCCGGCGCTCGAGCAATTGAAGAAGGAGGGTGAGCAGGGCCGCAAGGTCATCAACCAATATACCCGCTACGGCACGGTGCTGCTCGGCGCCTTGCAGGCCTACGGTATTGCCGTCGGTCTCGAGAGCGGTAGCGGCCTCGTCAACGATCCGGGCTGGTTCTTCCGGATTTCGACGGTTATTTCGCTGCTCGGCGGCACGATGTTCCTGATGTGGCTCGGCGAGCAGATCACCTCGCGCGGCATCGGCAACGGCATTTCGCTGATCATCTTCGCCGGCATCGTCGCCCATCTGCCGACGGCGCTTGCCGGAACCCTCGAACTCGGCCGCACCGGCGCGCTCTCGACGCCGCTGATCCTGGCGATCATCGTCATGGTGGTTGCGGTCATTGCGCTGATCGTCTTCGTCGAGCGCGCCCAGCGCCGCTTGCTGATCCAGTATCCGAAGCGCCAGGTCGGCAACCGCATGTTCCAGGGCGACACGTCGCACCTGCCGCTGAAGCTCAACACGTCGGGCGTCATCCCGGCGATCTTCGCCTCGTCGCTGCTCCTGCTGCCCGCGACGCTTGCCGGTTTCGCCAATGCTGCGACGCTGCCCGGCTGGGCGACCACGATCGTCGGGGCGCTGGCGCATGGCCAGCCGCTCTACATGGTCTTCTACGGAGCGATGATCGCCTTCTTCGCTTTTTTCTACACGGCGATCGTCTTCAATCCGAAGGACACGGCCGACAACCTGAAGAAGCATGGTGGCTTCATTCCGGGGATTCGCCCCGGTGAGCGCACGGCCGAATACATCGACTACGTGCTGACACGTATCACTGTAATCGGTGCGATTTACCTGATTTTCGTCTGCATTCTGCCCGAAATCCTCATTTCGCAGACCGGCGTGCCGTTCTACCTTGGTGGTACGTCGCTTTTGATTGTTGTCAGCGTCACCCTTGATACGGTAGCACAGATCCAGGGTCACCTCATTGCCCAGCAGTATGAGGGGCTGATCAAGAAGTCGAAGCTGCGCGGAGGAAAGAGGGGACGATGAGACTTATTTTTTTGGGACCGCCGGGCGCTGGCAAGGGTACACAGGCCAAGCTTCTGACGGAGAAATACGGCATCCCGCAGCTTTCCACAGGGGACATGCTCCGGGCCGCCGTTGCCCAGGCGACCGAGGTCGGCAAGCGTGCCAAGGCGGTCATGGATGCCGGCCAGCTGGTCTCCGACGAGATCGTCAATGAAATCGTCTCCGACCGCATCGACGCAGCGGACTGCGCCAAGGGCTTCATTCTCGACGGCTATCCGCGCACGGTTCCGCAGGCGATTGCGCTCGATCGGATGCTCGAGCGCAAGGGCCTGAAACTCAATGCCGTCATCGAGTTGAAGGTCGACGAGGCGGCGCTTGTCCGGCGCATGGAGAATCGCGTAGCGGAAACCGTTGCCGCCGGCGGCACGGTGCGCTCCGACGACAATCCGGAGGCCTTCAAGAAGCGCCTGATGGAATACCGGGAGAAGACAGCTCCGCTTTCGGACCATTATGCCCGCACCGGTCAGTTGAAGACCGTGGACGGAATGGCGGACGTGGAAGCGGTCACCGCCGAGATCGACAAGATTCTGGCATAGGCTGTCGCCTTTGCCAAAATGGAAGCGCCGGGGAGTTGACTTTTCCGGGTGATTCCTCCAAAGACAGCGTCAACTCGCGACATGAGAAGCGATCGGCGCGGTCTTCAAAACAATGAAGTCCGGGTACGGTCGTTTTTGACGTGTCTCGAACCTCAATCAACGTGCGGCTCTTCAAGGTCGCGTAACGAAGCACCTATTGCCGGATGGCAACTGGAACGCAAGGAGAATAGACGTGGCACGTATCGCTGGCGTCAACATCCCGACGGCAAAGCGCGTCGTCATCGCGCTGACCTACATTCACGGGATCGGCCCGAAATTCGCGAAGGAAATCACCGAGAAGGTCGGCATTCCGGCTGACCGTCGCGTGCACCAGCTGACGGACGCCGAAGTCCTTCAGATCCGCGAGACCATCGACCGCGATTACCAGGTCGAGGGTGACCTGCGTCGCGAAACGGCGATGAACATCAAGCGCCTGATGGACCTCGGCTGCTACCGCGGCCTGCGTCATCGTCGCGGTCTGCCGGTGCGCGGCCAGCGTACGCACACCAATGCCCGCACCCGCAAGGGTCCGGCTAAGGCGATCGCCGGCAAGAAGAAGTAATTTCCCGAAAAGGGAAAGCGGGAGGCTGGCGTCCGCGCCGGCCTCCTTTTGCAGTTTGGGAAGGGCGAGCGCCCGACCTGTGCCGGACCGTTCGCGGTTCGGGGAAGCAGATGCGGAGCCGGCGTACCGGTTCCGCGAATATCGAAATTGCAGGGCAGGGGACGACCAATCCTTTTCCCGGTGGAGCCGCTGGAATTACGGCGGTGCAGAGATCTAAGAAAGGGATCCTATGGCCAAGGAAGCCACCCGCGTTCGCCGCCGCGAGCGCAAGAACATCACGTCCGGCGTCGCGCACGTCAATTCGTCGTTCAACAACACGATGATCACCATCACCGACGCGCAGGGCAATGCAATTGCCTGGTCGTCCGCCGGTGCGAAGGGCTTCAAGGGTTCGCGCAAGTCAACCCCGTTTGCCGCTCAGATCGCCGCCGAAGACTGCGCCAAGAAGGCTCAGGAACACGGCATGAAGTCGCTGGAAGTGGAAGTTTGCGGACCGGGTTCCGGTCGTGAATCCGCCCTTCGCGCGCTGCAGGCCGCGGGCTTCATGATCACGTCGATCCGCGACGTGACGCCGATCCCGCACAATGGCTGCCGTCCGCGCAAGAAGCGCCGCGTCTGATCATTATTCAAGATTCCGGTGAGGGCGCGGAAGCGTTCTGCCGGTCTTCGGGGCTCGGTTGCCACGATTGGATGGTGGCAACGAACGGAAGGCAGAAAACATGATCCAGAAAAATTGGCAGGAACTGATCAAGCCGAACAAGGTGGATTTCACCTCCTCCGGCCGCACCAAGGCAACGCTGGTGGCGGAACCGCTTGAGCGCGGCTTCGGTCTGACCCTCGGCAACGCGCTTCGTCGCGTGCTTCTGTCGTCGCTGCGCGGTGCTGCTGTCACCGCGGTGCAGATCGACGGCGTGCTGCACGAGTTCTCCTCCATCCCGGGCGTCCGGGAGGATGTGACGGATATCGTGCTCAACATCAAGGAAATCGCCATCAAGATGGATGGCGACGATTCCAAGCGCATGGTCGTGCGCAAGCAGGGCCCGGGCGTCGTGACGGCCGGTGACATCCAGACGGTTGGCGACATCGAGATTCTCAACCCGAACCATGTGATCTGCACCCTCGACGAGGGCGCGGAAATCCGCATGGAATTCACCGTCAACAACGGCAAGGGCTACGTGCCGGCTGAGCGTAACCGTTCGGAAGATGCACCGATCGGTCTCATCCCGGTCGACAGCCTCTATTCGCCGGTCAAGAAGGTATCCTACAAGGTTGAGAACACCCGCGAAGGTCAGGTTCTCGACTATGACAAGCTGACGATGTCGATCGAGACCGACGGCTCCGTCACCGGCGAGGACGCGATCGCGTTTGCCGCCCGCATTCTTCAGGACCAGCTGTCGGTCTTCGTCAACTTCGACGAGCCGCAGAAGGAAGCCGAGGAAGAGGCAGTCACCGAACTCGCCTTTAACCCGGCGCTTCTCAAGAAGGTCGACGAACTGGAACTCTCCGTCCGTTCGGCCAACTGCCTGAAGAACGACAACATCGTCTATATCGGCGACCTCATTCAGAAGACCGAAGCAGAAATGCTCCGGACGCCGAACTTTGGTCGCAAGTCGCTCAATGAGATCAAGGAAGTTCTCGCTTCCATGGGCCTGCACCTCGGCATGGAAGTGCCGTCCTGGCCGCCCGAGAACATCGAAGATCTCGCCAAGCGTTATGAAGACCAATACTAACCGTTAAACTGCAGGCGGATGTCTGCAAGTAAAGGAGAATAGCCATGCGCCACGGTAAAGCCGGCCGCAAGCTGAATAGAACCGCCAGCCACCGCAAGGCGATGTTTGCCAATATGGCAGCGTCGCTGATCGAGCACGAGCAGATCGTCACGACCCTGCCGAAGGCCAAGGAAATCCGTCCGATCGTCGAAAAGCTCGTCACGCTCGGCAAGCGCGGCGACCTGCACGCCCGCCGTCAGGCGATCTCGCAGATCCGTGACGTTGCCGTCGTCTCGAAGCTGTTCGACGCCATCGCATCGCGCTACGCCACCCGCAACGGCGGCTACCTGCGCATCATGAAGGCGGGCTTCCGCCAGGGCGACAATGCTCCGCTCGCTGTCATCGAATTCGTTGACCGCGATGTCGATGCCAAGGGTGCCAAGGATCGCGCTCGCGTCGCTGCCGAAGCGGAGGCAGCAGAAGCCGCCTGATAAGGTAGCTTCCCAAATGATCTGAAGCGGTCGGGTGAGATTTCACCCGGCCGCTTTTTGCGTTGCAGTATGAGATCGCGCCCCTGCCGTCCGTTGCCGTTTCCACCGCAGGAACGGCGTTCGCACCGCCCGCCAGGCAAGCAAGAGTGTGACGAGCACGATGTAGAGCATTTGCTCCGGCCCTACCACCTTGACGGCCATGGCGAAATGCAGCGCGCCGGCGGCCGCGATCACATAGGCGAGCCGGTGCAGCTTGTTCCACCGCTGGCCGAGCTTGCGGATCGACCAATTGTTCGAGGTGAGCGCCAAGGGGATCAGCATGACCAAGGCCGCCATGCCGATGGTTATGAAGGGGCGGCGGGCGATGTCGGCGACGATCGCCGGGATGCGCAGCATCTGGTCGAGCACCATATAGGCGGTGAAGTGCATCAGCACGTAGTAAAAGGCGAGCAAACCGAGGGCGCGGCGGTACCTTAGCCAGTTCAGGCCGAAGAGATCGCGCAGCGGCGTGATCGTCAGCGTCGCCACGAGGAAGCGCAGCGCCCAGAGACCAAGCAGGTGCTCGAATTCCTTTACGGCATTACCCGGCAACCGGCCGGTCGCACCGAGATAGAAGGCCCATGCCGCTGGAATGAGGCCGAGCGCGTAGAGCGCCCAGACGGAGGGGCCATGAAAGCGCTTGGGCAAGGCGGGTACGAGGGCCATGGTCAGAAGTTTACCCTGAGGTCCATGTCGGAATACAGCCCCGCGACGTCGTCGGCGTAGCCGTTGAAGGCGAGCGTGTCGCGACGATTGGAGCCGAAGAAGCCGCCTTCGCCGATCCGGTTTTCCGTTGCCTGGCTCCAGCGCGGGTGATCGACCGCCGGGTTCACATTGGCATAGAAGCCGTATTCGTCCGGCGCGGCGAGGTTCCAGGTGCAGGGCGGCGGCGTGTCGGTGAGCGAAATGCGGACGATCGACTTGATTCCCTTGAAACCGTATTTCCACGGGACCACCAGCCGTATGGGGGCACCGTTCTGGTTCGGCAATGTCTTGCCATAAAGGCCGACGGAGAGGATCGTCAGAGGGTGGCGTGCTTCATCGAGCCGCAATCCCTCGCGATAGGGCCAGGGCAGCGGCTGGAAGTAACCGGATTGGCCGGGCATCTCCTCAGGCCGCACCACCGTTTCGAATGCGACGTACTTCGCGCTGCCGAGCGGTTCGACCTTGTCGAGGAGGCTCGCCAGCGGAAAGCCGACCCAGGGGATCACCATCGACCAGGCTTCGACGCAGCGCATTCGGTAGGTACGCTCTTCAAGCGGAAGGGCCAGCAGTTCTTCGAGGCCGAACTCCCGCGGCTTGCCGACGAGACCGTCGACCTTCACCCGCCAGGGCGCCGGCTTGAAGCCGCCCGAATTGGCGGCGGGGTCGCCCTTTCCCGTGCCGAACTCGTAGAAATTGTTGTAGGTGGTCACGTCCTTTTCGGGCGTCAGGGTCTCCTCGACCTTGTAACGACTGCCCGAAGCCTTGAGTTCCGCCGCATCGGCCACGCCGGCCCCGCCGAGAACGAGGCCGCCTGCGGCGGCGAGAAAGCGGCGGCGATCGAGAAAGAACGGCTCCGGGGTGATTTCGGACGCGGCGATCCGCGGCGGACGGTAGGCAGGCATGGTGCTTCCTCGACAGGGATCGAAAGCTGATCTCGGCCAGATGACCAGAGATTCGATCACCGGAAAAGATGGGGGAGACCACGTTTTCGTGCACGGCGCGTGAGCGGGCGAGGCGCCGCGATGATTTTCATGAAATGGCCGCGGCAGACGCCTGAAAAAACGGCTTGAATCGCGAGCGTGCTTCGTCACCGAGCGGCAGCCTCGCGTTTGCCTTTTTTGTTGCGAAATCCTATCTGAACTAGCGGCAATGAAAGGGAGAATGCTTCATGATTTTTGGCCGTCGAGCCCTGCCGGCTCTTGTTCTTGCGATTGCCATGTCGGCACCGGCCGTAGCGCAGGACGCCAGGACCGTCCCCCAATCCCACACGGAAATGCAGCTCTCCTTCGCGCCGCTGGTCAAGCAGACGGCGAATGCCGTGGCGAATGTCTATGCCGAGCGGGTCGTCGAGCGGCGATCGGTCGATCCCTTCTTTGAGGAGTTCTTCGGCCAGCGCATGCCGAATCGCACGGAGAAGCAATCGTCGCTCGGCTCGGGCGTAATCGTCCGTCGCGACGGCATCGTCGTTACCAACAATCACGTCATCGAGGGGGCGGACGACATCAAGGTGGCGCTCGCCGACGGGCGTGAGTATCCGTGCAAGATCGTCCTCAAGGACGATCGCCTCGATCTCGCGGTCCTAAAGATCGAAGCAGATGGTCCTTTCGACATCATCCCGATCGGTGATTCGGACGCGGTCGAGGTTGGCGACCTGGTGCTGGCGATGGGCAATCCGTTCGGGGTCGGGCAGACGGTGACGAGCGGTATCGTTTCGGCGCTAGCCCGCAACCAGATCTCCAACGGAGATTTCGGTTTCTTCATCCAGACCGACGCGGCGATCAATCCGGGAAATTCCGGCGGTGGACTGATCAACATGAAGGGTGAACTGATCGGCATCAACACCGCGATCTTTTCGCGGGGCGGCGGCTCGAACGGCGTGGGGTTCGCCATTCCCGCAAATCTGGTCAAGGTCTTCGTCGCTTCCGCGGAGGGCGGCGGCGGTTCCTTCGTCCGTCCCTTCGTCGGCGCCACCTTCGAGCCGGTCACCTCCGATGTCGCCGAGGCGCTTGGCCTCGATCGCGCCCGCGGTGCCCTGGTGACCGCCGTCCAGTCGGACGGCCCGGCGGCAAATGCCGGCATGAAGCCGGGGCAGGTGGTGACAGCTGTCAACGGTATCTCGGTGGAGCATCCGGATGCCCTCGGCTACCGATTGACGACTGTCGGCATCGGCCATGAAGCGCGCGTGACGGTGACCGAACACGGCGAAACGCACGATATCACCCTGAAGCTGGAGCAGGCGCCGGAAACCGCGCCACGCGACGAACGGCTGATCGAGGGACGGAACCCCTTTGCCGGCGCCGTCGTCGCCAATCTTTCGCCGCGCCTTGCGGACGAACTGCGGATACCGACGTCACTCAAGGGGGTCGTCGTGACCGAGGTTAATCGCGGCTCGCCGGCGGCGCGCATTGGCCTCGAGCCGAAAGATATCGTACGCTCCGTGAATGGAACGCCGATCGACAACTCGAAAACGCTGCAAGGCGTCGTTGCCGAAGACGCCTCGTTCTGGCGCGTCGAGATCGAGCGCGACGGCCAGCTTATCAGACAGTTCTTCCGATGAGCGACCTCTTCTCCCCCATTGAACCGCCGGAGATGGCCTCGGCAAGACCGCTGGCCGATCGGCTGCGGCCGCGCACGCTCGCCGAAGTGACCGGGCAGGAGCACCTGACGGGGGCGGACGGCGCCCTGACGCGGATGATCGCCTCAGGCTCGCTCGGTTCGATGATTTTCTGGGGACCGCCGGGCACCGGCAAGACCACCGTGGCGCGGCTGCTTTCGGGGGAGGCCGGTCTCGCCTTCGAGCAGATCTCGGCGATCTTTTCCGGTGTCGCCGACCTCAAGAAGGTTTTCGAATCGGCCCGCGCCCGGCGCATGTCGGGACGGCAGACCTTGCTCTTCGTCGATGAGATCCATCGCTTCAACCGCGCCCAGCAGGACAGTTTCCTGCCGGTCATGGAAGACGGGACGGTCATTCTGGTGGGCGCCACCACGGAGAATCCGTCCTTTGAACTCAACGCCGCGCTCCTGTCGCGGGCGCGGGTGCTGACGTTCAAGCCGCATGACGAGGCAAGCCTCGAGGAACTCCTGAAGCGCGCCGAGCAGGCCGAGGGCAAGCCGCTGCCGCTTGATGAAGACGCCCGTGCGAGCCTGATCCGCATGGCTGATGGCGACGGCCGGGCGGTGCTAACGTTGGCCGAGGAGGTCTGGCGGGCGGCGCGCAAGGACGAGATATTCGATGCCGATGCGCTGCGCGAAATCGTCCAGCGGCGCGCGCCGGTTTACGACAAGGGCCAGGACGGCCACTACAATCTGATTTCTGCGCTTCACAAGTCGGTTCGCGGATCCGATCCGGATGCGGCGCTCTATTATCTCTGCCGGATGTTCGATGCGGGCGAGGATCCTTTGTATATCGGCAGGCGGCTGGTGCGCATGGCGGTCGAGGATATCGGCCTTGCCGATCCGCAGGCGCTGGTGATCTGCAACGCCGCCAAGGACGCCTATGACTATCTCGGTTCGCCAGAAGGGGAACTGGCGCTGGCGCAAGCCTGCGTCTATGTCGCCACCGCGCCGAAATCGAACGCCCTCTACACGGCCTACAAGGGGGCGATGCGCGCCGCCAAGGAAAACGGCTCGCTGCTGCCGCCGAAGCATATTCTCAACGCCCCCACCAAGCTCATGAAGGGGGAGGGCTACGGCGAGGGGTACCGTTACGATCACGACGAACCCGATGCCTTTTCCGGCCAGGACTATTTCCCCGAGAAGATGGGGCGCAGGACCTTCTATGATCCTCCAGAGAGGGGTTTCGAGCGGGACATACGCAAGCGGCTCGAATGGTGGGCGAAGCTGCGCCGCGAACGGAACTCATGACGAGCCGTGCCGCCGGCGCAGAGCAGCTTTGCCGGCCAGCCGCTTGCTGGCTCCGGCGCTTTGTGGCACAGAGACCCGAGTTGCAGACGGCTGCACGGGCGCGATCCTGATCGGCCCGAACACCCGCGGGGACGGCCTCGCTCCAGATGAAGGAGCCTCAAATGGCCTGGTTCACTCTGCTTCTCGCCGGACTTCTCGAAATCGGCTGGGCAATCGGCCTTAAATACACCGACGGATTCACGCGGCTGACGCCGACCGTGCTTACGGTCGGTTCGATGATCCTGAGCGTCGTCTTGCTGGGAATTGCCGTTCGATCGCTGCCGCTCGGCACGGCCTATGCCGTCTGGACCGGGATTGGCACGATCGGCACCGTCGTGCTTGGAATCATCCTTTTCGCCGAGCCGCTGACGGTTGCGCGCCTCGGCTGCATCGGCCTGGTCGTCGCCGGCATTGCCGGCCTCAAAATGGCAGCATGACCGTGCGTAAGGCGTCTGCCGTTACAGCAGACGCCAACTGACGTTATCTCAGCGCGTCGAGGACCGCGGTGGCCGCCTGCATTTCCTGCCAGCGGTTTTCACGGCGCTGGAATGCCTCTTCGTCGGTGCCCCAGTGCTCGATCTGCCAGTCCTCGTCGACATGGGCTGCCTTCCAGGCCTCGTCGGCCGAGAGCCGGCCCATGCCGAAGGCAAGCGCAAGCAGTGCCGATCCGGTCAACGTGGTGATCGTGTGCAGGCAGGCGAGGCCGAGCGGCGTCGCAAAGGCGCGCAAGCCTTCTGCGTAGGCGGAAATCGCCTCCTTCGGCTGTTCCTGATGGATGACGCCCTCGGCAAGAATGAAGCGGGCGCCGAGCGAATGGGCGGCCCAATCGACAACGGGGTTCCAGATGTCGTTCTGCCGTTCCACAAGTCCGGTCGGGTTGTCGGCGCGATAGCAGAGAAGGTCGGTGCCGGCGAACCGCAGGATGTCGTCGAAGACTGCGCGCTGGTCGACGGCGACGCCGTCGATGGCGGTGTTGACGATGCGGGTTAGCGGCATGGCCGAAGGGTCAATGATATCGACTTGCGCGTCCCACTCGGCGGCCAGCAGATTGGCGAGCTTGAGCGTCGGGACGGCAAGGGGTCGCTTTGCTGGCGTGCGAACGGGCCGCCCGTCGAGAAGCACAGCGTGCCCGCCACCCTCGGCATCGGCGACGCCGACGGTTTTGTAGAAACGCTTTGCCACCGGCTTTTGCATCTGGATCTGGGCGCGGCGCACCGGATCCTCGTGGCTGAGTGCTCCGCTCAATTCGTCGCGAATATCAGGCATGGTTCAATCCCATCCATTCGATGATGTCTGCCGGTACATGGGCGATGTGGTCGGCGCCGGCCTCGATCAGCGCCGGAACGCTGGCATAGCCCCACGATACCCCGAGGGCAGCGGCCCCGGCCGCCTTCGCCATCTGCATATCGTAGATCGCATCGCCGATGACAATCGTGTCTTTCGGATCGACGCCTGCCTCGGCACAGCATTCCATCACCATTGCCGGATGCGGCTTCGATGGGCAATCATCCGCCGTTCGCGAGACGAAGAAGAGCTTGTCGAAGCCGTGGGTGGCGGCAATGTGCTGGAGGCCTCGCCGCGACTTTCCGGTGACGGCGCCAATCAACAGCTGGTCGCGGGTGGCCAAGGCTTGCACCATCTCGGCAATCCCGGGAAACAACGCTTCCTGATGGACCTGTTCGCCGCGCACCGAGCTGAAGATGCCCTTGTAATGTGTCGTCATCGCGGTGGCGCGCGGGTCGATGTGCTCCTGGCCGAGCAACCTCGCGATAGCGATGTCGAGCGTCAGCCCGATGATTGCGCGCGTCGCCAAGGCCTCCGGCCGGGGAAGATCGAAGGCCTCGAAGGTACGGCTCATGACCTCATGGATGAGGCCGGCGCTGTCGACCAGCGTGCCGTCGCAGTCGAAGAGCACCAGCTTCATCACTCGTCCTCGCCGGCGGCGTTCTCGTCAAGGCCGAGCAGATTCCAGCTCTGCACCATATGCGGCGGCAGGGGGGCCGTGATCTTCAGGCGTCCGCCGTTCGGATGCGGGATGTCGATAAAGCGGGCATGCAGGTGCAGCCTGTTCTGGATGCCGCCGGGGAAGGTCCAGTTGATGTCCGCCTCGAAATATTTCGGGTCGCCGATGATCGGATGGCCGATATGGGCGGCGTGGACGCGCAACTGGTGTGTGCGGCCGGTATAGGGTTCCATTTCCAGCCAGGCGAGATTCTGGCCGGCCTGCTCGATGATCCGATAGTAGGAAATGGCATGGTCGGCGCCTTCGTCGCCATGCTTTGCGATCCGCATCCGGTCGCCGTCCGGCGTCTGTTCCTTGACGAGCCAGGTGGAAACGCGGTCCTCACGCTTGCGCGGAACGCCCTTGACCAGCGACCAGTAGATCTTCCTGGTGTCGCGCTCGCGAAAGGCGGCCGTCAGCTGCTGTGCCGCACCCCGGGTCCGGGCGATGACGAGCACGCCGGACGTGTCCCGGTCCAGCCGATGGACGAGGCGCGGCTTTTCGCCCTTCTGGTTCGTCCAGGCCTCGAGCATCTTGTCGATGTGCCTGCTGACGCCGGACCCGCCCTGGACTGCCAGACCCGCCGGCTTGTTGAGCACGATGACCTTGGCGTCCTCGTGCAGCACCATGCGCGACAAAAGCTCTCCGTCCGGGGAATGGCGCAGGTCCCGCCCGCCGATCGGGCCCGATTTGGTTTCCTTCGCGTCGACGCCAAGCGGCGGAACGCGGATCGTCTGGCCAGGCTGGACGCGCGTGTCGGATTTTGCACGCGCCCCGTCGACGCGGATCTGACCGGAACGCAGCAGCTTCTGCAACGGGCCGAAGCCCAAGCCCGGATAATGCACCTTGAACCAGCGGTCGAGGCGCATGCCCGCCTCGTCACCGTCCACCTGTCTGTGTTCTATGCCTGCCATCTGCCGCGATCCGCTTCCAGTTTTTCAAGGAAAGGCTCTAGACCATTGCGATCGTCAGGGCCACGAGAAAACACGACACCATTCATTAAGCGCCCGCCGCTACTGTCGTAGCGATGTCTCATATAAGGTCCGGTCAATTGCGATGGCGAGCAAAGCCCTGAACTTCACGCACTATGATCTCAAGGCCCAGCGGGCCGGCACGCGGATCGAGATCACCCTGTCGGCCGTCGCCAATGTTCGCCTGATGACCGACGTCAATTTCACGCGCTACACGGAAACGCTGAAGCATCAGTTCTTCGGCGGCGTAGCGCGGAAATCGCCGCTGCGGATGACAATTCCGGAAACGGCGCACTGGCATCTGGTGATCGACACCGAAGGCCATCACGGCCTTGCGGATTCGAGCGTACGCGTGATCGAGTCTGCCGGCCAGCCGAGATTCCAGCCGGCATCCTGACCGGCGCCTCAGCCGAGCCTTTCGGCGTGCCACTTCAGATGATCGTCCATGAAGGTCGAGATGAAGTAATAGGAATGGTCGTAGCGCTCGTGTATGCGAAGCGTGAGGCCGATGCCGGTGCCCTTCACCGCCTCCTCGAAGAGCCACGGCCTGAGACCATTTTCAAGGAAGCCATCCGCCTTGCCCTGGTCGACTAGAAATTCCGGGAAGCGCGCCCCGTCCTCGACGAGAGCGCAGGCGTCGTAATTTCGCCACGCGGCTTTGTCCGCGCCGAGATATTTCTCGAAGGCGCCGGCGGACCAGTCGGCGGAAGAGGGGGCGACGATCGGGGCGAAGGCGGAGCAGCTTTTGAAACGCTCGGGGTTCCTGAGCGCGATGGTCATCGCGCCATGGCCGCCCATCGAATGGCCGAAGATGCCCTGCCGGTACATGTCGGCGCGGAACTGCTCGCGGATCAAGGCGGGCAGTTCCTCGGTGATGTAGCTGTACATCTGATAGTGCTCGGCCCAGGGCGCTTGCGTCGCATCGAGATAGAAGCCGGCGCCCTTGCCCATCTGCCAGTTCGTCAACTCGTCGGCGACGTCGGCTCCGCGCGGGCTCGTATCCGGGCAGACGACGATCAGTCCGAGCTCCGACGCCAAGCGACGGTATTCGCCCTTCTCCATGACATTGGCATGGGTGCAGGTGAGGCCGGAGAGATACCAAACGACCGGGCGCGGCTCGCTGGTCGCCTGCGGCGGCACATAGACGGCGAAGGTCATTTCGCCCTTGCAGGCCTTGGAGTCATGGGCGAAGACGCCCTGCATGCCGCCGAAGGCGGTGTTCTGCGAGATGATTTTCATCGAATTCTCCGTGTAGTCATGGCGTGCCGCCGGCAAGCTGCACCGCGGCATTGACCGCGGCTGCGACGAGCACCGTGTTGAAGAAGAACGAAACGACCGCATGCATCAGGTTGACGCGCCGCATCGCCGTCGTGGTGATGGCGACGTCGGAGGTCTGCGCGGTCATTCCGATAACGAAGGCGAAGTAGAGGAAGTCATAGCCGCCGGGGGCGTCGGTCTCCGGAAAGGCAAGGCCACGGGATGCCGGATTGCTGCCGTCGTCGCGACGGTTCGCAAGCCAGTAAAGATGCGCATAATGCAGCGCTGCCATCGTGTGAATGGTTGCCCATCCGAGCGTGACCGAGGCGAAGGCAAGGATCAGTTCGACCGCGCCGCCGTCGTCGGTGCGATTGAGCGCGACGAACAGCGCGACCAGCGAGACTGCGGCGGCCAGGAGCGTCACAAGAAATATGATCGGCTCCGGCTCACCCGTGTCGCGCGCATTTGCCTCGAGATAGCCTCCAGTGAGTTTCGGCAGCCGGAACGCCGCTATCGTCAGATAGATGCAGAAGAAGGCGATGGCAGTGATCTCGATCGCCTCTTCGCGAAACAGCGCATGCCCAAGCGGCGCACTGACAAGGGCACCGGCAAGCGCCAGGTAAAATGGCCAATGTCTCAGCCGATTTGGTGTCATTTGCCACTCACGCTGCCGTTCCGCGCCTCACCTTTTGACGCGACGGCAGAGCCGGTCAAGAGTTTCGAGAAAGGCCGAGCGGTCTCGCGCGCTAAAAGAGGCGTTATAGCCCTTGCTTTCGCCCGTCTCCCGCAGGTGCGCACCAAGATCGCGCATCGCGGAAGCCATGCCGATGTTCGTCTTGTCGAAGACGCGGCCGGTAGGCCCAGTGACGAATGCGCCCGCGGTGACGCAGCGCCCGGCAAGCGGAACGTCGGCGGTGACGACGATGTCGCCTTCGCCCGCATGCTCGGCGATCCAATTGTCGGCGGCGTCGAAGCCGGCCGACACGATGACGTTGTGCACCATCGGGTCACGCGAGGGCCGCAGGCCCGAATTGGCGACGAGGGTGACTTCGAAGCCGTGGCGTTCGGCCACCTTGAGGATTTCCGCCTTCACCGGGCAGGCATCGGCATCGACATAGATCATGATTGCGATTCGCTGCAGCCGCGGAGAGCGCCGGATTTCGAGTGGTTCCGGCGCTTCCTTGATCCTTGATGTGAACTCAGTAAAGCACGACCGAACGGATACTTTCGCCCGAATGCATCAGTTCGAAGCCCCTGTTGATGTCGTCGAGCGGCAGGGTGTGGGTGATCATCGGGTCGATCTCGATCTTGCCTTCCATGTACCAGTCGACGATCTTCGGCACGTCGGTGCGGCCGCGGGCGCCGCCGAAGGCCGTGCCCATCCATTGGCGGCCGGTGACCAGCTGGAACGGCCGGGTGGCAATCTCCTGGCCGGCGCCAGCGACGCCGATCACCACCGACTTGCCCCAGCCGCGATGGGAGGCCTCCAGCGCCTGGCGCATGACTTTGGTGTTGCCGGTGCAGTCGAAGGTATAGTCGGCGCCGCCGATCTGGTCGGCGCCGCGCTTGGTCATGTTGACCAGATAAGCGACGATGTCGCCGTCGATCTCGGTCGGGTTGACGAAGTGGGTCATGCCGAACTTCTCGCCCCAGACCTTCTTGTCGTTGTTCAGATCGACGCCGATGATCATGTCGGCGCCGGCAAGCCGCAAGCCCTGGATGACGTTGAGGCCGATGCCGCCGAGACCGAAGACGACGGCGGTCGACCCCATCTCGACCTTGGCGGTGTTGATCACCGCGCCGATGCCGGTGGTGACGCCGCAGCCGATGTAGCAGATCTTGTCGAACGGCGCGTCCGGGTTGACCTTGGCGACGGCGATCTCCGGCAGCACGGTGAAGTTGGCGAAGGTCGAGCAGCCCATATAGTGGTGGATCTTGTCCTTGCCGATCGAAAACCGCGAGGTGCCGTCCGGCATCAGGCCTTGCCCCTGGGTGGCGCGGATGGCGGTGCACAGATTGGTCTTGCGCGATAGGCAGGACGGGCAGGCGCGGCATTCCGGCGTATAGAGCGGAATGACGTGGTCGCCCTTCTTCACGCTGGTGACGCCGGGGCCGACATCGACGACGATGCCGGCGCCCTCATGGCCGAGGATCGCCGGAAACAGCCCTTCCGGGTCGGCGCCCGACAGGGTGAAATCGTCGGTGTGGCAGATGCCGGTGGCCTTCACTTCGATCAGCACCTCGCCGGCCCGAGGACCCTCGAGCTGTACGGTCATGACTTCCAGAGGTTTGCCGGCCTGAACGGCTACAGCGGCGCGTACGTCCATTTTTCTTCTCCCTCGAATTCCGCAACTGTTCGGCGATCGTCCTGCAATCGTCAATACAACGGCAGGCGGCGCGCGTAAGCTGAAAATACATGACCTATCAGAAATTTTCCTCGATCCGTTCCAATTCGCTCTCGAGCGCCGCGATCGCTTCCCCCGTTTGCTCGTGGAGCCTTTTGACAAGCTCGAGTTGCTCGCGAAGCGCGGCATGCGAATGAGACGGACCTTCGTCAGGGGCACGGCCGATCCCGGCAATCAGCCAGGCTGGCGTGACACCGAGTATGGAGGCGAGCATGAAGAGCCGGTTTGTGCGGGGCTCGGCACGGTCGCGCTCCCAGGCGGATATCGTTTCGCTGCGCACGCCGAGCCTGCTTGCCAGTTCCTTGATCGAAAACCTTGCCGCGTCGCGCGCTCTCCAGATACGGCCGCCCAGCGTGTCGCCGTCTCCTGTTTGGCGCAGGCGCGCGATCACGGTTTCGGTGGATAAGCGCATGGTTCGCTCTCCTCTTCACCTGACATCTTCGACGCCCACACGGTGATCGATTGCCTGCGGGGCGAAGCTAGGCCGAGCTTATCGGCATTCCTTCCCGGGCGGAGCACTCCGGAGCGTCATAAACACAGCCAAATGCGGCTCGTTCTGTGCCTGGGCGATTATCCGCTGCCGGGCGTTGAAACCGCGATGAAACAGGTTAGGCTCAGGCCCGACCTTCGGCATCGAATTGGAATTGCCCGTGAACGGATTTGCGCAAACGGCCGACGCTCCGCGCGGCGCGGTGATGCAAGGCGTGACGATCATGCTGTTCGCCATGCTCATCCTGCCCTGTATGGACGCTATCGCGAAGTACATGGCGGTCCACGAGGGCATGTCGCCGGGACAGGTGACCTCTACCGCTTCTTCTTTCAGCTCGTCTCGGTCGTTCCGCTGCTGCTGGCGGCGGGCGGGTTGCAGGCGATCTATCCGAAGCGGCTTTGGCCGAACCTTTTGCGCGGTGTGCTGCTTGCCGCGGCCGCCCTGCTGTTCTTCGTATCCGTGAAGTACATGCCGCTTGCCGATGCCTTCGCTATCTATTTCGTCGAGCCCTTCATCCTCACCTGCCTGTCGGCATTGATCCTGCGCGAGAGGGTCGGTTGGCGGCGATGGACCGCGATCGCCATCGGCTTCGGCGGTGCGATGATCGTCATCCAGCCGAGCTTCGCCGTCTTCGGCCTGACCGCGCTTCTGCCGATGGCCTGCGCCTTCCTGTTCGCCTGTTACCTCTTCCTCAACCGCGCGGTCGGCAGTGCCGATTCGCCGCTCGCCATGCAGACGACAGCCGGAATCGGCGGGACGTTCTTCATGGTGGCGGTCATCGCGGTCGGCAACGGCATGGGTGCAGTCGATTTCGAGCCGTCGCTGCCGCGATCGGGGCTCGGCTGGATACTCGTGATCGCTCTCGGCACAATTTCGGGCTATGGCCATTTGCTCGTCGTGAAGGCCTTCCGCCTGGCGCCGCTGTCGCTCCTGGCGCCATTCCACTATTTCGAGATCGTTTCCGCGACAGCGCTCGGGTATCTTGTGTTCGGCGATTTTCCGACGCCGTCCAGATGGCTCGGCATTGGCGTCATCGTCGGCTCCGGGCTGTTCATCATCTGGCGCGAGAGGGAAAAGCGGAAGCTCGATTAACTCGATTTCGGTTATTCGTAATCGCTGCGCGTCGGTCCGAAAACCGCCTCGAAGGCTTCCCTGATCCGTATGTCCACGTCGGTGATCATGACCGGCAGACCCAGGTCGACGAGGCTGGTCACGCCGTAATCGCGGATGCCGCAGGGCACGATGCCGTCGAAATGGTCGAGATCGGGATCGACGTTCAGCGAGAAGCCGTGGAAGCTTACCCATCTGCGCAGCCGGATGCCGATGGCGGCGATCTTGTCCTCGGCCATCGACCCGTCGGGAAGCGGCTGCTTTTCCGGGCGGCGCACCCAGACGCCGACTCGATCCTCGCGGCGCTCACCCTTGATGTTCATCGAATCGAGCGTTGCGATGACGACGCTTTCGAGGGCGGCGACGAAACCACGAACGTCCTGGCGTCGGCGCTTCAGGTCGAGCATCACATAGACGACCCGCTGACCCGGGCCGTGATAGGTGTATTCGCCGCCGCGACCGGTTGCGAATACGGGGAAGCGTCCGGGCGTTACCAAGTCGGTGTCATTCGCACTTGTTCCGGCGGTGTAGAGGGGCGGGTGCTCGACCAACCAGACCAGTTCGTCGGCCGTGCCGTCCGCTATCGCGGCCGCCTCCCGCTCCATCGTCTCGACTGCCTGTGGATAGTCGACGAGGGAGGGAGCGATGCGCCAGCGCACCGGCGGCGATTCCGGCACCGCAAACATGGTCTGGCTGAGATTTTCACGCTGCATGGGAAAGCCCGTTTGGTAATTTTTTCCGGCCTGTACATGGGGCCGCGCGCGGCAAGAGTCCAGCGTTTCCAGTGCTTCGCGGAGGGGGCGCGGAAATAGTTCCGTTTCCCGTCAAATTTCTGTCGTCTTACCCTTGTGCACCCTGAATCCTTTTGCTACATGCAGCCCCGCCGACGCAATCGGCACCTACCACGATGCGGTCGTGGCGGAATTGGTAGACGCGCAGCGTTGAGGTCGCTGTGGGGCAACCCGTGGAAGTTCGAGTCTTCTCGACCGCACCATCAAGATTAAGAAGGCCCCGTAACCTGATGGTTGAACGGGGTTTTTATTTTTCAGGCATTCGCCGCCGGAGGCGATCGACAGGCTCGGTTGCCAAATCGCCGCCGCGCGCACTGCTCCCTCCGGGCGTCGTTTCCCTCCCGGAATCGTTAGACAGCGCCCGGCTAGGCTACTCACGATGTCACCGTCCCTACACAACATTGTTTACCGCTAAATTCGTGAAATCCTAAAAAAAAAGTCGGCGAAAGGCCGGGTTTTGGTTATGCTCCTATTGTCATGACGGATTCGCGAGAAGCGCCGGCATGATGGGGTGACAGAGCGACGAGTCTTGCGGAATGGCGTCCTCGATCCTTGGATTAAGGCGCCGATCGATCGGTCCCGAACTGATGTGCGGATGTCGTCGTGAGCTGCTGCTTCGGCATTCGCTTGCAGTGTCGGTTAAGAAGGAACTTTGAAGTCAGGAAACCGTTCACTTGAAGCAATAGCCGATTGGCAGCGATCCCGGTTCAACCAAGCGGCTTGCCGCGGGAGAGCACGATGCAAAGGAGTGAATCTGACGTCTTCGACCTCTTTTCGGAGATCTATTCGAGTGCAGCGCAAGAAGAGATAAGTCTACAGGAATATCTCCTCGCATGTCGCGACGACAAGAGCATGTACGCCACCGCGCAGGAGCGGATGGTGGATGCCATTGGAGAGCCGGTTCTCGTCGATACCAGTGCTGACGAGCGTCTCGGCCGAATCTTCGCAAACCGAACCATCAAAATTTATCCGGCCTTCTCCGATTTCTTCGGCATGGAAGACACGATCGAGCGGATCGTCGGTTACTTCCGCTACGCTGCCCAGGGTCTCGAGGAGCGCAAGCAGATTCTCTACCTGCTCGGTCCGGTCGGCGGCGGTAAGTCGTCGCTTGCGGAGCGGCTGAAGAAGCTCATGGAGCAGCGGCCGATCTATACGCTCATGGTCGACGGCAAGATCAGCCCGGTCTTCGAGTCGCCCCTGGGCCTGTTTCACCCCGAGCGCATGGCCGACCTGCTCGAGGACAAATACGGTATCGCAAGGCGACGGCTGACCGGCCTGATTTCGCCCTGGGCCTCAAAGCGGCTCGACGAGGTCGGAGGCGACATATCGAAATTCAGCGTCGTCAAGCTGACCCCCTCGCGCCTGCGTCAGATCGGCATCGCCAAGACGGAGCCCGGCGACGAGAACAACCAGGACGTCTCCTCGCTGGTCGGCAAGGTCGACATCCGCCAGCTGGAAAACTACAGCCAGGCGGACCCGGATGCCTATTCCTATAGCGGCGGCCTGAACCGCACGACGCAGGGCCTGCTTGAATTCGTGGAGATGTTCAAGGCTCCGATCAAGGTCCTGCACCCGCTGCTGACGGCGACGCAGGAGGGCAGCTACAATGGCACGGAAAACTTCGGTGCCTTCCCCTATCAGGGCACGATCCTGGCGCACTCGAACGAATCGGAATGGCTGCAGTTCAAGAACAATCGCAACAACGAGGCGTTCCTCGACCGCATTTTGGTGGTCAAGGTTCCCTATTGCCTGCGCGTCACCGAAGAGAAGATGATCTATGAGAAGCTTCTCCGCGAGAGCGAGCTCTTCAACAATCCTTGCGCGCCGGAGGTGCTGGAGATACTGAGCCGCTTCACGGTCTCCACCCGGCTCGTCCCCCACGAGAACTCGTCGCTCTACACGAAGATGCGTGTCTATGACGGCGAGAACCTCAAGGATGTCGATCCGAAGGCGCGCTCGGTGCAGGAATATCGCGATGCCGCCGGCGTCGATGAAGCCATGACCGGCGTCAGCACGCGTTTCGCGTTCAAGGTTCTGTCGGAAACCTTCAACTACGATACGAAGGAGGTTTCAGCCGATCCCGTCCACCTGATGTACATCATGGAACAGGCCATCAAGCGCGAGCAGTTCGCGAAGGAAACGGAAGCGGCCTATCTCGACTTCATCAAGTCGGAACTCGCCAGCCGCTATGCCGAGTTCATCGGCCATGAAATCCAGAAAGCCTATCTGGAATCCTACAGCGAATACGGCCAGAACCTCTTCGACCGCTACATCGCCTATGCCGACGCATGGCTTGAGGACCAGGACTTCAAGGACCCCGACACGGGGCAGATTCTCAACCGCAAGATCCTCGACAGTGAGCTGTCTCAGATCGAAAAGCCGGCGGGCATTGCCAACCCGAAGGACTTCCGCAACGAGGTCGTCAAGTTCACCCTGCGGGCTCGCGCCAAGAATCATGGGCGCAATCCCTCCTGGACGAGCTACGAGAAGCTCAGGGAAGTCATCGAGAAGCGCATGTTCGGTCAGGTCGAGGACCTGCTGCCGGTGATCAGCTTCGGTTCCAAGAAGGACAGCGCGACCGAGAAGCAGCATGCCGAATTCGTCCAGCGCATGAAAGAGCGCGGCTACACCGAACGGCAGGTGCGTCGATTGGTCGACTGGTACATGCGCGTCAACAAGGCGGGCTGAGGTGCGGTTAGCAGGGGGCAGCATATGCCGAACTTTATCGACCGCCGCCTTAACCCGAAGGACAAGAGTCTCGGTAACAGGCAGCGCTTCCTGAAGCGCGCGCGCGAGGAACTGAAACGGGCCATCAAGGAACAGGTCAAGTCGGGCAAGATCGCCGACGTCGACGCTGATCACAACGTCTCGATGCCTGCCCGCGGCGTCAACGAGCCGACCTTCCAGCCGGCCGGCGACACGGGCGAAAGGAAATATGTCCTGCCCGGCAATCGAGAGTTCGCGGCGGGCGATCGTCTGCCGAAGCGGGCTTCCGGCGGGGGTGCCACGGGCGCTGGCGCCGGCACCGGGCGGAGCGAGGACGAATTTCAATTCGTGCTGTCGCGCGAGGAGGTGCTCGACCTCTTCTTCGAGGACCTGGAACTTCCCGACATGGTCAAGCTCAACCTCAAGGAGTCCGTCGCCTTCAAGCGGCGTCGGGCGGGCTTTGCGGCGACCGGTTCGCCCACGAACATCAATGTCGGCCGGACGATGCGCAACAGCTTCGGCCGCCGCATCGCCCTCCACCGGCCGGGGCGAAAGGAAATGGAAGCGATTGCCGAGGAGATCGCCAGGCTGGAGGCGGAGCCCAGGGCCGGTGCAAAGCACCAGCAGGACCTCGAGGAACTGCGCCAGAAGCTCGAAAAGCTGGAACGGCGGCGTCGGCGCATTCCCTATGTCGATCCGGTCGACATCCGCTTCAACCGCTTCGAGCCGCAGCCGCTGCCGAATGCCAGCGCCGTGATGTTCTGCCTTATGGATGTTTCCGCGTCCATGGGCGAACGCGAGAAGGACCTTGCGAAGCGGTTCTTCGTGCTGCTGCATCTTTTCCTGAAGCGGCGCTACGACAGGATCGACATCGTCTTCATTCGCCACACGGACGAGGCGGGCGAGGTGGATGAGAACACCTTCTTCTACAGCAAGCAGAGCGGCGGCACGATTGTCTCGACGGCGCTCGAGGAGATGCTCCGGGTCATTCGGGAGCGCTATCCGGCCCGCGAATGGAACATCTATGCCGCCCAGGCTTCGGACGGCGAGAACATCTCAGGCGACTCGGAGCGGTGCGCGTCGCTGCTGCACGATGATTTAATGCGGCTCTGCCAGTATTACGCCTATGTCGAGATCATCGACGAGCGCGAGACGGAGATTTTCGGCACTACCGACAACGGCACCTCGCTCTGGCGCGCCTATCGCACGGTCGATGGCGAATGGCCGAATTTCCAGATGACCCGCATCGCCAAGCCTGCGGACATTTATCCCGTCTTCCGGAAACTCTTCGGCAAACAGCCGGCTGTGCAAGCGCGTTAGGGAGAGGCGACCGGGATGCCAAAAAAGGGTGCGGCTTCAAACCTGCTGTTTCAGGGCTCCGACTGGAATTTCGAGACGCTTTCGCGCACCTACGACGCGATCGAGACCGTCGCGCTCGATGATCTCGGCCTCGACGTCTATCCGAACCAGCTCGAGATCATCTCTTCCGAACAGATGCTCGACGCCTATTCTTCCGTCGGCATGCCGTTGATGTACCAGCACTGGTCCTTCGGAAAGCGCTTCGTCTTCGAGGACCACCTTTATCGCAGAGGCAGGCGCGGCCTTGCCTATGAGCTGGTCATCAACTCCAATCCCTGCATCACCTACCTGATGGAAGAAAATACCATGGCCATGCAGGCCCTGGTGACGGCGCACGCGGCTTTTGGCCACAACCACTTCTTCAAGAACAATTACCTGTTCCGGCAATGGACCGATGCCAGCGCCATCTTGAGCTACATGGAGTTCGCCAAGAAATACATCACCAAATGCGAGGAGCGCTACGGGACGACCGCCGTGGAGGCAATCCTCGACTCCGCCCATGCGCTCATGGATCAGGGCGTCTTCCGCTACCGCCGGCCGCCGAGGCTGTCGTCGGAAAAGGAGCGGGAACGGATGCGCGAAAGACTGGAATACGAGGAGCAGACCTATAGCGACCTGTGGCGGACGCTGCCGACGACAGGCGAGAGCAGCGATCCGGACGCCGTCGAGCGCGACGTTTCGGAGCGCAAGAAGGCGCTCAACCTGCCGGATGAGAATCTGCTCTACTTTCTCGAGAAGACCAGCCTGATCCTCGAACCTTGGCAGCGCGAAATCCTGCGGATCGTCCGCGTCATCGCCCAGTATTTCTATCCGCAGCGGCAGACCAAGGTGATGAACGAGGGATGCGCGACCTTCGTTCACTACACGATCATGAACACTCTCTTCGACCAGGGGAGAATAACCGAAGGCGCGATGCTGGAGATCCTCCAGAGCCACACCAACGTCGTCTTCCAGCCCTCCTTCGACGATCCGCGCTTTCCCGGGATCAACCCTTATGCACTCGGCTTCGCCATGATGCAGGACATCGAGCGGATCTGCGTCGATCCGACGTCCGAAGACCGCGACTGGTTTCCCGACGTCGCCGGCAGCGGCAACTGGCGTGAGACGCTGCTGGATGCCTGGGCAAACCACCGCGACGAGTCCTTCATCCTGCAGTATCTGAGCCCAGCGCTGATCCGCAAATTCAGGCTGTTCCTGCTGTCGGACGAGGCGGACGAGAAATATTGCGAGGTTGCCTCGATTCACAACGAACGCGGTTACGAGGCGATCCGGGCGGCGCTTGCTCGAAGCTACGACATTGGCGCCAACCAACCGGACATTCAGGTCATGGACGTCGACCTTTTGGGTGATCGCCACCTACGGCTGCAGCACAATGTCAAGAACGGCGTCCTTCTCGAGGAGTCCAGCCGCGATGCGACGCTGCGGCATGTCCGTCATCTGTGGGGTTATGAGGTCAGCCTCGCCGGCGTCGAGGCCGAAACCGGCGAGACGCTCTACGAGTGCTCGACAGCGGATATAGAGGAAGATTAGCCGACGCGTTGCCCTCAAAGCGCATACGCGACGATCTTGGATGAGATCGTCGCGTATGCCGGCCGATCTGCGGTCACTTCTCGGTGCCGTCGGGCGCGACTTGCTGCACTTCTCCGCCGGTCCCGGTTTGCGCGGTCGGGTCCCGGTCGGTCGGCGCCGGTATCGCCGGCGTGGATTGATCCTGATTGACGCTGCCCGTTTGCTCGGTGGAAGGTCCGGGCTGCATCTGTTCCGTTTCCGCCGTCTGATCGCTGTCGATGGCTTCGCCCCAGATTGCGACCGCACCCCAGGCGACGAAGGCTAGCATGAGCCCGCCGAGGAGTACGGCCAATATCGCCGTGCCGCTGCGGCCCTGCTTTGCCTCCGCAGCCGAAAATCTCTTTCTCTCGGGGTCGTGCGTAGCACTTGTCGGATCGCCGCGTTCATCGAGATATTTAGCCATGGCATCTCTCCTTGGTTTGTCCCTGGAGAACGGGCTTGGCATCGCAATGTTCCGAGAGGGTCAGTCGCCCAGGGAATCGACCACGCTGCGGCGGATGAGCTTGTAGGTGTGGTCCGGCTGGACCTCGTAGGTCTCGTAAACCGTTCTGCCCTCGTGCAGGAACCGGTTCTGGATCTTCGCGCCGGGCGCCGCCTGGGTCTTCCGCGACGAGGCCGTCTCCCCATAGGTGAGGCTTCCGGGAAGCGGCTCGAGATCAGGCGTGGCGGTGCAGCCTGCAAGCGCCGCGGCGCAGAGGAGGGTGAGACGCAGATATTTCATCGCATGTCCTTCGGTTTCAGTTCGGTCTGTCGCTCGGCTCCTGTGTCCGAGTCGCGGGATTGGGGAGACTTCCGGCGTGAGCGACCCTATTGAAGCGTAGGCCCTCGCGCAACCGCAGGGCGCGGCCAGATCTCAGCGCAGTTTCTCGAACCGCTTCACCGCGCGATCCCGCTTCAGTCTCGACAGCCGACGGAGCCAGAAGATGCCGTCGAGCTGGTCGATCTCGTGCTGCAGGCAGACGGCCATCAATCCGCTGGCCTCCTCCTCGCGCGTCTCGCCCGCCATCGTCTGGTAACGGACGCGAACGCCCATCGGCCGCTCCACGTCCTCGGAAATGCCGGGCATCGAAACGCTGCCCTCGCTGTGGCGCGCCGTGACTTCCGAGTGCCAGACGATCTCAGGATTGACGAAGCAACGCGGACCCGTCTGGCGGTCCAGCTCGATCACCGTCACCCGTTTGAGGACGCCGATATGCGGGGCGGTGATGCCGATTCCGGGAGCCGCGCGCATCGTCTCGGTGAGATCGTCGACGAGGGCGCGAAGGTCATCGTCGAAACGGGTGACGATTTCGGCGCTGATCCCGAGCGTCGGATGTGGAAACCGGATGATAGGTCGAAGTGCCATGCGGATGCTCTCTTGCGTGAATGACTGCCTCGTTGTGCGTCGGAGCCGGCAGCCTTACTCGTTTCACTTTTTTCATGTGCATTTGCAACAGCTTGGAGAAAAGGTCCGCGGCCCCGCGTCGACATGTGGACCTTGGCGGAGCTTTGCGCTAGCAGGGCAATGGGCTGCTTATAGCGCAGGTTCAGGCGGCGTGTACTTCTGGAGGCGGGTCCATGAGCGATACAGGCGACGACGACCGCGGTTCTGAAGAACTCGCTGCCTTTGAGGGTTCGGACATCTATGCCGACGACGGTTCGGTCCGTTCGGATTTCCTGATGCATGTCGGTGCCGCGATCGCTGATCGCGACACGATCTATCTCCGCAAGCACGTCGCCGGCCTTCACGCGTCCGAATTGGGCGATCTGCTCGAGGCGATCCAGCCGGAACAGCGCCTGGCGCTTGTTTCCTTGCTCGGAAAGGAGTTCGACCTTGCCGCGCTGACCGAGGTCGATGAGGCGATCCGCCTAGATATCGTCGAGCACCTGCCGAACGAGCAGATCGCTGAAGCGATCGGCGAGATGGATTCCGACGACGCGGTCTACATCCTCGAGGATCTCGATCAGGAGGATCAGGAGGAGATCCTTGCCAAGCTGCCCTTCACCGAGCGCGTCCGTTTGCGGCGTTCGCTCGACTATCCGGAAAGCACCGCCGGCCGCCGCATGCAGACCGAATTCGTGGCCGTGCCGCCCTTTTGGACGGTTGGCCAGACCATCGACTACATGCGCGAGGACGACGATCTGCCCGAGAGTTTTACGCAGATCTTCGTGATCGACCCGACCTTCAAGCTGCTCGGCACCGTCGATCTGGACCGGGTGTTGCGCACCAAGCGATCGGTGAAGATCGATGCCATCATGCGCGACACCAGTCACTCGGTCCCGGCCGAAATGGACCAGGAGGAGGCGGCCCAGCTTTTCGAGCAGTACGACCTCCTGTCGGCGGCCGTCGTCGACGACAACGGACGGCTGGTCGGGGTTCTGACGATCGACGACGTCGTGGACGTCATCCAGGAGGAAGCCGAGGAGGACCTGCTGCGCCTTTCCGGCGTCGGTGACGAGGAACTATCGGACTCGGTCGCGGAGGCGTCCCGCTCGCGCGTCCCCTGGCTGTTCGTCAATTCCATGACCGCCTGCATCTCCGCGTCCGTGATCGGCCTCTTCGATGCCACGATCCAGCAGATCGTCGCACTCGCGATTCTCATGCCGATCGTCGCCGGCATGGGCGGCAATGCCGGCTCGCAGACGATGACGGTGACGGTGCGGGCGCTCGCCACGCGCGGCCTCGACATCCACAACGCACCCAGGATCATCCGCCGCGAGGCGGGCGTCGGCCTGTTGAACGGCATGATCTTCGGCAGCTTCATCGGCCTTGTGGCAGGCTTCTGGTTTCAGGACGTCCATATTGGAGGCATCATCGCAACAGCGATGTTGATCAACATGATGGCCGCGGCGCTGGCCGGCATCCTGATCCCGCTGCTCCTCGACAAATCCGGTGCCGACCCGGCGGTCTCCTCCGCCGTCTTCGTGACGGCCGTCACGGATATCACCGGCTTCTTCAGCTTCCTCGGCATCGCCACCTGGTGGTTCCACGTCACATGACCCCTCGTGTTTGACTTTTACGTCAAAGTCAATGATATTGAGGCTGTGATTTGATGGAACGGTGGCGTGAACAAGTACTATAGCATTACGGAACTGACGCGGGAATTCGGTATCTCCACCCGCACGCTGCGCTTCTACGAGGATGAGGGCCTCATCCATCCGGAGCGCCGCGGACGCACGCGCCTGTTTCGCCCAGCCGACCGGCATCTGATCAAGGAAATCCTTCGAGGCCGGCGCATCGGCTTCACGATCGCGGAAATCCGAGAGATCATTCAAATCTACAAGGACCCGCCGGGCGAGATGGGCCAATTGCAGCTCCTGATGAAGCGTGTCGAGGAGAAGCGCGAGGACTTGCGTCAAAAGCGCAAGGATATCGACGATACGCTCGCCGAACTCGACAATGTCGAGGAATCCTGCCTCACGCGCCTTGCCGAGATCGGAGTCGGGACATAGGAAACGCGTAGAAATATCCGCAATCTTCGAAAGGTGGCCGCGTGCCGCCTTTTGTCGTTCCGCCGTTCAGATCCACCGCGTGGTGTGTCGGCAATAGCGTTCGAATTCGAAGCCGAAACGCGAGAGCAGGTGCCGCTCCTCATTGCGTACGGCGATCAGCGTCGTCAGGGCGACGGCTACCATTCCCATCACGAAAAACCAGGGATTGAGGGTGATCAGGCCCAGGCCGACCATCGCGAAGGTATAGCCGAGATAGATCGGATTGCGGGTGAAGCGGAAAGGTCCGCCGGTCACGAGGCAGGTTGCACAGCGGTGGGGAAGCACGGCGGTGTGACGTTCGAGAAGGGCCTTGATGGCCCAGAGGTCGAGCAAGGCCGCAAGAAGGATCAGGGCGCAGCCCGCCAGCCACGGAAGCCAGCCATGCCCGTGGGCGACTGGAATGGGAAAAACGTGGCCGATGGCCACGGCGCCAAGGGCTGCCGCGCCGTAAATCAGCGGTGGCCATGGAAAATTCAGCGGCTTGGCACGATAGGCGTTCATGTCCTAGTCCCCCGACTGCGCTTCCATTGTGCATTGAGTGGCGATTCGCGCAATGCGTTCATCCGTTCTCAAGTCGATCTTCCCCTGGTTTAGATCCTCGAACAGGTTCTGCTCCTTCAGCTGGTCGAGCGTGCAGCCGCAAAAGACGCTGCACGAGATGCCCGATTCCTCACGGCTGCAGGCTTGCTCGCAGCTCAGCCGATAGGCCTGTGCCGGATCCGGGACGGGGGCGGGGACGACGAGAGAAAAGGCGTAGACGAGCCCGATGAGCAGCGGCTGGTGGATGAGGTATATGGCCAGACTGTGGCGCCCGGCGAAGGCGAGCGGCTTGATCCACAGCTTCCCCTGGTCGCTTCGCGCGGACTGCCACCGGCCGATGAGCATCGGGTGGAACAGCTTCGCCGCGCCGAGGCCGAGGAGAAACGGGGCTAGCCACGGCAGAAGCGGAACGTAATCATTGGAGCGCTGGATCGTTTCGGAGAGCCCGACCCACCAGAGCGCCGGCGTGTCGAAGAAGGCCGAGCGCAGATAGAGTGGCGCAGCGAAGGCGGCAGCCGCGGCGAGGAATGAGACCGGCGCCGGGAGCCGCAGGAAAAGAATGCCCACGAGGCTTGCCGCCGCGATCGCATGGAGAATGCCGAAAAAGATGAAGGACTGGGGCATCGCGAAAAAGGTGGCAACGCTGATCAGCGCCGCCGCCCCGGCGATTTTGGCGAAACGCTTAAGAAACGGGCGCGCGCGGAATTTCGGACTGTGGCCGAGAACCAGGCTGTAACCGGCGAGAAACAGGAAGCTGCTGGCGATCAGCCTGGCAAAAAGCCTCCAGCCGCCCGTGCCCGCCGTGCCCGCCGCCACATAGCCGACGAATTCCAGATCCCAAGTGAAGTGGTAGATCGCCATGGCGACGAGCGCCAGCCCGCGCAGCGCGTCGAGGAGATCAATTCGGCCCCTCCGCATCACCGCCGGCTGTTCGGTCGGTGTTTCCTCGATGGTCGTCGCAGAAGTCTCAGGCATGGCGTTGCCGTTCCGTTGAGAAAAGGAGGCGTTCGGCAGATCGCAGACTCGTCGCGATCTTGTTGAGAAGAAGACCGATTCTCGTCTTTGTCCAGCGTCGATCGTCGCTTCGCGGGCGCGAGTGAGGGCGGTCTACTGCGTGTCGGCGAGCAAGGCGTCGCGTGCTTCGGAGAAGAACTGCCTGCGCGTCAGCACGAAAATCACGAGGCACGTCAGCACGATGAAGACATAGGGGCTGATGAACCAGCCGAGATAGCCGATCGACAGGAAGATCGCCCTTAACCCGGCATTGAAATGCTTGCCGGCGAGGATGTTCATTCTGATGGCACGCTCGGCCGCCTGTTCTGCCACTCGGCGGTCGCGCGACATGTCGGCCGTCATCGGAATGCCGCCCATCAGGATGGAGCAGTAGTTGAACAGCCGGTAGGACCAGCCGAACTTGAAGAAGGAATAACCGAAGAGGCACGTCAGGCCGCCGACCTTCAGCTCGAATCCCGCCCGGCCACCGCGAAAAACCTGTGGCAGGTCGTTGAAGATCATCTGCACCTGTTCGGTCGCCCCGAGCAACGCAAAGCAGCCGCCGAGCGCGAAGATGGTCGTCGAGGCAAAGAAGGCGGTGCCGGCCTGCAGGCCGGCGATGATCTGAGTGTCGATCATCTTCAGGTCGCGATTGAGGGAGTTGCGAATCCACCGCGCCCTGTTTTCGTTCATCAGGCGGGTCAGGCTGATTCGCTTGAAATTGCGTCGGCCATCGGTCGCCCAATTGAAGCTGCCCCACAGCAGCAGGAAGATGCAGAGCGCTATGTAATCTTCGATCGTCATGCACGTCTTTTTGGCATGGCCGTTCGAAAATGCAAGATCGCTGCGCCGCACTCAGCCGGCTGGGCGATGTCGCACGGGCAAAATCCGATGTCGGTCGGTCGCCTGACCGATTGGCATAGGATCGCTTAGGCTTTCACCCTATATATAAGGACGATCGGGCCGCGTTCGGAAAGATTCGAGACGGCACCGATCCAATCGATACAGGGTTCTGGTCCGCACAGGCGGGGTGCTCTGTCAGGCGCTGGGGCAGGCAATTTCATGTTTCTTTCCGTCTTCGATGTTTTCAAGATCGGTATCGGTCCCTCGAGCTCCCATACGATGGGGCCGATGTCGGCGGCGAACCGTTTCCTCGATCTTTTGCTGTCGGACGAATGGCCGCGGCCGTCGCATGCCGCCGTCGCCGCGATCAAGGTCAGCTTGCACGGTTCCCTGGCCCATACGGGGATCGGCCACGGGACGGGGAGGGCGGTGATCCTGGGGCTGATGGGCGAGCGGCCTGATCTGGTCGACCCCGACCGGATGGACGCCATCATCGATGAGGTAGAGCGGACGGGCCGCATCACGCCCCCCGGCCATCCCTCCTATGTGTTTCAGCCGAAGACCGATCTGGTTTTCGACAAGAAAGTGCCGCTGCCGGGGCACGCCAATGGCATGTCCATTTCCGCCTTCGACCGCGACGACCGGCTGTTGTTGAAGCGGATCTATTATTCGATCGGCGGCGGTTTCGTGGTCACCGACACGGAGCTCGAAGCGATGCGAGCGACCAAGAATAAGTCAACCGGTACCAAAATCCCGTATCCCTTCGCGACTGCCCAGCAGATGCTCGATATGGCGGCGCGCTCCGGATTGACGATTGCCCAGATGAAGCGGGCAAACGAGGAATGTTCGATGTCGCGGGACGAACTTGATGCCGGCCTCGACCGCATCTGGTCGGCTATGGGCGCCTGCATCGATCGCGGCCTCAGTCAGGAAGGGATCATGCCGGGGGGCCTGAAGGTCCGCCGGCGGGCCCGGGCAATTCATGACAAATTGCAGGAGGAATGGCGCTCCAACAAGACCAATCCGCTGCTCGCCAATGATTGGCTGAGCGTCTATGCAATGGCCGTCAACGAGGAGAATGCCGCCGGCGGCCGGGTGGTCACCTCGCCGACGAATGGTGCGGCCGGTGTCGTGCCGGCGACCATCCGCTATTACCTGCATTTCCATGAGGATGCCGACCAGGAGGGTATTCGCGACTACCTGCTGACGGCCGCCGCTGTCGGCGGCATCATCAAGCACAACGCCTCGATCTCCGGTGCCGAGGTCGGCTGTCAAGGCGAGGTCGGGTCGGCTTCCGCCATGGCGGCGGCGGGCCTCGCAGCCGTGATGGGCGGCACGCCGGAGCAGGTCGAGAATGCGGCCGAGATTGCGTTGGAGCACCATCTCGGCATGACCTGCGATCCGGTCGCCGGCCTCGTTCAGGTGCCGTGCATCGAGCGCAATGCGCTCGGCGCGGTGAAGGCGGTGACCGCCGCGTCGCTTGCGCTCAAGGGCGACGGCAAGCATTTTGTGCCGCTCGACGCCTGCATCGAGACGATGCGGCAGACCGGCGTCGATATGAACGACAAGTACAAGGAAACCTCAACCGGCGGTCTTGCGGTCAACGTCGTCGAGTGCTGATGCCGAATCGTCTTTTGTGGACGAACCGGGTCAATCCGCTTGACCATAGGCGGCGGACGGGTGTTCAAGCATTGCCATGGCTTTGCATCTCATAAAGCTCTGCGTCGGCGCAGAATCCGTCGAAGACTTGCGCGAGTGGGTCGCCCGCAAGGCCTTGGCGGCTGTCGCGGCCGGGCTGGAGCCGCACTCCTTTCACACGACCCGGATGGTGCCGAAGCGCACCGAGGATATTCTCGCGGGCGGTTCGCTCTATTGGGTGATCAAGGGATATGTACAGGCACGCCAGCCGCTGATCGGCATCGAGACCTTCACCGACGGCGAAGGCATTGGCCGGTGCAATCTTATCCTGGGGCCGCAAGTGGTCGAAACCGAGCTTCAGCCGCGCCGCGCTTTCCAAGGTTGGCGGTATCTGGAGCAGAAAGAGGCGCCGCGCGATCTGGCGTCGCTTTCCTCCGACGGCGGCGAAATGCCGCTGGAACTGCGCCGTGAGTTGGCGGAACTCGGCCTCTTGTAACGGGCCGCGCCGCAAACAATGCACTCTTCGTGTCAGCCGATCCGGAGTCTCAAGGGATGCTGGCAACCGGCTGCAGTGACGTGTAGGTGTATTCCCGCACGCGGTTGGGTCGAGCGCCAGGCGCGGGCGCCATGCGTCAGCAGCATGGCCACCAGATCGCGCGTTTTCCCTTTGGAGCGGTTGAGACCGGCGTCGGCTATGCGCATGGCCGCCTCATGCAGCGGATGCAGGCCCATGCGCGAGGGCTTTCCCTTCCTTCCCGGTATCGCAATGATCCCGGGGACATTCTCGTTCACTGCCATGACAAACCTCGTTACGCTAAAACAATTTCCGAGGAGAACGGGCCGGAAAAACATCCGGCCGTGTCTGTCACTGCTGGCTGGCCCAGCAGGCGAAGCCCTTTTTCTTCAAGATCTTGCAGGCGTTGACCGCCTTGTTCTGGTCATCGAAACCGCCGAAGCGTGCCCGGTAGACCTGTGCCGAACCATCGCCGAATGCGATGGTGAACGGTGTTGCATCCCGCAGCACCTTGCCGCCTTTTTCCTTGGCATTGCCAAGGAGGGTCATGGCTTGTGCCTTGTCGGCCGTGGCACCGATCTGAATGACCCAGCCTTGCGGCTGTATGTCGGCTTGCATCCTTGCCTCGGCGCCGGCCGAAGCCTCTGCCTTGGCGACCGAATTGGTGATCTGCGTATCGACGTCGGCCGAGACGGCGGCCTGGCGGGTGAGCTTGGCGCTTTGGGCATCGAGCGTGTTCGGCGCAGCCTTGGCAGCCAGGACCGGATTGTCGGAAGCGGGCTTTTCGGCTGCATAGGCCATTTCGACGCTGCCGGCGCTTTCGCTACCGTAACGGAAATCCGGTACCGGACCGGTGTTCGGCAGGTCCGAAGCGGCGGCGACGGATGCGGCTGCAGCGACGGCTTGCACTTCGGCCTCGGCGACGGCCGTTTCCGTAACGGTGTCGACCGGTGCGGCCGGCGCTTCGGCGATCAGGTTGCCGTTGCCGCGACGCGAGGCGGTCGGCATGTACTTGGCGACCAGCTTGCGCATCTGTGCGTCGCGGGAGCCGCCGGAGGTTCCGCCCATCACCACGGCGACGATGCTGCGACCATCGACTTGGGCGGAGGTCACCAGATTAAAACCGGAAGCACGCGTGTAGCCGGTCTTGATGCCGTCGACGCCGCGTACATTGCCGAGGAGGCGATTGTGGTTGCCGATCGTCTGCTTGCCGAAGCGGAAGCTACGGGTCGAAAAGTAATCGTAGTATTGTGGGAAATGCTGGCGCAGGGCGAGACCGAGCCGGGCCTGATCGCGTGCGGTGGTCTTCTGTTCCGCATTCGGTAGGCCATTGGCGTTGCGATAGGTCGTCCGCGTCATGCCGAGGGCGCGCGCCTTGTTCGTCATCATACGGGCGAAGCGCTGTTCCGATCCACCGAGCAGCTCGCCAAGAGCCGTCGCCGCGTCGTTGGCCGATCGCGTCACCAGCGAAAGGACAGCCTGTTCGACGGTGATCGACTTACCGGCGCGGACACCGAGCTTCGACGGCGGCTCCGCCGCGGCCTTCTTTGAGAAAGGGACCGGGGTGGATTTGCTGATCCGGCCGGCCTCGAGCGCCTCGAAGGTCAGGTACAGCGTCATCATCTTGGTGAGCGAAGCAGGATAGCGCAGCTGGTCCGCATCCTCCCCATAGAGCACCTTGCCGGTCTTCGCGTCGACGACGATGCCGGCATATTTCGGATTGGCGGATGCCGGTGTCGAGAGGGCCAAACTGGCGACGACGCCAGCGAGGACGACCCGCCCTATCACCTTTGCAAAGCCGCCGAGCGGACGTTTAGCGAGATCAAAAAAAACGGATCGAGACACTGCTTTGCTCTTCATTCTTATGTCATGGGTGTCGTCCGGACGCGGTCTCCGGATACGACCGTTCCCGAGACACTATCGGGATAGCGTTACCAATCGGTTTATGATGAATGATTGGTTTCCGGGGCGGTTTGTCTTGTTCGGCTATGGCACCGCTGGCCGCATCGGCGAGCAGGCTGCCTCGACCACGACTCTTTGACAAATTCACGGCACGAGTCGGTCTCGGATGAAACTTTCCAACGAGGCATCGATTGCTTGCCATTCCGGCAACAACTTTGCCGAGAAACGGTAGAGAATGCTGAGATCCTTGCCCGCGTGAAAGTCACGCTGGCAATCGGCGCTTGTCGAGGTCGCGGGGCTGCCCGGCAGGAGGCAACGCAGGGCAAAGGGTGGGCGGCCGGGTCGAGCAGCAGCGAAGAAGGCTTCGCCGGCATAACTGGAGCTCGGCTTGGCATCGTATTTGGTGAGCCCCGCCGGGCCGAGTTGAGCGCTCTCCTCCAGAATGTGGCGATAGATCGGCTCGAGCCGCCCCGACATGTCGCGGGACATGGTGCTTTGTGAGATTTGTATGAAGATTAGCCTTTCTGGCTGATCGACATCATTGAACACATGGCGGGTCGCGTCGCTGTAGCCCTCGAGTGTCGGCCATGTGAGATACAGATCGACCCGCTCGGCGACACCCGTGGCACGCTGGCTGTCGAAGCGAATGACATTGGCCGGTAGGCGCAGATGATCCTGTCCGATGAAGATATCGAGGCTTTCGCGGCTAGAGGTATGTCCGGCGCGCGCCAGCTTCTCACCGAGCCACGGCGTGGACAACGAAATAGCCAGCACGAGCGTTGCCAGAAGCCCGACCGCCGCGATGACCATGTAGGCGAGGCGTGGCGAAAGAAGCGGCGCAAGTTCCGGTTGGGGACTCAAGGGCTCGTTCACGAGAGGTGCCGTCCGTAGCGATGGCGTGGCCGATTGGAGATGCACGCTCCTCCATCCTTCGTCTGGCCGACTCCGGCGGCGGTCGCTCCCTGACGCTCGCCCAGCATGGTTAATTTTCGATGAAGCGCCTGCTGTGTGTCGCACAATGAAATATGGGCCGGTTCCGGGGACAAACGGAACCGGCCCAGGGGCTTGGTCTGGACGGGGACCCTGACCGAAGCCCGTGTGGCATTCATGATGGCCGCCGCCTGCGGACCTACTCGGTGCGGACCGTACCCACGGCAACCGCGCGGCCGTCCTGCAGTTTCACCCACCTCCCGGCATTTTCGGACGATTGGCGCTTCAGGAAGGTGTATTCGGTCTCGGACCACAGCAGGACCTTGCTGCGCATGTTGTCGAGAATGAAATCGCCGCGATCGGTGCGCACCGTAAGCACAGCATGGCCGTCGCCGTTTGGCTGCAGCACGACCGTGATCAAAAGATCGGCCGGGGAAAAGCCGCTCTCGATCAACTTGCGACGCTTCAGGAGCACGTAGTCCTCGCAATCGCCGACGACATCCGGATAGGACCACTTCTCTTCCACGTCATGGATTTCCATGTCGGTCATCGGCGTGATCGCCTGGTTCACCTCGTAATTGACCTCGAGGATTTTCTTCCACCCATCGCGCGTCAGTATGGCGGGGCCGCGGTCGGCACCTGTCGGCGAACATTCGGACGAATGGCCCTTACAGAACTCGTAGTGGCCGACCGGCGGGTTGGTCGAGCCGCCGACGGTCATATTCGCCGGAAGGGCAAGGGCAGGGCCTGCCAGGAAGCCTGCTATGAGAGCCGCAGCGGCGAACGTCTTGGCGATTATGTTGTGCATGTTTGTCTCCCCGTTGTGGTTCGACAATGTCACAAGGCTTTTTATCGGCAGCGAATATCCGAGGTAAAAATAAGTACAAATGAGAATAACATAAGAATAAAACTCGAATAGAACTTGAGTTGAATAAGAATAAAATTCGGCTAAATTTTTATCGAATTTTGCCTTGAGCGGCCCCCGAGGCAAACGGCATATGATTGAAAAACATGGGTAATTTATTCACGTGATGGCTTGGCGCAGAGACGCGGCCTTTGGGCACGGCCCCGCCATTCACCCGGGAGATGGGCGAAATGGTAGCTATAAAGTTAATCAGCGGTAGACTTGTCGTAACTGACGATTAACCAAAAAATATCTCGCCCTAAGCTTGGGTGCGTCGGCGGTAATTCTAAAGGATTGAAGGGGACGTTCATGGGCGAGCGGAATGGCAGCCAGTGGCGGTACACGCAGGGACGGCGAGATGGCGCGGGATGAGCGGCTTCAGGATATAGGTAGTGCAGCGTTTGGCGCGCTGTGTCCTGACCTTTCAGCGCAGTGCATCTCTCAGGACGCGCAAAGGACGCTGTAAATCTTTGAAGCTACGCATCGTGCTTTCCGAAAATCGGGTCGGATTTTCGGGCCGATGCGCTAGAGGAACTCGGTCAGCGCCTCGCGCGCATGGACGCCGGAAAACTCGATCGCGACGCCCTCCTGGAAATGTCGCACGATCCTGCCTTTCATACCGTTGCCGAGCTTGACCCCCGTTCCGATGGCGGGGCGAACATCGATATCGATCGCCGCACCCGAGAGCGAAAGGTCGATGATGCGGCAGGCATATTTCTCGCCGGTGTCGACGGTGAGTTCGGTCACAGTCTTGCGTGGGGCAAGGCGGTCGTGGCGCCGATCTTCCGGCAGCCCCAGTTCGTGCTTGTTGGCGATCCAGGTGAGCTGCGCGGCGAGCTTCTCGCGCTTGCGCTCGGTGGCGTTCAACTGGATGACGAACGCATCCTCGCCGAGTCTGGAGACGGTGCCTTCGAGGCGACCGACATGATCAATATAGGCAATGATGCGCTCGCCGGCGCGCGGCCGCGCCGCGGTCGCGAAAAGCACGTCCCCCGGCGACATGTCGACCGCGGTGCATTCATATTCGTCACGATTGGCAAGCATCAGCCGCCCCGCGAGATTTACCGAAACGCGCTGGAAGGCGTTCTCTTGGTGGGGCCTCGGGCCGCTGTTTTGGGCGTGCTGGAACGAGAACATGGTCACTCTGCGATCGACATATGCTTGCACGCGGAAGTATAGGCGTCGCCGGTTAATAGAAGGTTCGCCAGAGGTCTGGATGCATGCCCTCGTCAGCCACGCTTGCCGCCGTCAAGGATGCGCAAATGAGACACGTTGCGGTTGTTGCCGCCGACCAAGCGCGCAACGCGTGAGTTTGTTTCAGCCGATGGCGCATAGGAGCGATCGAGCGGCAGGTTAGGGGAAGCATCGGGAAGGCTGAGGCCGGTTGTGACAAGATGAGTAAGTGGCGTCATGTGCAGCCAGACGGGGCGGGCGAGGGCAGAGAGCGCGCCAAGCAGCCGGTCGTTCATGCCGTCGGGCGATGCCAGGGGCGCAAGCAGCAGTTCGACGTCGAGCTCGTCACCAGCTTCCGTGGAGCCGCGGGCATAGAGCAGCATGGGTGTCATTTGCGTCATCACGTCATCGGCAACGCGGGCGATTCCGTCCGCTTCCGAGTCCAGCCAGAGGTCGCAGAATTGTCCGTCGCGCAATTCATGGCCAAACAGCGCGCAGACCCCGGTGCCGGCGAGGCGAAAGCGAACGTCTCCGCTTGCCTGCCTTTGAAGAATGAAAAGATCGGGCAGCAGTGAACGGATATGCGCCGGATCGATTTCGTCCCGGCGGGGGAGGTCGCGATTGCCGCGGACGGCATTCCAATACTGGAACAGCTCCATTGTTGTTCTTCTGCACATACGGGCGATACACTCCCTGACTAGGTGGGCGGCTGTACCGGAGTGATACAGGTGGCTGCCTCTCGCTCGGTCCTGAAAAGGAAGGAGCGATTTCCGTGCCACGTGGAAATTAAGGTTAATGATCGGTTTCGCTTGCTTGCGAGGGCGGCGGCTGGCATTTCGTCGCCATCACTTCACGAAGGGTTGCCTTCGGCACATCGACTGGAGCACCGGATTTGGGCTCGATGGCCGTTCAGTTTTTACTGGACGGCCTTTTTTTGTTTGCTTATCCCTTTGCGCGTCGTCGGCACCGCCCGGACGGCAGAGACACGGCCGTCGTAGGCACGTGAGCAGGAAGTGAGTGATGGATCAGGATCAGCCGGCGACACCAGTCGATGGCGAAAACACGGTAAGTCGCAGCCGGGAACCCGCCTTCAATCTTCCGCAGGGCCTGACCTTCGTTCTCCTCTTCCTGGTCGCAATCCACGCGATCAGAAATTACGTTCTGCCGGAGACGCTGGATCAGGAAGTCATTCTCAACTTTGCTTTCCTGCCGGCGCGCTACACGATCCCGCTCAGCGATCAGGGTCTCGTCTGGCTGTGGACACCCGTAACCTATTCGTTTCTCCACGGCAGTTGGGAGCATCTGATCTTCAACATCTTCTGGATGGTCGCGTTTGGCGCGCCGGTCGTGCGCCGTATCGGCGTCGCACGCCTCTCCATCCTCTGGTGTCTATCGGCTGCGGCGGCCGTCGCTCTGCACGTCGTCTTCCATTGGGGCGAGATGGCGGTGGTTGTCGGTGCTTCGGGCGTCGTCTCCGGCTTCATGGGAGCGGCGGCGCGCTTCGTCTTTTCGCCGAGCGGCCGCATCAGCCGCCAGTTCGCCCATCTCAACCGGCGGCTTTCGCTCGTGGAAACGCTCGGAAACCGGTCCGTACTGGTGTTCACCGGGATATGGTTCCTGACCAACTTTCTGATCGGCCTCGGCCTCTTCTCGATGGGAGGCGCGGGAAGCGTCGCCTGGGAGGCGCATATCGGCGGTTTTCTCTTCGGCTTCCTTCTGTTCGGTCTATTCGATCCGCGCAATTAAGGCAGATGGAGTGCCGCATCCGGCGTCGCAGCGGGCTGAAGGATTGTTTCACCTTCAGGACCATCGTGATGTTCTTCGCTCAGAAGAGACTGAACGACCTCGCGCGAAGGCTTGATTTCATTGGAGTCCTGACGCACCATTCACCACGGTCGCCGATCACCCAACGTGAAGCGGCCGCTGAAAGGCCGGGTATGCGCTTCGTGTGGAGGCACGAGCGCCTTATCGGGTCGGGTTCCTGCGGCCGACTGTCCGTAAAGCATCTTCACGAGCGTCTGGATGCGTGCGCAGCAGTTGATACGGCGAGAGCCTCTCCCCGCGAGCCCGGTATTGTCGCAACGGGAGATGTGTGCATGTCAGTCAAAGCAATTCTCAATGAAAAGGGCCGTAGCGTCGTAACCGTCACGCCTCAGGTGACAGTGCAGCAGGCGGCAACATTGCTCCATGACAATCATATCGGTGCCGTGGTTATCGTCGATGCGGATGATCATATCGTCGGCATTCTCACCGAACGCGACGTCGTCGCCTCCGTTGCCAAATATGGTGCCAGCTGTCTCGACAAACCGGTCTCCTCGGTCATGTGGCAGAACGTCTATTGCTGCGGCGAGGAAATGACAGTGCAGAGCCTGATGGAAATGATGAGCAAATTCCGCGCGCGCCATCTTCCGGTTGAGAGTGAGGGCCGCCTGGCCGGCATCATATCGATCGGCGACGTCGTGAAATACCATATTCGCGCCATCGAGCGCGAGACTGAAGAAATCAAGGCTTACATCGCCGGATAGAGCGCCGCGCGTTCATTTGAACGCGCAAAGGACGCTCTAACAATTTGAATCTAGAGCATCTTTTCTCTCTCAGAGGTTCTGCTTGAAAGCAGGATGTTCTAGAGGCGAGGGTGATTCAATCTACCTGTTTCGCGCGTCTCTCAGGCGCGCGAAACAGGTCAGCGGCAAGGGCTCCAAAATCCTGGCAGGTCTGTGATGCGCGCCGGGCTTCCGCTATCGGGCAAGCGCTTCTTGCATTCGCTTGATCTCGGCAAGCTTGGCTTTGGCCTCTAGGTAGCCGCGTTCGATCGCTTCGCCGGCGCGGTGAAATTCCGACAGTCCGATATCGTTAAGCTTTGGATGGAGCGCCAGATCCGGCGGGTCGCCGGCGAGACGTGCGCGCGAGATACGATCCTGAATGATGTTGAAGGCCTGCACCATGACGCTCGTCATGCCGAGACGCGCCGAATAGGCACTGCCAGCCTTGGCGGGGGCATCGGGGGCCTCCATGCCGGCACTGTGTTTGACGACGGCGGACCGGCCGTAGAGATCGTAGTTGAGGTTGACGGCGACGACGAGTTGCTGCTCGTAGGCGCGGCAAACGGAGACGGGAACCGGGTTGACGAGCGCGCCGTCGATGAGGGTGCGTCCATTCGCATGGATCGGTTCGAAAATACCCGGCAGCGCATATGACGCGCGTATCGAGGTGATCAGCGAACCCTTTTCCAGCCACACCTCGTGGCCGCTGTGAACTTCCGTGGCGACTGCGATGAAGGGGCGGTCGAGATCCTCGATGCTGATATTTTCGAGGTGCTCCTGCATGCGTTTGGTGAGCCGCAGGCCACCGAAAAGGCCGCCGCCGCCGATGGCGAAATCGAGCAGGCTGGCGATGCGGCGGACGGTGAGGGAGCGGGCGAAGTCTTCGAGTTCATCGAGCTTGCCGGCGAGATAGCAGCCGCCGACAAGCGCGCCGATCGACGTGCCGGCGATCATGCCGACCTCGATCCCGTCTTCGTCGAGTGCTCTTAAGACACCGATATGCGCCCAGCCACGCGCCGCGCCGCCGCCAAGGGCTATGGCGATCTTCGGCTTCGCCGGGAGCGGAACTGGTTCAGAAGGTGTGGTCGTCAGCGATGTGCCATTGGGGCCGGACAGGTCGGCTATTTGATTATTGCGCGTGAACGTCCAGTTCAACATCCGGCACCTCCAACACCGCCGAACCGATTAATCTGAAGCGCGTCTTGTAGGAGAGCCCTGCCAAGCCGGCGTGGTGTCGGCCTTGTCACATTCATGGCTGAAAGACTGGCACCAGAATTGAAATTTAGCACCGAACCTGTCGCCAATGCGGCTGGCCCAGTAAACATTGGATACAATCTGCAACACAGCTCGGAACGCCGCAGTTACCGCAGGAACCGATTGTATGATAAATGATTAAGCGCGCGTTTAGTTTCTAAAGTATGAATATAACATGGGGGTGCCCCAGGAAAATCCAGATGCTTTCAGCCAGGCGCTATTTTTCGGCGTAGACAAGCTTCGGATCAAAGTATCTGCGTTCATCCGAAATGGTTACTTTCGGCTCACCGCCCTCGACCCCAACCGTGCGGTAGAAGCAGGAGCGGCGTCCCGTGTGACAGGTGGCGTCATGGCCTGCAACGGTAACCTTCAGCCAGACGGCGTCCTGATCGCAATCGGTCCTGATTTCCTGGACGGCCTGCACGTTGCCGGAACTCTCGCCCTTCTTCCATAGGCTGTTGCGCGAGCGGCTGAAATAGTGGGCAATACCGGTTTCGATCGTCAGCGCCAGTGCCTCGGCATTCATATGCGCGACCATCAGCAATTCGCCGTCGCGGGCGTCGGTCACTACAGCGGTGACCAGGCCCTTCTCGTCGAAGCGGGGCGTGAAGGCCGAGCCAATCTCAAGCTCGGCCTTGTCGTTCGACGGAGCAGCAAAAGTCAGCGTCATCGCGAAAGCGCCTTGCTGGAGCTTACTTGAAGCCCCTCAACATGGTCATGAAGCGGGCCTGCTCGGCCGGCTCCGTCTTGAAGGCACCGGTAAAGGTGGTCGTCAGCGTCGTCGCGCCCTGCTTCTTGATGCCGCGCATCGCCATGCACAGATGCTCCGCCTCGATCAGCACGGCGACGCCGCGCGGAGCGAGCGTCTCGTCGATCGCTTTGGCGATTTGCGCCGTCATCGACTCCTGCGTCTGCAGGCGGCGCGCATAGATGTCGACGACACGGGCGATCTTCGAAAGGCCCAGGACGCGGCCGTTTGGCAGATAGGCGACATGTGCCTTGCCGATGATCGGCACCATGTGGTGTTCGCAATGCGAATAGAACGGAATGTCCTTCTCAAGCACGATATCGTCGTAGCCCGAGACCTCCTCGAAGGTGCGTCCAAGCACGTCTTCGGCAACCAGGTCGTAGCCGCCAAAGATTTCCCGATAGGATTTGACGACACGCGCTGGCGTGTCCTTCAGGCCCTCCCGGGTCGGGTCTTCGCCGGCCCAGCGCAGCAGTACGCGAACGGCTTCCTCGGCTTCTTTCTGCGTCGGACGACCACTGGTGTCGTCGAGCACGGGGAAATTCTTTACTATGGCGTCCATATGGCCTCTTGATGCGCGAGCGGAATCGCTGACGTTTTATCTTTCGGACAACTCGCCATTGGCCATTCGCCTAACCCTGCAGGCTTGGGTTCCGTTGGCGGGCTCCGGGGCTTTCGGGTCCTGGCTTAGCAGTGCACTGGACCGTCCGGCACGGTTTCCCAAACAACAGGCGACACTTATCCTCTTGCGGAACTGTCGCCCCAACACGACATAGCATATAGTATGGCGCCACATGGATGAAAGAGGCCCAGGCGAGCGCGCCGTGCTTTTTTCCCCTGTACCGGAGAAAATCATGCGCCGATCACTCAAAACCGCGAAAAATCAGCCGGATCGCGTCAAATGATGGATGACATTTACAACAGCAGGATTCTCGAATTTGCCGGCAACATTCCGAGGGTCGGAATGCTCGCCGATGCCGATGCGGAAGCTGCGGCACATTCGAAGCTTTGCGGGTCGAAAGTCAGAATCTGGCTGAAGATGGATGGGGATGTCGTCACCGACTTCGCCCATGATGTGAAGGCCTGCGCCCTGGGACAGGCATCGTCCTCGATCATGGCCCGCCATGTCGTTGGCGCGCATGCTGCGGAAATCCGCCGGGCGCGTGAGGACATGCTGGCCATGCTGAAGGCGGACGGAGAGGGGCCTTGCGGCCGCTTCGAGGACATGCGCTTTCTGCTGCCCGTTCGCGACTACAAGGCGCGCCATGCCTCGACGATGCTGACCTTTGACGCGGTTGTCGATGCGATCGGCCAGATCGAGGCCAAGCGCCTCGCAACCGCAGTATGAACGATGTGCGGAAAGCCGCAGTCCGACCGCCTTCTTCGAAGTAGCCGAAGAGTCATCGCCGGCCGCAACTGGTCGGGGCCGATTCGCAAGACTCCTGGCCGTCTCTTCGGCATGGCGGCCATCCGCACCTATCAGCTGACGCTGTCGAGCTTCATCGGCAATTCCTGCCGGCATCTGCCCACCTGTTCGGAATATGGCTATGAGGCGATAGCCCGGCACGGTCTCTGGGCCGGCGGCTGGCTGACGCTGTTTCGCGTCCTGCGCTGTGGGCCCGGCGGAACGCATGGGTTCGATCCGGTGCCGGAGAGGCTTGCGCCGCGCCAGCGCTGGTATGCGCCGTGGCGCTTCTGGCAGCGCTGGCGAAAGGATGCGTGATCGCCATGACGATCCCGATGGAGTACCGGCAGGCGTCCGCCGATTTTGATCGCTTCATCCTCGACGCGCGCGACACGGCCGGCCTGCGGACGACCAATCAGGCCTATACGATGGTGCAGGCGGTGCTTCAGGCCTTTCGACGCCGCCTCGACATTTCCGAGGCGCTGCTCTTCGCCAGCGTCCTGCCGCCGGTGCTGCGGGCGATCTTCGTCACGGATTGGGATCTCGAGGAGCCGACCGTGCCTTTCTCCGGTCGGCTCGCCATGACCCGTGAGGTGCAGGCTTTCCGCGGCGATCACAATGTCTCGCCGGATTCGGCCATCGCGGATGTCGCCGCGGCCCTTCGGCGAGACGTTGACGAAGCAAAGCTCGATCGGGTGCTCGCGCGGCTGCCGCAGGGGGCCGTCGATTTCTGGCGGGCGTGATTCGGAGGGGAAATGACAAGCTATGTCGCGCTGCTCCACAGCATCATACTGGGCGAGGGCCGGCGTGTCGTGATGGCGGATCTTCGCCAGATGGCGGAGCGGCTCGGCTATCGCTTGCCGCGCACCCTCGTCGCCACCGGCAATCTCATCTTCGAGGCTCCGGAACAGCCGCTTGCAGAGATCGAATCGGCGCTTGAAAAGGCATTCCTCGAGACGTTCGACCGGCATGTGGACATCATCGCGCGTTCGGCCGACGACTGGCTGCGGCTTGCCGACGGCAATCCGTTCCTTGCGGCGGGCGAGGAGGACCCGGCTCGGGTCCATATTCGCGTCATGCGTTCTCCGCTTCGGCCGGACGCATTCGACGGACTTCGGAGCTATTGTACGAGAGGCGAACGTGTCGCCGTCGTCGGTGGCGATCTCTGGGCGGATTTCGGCGGCAAGGCGAGCGAGTCGAGACTGCTCGGCGCCTCGACGACGAAACGGCTTGGCATCGGCACGTGGCGAAACTGGAACACTGTCAAGGGTTTGCGCAGGATACTTGCCGGTTGACGGGCCGCCGCGCCTTTACTCACCGGCCAAAAACCTTTATCAGGCCCGCGTCAATTCACCGGCCCCGCCGGCAACCATACCACCCGCATTCGTTGGCGGGACTGGATAGGAGATCACGATGTCCGTTTCCCTTACATTTCCTGATGGTTCCGTCCGTGAGTTTGCCGCGGGCACGACCGGCCGCGATGTCGCCGAGTCGATCTCGAAGTCGCTGGCCAAGAAGGCTGTCGCCATCGCTCTCGACGGCGACCTGCGCGACCTTTCCGATCCAGTCGCCGACGGCAAGATCGAGATCGTCACGCGGGAAGACAGGCGCGCGCTCGAACTGATCCGCCACGACGCGGCCCATGTGATGGCCGAGGCCGTGCAGGAATTGTGGCCGGGAACGCAGGTGACGATCGGTCCCGTCATCGACAACGGATTCTACTATGACTTCGCCAAGAACGAGCCCTTCACGCCCGATGACCTGCCGGTCATCGAGAAGAAGATGAAGGAGATCATCGCACGCAACAATCCCTTCACCAAGGAGGTCTGGTCGCGTGAGAAGGCAAAGGAGGTCTTCGCCGCCAAGGGCGAGAGCTACAAGGTCGAGCTCGTCGACGCGATCCCGGAAGGCCAGGATCTGAAAATCTACTACCAGGGCGACTGGTTCGACCTCTGCCGTGGCCCGCACATGGCCTCGACGGGCCAGATCGGCACGGCCTTCAAGCTGATGAAGGTGGCCGGCGCCTATTGGCGTGGCGACAGCAACAATCCGATGCTGACCCGCATTTACGGCACGGCCTGGCACACGCAGGAGGAACTGGATCAGTACCTGCACGTGCTCGCCGAAGCCGAGAAGCGCGACCATCGCCGCCTCGGCCGCGAGATGGACCTGTTCCATTTCCAGGAAGAAGGACCGGGCGTCGTCTTCTGGCACGGCAAGGGCTGGCGTATATTCCAGAGCCTCGTCGCCTATATGCGCCGCAGGCTCGAGATCGACTACCAGGAAGTCAACGCGCCCCAGGTTCTCGACAAGTCACTCTGGGAGACCTCCGGCCACTGGGGCTGGTACCGCGACAACATGTTCAAGGTGACGGTCGCCGGCGACGAGACGGACGACGATCGGGTCTTCGCGTTGAAGCCGATGAACTGCCCCGGCCATATCCAGATCTTCAAGCATGGTCTGAAGTCTTACCGCGAACTGCCTGTCCGCATGGCCGAATTCGGCGCCGTGCATCGCTACGAGCCGTCCGGCGCGCTGCACGGACTGATGCGTGTGCGCGGCTTCACGCAGGACGACGCGCACATCTTCTGCACCGACGAGCAGATGGCGGCCGAATGCCTGAAGATCAACGATCTGATCCTCTCGGTCTATGAAGACTTCGGCTTCGAGGAGATCGTCGTCAAGCTTTCGACGCGGCCGGACAAGCGCGTCGGCTCCGACGCGCTCTGGGACCGTGCCGAGGCCGTGATGACCGAGGTGCTGAAGACCATCGAGGCGCAGTCCGAGGGCCGCATCAAGACCGGAATCCTGCCGGGCGAGGGCGCCTTCTATGGGCCGAAATTCGAGTACACGCTGCGGGACGCGATCGGCCGCGAATGGCAGTGCGGAACGACCCAGGTCGACTTCAACCTGCCGGAGCGGTTCGGTGCCTTCTACATCGACAAGGATTCGGAGAAGCGCCAGCCGGTGATGATCCATCGCGCCATTTGCGGTTCGATGGAGCGGTTCCTCGGCATTCTGCTCGAAAACTATGCCGGTCATATGCCGCTGTGGATCTCGCCGCTGCAGGTGGTCGTGGCAACCATTACTTCGGACGCAGACGATTACGGCCGCGAGGTCGCGGCACGGCTGCGTGAGGCCGGGCTTACCGTTGAAACCGACTTCCGCAACGAGAAGATCAATTACAAGGTCCGGGAGCATTCGGTGACGAAGGTTCCGGTGATCGTCGTCTGCGGCAAGCGCGAGGCGGAGGAGCGTTCGGTCAACATCCGTCGGCTCGGCTCCCAGGCGCAGACGGCAATGTCTCTGGACGAGGCGGTCGCTACGCTCTCGGGCGAAGCAATGGCGCCCGACCTCAAGCGCAAGGCCGAACGGAGCGCCCGGGCTGCCTGAGCGCCGATTGAGCGGTGTTTCGAACTGCGGTGGGCACGCGCCTGAAGGCGCGTGCCGCCATCCGAAAGCTGAAGTGCTCCGGCATAAAGTTCGCTCTCGACGACTTCGGCTGCCGCGACATTTCCGGCAAACGGCTAAGCGAGGCCTCGGCGGCCTCAGCCTTCTCTTTGGTGATCGCTTGACGCTGCCTCAGGCCAAGGCGGTGACATCAGTCGAGCGCGTCGGCATTGGCGGTCTCGCCAGGCGCGCCGCTGCCGTTCAGCAGCACTTCCACATCGGTATTGACGCCGGCCTTTACGGCAAAGTCGCGCTGGTAGATCTTGTCCTTGTTGCGCGCCACGGCCGTGTAGCTACCCTCGGCAAGCACCAGCGTCGGAAAGGCGCCGACGCTTTCGCTGACGACGTCGCCCGACGAGGTCAGGATCGACCAGGCGGTGTCGGCAATCGCCTCGCCGCCGGGTTCCGAGACGAGCTTCAATGTCAGCTTGGCGGCGCGGTGCTGGATCGTTGCTTCGGTCAGCTTGCCGGCTTCCACCTGGATATCGGCGCGGATCACCGCATTGACCGCGCCATAGTCGGAAACGACGTGATAGGTGCCGGCGCCGAGCCGAACCACCGTGTTGGGCTTCACGTCAGCGACGATCAGGGCGCGCTCGCCGTCCTCCTTTACATCGGATGAGAAGATCGAAAAGCTCAGCTCGTTCGGTGGAATACGCACGTCACTGCCGGAGACCGCGTTCAGCATGACGCCGCCAGCATCCAGCACGAGGACCTGTTTGTCCAATTCGCCTTGTTCGGGCACGCGAATCTTGCGGGTGGCTGCCGCGCGACCGAAGGCAACATTGACGAAATATTCACCGGGCACGAGATTGAAAGCCGTGGAGCCGCCTTCGGAAGTGGCCAGCAGCGGGAGCTTGCCGTCGCCTCCGGGGATCGGGCTGAAGACCCGCCAGCTCAGGCCCGACTCCACCGGCTCGCCGTCACTCGTCAGCAGGGCCTCGAGCTTCACGTCCTTCAGTTCGCCGTTCTGGGTTGGGTCGCTGACGAGCGGATTGAAGCTCGTGAGCTTCGGCATCTTCCGGCTGCCGGAGATCGATGGAAAGCTCTTGAAGGCGTCGGTGGCATCTTGCGCGACTGTCCGCTCCGCAGCAGAACCGGCGAGCATGGTCGCCAAGGCGGTTCTCAGCAAAATACGAGTGCGGATGCGCATGAGGGCAGTTGACTTCCTGACTGAGTGACTCCACTTGAGACGCCGGTATGGCATTTTCGTGGCTGTCGATCCGGCGGCAAGTTAGTGGAATTCGCTCGATATGAAAACCGAAATTAGGCTCGTCGACTATCTCGCTTCCCGCAGGTCAATTCCCGCCTTTCAGATGGGGCCGCCAGGGCCGGGCAAGGCTGAGGTAGAGGAAATGCTGAGGCTCGCCACCCGCGTGCCCGACCACGGCAAGCTGGCCCCTTGGCGCTTCATCGTCTATCGCGGCGAGGAGAGGGCGCGGATCAGCGGCGAGTTGAAGAAGATGGCGCTTGCTGCCAAGCCAGATCTCTCGGAGGAACTGATCAAGGTCGAGGAGGCGCGGCTGACCCGCGCCCCGGTCGTCGTTGCGGTGGTCAGCAAGGCCGCGCCGCATTTCAAGATTCCCGAATGGGAGCAGATGATGTCGGCAGGCGCCGTGTGCCTCAATCTTTTGATGGCGGCGAATGCGCTCGGCTATGCTTCTAACTGGCTGACCGAATGGTACGCCTTCGACGAGAAAGCCTATCCGCTGCTCGGCGTCGCACCCGGCGAAAGAATCGCCGGCTTCATTCACATCGGCACGGCCATGGTACCGCCGACGGAGCGGCCAAGGCCGGAGCTCGCCGAGATCGTCACCTGGGTCGGGGAAGAGGCCTGATGTTCTACGAAACGGCCTCGAACCGGCATGGCTTGCCGCACGACCCCTTCAAGGCGATCGTGTCGCCGAGGCCGATCGGCTGGATTGGTACGCGCGCCGCGGACGGCTCGCTGAACCTCGCACCCTATTCCTTCTTCAATGCGATCAGTGACCGGCCGAAGCTCGTCATGTTCTCCTCGAGCGGCTACAAGGATTCCGTGCGCAACATCGAAGCGACCGGTGCGTTCACGGCGAGCTTTGCCAGCCGCAACCTCAGCGAGGCCGTCAACAGGACCTCGGTGGCGGCGCCGCACGGCGAGAGCGAGTTTGAGATCGCCGGCTTGACGCCGGTCGAGGGAACGCTCGTCAAGGCGCCCTTCGTCGGCGAGGCCTTCGCCGCGCTCGAGTGCCGGATGACGGAGATGTTCCGACCGAGGGATCTCGATGGCGTGGAATCCGACAGCTACGTCGTCATTGGCGCCGTCGTCGGCATTCATATCCGCGACGAGGCCATCCGTGACGGACGCTTCGACGTGACCACCGTCAAGCCGCTCGCACGTCTCGGCTACATGGATTATTGCGATGGCGGCGATGTCTTCGAAATGACGCGGCCGGTCCGCTAGATTTCGTCCGAAGCAGCGTCAGCGAGAAGCTCGATCTGCCGCGGCGAGCCGGCGGCCACGGCCGAGAAGCCGTTATCGAGACTGTTTGTCCAAAGCCGCCGCACCGCCGCCTCGTCGACGGCATCGGCGGGCAGCATCTCGTAGGAAGCGATGCCGGCTTCGCTTGCCCGCAGAACGGCCGCGACGCGCCCGGCCCGGACGACGGCCGGCACATCGCCTGTCCCGGTGACGCGCCGGCAGCCGCATGCTTCCGCGAGCGCCGAGGCGTCGAAGACCAGTGCGGAGAGGCGCGGCGAAACGCCGGCCATCGAGTGGGGCGAGAGGACGCTTTCGGCAAGCGTTGCATATTCCGCAAGGAGCGCCGTTCGACCCTGGCCCATTCCTGCCGCCGCCTCGGCGACCTTCAGCATCACATCGAGCTTCTGGATATCGGCGGGTCCTCGGCACGCCGTCAACACGATGCCGTCAACGCCGGCAAGGAGGCTCGAGAGATCCTCTTCGCTGATCGGTTCGGCCGGCCCGATCCGCGCCAGAAGGAGGCAGGGCGCTTGCCCTCTGTCCGGTTGCCGCAGGCTTGCGAGTGCAGCGGCATCGACAACGATCCCTTGAACGGCCTGCAGCAGCTTTTCCTCGGGGAACTGTTCGCCGGCTGCGAGGTACAGAAGAGGTTTCATGGTTTGCGCGCGGTTAACGGACATGGTGAACCAATCTTAAACCTTTGACCGCTAATACTCGGACATTGGGGCTGTCGGGTGTCTAGTGGGGCATAGGTGATCATACAAGCATTTCTTCGCTGGGTGGAAACGGCGAGAACCAGCGACCGCGCACGTGCTGCCAATGCGCTCGGGCGATCCTATGCCCAAGCCGAGATGAACGGCCTCGATCGGCATGCCGCGGAAATGGCGATGACTTTCCTATTGGACGATCCTTCGCCGAAGGTGCGATTGGCGCTGGTCGAGGCGCTCGCCGATTGCCCGTCGGCGCCGCGAGCCATCGTCAGGGCGCTCGCGGAGGACCAGCCCGAAATCGCCTTCGCGGCAATCGCGCGTTCGCCGGTGCTTACCGATGCGGATCTCGTCGACCTTGCCGCGCGCGGCACGGCGGAGACGCGGGCGCTGATCGCGGCGCGTGGGGCGGTGTCTTGTTCCGTTGCCGCGGCAATTGCGGAGATCGGCGACGAGGAGGAGGTTACCATTCTCCTTGAGAATAGCGGCGCCATGCTCCTGCAGGGTTCTCTCAGAAGGATCGCCTGCCGGCTCGGGCATGTTGCCGCGGTACGCGACCGTTTGCTGGCCCGTGCCGACCTGCCGAGCGACGCGCGGCATGCGCTTGCCGAGAAAATCGGTGCGGCGCTCTCGGCTTCCGGGTTCATCCAGGCGGTCATTGGCTCGGCCCGCGTAGCGCGTGTCACGAGAGAGGCATGCGACGCTACGGCCTTGACGATGACGGCCGTCGCGTCGCCGGACGACCTGTCCCAAATGGTCGCCCACTTGCGCGAGACGGGGCGCTTGACCCCAGCCTTTCTGATGAGCGCCCTCTGCAGCGGCGCCACGGACTTCTTCGTCCTGGCCATGGCCGATCTTTCCGGCCTTGCCGAAAAGCGCGTGCGCTCGATCCTTTCCGGGGGGCGCGTCCATTCGATCCGCGCTCTCTTCGAGAGCGCCGGGCTGGGGCGCGACGTCAGCGAAGCCTTCGCGCAAGCCGTCCTTCACTGGCAGGCCCAGACGAGCGAGGGCGCGCCGGCATCGCTTGCCGCTCTCCTTGAACGTCTTCGCCGGAACCCGTGCTCGACATCGGCCTCCGTCGCCGAACTCGTGGAGCGACTGGGCTTCGCCGAGCTACGGCAAGTCGCCCGGGACTATGCCTTGCTTGCCGCGCGGCAGGCGGCCTGATCGGCGTCTCAGTTGCCGAACCGGCGCGCCACCCAGGAATAGCCGTCTTCCATGTAATGCACCGGGGCGCTGACGATCGCCTGCAGCTTTTGGCGATCCGGCACTGCGCCGCTCAGCCATGTCAGGGCGCGCTTCGGCAGGCCCGGCTTTTCCTCTGGCGTCGCCGGGGCGGTTGCGGCCTGCTGCGGCGCTTCAGTGGCCTGCGGGGCGGCCGTGGGAGCAGGTTCGGTGGATGCCGTCATGTCCGATCCCGAGGTTTCGCAAACGGCAACGACGACCGGGTAGTTCCTGTTGGAGAACTTCGGCAGTTCCTTTTGAGATTCCGTGTCGCAATGAGCGATCGACGGCCAGGTGCCGTTCACCGTCGAGATGTAGTGGCACTGCGTGACATTGTCATCGCAACCGAGAATGGTCATGACGATCAGGGCGGCTTTCATGTCTTTGGTCCGTTCAGAAGTTTGTTGCCCTCAATCCTATGGAGCTTCGATTGTTTCCGAAGTAGGGCAAAATAGCCGTCCCACAAAACAAATTGTTTCGTCCCGTCACCCGGATTGATTGCAGCTCTCCCTGCGCCGTTTGACGTATTGGCGCCGTTCGTCATTGCCGTTAGTTTCGTCGCATCGATCGTACGGATCGTTAGAATCTGCATTGAGGCTTGGAATGACCACCATCACTATCGCCGAGGAAGCACCGCGCCAGCCGGCCATCCTCCGCCTGCTCGAACTCTCCGATGCCTATGCGGCATCGCTTTATCCGGCTGAAAGTAACCATCTGGTCGATGTCTCGACCCTGGAAAAGCCGACAGTGTCCTTCCTTGTCGCACGATCGAACGGCGCGATCGTCGGCTGCTGCGCGCTGGTGGACGCCGGCGACGGGACGGCCGAGATCAAGCGGATGTTCGTCGATCCGGAGGCGAGGGGGCTGAAAGTCGGCAAAGGGCTTCTAGCTGCGCTGGAAGCCAGGGCGGAAAAACTCGGCCTGTCCGCGATTCGGCTGGAGACGGGCATCTATCAGCCGGAGGCGATCGGCCTCTACCGATCGTTCGGCTATGTCGAGCGGCCGCCCTTTGGCAGCTACCTGCCCGATCCGCTCAGCCTGTTCATGGAGAAACGGGTGGGGCCAGTAGCTGAGTGATCACCGGCGGTTTTGCCCCTCATCGCGCTGCCGGTCAGCGGCAATTCAGAGATTCGCCTATAGCTGGCAACGGCCTCAAATATCCAGATTGTCCGCAAAGACGGCGCGCTCCTGGATGAAGCGGAAGCGGGCGTCGGCCTTGGTGCCCATCAGATTGTCGACAGCCTCACGCGTGCCCTCGAAATCGACGTCGTCTATCTCGACCTTGAGCAGGGTCCGGTTGGCCGGATCCATGGTCGTTTCCTTGAGTTGCGCCGGCAGCATCTCGCCCAGACCCTTGAACCGGCCGATCTCGACCTTGCCGCGGCCGTTGAACTCCGTGCGCATCAGTTCTTCGCGATGCGCGTCGTCGCGGGCATAGAGCGTCTTGGAACCCTGGCTCAACCGGTAAAGCGGCGGCACGGCGAGATAGAGGTGGCCGCCGCGGATGAGCTCCGGCATTTCCTGGTAGAAGAAGGTGATCAGCAGCGAGGCGATGTGGGCGCCGTCGACGTCCGCGTCGGTCATGATGATGACGCGCTCGTAGCGGAGGTCCTCCTCGCGGTATTTCGACCGCGTGCCGCAGCCGAGCGCCTGGACGAGATCGGTGATCTGCTGGTTGGCGCCGAGCTTCTCGCGGCCGGCGCTGGCGACGTTCAGGATCTTGCCGCGCAAGGGCAGGATGGCCTGGTTGGCGCGGTTGCGCGCCTGCTTGGCCGAGCCGCCTGCCGAGTCTCCCTCGACGATAAAGAGCTCCGCGCCTTCCGCCGTATTCTGCGCACAGTCGGCGAGCTTGCCGGGCAGGCGCAGCTTGCGAACCGCCGTCTTGCGGTTGACTTCTTTTTCCTTGCGCCGCCGGACGCGCTCCTCGGCGCGCTCGATGACCCAGTCGAGAAGCTTCGCCGCTTCCGCAGGATTGTCGGCAAGGTAATGGTCGAAGGGATCGCGCAGGGCATTTTCGACGATTCGCTGCGCCTCGACGGTGGCCAGCTTGTCCTTCGTCTGGCCGACGAATTCCGGCTCGCGGATGAACACCGACAGCATGCCTGCTGCCGAGATCATCACGTCGTCGGTGGTGACGATCGCGGCCCGCTTGTTCTGCGTGAGATCGGCGTAGTTCTTCAGGCCCTTGGTCAGCGCGATGCGCAGCCCCGCCTCGTGCGTACCGCCCTCCGGCGTCGGGATCGTGTTGCAATAGGAGTGGATTTGCTGGTCGCCGCCATACCAGGTGACCGCCCATTCGAGCGAGCCATGGCCGCCCGCCTTTTCCGACTTGCCGGCGAAGATCTCGCGGGTGACGGTGAATTCCTTGCCGAGCGTCGCGGCGAGATAGTCCTTGAGACCGCCGGGGAAGTGGAACACTGCCCTGTCCGGGGTCTCCGAACCTTCCGGCAACAGCGACGGGTCGCAGGACCAGCGGATTTCGACGCCGCCGAAGAGATAGGCCTTGGAGCGGGCCATGCGGAAGAGCCGCGCCGGCTCGAACCGGGCATGCGGCCCGAAGATTTGCGGGTCTGGGTGGAACCGGACCTTGGTACCGCGGCGATTGTGTACTTCGCCGAGCTCTTCGAGCCCGCCCTGCGGAATGCCGCGAGAAAAGCGCTGCCTGTAGAGCTTGCGATTGCGGGCCACCTCGACCTCGACCGAATCCGACAGCGCGTTGACGACGGAGACGCCAACGCCATGCAGTCCGCCCGAGGTCTCGTAAGCCTTGCCGTCGAACTTGCCGCCGGCATGCAGCACCGTCATGACCACTTCGAGGGTCGACTTGTTGGGGAACTTCGGGTGGTTTTCAACCGGAATGCCGCGGCCGTTGTCGGTCACCGTCAGGAAGCCTTCGGCGTCGAGGTTCACTTCGATGAAGTTGGCATGGCCGGCGACGGCCTCGTCCATCGAGTTGTCGATCACCTCGGCGAAGAGGTGGTGCAGCGCCTTTTCGTCCGTTCCGCCGATATACATGCCCGGCCGCCGGCGCACCGGTTCCAGCCCCTCGAGGACCTCGATTGCCGAAGCGTCGTAGTCGCTGCCGTCGCTGCTCTTCGGCGCAAGCGGTGCGACGTTGCCGGCGGCAGGCGCTGTCGGCTTGCGCGGCGCGCCGGCATCGGCAGGCTTCGGCTGCAAAGGCATGGCGGAAAAGAGGTCGCTGCTGTCGTCCATGGAGTGGTTAGATCGTTCCTGTCGTCTCTATCGGCAAGGCCATAGCAAGACCGCGCCGCGGTCGCCATCCCTTGGCATCCGAATCACCCGAATTCTGCCAGAGTCTTGCCTAAAGCGCGAACAAAAGGCGAATTTTCGGATGCGAAGGCCGGACTCTGCGGTGAATTGCGGCTTGAGTGTTGCGTCGCGAAGGTGCCGATGGCAAGGCATGAGCCGAACCAGGGAGCCCGTCGGGTGTCTATGTCCACAATTGTTTTCTCCATCCGGTGCCTGATTGCCGCGGTGCTCTTTTCAAGCGTTGTCGCTGCCGCCGAGGCGAAGCCGTTGCCGCCCTACAAGGATGCACTGTTCGGCTATCCCGAAATACTGCGGGAGGAGGATGGTGGCGATTTCCGCGTTGTCGGCTATCAGGAACTCAGGGACATCAACGGTCGCGATCAGATTCCGGAGCGGCGCGTCAAGCGGGCCTATGTATCGCTTGGCGTCAAGAGTTCGCAGGCCAACGAGACGCTCGACCTCGGCGGTCGTTCGATCGACGTCACGCGCGTCGGCCGGGATCGTGGGGCTGCCTTCACCGTTATCTTCATCCACGGCCGCGGTGGCGACCGGCGCCTCGGTGCCAACGACTTCTCCTTCGGCGGCAATTTCAACCGGCTGAAGAATCTGACGGTCGGCAGTGGCGGTATCTACTATGCGCCGAGCGTGCGCTCCTTCGATGCGGCGGGCGTGGCCGATATTGCGGCGCTGATCCGCTTTGCCGCCGAGCGATCCGGCAATCGGCCCGTCGTGTTGTCCTGCGCTTCCATGGGCAGTTTCATTTGCTGGGCCATCTCGCGCGACCAGCAGGCGACCGCAATGTTGAGCGGCATGATGGTCATGGGAGGGGTCGCCGATCCGGCGTTTCAAGAGAGCGCAGCCTATAAGTCGAGGCTGCCGATGTTCTTCAGCCATGGCAGCAATGACAGCGTCTATCCCGCCGAGGTGCAAATTGCGCTCTACCGCTCCCTGAAGGACAAGGGCTACCCCACTCGCTTCGTGTTGTTTGAGACCGGTTCCCATGGGACGCCGGTGCGCATGACCGACTGGCGGGATGCGCTGAACTGGATTCTTGAGCGTTAGCGGAATGCTCGCGGCCGTGAATGGAAATTCCGCATGAACAAGGTTGAAAGCTGGCGGTGGCCGGAGGATCGTCCGCAAGGCACCATCTCGCCGGACGACTACGAGGATCGGCTCGGTACGATCACGCCCATGGCCTATCTGCCCTTCGGCAACGGCCTGAGCTATGGCGATGTTTGCCGCAATGACCGAGGCACATTGATCGACGGCGCGAGGCACGGCCGCATCCTCGCCTTCGATCCGGGGACCGGCGTGGTGACCTGCGAGGCCGGCGCCACGCTGCGCGACATCCTCGTCAAGGCGATACCGCACCGCTTCTTCCTTCCCGTAACACCGGGATCGGGTCTCGTCACGGTCGGCGGGGCCGTCGCCAATGACGTTCACGGCAGAAACCATCATGCCCGCGGCGCCTTCGGCAATCATGTCCGGCGGCTGACGCTGCTGCGCTCGGACGGCGAGCGCCTGGTCTGCTCCGCCGAGGAGAACGCCGAACTCTTCGCCGCCACGATCGGCGGCATGGGCCTGACGGGACTGATCCTCGATGCCGAACTGCAGCTGATTAAAGTGCCTTCGCCGCATGTCCAACAGCACGCCATTCGCTTCGAATGCCTCGAGGACTATTTCGCACTGATCGACCGCGTCGGCGAGGAGCATGAATATTCGGTCGCCTGGATCGATCAGCTGGCGAGCGGCCGGCGGACGGGCAGGGGCGTGCTCTGGGCTGCCGATCACGCCGACGCATCCTGCGAATATCCGGACATTCCCAAGGGGCCGAAGCCTTCGCTGCCCTTCTCCACGCCGTTCAATCCGCTGAATTCCCTGACGCTGAAGGCGCTCAATGAATACCGCTTTCGCAGGGAAGTGCGCGGCGAAACGGTATCGACGGTGAAATGGACGTCCTATTTCCATCCGCTCGACCGGCTTGGTGCCTGGCACCGACTCTACGGGCCTCAGGGTCCTTGTCGGTACCAGAGCGTCTATCCGGCCGAGAATGCCGAGGAGACGACGCTTCGCCTCTTGAAGACCGCGCGCGAACACGGCCACGCCTCCTTCCTGACGGCGCTGCACCGTTTCGGGAACGCCGAAGCACGAGGCTTGCTTTCCTTTCCCCGGCCGGGTTTCGCGCTGACCTTGGACTTCGCCAATCAGGGCGAAGCGACCGTCAAACTGCTCGACGCTTTGGACCGTATTGCCGTCGAGACCGGCGGGGCGGTGAATCCAAGCGCGGACTTCCGCATGAGCCCCGCGGTTTTCGAGGCCTCTTTCCCGTCATGGCGAAAACTCGAAGCGCTGCGAGATCCGGCCATGGTTTCGGATTTCTGGAGGCGCACGGCGCTTGCACTCGAGAGCTGACGCCGGTCAGCGCCTCAGTCCCTTGATGTCCATGTCGAACTCGACCACGTTGGAATAAATGGGAGTGCCGACGTCCATGCCGTAGGGTGCACGGCGAATGCTGCCGCGGATGGTGAAGGAAATTGAGCGCTTGTCCCAGTCGGTCAGGGTAACGGCGAAGCGTTCCTTGCGCGTTTTGCCCCGCGCCGTCAGCGCACCCTCGATGTTTGCACTACTAGGCCCGGTCTGTGTCACGCGGGTAGAGCGAAAAGTCACGGTCTGATAGTTATCCGTGTCGAAGACTGCGCTCGACCGCAGGAAGTTCTCGATACGGCGCTCTCTCGCCCTGACACTCTCCGGAAAGAGCGTGAACTCGACCGACGATCGGGAGACATTGCCGCCATCTATCCGAAACTTGCCGGAGAACTTTGCGAAGTTGCCGGCGATGCCACCGCCGCCCGTCTGCCCGATACTGAAATGGATGCGCGAGGAAGTGGCGATGCTGTAGCTCCCGGCCGCATCCGCGAGCGACGGCGCCTGTGCGCGGGCCGGTAGAGCCATAGCGATCAACGCGAAGGCTGCTGTCAGGGCGAGATGGCGACGAGCGTTCATGGATCATTCCTCCCGGCAACGGCTTCACTGGCTTCTCCGGCCTCGACTGGCGCCGCGTCGCTCCTCCGGAAGCCGGAGCGCAGCATGCGGATCAACACGGCCTCGCCTCGGACGAACTGGTGGTAGATCGCCGCCGCAATGTGGATGGCCACCAAAGCGAGCATGACATAGGCGAGCAATGCGTGGGTGAGGGCCCAGAACGCCTCGGCGCTATCCGATTGCTGCAGCGGCAGATGCGGTATGACGATGATGTTGAAGTAGAGGCTCGGCATGTTCAATGTCGAGGCGGAGGCGACGGCCCAGCCGGCCAGCGGGGTGATAATCCCAAGGAGGATCAATATCCTGTGCGTTTGGCGCGCTGCGGCATGTTCGAACGGGTGGAGGCCTGGAACGGGCCTCGGGGTTCGCTCTGTCAACCACCAGATGGCTCTCAAGAGCGCGAGCCCCAAGGCGGTGAAGCCGAGCGACTTGTGCCATTGGTAAAGCGAGAACTGCAGCGCCGGATCGAGCTCGATTCGCCGCATGGCGAAGCCGACCACCATCAGGCCGAGAACCAGCAGCGCGATCGTCCAGTGCAGCACGATCGTTACTATACCGAAGTCGTTCTCGCCGTTGCGCAGCATTGGGTGACTTGACCAGTTGGTCTCCCGTTGCCGTGAGACGCCTTAAGGCGCGGTTTTATTCGGAACGTTGCTGTCCAAATTCTGCCGCGCCGGGTCGTTCGTGCGCGTGGCGCCTATTGGCTGACGAGCCGGAATCTGCGGCGAGGTGCTTTCATTTGCCTGGCCGATTTGCTAGGCCGCTTGCCCGAGAGGCTTTGATCCCGGAGGAAGAACCGATGACGCCTGACGTCCGCCCGCTTGTTGCCGGCAACTGGAAGATGAATGGTACGCGTGCTTCGCTGGACCAGATCAAGGCGATGGCCGAGGGCGTCAAGGGTGAGCTTTCCGCCAAGGTCGAGGCGTTGATCTGCCCGCCGGCGACGCTGCTTTATGTTGCCACTGCGCTTTGCGACGACAGCCCGCTGATGATCGGCGCGCAGAACTGCCACCAGAAGCAATCGGGCGCCCACACCGGCGATGTTTCTGCCGAGATGATCGCCGATTGCTTCGGCACCCATGTCATCGTCGGCCATTCCGAACGCCGCACCGATCATGCCGAAACTGATGCACTGGTGCGGGCCAAGACCGAAGCCGCACGTGCGGCGGGCCTCGTCGCCATCGTCTGTATTGGCGAGACCGAAGAAGAACGCAAAGGCGGCAAGACGCTCGACGTCCTGAAGCGCCAGCTCGCTGGCAGCCTGCCGGATGGCGCGACGGCGGAGAGCACCGTGATTGCCTATGAGCCGGTCTGGGCGATCGGCACCGGGCTGACGCCGACCGTCGGAGATGTGGAAGAGGCGCATGCCTTCATGCGTGCCGAACTCGTTTCCCGTTTCGGTGCAGAGGGCGGCAAGATGCGCATTCTCTACGGTGGCTCCGTCAAGCCCTCCAATGCCAAGGAACTGATGGGCGTCGCCAATGTGGACGGTGCGCTGATCGGCGGCGCCAGCTTGAAAGCGGAAGACTTCCTCGCCATCTACGGGGCCTATGAAGAATTGACTGCGTGATCGCCGTGTGCGGCGGGCAGGGGCTTGGAATAGGCGGCGGCTTGGTATAAAGAGGCGCGAAATTTGGCGCGGCCCGTGACGTGGCCGCGATCGTTCGATTCGAATGCCCCGAAAAGGGCAGGACTGGAAGCTGATGCAGACCGTACTCCTCGTCGTTTATCTCATGGTCGTCGTCGCTCTGATCGGCGTCGTTCTCATTCAGCGTTCCGAAGGTGGCGGTCTCGGCATCGGCGGCGGTTCGGGCTTCATGTCCGCCCGTGGCACGGCCAATGCGCTGACCCGCACGACGGCGGTTCTTGCCTTCCTGTTCTTCGCTCTGGCACTCGCGATGGGCATCCTAGCGCGTTACGAGCCGCAGGCGACCGATATTCTTGAACGTATTCCGGGCACGAGCTCGAGCGGCGGCGTGCTGGATTCGCTCGGCGGCGGCCAGACCGCGCCGGCCGGCGGTAACACTCAGGCTCCGGCGAACGGCAATGGCGCCAACAACGCGGTTCCGGCAGAAGGCGCGGCCCAGCCCGCCGCTCCGGCCGCTCCGGCTCCCGGCGCCAACGGCAATACCGGATCGCAAGTTCCGAGCGGCCAGTAAGGCCGAAGTTCAGAAGAACCCGCCGGCGGATGTTTCATCCGCCGGTTTTGTTTTGTGTGAAATCTACCGCACCGAGAAACGGAAAAATTCGGGAAGACGAATTTTTTCGGTGGCGGAATCGTTTGTGAAAAGGTATCCGGTGACTCCCATGGCGCGATATGTATTCATCACTGGCGGCGTGGTCTCCTCCCTCGGAAAAGGCATCGCTGCGGCCGCTCTCGGAGCGCTGCTGCAGGCGCGTGGCTACCGCGTGAGGCTGCGCAAGCTCGACCCGTATCTCAATGTCGATCCGGGCACCATGAGCCCGACGCAGCACGGCGAGGTGTTCGTCACCGACGACGGGGCGGAAACCGACCTCGATCTCGGCCACTACGAACGCTTCACCGGCCGCTCGGCGACGAAGACCGACAACATCACCACGGGCCGGATCTACAAGAACATCATCGACAAGGAACGGCGCGGCGACTATCTCGGCGCGACGGTTCAGGTGATCCCGCACGTCACCAACGAGATCAAGAACTTCGTTACCGAAGGCAACGAGGACTACGACTTCGTCATCTGCGAAATCGGCGGCACCGTCGGCGACATCGAGGCCATGCCCTTCATGGAGGCGATCCGCCAGCTCGGCAACGACCTGCCGCGCGGCACCGCCGTCTACGTCCACCTGACGTTGATGCCCTATATCCCGGCGGCGGGCGAACTGAAGACCAAGCCGACCCAGCATTCGGTCAAGGAACTGCAGGCGCTCGGCATCCACCCCGACATTCTGCTCGTTCGCGCCGATCGCGAGATACCGGAAGCGGAGCGCCGCAAACTGTCGCTCTTCTGCAATGTCCGCCAATCGGCAGTCATCCAGGCGCTCGACGTTGCGTCCATCTACGACGTGCCGATCGCCTATCACAAGGAAGGCCTCGACAACGAAGTGCTCGCCGCCTTCGGCATCGAACCGGCGCCGAAGCCGCGCATGGAAGCCTGGGAGAACGTGGCGCATCGGATCCGCACGCCGGAAGGTGAAGTAACGATCGCGATCGTCGGAAAATACACCGGCCTCAAGGATGCCTATAAGTCGCTGATCGAAGCGCTTTACCACGGCGGCATCGCCAATCGCGTCAAGGTCAAGCTCGAATGGATCGAGTCCGAGGTCTTCGAGAAGGAGGACCCGGCGCCCTATCTCGAGAAGGTCCACGGCATTCTCGTTCCCGGCGGCTTCGGCGAGCGCGGCTCGGAAGGCAAGATCAACGCGGCCCGCTTTGCCCGCGAACGCAAGGTGCCCTATTTCGGCATCTGCTTCGGCATGCAGATGGCCGTGGTCGAAGCTGCCCGCAATCTCGCAGGCATCGACAAGGCGTCGTCGACCGAATTCGGCCCCACCAAGGAGCCGGTCGTCGGCCTGATGACCGAATGGGTGAAGGGCAACGCGCTGGAGAAACGCTCGGCCTCCGGCGATCTCGGCGGCACCATGCGCCTCGGCGCCTATCGTGCGGCGCTCAAGCCCGATACGAAGATCGCCCGGATCTATGGATCTCCGGATATCTCCGAGCGCCATCGCCATCGCTACGAGGTCAATGTCGACTACAAGGAACGGCTGGAGTCCTGCGGCCTCGTCTTCTCGGGCATGTCGCCGGACGGCGTGCTACCGGAGACGGTCGAATATCCGGATCATCCGTGGTTCATCGGCGTTCAATATCATCCGGAGCTGAAGTCCCGGCCGCTTGACCCGCATCCTCTGTTTGCGAGCTTCATTGAGGCAGCGCTCGAACAGTCGCGGCTGGTGTAGCCTCTTTCCCCTATGTCCCGATTTCGCGGCCGGTCCCCCTCAGGACCGGCCGTACGCCTATTGGCGCCTCGCATGCTTGAGTGAGGTGGCTGCATTTCGACGCCTGTCCTGCTGCCGCTTGCAATCATCGGTCAAAAGTTGCAAACAGCGGCAAACCGGTCATCAGGGAAATCGCCATGAACCTGCCTACCCGCACCGCCCGCCCGCTCGATCATCTCGTGCTGCCGGTGGCGGAACTCGGGCAGGCGAGGCGGCGCCTAGGCGATCTCGGCTTCACCGTCGCCGGAGATGCGCGGCATCCCTTCGGCACTGAAAACGCCTGCGTCTTCTTTTCGGACAATACCTATCTGGAGCCGCTCGCCATCGCCTCGCGTGAGGAGTGCGAGGCTGCCGCGCTTTCCGGCAATGCCTTTGTGGCGCGCGACCATGCCTTCCGCTTCCGGCAGGGCCCGGAGGGTCTGTCGGCGATCGTGCTCGGGACGCCCGATGCCGCCGCCGATCACATCCGCTACCGGTCCTGCGGTATCTCCGGCGGCGAGATGCTGGAGTTTTCCCGGCCTATGCGCCTGCCGGACGGGCGCGAGGGGCTCGGCTCCTTCAGGCTGGCCTTTGCTGCGGACCTGCGCGCGCCGGACTTCTTCCTGTTCAGCTGCCAGCGGATCCGCGCCCTGCCGGTCGACGGCGCGCTCACCGATCACGAGAACGGCGTGACCGGCATCGCCGAGGTTGTTCTTTCGGAACCCAATCCAACCGATTTCCAGTATCTGCTGCAGGAAGCGGTCGACGAGCGCGAAGTTTCGGCTCATTCATTCGGCATGGATATCCAGGCCGGCAGCGCCAAACTGTCGGTCTTGAACACTGCAGGCACGGAGGCCTTCTATGGCCGCTCCGTCAGCGCGACCGACCGCGGCTTGCGCGGCCGTGCCGTGGTCTTCCGCGTCGCCGACCTCGAAGCGACGCGCGCGCTGTTTGCGCAGAACGACATCGAATTTGCAGAAATGGGCGGACGCCTCGTTGTCCCGGAAGTGCCGGGGCAGGGGGTGATTTTCGCATTTGGAGTGTAGTGATGGAAACGAATGCAAGGGTCGTCGTCGGCGAGGGTGCCGGCCAGGTGGTGTTCTCCCAGCAGGAGCGGCTGACGCTGATCGCCGGCCCCTGTCAGATGGAGAGCCGCGAACATGCCTTCATGATCGCCGGCAGGCTGGTCGAACTCTGTAAGTCGCTCGGCCTCGGCCTCGTCTATAAGTCCTCCTTCGACAAGGCCAACCGCACCTCGCTCTCCGGCAAGCGCGGCATCGGCCTTGAAAAGGCAATGGAAATCTTTGCCGACCTCAAGCGCGAATATGGCTTCCCGGTGCTGACCGACATCCACACGGAAGAGCAGTGCGCCGCGGTCGCCGAGACCGTCGACATTCTGCAGATACCGGCCTTCCTGTCGCGCCAGACCGATCTTCTCGTAGCGGCCGCCAAGACCGGGCGCGCCATCAACGTCAAGAAGGGCCAGTTCCTGGCGCCCTGGGACATGAAGAACGTGCTGGCCAAATTCACGATGAGCGGCAACCCGAACGTCCTTCTCTGCGAGCGCGGCGCATCCTTCGGCTACAACACGCTCGTTTCCGACATGCGCTCTCTGCCGATCATGGCGGCGCTCGGGGCCCCGGTCGTGTTCGACGCCACCCATTCGGTGCAGCAGCCCGGCGGGCAGGGCGGCTCCTCGGGCGGTCAACGGGAGTTCGTCGAGACCCTGGCACGCGCCGCCGTCGCCGTCGGCGTTGCCGGCGTCTTCATCGAGACGCATGAGGATCCGGACAATGCCCCCTCCGACGGCCCGAACATGGTGCCGCTCAAGGACATGCCGCGGCTTCTCGAGAAACTGCTCGCCTTCGACGCGATCGCCAAGGCTTGAGTGAGCAGGTGCCGTCCCGCGTGAAGTTTTCATGACGCGCGACGGCACCCCGTGCTCCTGGCGCCCCGCGCCATTGTAATTTCAGGGCCATCCATTAAGACAGGCCGACCATCACCAACGTCCACAAGCAGGGAAGAGATCAATGACTGCGATCATCGACATCATCGGCCGAGAGATCCTCGACAGCCGCGGCAACCCGACCGTCGAGGTCGATGTCCATCTCGAGGACGGCAGCTTCGGTCGTGCCGCCGTTCCCTCGGGCGCGTCGACCGGCGCGCATGAAGCGGTCGAACTGCGCGACGGCGGCACCCGCTATCTCGGCAAGGGCGTCGAGCGCGCTGTCGACGCGGTCAACGGCGAGATCTTCGAGGCGATCGGCGGTCTCGATGCCGAGAACCAGATCCAGATCGACAAGACAATGATCGAGCTGGACGGCACGTCGAACAAGTCGCGCCTCGGCGCCAACGCCATTCTCGGCGTCTCGCTCGCCGTCGCCAAGGCCGCGGCGGAAGCGGCCGACCTGCCGCTCTATCGCTATGTCGGCGGCCCGAACGCCCATCTCCTGCCGGTGCCGATGATGAACATCATCAATGGCGGCGCGCATGCCGACAACCCGATCGACTTCCAGGAATTCATGATCATGCCGGTCGGCGCCGAGACGCTGAGGGATGCCGTGCGCATGGGCTCGGAGGTCTTCCACACGCTGAAGAAGCAGCTCGCTGCCGAGGGCCACAACACCAATGTCGGCGACGAGGGCGGGTTCGCTCCGGGCTTGGCTTCCGCACCTGCGGCCCTCGATTTCATCATGAAGTCGATCGAGAAGGCGGGCTACAAGCCGGGTGAGGACATGTATGTCGCGCTCGACTGCGCCTCGACGGAATTCTTCAAGGACGGCAAATACGTGCTCGAAGGCGAAGGCCGCACGCTGGAGCCGGGTGCCATGGCCGAGTATCTCGCCGAGCTTGCCGCCAAGTACCCGATCATCTCGATCGAGGACGGCATGGCCGAGGACGACTGGGACGGCTGGAAGGCGCTGACCGACCTCATTGGCAACAAATGCCAGCTCGTTGGCGACGATCTCTTCGTTACCAACTCCGCACGGCTGCGCGACGGCATCAAGATGGGCGTCGCCAACTCGATACTCGTCAAGGTCAACCAGATAGGCTCGCTTTCCGAAACGCTCGATGCCGTCGAGACGGCGCACAAGGCCCGCTACACCGCCGTCATGTCGCACCGTTCCGGCGAGACCGAGGATTCGACGATCGCCGATCTGGCGGTTGCCACCAATTGCGGTCAGATCAAGACCGGTTCGCTCGCCCGTTCCGACCGGCTCGCGAAGTACAATCAGCTGATCCGCATCGAGGAGCAGCTCGGCCTGCAGGCACAATACGCCGGCCGCTCGATCTTGCGCGGCTGATCGCTGCCACTGGCATCAGCATCAAATTGCCAAACCCGCCTGCCTGACGGCCGGCGGGTTTCCTTTTCCTTGCCATTCATGGTCAACGGTCGGTTAATCAATCGGCGCTAGTCTGCCTTGGTATTGCGTAGCAGGGTATTGACGATGTGGACACGGCATCACAAGAAGCGGAGACTGGGGCGGCTGGTAGTGCCGGTGATCGCAGTCGCCTTTCTTTCTTACTTCGGCTATCATTCGATCCATGGCGGTTACGGCTTGAGAGCGACGGAGGAGTTCGACCGCCAGATCGCCGAGCGGCAGGCACGGCTCGACGAGCTTACTCAGGCGCGGCAAATCCTGGAAAAGGAGGTCGAGCTGATGAGTGACGGTTCGTTGGAAAGAGACATGCTGGATGAGAAGGCTCGCCTCGCGCTCAACATGTCGCGCAGCGACGAGATCGTCATTTTTCATCGCGCTGCTAATTAACTGAAATTCGGTTAATTTAAAATATCTGTTTCAAATCAGGCGCTTGTGCGGAATAATAGCCATGCAAATATGTCATTGCTGTGGCGCGCTTCTTTCCCTATGGTAGCCCACCAAAGGCTAACCATTGGGAGGAATGAATGGCTCCGCGAAAAACCGCGTCCGTCTCCAGCCGCAAGGCCGCCGCCAAGCCGGCCAAGAAGGACTTCACCGGCGGCACGATCGCCGAATTCTCCAAGGATGATGAGCTGAAGGCCTATCGCGAAATGCTGCTGATCCGGCGTTTCGAGGAGAAGGCCGGCCAGCTTTACGGCATGGGCTTCATCGGCGGTTTCTGTCACCTTTATATCGGCCAGGAAGCCGTCGTCGTCGGCATGCAGCTGGCCCTAAAAGAGGGCGACCAGGTCATCACCGGTTACCGCGATCACGGCCATATGCTCGCCTGCGGCATGAGCGCCCGCGGCGTGATGGCCGAACTCACCGGTCGCCGTGGCGGTCTTTCCAAGGGGAAGGGCGGCTCGATGCACATGTTCTCCAAGGAGAAGCACTTCTACGGCGGCCACGGCATCGTCGGCGCGCAGGTATCGCTCGGCACCGGCCTCGCCTTCGCCAACCGGTATCGCGGCAACGACAATGTCAGCCTCGCCTATTTCGGTGACGGCGCCGCCAACCAGGGCCAGGTCTACGAAAGCTTCAACATGGCAGCGCTCTGGAAGCTGCCGGTGATCTACATCGTCGAGAACAATCGCTATGCGATGGGCACCTCCGTGTCGCGCGCCTCGGCACAGACCGATTTCTCGCAGCGCGGCGCTTCCTTCGGTATCCCGGGCTATCAGGTCGACGGCATGGACGTGCGCGCGGTCAAGGCGGCAGCCGACGAGGCCGTCGAATATTGCCGCTGCGGCAAGGGGCCGATCATCCTCGAAATGCTGACCTACCGCTATCGCGGCCACTCCATGTCCGACCCGGCGAAATACCGCTCGAAGGACGAAGTGCAGAAGATGCGCTCGGAACATGATCCGATCGAGCAGGTGAAGGCACGCATGGTTGAAAAGGGCTGGGCGAGCGAGGACGAACTGAAGCAGATCGACAAGGAGGTTCGCGATATCGTTGCGGATAGTGCCGATTTTGCCCAGTCTGATCCGGAGCCGGATGTATCCGAGCTCTACACCGACATCCTGCTTTGATCCGGGGAGGGACGAATATGCCAGTAGAAATTCTCATGCCTGCCCTTTCCCCGACGATGGAGGAAGGCACGCTCTCCAAATGGCTGAAGAACGAGGGCGACAAGGTCGCCTCCGGCGACGTCATCGCCGAGATCGAGACGGACAAGGCGACGATGGAAGTCGAAGCCGTCGATGAAGGCACGATCGGCAAGCTGCTGATTGCCGCCGGCACCGAAGGCGTCAAGGTCAATACGCCGATCGCCGTGCTGCTCCAGGACGGCGAAGGCGCCGGCGATATTGCCAGCGCCAAGACGGAAGCGCCGAAGCCGGCATCGGCCGAAGCTCCGGCGCCGGCTGCGGCCCCCGTGGCGGCCCAGCCGAAGGCGGAAGTCCCGTCCGATCCGGCCATTCCGGCCGGAACCGAGATGGTGACGATCACCGTCCGCGAAGCGCTGCGCGACGCGATGGCCGAGGAAATGCGCGCCGATGACGACGTCTTCGTCATGGGCGAGGAAGTCGCCGAATACCAGGGCGCCTACAAGATCACGCAAGGGTTGCTGCAGGAATTCGGCCCCCGCCGGGTCGTCGATACGCCGATCACCGAACATGGATTTGCCGGCGTCGGGGTCGGTGCGGCGATGACCGGTCTGCGTCCGATCGTCGAGTTCATGACCTTCAACTTCGCCATGCAGGCGATCGACCAGATCATCAACTCGGCCGCCAAGACGCTCTACATGTCCGGCGGACAGATGGGGGCGCCGATCGTCTTCCGCGGCCCGAGCGGTGCCGCGGCCCGCGTCGCCGCCCAGCACTCGCAGTGCTACGCCGCCTGGTACAGCCATATTCCCGGCCTCAAGGTCGTGATGCCCTATACGGCGGCCGACGCGAAGGGCCTGCTCAAGGCCGCGATCCGCGACCCGAACCCGGTCATCTTCCTTGAGAACGAAATCCTCTACGGCCAGTCCTTCGAGGTGCCGAAGCTCGACGATTTCGTCCTGCCGATCGGCAAGGCCCGCATTCACCGCGTCGGCAAGGATGCGACGATCGTCTCCTTCGGCATCGGCATGACCTATGCCGTCAAGGCCGCCGCCGAACTCGAGGCGCAGGGCATCGATGTCGAAGTCATCGACCTTCGCACCATCCGCCCGATGGACCTGCCGACCGTCATCGAGTCGGTGAAGAAGACCGGTCGCCTCGTCACCGTCGAGGAAGGCTACCCGCAGTCCTCCGTCGGCACCGAGATCGCCACCCGCGTCATGCAGCAGGCCTTCGACTATCTCGATGCGCCGATCCTGACGATCGCGGGCAAGGACGTGCCGATGCCTTACGCGGCTAACCTCGAAAAACTCGCTTTGCCGAACGTCGCCGAGGTCGTCGATGCGGTCAAAGCCGTTTGCTACAAATAAGAGAGGGACGTTCGATGCCAATCAACATCACAATGCCTGCCCTCTCCCCGACCATGGAAGAAGGCAATCTCGCCAAGTGGCTGGTCAAGGAAGGCGACAAGGTCAAGTCCGGCGACGTCATCGCCGAGATCGAGACCGACAAGGCGACCATGGAAGTCGAGGCCGTCGATGAAGGCACCGTTGCCAGGATCGTCGTTCCGGCCGGTACTGAAGGCGTCAAGGTCAATGCCTTGATCGCAGTGCTCGCCGCGGATGGCGAGGATGTGTCGACTGCAGCCAAGGGCGGCAATGGCGCAGCCGCGCCGGCATCGGCCGCGAAGGCGGAAGCCGCTGCTCCGGCGGCACCCGCGGCGCCGGCACCGACCGCAGCCCCCACCGCTTCGGCCGCATCGGCAACGCCGGCACCGGCCGCCGGTGACGGCAAGCGTGTCTTCTCGTCACCGCTCGCCCGCCGTCTTGCCAAGGAAGCGGGCATCGACCTCTCGGCAATTGCCGGTTCCGGCCCCTATGGCCGCGTCGTCAAGAAGGATGTCGAAACCGCAGTCTCCGGCGGCACCGCCAAGCCCGCCGCGGCACCGGCCGCCGCTCAAGCACCGGCCGCAGCACCGCTTGCCAAGGGCATGTCGGAAGACGCCGTCCTCAAGCTCTTCGAGGCGGGCTCCTACGAGCTCGTTCCGCATGACGGCATGCGCAAGACGATTGCCAAGCGTCTGCAGGAGTCGAAGCAGACGATCCCGCATTTCTACGTTTCCCTCGATTGCCAGCTCGATGCGCTCTTAGCTCTGCGTGCTCAGCTCAATGCGGCTGCGCCCGAGAAGGACGGCAAGCCGGTCTACAAGCTCTCGGTCAACGACATGGTGATCAAGGCGCTGGCGCTGGCGCTGCGCGACGTTCCGGATGCGAACGTTTCCTGGACCGATACGAACATGGTCAAGCACAAGCACGCGGATGTCGGCGTTGCGGTGTCGATCCCGGGCGGGCTGATAACCCCGATCGTCCGTCAGGCGGAGTTGAAGAGCCTTTCGGCCATCTCCAACGAGATGAAGGATCTCGGCAAGCGCGCCAAGGAGCGCAAGCTGAAGCCGGAGGAATACCAGGGTGGTACCACCGCGGTTTCCAACATGGGCATGATGGGCGTCAAGGACTTCGCTGCCGTCGTCAACCCGCCGCACGCGACCATCCTTGCGGTCGGCGCTGGCGAGGAGCGCGTCATCGTCAAGAACAAGGAGATGGTCGTCGCCAACATGATGACCGTCACGCTCTCGACCGACCATCGCTGCGTCGATGGCGCTCTCGGTGCCGAACTGCTCGGCGCCTTCAAGCGCTACATCGAAAACCCGATGGGCATGCTCGTCTGATGCGATCCGGACCGGCGCTTCCGCCGGTCCTTCCTTTCCTGACCTCTTGTGCATGTCGTTGCCCCAATACCGCTGCACAGTTTTGGGCGAAATGCATCAAATGCGAGTAGGCAGATGAAGACAGTCCTTTGCTATGGTGACAGTCTGACCTGGGGCTATGACGCGGAGGGCCCGGGGAGACATGCGCTGGAGGATCGTTGGCCAAGCGTGTTGCAGAAGGCGCTCGGCGCCGGCGTCAATGTCATCGCCGAGGGGCTGAACGGCCGCACCACAGCCTATGACGATCATCTCGCCGATTGCGACCGTAACGGCGCGCGTGTCCTTCCGACCGTGCTGCACAGCCACGCACCGCTCGATCTTGTCGTCTTCATGCTCGGTTCGAACGACATGAAGCCAATCATTCACGGCACGGCCTTCGGCGCCGTCAAAGGTGTCGAGCGCCTGGTCAATCTGGTTCGCAAGCACGACTGGCCGACGGAGACGGAGGAGGGCCCGAATATCCTGATCGTCTCGCCGCCACCGCTTTGCGAAACGGCCGACAGCGACTTCGCGGCGATGTTTGCCGGCGGCGTCGAGCAGTCGGCGATGCTGGGGTCGCTCTATCGCGATCTTGCCGACGAACTCGATTGCGGCTTCTTCGACGCCGGTTCGGTCGCCCGGACGACGCCGCTCGATGGGGTTCATCTCGACGCCGAGAATACCCGCGCAATCGGCCGGGGCGTGGAGCCGGTGGTCCGGATGTTGCTCGGGCTTTGACGATGGCGGCTGGCGCAACCCTCAGACCCGCTATGCGAAGCGAGGCGGCTGAACTGGCGATCCTCGTCGATATCGCCTCGCATGGCTTTGCCTCATGGCTGTGGTATGGCGGCGTCTTGGCCAAATCGGCGGACACGGCTTTCGAACACGGCCGCAACCGGCTGCGGCAGGACGAGGGTTTGGGGACGTGGCGTGACGCGGTGGTCGCCCTCACCGATGAAGAGATCGTCGGCGTTTCGATTTCCTACGCCATCGACGCGTCGATTGCAGAGATCGAGCCGAAGCATCCGGTGCTCGCGCCCTTGCTTGCGCTGCAGAGAGAGGTGGTCGGTCACTGGTTCATCGACAGCCTCGGCGTCTACAAGGCGCATCGCGGCAAGGGGATTGGCCGGGCGCTGCTCGAGCACGAATTTGTCCGCGCCGGCAAGGCGCCGGTAAGCCTGATCACCGAGAGCCACAATGAAAAGGCGCAGGCGCTGTACAAGAAAAACGGCTTCGAAGAGGTGGCGCGCGCGGAAGCCCTGCTGCTCTTCGAAGACAGCAGGAAACATGATTGGGTGCTCTTCACCCGCAAGGTCGCTTGAAACAAAGGTAGGAAACACATGGCTGAGAATTACGACGTCATCGTTATCGGTTCGGGCCCGGGCGGCTATGTGACCGCCATCCGCTCGGCGCAGCTGGGCTTGAAGACGGCGATCGTCGAGCGCGAGCATCTGGGCGGCATCTGCCTCAACTGGGGCTGCATCCCGACCAAGGCGCTGCTTCGCTCAGCCGAGATTCTCGACCATGCCAACCACGCCAAGAACTACGGCCTGACGCTCGAAGGCAAGATCACCGCCAACGTCAAGGATGTCGTCGCCCGCTCGCGCGGCGTCTCGGCGCGGCTGAACGGCGGCGTCGCCTTTCTGATGAAGAAGAACAAGATCGACGTGATCTGGGGCGAAGCGAAGCTGACGAAGCCCGGCGAGATCGTCGTCGGCGCGCCGTCGAAGCCGGCCGTCCAGCCGCAGAACCCCGTGCCGAAGGGCGTCAAGAGCGAGGGCACCTATACGGCCAAGCACATCATCCTGGCGACCGGCGCCCGGCCGCGGGCACTGCCCGGCATCGAGCCGGACGGCAAGCTGATCTGGACCTATTTCGAGGCGATGAAGCCCGAGGAGCTGCCGAAAACCATGGTCGTCATGGGCTCCGGCGCGATCGGCATCGAATTTGCGAGCTTCTACCTTTCCATGGGCGTCGATGTCACGGTCGTCGAACTCCTGCCGCAGGTGATGCCCGTCGAGGACGCCGAGATTTCCGCGCTCGCGCGCAAGCAGCTCGAGAAGCGCGGCATGAAGATCTTCACCGACGCCAAGGTGTCGAAGGTCGAAAAGGGCGCCAACGACGTCACGGCCCATGTCGAGACCAAGGACGGCAAGGTCACGCCGATCAAGGCGGACCGGCTGATCTCGGCCGTCGGCGTCCAGGGCAATATCGAGAATCTCGGGCTCGAGACGCTCGGCATCAAGACCGACCGCGGCTGCATCGTCACCGACGGCTACGGCAAGACCAATGTCGCCGGCATCTATGCGATCGGCGACGTTGCCGGGCCGCCGATGCTGGCGCACAAGGCCGAGCATGAGGGCGTCATCTGCGTCGAGAAGATTGCCGGCGTGCCGGGCGTCCATGCGCTCGACAAAAGCAAGGTCCCGGGCTGCACCTATTGCGACCCGCAGGTCGCCTCCGTTGGCCTCACCGAGGCGAAGGCGAAGGAACTCGGCCGCGACATTCGCGTCGGCCGCTACAGCTTCGGCGCCAACGGCAAGGCGATTGCGCTCGGCGAGGACCAGGGCATGATCAAGACGATTTTCGACAAGAAGACCGGCGAGCTGCTCGGAGCGCACATGGTCGGTGCGGAAGTCACCGAGCTCATCCAGGGCTTCGTCGTTGCGATGAATCTGGAGACGACCGAGGAAGAGCTGATGCACACGATCTTCCCGCATCCGACGCTCTCCGAAATGATGAAAGAAAGCGTTCTCGATGCTTACGGAAAAGTGCTGAACGCCTGATGACGTGCGACTGTCCGGAACTTGCAGTATGCTCACGCATTGATTGCGTAGCATCTTCAGTGCGCGGAGGTCGTCATGAGCGTCAATGGCGTGGGCATTTTGGCAGCGATCATCATCGGTGGGCTGGCCGGCTGGCTGGCGGAGAAATTCATGAACAGCCAGATGGGCCTGTTCATGAACATCATTCTCGGCATCATCGGCGCGGTCGTCTTGAACTTCATCCTTGCGGCATTCGGCATGGCCTATACCGGCTGGATCGCCTATCTGGTCGTCGGCTTCATCGGCGCCTGCCTGCTGATCGCCGCGGGCCGTGCCGTCCGAGGATAGAAGTCCATACGCCATCCAATCGCGGTCGGGCTGCCATGCAAATGGCGGCCTGACTTTTCATGTCCGCTTGTTTATATAGATCGAAATTGCCAACGGCTTCTTGCCGCATGCTCGATACGACGAAGGAAGAAACATGGTAACGGTTTTCGACGCGGTCTCGGATCGGGCTCAGCGCATCCGCCATCCGGAAAAGGCGCACCGGCCGGATACGGAAGTGCTGCGCAAGCCGGACTGGATCCGCGTGAAGGCGCCGACCTCGAAGGGTTACCAGGAGACCCGCTCGATCGTGAAGAGCAACAAGCTCGTCACCGTCTGCGAGGAAGCCGGCTGCCCGAACATCGGCGAATGTTGGGACAAGAAGCACGCCACCTTCATGATCATGGGCGAGATCTGCACGCGCGCCTGCGCCTTCTGCAACGTGGCGACCGGCAAGCCCAACGCCCTCGATTTCGAAGAGCCCGCCAATGTCGCCAAGGCCGTCAAGCAGATGGGCCTCAGCCACGTCGTCATCACCTCGGTCGACCGTGACGACCTCGAGGACGGCGGCGCCGAGCATTTCGAGAAGGTGATCTTCGCGATCCGCGACGCGTCTCCGACGACGACGATCGAAATCCTGACCCCGGACTTCCTCAAGAAGCCAGGCGCGCTCGAGCGGGTGGTCGCCGCCAAGCCCGACGTCTTCAACCACAACCTCGAGACCGTGCCGGGCAACTATCTCACGGTGCGCCCGGGCGCCCGCTACTTCCATTCGATCCGTCTCCTGCAGCGGGTGAAGGAACTCGATCCGACGATGTTCACCAAGTCCGGCATCATGGTCGGCCTCGGCGAAGAGCGGAACGAGGTGCTGCAACTGATGGACGACCTGCGTACCGCCGACGTCGACTTCCTGACGATCGGCCAGTACCTGCAGCCGACCCGCAAGCACCACAAGGTCGAGAAATTTGTCACCCCCGAGGAATTCAAGTCCTACGAGACGGTCGCCTATACCAAGGGCTTCCTGATGGTCGCGTCGAGCCCGCTGACCCGCTCGTCGCACCATGCCGGCGACGACTTTGCACGGCTGAAGGCGGCGCGGGAGAAGAAGCTGACCGCGGCGGAGTAGCTCTTCGCCGGTCGCCGATACAGGATCAATAGCCGCGGCGTTCCGACGTCGCGGCTTTCCTTGTGTGGAGACGGCATGGCACGCGATCTGACCGATATTGCCGAGGCAGCCGCCCATCTCGCGCAGGCGAGGCGAATTCTGGTGATTGGCTGCTCCGGCGGCGGCAAGACCACTCTGGCGCGGTGGCTTTCCACCCGCTTCGACCTACCCTTCATCTCCATGGACCGCGAATTCTTCTGGCTGCCTGGTTGGCACTCGCGACCACGCGCGGAACAGCGGGCGATGATCGCCGCCAAAGTCGATCAGCCGCGATGGATCATGGACGGGACAAACCCGTCGAGCTTCGATCTGAGGATGCCGCGCACGGACGTCGTCGTTTGGGTGCGTATGTCGCGCCTGCTTTGTCTCTGGGGGGCGGTGCGCCGCTGGCTGAAATGGCGAGGGCAGGCGCGCCCGGAAATGGCCGACGGCTGCCCCGAACGGTTGAGTTCGGAATTCATTCGCTACATCTGGACCTTCGAACGCAAGTTCGCCCCGATGGTCGACGCTGGGCTCCGGGAGCACGCCGTGCCCGTTCTCCAGATAAGAAACCGGGCACAAATGCGCCAACTCCTTGATCTTCTCGCGGCTCGGCCTTAACTCCAAACCATGCCGCACTTTGAAACCAACCATGTCGTCAAGCACTCGGCCGAGCAGATGTACAACCTCGTCGCCGACGTCGAACGCTATCCGGCGTTTCTGCCGCTCTGCGAGGCGCTGAGCGTGCGATCGCGCAAGGAACGCGACGGCAAGGTGTTGCTGCTTGCCGACATGACGGTGGGCTACAAGGCCATCCGCGAGACGTTTACGACGCAGGTTCTGCTGAAGCCGGCCGAGCGGCTGATCGACGTCAACTACATCGAGGGGCCGTTCAAGTATCTCGATAATATCTGGCGCTTCGAACCGGTGAACGAGAACCAGTCGATCGTCCACTTCTACATCGACTATGAGTTCAAGAGCCGCATTCTAGGCGCCCTGATGGGCTCGATGTTCGATCGCGCCTTCCGCATGTTCTCTGAGGCCTTCGAGAAACGCGCCGACGCGATCTACGGCTCCTGAGCGATCTCCCTGAGGAGATCGAGCGCCGTCTTGACCGTTGCCAGCCGCACCGCGTCACGGCCAATATCGCCGTAGCGCATCTCGCGGTGAAGAAGATTGCCCGAGCGTCCCGCCGCAGCGAGGTGGACGAGCCCGACAGGCTTCTCGGCTGAGCCGCCGCTTGGTCCTGCAATGCCCGTGACCGCGACAGCGACGTGGGCGCCGGAGCGGGCGATGGCGCCCCGTACCATTGCCGCAGCCGTTTCGTAAGAGACCGCGCCGTGAACCGCGAGCGTCGCTGCGTCGACGCCGAGCATGTCGATTTTCGCCTCGTTGGAATAGGTGACGAAGCCGCGGTCGACCACGGCGGACGAGCCGGCAATCTCGGTCAGCGCCGCGGCGATCAGGCCGCCGGTGCAGGATTCGGCGGTAGCGATCTTCAGCCCGCGCGCGGTGACGTCAGTGATGATAGCGCGCGCCGCCCGTTCGATGTCGGCCGGCCACATCAGGCCTTGCTCCCCGCCACATAGACGACCGTTGCGGTGGCGATTGCGGCGATGCCCTCCCGGCGCCCGACGAAGCCGAGCTTCTCGTTGGTCGTCGCCTTCACCGAGCAGCGGTCGAGGGCGATGCCGAGCATGGCGGCAAGATTTTCGCGCATCTGCTGGCGGTGCGGACCGACCTTCGGCGCCTCCGCGATCAGCGAAACATCCGCATTTGTGATCACTCCGCCGCGCTCGCGCACGATCCGTGCGGCGTGCTCCAGGAAGATGCGCGAGGCGGCACCCTTCCACTGCGGATCCGAAGGCGGGAAGTGGTCGCCGATGTCGCCGGCGCCGCAGGTGGCGAGCAGCGCGTCGGTTAAGGCGTGCAAGGCGACATCCGCGTCGGAATGACCGGAGAGCTTGCGGTTATGCGGAATGAACACGCCGCAAAGCGTGACGCCGTCGCCCTCGACGAGCTGGTGCACGTCATAGCCATTGCCGGTCCGGACGTCGGGAAGTGCGTGGCGGGTCAGCCGTTCATCGGCCATCGATATATCCCTCTGGAGCGTGAGCTTGATATTGTCCGACGATCCCTCGACGAGGACCACCGGGATGCCCGCCCATTCGGCGATCGATGCGTCGTCGGTAAAGTCGCTGCGGCCGCTGGCGCTTGCGGCGCGGTGGGCGGCGAGGATCGCCTCGAGACGGAAGCATTGCGGCGTCTGGGCCGCGTAGAGGCCGCCCCGCGGTACTGTCTCCTCGACGATACGGCCGTCCGTAGCCCGTTTCAGGGTGTCGGCAACAGCGATCGCCGGCAGCACTGCCTCTGCGCCGCCGTCGAGCGCCGCACGGCAACGGTCGAGCAGGGCATGGTCGATGAACGGGCGCACGGCGTCCTGGATCATTGCGTGTTTGACGCCGGTCCTGGCGAGCGCTTCGAGCCCGGCAAGCACCGAGAGCTGTCGCGTCGCACCCCCGTGAACCACCGACACGGCCAGCGAGTCGCCCATGCGCTCGAGCGCCGCGGCGAGAAGCGCCTCATCGTCGGGGTGCATAACGACGACCACCGGCCCGGTGCCCGGCCATGTCGCGAAAACGTCAAGTGTATGGGCGATAACGGGGCGATTGCCGATCCTGCGGTACTGCTTCGGTCCCTCCGCCGATTGACCGGCGCGCTCGCCGCGGCCGGCGGCGACGAGGACAACACCACAGGAGAACTGTTCTTCCGGCTGCATCTTCTGTATGGGGTCCCGCAATTCGCCAATCTTCGCCGTCATGTACCGCGAAGGTCCTGTGATTGCCAGCCATCTGTGCCTGTCGTCCGAACTGTGCGGCGGTTTTCAGGTGATCGGCATGCCTGAAAACGAGAATTTGAGAGCGTCGACGCACTTCGAGGAATTTTGTCGGGCGCGTGGAAATCGCTTGGCAAGTCGAACAACACTGTCTAAAAATAGTGCAAGATATTCATGTGCCCGAAAGATATGCATTTGCCACTGCCGGCCCTGTCATCGTCACTCCGGATCGGGAAAGTTGAAATCCGCAATCGGGTGGCGCTCGCTCCGATGTCAGGGGTGACGGATCTGCCCTTCCGCATGCTGGCCTGGCGCTTCGGCGCCGGCTTCGTCGTGACGGAAATGGTGGCAAGCCGCGAGCTGGTTGGCAATGCCGCCGAATCCTGGGCGCGACTAAAGAATTCCGGGATTGATCCCCACATCGTGCAGCTTGCCGGGCGCGAGGCCCACTGGATGGCCGAGGCCGCCAAGATCGTCGAAGCCAATGGCGCCGACATCGTCGACATCAATATGGGCTGCCCGGCCAAGAAGGTCACCGGCGGCTATTCCGGCTCGGCACTGATGCGCGATCCGGACCATGCCTTGTCGCTGATCGAGGCGACCGTCAAGGCAGTCCGCGTCCCGGTAACGCTGAAGATGCGGCTCGGCTGGGACGAGAATTCGATCAATGCGCCACTGATCGCCCGCCGCGCCGAGGAGGCGGGCGTGCAGGCGATCACCATCCATGGCCGCACGCGGATGCAATTCTATACCGGCAAGGCGGATTGGGACGCGATCCGTGCGGTTCGCGAGGTGATTTCCGTTCCGCTGATCGCCAATGGCGATGTCGACACGATCGCCGATGCCACGGAGATCCTGAGCCGCTCCGGTGCCGATGCCGTCATGGTCGGCCGCTCGTGCCAGGGCCGGCCGTGGCATGCGGGCGTGCTGGCCGGTGCCGCAGGCGAACCCACTGCAGCGCGAATAGCGGAAACGTTTGTCGAGCACTACGCGATGATGCTCGACTTCTACGGGCCGGAGATCGGTCTTCGTCATGCCCGCAAGCATGTCGGCTGGTATATCGAGCGTTTCGCGCCGGACCTTCCGGCTGCACAAAAGGCAGAAATCCTGACGGCGAAGGACGTGAAACTTGTGAGCGATCGGGTCGCGGCCGCGATTGCTTGCTCCGGCTTGGAGCCGGCGAGGGGAGAGATCGCGGCATGACCGAAAAGGCAATGGAGCCGGCAGAAGCCGCGAACGACCTCTCGATGGCGGTGCTGAACGCCATACAGAACCCGGTCATCCTCGTCGACGAGAACGGCCATGTCGCCTTCGCGAACTGGGAGGCGGAGTCCTTCTTCGGGGCGAGCGCCAACCATCTTGCCCGTCACGATATCAGCGCCTTCATTCCCTTCGGCAGCCCGCTCCTGACGCTGATCGACCAGGTGCGCGAAAGGCGCGCTCCGGTCAACGAATACCGGGTCGATCTGAGCTCGCCGCGGCTTGGCGCCGACAAGCTCGTCGATCTTTACGTGGCGCCGGTGCTGTCGCAGCCGGGATCTGTGGTCATCGTCTTCCAGGAGCGCTCGATGGCCGACAAGATCGATCGGCAGCTCACCCATCGGGCAGCCGCGCGCTCGGTGACAGGACTTGCGTCGATGCTCGCCCACGAGATCAAGAACCCGCTGTCCGGCATAAGGGGGGCAGCACAGCTCCTCGAATCATCGGTCACTGATGAAGACCGGGCACTGACGCGGCTGATCTGCGACGAAACCGACCGCATCGTCTCGCTCGTCGATCGCATGGAAGTGTTTTCGGACGAGCGGCCGGTCGACCGCGTGCCGCTCAATATCCATTCGGTCCTCGACCACGTGAAGGCGATCGCCAAGGCGGGCTTTGCCCGGGGGATCAAGATCTCCGAAAACTATGACCCGTCACTGCCGCCGGTCTATGCCAACCGCGACCAGCTCGTCCAGGTGTTCCTCAACCTGGTCAAGAACGCCGCGGAGGCGATCGGCGACCGCCCCGAGGGCGAAATCATGCTGACGACCGCCTATCGGCCAGGCATCCGGCTCTCGGTGGCGGGAACGCGGGAAAAGATCTCGCTGCCGCTGGAGTTCTGTGTCCACGACAACGGACCGGGCGTGCCCTCGGACCTGCTGCCGCATCTCTTCGATCCGTTCATCACGACGAAGACGAACGGCTCCGGTCTAGGGTTGGCGCTGGTGGCCAAGATCATCGGCGGCCATGGCGGCATCGTCGAATGCGACAGCCAGCACAGCCGCACGACCTTTCGCGTCCTGATGCCGGCCTCCAAAGGACGGGCGGCGGATGACGTAACTCCGATGACAAAAGGAAGCATTGCATGACCGGCGCCACGATCCTCGTCGCGGATGACGACGCAGCCATTCGCACCGTGCTCAACCAGGCGCTCAGCCGTGCCGGATACGACGTGCGCATCACCTCCAACGCCGCGACGCTCTGGCGCTGGATCGCCGCCGGCGACGGCGACCTGGTCGTCACCGACGTGGTGATGCCGGACGAGAATGCCTTCGATCTCCTGCCGCGTATCAAGAAGGCGCGGCCCGATCTGCCGGTTCTGGTGATGAGTGCGCAGAACACCTTCATGACCGCCATCAAGGCGTCGGAGAAGGGCGCCTATGATTACCTGCCAAAACCCTTCGACCTGACCGAGCTGATCGGTATCATCGGACGGGCGCTCGCCGAGCCGAAACGCCGGCCCTCCAAGCTGGACGACGATTCGCAGGACGGGATGCCGCTCGTCGGCCGCTCCGCCGCCATGCAGGAAATCTACCGCGTCCTCGCCCGGCTGATGCAGACCGACCTGACACTGATGATCACCGGGGAATCGGGAACCGGCAAGGAATTGGTCGCGCGCGCCCTGCACGACTACGGCAAGCGCCGGAACGGGCCGTTCGTCGCCATCAACATGGCGGCGATCCCGCGCGACCTTATCGAATCGGAGTTGTTCGGTCACGAAAAGGGAGCGTTCACCGGCGCCCAGACCCGCTCCACCGGCCGCTTCGAACAGGCCGAGGGTGGAACGCTCTTCCTCGACGAAATCGGCGACATGCCGATGGACGCCCAGACGCGGCTGCTGCGCGTGCTGCAGCAGGGCGAATACACGACCGTCGGCGGGCGCACGCCGATCCGCTCCGACGTGCGCATCGTCGCGGCGACGAACAAGGACCTGAAGCAGTCGATCAACCAGGGCCTTTTCCGCGAGGACCTCTACTATCGCCTGAACGTCGTGCCGCTGCGCCTGCCGCCGCTTCGCGACCGCGCCGAGGATATTCCCGATCTCGTTCGCCATTTCGTCCAGCAGGCCGAAAAGGAGGGGCTCGACGTCAAGCGCTTCGACCAGGAAGCACTGGAGCTGATGAAGGCGCATCCCTGGCCCGGTAACGTGCGCGAGCTCGAGAACCTCGTGCGGCGCCTCACTGCACTTTATCCACAGGATGTGATCACCCGCGAGATCATCGAAAACGAGCTGCGATCCGAGGTGCCGGACAGCCCGATCGACAAGGCCGCGGCGCGTCCCGGCTCGATGTCGATTTCGCAGGCGGTCGAGGAGAACATGCGACAGTATTTCGCGAGCTTCGGCGAGGCGTTGCCGCCGACGGGCCTTTACGACCGCGTGCTTGCGGAAATGGAATATCCGCTGATCCTCGCGGCCCTGACGGCGACGCGCGGCAATCAGATCAAGGCAGCCGATCTCCTCGGGCTCAACCGCAACACGCTGCGCAAGAAGATCCGCGAACTGGGCGTTTCGGTCTATCGGAGCTCACGCACCGCTTGACTGCTTTGCAACACCGTTGCATTTTCGCCACAATGCGTTGCTTGAAGGCTCATGAGGCGATCGATTCGATCTGACCTGGGCAATGGCGGCTCGCGTGACGCGGCGTTTGCCGGTGTCCGTCCGGGCTAGGGCACTTTCAATATCTGGTCCGGAATTGCAGGTGGGTGCCGGTGTCTTCGGGGCTCCGGTTTGGGGGACTTTTTATGGTGGATGGGATGGCCTTGCCATTGGGCACGGAGGAGGGTGTTGCGGCTGCGCAGGATCGGCGAGCCTCCTTCGCGTTCCCGGGCCTGATGCTGGCCACCGGGGCTCTGGTCTGTGCCACCCTGTCGCTGCTCGTCCTTCTCGGCCTCACCCCTGTCCGGCCGGAACGGAACATCGTCATTGCCTGCGCCGGCGTCAACGGCGTCTTCGTCGTCGGGCTGATCTATCTGATCGCCCGCGAGATCATCAGGCTGCTTCGCGCCCGCAGCAAGGGCAGGGCGGCAGCGCGGCTGCATGTGCGCATCGTTGCCCTGTTCTCGATCGTCGCGATCACGCCGGCCATCCTCGTCGCGATTTTTGCCAGCATCACCCTCGATGTCGGCCTCGATCGCTGGTTCTCGCTGCGCACCCAGGCGATCGTGCGCTCGTCGCTGAATGTCGCCCAGGCCTATGTCCTGGAGAACGCCAGCTATCTCCAAGGGCAGACGGTCTCGATGGCAAACGACCTCGAGCGCAACCGGCAGCTTTACGCCCTCGACCGCACCGGCTTTACCGAACTGATGACGCGTCAGGCGAGGGGGCGCGGCATGCTCGGCGCCTTCCTCGTTCGCGCCGACGGCAGCGCCATCCTCCAGGCCAATATCTCGACCGAGCGGCCCTTGCCTGCCATCCCGCAGGACGCGTTGAAGAGCACTGTCGCGGGCCAGCCGACGCTTATTCCCCCGGGCGTCACCAACCTCGTCGGGGCAGTCGTTCCGTTGGAGAATTTCCCCGGCATCTACCTCTATACGCTCCGCAACGTCGATCCTGAAGTCATGCGCTCCATGCGGCTGATGGAGGAGAACACCGCCGAATACAAGGCGCTCGAGGCGGGGCGCACCTCGTTGCAGATCGCCTTCGGCGTCCTTTACATCGGCTTCGCGCTGATCGTGCTTCTGGCGGCGATCTGGACGGCAATAGCGGTTGCCGACCGTATCGTCCGCCCTATCCGGCAACTGATCGGCGCGGCCGACAGCGTCGCCTCCGGCAATCTCGACGTGGTCGTGCCGGTGCGCGCCGTCGACGGCGATGTCGGCAACCTGTCGCGCACCTTCAACAAGATGGTGAGCGAGATCCGGACGCAGCAGGACCAGATCCTTGTGGCCAAGGACGAGGTCGATCAGCGCCGCCGCTTCATCGAGGCCGTGCTTTCCGGTGTCACGGCAGCCGTGATCGGCGTCGGCCGGGACCGGCGCATCACGATCGTCAATCCCTCGTCGGAGGAATTCCTGCGGAAATCGGCTCCGGGGCTGCTCGGTGCCAGTCTTCGCGAAGTGGCGCCGGAGATCGAGGAGGTGCTGGTCGAGGCGGAAAGCCGCTATCGCAACGACTATCGCAAGCAGATCAACATCATGCGTGGCGGAACCGAGCGCACGCTGAACGTTCAGGTGACCCGGGAGGAGGGCGAGGGGTCGCTCGGCTCCTACGTCATCACCATCGACGACATCACCGACCTGGTCATCGCCCAGCGGTCGACGGCGTGGGCCGACGTGGCTCGGCGCATCGCGCACGAGATCAAGAACCCGCTGACACCGATCCAGCTTTCCGCCGAGCGTCTAAAACGGCGCTATGGCAAGCAGATCGATCAGCAGGACAAGGCCGTGTTCGACCAATGCACGGATACGATCGTGCGCCAGGTAGAAGACATCGGCCGCATGGTCGACGAATTTTCGGCCTTTGCGCGCATGCCGAAGCCGACAAAGGAAAAGTCGGATCTGCGCTCGATTCTCAAGGACGCCGTCTTCCTGCGCGAAATGGGCAACAACCACATCACCTTCATCCGCGATTTCGGCGAGGAGGCGCTCGAAGGCCAGTTCGACGGGCGCATGCTCGGCCAGGCCTTCGGCAATATCGTCAAGAATGCGGTTGAGGCGATCGAGGCGGTCCCGGCCGAGGCGGTGCGCGGTGCGCCGACGATCTTGGTTCGCTCCCGTCGCGACGATGGCACAGGGCGTTTCGTCGTCGATGTGATCGACAACGGCAAGGGACTCCCCACCGAAAACCGGCACCGGATACTGGAGCCATATATGACGATGCGCGAGAAGGGCACGGGGCTGGGTCTCGCTATCGTCAAGAAGATCATCGAGGACCATGGCGGACAATTGGAGTTGCACGATGCACCGGCGGATTTCGACGGCGGCGTCGGAGCGATGATCCGCGTGATCCTGCCGCCCGCCGGCGAAAGCGGGGGCGACGAGACTGTAAAGGATAAGGGTAATACCAATGGCGGCTGATATTCTGGTTGTGGATGATGAGGAAGACATCCGCGAGATCGTCTCGGGCATCCTGTCGGACGAGGGCCACGAGACACGAACGGCCTTCGACAGCGACAGTGCTCTCGCGGCGATCAACGACCGCGTGCCGCGGCTTATCTTCCTGGACATCTGGATGCAGGGCAGCCGGCTGGATGGTTTGGCGCTGCTCGACGAGATCAAGAGCCGCCACCCGGATCTGCCGGTGGTGATGATTTCCGGCCACGGCAATATCGAGACGGCCGTTTCCGCGATCAAGCGCGGCGCTTACGATTTCATCGAGAAGCCGTTCAAGGCCGACCGGCTGATCCTCATTGCCGAGCGGGCATTGGAGAACTCCAAGCTCAAGCGCGAAGTGTCGGAGCTCAAGAAGAGGTCGGGCGATCCGGTGGAACTCATCGGCACGTCGGTGGCGGTCTCGCAACTGCGCCAGACGATCGAGAAGGTCGCCCCGACCAACAGCCGCATCATGATCCAGGGACCTTCCGGTTCCGGCAAGGAACTGGTGGCGCGCATGATCCATCGCAAGTCGACGCGTTCCACCGGTCCCTTCGTCGCCTTGAATGCGGCTGCGATCACGCCGGACCGCATGGAGATTGCGCTCTTCGGCACTGAGGGCACCGCGGGCCAGCCGCGTCGCACCGGCGCGCTTGAGGAAGCCCATGGCGGCATACTCTATCTCGACGAGGTCGGCGAAATGCCGCGCGAGACGCAGAACAAAATCCTGCGCGTGCTCGTCGACCAGCAGTTCGAACGCGTCGGCGGCTCGAAACGCGTCAAGGTCGACGTCCGCATCATTTCCTCGACCGCCTACAACCTCGAAAACATGATCGCGGAGGGGCTCTTCCGCGAGGACCTCTATCACCGGCTTGCCGTCATCCCGGTGCGCGTTCCGGCACTCGCCGAGCGGCGCGAAGATATTCCCTTCCTGGTCGACATGTTCATGCGCCAGGTGAGCGAGCATGCCGGCATCCGGCCGCGCAAGATCGGCGAGGACGCGCTCGCCGTGCTTCAGGCGCATGACTGGCCGGGAAATATCCGTCAGCTGCGCAACAACATCGAACGCCTGATGATCCTCGCCCGCAGCGATGGTCCGGACACGCCGATCAGCGCCGACATGCTGCCGAACGAGGTGGGCGACACGCTTCCGAAGATTTCCGCCAAGGGTGACCAGCACATCATGACGCTGCCGCTGCGCGAAGCGCGCGAAATGTTTGAACGGGACTATCTGATTGCCCAGATCAATCGCTTCGGCGGAAACATCTCCCGAACGGCGGAATTCGTCGGCATGGAACGCTCCGCGCTCCATCGCAAGCTGAAGTCCCTGGGCGTCTGAGGCGGGCAAAGCACCATGCCAAGAACCGCCTATGTGAACGGCGCCTATGTGCCGCATTCCGACGCTGCGATCCATGTGGAGGACCGCGGCTTCCAGTTCGCTGACGGTGTCTACGAGGTGTGCGAGGTTCGGCACGGCTTCATCGTCGATCTCGGCCGTCACCTCGACCGGCTCGACCGGTCGCTGAGCGAGCTCAGAATGGCGTGGCCGATGAGCCGCGCCGCGTTGATCCAGGTCATTCGCGAGGTGCTGCGGCGCAACCGCGTCCGCAACGGGCTCTTCTATCTCCAGGTGACGCGAGGGGTAGCCCGGCGCGATCATGTGTTTCCGGCCAAGGGCACGCCACCCTCTGTAGTCGTCACGGCCAAGCGCACGGATGCCGCCGCGATCGCCAGGAAGAATGCCGAAGGCATCGCGGCGATTACGGTGCCGGAGAACCGCTGGGACCGGGTGGATATCAAGACGGTCGGCCTCCTTCCGAACGTCCTCGCTCGCCAATGGGCGAAGGAAATGGGAGCTCAGGAGGCGATCTTCGTCGACGCGGACGGCACGGTCAAGGAAGGGGCGGCAACGAATGTCTGGATCGTAGACGGCGAGGGGACGCTGCGCACGCGCCCGGCCGAGCACGGCATCCTGCGCGGCATCACGCGTACGACATTGATGGACGTGGCTAAGCCACTCGGCTTGAAGATCGAGGAGAAGGCCTTCTCTGTCGAGGAAATGCTCGCCGCACGGGAAGTGTTCGTCACCGCTGCCACGAGCATCTGCTTTCCGGTCGTATCAATCGACGGAAAGACGATCGGTAACGGTCACCCAGGAAGCATAGCACAGAATATTCGTGAAGCCTTTTTCGACGTTGCGGAAAAGACGGCGATTTGATACCAAACTTCAAGAGGTGTCGGGGGAAGGCTTCTGTGACACGTCTGATCGCAAATTTGACAAAATGCACCGGCGCCAAAGCCGGCAAATAAGAAAGAAGCGGCGCGATGGCGGAACGTTCTCAAAACTTGCAGGATCTTTTTCTTAATACGGTTCGCAAGCAAAAAATTTCCTTGACCATTTTCCTTATCAATGGCGTGAAACTGACGGGTGTTGTGACATCTTTTGACAATTTCTGTGTCCTGTTGCGCCGTGACGGCCATTCTCAGCTCGTCTACAAGCACGCCATCTCGACCATCATGCCGGGCCAGCCTCTGCAGATGTTCGAGAATGAGGAAGCGGCATCCTGACGGGACCTGAGGACCATTACCAAACGCAATTCGAAATCGCCGTCGTCGATCATACCGGAGCTTGAAAAGCGCCGCGACGACATGCGCGCGGTCGTCGTCGTGCCGGTCTTGAAGAAGACGGGCAAACCGGCCGCGGATGTAGCGGCGTCCAGCACACGTTCGGACGAAAGCCGACTGGAAGAGGCGACCGGGCTTGCACTCGCCATCGATCTCGACGTCGTGCACGGCACGATCGTTCCGGTGGCGCAGCCGAAGCCGGGCACATTGCTCGGCAGCGGCAAGATCGAGGAGATCGGTCATATCCTCAACGAGAAGGATGCGGGCCTGGTTATCGTCGATCACCCGCTGACGCCAGTGCAGCAGCGCAATCTCGAGAAGGAATGGAACGCCAAGGTCATCGACCGGACGGGGCTCATTCTCGAAATTTTCGGCCGGCGCGCCTCCACCAAGGAGGGCACGCTCCAGGTCGATCTCGCCCATCTCAACTATCAGAAGGGCAGGCTGGTTCGAAGCTGGACCCACCTTGAGCGCCAGCGCGGTGGCGCGGGCTTCATGGGCGGTCCCGGCGAAACCCAAATCGAAGCCGACCGTCGACTGCTGCAGGAAAGGATCGTGCGGCTGGAGCGCGAACTGGAGCAGGTGCGCCGGACGCGCCAGTTGCATCGTTCGAAGCGCAAGAAGGTACCGCACCCGATCGTGGCGCTGGTCGGCTACACCAATGCAGGCAAGTCGACGCTGTTCAACCGGATGACCGGTGCTGGCGTGCTGGCCGAAGACATGCTCTTCGCGACGCTCGATCCGACGCTCCGGCGGCTGAAGCTGCCGCATGGCCGAATGGTCATTCTGTCCGACACCGTCGGCTTCATCTCCGACCTGCCGACGCACCTCGTCGCGGCCTTCCGCGCGACGTTGGAAGAGGTGCTCGAAGCCGATCTGATCCTGCATGTGCGGGATTTGTCGGACCCGGACAATCAGGCGCAGGCGAGCGACGTGTTGCGCATCCTTGCCGATCTCGGCATAGACGAGAAGGAGGGCGCCGAGCGCATTGTCGAGGTCTGGAACAAGATCGACAGGCTCGAGCCGGAGGTGCGCGAGGCACTGGTGAACAAAGCGGCGGGCGCCGACAACACCGTCGCCGTTTCGGCGATCACCGGCGAAGGCGTCGACGATCTGCTTGCCGAAATTGGCCAGCGGCTTTCGGGGGTGCTGACCGAGTGCACTGTCGCCCTGGGATTGGACCAGCTGCAGCTCTTGCCCTGGATCTATGAGCACGCGATCGTCGATGGCCGCGACGATCTCGAAGACGGAAGGATCAGCCTCGACCTGCGTTTGACCGAGTCCGAGGCGGCCGAGCTCGAAAGGCGGCTGGGCAACGGGCCTAAGCCTGTTGCGGAGGATTGGTGAGTAGCATGACATAGCGGCATGCCGCTACGTCAATTGCCTCTCGATTGCCTTTGCGGCCTGCCAGAGTTCTTCCATGCGCTCCAGCGACGCAGCATCCAGCGTTTCACCGCCGGCATGCAGTTCCTGCTCGATATGGCTGAACCGGCGCCGGAATTTGGCGTTGGTGCCGCGCAGCGCCATTTCCGGATCGGTGCCGATATGACGGCCGATATTGACCAGCGCGAAGATGAGGTCGCCGAGTTCATCCGCAACCTTTCGCCGGTCGCCATCCTTCAGCGCCTGGCGGAGCTCGCCGATTTCCTCCTCGACCTTGTCGAGAATTGGTGCAGGCTCCGACCAGTCGAAGCCCACCTTGGCGGCGCGCTCCTGAAGCTTGAGCGCCTCGACCAGCGCCGGAAAGCTCCGCTGCACTGAGCCGAGATGGCCGGAATGCTCCTCCAGCGGCAGACCGCGCCGCATTCGGCGCGCGCGCCTATCCGCCTTCTCGGCCTGCTTGATCTCATCCCATTGCAGCTTGACCGCGTCCGGCGTATCGGCGTCGGAGCGGGCAAAGACATGCGGATGGCGGCGGATCATCTTGCGGGTGACGGCTTCCACCACGTCGCCAAAGGAGAATTCTCCGACCTCTTCCGCCATTTGCGCGTGATAGACCACCTGCAGCAGCAGGTCGCCGAGCTCGTCGCAAAGATCGTCCATGTCGCGGCGCTCGATCGCGTCGGCGACCTCGTAGGCTTCCTCGATCGTGTAAGGCTTGATCGTCTCGAAGGTCTGGACGATGTCCCACGGGCAGCCGGTCTTCGGGTCGCGAAGCGCGGCCATGATGTCGATGAGGCGTTGAATATCGCGAGAAGGTTCCATCGGACTCAGTTCAGCGGTATGGCGTTGTTGTCTTTGCCCGCCTGATAGGCGGCCGACAGGCGATCGTAGCGCTCGCGGATCCGGGCATCCTGCGCCGCGAGCCTCTTTGTCGTCTCCGGATCGGCATCCCGCATGAGAGCAGCGATCGAGGCCGACTTCCAGAAGGCATTTTCCCGGACATAGCCGCCAGGTTCAAGCCGGAAGACTTCCTTGAGGATCTTCAGGTCGTGCGGAATCGAGAAGCTGTCGCGCGAATCCTCGTGGCTGAAGAAGTAGTAGAAATTGTCGAAGCCGGCCCAGGTGATTGCCGAAAGGCACATGGAGCAGGGCTCATGCGTCGACAGGAAGATCAGATCGCGCGTGTCGGACTTCTCCGTCAGTTCGTAGAAGCGCTTGAGCGCATGGACTTCGCCATGCCACAGCGGGTTTTCGGTCTCGTTGTTGGTCTCGGCGAGTACGAGCGAGAGATCGGACTTGCGCAGGATCGCAGCGCCGAACACCTTGTTGCCGGCCGCCACACCCTTCTCCGTCAGGGGGAGGATGTCGTTTTCGATAACCGTCAGGAGGCGCCCGGCCAGTTCCGATTGTTTCATTTCTGCAGTCTCCCGCGCATCTGCCGGCATTTAACGGAGGTTCGGCGGTGGGCGCAATGGCGATGCCGCTGCCGTTGGCAATCATCCTCCGGAGATATTTGCTCAAAAAGTTTGGCTGTCGAGCAAAACAATACGTGCCCTTAAAGCCATAGAAATTTCTGTTTCTTCAATTGTCGGCGGCTATGAGGGATATTCGCCGCAGCCTGTAGAAGGAGCCGCCCCCTCGATATGTCGCAGCAACTGTCCGTTTTCCCGGCATTTTTCCGCGTCGCGCAGAAGCGCGTGGCGGTATTCGGCAATGGGGACGAGGCCTTTGCCAAGGTGCGGCTGCTTTTGAACACCCAGGCGCGTATTCTCGCCTACGCGGATCATCCGGAGCCCGCCTTCGCGGCTTTCCTGAAGGACCAGGGAATCGAGACGATTCGCGAAGCCTTTGCCGACGATCAGGTCGAAGGCGCCGCATTGGTCTTTGCCGCGACCGGCGATGCGGCCGCCGATCGGGTGATCGTCGCCGCGGCCCGCGAGCGCAAGATTCCCGCCAACGCCGTCGACCAGCCGGACTATTGCGATTTCCTGACGCCGGCGCTGGTCAACCGAGCCCCCGTCGCCGTCGCCATCGGCACGGAAGGGGCGGGGCCTGTTCTGGCGCAGATGATCCGTGCGCAGATCGACCAGTTGCTCTCGCCTTCGCTCGGAATCGTTGCGATCCTGGCTGCGAGCTACCGCGAGGCTGTCGAGCGTCTCATCCCACGCGGCGTGGCGCGCCGCGTCTTCTGGCGGCGCTTCTTCTCGGGTCGGGTGGCGGATCATGTCGCGCTCGGCGATCTTGCTTCCGCCCGCCGCGAGGCCTCCCTGTTGCTCGACGCGGCCGAGCGCGTTTCCGGCCATGTTTGGCTGGTCGGGGCCGGTCCGGGAGCCGAGGACCTGCTGACGCTGAGGGCACAGCGGGTGATGATGGAAGCGGACGCCATCGTCTATGATGCGCTGGTGCCGCAGGCGATCGTCGACATGGGCCGCCGCGATGCCGAGCGGCTTTCGGTCGGCAAGCGCAAGGGCTGCCACACCAAATCGCAGGACGAGATCAACCATCTACTCGTGAAGCTCGCCAAGGAAGGCAAGCGCGTCGTGCGGCTGAAATCCGGCGATCCGCTGATCTTCGGCCGAGCCGGCGAAGAGATGGCCGCAATGCGCGAGGCCGGCGTCAGCTACGAGATCGTCCCCGGCATCACCTCCGCCTTTGCCGCTGCGGCGGATTTCGAGCTGCCGCTGACGCTTCGCGGCGTCGCGTCGTCGCTGGTCTTCACGACCGGCCATGATCTGGCCGGTGACGTTCTTCCCGACTGGGCGCGGCTTGCCGTTTCCGGTGCGACGATTGCGGTCTATATGGGCCGCTCGGTCGCCGCTTCCGTGGCAGGCCGGTTGATGCAGGCGGGGCTGCCGGCGGAAACGACGGTCGCCGTCATCGAGAATGCCAGCCGCCCCGAGCGGCGCCTGCTGCACGGCATCCTCCGGGAGCTGCCGGATCTCGAGAACCGCACGGAACTCGACGGCCCGGTCATGGTGATCATCGGCGACGCGGTCGCCGGTGCGAATTTCGACCGGTCGGAGCCGCTTGCAGCCGGCCGGCGCAAGGGCGCCGGGCCGAGCGCTTCCGGCGCTGAACGCGCCGAACAGATTTTGAATTGAGGACGACGTGATGGTGAGCAAGGTTTTGACGGCAAATCGCTTGGCTGACGGTATCTCCGTTTGGCTCGACGCCTCCGGCAACTGGGGGGAGTCGCTGCAGGATGCCTTCGTCGCCCGCCACGCGGAGGCTGTCGCGGCTCTCGAGGCGACCGGCAAGACAGCCTTCGCCGACAACAAGGTCGTCGACGTCAATGTCGTTGACGTGGAAGAGGTTGACGGCATACTCCGGCCGCTTCGGATGCGCGAGCGGATCAGGGCGGAGGGACCGTCAATTCCCTATGCCGCCGGTTACCACGGGCTTTCCGGCCCCAAGAATTTTGCTGCCTGAGGACCTGAGCTTCCATGTACCGTTACGACGAATTCGACCACGCCTTCGTTTCCGCACGCGTCGAGCAGTTCCGCGATCAGGTCCAGCGGCGGCTGTCCGGTGAATTGGCCGAGGACGCCTTCAAGCCGCTGCGCCTGATGAACGGCGTCTATCTGCAGCTTCATGCCTATATGCTTCGCGTCGCCATTCCCTATGGGACGCTGTCGAGCCGCCAGATGCGCATGCTCGCCCATATCGCCCGCAAATACGACCGCGGCTACGGGCATTTCACCACGCGCCAGAACATCCAGTACAACTGGCCGCGCCTTTCCGACACACCGGACATCCTCAAGGACCTGGCAAGCGTCGAGATGCATGCGCTGCAGACCTCCGGAAACTGCATTCGCAACGTCACGGCGGACCATTTCGCCGGTGCGGCGGCCGACGAGGTTGCCGATCCGCGCCCTTATGCAGAAATCCTTCGGCAATGGTCGAGCGTCCATCCGGAATTCTCGTTCCTGCCGCGCAAGTTTAAGATCGCCGTTACCGGCGCCGAGCGCGATCGCGCCGCGATCCAGGTCCATGACATTGGCCTGCACCTGAAGAAGGACGAGAACGGCAAGCTCGGCTTTGCCGTCTATGTCGGCGGCGGGCAGGGCCGTACGCCGATGATCGCCAAGAAGATCCGCGACTTCCTGCCGGAAGAGGATCTGCTTTCCTATACGACGGCGATCATGCGCGTTTACAACCTCCATGGCCGCCGCGACAATAAGTACAAGGCGCGCATCAAGATCCTCGTGCACGAGACCGGCGCCGAGGAACTGGCGCGTCAGGTCGAGGTCGAATTCGCGAGCCTCAAGGACACGGAACTGAAGCTTCCCGACGCCGATATCCAGGCGATCGCCTCCTATTTTGCCCCGCCAGCGCTGCCAAACCGGGCGGAGGGCTGGGAAAACCTCGCTCGCTGGAAGAAGGCCGATGAGGCTTTCGCTCAGTGGGTTCATCAGAATGTCCAGCCGCACAAGCATCCGGATTACGGCATGGTGACGATCTCGCTGAAGCCGATCGGCGGCATTCCGGGCGATGCGACCGACAGCCAGATGGAAGTCGTGGCCGATATCGCCGCGGAATACGCTTTCGACGAGATTCGCGTCAGCCACGAGCAGAACCTGATCCTGCCGCATGTGGCGCTCGCCGACCTGGAGCCGGTCTATCGCGCGCTGGTCGCCGCCGGTCTCGCCACCGCCAATGCGGGGCTGATCACCGATATCATTGCCTGTCCCGGCCTCGACTACTGCGCGCTTGCCAATGCGCGCTCGATTCCGGTGGCTCAGGAGATCTCCAGCCGCTTCGGTTCGGCCGAGCGGCAGGCGGAAATCGGCGAATTGAAAATCAAGATTTCCGGCTGCATCAATGCCTGCGGCCACCATCATGTCGGCCATATCGGCCTGCTCGGCGTGGAGAAGAAGGGCGCGGAACTCTATCAGATCACGCTCGGCGGCTCCGGCGACGAGAACACCTCGATCGGTGAAATCATCGGTCGCGGATTCGAGCCGGAGAAGGTGACGGATGCGGTGGAGACGATCGTCGACACCTATCTGGGCCTTCGCCGCGACAAGTCGGAAACCTTCCTCGAAGCCTATCGCCGCGTCGGGCCGCAGCCTTTCAAGGATGCCCTTTACGGCGGCGGCGCCCAGGAAGCCGCGTGAACGAAGCCGCACAAGGATTTGAGAAGATGACGAAAATCTGGAATGAGAGCGGCTTCGTGAACGATGATCCTTGGATCGTCGAAACCGAAGAGACGAAGGCCGGCTCGAACGAGAAGGCAGTCCTCGGCCTCGACGCCTTCTTGGAACAGGCGGCAGCCGGCGCGTCAGGCCTAGGCGTCCTGATCGCTCCTGCGGACGACGTGACGCGCCTGGCACCGCATCTCGGCCAAATCGCCCTTGTGGCGCTGGCCTTCCCGGCGTTCAATGACGGACGCGCGTTCAGCCACGCTTCGCTGCTGCGCAGCCGGTTGGGTTTCGAAGGCGAAGTCCGCGCCGTCGGCGACGTGCTGATCGACCAGATCCCGCTTATGCTGCGTTGTGGCATCGACAGTCTCGCGGTGACCAATGCGACGGCGATCAAGAGGCTTTCGGAAGGGCGCCTGCCGGGCATCGCCAATCACTACCAGCCGACGGCAAAACCATCGGCAGACGCCAAATCCTACAGCTGGCGCCGTGTTTCTTGAAAAAACGCGGCCCGCGACAGTGTGAAGCAAGCCGAAATCCCAGAAAGAGCCTATATTTGGAAGGGAATTCCTTTCAATTTGCCAAGGCTTGGAATATCCGCTCGTAGTTGATAAAAGCCTCACCATTACAGGACCGAAGCCACGATGAATGCGCCGGCAAAAAAGGAAGATTTCGCTGTACAGGTACCGGCGGGTGTATTCGCCGAGACGGTCACCAGCGTCGAGCACTACACGGACCGGCTCTTCCGCTTCCGGATGACGCGTCCGCAGGAGTTTCGCTTCCGCTCTGGCGAGTTCGCGATGATCGGCCTGATGGTCGGCGACAAACCCGTCTATCGCGCCTATTCGATCGCAAGCCCCGCCTGGGACGAGGAACTGGAGTTCTTCTCGATCAAGGTGCCGGATGGTCCGCTGACCTCGCATCTGCAGACGATCAAGCCGGGCGACCAGGTGCTGATGCGCAAGAAGCCGACGGGCACGCTGGTGCTCGACGCGCTCGTGCCCGGCCGCAGGCTCTACATGTTCTCGACCGGTACGGGCATTGCACCCTTCGCGAGCCTGATCCGCGACCCGGAAACCTACGAGAAGTTCGAGGAAGTCATCCTCACCCATACCTGCCGCGACGTGGCCGAACTGAAATACGGCTTCGATCTCGCCGAGGAAATCCGCAAGCACGAATTCCTGAACGAGATCGTCGGCGACAAGCTGCGCCACTATGCGACCGTGACGCGCGAGGATTATCCCTTCAAGGGCCGGATTACCGACCTGATGACGAACGGCAAGTTCTTCGCCGACCTCGGCCTGCCGCCGCTCGACCCGGCAATCGACCGCGGCATGATCTGCGGCTCGACCGCGATGCTCAAGGACACCAAGGAAATCCTCGAGGCGGCCGGCCTGACGGAAGGCGCCAACAACAAGCCTGCCGAATTCGTCATCGAGCGCGCCTTCGTCGGCTGACACGCCGAGCAATAGACCTGATCTGAAGAGGAGGTGCATCCGGCGGTGCGCCTCCTCTTTTGATTTAGGTTGGGCGAGCGCGGAGGCTGCCTAGCCGTCAGCCAGATAGTCCATCAGCTGTGACATGCAAGCGGAAGCACCGGCAGGATCCGCCGTTTCGATCGCGTGCATGACCTCTACGTGGCGCTCCACCGAGCCTTTCATCTTTTCCGGCGATGCGGATGCGAACCAGATGCGGCGCGCATGGGTCTGGAGCGGCGCCAGGGCCGCCGTCAGGAAGCGGTTCGGGCAGGCCTCTTCCATCACCTCGTCGAACATCTTGTCTGCCACCAGAAAGCCTTCGAGGTCGCCGCGAGCGGCGCAGTCCAGCATCTGCTGCCTGCAGTCGCTCATCTCCCGGCGCGCATCGGCGGTTGCATGTGCGGCAACAAGCGCTGCCGCTACCGGTTCGAGCTGTTGACGCGTCTGCATCACGTGGATCCGATCGTCCGGTCGGATGCGGCTGATCTCAAGGCCGACCCGCGGGCGAACCTCGATCAGGCCCTGCCAGGCGAGTTTCTGAATCGCCTCCCGGACCGGTGTGCGGCCGTGATTGGCGAGTTCCAAGAGCTGCCGTTCGGTGACGAGCGTTCCCGGCTTTAGCTTCAAGGTGACGATGAGGCGCTCGAGCGCCAGATAGGCGAGATGGGCCTGCGATTGCGATGGCATGTATGACCTTGCGCTTGTGATATATCAGAGATTGACACAGTTCAGAAATCATGGCAAGTATGCTGATATATCAGAGCGAAGGAGGCTTCTCATGTGGCGCGGCGTATTTCCGGCAGTAACGACGAAATTCACAATTGATGGCGATCTCGACAAGGCCGAGATGGAGCGCTGCTTCGCGTTGCAGTTCGAGGCCGGCGTCGATGGCATGATCGTCTGCGGCTCGCTCGGCGAGAACATGACGCTGGAGGCGGAGGAAAAGATCGAGATCCTCAAGATCGCCAAGTCGGTCGCCGGCGGCAAGCCGGTGCTGATGACGATCTGCGAAAGCGCCACGCGCCGCGGTGAAGCGGCGGCGAGGGCAGCCACCAAGGCCGGCGCCGACGGCTTCATGGTTCTGCCGGGCGTGCCTTATAAATCCGCGCCGGCGGAAACGCTCGCCCATATCCAGGCCGTCGCCACCGCGGGCGGGCTGCCGATCATGGTCTACAACAACCCGGTCGCCTACGGCGTCGACGTGACGCTTTCGATGTTCGACGAGTTGGCGAAGAACGAGTTGGTCGTCGCAATGAAGGAATCGACCGACGACATCCGCCGCGTGACTGACGTTCTGACCCGCTTCGGCGAGCGTTTCGACTGCTTCACCGGGGTCGACAATCTGGCGCTCGAAAGCCTGCTGATGGGCGCCCATGGCTGGGTCGCCGGCCTTGTCGTCGCCTTTCCGAAGGAAACGGTGGCGATCTGGAAACTCGTCCAGGCCGGGCATCTCGAAGAGGCGAGGGCGATCTATCGCTGGTTCCGCCCGCTGCTCGATCTCGACGTCTCCACCAATCTCGTCCAGAACATCAAGCTGGCGGAAGTCTTCGCGATCGATTCCAATGATCGCGTCCGCGCCCCGCGACTGCCGCTCGCCGGTGCCGAGCGTCAGCGGGTTCAGGGGATTATCGAAGCTGCGCTGGCGAAGCGTCCGACGCTGCCGGTTCTTTGATGACCGGCCGGTCGTCGACCGGCCCATTCTCTTCACTGAGCTTCCTGGCCGGGGGCATAAATGAAGACGGCCCGTCAGTAATGACGGGCCGTTTTCGTGCGAACTGGTACCGCGATATCAGTGCAGGATCTGGCTCAGGAACAGCTTGGTGCGCTCATGCTGCGGGTTGTCGAAGAATTCGGCCGGTGAATTCTGCTCGACGATCTGGCCCTGGTCCATGAAGATGACGCGGTTAGCGACCTGGCGGGCAAAGCCCATTTCGTGGGTGACGCAGAGCATGGTCATGCCTTCTTCGGCGAGACTGACCATGGTGTCGAGCACCTCCTTGACCATTTCCGGGTCGAGTGCCGAGGTCGGCTCGTCAAAAAGCAGGATCTTCGGCCGCATGCACAGCGACCGGGCGATCGCGACGCGCTGCTGCTGGCCGCCCGAGAGCTGGCCCGGATATTTCAGCGCCTGCTCGGGAATCTTGACGCGCTTGAGGAAATGCATGGCGATCTCCTCGGCCTCCTTCTTCGGCATCTTGCGAACCCAGATCGGCGCGAGCGTGCAGTTCTCCAGAATCGTCAGATGCGGGAAGAGGTTGAAGTGCTGGAACACCATGCCGACCTCACGGCGCACCTCGTCGATCTTCTTCAGGTCGTTGGTGAGCTCGATGCCGTCGACGACGATCTTGCCCTTCTGGTGTTCCTCGAGCCGATTGATGCAGCGGATCATCGTCGATTTGCCGGAGCCCGACGGGCCGGCAATGACGATGCGCTCGCCGCGCATGACCCGAAGGTTGATGTCGCGCAGCACGTGGAAGTCGCCGTACCACTTGTTCATGTTGGTGATTTCGATTGCGACATCGGTCGTCGATACGGTCATTTTCGGTGCGGTGGCAGTGTTTGCCATATGTTTATTCCCCTTTTTATCGTTGGCTCTTGTCGAGCAGGCGTTCCATGAAGCCTGAATAACGCGACATGCCGAAGCAGAAAAGCCAGAATACGAAGCCCGCGAAGATCAGGCCGGTCAGCGGCGTCACTGCGCTCGCCCAGTTCGTATCGGTGAAGTTCAGGCGGACGATGCCGAGCAGGTCGAACATGCCGATGATCGAAACGAGCGACGTGTCCTTGAACAGGCCGATGAAGGTGTTGACGATCCCGGGGATCACCAGCTTCAGCGCCTGCGGCAGGACGATGAGATTCATCTTCTGCCAATAGCTGAGACCGAGCGAATCGGCGCCCTCATACTGGCCCTTCGGAATGGCCTGCAGACCGCCGCGCACCACTTCCGCCATATAGGCGGAAGCGAAGAGCGACACGCCGATGAGCGCCCGCAGGAACTTGTCGAAGGTGACGCCCTGCGGCAGGAACAGCGGCAGCATCACGCTTGCCATGAACAGCACCGTGATCAGCGGAACGCCGCGCACTATCTCGATGAAGACGGTGCAGAGCATCTTGATCACCGGCATGTCGGAACGCCGGCCAAGCGCAAGCAAGATACCGAGCGGCAAGGAAACCGCGATACCGACGAAGGACAGGGCGAGCGTGACCATGAGACCGCCCCAGAGCGCGGTCTCGACATAGGTGAGGCCGAACCAGCCGCCGGGAAGCAGGATGATGGCGATGATCGGCAATGCGACAAACAGCAGGATTGCGTTGAATCCCTTGTTTGGAATCTTCGGGATCAGCATCGGCACCAGGAACAGGACGAACAGGATGCCGACGAGCGCCGGGCGCCACCGTTCTTCGAGCGGATAGCGCCCGAAGACGAACTGGTCGAATTTCGCATTGACGAAGGCCCAGCAGGCGCCGCTCCAGCCTTCCGGCTGCGAACCGCCCTGTGAGAGCGTGGCGCAGACGCCGCGCCCGCCACCCGTCCAGGCGGCATCAATGAACAGCCACTGAATGGCGGGCGGCACCAGCCACGCCAGGACGAGCAGGCTGATGATCGTCAGGGCGGTGTCCTTCGGTGTTGCGAAGAGATTCTTCCGCAGCCAGAAGACAGCGCCGCTTTCCAGGACCGGGGCGGGCGAGGCTTCGATCATCGAAGCACGAACGAAAGATGCTTGTTGCGTGCTCATGATCTTACCTCTCCACCAGCGCCATGCGGGCGTTGTACCAGTTCATGAACAGCGAGGTCGCGAGGCTCAGGCTGAGATAGACGATCAGCCAGATGCTCACCACTTCGATCGACTGACCGGTCTGGTTGAGGATCGTGCCGCCGACGGCGACGAGGTCCGCATAGCCGACGGCGACCGCAAGCGACGAGTTCTTGGTGAGATTGAGATACTGGCTGGTCAGCGGCGGAATGATGATTCGCATCGCCTGCGGGACGATCACCAGCCGCGTGGTCAGCCGAGGACGGATGCCAAGGGCATGGGCCGCTTCTGATTGTCCTTTTGAAACGCCGCGGATACCGGCCCGGACGATCTCGGCAATGAAGGCTGCCGTGTAGAAAGACAGGGCGAGAAAGAGCGACATGAACTCAGGTCCGACGACCGAGCCGCCGGTCAGGTTGAACTTGCCGGCGACGGGCACGTCGAAGGTGAGCGGTGCGCCGGTGGCGAGGAAGGTGACGAGCGGCAAGCCGATGATCAGCCCGAGCGCGGTCCAAAGGACAGGAAAGCGTTGGCCGGTCGCCATCTGTTTCTGGCGCGCATAGCGGGCGACCAAGAAGCTCGCAGCGACGGCGATGAGGAAGGCGAGGAGCGTGTATAGCGAGCCCTCTCCCGGAATGGGCCTGGGGAAGGCGAGTCCGCGGTTGCTCACATACATATCGAAGGGCAAGGCAAGCGCGTCGCGCGCCTGCGGCAAGATCGACAGAACGCCGCTGTACCAGAAGAAGATGACGAGCAGCGGCGGGATGTTGCGAAACACCTCGACATAGGCGAGTGACAGCTTGGCGATGATCCAGTTGTGCGAGAGCCGTCCGATACCGACAATGAAACCGATCACGGTTGCCGTGATGATGCCCGTGATCGCCACAAGCAGCGTGTTGACGAAGCCGACCACCAAGGCGCGGCCGTAGGTGGAATCGCTGCTGAACGAAATCAGCGATTGCCCGACGTCGAAGCCTGCGCGGCTGCTCAGGAAGCCGTAGCCGGACGCGATGTTCGCGCGCCGCAGATTCTCGATTGTGTTGTCGACGATCCAATAGATCAGGACCGCAAGAATAATGACGGTGATTGCCTGGTAGAAGATCCCGCGCACCTGAGGATCGTTGATGATCGATCCGGAGGATTTGCTTCGTTCAGGCGCATTCGTGACGCCAATGGCCATACAATGCCTCTTTCCCCAATCCGCCCTTGTTGGGCGTTCTTATCGTTGCGACGGAGGAGCGGCGTGCCGCTCCTCCGCTATTTCAAGCCGATCAGCGAACCGGCGGGGCGTACTGGATGCCGCCCTTGCTCCACAGTGCGTTCAATCCGCGTTCGATCTTCAGCGGGCTGCCGGCGCCGATATTACGGTCGAAGACTTCGCCGTAGTTGCCGACGGCCTTGATGACGTTGACCGCCCACTCGTTGGTGAGGCCGAGGTCGGTGCCGATCTTGGTGTCGGCCTCGACGCCGAGGAAGCGCTGAATGTCCGGGTTGGGCGACTTCTTCATCTCTTCGACATTTGCCTGGGTAATGCCGAAATCTTCCGCGTTAATCAGCGCGTAATGAACCCAGCTGACGATATCGAACCACTGGTCGTCACCCTGTCGCACGGCCGGGCCGAGCGGCTCCTTCGAGATGATTTCCGGCAGGATCATGTGTTCGTCCGGCTTGGAGAGGGTGAGGCGCAGCGAGTACAGCCCGGACTGGTCGGTGGTGTATACGTCGCAGCGGCCGGCGTCGTAGGCGGCGTTCACTTCCTCGAGCTTCTCGAAGACCACCGGATTGTACTGCAGGTTGTTGGTCTTGAAGTAGTCGGCCAGGTTCAACTCGGTCGTGGTGCCGGTCTGGACGCAGACGGCAGCGCCGGAGAGTTCGAGCGCCGACTTCACGTTGAGGCCCTTCCGAACCATGAAGCCCTGGCCGTCATAGTAGTTGACCGCGCGGAAGTTGAAGCCGAGCGCCGTGTCGCGGTTGATGGTCCAGGTCGTGTTGCGGGCGAGAACGTCGACTTCGCCGGACTGCAGCGCCGGGAAACGCTCCTTTGCGGAGGTCGGCGTGTACTTGACCTTGGTGGCATCGCCGAAGACTGCAGCAGCGATCGCCTTGCAGTAGTCGACGTCGAAACCGCTCCAGTTGCCGGAAGCGTCAGGGGCTGCGAAACCGGCGAGACCAGTGTTCACGCCGCACTGGACAAAGCCCTTGGCCTTCACGTCGTCAAGGGTCGCGGCCGATGCCGCATGTGCGCCAATCCCCATGACAGCAGCGCCAACAAGAGCTGTCAGAATTCTTCTTGCCATTTTTTTGAACCTTTTCGGTTGTTCCTAAGTTCCCGTCTGCACTGGTGCGCTCTGTCGGCGCGTGCAGCCTCAGCCACCCTCCTGGCATGAGTGCAATCTATCTCATGCTCAAAATCCATGAGGGTCAAGAGATGTTGCCGATTTTCTGATTTTCCATGTGAAAAACTGTAAATTCGTCAGAATTTTAAGCAGATTTTGCGGGAATTCGTCCACTTCTGGATAAAAAACCGTCAGATGCGGTGCATCCGGCGTCAACGCCTCGGTGTTGAATTTTCCCTTGACCCCCACCCGTGCGGCGTTCGATGAGTCTCCATCCAGTTTTCAACGGCGGATTTGTTAAGATGGCAGACAAGATGAGCGCGCGTGAAGAGGTCGGCATCAACACCCGCCTCGCGCACATAGGCAACAATCCCTCCGACTTCCATGGATTCGTCAATCCGCCGGTGGTCCACGCGTCCACCGTGCTTTTCCCGAACGCGAAGACCATGGAAACGCGGGCGCAGAAATATACCTACGGCACGCGGGGCACGCCGACGACCGATGCGCTCTGCGATGCGATCAACGAACTCGAAGGTGCGGCCGGAACGATTCTCGTCCCCTCAGGGCTGGCCGCGGTCACCGTACCCTTCCTCGCCTACCTTTCGTCGGGCGACCACGCGCTGATCGTCGATTCGGTCTATTTCCCGACCCGGCACTTCTGCGACACGATGCTGACCCGGCTCGGCGTCACGGTCGAATATTACGATCCGATGATCGGTGCTGCCATTGAGAGCCTGATCCGGCCGAACACGCGGCTGGTGCATACGGAGGCGCCGGGCTCGAACACATTCGAGATGCAGGATATTCGGGCGATTGCCGACGCCGCCCACCGCCACGGCTGCGTCGTCACCATGGACAACACCTGGGCGACGCCGATTTATTTCCGCCCCCTCGACCATGGCGTCGACGTTTCCATCCATGCGGCCACGAAATATCCGTCCGGGCACTCGGACGTGCTCCTCGGAACCGTTTCCGCGAACGCTGCACATTGGCCGGCCCTGACCGAGGCGATGGTGACGCTCGGCGTCTGCGTGTCGCCGGACGACAGCTACCAGATCCTGCGCGGCCTTCGTACCATGGGCATTCGTCTCGAACGCCATCAGGAAAGTGCGATGGCGATTGCCACCTGGCTCGAAGGGCGGGATGAGGTGGCGCGCGTGCTGCACCCCGCGCTGCCGAGCTTCCCCGGGCACGAGCTCTGGAAGCGCGATTTCGGCGGGGCGAGCGGCATTTTCTCGTTTGTCCTGAAGGCCGAAACCGAAACCAGCAAGGCGAAGGCGCATGCCTTCCTCGATGCGCTGTCGTTCTTCGGTCTCGGCTATTCCTGGGGTGGTTTCGAGAGCCTCGCGCTGCATGCGAATCTTTCCGATCGCAAGATCGCCAAGGCACCATCCGGAGGGCCGGTCATCCGACTGCAGATCGGCCTCGAAGACGTCGCCGACTTGCGCCGCGACATCGAGGCCGGTCTCGCGGCGGCCAATGCCGTCTGAGTGAATCGGGCCGCCCGATTGGCCGGGGCAGGCGGAAAGGATTTGCTGCTGCCGGTCAGGCCTTCTCGCGTTCCGAGGCGCCGTATCCATAGAGCCAGTCGAGATCGGCTGCGAGCCCTTCCGGACCCTTCCGCGCGAGGACCAGGTTGCGCGCGATCCGGACCGGCCCACGGGCGTGATAGGCAAAGCGGTTGAAAGCGGCACGCTTGCGGACCCGGGCGATCCGTGCCCGACGCGTCTGCTCGTAGCGCGCGAAAGCGGCCGGAGCGTCTGGACACTCGGCAAGACAAAGCGCCAATTCACTGGCATCTTCTATCGCCATCGCTGCACCCTGGGCCGCAAAGGGCGTCATCGCATGGGCGGCGTCGCCGATAAGAACGATGTCTTGCTTGTTGTGCCAGGCGCCTTCCTCGACGGTGCACAAGGGCCAGTAGGTGGCCGAGCCGGCATTTTCGATCATCGATTGCAGATCGGGGTGCCACGCTTCGAAAGCGGCGGCAAACTCCCGTTGCCGCTCCTTTGAGTCTTGTCCTACCCAGCATGCCTCGACCGGCTTGCCGCCGATGATCGCGACGAGATTGAAGCTGTCAATTTCGCGGAGCGGGTAGGCGACTAGGTGAGCCTCCGGCCCGAGGAACGCCGTGACGCGATCCGCCGAAAGGCAACCCTTCGCTTCTGTGTTCGGCAGCAACAGCCGCCAGGCGACATTGCCGGAGAACCGGACGGCGCCTACGCCGGGAATAGCGCCTCTCGCCTCCGACCAGATGCCGTCCGCGCCGATGATGACAGATGGGCGGAGTCCCGTCGCCGCGGCAACCGCAGCCAACGGATCGCCCTCGATGCGCTTTGCAAAATGCAGGCGGCAGCCCGGCTCCGACTGCACCGCGTCCAGGAGGATTTTCTGCAGGCTGGCGCGGTGCAGGATCCCGTAGGGCGCGGACCAACGGCTGCGCGCCGCGGCACCCGCCGGTACTTCCGCGAGTGGGCGCAGCGAGTGTCCGTCGACGAGCCCTATCGATTTCGGTTCGCTCCACACCGCCTCAAGGGCAGGGAGCAGACCGAGTTCCACCAGGATGCGCGAGGCGTTTGGCGACAATTGCAGCCCGGCGCCCACCTCGTTCAACGCGTCCGCCTGCTCGAAGATATCCGAAGCAAAGCCCTGCCGCGCAAGGCACAGCGCCATTGTCAATCCGGCGATGCCAGCGCCAATGATCGCGACGGAATCAGTCTTTTGCATCGACGTCGCGCCGGCGGATGCGGCAGGTCAGGCGGCCTTGGTCTCGAAGAGACAGCCCGGCGGAATCGTCTCGGTCGCCTTCAGGCTCTGATTGTAGCGATAGAGCGTCGAGCAATAGGAGCAGACCTTCTCGTTGTCGTCGCCCATGTCGATGAAGATGTGGGGGTGGTCGAACGGAACGGATGCGCCGGTGCACATGAATTCCTTGACGCCGATCTCGATGACCCGGTGCCCGCCGTCATTCTGGAAATGGGGGATGCTGTGGCCGGCCATGTCGTACTCCGCTGAATGCAAGTCTGGTGTCGATTTTGCCGGCACAATAGTGAGCTTTGGCGCAAATGTGTAGCAGCAATCACGACGCGCCTGTGGTTTTTGACCGGTGGGGGTTTTCGACCATTCGGTTACCGCCTAGTTTGCGGCGAAAACAGCTGATGTCTGGGAAAACCATGGATTTGAACCCTCCGCCTTTCTCGCGCTTCGCCCACGATGGGCTGGAAATTGCCTATTTCGACGAGGGCGACCCATCGGGGGATCCGGTGCTGCTCATTCACGGGTTCGCCTCGAGCGCCAACGTCAACTGGGTCTACCCCGGCTGGCTGAAGACGCTCGGCGACGCCGGTTACCGGGTGGTCGCACTCGACAACCGCGGTCACGGTGCGAGCAGCAAGCCCTATGATGCCTCGGTGTACCACCCGCACCAGATGGCTGGCGACGCGGCCGCGCTTCTCGGCCATCTCGGTATCGCCGAGGCGCATGTCATGGGCTATTCGATGGGCGCGCGCATCTCTGCATTCCTCGCATTGCATCACCCGCATCGCGTCCGCTCGCTCGTGTTCGGCGGCTTGGGAATAGGCATGGTGACCGGCGTGGGAGACTGGGACCCGATCGCCGACGCGCTGCTTGCGCCATCGCTCGAAGATGTCACACATGCGCGCGGCCGCATGTTCCGCGCCTTTGCCGACCAGACGAAGAGCGACCGCCAGGCACTCGCCGCCTGCATATCGACTTCGCGCGATCTGCTTTCCGCCGAGGATGTCGGGCGCATCGATGTGCCCGTTCTGATCGGGGTCGGCACGAAGGACGACGTGGCGGGCTCCGCCCAGGAGCTTGCCGCTCTGATGCCGCATGCGAGCGCCTTGGACATTCCGGGCCGCGACCATATGCTGGCCGTCGGCGACCGCGTCTTCAAGAAGGCGGTCCTGGAGTTTCTCGCTGAGGTCGGCCGCGCATAGTCACGATGACGGGCGATTGAAACGGTGCGAGCCCATTTATGTCGGTCGGGAATTGCCCTATATATGTCGCAGCGCAGGCCAGCAGATAGACCCAGGAAGGAGCGACCATGGTCGCCAAGAGCGAACTTCGCCATACGGAACCGCTGAAGGCAGTCGACCCAATCTGGGATAGTCTGCGCGAAGAAGCGCGCCTCGCCGCCGAGCGGGATCCGATGCTTGCGGCCTTTCTCTATTCGACTGTGGTCAACCAGCATTCGCTGGAAGAGAGCGTGATCTACCGGATCTGCGAGCGGCTCGATCACCCCGACCTGCAGGCAAATCTTCTCCACCAGACGTTTCTGGAGATGCTCGAGGACTGGCCTGAATGGAGTGCGATCCTACGGGTCGATATCCAGGCGGTCTACGACCGCGATCCGGCCTGCACGCGGTTCCTCGAGCCCGTGCTCTATTTCAAGGGCTTCCATGCTATCCAGACGCACCGGCTCGCCCATTGGCTGTGGAACCAGGGGCGGAAGGATTTTGCTCTCTACCTTCAGAGCCGCTCCTCGAGTGTGTTCCAGACCGATATCAATCCGGCCGCGCGCGTTGGGCGCGGCATCTTCCTCGACCACGCGACGGGGCTTGTCGTCGGCGAAACGGCAGTGATCGGCGACAATGTGTCGATCCTGCACGGGGTCACCCTTGGCGGCACCGGCAAGGAGGGCAGCGACCGTCACCCGAAGATCGGCGACGGCGTGCTGATCGGCGCCGGGGCGAAGATCCTCGGCAATATCCATATCGGCCATTGCTCGCGGGTGGCGGCCGGATCGGTCGTACTGAAGGCAGTTCCACCGAAGACGACGGTCGCTGGCGTTCCAGCCAAGGTCGTCGGCGAGGCCGGATGCTCCGAGCCCTCGCGGCAGATGGACCAGATCTTGGCGAGCTTCGATATCTGACGCGCAGAAAAGGTCGCCTGATCGCTGCTGAGCGGAAAAATCCGGGCGATATTCTAATGCGTTAAGGCTGTCGTTGGTCATCTTGTTGAGCCGCTCGGCGTCGTGGTGGGTTTACACCTGGCAACGCCGCATGCGAGAAGCGCGGCAAATCAATCGGCTACGGAGAATAGATTTGAAGCCCGAAGAAATCCGCAAGCTTGAGGCCTATTTCAAGCGCACCTTGAATCCGGCTATGGTCGTCAAGGCCCGTCCCAGGAAGGACGAATCCGCCGAGGTCTATCTTGGCGACGAATTCCTCGGCGTCATATTCCGTGACGAGGAAGACGGCGAGCTCTCCTACAGTTTCTCGATGGCGATCCTCGAAGTCGATCTCTAAGCTGGATGGTCACATGGCCGGCCGACGGCCGCGTGCTTCACAAATGTGCCGGCCCTGAGCAATCGGGGCCGGTTTTTTCTTGTTAAGTCATATTTTTGGAGAATGTATCCGCAGGTCGCCGGATCTTCATCAAGTCGTTGCAAGGATTGTGTTTTACTGCATTGCACACTGAACTTGACTTTTTGTGCAGTGCACCTAGACTGACGCTTGCCCACCGCCCACAAGGAGAAACTTGATGTTCAACTTCGACGATGCAAACAAGAAGAGCAAGGAAGCACTCGACGTGGCTGTAAAGAGCTACTCTACGCTGACCAAGGGCTTCCAGGCCATTGCAACCGAAGCAGCAGACTACTCGAAGAAGTCCTTCGAAGATGGCATTGCCCATATCGAAAAGCTCTCCGGCGCCAAGAGCCTCGAAGCTGCCTTCGAACTCCAGACGAACTATCTGAAGTCGAGCTATGAATCATTCGTCGCCGAAGCATCGAAGATCGGTGAGATGTATGCCGATCTCGCCAAGGACGCGTACAAGCCCTATGAGGCACCGGTCGCCAAGGCAACGGCATCCGTGAAGTCCGCAGCTGCTGCCGCCTGACGATTAAGAATATCGCCATTGCTAAAAAGGCCGGTCGCGGTTGCCGCGGCCGGCCTTGTCGTTCTTGGGTGTCGCGTTTCCGAGGCGTTTCGCGCAGCCTGCCGGAGTTGCAGCCTCGAGAGTAGCGGCCAAAGAAATTTGATCAATCTTGTGCTTGGCCGTGCGAATATGATTGCAGTGCGTTGGTTCGGTCTTAAAATCCAAGAACGAACCATTAGATAAGGGCAAGCAGGCCGCAGCCACGTTCGTGGATTGCGGCTGCCAAGGGAATGAAACAGAATGATCGCCATGCCGGTCCGGATGCAGCAGGGAAGCGATGGAGACGGAGGCGGCCCCACTCGTGGCACGTCCGTCATCACACGCACCAAGCCGAAGACCAAGAAGCCGAGTTTGTACCGCGTTCTGCTTTTGAATGACGATTACACGCCGATGGAATTCGTCGTCCATATTCTGGAGCGTTTTTTTCAGAAGGACAGGGAACAAGCGACGATCATCATGCTTCATGTCCACAACCACGGCGTTGGAGAATGCGGCGTCTTTACCTACGAAGTCGCCGAAACCAAAGTGACGCAGGTGATGGATTTCGCCAGGCAGCATCAGCATCCCTTGCAATGCGTCATGGAAAAGAAATGAGGACCTAACGTGCCAACTTTTTCGCCCAGCCTCGAAAAGGCGCTGCATCAGGCACTGACTTTTGCCAACGAGCGCCATCATGAATATGCGACGCTCGAGCACCTGCTGCTGGCATTGATCGATGATGCCGATGCGGCGGCCGTGATGGGCGCGTGCAATGTAAATCTAGAAACACTTCGCAAGACCGTGACGGACTATGTCGACAACGAATTGTCCAATCTGATCACCGGCTATGACGAGGATTCCAAGCCCACCGCCGGTTTCCAGCGCGTGATCCAGCGGGCCGTCATCCATGTGCAATCCTCCGGCCGCGAAGAGGTGACGGGAGCCAATGTGCTCGTAGCAATCTTCGCCGAGCGCGAGAGCCATGCAGCCTATTTCCTGCAGGAGCAGGAGATGACCCGCTACGATGCGGTGAACTTCATCTCGCATGGCATCGGCAAGCGACCGGGCAGCTCGGAATCGCGGCCGGTGCGCGGCGCGGAGGACCAGGACTCGGAGCAGAAGCCATCGCGCGAGAGCGAGGAGACGGGGCCGAAAAAGCAGCAGGATGCGCTGACGGCCTATTGCGTCAACTTGAACGAAAAGGCCAAGTCCGGAAAGATCGATCCGCTGATCGGCCGGCACGCCGAGGTGAACCGGACCATCCAGGTGCTTTGCCGCCGGTCCAAGAACAATCCGCTCTATGTCGGCGATCCCGGCGTCGGCAAAACGGCGATCGCCGAGGGGCTGGCCAAGCGCATCGTCGAGAAGCAGGTGCCGGAGGCGCTTCAGGACGCCACGATCTTTGCCCTCGACATGGGAACGCTGCTCGCCGGCACGCGCTATCGCGGCGATTTCGAAGAGCGCCTGAAGCAGGTCGTCAAGGAGCTCGAGGAATATCACGGCGCGGTCCTCTTCATCGACGAGATCCATACCGTGATCGGCGCGGGTGCGACATCAGGCGGTGCGATGGACGCATCCAATCTTCTGAAACCGGCGCTTTCTTCCGGCTCGATCCGCTGCATCGGCTCGACGACCTACAAGGAGTATCGCCAGTTCTTCGAGAAGGACCGGGCGCTTGTCCGCCGTTTTCAGAAGATCGACGTCAACGAGCCCACGGTCGCCGACGCGATCGAGATCATGCGGGGGCTGAAGCCCTATTTCGAGGAGTATCACCACCTCAAATATTCGAACGAGGCGATCAGGGCGGCGGTCGAGCTTTCGGCCCGCTACATCAATGACCGCAAGCTGCCCGACAAGGCCATCGATGTCATCGATGAATCGGGTGCGGCCCAAATGCTGCTGCCGGTCAGCAAACGCCGCAAGCTGATCACCGAAAGGGAAATCGAGGCGACAGTGGCCACTATGGCGCGCATCCCGCCGAAGTCGGTTTCGAAGGACGACGAAGCCGTTCTCGCTAATCTTGAGAAGGAACTTCGTTCCGTCGTCTACGGCCAGGATTTGGCGATCGAGGCGCTCGCCTCGTCGATCAAGCTCGCCCGTGCCGGCCTGCGCGAACCGAACAAGCCGATCGGCTGCTATGTGTTCTCCGGCCCGACCGGCGTCGGCAAGACGGAAGTGGCGAAACAGCTGGCGACGTCGCTCGGCGTCGAGCTGCTGCGTTTCGACATGTCGGAATATATGGAGCGGCACACGGTTTCCCGTCTGCTCGGCGCACCTCCCGGCTATGTCGGCTTCGACCAGGGCGGCCTGTTGACCGACGGCGTCGACCAGCATCCGCACTGCGTGCTGCTGCTCGACGAAATCGAGAAGGCCCATCCGGACCTGTTCAACATCCTGCTGCAGGTGATGGATCACGGCTCATTGACGGACCATAACGGCAAGAAGATCGACTTCCGCAACGTTATCCTGATCATGACGACCAATGCGGGTGCCTCCGATATGGCGCGGCCGGCAATCGGCTTCGGCTCGTCGAAGCGCGAGGGCGAGGACATCGAGGCGCTGAACCGCCTGTTCACGCCGGAGTTCCGCAACCGCCTGGATGCGGTCATTCCGTTCAACTCGCTGCCGACGCCTGTCATTCACCAGGTCGTGCAGAAGTTCGTCATGCAACTCGAGACGCAGCTGGCCGAGCGCAACGTCACCTTCGACCTCGCGCCGGAGGCGATAGCCTGGCTCGCGGACAAGGGGTACGACGAAAAGATGGGCGCGCGGCCGCTGGCGCGCGTCATCCAGGAAAACATCAAGAAGCCGCTTGCCGACGAGATTCTCTTCGGCAAGCTCAAGAAGGGCGGCGTCGTCAAGGTGACGATCGGCACGAAGGAAGACGGCACCAAGGGGCTGATCCTCGATGCTGTGCCGGAGACGGCACCGATCAAGCCGAAGGCGGAAGTGTCGCGGCCTGGCGGCAAGAAGCCAAAGAAGTCGGAAGAGAAGGAAACCGTCGCCGCCGAGGCAGCTCCGAAGTCGAAGCCGAAGAGGGCCGCCAAAGCCGCTTCCGATGCGGCTCCGCTGAAGGGGAGAACGGTTCCCAAGGTCCCGCGCAAGAAATAGCGCCATCGCGATTTTTCGCCTGACGGTGCCGGGTCGTTCACCCGGCACCGTCTTGTTGAGAGGCGCTCTTATTCCGCGTGATTTTCAATGGATGATCTCGAAGACGAACGGTCGACGCTGGCCTGGTTTCTGACCGGGGCGCGCGGGATTTTCAGCCTTCCGGCCGTCATCCTGATGCTCTCCTTCATCGGTTTCTGCTCCTTGACCGCTCAGGCAGGCATCCCGCCGGAGCAGGTCGTCTTCATGACCGGCATCGTCTGGGCGCTGCCGGCGAAGGTCATTCTCGTCAGTTCGATCATGAGTGGCGCGAGCCTCGCGACGGCGTTCCTGGCGGTCACACTCTCATCGGTCCGCCTGATGCCGATGGTTGCGGCGCTAGTTCCCGAACTGCGTGGCTCCAGAACGCCCATCTGGCTGCTTCTCTTCCTCTCGCATTTTGTCGCCATCACCGCATGGGTTTTTGCGATGGAGCGCGTGCCAAAGGTTCCGCGCGAGCATCGCGTCGCCTTCTTTGCCGGCTTTGGGATGACGCTGGTCGCGGCAAACATGGTGCTGGTCGGCGTCGTCTACCACCTTGTCGCCGAGTTCCCGCCGCTCGTCGCAGGCTGCCTCTTCTTCCTGACGCCGGTCTATTTCCTTGCCTCGATCTGGCATTCGGCCCGCCACCCGGTCATCTACGTGGCGCTTGCGGTGGGTCTCGTTGCAGGTCCGCTGTTCTACTGGATCGCACCGGAGTTCGACATCCTCTTGGCGGGCGTCGGCGGCGGAACGCTTGCCTGGGGCGCAGAGCGTCTCTGGCGTTCCAGGCGGGAGGCGCGCCCGTGACCTGGACGGACGGATGGTGGGCCTATGCCTTCATAGCGATAGCCGGCTGGCTGGCGACCGATCTCTGGCGCTGGCTGGGCGTGCTTGCCGGCAAGCGGCTTCGCGATGAATCGGAGGCTTTGAACTGGGTGAGGGCGGTCGCGACCGCCCTGGTTGCCGCGGTGATCGCGAAGCTCATTCTCTACCCGACCGGCGTCCTGGCCCAATCGCCGCTGTGGCTGCGGCTCGGCGCCGTCGTGGTCGGCGCCGTTGCCTTCTTTCTCGCCCGGCAGAGGCCGGCAGTTGGCATCGCAGCCGCAATTTTCACGCTCGCCAGCGGCTTATGGTGGCTGGGATTCTGATGAGACAGGCGGTGCCTACAGCGCGCGGCGGATCTTCTCCGCATTCGCTGCCAGCACGCCGCCATCCTCCATCTTACCGGAATGTGGCTTCAGCGGAATGCCCTCGCGGCGCGGGATCACGTGGAAATGCAGGTGGAAGACAGACTGCCCGGCCGGCGCCTCGTTGAACTGCATGATCGTTACGCCGTCCGCGTCGAACGCCTCCTTGGCGGCGATCGCGACCTTCTGGACCGTGGCGATCAGTGCCGGCAGGGTAGCAGGGTCGGCGTCGAGGATGTTGCGCGACGACGCCTTCGGCAGGACGAGCACGTGCCCCTCCGCCTGCGGCATGACGTCCATGAACGCCACCGTCGCCTCGTCCTCGTAGACCCGGTGCGAGGGAATATCGCCGCGCAGTATCTTGGCGAAGATGTTGTCCTTATCATAGCCGCTCATGTCGTTTCCTCTTGCTGGTTCACAGCGGCAAGTCCCGCTGCCTGTCAATCCTGTTGGCGCACACCTCTGCGGAAGGGCCCGTGCTCCGTAAGGAACTCGCCGGTTTCCTCAACATCGAGGCGCTCCTGCTCCAGATAGTCGGCAACGGCCCTTGCCAGCCCCGGATGCGCAATGAAGTGCGCCGAATGGGTCGTCACCGGCATGTAGCCGCGCGCCAGCTTGTGCTCGCCTTGCGCACCCGCTTCGACGCGCCGCAGCCCCATTTCAATCGCGAAGTCGATCGCCTGGTGGTAGCAGACCTCGAAATGCAGGAAGGGATGGTCTTCGATGCAGCCCCAATGCCGACCGTAGAGCGCATCGCCGCCGATGAAATTAATCGCCCCGGCGATATACCGGCCGCCGCGCTTGGCCATGACCAACAGAATGTCGTCCGCCATCCGCTCGCCGATCAGCGAGTAGAAGGCGCGCGTCAGGTATGGCCGGCCCCATTTGCGCCCGCCGGTATCCATGTAAAAGGCGAAGAACTGGTCCCAGATTGCTTCTGTGAGGTCGCTGCCGGTCAGCCAGTCGATGGTGATGCCGTTCTCGACAGCGACGCGACGCTCACGTTTCAGCGCCTTGCGCTTTCGCGACGCGAGCGTTGCAAGGAAGTCGTCGTGCGAGCCGTAGCCTTCATTGATGAAATGGAACTGCTGATCGGTCCGGTGCAGAAATCCCGAGCGCTCGAAGATCGGCATCTCGTCGGGCGGCACGAAGGTGACGTGGGCGGAGGAGACGCTGTGCCGGCGCGAAAGCTCCTTGAGACCGGCGGCAAGCCCTTCCCGCACCGGTTTTGGATCGCCGTCCGGCGCCCAGAGCAGGCGCGGCCCGGTGACTGGCGTGAACGGTATGGAACATTGCAGCTTCGGATAATAGCGGCCGCCAGCGTGCTCGAAGGCGTTCGCCCATCCATGATCGAAGACATATTCTCCCTGGCTGTGGTTCTTCATGTAGCAGACGAGCGCGCCGCGCAGCAAGCCGTCCGCATCCTCCAGCAGCAGGTGCTGACCGAGCCAGCCCGTCTCCGCCGTCGCCGAACCGGACTCTTCGAGCGCCGACAGATAGGCATGCGACAGGAAGGGATTATAGGGCGTGCCGGGAAAGGTCTTTGAGGCGCCGGCAAGCCTGTCCCAGCTCGCCGGCGGTATTGACGAGAACGAATGCTCTATGCGGATGTTGATCGTGTCTGACATGCGCCTAGGAAATCATGGTCTCCCTTGGATCGAAACCCTCGAACGTCATCTGATCGGCATGGGCGAAGCTGTGCTCCTGTGCCCGGCCATCGCGCACCGTCCAGGTGATGACGGTACGGCCCATGGCGCGCTCCTTAGTTATGAAGGGATTCGGCAGGTCGCCGTAGAAATAGGAGATGAAGTCAAGCCCGAGCTGCATGGCTTCTTCGTGCACGAAGAATTTTTCGGGATTTATGCCATCAGCGGTAAGGCCGAGGGGGTAGGGGGCGTCGAGCGTCTTCAAGTCCTTGAGCAGCCAATGGTCGAAGCTCATCAGCGCCACCGACCCCTGGTAATCCTCGAGCGTGTCGAGCACGGCCGCCGCGAATCCTTCGTCGTCATCCTTGCGGCCCTTGAGCTCGATAACGAGGGGTACTCGCCCGTCGACTAGGCGAAGCATCTGCTTCAGAGTCGGAATCCTGTCCTTCGTGCCGCCGATCGACAGCAGGCCGAGTTCGCCGGCGGTCTTCGCCCGCACGTCTCCCCGGATGCCGCAGAGACGCTGCAGATCGTGGTCGTGGAAGACGACCGGAACGCTATCGGCGGTAAACTGCAGATCGCATTCGATCGCAAAGCCCGCCTCCGCAGCGCGGGAAAAGGCCGAAAGGGTGTTTTCCCAGACCTCTCGGTTCATGTCATGATAGCCGCGATGGGCGATCGGCTGGGCTTTGAGCCAGGAAATGTCCTTCATGAAGCGACCCGGTCAGGCGATTTCGAGGATGGCGTCGATCTCGACGGCCGCGTTGAAGGGCAGGGAAGCCATGCCGACGGCGGCGCGCGCATGCTTGCCGGCCTCGCCGAGCACATTGGCAAGGAGGTTCGAGGCGCCGTTGATGACGAGATGCTGTTCGGTGAATTCCGGTACCGAAGCGACGAAGCCATTGATCTTCACGAGGCGGCGGATGCGTCCGAGGTCGCCGCCGAGCGCCGCTTTGGCCTGGGCCAGGATGTTGATCGCGCAGAGTTCGGCAGCACGCGCCGCCGCGGCGACGTCGACATTCTTGGCGACATGGCCGGTGACCGCGACCTTGCCGCTTTCCATCGGCAGTTGACCGGAGATGTAGAGCGTCGAGCCGGTGATGACGTAAGGCACGTAGTTGGCGACCGGCGCGACTGCCTCTGGAATGACGATCCCAAGTTCCTTGAGACGCGTTTCGATCTCTGCGGACATGGAGGGCTCCCTTGTTGTCTTTTGTGATAAAATCCTGCATGCGAAGCAGGATCGCGGCAGGCACGGACGGATCTGCCTCGCTTCTGCCGAATGTTTGTTTATCCCATTGCCGGCGAGTCCAACAGGAGGAAACGAATGTTTCGTAAAGGCTTTGGTCTTCTCGCTCTGGGGAGCGTCTGCCTCGCCGCCATGACCGTCGGCGGCGCTGCCTATGCAGGCGCATTGGCGCCGCACCGCGCCGTCTACGATCTCGAACTGAAGAATGCCTCCGATCGCTCCGGCATCACCGGCATGTATGGACGCATGGTCTATGAGTTCAATGGGTCGGCATGCGAGGGGTATACGGTGAGCTTCCGCTTCGTTACCCAGGTCGACACCGGCGAGGAAGTTCGCCTGACCGACCAGCAGACCACCACCTACGAGGACTTGAAGAACAGGAGCTTCCGCTTTCTCACCCGCTCCTTCACTGATGAGAAATTGGACAAGGAGGTGCGCGGCAATGCTCACGACGACAAGTCTGGCGTCAAGGTGGAACTGACGGCGCCTGATAAGCGCGAGGTGGCGCTTGCCCAAAGCCGGTTTCCGACCGAGCACATGCTGGAAGTGATCGAGCGGGCCAAGCGCGGCGACGGCCTGTTCGAATCCCGTATCTTCGACGGGTCCGATTCGGGTGACAAGACGCTGATCACCTCGACCTTCGTCGGCAAGCCGCGCAAGCCCGCTCCCGACGATGCGGACGTCGGCAAGGCGGGCAAGCTCGCCGGTGAGAGCTATTGGCCGGTGACGATCTCCTATTTCAACGACGAGGCGAGCGGCGATGCCCTGCCGATCTACCGCATGTCCTTCAAGCTCTACGAAAATGGTGTCACCCGCGACCTGACGATGGACTATGGAGACTTCGTGCTCAGCGGTAAGCTTGCCGATCTCGAAGTCTTCAACGCGGAAGAGTGCAAGTAGCGGCTATCGCCGGAGCTGTGCCGCGCGGTCGCGGCAAAAAACTGACTTGCCGACTTGATTTATCGGGCAGTTGCAGCTAATGGGCTGCCCATTCCACACGTGAGGCATGGGATTTTCCGGGAGAAATCCGGATTGTTCCGCCGGTGGACGCATCTAGATGCGTTCGACGCCTTGCGGAGGTTCAACCGGAAAAGGAGAAAAAGGCATGGCATTGCCTGACTTTACCATGCGCCAGCTTCTCGAAGCAGGCGTGCACTTCGGTCACCAGACGCACCGCTGGAACCCGAAGATGAAGCCGTACATCTTCGGCGATCGTAACAACGTTCACATCATCGACCTCGCCCAGACCGTTCCGATGCTGTCGCGCGCCCTGCAGGTCGTCAGCGACACCGTTGCCAACGGCGGCCGCGTGCTCTTCGTCGGCACCAAGCGCCAGGCGTCAGAAATCATCGCCGACGCTGCCAAGCGCTCCGCCCAGTACTACGTCAATGCCCGCTGGCTCGGCGGCATGATGACCAACTGGAAGACGATCTCGAACTCGATCCAGCGCCTGCGCAAGCTCGACGAAATCCTCGCTTCCGAGGCTTCCGGCTTCACCAAGAAGGAGCGCCTGAACCTCGAGCGTGAGCGCGAGAAGCTGAACCGCGCCCTCGGTGGTATTCGCGACATGGGCGGCACGCCGGACCTGATGTTCATCATCGACACCAACAAGGAATCGATTGCGATTGAAGAAGCCAAGCGCCTTGGTATTCCGGTCGTCGCCGTCATCGACTCCAATTGCGATCCGGACCAGATCGACTACCCGATCCCCGGCAATGACGATGCATCGCGTGCGGTCGCTCTCTATTGCGATCTCATCGCCCGTGCCGCCATCGACGGCATTGCCCGTCAGCAGGGCGCTGCCGGCCGTGATCTCGGCGCAGCCGAAGAAGCTCCGGTCGAGCCGGCTCTCGACGAATCGTCCGAAGCCTGATCGGGCAGCGGCAGCTTAGGCTGCCGTACCCACGAAATATCGGGATGAGGCCGTTTGTGATGAAAATCTGAACGGCCTTGTTCTTTTTCAGCGAGGAATGGTGCGGTCGGGCAGACACTTTTTGCCCGCGCAAGCATCGCGGCGATGGCGTCATAACGATGTCACACTGAAGGGCCATTCCCTCTGCCAAACCTGCTGGCACGGCGCCACCCGCGATTGGCGCGCCAGCGAAACAGATAAAGAGGCAAGAAGATGACTGTTACTGCCGCAATGGTGAAGGATCTGCGCGAAAAGACCGGCGCAGGCATGATGGATTGTAAGAAGGCTCTGGCCGAGACTAACGGCGATATGGAAGCCGCCATCGACTGGCTGCGCGCCAAGGGCATTGCCAAGGCCGACAAGAAGTCCGGCCGCACGGCTGCCGAAGGCCTCATCGGCATCGCCAGCGCCGGCAACACGGCCGTTGTCGTCGAAATCAACTCCGAGACCGACTTCGTGGCCCGCAACGATGCCTTCCAGGACCTCGTCCGCGGCGTCGCCAACGTAGCCCTCGGGACCGAAGGCACGGTTGAGGCTGTCGCCAAGGCAACCTATCCGGCAACCGGCAAGTCCGTCGAGGATACGATCAAGGACGCCATCGCGACGATCGGCGAAAACATGACGCTGCGCCGCGCTGCCCTGCTCAAGGTCGAGGACGGCGTGGTTGCGACATACATTCACAACGCCGCCGGCGACGGCATCGGCAAGCTCGGCGTACTGGTTGCCCTGAAGTCGACCGGCGACAAGGAAGCGCTCAATGCGATCGGCCGTCAGGTTGCGATGCACGTCGCCGCGACCAACCCGCTCGCCGTCCGCCCGAGCGAGATCGACCCGGCCGTCGCCGAGCGTGAGCGCAACGTCTTCATCGAACAGTCGCGCGCTTCCGGCAAGCCGGACAACATCATCGAAAAGATGGTCGATGGCCGCATGCGCAAGTTCTTCGAGGAAGTCGCGCTCCTGTCGCAGGCATTCGTCATGAACCCCGACCAGACGGTCGAGGCAGCGATCAAGGAAGCCGAGAAGACCGTCGGCGCGCCGATCGAAGTTGCCGGTATCGCTCGCCTGCTGCTCGGCGAAGGCGTTCAGAAGGAAGAATCCGATTTCGCGGCGGAAGTTGCAGCAGCCGCAAAGGGTTGATTTCTTCTTTCCAATTGGGAAAAGCTGGGGGCATCGCGTGACAACGCGGTGCCCTTCGTGTATCCGGCATGCGTTATTGCGGCGGACCCGCCGGGCTGTGCCAAGGGCGGTCGATACCACGCAAGACGAATTGTCCTCATGCCGCTGTGTGCGTCTGTCGCCCATGCGTGCCGATCTGCTCAGGAGTGATGATGTCGGCCAAGCCAATCTACAAGCGCGTTCTTCTCAAAGCCTCCGGTGAAGCCTTGATGGGAAGCCAGGGTTTCGGCATCGATGTCGCCGTGGCCGATCGGATCGCCTCGGACATTGCCGAGGCGCGCGCCATGGGCGTCGAAGTGGGTGTCGTCGTCGGCGGCGGCAACATCTTCCGCGGTGTCGCCGTTGCCTCGAAGGGCGGCGACCGGGTGACCGGCGATCACATGGGCATGCTGGCGACCGTCATCAATGCGCTGGCGCTGGCGACCTCGCTACGCAAGCTCGATATCGATACGGTCGTCCTGTCGGCGATCGCCATGCCGGAGATTTGCGAGAGCTTCTCGCAGCGCGCCACGCTCTATCACCTGTCGCTCGGCCGCGTCGTGATCTTCGCCGGGGGAACGGGCAATCCCTTCTTCACGACGGATTCTGCAGCCGCACTCCGCGCAGCCGAGATGGGCGCAGAGGCGATCCTCAAGGGAACCCAGGTCGACGGTATCTATTCCGCCGATCCGAAGAAGGACCCGTCCGCCACGCGCTTCGACCGCCTGACCCACAGTGAAGTCCTTGAGAAGGGGCTCGCCGTCATGGACATTGCCGCCGTGGCGCTGGCGCGGGAAAATGCCATTCCGATCGTCGTGTTCTCGATCCATGAGAAGGGCGGCTTCGCGGACATATTGACCGGTGGCGGTCGTGCCACCATCGTGTCGGATAACTGATAATCTGCAGAGGCCTGGACGGCCGTCGAGATGAAGAAATGGGAGTCTGAACCATGAGTGAAGGTGTGGATCTGAAGGAATTGAAGCGCCGCATGGACGGAGCGATCGCCGCTTTCAAGCACGACATCGCATCGCTGCGGACCGGCCGCGCATCCGCAAACGTTCTCGATCCGGTGACCGTCGAAGCTTACGGTTCGCGCATGCCGCTGAACCAGGTCGCCAACATCACCGTTCCGGAGTCGCGGATGCTTTCGGTTTCCGTCTGGGACAAGTCGATGGTCGGTGCCGTGGATCGGGCGATCCGGGAGTCCAATCTTGGCCTCAACCCGATCATCGATGGGCAGAACCTGCGCATCCCATTGCCGGAGCTGAACGAGGAACGCCGCAAGTCCCTCGTCAAGGTCGCCCACGACTATGCCGAGAAGAGCAAAGTGGCGGTGCGCCATGTCCGCCGCGACGGCATGGACGGCCTGAAAAAAGCCGAAAAGGATGGTGACATCGGCCAGGACGAGAGCCGTGCTCAGTCCGAGCGGGTGCAAAAGATGACCGACGAGGTGATTTCCGAAATCGACCGCTTGCTCGCGGAGAAGGAAAAGGAAATCATGCAGGTCTGACCGCGGAAAAATCGAGTCTCTAGTTTCGGACAGCCCATGCAAGATTTCGCTCCTACAAACGTGCCGGCTCACGTCGCCATCATCATGGACGGCAACGGTCGTTGGGCGAACGCGCGTGGACTGCCCCGCACGATGGGACACCGCAAGGGCGTCGAGGCGGTGCGCGGTGCGGTCAAGACGGCGGCCGAGCTCGGCATCGGCTATCTGACGCTTTTCGCATTCTCCTCGGAGAACTGGAGCAGGCCGGAGGACGAGGTCAGCGACCTCATGGGCTTGCTCAAGGCCTTCATCCGGCGCGATCTCGCGGACCTTCACCGCGAGAACGTCCGTATCCGCGTCATCGGCGACCGGGCCAACTTGAGCGGCGACATCCTGCCGCTGCTGATCGAGGCCGAGGAGACGACGATCGCCAACACCGGGATCACATTGGTGATCGCGTTCAACTACGGCGCACGCGACGAATTGGCGAGAGCGATGCGGCGTCTCGGAGAAGAGATAGCGGCTGGCCGCCTCTGCCCGGAGGATATCACGGCCGATCGGATCACCGCGGTGCTCGACACCGCGGGCATTCCGGACCCGGATCTCATCCTTCGAACGAGCGGCGAGGAGCGTCTTTCCAACTTTCTGCTTTGGCAGGGGGCCTATTCCGAATTGCTGTTCGTTCCCGAACTCTGGCCGGACTTCACGCGCGAGACATTCGTCGCCGCCATCGAGAAATATGCGTCGCGCGAACGCCGGTTCGGCGGGCTGCTGCAACGGACTCTGGCGGTCGGGTCCTGATGCAGAGAGAGCTCAAACTCCGCATCGCATCGGGCATTGTGCTTGCTGCGGTAACCCTCGGTGCCACCTGGGCCGGCGGCTTCGCCTTCCAGCTTCTGTCCGTCGCGATCGGCCTGCTCGTCTACTATGAATGGGCGACGATCACCAAGCTTGCCGAGCGGGATTTCCAGGGCAATGCCCTCGGCTGGCTTTCGCAGGTCGTCATCGCCGCCTTGGTGCTCATGGACTATATGCCCTATAGCCTGCCGGTGCTTGCCGGCAGCATCGTCCTTTCCGCTCTCTGGGTGCTGGTCAAGGGGACGAGTTGGTGGCTGCCGGCCGGCGTCGCCTATGCCGGATTGACGAGCATATCGCTTGCCGCGATCCGTGGCGCGGATTACCTGGGCCTCATTGCCATGCTCTTCGTGTTCGCGGTGGTCTGGGGCACCGACATCTTCGCCTATTTCGTCGGGCGGGCGGTCGGGGGACCGAAGCTGGCTCCGGCGATTTCGCCCGGCAAGACCTGGTCGGGGGCGATCGGCGGCGCCGTCTGCGGCGTTCTCGCGGGGGTCGCCGTCTTCATGGCCCATTTTTCGCTCGACGATGCGCGTATGCCGGTCGCGGCGCTGTTGCTCTCCATCGCGAGCCAGATCGGTGACCTGTTCGAATCCTTCGTGAAGCGGCGCTTCGGCGTGAAGGATTCGAGCCGGCTCATCCCTGGGCACGGCGGCGTCATGGACCGCGTCGACGGGTTGATCTTCGCCAGTGTCGCGGCGCTGCTTCTGGTCCTTGTTCAACTCCTGCTCGGCGGTGGACGGAGCGATAACTTCGCCTCCGTCCTGTTGGGCCTCTAGCCCGGAAATCACCTCACACGTCCGTCATTGCATCCGGCGCTGCTGCATACTTCCTTAAACACCGGTAGAAATAAGGGTAAGATCGCGCGGCATCCAAAGTCTGACGGCGGCGAAAACGCGGATGCGATAGGAATCGACATGAGCCTTCTGCTAGACAATCTGCAATACACCATCCCCACTTTCCTGTTCCTTCTCACCTTGCTGGTCTTCGTCCATGAGATGGGGCACTACCTCGTCGGCCGCTGGTCCGGCATTCGCATCGTTGCCTTCTCCGTCGGCTTTGGCCCGGAGCTCTTCGGCCGGACGGACCGCCACGGAACGAGGTGGAAGTTCTGCGCGATCCCGCTTGGCGGCTATGTGAAATTCTTCGGCGACGAGGATGCCGCAAGCACGCCCGACTACCGTCGGCTGGAAGCGATCAGGCCGGAAGAGCGCGCCCGCACGTTCCTCGGCGCCAAGCTTTGGAAACGGGCGGCAACCGTCGCGGCCGGACCGATCGCCAATTTCCTCCTGGCGATCGCCATCTTTGCCGTTCTCTTCTCGATCTATGGCCGTGCCGTGGCCGATCCGGTGGTCGCCTTCGTCGCACCCGGCAGTGCGGCTGAAAAGGCCGGGGTCCTGCCGGGCGACAAATTGATTTCGATCGACGGCAAGCCAATCGCCACCTTCGACGACGTGCGCCGTTACGTCAGTGTTCGCCCGGAACTCCCGATCAAGGTTCGCATCGATCGCGCCGGCTCCGTCGTCGACCTCGACATGGTGCCGCAACGCACCGAATCCGTCGACCCGCTCGGCAACAAGGTCGAGGAGGGAAAGATCGGCATCGGCACGAATCAGGAGGCCGGCAACTTCCGCGTCGAGACCTACGGCCCGCTCGAAGCGGTCGGGCAGGGCGCATTGCAGAGCTGGCGGATCGTCACCGGTACGTTCGACTATCTGTCGAATCTCTTCGTCGGCCGCATGAATGCCGATCAGGTGGGAGGGCCGATCCGCATCGCGCAGATGTCCGGCCAGATGGCAAAGCTCGGCATCGCCGAAGTGCTCAATTTCGCTGCCGTCCTCTCGGTTTCGATAGGATTGCTTAACCTCATGCCGGTTCCGGTCCTTGATGGCGGCCACCTCATGTTCTATGCGGTGGAGGCATTGCGCGGCAAACCGGTCGGCCCGGCCGCCCAGGAACTCGCGTTCCGGATCGGTTTCGCCATGGTGCTGATGCTCACGGTCTTTGCCGCCTGGAACGACATCAACTGGCTGTTCGGCTAGCACTTGTGGGCGGCAACGAGGGGATCTGAACTTTTGGGAAAGCTGTGACGAGCGAGTTTCACACGCTTGCTTTGCAACGATTTGTTTACGATAACGCAACGCTGTAGTGGCTGTTAAGCCACGGTTCGAATTGAAGTAAACAGAAATTAACGAGCTGACTTGCTTGTATGGGAAAAGCGGGTAAAACGGCAACCGTGACCGGAGTCGGTACGAAATTGCCGCGGGACGTTGGAAAAAGGTAAGAATTGCAATGAAAGCTGGTTCAAGGTTTTTGAACGCGGTGTCGGCGTTTGCGCTGTCGGCAAGCATGGTTGCCACAGGAACCGGTGCGGCACTGGTTGCGAGTGCGTCGGTCGCCCAGGCTGCGGTCATCAATCGTGTTGAAGTTCGTGGTGCCACGCGCGTCAGCCCGGAAACTGTTCGCTCGAACATAACGATCGTCCCCGGCAAGAGCTTCAGCAATGCGGATATCGATGCTTCGGTGAAGCGCCTTTACGCAACCGGCTATTTCTCCGACGTCAGCATCAGCATCTCCGGCGGCACGCTCGTCGTGAACGTCAGCGAGAATCAGCTCGTCAACCAGGTCGTCTTCAACGGCAACCGCAAGATCAAGGACGACAAGCTGCAGGGCCTGGTTCGCACGCAGCCGCTCGGCCCCTACAGCGAGGCGACGGTCGAGACCGATATCCAGGCCATCAAGGATGCCTATGCCGCCATCGGCCGCAGCGACGTCACCGTGACGACGCAGGTCGTGCCGATCGCCGAAGGCCGCGTCAACCTTGCCTTCGTCATCAACGAGGGCGAGCGCACGAAGATCACGCAGATCAATTTCGTCGGCAACGAAGCCTATAGCGATGGCCGCCTGCAGTCGGTAATTGCCACCAAGGAATCCGGAATCTTCTCGTTCCTGACGCGCAAGGACGTCTACAACCCCGACAAGCTGCGCGCCGACGAAGAGCTGCTGCGGCAGTTCTACTACAATCGCGGCTACGCCGACTTCAACATCATCTCGTCCGAGGCGGCGCTCAATGAGGCGACCAACGAATACACCGTGACGATTACGGTCGAGGAAGGGCCGCGCTACGACTTCGGCGCGATCAACGTCGAGTCGACCGTCGAGGGCGTCAATGCCGAGGAACTGAAGGGGCTCGTGCAGAGCCACGAAGGCTCCGTCTACAAGGCCAAGGACATCCAGGACACGATGAGCGCGATCTCCAAGCGTGTCGCCTCGGCCGGCTATCCTTTCGCCCGCGTGACGCCGCGCGGCAATCGCGATCTCGCCAATCACACGATTGCCGTCGACTATCTCGTTGACCAGGGCGAGCGTGCCTATGTCGAGCGCATCGAGATCCGTGGCAATACGCGTACGCGTGACTACGTCATCCGCCGTGAATTCGATGTCGGCGAAGGCGACGCCTTCAACCAGGAAATGATCGCTCGCGCCAAGCGCCGGCTCGAGGCTCTCGGTTATTTTTCGTCGGTCAACATCACCACCCAGCCGGGAAGTGCGGCTGACCGCGTCGTCGTCGTCGTCGACGTGCAGGACCAGTCGACGGGTTCGTTCGGCATCGGCGCCGGCTATTCGGCCGGCAGCGGCGGCGGCTTCCTCGTCGAAGCCTCGATCGAAGAGAAGAACTTCCTCGGACGTGGTCAATATATCCGTCTGGCCGCCGGTAAGGGCGAAGACAGCCAGACCTACAATGTCTCGTTCACGGAGCCGTACTTCCTGGGCTATCGTCTGGCCGCGGGCTTTGACCTCTTCAAGAACGAGAACGACTTCGACGACGATAACTATAGCTACAACGACCAGGGCTTCAGCCTGCGCGTCACCGCGCCGATCACTGAGAACCTGTCGACGACGCTGCGCTACAACTATACGGAACTCGAATATTTCGGCGACGAGGACGAGCTTTCGTCGCCCTATGATCGCGTGATCGATGGCAGCCCGTGGACGCGTTCGTCGGTATCGCAGTCGGTCACCTATAACACGCTCGACGACGCGCAACTGCCGCATGAGGGTATCCTCGCATCGGTAACGCAGGAGTTTGCTGGCCTCGGTGGCACGTCCGACTTCTACAAGCTCACGGGTAAGGCTAAGTGGTACTACACGGTGAACGACGAGGCGGACATCATCGCCTCGCTCGCCGGTAGCGCCGGGCACCTCTTCAAGACCTCCGGCTCAATGGAAGTGTTCGACCAGTTCCAACTGGGCAGCAACGACATCCGCGGTTTCGAGCGCAATGGCATCGGTCCGCGCGTCAACAATGGCGACGCGCTTGGCGGTACGACCTATTTCACCGCCTCGGCCGAAGCCTCGTTCCCGCTGCCGGGCATTCCACGTGACAGCGGCTTTCGTGGTGCCTTCTTCGTCGATGCAGGTACGCTCTATGGCAACGACGTGGAACTGACCGGAGCGGGCGAGTTCGCCCGCGGTACGGACGCCTCGCTGCGCGCTTCCGTCGGCGTCAGCCTGATCTGGGCTTCGCCTTTCGGACCGCTGCGCGTCGACTACGCGGTGCCGGTTGCGAAGGAAGACTTCGACGAGATCCAGAACTTCAAGTTTGGTATCAACTCGTCGTTCTGATAAGTGCAGTCCAGAACTGCCACGAAATCGTTCTGGAGTGTCCATGGAACAGAACTGGTTTTTTCCGCCCCATGAAGGGATTCGCCTGGGTGACCTCGCGGATCGGCTTGGGGCGGAACTCTCTGATGCCGGCGCGGCCGATCGTACGATCCATACGGTGGCGCCGGTCTATCGCGCCAGGTCCGGCGACATATGCTACATGCTGTCGCGCAAGAGCCGGGATGAATTGGAGAGCTGCCAGGCTTCCGCGATCATCTGCGACAAGGCCGTGGCCTCGATCGTTCCCAACCATATTCCGGTTCTACTGACTCAGAAGCCGCATACCGCCTTCGCGCTCGCCGGCGCGTTGCTGCACGGGGAGGCACTGCGTCCGTCGTTCAACACCAGCGGGCGGGGTGTTGCGCCCGGAGCCTTTGTCGATCCGACGGCGCGCCTCGAGCCCGGAGTCGAGGTAGAGCCGATGGCGGCCATCGGTGCCGGCGCGGAGATTGGCAGCGGCACGCGGATCGCCGCCGGTGCAGTCATTGGCCCTCATGTCCGGATCGGCAGGGATTGCACGATCTCGGCTGGCGCCAGCATCCTCTGTGCGCTCGTGGGCAACAATGTCATTGTTCATCCCGGCGCGCGCATCGGTCAGGACGGCTTCGGATATGCACCTGGTCCGAAGGGCGGGATGATCAAGATCGTTCAGGTCGGCCGCGTGATCATCCAGGACCACGTGGAGATCGGTGCCAATACCACGGTCGATCGCGGTACGATGGATGACACGGTGATCGGCGAGGGCACGAAGATCGATAATCTCGTGCAGATCGGTCACAACGTCCGCATCGGCCGCTATTGCGGCATCGTCAGCCAGGTCGGCATCGCCGGCAGCACGCGCATCGGCGACGGGGTGATGATCGGCGGCAATGCCGGCGTCAACGGACATATCACGATCGGAGATGGAGCGCAGATCGCCGCGATGAGCGGTGTGGCGAGCGACGTTCCGGCGGGTGAGCGATACGGCGGCATTCCGGCGCGGCCGATGCGAGACTTCCTGCGGGAAATCGCGGAAATCGCCATGCGCTCGAGCGAAAGGCATAAGAAAAAGGGTGGCAAGGATGAATGACGCTGCGACAGTTCTCGGCACGGCAGACCTTCAGGAGATCCTCAGACTTCTTCCCCACCGCTATCCGTTCCTGCTCGTCGACCGCATCATCGAGATTGATGACGACAATTCGGCAATCGGCATCAAGAACGTGACGGCGAACGAGCCGCATTTCACCGGCCATTTCCCGGAAAAGCCGATCATGCCGGGTGTGCTGCTGATCGAGGGCATGGCCCAGACGGCGGGTGCCATTTGCGCGCGCAAGACGGGCATCGGCAGCAATCTCGTCTACTTCATGACGATCGACAACGCGCGCTTCCGCAAGCCCGTGGTGCCGGGCGACCGCGTCGAGTTCCACGTCACGAAGCAGAAACAGCGGGGCAATATCTGGAAGTTTCACTGCGACGCAAAAGTTGACGGGCAACTTGTCGCGGAAGCTGATATCGGCGCGATGATTGTCAGCAAGGAAGACGCCTGAACATGATTGCATCAAGTGCCAAGATCCACCCGGCGTCGGTCGTCGAAGACGGCGCGGCGATCGGCGAGAACGTCAAAGTCGGCCCGTTTTGCCATATCGGGCCGAACGTCGTTCTAGGCGACGATGTTGAACTTTTGAGCCATGTGGTCGTGATCGGGCGCACGACGATCGGCAAGGGCACCAAGATCTTCCCTGGGGCGGTCATAGGCGGCGATTCCCAGAGCGTGCATCACAGCGCCGTGGATACGACACTCGTAATTGGCGAGAACTGCACGATCCGCGAAGGCGTGACGATGAACACCGGCACCGTCGAACATGGCGGGACGACCGTCGTCGGCAACAACAACCTGTTCCTCGCCTATTCGCATGTGGCGCATGATTGCCGGCTCGGGAACAACATTATCCTGTCGAACAACGTGATGCTTGCCGGCCATGTGACCGTTGAGGATCGCGCCATTCTCGGCGGCGGCTCGGCCGTTCATCAATTCACCCGGGTCGGCAAGCAGGCCTTCATCGGAGGGCTGTCGGCCGTCAGCTACGACGTCATTCCCTATGGCATGCTCAATGGCAATCCAGGTGTGCTGAGTGGCCTCAACGTTGTGGGCATGACGCGCGCCGGCATCGACCGCCCGGTCATCCACGCGGTGCGTCGCTGCTACAAGCAGATCTTTGAGGGATCGGAATCGATACGCGCCAACGCGGCTGCGATTCGCGACGAATATCTCGACTGCCCGCCGGCGCTGGAGATTCTGGATTTCATCGCCGCGGAAAGCGACCGCGCACTGTCGTCGCCCAATCGTGGCGGTAAGGGTTGAAGGCCATGCCCGCTTCGCCCCTGCCGAATAGCAGCGGCAGGCTTGCCATCATCGCCGGCGCCGGTGCGCTTCCCCACCATGTTGCAGAGGCGGCCCGCAGGCAGGGAGAAGATCCATTCATCATTGCGCTTTCGCGAGAGGCGGATGGCGACTGGAGTGGCTTTGACCACGCAACGCTTGCCATTGGCGATTTCGCCGCGATCAGCAAAGCCTTTGCATCGGAGGGGATAGATCGGGTCGTTCTGTCCGGCTCGGTCCGAAGGCGGCCCGATTGGCGCGACATTCGTCCAACGCTGAAAACGCTCGCAAAAGTACCGAGCGTCCTTAGGACGCTGGTTTCCGGCGGCGATGATGCCGTGCTGCGCATGGCGATGGAGCTTATCGAAGCAAGCGGCGCCCGAGTGATCGGCGCGCACGAGGTGGTTCCCGGCCTGCTCGCGAATGCCGGTCCGATTGGCGAAAACGCGCCGAACGACGAGGATCGGCGCGACATCGAGGCGGGGATTGCTGCCGCCAATGCGCTCGGGGCGCTCGACGTCGGGCAAGGGGCCGTCGCCGTCGGGGGCAGGGTGGTGGCACTGGAGGGCGCTGAGGGAACGGACGCAATGCTGGCACGGGTCGCCGAACTGAAGGCGGATGGCCGCCTGTCGAACCGCCGTCGCGGCGTTCTCGTCAAGCTCTGCAAACCGCAGCAGGACGAGCGGGCCGATCTGCCCTCGATCGGGCCCTCTACCGTGGCAGGCGCCGCGGCCGCGGGGCTCGCCGGCATAGCGGTTGAGGCCGGGCGTGCACTCGTCCTCGAACGGTCGACCGTTATCGAGACGGCGAACCGGCGCGGCCTCTTCGTTCTTGGAATCGAACGTGACGCCCGGGAGCGGGCGCGATGACGGGGCGGGCGTACCGGCTGGCGATCATAGCCGGTGAGGTTTCCGGAGATCTGCTCGGCGCCGATCTGGTGAGGGCGCTCAAGGGGCGGGTAGACGCGCCGCTTGAACTCGTCGGCGTCGGCGGCGATGCGCTGGAGGCCGAGGGGCTTACTTCGCTGTTCGACTATAGCGAACTGTCGATCATGGGCTTCTCGCAGGTCCTAGCGCGTCTGCCGAAGCTCCTCTTGCGCATCAGACAGACGGCCCGCGCCATCGTGGCGGCGCGACCGGATGCGCTCGTCATCATCGACAGCCCCGATTTTACCCATCGCGTCGCGCGGCAGGTACGCGCCGCGCTGCCGGATATGCCGATCATCGATTATGTCTGTCCGAGCGTCTGGGCCTGGAAGCCCGAGCGGGCGCCGCGGATGCGCGCCTATGTCGATCATGTGCTTGCCGTGCTTCCCTTCGAGCCGGCGGTGATGGCGAAGCTCGGTGGGCCGCCGACCACCTATGTCGGCCACCGGTTGGCGTCGGACGCCAATCTGCTCGCGGCCCGGGAACACCGGCGTCGGCGGTTGCAGGCGGAGCAGGGGGAAGGCATCAAGACTTGCCTGCTGCTTCCCGGCTCGCGCGCCAGCGAAATCAGCCGCCTGCTGCCGGTTTTCGAGGAAGCCGTTGCGGAGATTGCGGCACGCAACCCGGACACGCGGTTCCTGCTGCCGACCGTAGCGCGCCAGGAACGACGCGTGCGGGAATTGACCGCATCCTGGGAAATCCAGCCGGAAATAACCGTTGATTCGGAAACGAAGTGGCGGGCCTTCAGCGAGGCGGACGCGGCGATCGCGGCATCAGGCACGGTCATCCTCGAATTGGCGCTGGCGGGCGTCCCGGTGGTTTCGACCTATCGCGCGGACTGGCTCGTCACGCTCCTTCATGAAAAGATCCGCATCTGGACGGCGGCACTGCCGAACCTCATCGCCGATTTTCCGATCGTTCCCGAATATTTCAACAAGGCCATTCGGTCGGGGACACTCACCCGCTGGTTCGAGCGGCTTTCGAACGACACGCCGCAGCGCGCTGCGATGCTCGATGGCTTTGCCGTCGTGCAACAGCGCATGAGGACCGACAACCCGCCCAGCGAGAAGGCGGCAGAAATCGTCCTCGGCTATCTCCAAAGCAAAAAGATCGGATGATTGGGGCTCCGGCGGCCTCCCTTGATGGGAGTAGCGGGAGATCGGTCTTCCGGGCAGGCTCCAATG